>NZ_JBVKAP010000010.1:0-250086 GCF_055639315.1 Streptomyces sp. NPDC039465 | reverse complement strand
AAGGAACCTCATCTCCGTAATGGAGACGGGGTATCAACATATCTGGCGTTGACTTTTGGCACGCTGTTGAGTTCTCAAGGAACGGACGCTTCCTTTGTACTCACCCTCTCGGGCTTTCCTCCGGGCGCTTCCCTTCGGTCTTTCGTGTTTCCGACTCTATCAGACTCTTTCGTGTCCGATTCCCCGTCGGATCGGGGCTGCTTTCCGGGAAATCGCTTTCGCGGTTTCCTTTCCGGCGGTCCGAACTCTATCAGGCGTTTTCCGTCCCTCTGACCACTCACCCCGGAGCATGCGGACATGCAGAGGTGTAGACCAGTTGGGTAGGATCGCGGCTTGAAGGTGCGGCTGCCGACCTACGACTCAACGTCGCGTTGAGGTCAGGCAGGAGTACGACAGTACAGCTCCACGCCAGAAGAGGCAAATCGTTTCCGGTAGTCCCTAGGTCCGCCAACCACGACCTCTCGTGCGGAACTAGGACTTCCTATGACATACGCTTCTGAACAGTACGCCGTCCAGGACAGGTAGTGACGGCGCAACAATCTCCGCCCCTGGGAGGCTTCCCATGACAACCGTGACGTCGCCACTTGTTGGACGCGCCATCGGTCTCACCGCAGTACCCGACCCCGTGTTCTCGGGCGCGATGGTCGGTCCGGGTACCGCCATCGATCCCGTACGTGAGCCTTCGGAGGCCGTCGCGCCCGTCGACGGCATTGTCGTTTCGCTTCACCCGCACGCCTTTGTCGTCGTCGACAGCGAGGGGCACGGGGTGCTGACGCACCTCGGTATCGACACTGTTCAGCTCAACGGCGAGGGCTTCGAGCTCCTCGTCAACAAGGGGGACACGGTCACGCGCGGACAGGCGCTGATCCGTTGGAACCCCGCCGCCGTGGAAGAGGCGGGCAAGTCTCCCATCAGCCCCGTCGTGGCGCTCGAGGCCACGGCCGAGTCCCTCTCCGGTCTCGTCGAAGACGGCGATGTGAAGGCCGGCGACTCGCTGTTCAGCTGGCAGTGACGTCGGCGTCGTCCTGGTGACGGCCGTGACGGCCGCCCGGGACGAGCGTGGGTGGGACATTCAACGCGGCGGCTGGGGCCGCCGCTCAATCGGAGACGGGTGAGATGGAGACAACGCTGCGAGGCGTCGGCGTCAGCCACGGTGTGGCGATCGGCGAGGTCCGGCACATGGGCACAGCGGTTCTCGAGCCGCCGGCGAAGCAGATTCCGGCCGAGGAGGCCGAGCGCGAACAGGGGCGCGCTCGCAAGGCCGTGGAAGCTGTGGCTGCCGACCTGATTGCGCGCGGCAATCTGGCCGGCGGTGAGGCGCAGGCGGTGCTGGAGGCCCAGGCGATGATCGCCCAGGACCCCGAGCTCATCGCCGACGTCGACCGCCGGATCGCGGTCGGCAGCACGGCCGAGCGCGGGATCTACGACGCCTTCTCCCACTACCGCGAGCTGCTGGCGAGTGCCGGCGAGTACATGGCGGGGCGCGTTGCCGACCTCGACGACGTACGGAACCGGATCGTGGCCCGGCTGCTCGGTGTGCCCATGCCGGGTGTGCCGGACAGTGACGAGCCGTACGTACTGATCGCGCGGGATCTCGCGCCCGCGGACACGGCGCTGCTTGACCCCGCGCTGGTGCTCGGGTTCGTGACCGAGGAGGGCGGGCCGACCAGCCACAGTGCGATTCTGGCGCGGGCGCTCGGTGTGCCGGCCGTGGTGGCGCTGCCGGGCGCGGGTGAGCTGGCCGAGGGCACGCTCATCGCGGTCGATGGCAGCACCGGCGAGATCTTCGTGGAGCCGAGCGAGGACAAGCGGGCGGAGCTGACCCGGGCGGCCGCCGAGCGCAAGGCCGCGCTGGCCGCGTCCAGCGGTCCGGGCGCGACCTCGGACGGGCACAAGGTGCCGCTCCTGGCGAACGTCGGCGGTCCGGCCGATGTCCCGGCGGCGGTGGAGGCCGGTGCCGAGGGTGTGGGTCTGTTCCGTACCGAGTTCCTGTTCCTGGACGACAGCAAGAAGGCGCCGTCCGAGGAGAAGCAGGTCGAGGCGTACCGCAAGGTGCTGGAGGCGTTCCCCGAGGGGCGCGTGGTCGTGCGGGTGCTGGACGCCGGTGCCGACAAGCCGCTGGACTTCCTGACTCCGGTCGATGAGCCGAATCCGGCGCTGGGTGTGCGGGGGCTCCGTACGCTCCTTGACCACCCGGAGGTGCTGCGGACGCAGCTGACCGCGCTGGCCAAGGCCGCCGAGGGGCTGCCGGTGTACCTCGAGGTCATGGCGCCGATGGTGGCGGACCGTACGGATGCGAAGGCGTTCGCCGACGCGTGCCGTGAGGCGGGGCTGCGGGCGAAGTTCGGGGCGATGGTGGAGATTCCGTCCGCCGCGCTGCGGGCTCGTTCGATCCTGCAGGAGGTGGAGTTCCTGTCGCTGGGCACCAACGACCTGGCGCAGTACACCTTCGCCGCCGACCGCCAGGTCGGTGCGGTGTCGCGGCTGCAGGATCCGTGGCAGCCGGCGCTGCTGGATCTGGTCGCGCTGTCGGCCGAGGCCGCGAGGGCCGAGGGCAAGAGCTGTGGTGTGTGTGGTGAGGCGGCCTCCGATCCGCTGCTGGCGTGTGTGCTGACGGGTCTGGGTGTGACGAGCCTGTCCATGGGTGCGGCGTCGATCCCGTATGTGCGGGCGACGCTGGCCAAGTACACGCTGGCGCAGTGCGAGCGGGCTGCCGCCGCGGCGCGTGCGGCGGACTCGGCCGACGAGGCGCGGGTCGCCGCGCAGGCGGTGCTGTCCGGGGAGTGATCCGGCCGGCCGCACGGTGAGTGCGTGGTTGTGAAGGGGCTTCCCACCTGGTGGTGGGGAGCCCCTTCGCTGTGTGGGGTCAGTGGTGGGGCGGCCAGTCGTCGTCGGGGTCGAGGGGGAATCCGGCGAGGTATTCGACGCCTGGCTCCGGGGACAGTGGTTCTCCGGTGTCTGCGTCGGTGCAGTAGGCGTTGAAGACCTCGGCGTCGTTGAGCGGGTGCAGGGTGCCCTGGCGCAGGCGCCAGCCGTGGAGGCGGTCGGGGGCGTCCGGGCTGTCCGGTGTGGTCGTGCGCAGGACGAGTCCGCCGGGGGAGCCGAGGGCGATGCCCGCCGCGAGGACGGTGGTGAACTCGGCCCCTTCGGTCGCGTCGAGGTGGGCGGGGCCGGTGGCGCGGGTCTCGGTGTGCAGGACGGCCACGAGCTGTTCGTCGTGGGCCGGGACGCTGCACACGAGGTGGTGGATGCCGGGGCCGGCGGCTTCAAGGATGCGGAGCAGGAGCCGGGAGGCGCGGTCGAAGGCGGCGCGTCCGACGTCCTGGCCGCAGTCGGCGCACTCCCCCAGGCCGGCGAGGAGCGTGGTGGCGTACTCCCAGGTGGCCCGGCGGACGGCGGCGTCGATGAGGGTGGGCACGAGGGTGTCCATCGGCTGTCCCGTATAGGGGACGAGGGTGCCGGTGGCGGCGAGCTCCGTGGTGTAGCGGCTGCGGCTGGCGGGGCTGTCGGGGTCCAGTCCGGTGTCGGCGCAGAACTCCGCGTACTCCTCGGGGTCGAAGAGGGCGACCGTGGTGTGGCCGCCCTGGGCGGAGAGGGTGCGGAGGAGGGCTTCGATCTGGTGGAGGTAGGTGGTGTGGTCGTCGAAGCGGAAGGTGCGGTAGTGGCGCATGGCCGCGAAGTCCTGGGCGTCGGCGAGGAGGCCGACGATGCTGGGCACTTCGCGGCGCAGTGCGCGCCGCATCGAGGTGGTCTGCCGGGTGGTGCGGGTCTGCGCCATGAATCCCCCTGAGCGCTGTCGATCAATGCTCACTCACCGTAACCGAGGGCACTGACAGTGAGCGTGGGGTGAGGCCCTGGCGGACGAGTCGGTGCTGGGCGGCGCAGGTTGCGACCAGGGCGGCGCCGAGGGCGGGCCAGGCGAGGGGGCCCGCGGCGATGACGGCGGAGAGCAGGAGCGGACCGGCGCAGCGCTGGACGGCGACGGCGAGGCCGTGGACGCCGAGGTAGGCGCCTTGGGCGTCGTCGGGTGAGAGCGCGACCGAGAGTTCCCAGGAGGCGGTGGCGTGGATCATCTCGGCGAAGGTGAGGAGGACGGCCGCGAGGACGAGGGTGGTGATGGCGAGCCAGCGGCCGCCGGTGGCCGAGGCGGCGAGGGCGAGTGTGCCGGCGGCGAAGAGGGCGGCGAGGGGGATGAGGAGGGTGCGGGCGGCGCTGGTGGTGGCGCCGAAGCGGGCGAGGGGGACCTGGAGGGCGACGACGAGGACGCTGTTGAGGACGAGGAGGAGCGGTGCGAGGCCGACGGGGGCGTCGGTGGCGTGGATGATCCACAGCGGCATGGCGACCTGGAGGATCGTGTCGTCGAGGAAGAGCGCCGCTTCGGTGGCGGTGAAGAGGAGGAAGGTGCGGTCGCGCCAGGGGTTGGAGAGCGGGGCCGTGGGGGCGGTGGTGGAGCCGGCGACGACCCGGGAGGGGGCGGTGGGTTCGCCGCAGCGGGAGGTGAGGAGCGCGATCAGGACGTAGGTGGCGGCGTTGCCGATGAGGAGCAGTTGGTAGACGGCGCTGGTGTTGAGGGCGAGGGCGGCTGCGGCGGCGAGGCCGCCGACGGACCAGCCGAGGTTGGCGGCTGTGCGGTTGATGGCCTGGTAGCGGACGCGGTCCGGCCCGGCGGTGCGGGCCGCGTAGAGCTTGGTGAGGACGCCGGCGGCGCGGTCGGGGAGGGTGCCGATCGCGGAGTAGAGCATCAGCAGGGCGTAGTGGTCGGTGGTGAGCAGGGCGAGCAGGGCCACGGCGCGCAGGAGTTGGGCGGCTATGAGGACGCGGGTGATCGGGAAGCGGTCGGCGAGGCGTCCGGCGAGGGGTGCGCCGGCGATGCCGACGGCTCCGGAGACGCCGATGAGCAGGCCGATCTGACCGACGGTGAGGCCGGCGACGTAGGTGAAGTAGAGGGCGACCGCGGCCGCCCAGAGGCCGGTGCCTGTCTTGTCGATGAACGCGACGACGAGCATGCGGCGGCCGTCGCGGCCGCCGGGGATGCGTGCCGCGAGTGCGGCCCGGCGCTTGGTCAGGCTCACTGTCTCCCCCTTGACTTCAGTTTTGTATTGGTACATTCTCGTGTACGTGGCAACACAATATGCGATCACTGGGGCGACGGCGAGGGAAATCGCCGCGTCCGTGGAACGGGGCGTGGCCGAAGGCAGTCTCGGGCCGGGGCTCGCGCTGCCGCCCGTACGGCGCTTGGCGGATGAGCTGGCGGTCAGTCCGGGCACGGTGGCGACGGCCTACAAGGAGTTGCGGCAGCGGGGTGTCGTGGTCACGCGGGGCCGCGGGGGCACGGTGGTGGCCGAGGCACCGGCCGTCGCGTCCCGGCGGCCGCCCAAGGTCCCGGAGGGACTGCGGGACCTGGCGGGCGGGCACCCCGATCCGGCGTTCCTTCCGGAGCTGCGGCCGCCGGCGCGGATCGCTCCGGTCTTCGGTTCGCACCGCGGCTCACCCCGGC
This sequence comes from Streptomyces sp. NPDC039465, assembly GCF_055639315.1. NCBI lineage: Bacteria > Bacillati > Actinomycetota > Actinomycetes > Kitasatosporales > Streptomycetaceae > Streptomyces > Streptomyces sp. NPDC039465. Next base: position 244,589 of record NZ_JBVKAP010000010.1, on the reverse strand, counting down.
TCCCCCGGCTCGAGGAGCTGACCCGGGAGTGGTTCGCGCGGGACGGGGTGCCGACGGAGCGGGTGACCTTCGCGCACGGGGCGCTGGACTGCATCGGACGGCTGCTGTCGACCGAGCTGAGGCCGGGTGACGCGGTGGCCGTGGAGGACCCCGGCTTCCACCACCTGCTGGATCTCGTACCGGCCCTTGGCCTGCGCATGGTGCCGGTGGCGGTGGACGACGAGGGGCTGCGCCCCGAGGAGTTGCGGGTCGCGCTGCGCGGGGGTGTCCGGGCGGTGGTGTGCAGTCCGCGGGGGCAGTGCCCGATGGGCGGCGCGTTCTCGGAGGAGCGGCGGGACGACCTCGCGCGCGTGCTCCGTGATTTCCCCGAGGTGCTGGTCGTGGAGGACGACCACAACGCGGACATCGCGGGCGCGCCCTCGTACTCCCTGGCCACGGCCGGGCTGGAGCGGTGGGCGCAGGTCCGTACGGTGTCCAAGCATCTCGGCGTCGACCTGCGCTGGGCGGGGGTCGCCTGCGATGCGGCGACCCTGGCCCGGCACGACGGGCGGATGCTGCTGACCTCGGGCTGGGTCAGCCATGTACTGCAGGAGACGGTGACCGGGCTGCTGGAGAACGAGGACGTGCGCCGGCTGGTAGCGGCGGGCGAGCGGGCCTACGCGGAGCGGCGGGAGGCGCTGATCCGGGAGCTGGGCCGGTATGGGGTGCGGGCACATGGAGCCAGCGGGATCAATGTGTGGGTGCCCGTGCGGGACGAGTCGGCGGTGGTCAACGGCCTGCGGTCGCGCGGCTGGTGGGTGGCTGCCGGGGCGCGCTTCCGGATCTCGACGCCGACGGCGGTGAGGATCACGACGGCGGGGCTCGCGGTGGAAGAGGCGGCGCGGGTCGCGGCGGACTTCGCCGGCGTGCTGGGCGAGTCGGAGGCGACGTACGGGGGGTGAGGGGCTCCCGTCCCCACCCCCCGTACCGGGTCAGCGACGGGTGCGGGCGAGCTCCTCGTAGAGGTGGAGCAGGTCGAGGTTGTCGACCGAGCCGGGGTTGACGGCCTTCGCGAGGGGGGTGCCCTGGAGGAGGCGCTTGACCGGGACCTCGATGCGCTTGCCGGTGAGGGTGTGCGGGATGCCGGGGACCTCGATGATGTCGTCGGGGACATGGCGGGGGGACAGTTCCGCGCGGATCGTCCGCTTGATGCGCTCGCGCAGGGCGTCGTCCAGGGTGGCGCCCGGGGCGAGGTGGACGAAGAGCGGCATCCAGTAGCCGCCGTCGGGCTCTTCGAGGCCGATGACGAGGGACTCCTTGATCTCCGGGAGGCGCTCGACGGCTTCGTAGATGTCCGCCGAGCCCATTCGGACGCCCTGGCGGTTCAGGGTGGAGTCGGAGCGGCCGTGGATGACGACGGAGCCGTGGTCGGTGAGGGTGATCCAGTCGCCGTGCCGCCAGACGCCCGGGAACATCTCGAAGTAGCTGTCGCGGTAGCGGCTGCCGTCGGGGTCGTTCCAGAAGTGGATCGGCATGGACGGCATGGGGTTGGTGACGACCAGCTCCCCCACCTCTCCGACGACCGGCTTGCCCTGCGGGTCCCAGGCCTGGAGGTCCGTGCCGAGGCAGGCGGCCTGGAGTTCGCCGATGTGAACGGGGAGGGTCGGCACGGCTCCTGCGAAGCAGGAGCAGACGTCGGTGCCGCCGCTGACCGAGGCGATCCAGAGATCCTCGCGCACCTCGTCGTGGAGCCAGCGGAAGCCGTCCGGCGGGAGCGGGGAGCCGGTGGTCGCGACGCACTTGATCGCCGAGAGGTCGAAGTCCCGGGCCGGGTGGACGTCCGCCTTGGCGCAGGCCATGACGTACGCGGCGGAGGTGCCGTAGAGGGTCGCCCCGGTGCGCTCGGCGATCCGCCACTGGGCGCCGGTGTCGGGGTAGCCGGGGCTGCCGTCGTACAGGACGACCGTGGTGCCGGTCAGCAGGCCGGAGACGAGGAAGTTCCACATCATCCAGCCCGTGGAGGTGAACCAGAAGAAGCGGTCCTCGGGGCCGAGGTCGCAGTGCAGGCCGAGCTGCTTGAAGTGTTCGAGCAGGATGCCGCCCTGGGACTGGACGATCGCCTTGGGCAGGCCTGTGGTGCCGGAGGAGTACAGCACCCACAGCGGGTGGTCGAAGGGGACCTGTTCGAAGACCGGCTCGGCGTCGCCGGCGACCAGGGAGGACCAGGTCAGGGCGGCTTCGGGGGCCTCCGTGCCGAGCAGGGGGATGTGGACCACGGCGCGCAGGGTCGGCAGTTCCGCGCGGAGTTCGGCGACGGTCTCGCGGCGGTCGTGCTCCTTGCCGCCGTAGCGGTAGCCGTCGACGGTGAACAGCACGACCGGCTCGACCTGCTGGAAACGGTCGAGGACGCTGCGGGCGCCGAAGTCGGGGGCACAGGAGGTCCAGACGGCGCCGACGGCCGCGGTCGCGAGGAGGGCGACGACGGCCTCCGGGATATTGGGCAGGTAGCCGCTGACCCGGTCGCCGGGGCGTACGCCGAGGGCGCGCAGCTCGGCGGCGAGCGCGCCGACCTGGCGGCGGAGCTCGGCCCAGCTGATCGGCGTCGGCTCGTGGGACTCGTCGACGTGGAGCAGCGCGGGCGCGTCGGGGCGCTCGGCGGCGGCGCGCAGGGCGTGCTCGGCGTAGTTGAGGGTGGCGCCGGGGAACCACTGGGCGCCGGGCATGGTGCGGTCGCCGATGACGCGCTCGTACGGGGTCGAGAAGCGGACGTCGAACCACTCGGCGACGGCCTGCCAGAACGTGTCGAGGTGCTCGACGGACCAGCGGTGCAGGGCCGGGTATCCGCCGTCGGCCGGTGCGTCGAACCTTTCGGCCGCCCAGGTCTGGAAGCGGGTGACCGCCGCCGCGGCGATGCGGTCCTGGTCCGGCTGCCAGAGCGGCGCGTGGTTCGCTGCGTGCGCAGCGCTCTCAGCGTTCGCGGAGTTCGCTGGGGTCCCTGACGACATGGTGACTGCTCCCGGGCTGTACGCGGTGTAGGCGTGTGTCCCGCGCACGTGCTGGGGTGTGCGCGTGACACGGCTGACAGGGACGATGCCATGTGATCGTCCTTCGCACCAGGGTTCGCCCCCCATGGTCGGGAGGCTGAATATGTGGTCTCACCATGGGTGAACGGCAGTTGAACGGGCCACGCTCCGACCGGGTCGACTGGCAGGGTGAACGCCATGGACGGTCGTGAGCTGGTGCGTTCGGTGCGGGAGTTCGGATCGGTGCGGGGGCTGCGGGCCATGCGCTCGGCGTGGCGGCAGCGGCGCACGGACGCACGGGGGCTGCCACCACGAGGGGCCGAGCGGGCGCGGGTGCCGGGGCAGGTCCAGGGCGCGGAGCCGCTGCCCGGTGGCGGAATCGTCCGGTTCGCCCGGTCCGAACTGCGGGTGCGGGTGGCGAGCGGCGGGACCGTGTTCTGGGGGTGGGACGGGGCCGGGCCGCTTCCGTCGTACGCGCTGGCGGGCGAGGCGCCGGAGCCCGATCCGCGGGCCGTGCTGGAACCGGACAAGGATGGTGGCTGGCGGGTCGTCGCAGAGCGTGTCACCGTACGCGTCTCCCGGCACGGTGCCGTGGAGATCCGTACGCCTGGCGGGGTGATGCTGCGCCGGGATCTGCCGCCGCGCTGGTGGGAGCCGGTGCGCGGCGCGGCGGGGGCCGCGGGGCGGACTTCGGCGGAGGCGGCCACCGAGGGGGCTCGGGGCCAGGTCCGCACGGCGTCGCGGTGGGTGCAGCGCTCGGAGGTGCCGGCGGACGCGCGCTTCTTCGGGCTGGGCGGCCGCGCGTCGGGACCGCGGCTGCGCGACGGCACGTACCGGCTGTGGAACACCGATCCGCGCGGCGGCGGTTTCGGGCCGGAGGAGGATCCGCTCTACATCACGATGCCGGTCCAGCTGGTCGTCGCCGACGCGGGCACGCATCTGGCGTTCCACGACAACTCCTGGGACGGGCAGGTGACCCTGCGCGAGGGCGAGGAGGGCGCGGGGTCGGGGCACGACCGGCCGGGCACGAGCGAGGTGCGGATGGGGGGCGGACCGCTGCGCTGCTGGGTGGTGGTCGGCACCCCCGCGCGCGTGCTGCACGGGTGGGCGGCGCTGACCGGCGCGCCCGCGCTGCCGCCGTCCTGGGCGCTGGGGCCGCAGCACGCGCGCTGGGGTTTCGGCAGCGAGCGGGAGGTGCGGCGGGTGGTGGCCGGGTACCGGGAGCGGGGGCTGCCGCTGTCGGTCCTCCACCTCGACATCGACCACTACGACGAGCACCAGGTCTTCACGGTGGACCGGGAGCGGTTCCCGGGGCTCCCCCGGCTCGCCGGCGAGCTGCGCGAGCAGGGCGTGCGGCTGGTGTCGATCGTCGATCCGGCGGTGAAGGCCGACCCGGGGAACAGGGTGTACGCGGCGGGAAGGGCCGCGGGTGCGTTCGTACGGAATGCCGCCGGCGAGGAGGTACGGGGGGTGGTGTGGCCCGGGGAGTGTGTGTACCCGGATTTCACCGATCCTGCCGTACGGCAGTGGTGGGGCGGGCTCTACGAGGAGCGGCTCGCCCAGGGTTTCTCCGGCATCTGGCATGACATGAACGAGCCGGTGTCCTTCGCGCCGTTCGGCGACCGGACCCTGCCCCGCTCCGCCCGGCACGCCCTGGAGGGGCGCGGCGGCGACCACCGCGAGGCCCACAACGTCTACGGCCTGGCGATGGCACGGGCGGGGTACGAGGGGCTGCGGCGGCTGAGGCCCGAGGAGCGGCCGTTCCTCTTCTCGCGCTCCGGCTGGGCGGGGATGCAGCGGTACGGCGGGACATGGTCCGGTGATGTGGCCACCGGCTGGCCGGGGCTGCGGGCTTCGCTGTCGCTGGTGATGGGGCTAGGGCTGTGCGGGGTGCCGTATTCGGGTCCGGATGTGGGCGGCTTCGACGGGACTCCGGCGCCGGAGCTCTTTCTGCGCTGGTTCCAGCTGGGGGCGTATCTGCCGCTGTTCCGTACGCACGCCGCGATCGACGCGGGGCGGCGCGAACCGTGGGAGTTCGGCCCCGATGTCCTGGAGCACGCGCGCGTGGCGCTCGCCGAACGGGAGCGGCTGCGCCCGTACTTCGTCACGCTCGCGCAGCTGGCCCGGCTCACCGGTGCGCCCTATGTGCGGCCGGTGTGGTGGGGCGCGCCGGAGGACCGGGCGCTGCGGGACTGCGAGGACGCGTTCCTGCTCGGCGACGCGCTGCTGGTGGCGCCGGTCCTGGAGCGCGGTACGCGGCACAGGGCGGTGCGGCTGCCGCGCGGCCGGTGGTACGACACGGCGACCGGGGAGGCGTACGAGGGCCCCGGGCAGGTGCTGCTCGGCGCTCCGCTGTCCAGGATCCCGGTGCTGGCGAGGGCGGGGTCGGTGCTGGCGGTGCGGGGCGCGGACGGGGGGACGGAGCTGGAGGTGTGGGCGCCGGCGGCGGGACGGACCGGGGGCGGGCTGGTCGTGCGGGACGGGGGGGACGGGTGGCAGTCCGCGGAGATCGAGCGGTACGCGACGCGGCTGGCCGACGGGCGGGTCGTGGTGGAGCGGGTGACGGACGAGGGGGCCGTGGCGGTGGAGGAGCGCGTACGGGTACGGGGACTGGCGGAGGTGGCCGGTCAGCCGTAGGCGTGCGTGAACCAGTTGCGTACGGCGTTGGTGTGCAGCGGGAAGGCCAGCTCGGCGGGGCCGCGCAGGACGTGGTGGCCGCTGGTCTCGTCCGTCGGGCGGGACGGCGGCAGGTCGGCGGCCCTTCGAGGCGGGAGCAGACCGAAGAGGAGGAGGTGGCCGGCCGGGGAGCTCATGGCGTCGGCGAGCCGGACGTCGCTCGCCGGGGCGTCGATGCCGGTCTCCTCCCGGAGCTCGCGGACCACGGCGTGGCGCCAGTCCTCGGCGTGGTCGATGAAGCCGCCGGGGAGGGCGATGCCGCCCTTGCGCGGGGCGATGGTGCGGGTGATGACGACGAGTCCGGTGCCGGTCGCGTCGGTGACGGGCAGCAGGGCGACGGCGACCGGCAGCGGATTGCGGTATGCCATGTCACCGCACACGGTGCAGTGGCGCGGCCAGGCGTCGGCGGTGGCGGCGGCCGCGGGGTAGGCGGCTCCGCAGCTGGAGCAGTGGGAGTGGTTCACGGGCGCGGACGATAGCGGAGCGGGGCGGGGCGGGGGGCGGTTTCGGGGGCCGCGCGGGTGCGGGGGCCGGGGCCGCTTTCGCGGCGGGGCGGTTTCCGGGCCGTGGGCGGGGCCGTTTCGGGACGGGGGCTGACTCCGGGCGCGGGACGGGCGGCCGGTTCTGGGCGCGGTCGTATGCGCGGTCCGAAGCCGGCTCGGTGGTGGCGTCCGAGGGCGTTCGGGGTGGCGAGGAGAGGATGTCGCGGGCCTGTTCGGCCGGAGCGGTCGGTTTCCGGCCGTGGGCCGAAGGACCGTTCAGGCGCGGTCGGTTGCCGGGGCGTGGGCCGAAGGACCGTTCAGGCGCGGTCGGTTGCCGGGGCGTGGGCGGGGGCTCTTCCCCGGGTGCGCGGGAAGCTGATAGACGGTGCGCATGACACGACTTGCTTCCGTGCTCCGCGCGCTCGTCGCGACCGCCACCGCCGGCGCCGCCGTTCTCGTCGCCGCCGCTCCCGCCGCACAGGCCAGGCCTGAGCCGAAGGCGCCCGAGGAGTTCGTGGCGCTGCGGTCCGTGGACCCGACGATCCTCCAGGACATGCGGTACACGACGGCGCACAACTTCGTCGGCGAGCCTGTGGACGGCTACCGCCAGCCGCTGTGCATCCTGACCCGGCCGGCCGCGCAGGCTCTGCGGCAGGCGCAGCGGAAGCTGCTGAGCCAGGGCTACTCCCTCAAGGTCTACGACTGCTACCGGCCGCAGCGGGCGGTCGACCACTTCGTACGGTGGGCGAAGGACCTGCGGGACGAGCGGATGAAGACCGAGTTCTATCCCCGCGTCGACAAGTCCCGGCTGTTCGCGGACGGTTACATCGCGGAGAAGTCGGGACACAGTCGGGGTTCGACGGTCGATGTGACGCTGGTGAAGCTGCCGGCGGTGCCGACCCGGCCGTATGTGCCCGGTGAGAAGCAGGTGGAGTGTTACGCGCCGCAGGCCGAGCGGTTCCCCGACAACTCGGTGGACATGGGTACCGGTTTCGACTGCTTCGACACGCTGTCGCATACGGACGATCCGCGGATCCAGGGCGATCAGCGGGCCAACCGCCGGCTGCTCACCTCGGCCCTCGGCGCGCAGGGGTTCGTGAACCTGCCTGAGGAGTGGTGGCATTTCACCTTCAAGCCGGAGCCGTTCCCGTCGACGTACTTCGACTTCCCGGTGGCCCGCCGGTCGGTGGCCGGGCACTGAGACAACGGCCGCCGACGGAACGGGCGGCCGGGACCACCCCCGTGGGTCCCGGCCGCCCGTTCCGCTTTTTCTCCTTGCTCTCCTACGGACGCCGTGGACCCGTATCCGGTTCACCGGTGAGCGATTACGGTGCCCGTATGGCTGAACGGAGCTTCGAGTCGTACGAGTCGTACGAGGAATTCTGGCCCTACTACGTGGCGATGCACTCCCGGGCCGCGACCCGGTGGGTCCATCTGACGGGCACGCTGACCGGGCTCGCGATCAGCGCGTACGGGCTGGTCCGGGGGCGGCCGCGATATCTCGCGGCGCTGCCGCTGATCGGCTACGGCACTGCGTGGCCCGCGCATTTCCTTCTGGAGAAGAACAACCCGGCGACCTTCGGGCATCCGGCGTGGTCGCTGCGCGGCGACGCGCAGATGATCCGGATGATGCTGGCGGGGCGGGATGCCGAGCTGGCGGAGATCGCCGGGAAATGGCTCGCGGAGAACCGCTGACCTCCGCCCCGGATCCGTGACACACTTCTGACGAACCGTCAGATGGCGTGTCGGGCGAGCGCTGCCGCCCGATCGTGGTGCCGGGGAGGGGCCTTGACTGTCACACGTCACACACCGGTGGTGGCCGGGTGGTTCACGCAGGGCGTCGACGAGGAGGCCTTCCGGCTGCTCGGTACGCGGTGCGCGGCCTGCGCCTCGGTCTTCTTCCCGCGCGAGGACTCCTTCTGCCGCAACCCGGCGTGCAGGGGCGAGGAGCTGACCGAGCTGCCGCTGTCCAAGCGGGGCCGCGTGTGGTCGTACACGGACGGGAGGTACCGGCCACCCGCGCCGTACGTCTCCGACCCGGACACCGCGTGGGAGCCGTACACCCTGGTCGCGGTCGAGCTGGCCGCCGAGGCGATGGTCGTCCTCGGCCAGGCCGCGCCGGGCGTGGGCGTCGCCGACCTGGCCATCGGGGCGGAGGTCGAGGTCGTGCCCGGCGTCCTCGACGAGGACCCGGAGACGGGCACGGTCTGGACGACCTGGCAATGGCGGCCGGTGCGGCCGGAAGGCGGGGAGGCGCTGTGACGGGTGACATGGCGGCCGGTTACATGGCAGGGGGTCACATGGCAGTGGCGCCGGACCCGGGGTCCGGGGCCGGCCCAGAACCCGGCACCCGCGACATCGCCGTGCTCGGCGCCGGGATGCACCCGTGGGGCAAGTGGGGACGCGGCTTCGTCGAGTACGGAACCGTGGCCGCCCGGGAAGCCCTCGCCGACGCCGGGGTCGACTGGCGGGACGTGCAATCCGTCGTCGGCGCCGACACCGTGCGCGGCGGCTATCCCGGGTACGTGGCGGGGGCGACCTTCGCCCAGGCCCTCGGCTGGCAGGGGGCGCGGGTGACCAGCGTGTACGCCGCCTGCGCCTCCGGGGCGCAGGCCGTCGCCACCGCCCGGGCCCAGATCCTCGCCGGCCTCGCGGACGTGGTCCTGGTCGTGGGCGCGGACGCGGCGCCGAAGGGCTTCTTCGCCCCGGCGGGCGGCGACCGGCCGGACGACCCCGACTGGCTGCGGTTCCGAGTCCTCGGGGCGACCAACCCCACGTACTTCGCGCTCTACGCCCGGCGCCGTATGGCATTGCACGGTGACACTCCGCACGACTTCGCCCTGGTCAAGGTGAAGAACGCGGCCGCGGGCGCGCTCAACCCCCGGGCTCGTTACCGCAAGGCCGTCACGGCCGAGGAGGTGGCGGGCTCCGCCGTCGTCGCGGACCCACTGCGGCTGCTCGACATCTGCGCCACCTCCGACGGCGGCGCGGCGCTGGTGCTCTCCAGCATGGAGTTCGCACGGCGGCACGGGGCCACCGACCCGGTCCGTATCCGGGCGGTCTCCACCGTCACGCCGACCTACCCCAAGGCGGTCCTCGACCTGCCCGACATCGCCACCGACTCGGCCGCCGCCGTCTCACCCGCACCGCACACCTTCCGCGCCTCGATCGCCCGGGCCGCGTACGAGGAGGCGGGCATCGGCCCGGAGGACCTGTCGCTCGCGGAGGTGTACGACCTGTCGACCGCTCTGGAGCTGGAGTGGTACGAGGACCTCGGGCTGTGCGGGGCCGGTGAGGGGGCGAAGCTCGTACGGGAGGGGATCACCGCCCTCGGCGGCCGTCTCCCGGTCAACACCAGCGGTGGTCTGGCCTCGTTCGGTGAAGCGGTGCCCGCGCAGGCGATCGCGCAGGTCTGCGAGCTCACCTGGCAGCTGCGCGGCACGGCGGGCGGGCGTCAGGTGCCGGGCGCGCGGGTGGGGATCACGGCGAACCAAGGGCTCTTCGGGCACGGTTCGGCGGTCGTCGCGGTGCGCTGAGGGTGCGGAATGTGCCGAGTGTGCTGTGGCACATTGCCCGCGGGGCCGTGAACCTCTCGTAGTGTCCGCATGCTTGACGCCCCGTCATGAGCGGAGAAAACTGCCTCCTCGTCGGCATCGCCGTACATCACCACTTCCTGGCCATGGACGAAGCACCCTGCTGAGGAGCAGCCATGAGCAATGGGAACATCTTTGTCGGTGAGGTCATCGGTACCGCTCTGCTCATCCTTCTTGGTGCCGGTGTGTGTGCCGCCGTCACCCTCAACTTCTCGAAGGCGAAGGGCGCCGGGTGGGTGGTCATCACCTTCGGCTGGGGCTTCGCCGTGCTGGCGGGTGCGTACACCGCGGCCCCGCTCTCCGGAGGGCACCTCAACCCCGCCGTGACCCTGGGCCTCGCCGTCGACACCGGTATCTGGTCCGATGTGACGTGGTACATCCTCGGGCAGATGACCGGTGCGTTCCTCGGGGCCGTACTGACCTGGCTGGTCTACTACGCGCAGTTCCGGGCCAACGCGGACGCCGCGCACGCCCGGCCGACCCTGGGGATCTTCGCCACCGGGCCCGAGATCCGGCACCCGGTCGCCAACCTCGTCACCGAGATCATCGCCACCGTCGCCCTCGTCCTGCCGGTGCTCGCCTTCGCCCGTAACGACGGCATCGGCGTCGGGCAGGTCACCGGCCAGGCCGCCGGTGTGTACGGCTCCGGCATCTCCATCCTGCTGGTGTCGCTGCTGGTCGTCGGGATCGGCATGTCGCTCGGCGGCCCGACCGGGTACGCCATCAACCCCGCGCGTGATCTCGGTCCGCGTATCGCGCACGCGCTGCTGCCGATCCCCAACAAGGGCACGTCCGACTGGGGCTACGCCTGGGTGCCGGTCGCCGGCCCGGTCATCGGGGGTCTGCTCGCCGGTCTGGTCTTCAACGCAGCCTTCTAGCCTCCGCCTTCGGTCCCAAGGAGCCGCCATGACGGACACGTTCGTCGCCGCAATCGACCAGGGCACCACCTCGAGCCGCTGCATCGTCTTCAACCAGGACGGTGCGATCGTCGCCGTCGACCAGCGTGAACACCGTCAGATCTTCCCCCGCCCGGGCTGGGTGGAGCACGACGCCACCGAGATCTGGTCCACGGTGCAGGAGGTCGTGGCGGGCGCACTGGCCAAGGCCGGGCTGCGGGCCGACCAGCTCAGCGCCCTGGGGATCACCAACCAGCGGGAGACGACCGTGCTGTGGGACCGGGCCACGGGCCGGCCCGTCCACCACGCGATCGTGTGGCAGGACACCCGTACCGCCGCGCTCTGTGAGGAGCTCGCCGGCGAACACGGTCAGGACCGCTTCCGGGACACGACCGGTCTGCCGCTGGCGAGCTACTTCTCCGGCCCCAAGGCGGCCTGGCTGCTCGAACACGTACCCGGTCTGCGGGAGCGGGCCGAACGCGGCGAGATCGCCTTCGGGACCATGGACTCCTGGCTGATCTGGAACCTCACCGGCGGCACGGAGGGCGGCGTCCACGTCACGGACGTCACCAACGCGTCGCGCACCCTGCTGATGGATCTGCACACCCTCCAGTGGGACGAGGCGATCCTGTCCGCGATGAACCTGCCGCTCGCCATGCTGCCCGAGATCCGCTCGTCGGCGGAGGTGTACGGGACGGCCGTGGGCCGGCTCGCGGGGGTGCCGGTGGCGTCCGCGCTCGGCGACCAGCAGGCCGCGGTCTTCGGCCAGGCCTGCTACGAGCCCGGCACCGCCAAGAACACGTACGGCACCGGCAGCTTCCTGCTGCTGAACACCGGGCGCCGGCCGGTGGCGTCGAAGAGCGGGCTGATCACCACCGTCGGCTACCGGATCGGTGGCGCCGACCCCGTGTACTGCCTGGAGGGGTCGATCGCGATCACCGGTGCGCTGGTGCAGTGGTTCCGCGACCAGCTCGGGATCATCCGCAGCGCCGACGAGATCGAGACGCTGGCGGCGAGCGTGGCGGACAACGGCGGGGCGTACATCGTGCCGGCCTTCTCCGGGCTGTACGCGCCGTACTGGCGGGCCGACGCCCGCGGTGTGGTCACGGGACTGACCCGGTACGTCACCAAGGCGCACCTGGCGCGGGCGGTCCTGGAGGCGACGAGCTGGCAGACGCGGGAGGTGGTGGACGCGATGTATCAGGACTCCGGGGTCGCGATCACCACGCTGAAGGTGGACGGCGGCATGACCGCCAACCAGCTGCTGATGCAGCACCAGGCCGATGTGCTGGGGGTGCCGGTGATCCGGCCGAGGGTGTCGGAGACGACCTGCCTGGGCGCGGCCTATGCGGCCGGGCTGGCGACGGGGGTGTGGTCGGACACGGACGAGCTGAAGGCCCATTGGCGGCCGGACGTGGAGTGGTCGCCGCGGATGGAGGCGCCGGTGCGGGAGCGGGAGTACGCGAACTGGCGCAAGGCGGTGGAGCGCAGCTTCGGCTGGGAGGACGGTGCCGTGTGACATCGCGGCGCGTGCCAGGTGCCGTGTGACATCCCGGCGCCCTCATGGCGCACGGCCCGTACCCCTGTCGGTGGGGGTACGGGCCGTGTCATGTCACATCGTCGTCATGTCACATCGTGGCCGGCTGCCGCTCCCGGCCGGCCAGGATCATCGCGTGCTCCACCACCGACACCAGGACGTTCTTCACGGACTCCCGGTCGCGGGCGTCGCACATCAGCAGCGGCACCTCGTCGTCCAGGTCCAGCGCGGCCCGTACCGTCTCCGTCGGGAACCGGTCGGCGCCTTCGAAGCAGTTGACGGCGATCGTGAAGGGGATGCCGCGCCGTTCGAAGTAGTCGACCGCGGCGAAGCAGTCCTCCAGACGGCGGGTGTCGGCCAGGACCACGGCACCGAGCGCCCCTTGGGCCAGTTCGTCCCAGAGGAACCAGAAGCGGTCCTGGCCGGGCGTGCCGAAGAGGTAGAGGACGAGGTCCTCGCGCAGGGTGATCCGGCCGAAGTCCATGGCGACCGTGGTGGTCGTCTTGGTCTCGACGCCGTGCAGATCGTCGACCGGACGCCCCGCCTCGCTCAGCGACTCCTCGGTGCGCAGCGGCCGGATTTCACTGACCGCGCCGACCAGGGTCGTCTTGCCCACCCCGAAGCCACCGGCGACCAGGATCTTCAGGGTCACCGGCTCGACCGGAGGCTTGGTGCGCCTAGAGCGCCCGAAGGCCATTGATCACCTCGCGGAGAATGCTCACGTCCGGCAGTTCGGCCGGCGGAACGGGACGGGTTACGTGGACGAGTTCGTCCTCGACGAGGTCGCCGACGAGGACCCGTACCACCCCTACGGGGAGGTCCAGGCCGGCGGCGAGCTCGGCGATCGACTGCGGGAAGTCACTGCAGCGTTCGACGATCTCGACGTGCTCGGGCGAGAGCGTCTGGTCCCGGCCGGGATCCTCGGCAGCCGGTTCGGGAACGACCACCGCGATGAGGTCCATACGGTGCTGGGAGGCGCTGCTGGTCCGCCCGCGCGTCATCGCGTACGGGCGGACCACCGGTCCCGCGTCGTCGTCGAACCAGTGGTGGGGGTGCCCGTCCAGCGGCTCCTCGGTCCTCTGATGGCCGGAGTCAGTCATGCCGGAGCCCTCAGCCGCCGGCGGGCAGGCCGGTCCGGGGTGCCGTGGTCAGGTGGGCCCCCACCCGCTTGACCATGAGCGTCATCTCGTAGGCGACCTGGCCGACGTCGGAGTCGGCGTCGGAGAGGACGGCGAGGCAGCTGCCGTCGCCGGCCGCGGTGACGAAGAGGAAGGCGTCGTCGAGTTCGACGACGGTCTGGCGCACCCGGCCGGCCTCGAAGTGGCGGCCGACGCCCTTGGCGAGGCTGTGGAATCCGGAGGCGACGGCGGCGAGGTGTTCGCCGTCCTCCCGGGTGAGGTCCTTGGACGTGCCGGTGGGGAGGCCGTCGCTGGAGAGCACCAGGGCCTTGCGGATGGAGCCGACACGGTCGACCAACTCATCGAGGAGCCAGTTGAGTTCGCCGGAACCGCTTCCGGTGGCGTTGGGTGCTGCGGCGTTCGGTGCGGTCATCGACCGTCCCCCTCGGGTGTTGTTCCTGGTGCTGTCTCGCCGGTCTCGGCGGTGTCGGCCGTGGCGGCGTTCTGCCGTCGCCCGCGCTGCCAGCCGCGCTGCATCGAGGCCATGCGGCTGCGTACTTCTTCCGCGTCGCGCTCGATGTCCGTGTCCGCCTCCGGCGCGTCCACGCGGCCGACCGTGCCACCCGCTGCGGCGGTGTCGCGCAGCTGGGGGGCGAGGCTGGCCTGGCGGATCCGGCGGGGCAGCCCTCCGATGAGCATCGTGGGTGAGTCGTCGGGGGCGGGCGCGGGCACGAGTGTGGGGGGCGTCGGTGGAGTCGTGGGCTCGGGCGTGTGGGGCTTGGGTGCGGGGCGCTCGGAGGTCCGGGGCGCGGGTGCGGCGTGCTTGGGTGTGGGCGCCGGTACGAGGGTGGGTGCGGGCGCGAGGCGCGGGCGCTCGTCGCGGCCGGGCCGGTCGGCGCTGGGCGCCGGGTGGGCGCGGCCCGGCTCGTCGACGCGGCGGCCGTGCTCGGCGATCAGGGTCGGCGGGCGGCGGCGGGGCAGCGGGACGGGCCCGGCGGCGCGCTCGGGGTGCTGCCCGGCGGCCGGCTGGTGCTCGGAGGGCGTGCGGCGGTGCGGGTCACGGGCCCGGAAGAGGCCGCCGCGTTCGCTCTCGGTGTCGTCGAGGTCGGCGGAGCTGTCCAGCATCGCTTCGATGCCGGAGTAGGCGGGGCGCTCGTCGAAGTCCGCGGTGCCGAGCGGCGGCTCCAGTTCGACGGGGCCGTCGAGCGCGCGGGTCGTGGCGGCCGGGGAGGGCACCTGGGAGAGTGCGGGCCGCCGGCGCTCGGTGTGGCCGCCGCCCTTGCGGTCCAGGCGGAAACCGGAGCCCTGGGTCTCGGGCGCGTCGGTGAGCAGCGCCGCCGGGATGAAGACGACGGCCGTCGTCCCCCCGTAGGGGGACGGCTGGAGGGAGACGCGGACGTTCTGGCGCTGCGCGAGGCGGCTGACCACGAAGAGGCCGAGGCGGTCGGTGTCGGAGAGCTCGAACTCGGGGGTCTCGGCGAGCCGCAGGTTGGCGTCGAGCATGGCCTCCGGGGTCATGCCGAGGCCGCGGTCGTGGATTTCGAGGGTGAAGCCGTTGGTGACCCGCTCACCGAGGACCTGGACCGCGGTGTGCGGCGGCGAGAACACCGTGGCGTTCTCCAGGAGCTCGGCGATGAGGTGGGTGAGGTCGGCGACGGCGGGGCCGCCGACGCCCAGGCGGGGCAGGCGCCGTACCTCGATGCGTTCGTAGTCCTCGACCTCGGCGACGGCGGCCCGTACGACGTCCATGAGCTGGACCGGCTTGCGCCACTGGCGGGAGGGGGCGGCGCCGGAGAGGATCACCAGGCCTTCGGCGTGTCGGCGCATGCGGGTGGTGAGGTGGTCGAGGCGGAAGAGGTCGGCGAGCTCGTCGGTGTCCTCGGTGCGGCGTTCCATGGTGTCGAGGAGCGTGAGCTGGCGGTGGAGGAGGACCTGGTTGCGCCGGGCGAGGTTGACGAAGACCTCGGCGACGCCGCGGCGCATGTCGGCCTGCTTGACGGCGGCCTCGATGGCGGCCCGCTGAAGGGTGTTGAGGGCCTGGCCGACCTCGCCGACCTCGTCCTTGGCGTATTCGAGGTGCGGCGCCTCGGTCTCGATGTCGACGTGCTCGCCCGCGGCGAGGCGGCGCATCACGCTGGGCAGCCGTACGCCGGAGACCTCGTGGGCCTCCTTGCGCAGCTGCCGGAGGTCGCGGACGAGGTCGCGGCCGATGCGTACGGAGACGATGACGGAGACGAGCAGGGCGAGGAAGCCGAGGACGCCGGCGACGCCGGCCTTGAGGAGCACGCTGTAGGCGGCGGGTTCGACGCGTTGCTGGTAGCGGTCGCCGGCTTTGGTGTTCTCCCCGGCCAGATCCACCAGGATCGGGTCGGTCATCTCCTCCCAGCGCGCGAGGTCGGTCGTGCGGGGGTCCTTGGTGGGACCTGCCGCTATGAGGGCCTCCTCGGTGTCGCGCAGGGGGCCGGTGCGGGCGCTGTTCCAGTACTGCCCGAAGATCTCCCGTTCCCGGCTGGGCAGGACCTCCAGGTTGACCTCGTAGAACAGCTTGCGCTGGGCGATCAGGTCGGAGAGGGCGCGCAGTTCCTGGGCCGTGATCCGGCGGGTGATGAGGGCCGAGGCGACGAGGGCGTCCTCGCGGGCGAGCATCTCCCGGGCGCGTGCCAGGCCGACAAGGGCGCGGCCCTGCTTGTCCATCTCCACGCTTTCCAGCGCGTGGAGGGACATGAGGAAGCCGTAGCAGGGGTCGATGACGCGGTTGTAGAACTCCATGGCCTGCATGCGGCCGATGCTGCGGTTCTCCACGGAGCGGCGCAGGGCGGACAGTTCGTCCATGGCTCCCAGGAGGGAGTTGAGCCGCTGGGTCGCCGTGGGGCGCATCTCGTCGCGGACGTCGGGGTCCTCGGCGTTGCCGCGGACCCGGGAGATCGCCTCGTCGGTGGCGGCGCGATGGCGGCGCAGCTCGGTCAGCGCGTCGGAGGCGCGGGGGTCGGCGAGGTAGATCAGGGTCTGGTGGCGTTCCTGCTGGATGACCCGGACGGTGTCCTCCAGGGGGTACCCGATCTTCCGCACGATGTAGCCGACGTCGAGGAGCTGGTCGGCCTCGCGTCCGGTGAGGAGGGTGGAGAATCCCCAGAGACCGGTGAGGGAGACAAGCGGCACAAGCAGCAACGCCACGATCTTCCTGCGGATGGACTTCCCGCGAAAGCGCATGGCCTCCCCCAGCTCAACCTCCGCCCGGTGCGGGGGTTCTCATGTCAACAAACGGCGTGAGCCTACTACTGCCTCCCAGCCAACTCGAAGGCACGTCCGGACGATTTTCGGCCGAGGAGCAGCGTGTTGATCACGGCTTGTCCTGGTATTCGGGGAGTTGGGGTTCCCGGCTGTGGCACAGGACACCTGGCAGAGCATCATTTTCCGTACAGAGACAGATGGCTGGAAGTCCTCCGTCGGCGGGAATCTTTTTGTCCGGCCAATCGTCCTTATGTACGGGGGCGGGGGCTGCCGGCTTAAAGCGGCTCAAGACGGGCAGCCACCCTGAAGTCGGTCGTTGGTGGGGAGTGACAGAGCGATGGACAGGCACGAGCGCCGGGCAGGGGCGCCCATGGCGGGGGCAACCATGGCGGAGCGGAGCGTTCCGCGTCCGTTGTGGGTGGAGGAGCCTGCCAAGCGGCGCCGGATGCCCGACCCCGTCCGGACGGCGGCGGTGCGGGCCGTGCTGCTGACGGCCGTGACGCTCATCCAGGCCATGGTGGCCTTCTTCGCCTCCGTCACCGGATCCTGGCTCGCCTTTCCCATGGTGCTCAGCAGTGTCGCCAGCACGGTCGTGGCGACCTGGAGCGTGCTGGACGTGTGGGTGACGCGCCAGGTGTGGAATCAGCGGCATGGCGTGGTCTCGGCGCCCAGCAGTACGGCCCGGCAGCTGCGGCGTGAGCGGCGCCGGGCCCGCCGGGAGGCGCGCGGCGCCGCCCGCGAGGCCGCCCGGATACGGAGGCGGGGCACGGGCGGGCTCTCCCGAGCCTGACGTCCCGTACCCCGTGCCGTACGCGTTTCCCGTACCCGTGCCGTGCGCGTCCGCCGTGGACCGCGGACGCGCGGGCCGCGGCTACGGGGCCGCGGTGGGCTCCGGCGTGCCGGTCGACTCCGGGGTGGCCTGAGGCTCCGGGGCGGCGCGGCGGAACATCCGCGTCGCGGTGATCTCGCCGTGGACGCTCTCCCCGTCCGGACGCTGCTGGGGCAGACCGGGGCGCAGATGCTCCTCGACGCTGATGTACTTCAGCCCCGCACGCAGGTCGGCGTCGTTGCGCAGCCGGATGACCAGCGGGAATTCGGCGAGCGCCGTGGTGTCGAAAAGGCCCGTGGTGTAGAGGAGCTGGACGCCGAGCGCGTCCGAGACGGCCCGCTGGAGCTCCAGCAGATAGGTGGCGTTGGCGCGGCCGATGGGGTTGTCCAGGAACAGCGTGCCCGCGTGGCGGTGCTTGTCACGGCCGCGGTCGTTGCTGCGCAGGGCCGCCATCGTGCAGTAGAGGGCGATGGCGGCGGTGAGCAGCTGGCCACCGGAGAAGACGTCGCCCATCTGCCCGACCGGGACGCGCTCGGCCCGCAGCACCGCGTCCGGCTTGAGGATCTCGACGGCGATGCCCTTGGGCTGGAGCGCCGCCTGGACACCGCGGAGCAGCAGCGACATGCCGTCGCGGCGCAGGTCGGAGTTCTTCTTGACGGCGGCGCGGGTGGCCTCGTCGATGACCTCGCCGAGGCGTTCGGTGAGCGTGGCCTGGTCCGGCTCCTCGAAGCGGATCCGCAGGAACTCCTGTCCCGACCACTCCCCCAGCCCCTCGGGCAGCCGGGACAGCCGCTGTGCGGAGCGGAGCGTGGTGAGCGCCGATTCGACCAGGCCGCGCAGTCGGTCGACGATCGAGTCGCGGTTGCGCTCCAGCTGCTCCAGCTCGTCGGTGAGGACGCGCAGGCGCGGCGCGAACGCCTCGGCCCACTTGGCGGCGTGCTCCGGCAGCGCGGCCGCGGGCAGTTCGCGGATCTGCTGCCGGGCCGGGGTGCGGACCTGTTCGTAGCGGGTGGAGTTGGCGTGGCGTACGAGGATGTCGCAGGACTCCCGTACGGCCGCGTCGGCGGCGGACAGGTCGGCCGCGCAGCCGCGCAGGGAGCGGCGGGCCTCGGCGGCGGAGTGCCGGGCCTCCTCCAGGGTGCCCGGGTAGGAGTCCGGCTCGTCCTGCTCCTCCTCGGTGTGGTCGCGGAGCAGGTCGCGCAGGAGGGCCGCGGTCTCCTCGAAGCCGCCGGCCGCGTCCTCGGCGGCGCGGTGGGCCTGGAGCAGTCCGGCGTGGCTGGCGCGGGCGGTGTCCAGGGCGTCGGTACGGGTGGCCAGTTCGCCGGTGGCGGTCCGCAGCAGGGCCTGGGCCTGCTCGGCGTCGGCGGGGATCTGCTCCTCGGGGAGCTCGGTGTGCGCCTCGCCGTCCGCGGGGGCGAGGCGTTCGGCCTCGCCGCGCAGCCGGCCGAGCTTCTCGCTGGCCTCGGAGGCGCGGGTCTCCAGCATCTGGACCAGGGACTCGGCGCGGGCGGCGGCGGCCTGGCGGGACGGGCCGTCGGCGCCGTCGGTGGATTCGAGGAGCTGCTCGGCGCGGGTGCGGACCTTGTTGGTGAGCCGGTCCAGTTCGGCGAGGGCGGCGGATTCGTCGCTCTCGGCGCGGGCCTGCTCGGCGCGGAGGTCGGCGCCCACGCCGACCTTCTCGTACAGCTGGGACGCGGCGCGGTAGGCCTCGCGGAGGGTGGGGAGCGCGGCGCGCGGGGCGTCGGCGTCCTCCTCGGGAAGGTTCTCGGGGGCGCCGGCGATCTCGGCGCGTTCGGCGCGCAGGGCGCGGGCGGTGCGGTGGGCGTCGTCGGCGGCGCGCTGGGCGGCGCGGCGGTCCTCGTCGGCGGCGCGGGCGCGCTCCAGGAAGGTCTGGGCGCGGGCCTCGGACTCGGCGGCGTCGTCGGCCAGTTCGCGGAGCTTGGCCTGCCAGCCGGCGCGTTCCCGCAGCCGGAAGGCGAGGCCCGCGAGGGCGTCGGCGGCCCGGCGGGCCCGCTGGGCGGCCTCCTGCCGCTCGTCGCGTACCCGGGCGGTCTCGGCGGCCGCCTCGTCGGCCTCGGTCCGTACGGCACGGGCCTCGGCGAGGGTCTGTTCGGCGGCTTCGGCGGCCTCGCGGGCGGTGTCCGCGGCGGCGGCGAGTTCGGTGAGCATGCCGGGCGGGCAGTCGGCGCGCCAGGAGCCGATCCGGGCGGCGAGGGAGCGGTCGCCGGTGAGCCGGGCGGCGAGCGTACGGATCTCCTCGTCGCGTGCGGCGGCGCGGGCGCGCAGGGTCTGGCGCTCCTCGTCGGCGGCGTGCTCGTCGTGCATGGCCGGGTTCGGCGGGACGAGGAAGACGTCGGTGTCGCCGGTGGCGTCCTGGGCCGGTACGGGTGCGAGGAGGGCGGCCGCCGTGCCGACGGCGACGGTGGAACGGGGCAGCAGCGCGGCCCCGGCGAGCACCTCACGGGCGCGGGCGTACGAGACGGGGTCGGTGATGACGACGCCGTCGACGAGCTCGGGCCGGGCGGTGAGTACGGCGGCGTGGTCGGCCGGGTCGACCGCCTGGGCGAGATAACGCCAGCCGGGCAGGGCGGGGATGCCGTGCTCGCCGAGGTATTCGACGGTGGCGAGGACGTCGGGGCCGGGCGGCAGCAGGCCGCCGTCGCCGAGGGCGCCGAGGATCCGGGAGTCGTCGGCTGCGGCGGTGCGCAGCTCGAAGAGGCTGCGCTCGGCGGAGGCGATGGACTGGTCGAGCAGTTCGCGCAGTTCGTCGGCGTAGCGGTCGAACTCGGTGACGGTGAGGGGGCCGTCGGGGCGGGCTCCGTGCGCCGTGGTGCCGGTGGTGTAGCCGGTGCCCGGGAAGCCTGGTGCGCGGCCGGTGCCGTCGGCCGGGGCGGCGGGCTGGGCGCCGCGCTGGCCGGGGAGGGCCGCCGTGGCGGCGGGCAGGCTGAGCAGTTCGGCGAGGCGGGGGTCGGCGGCGATGGACTCGGCGGCGCGGCGCTCGGCGTCGTAGGCGTGCGCGGCTGCGCGGGCCGCGTCGGCCGCGCGGGCGGCGGCCAGTTCGGCCCGGGTCTCGGCGGCGGCGGCCTCGCGGGCGTGGTCGCCGGCGGTGCGGGCGGCGTCGCGCGCGGTGTCCCAGGCGGCGACGGCGGTCTTCTCGGCGTCGCTCGCGGCGAGCGCGGCGCGGGCGGGGTCGGCGTCCGGGGCGGTGTCGTCGAGCCAACCGGCCCGTACCGCTTCGGCGGTCTCCTGCTCGACCTCGGCAAGCCGCTGGCGCAGGTGCTGGGCCTCGCTGCGGGCGCGCTGTGCTTCGGTGGCGGCGGAGGTGGCGTCGCGGTGCGCGGTCTCGCCTGCCTCCTGGAGGGCGGCGGAGCGCTCCTCCTCCTCGCTCGCATGGCGCTCGCCTTCCTCGGCGGCGGCGTGCAGGGCGCGTACGAGATCGGCGGCGGCCTTGGCGCGGGCGGCGAGCGCGGGGGCGGCGTCCCGCTCGGCTTCGCGGATCGCGGCGGCCACGCGCGCGGAGCGGTCGGCGGCGGCGCGGTGCCGGAGGACCGATTCGGCGGCCTGCCAGGCCGAATGGAGCGTACGGGCGTCGGTAAGCTCGCGGCGCTGGGAGGCGGCACCCTTCTCGGCGGCGGTGAGGGCCAGCGAGGCGTGGCGGTAGGCCAGTTCGGCGGCGATCAGGGAGCTGCGGCTGCGCGCGGCCTCGGCTTCGGTGACCGTGTGGGCGGCGGCGGTGACCTGCTGGGCGAGCTCGGCGGCGCGGCCGCGTTCGTCGGCGGCGCGGGCGGAGAGGCGGCGGGCGAGGGTACGGGTGCGGCGTTCGGCGCCGGCGTGGACCTCGCGGGCGCGGGCGCGGGTCTCGGCGGCGTCGACGATCCGGCCGAGGAGGTCGACGGAGCCGGCGGTGAAGTCGCGCTCGGCGGTCAGTTCGGCGCGGCGGCCCAGTTTGTTGCCGAAGCCGCTGACCAGGTCGGCGAGGCCGTCGGTGTCACGGGTGTCGGTGACGGCGCGCAGCAGCAGGTCGGTGAAGTCGGAGTCCTTCTTGACCGCGAAGAGGCCGGCGGCCTCGCCCTCGTCGGCGTTCATCTCCCGCTGGTAGCGGAAGAGTTCGGGGTCGAGGCCCAGGTCGCCGAGGTGTTCGTTCCAGCGGTCGTGGATCTCCTCCCAGTAGACCTCCAGGTGCGGGTAGGCCTTGCCGGCGTCGGTGAGGGCGTCGCGGAAGCCCTTCATGGTGCGGCGGCGGCCCTGGGCGCCGGAGGTGCCCTCGGCGGGCGGCCGGACGGAGGTGGCTTCGGCGACGGGGAGCGAGTCGAGGCTGAGGCCGGGACCGGGCCGGAAGGAGTACCACGCTTCGGCGAACTTCCGCGGGTCGTTGGAGACCTGGCGGCCGCGCCATTCGCTGGCCTTGCCGACGACGACGAGTTCGCCGGTGAGGGTGTGCTGCCACTCCAGAGCGACGTGGCCGCAGTCGTCGGCGAGCAGGAACTTGCGCAGCACGCCGGAGCTGGCGCCGCCGAGGGTGTTGCGGTGGCCGGGGAGCATCACCGAGAAGATCAGCTTGAGCAGTACGGACTTGCCGCCGCCGTTCTCCAGGAAGAGCACGCCCGCGGGGGCGGGGCGGCGCGGCGGGCCGACCGGCTCCTCCTCGAAGAACTCCGCCTGCGTGGGGGCGGGGTTGGGCACGGGCTCGCCGACTCCCCGCAGGTCCAGCACGGTGTCGGCGTAGCGCGCACCGGCCGGACCGATGGAGTAGAGGCGGACCCGGGACAGCTCGTACATGGCGGCGGACTCTCGTCGTCTGGAGGGGCGGTTACGCGTGGAAGGGCAGGCCGGCGTCGGCGGCGAGCTCGAGGTCGTCGCCCTCGGGCGGCGGCAGGAGGGTGGCGGAGCCGTCGGTGACCGGGACGATGCCGAGGTCGAGGAGCTCGGCCATGGCGGCGCTGCCGGCCATGTCGCGGACCTGGAGCTGGTAGCGGGCGGTGGTGCGGTACGAGCCGCCGGCGTCGTCGCCGGTGCGCTGGAGGAAGCCGGAGTCGGTGAGGAAGGCGACGGCCTTGCCCACGATGCCGGTGGTGGAACCGGCGAGGCGGCGGGCGTCCTTGGTGGCGCCGGTGGCGCTGCGCCGGGCGTAGATCCGCCAGGCGGCCTCCAGTCCGGGGGCGTCGGTGGCGGGGTCGGTGTTCTCGCCCTGCTCCTCGGCGCGCTCTTCGAGGCGGCGGCAGGCCTGGCGTACGAAGGCGTCGACGCCGTTGACGGTGAGGCGGCCGATGTAGCCGTCGTCGGCGAGGTCCTCGGGGCGGGGGAAGGCCATGGCGGCGACGGCGAGGTGGGCGAGGCCGTGCAGGAACCGGTCGGCGGAGTCGGTGGAGGCGCGGCGGGCGTAGTCGCCCATGCGGACGGCGAAGACGGAGTCCTCTCCCGCGGTGACGGCCATCCCCGCGCGCGGGGAGACCTCGAGGACGACGAGGCCGAGGCCGGTGGCGACGGCGTCGGCGAGCCGCGCGAAGGCGGGCTCCTCGCGGTAGCGGCGGAGCAGGTCGGCGTACTCGGCGTCGCGGGCGGGCAGCAGCTTGGGCTGCAGCCCGAAGGAGACCAGCCGTGCGGCGTCGGCCGCGTCGGCGGGGGTGACCCCGCCCGCCGCGACGGGCGCGGCCGGCGCCGCCTCGGCCTCGCTCCACGCGTCGGCGTGCTCTGCGTGGTGGTCGCTCACGGCTGGGGCTCCTTGGTGCGGGTGATCGGTGGTGCGGTGGGGCTGGGGTGCGGGGCGGTACGGATCCGGGGGCGGGTGGAGACGGGCCGGCGGGCGGGGTGGGACCGGGTCTCCGGCGCGAGGTCCGGGGCGCCCGGGGCGCGCCGCGGGGTGGCCGCCCCGGCGGGGCGGCGGCCTGGGGCCAGGGGTCGCGTCGGGCCGGCGTGGGCGGGGACCGTCCTCCGTCGGCCTGGGGCCGTCACGTGGACTCCTGGCGGTCCGCGGCCATGCCCGCCGCGTCGAGGAGGGCCGTGCCGACGATCAGGTCGGCGCCGCCGAACTCGGGGTCGCGCAGTTCGGTGCCGTCGTCGACGGCGAACAGCAGCCGCTCCTCGCCCTGGCGGTAGGCCGTGCCGACCGGGGGGCTCGCCGCGTGGACGGCGAGGAGGGCCACCAGGTAGGGAAGGTCCGGGTCCCGGCGGCGGGCTTCGGCGAGCAGGCCGGAGAGGCGGCGCGGGGCGTCGTGCTCCAGGTCGAGGAGGTCCATGGCGGCGGCCAGCTGCTCCTCGCTGAAGCGGCTGTCGTCGGGGGTGGCGATCAGGTCGGGCTCGGGCATCTCAGCGCCCAGGTGCTCCCGCTCGACAGGAGGCGTGAGCAGCATGTCCACCAGGTCCGTGACCCGTACCGACACGGGGGTGCGCAGTCCGGTGCCCTGGGCGAAGAAGGCGTCGGTGACGCGTATGGCCTGTTCCACGGGGAGCGGCAGGAGCGGGGCGACCAGCTGGCCGTAGAGGTCCATGCCGGTGTGCGGGGCGGGCGCGGCGAAGGCCTGGCGGTCCTGTTCGGCGCGGAAGAGCGGACCGGCCTCCAGGAGGCGGGACTGGAGCTGGGTGTGGCGGCGGATGCAGTCCTTGACGATGTCCACGAGCTCGGCCGCGCGCCGCTTGTGCTCGTGGTCCTCCGCCTCGTCGCGGGCCTTGCGGATGTTGGTCAGGATCGCGTTCTCGTGGCGGTAGCGGTCGGCAACGTGGTCGAGCGCCTCGGCGATCATGTCGGGGACGGCCTGCAGCCAGTCCACCGCGCGGACGTTGCGCCGGGTCGCCTCCAGGGTCTTGCGGAGGGTCTCGGCGTACTGCACCGTGCGGTAGCGCGCCTGCTCGGCGGCGAGCTGCGCGTCGGCGAGCCGGCCGCGGCTGATCAGGACCTCGAGCTTGACCTCGGCGGCGATCTGGGCGCTGGTGACATCGGTGTCGAGGGCCCCGACCAGGACGTTGACGGCTTCGTCGGTGGTGCGGAGGTAGACGCTGCCGCCGTAGCCGGGGACCTCCTCGATCAGCTTGAAGTCGTAGTCCCGCCGGACGTACACCCCGTCGGGGCCGAACGTGCCGTAGACCGCGCGGAAGCCGCGGTCCACGCTGCCGACGTTGATCAGGTTCTCCAGCACCCAGCGGGCGACGCGCTCGTGCTCGGCGGCGGGGCGGTCGGGGGCCTGGGCGGCGACGCGGGGCAGCAGCCGGGCGACGATCTGCTCGTGGTCGGCGCCGGTGTCGAAGTCCATGTTGAGGGTGACGAGGTCGATGGCGGCGAGGGCCACCTCCGCCATCGCGTAGACCGAGTACTCACCGGCCAGATTCGCCTTGCGCGCGTCCAGGTCGTGGAGGGGTGCGGTGCACGCGAGCGCGCGCAGCCGCCGCGCGAGCCCTTCGTCGGCGGCCGGGCCCTGGGCGGGCCGCGGCCCCGCGCTGAGCTGGGGCGGAGCGAAGTCCGTCGAGGCAGGCGAAGTCACGGTGCACAGATTAGGTCCTCGCACTGACAACGGTCGAAACGGCGCAGATGCGGCCAGGGGCGGTGCGCGGGGGCCTGGTGGTCAGGCGTCGGCGGCGGCGCCGTCTGCCTCGTCGACGAGCCGGGCGTAGACCTCGATCAGGCCGGCCCGGGAGTCGTCGAGGTACCGGGCGAGGAGCCGTTCGGCGGTGGCCCGTTCGCCGGCCCGCAGTGCGTCCAGGATCTCCCGGTTGCGTACGAGATAGGGCTCGTGGAGGGCGCGGAGGTCGGCCACGACATGGAAGGCCAGGCGGAGTTCGGCGAGGACGCCGCGCATGAGCTCGTCGGTGCGGGCGCTTCCGGCCAGGGCGACCAGTTCGCGGTGGAAGTGGATGTTGGCGGTGGAGACGCCTTTCCAGTCCTCCTCGCGGGCGGCGCGTTCGCCGTCGGTGACGGCGGCGAGGAGGCCGTCGAGGAGGTACGGGGGCTGCCCGAGGCCGTGGACGACGGCGCATTCGACGAGGCGGCGGGTGCGGTAGATGTCGGCTACGTCGGCGACGGCGAGGACCCGGACGAAGACGCCGCGGTTGAGTTCGTGGACGAGCAGGCGTTCGTGGGTGAGCAGGCGGAACGCCTCGCGGAGTGTGTTGCGGGACACACCGAGGGCGCCGCCGATGCTGTCCTCGGAGAGGCGGGTGCCAGGCGGGAAGAAGCCTTCGGCGATGCGGGTGCGCAGGATGTCCGCGACCCGTTCGGCCGTGCTGGTCCGTCCGAGGAGCGGGCGGTCGTCCGCCAGCTCGCCGATCCCGGCTCCGTTGGTGCTCACCGCGCCTCTTCTCCTCCGTCGTCCGCGGCCGAGTCAATCGCAGAAACCAGAACGAGACAACATGCCTCTTGTCGGATCGTTGAACAATCCCCTACGTTGACGACACCGCACGGCCCTTCGGTACGTCTCTCAGGCACGCTCCTCCCCCTCTGCGAGGTGCAGATGAGTACGGTTCAGACTCCGCGGTCCCTCCAGGGCGAACGCCCCGACGACACCGGCGCGTTCGCCTGGCTGCGCGCGCTCGGGCCGCGCGGCCGACGCGCGTTCGGCGGCGCCTTCGGCGGATACGCCCTGGATTCCTACGACTTCTTCACGCTGCCGCTGTCGATGGTGGCGATCGCCGCCTACTTCAGCCTCGACAGCGGCCAGACCGGTCTGCTCACCACGGTCACGCTGGTCGTCTCCGCCGTCGGCGGCGCGCTCGCGGGGATCCTCGCCGACCGCATCGGGCGCGTGAAGGCGCTGATGATCACGGTGATCACGTACGCGCTCTTCACCCTCCTGTGCGGCTTCGCCCCCAACTACGAGACGCTGCTGGTGTTCCGCGCCCTCCAGGGGCTCGGCTTCGGCGGCGAGTGGGCGGTCGGCGCGATCCTGGTCGCCGAGTACGCCTCCGCGAAGCACCGGGGCCGTACGCTCGGCGGCATCCAGAGCGCGTGGGCGGCCGGCTGGGCGCTGGCCGTGATCGTCTACACGCTGGTGTTCCACTTCCTCGACGCCGACACCGCGTGGCGCGTGATGTTCTGGACGGGCGCGCTGCCCGCCCTGCTGGTGGTGTACGTACGGCGCAACGTCGAGGACGCGCCCCAGGCGGCCGAGGCGCGCCGGGCGAGCGCCGAGCGCGGTTCGTTCACCGCCATCTTCCGCCCGGGCCTGCTGCGCACCACGTTCTTCGCGATGCTGCTCTCCACGGGCGTGCAGGGCGGCTACTACACGCTTGCCACCTGGGTGCCCACCTTCCTCAAGACCGAGCGCGGGCTGACTGTCGTGGGCACCGGCGGGTATCTGACGTTCCTGATCTCCGGCGCGTTCATCGGCTACCTCACCGGTGGTTACCTCACCGACCGGCTGGGGCGGAAGAAGAACATCGCGCTGTTCGCGGTCCTGTCGGCGCTGTGCATCCTCGCCTACACCAACATCCCTGCCGGGGCGAACAACCTGCTGCTCGTCCTCGGCTTCCCGCTCGGCTTCTGCATGTCCGCGATCTTCAGCGGCTTCGGTTCCTTCCTCGCCGAGCTGTATCCGACGGCGGTCCGCGGCACCGGCCAGGGGTTCACGTACAACACCGGCCGCGCCGTGGGCGCCCTCTTCCCGACCCTGGTGGGCTTCCTCGCGGACAGCTGGGGCGTGGGCGGCGCGCTGGTCTTCGGGGCCGTCGGCTACGGCATCGCCGTCGTCGCGCTCCTCGGGCTGCCCGAGACGCGCGGCAAGGAGCTCGTATGACCACCGGGACGGGGAGGGGGACGGTTCCGGTGACCGCGCGGGAGGCACGCGCGCGTGCCCGGGCGGGAGCGACCGGACCGACGGCCGGCTGGGCACCGGGCCACGCCCAGGTCAATCTGATCGCGGTGCCCGCGGACTGGGCGTACGACGTGCTGCTCTTCTGTACGCGCAACCCGCAGCCCTGCCCGGTGCTCGACGTCACCGACAAGGGGGCGTGGACCACGGTCCTCGCGCCGGGCGCCGATCTGCGGACCGACCTGCCGCGCTACCGCGTCTGGGAGGACGGCCGGCTGGTCGACGAGCCCACGGACGTGACCGCGCACTGGCGGCGCGATCTGGTGGCCTTCCTGATCGGGTGCAGTTTCACCTTCGAGGCGTCGCTCGCCGCGGCCGGGGTGCCGCTGCGCCATGTCGAACAGGGCCGCAACGTCCCGATGTACGTCACCGACCGGCCCTGCCGGCCGGCCGGGCGGCTGCACGGCCCGATGGTCGTCTCCATGCGGCCGGTGCCGGGGCCGCTCGTGGAGACGGCCCGGCGGGTCAGCGCGCGGATGCCCGCCGTGCACGGCGCGCCCGTGCACGCGGGTGATCCGGCGGCGCTGGGCATCGGCGACCTCGGCAGTCCCGACTTCGGCGACGCCGTGGCCGCCGAGCCGGGTGACGTACCGGTGTTCTGGGCGTGCGGGGTCACCCCGCAGGCGGCGGTAATGGCCTCCCGGCCGCCGTTCGCGCTCACCCACGCGCCGGGCCGGATGCTGATCACCGACGTCCGCGACGCGCACTACCGCGTCGCCTGACCAGGGCGGAGTCCCCACCCATGACCTGGACCTCGATCGACCTCAACGCCGACCTCGGAGAGGGTTTCGGGCGCTGGCGGCTCACCGACGACGAAGAACTGCTGTCGGTGGTCACCAGCGCGAACGTCGCCTGCGGTTTCCACGCCGGAGACGCCGCGACCATGCGACGGGTCTGCGCGCTCGCGGCCGAGCGCGGGGTACGGATCGGGGCCCAGGTGTCCTACCGGGACCTGGCCGGGTTCGGCCGGCGTTCGATGGACGTGCCGGCGGACGAGCTCACGGCCGAGATCGCCTACCAGATCGGCGCCCTGGAAGTCTTCGCCAGGGCCGCCGGGTCGCGGGTGTCGTATGTGAAACCGCACGGTGCGCTCTACAACCGGGTCGTCCACGACGAGGAGCAGGCCCAGGCCGTGGTCGACGGCGTGCTGCTGGCCGGTGCGCGGCTGCCGGTCCTCGGGCTGCCCGGCTCGCGGCTGCACGCCGTGGCGGAGAAGGCCGCGCTGCCGGTCGTCACCGAGGCGTTCGGCGACCGGGCCTACACACCGGGCGGCACCCTCGTGCCACGGGGGCAGGAGGGCGCCGTCGTCACCGACCCGGCCGCGGTCGTGGAACGGTCCGTGTCGCTGGCCCGGTTCGGGGTGGTCACCACCCGCTGCGGGCAGTCGGTCGCGGTACGGGCCCGCTCGCTGTGCCTGCACGGGGACACCCCGGGCGCGGTCGGGCTGGCCCGCCGGGTCCGGGCGCAGCTGGAGGCCTCCGGGGTCCGCGTGGAGGCCTTCGTATGAGGACCCTTCAGGTCGGCGACCGGGCGCTGCTGGTGGAGCTGGACAGCGGCGAGGAGGCCGAGGCGTTCCACGCGGAGCTGCTGCGCCGGCGCGCCTCGGGCACCCTGCCCGCCGTACGGGAGATCGTGCCCGCGGCGCGGACCGTGCTCCTGGACGGGCTTGAGCGGCCCGAGCGGCTCGCCGCGCAGCTGCCCGCGTGGGACGTTCCGCCGCTCCACGCGCGCGTGGCGGCCGCGATCGAGGTGCCGGTGCGGTACGACGGGCCCGACCTGGCGGCGGTGGCTCGGCTGTGGAGGGTGCCGGCCGAGGAGGCCGTACGGATCCACTCGACGGCCGAATTCCGCGTCGCGTTCTGCGGTTTCGCCCCCGGATTCGGGTATCTGACCGGGCTCGGTGAGCGGTACGCCGTACCGCGCCGGGACACCCCCCGTACGTCCGTACCGGCCGGTTCGGTCGCGCTGGCCGGACCGTACACCGGGATCTACCCGAGCTCCTCGCCCGGCGGCTGGCAGCTGATCGGGACCACTGACGTGACCTTGTGGGACGCGGCGCGGGAGCCCGCGGCCCTGCTCGCGCCCGGCACCCGGGTCCGTTTCGTCCCCGTACCGGCGGAGCACCGATGACCGACCGGGCGTTCGCCGTCGTACGGGCCGGAGCGCTGACCACCGTGCAGGACCTGGGACGGCCGGGCCATGCCCATCTGGGGGTGCCGCACTCCGGGGCGCTGGACCCGTATGCCGCGCGTCTGGTCAACCGGCTCGTCGGCAACGACGAGGACGCGGCCGTCCTGGAGACCACGCTCGACGGCTGCGCCCTGCGGCCCCGGTGCGCGGTCACGGTCGCCGTGGGCGGGGCGCCGTGCGCGGTACGGATCGACGGGCGCCCGACGGCCTGGGGGGCGGCCGTACGTGTCCCGGCCGGGTCGGTCCTCGACATCGGCCGCGCGGTGCGGGGACTGCGGTCCTACGTGGCCTTCGGCGGTGGCGTCGCGGCCGAGCCGGTCCTCGGCAGCCGCTCCACCGACCTCCTCTCGGGGCTCGGACCCGCGCCGCTGGCCGACGGCACCGTCCTGCCGCTCGGCCCGGCCCCCGCCCGGCCGCCGCACGCCGGCCCCACGCCCTGGCCTGGTCCGCCGCGCGAACTGGTGCTGCGGGTGCGGCTCGGCCCGCGCGACGACTGGTTCACCCCGGCGGCGCTGCGGACGCTCACTACGCGCGCGTACCGGGTGTCGGCGGCGGCGAACCGGATCGGGCTGCGCACGGAAGGTCCTGCCCTGGAACGGGCGGTCCCCGGGGAACTGCCCAGCGAGGGCATGGTCCTGGGAGCGGTACAGGTCCCGCCGGACGGGCGCCCGGTGGTGTTCCTCGCCGATCATCCGACGACCGGGGGCTACCCGGTGATCGCGGTGGTCCGGGGACAGGACCTCGCCCAGGCGGCCCAGGCGACGCCGGGGACACCGGTGCGGTTCGTAGCGGTGGGCGGGGCCTCGGCAGGGGGCACGCGCGCGTAGCCGCACGCTTCCTCAGACATCTGCTTTGTAAGAGCAGCGCTCGCAGAGTGAGCGGTGCTCCGGCCGCCGGGCCGCGAGGCGCTACGCGTCCTCCGCCCGCCCGTACCCTCCGCCGCCCGGCGTGGAGACCACGAGCACGTCGCCCGGGCCCACCTCGACCGTGTCGATGCCGCCCAGGCGTTCCAGGGTCCCGTCGGCGCGCTCGACGCGGTTGTCGCCGAGGGCGCCCGGCTCGCCGCCCGCCATGCCGTACGGGGGGACGCGGCGGTGGCCGGTGAGGAGGGTGACCGTCATCGGTTCCAGGAAGCGGATGCGGCGGACGGCTCCGTTGCCGCCGTGCCGGCGGCCTCGGCCGCCGCTGCCGTTGCGGACGGCGAAGGCGTCCACCCGTACCGGGTAGCGCCATTCGAGGACCTCGGGGTCGGTGAGGCGGGAGTTGGTCATATGGGTCTGCACGGCGTCCGCGCCGTCGAAGCCGTCGCCCGCGCCGGATCCGGAGGCGACGGTCTCGTAGTACTGGACCCGGTCGTTACCGAAGGTCACGTTGTTCATCGTGCCGGAGCCCTCGGCCTGGACGCCGAGGGCCGCGTACAGGGCGCCGGTGACGGCCTGCGAGGTCTCCACGTTCCCAGCGACGGTCGCGGCGGGCGGGACGGGGGCGAGCATGGAGCCCTCCGGGACGCGGATCTCCAGGGGTTCCAGGCAGCCGCTGTTGAGCGGGATGTCGTCGGCGACCAGGGTGCGGAAGACGTACAGGACGGCGGCCTTCACCACCGACGTGGGCGCGTTGAAGTTGTCATCCCGCTGCGGGGAGGTGCCGGTGAAGTCGAGCACGGCCGAGCGCCGCTCGCGGTCGACGCGCAGGGCGACCTGGATGACGGCGCCGCCGTCGGTCTCGTAGCGGTACGAGCCGTCGCTCAGCCCGGCGACGATCCGGCGGACGGACTCCTCGGCGTTGGCGCGTACGTGGCGCATGTAGGCGTGGACGACGTCGAGGCCGAACTGGTCGACCATGTGGCGCAGTTCCTCGATGCCCTTCTCGTTGGCGGCGATCTGGGCGCGCAGGTCGGCCAGGTTGGTGTCGGGGTCCCGGGAGGGGTGGGGGGCGCCGGTGAGCAGGGCGCGGGTCTCCGTCTCGCGGAGGCGCCCGTCGCGTACGAGCAGCCAGTTGTCGAAGAGGACGCCCTCCTCCTGGACGGTCCGGCTGAAGGCGGGCATCGAGCCGGGGGTGATACCGCCGATCTCGGCGTGGTGGCCCCGGGAGGCGACGAGGAAGCGGAGCACTCCCCCGTGCCCTCCCCCGTCGAAGACGGGGGTGACGACGGTGACGTCGGGCAGGTGGGTGCCGCCGTGGTACGGGTCGTTGATGGCGTACACGTCTCCGGGGCGCATGCCGGGACCGTTGCGGCGCAGCACCTCCTTGATGGACTCGCCCATGGAGCCGAGGTGGACGGGGATGTGGGGCGCGTTGGCGATGAGGTTGCCCTCGGCGTCGAAGAGGGCGCAGGAGAAGTCGAGCCGTTCCTTGATGTTGACCGAGTGGGCGGTGTTCTCCAGGCGGACGCCCATCTGCTCGGCGATGGCCATGAAGAGGTTGTTGAAGACCTCCAGGAGGACGGGGTCGACGTCGGTGCCGACGGCGACGCGGCCGGGCCGGGGCCGTACGCGGGTCAGCAGGAGGTGTCCGGTGCCGGTGGTGGCGGCCTGCCAGCCGGGGTCGACGACGGTGGTGGCGTCGGCCTCGGCGATGATCGCGGGGCCGGTGACGGTCTGTTCCGGCCGCAGGTCCTCGCGCCGGTACAGCGGGGTGTCGGTCCGTTTACCGGCGACGAACATGCCGACGGTCGCGCGCGGTGCGAGCGGGGTGCTCGGGCCGGTGCCGGGGGCGGTGACGGGGGCGTGGGGTCCGGCCGCGCCGATGGCTTCGACGGAGACGGCCTCGACGACGAGGGGCTTGTCCATGGTGAACGCGTACCGGGCGCGGTGTGCGGCGGTGAACGCGGCGGCCATGGCCTGCGGGGTGTCGAGGGCGACGGGCAGGCTGGCGTCGGTTCCGGCGTAGCGCAGCAGTACGCGCGCGTGGCTGGTGACGGCGTCGTCGGGGATGTGGTCCGCGCGCAGTTCGTCGCGGGTCTGCCGGGCGAGCTGGTCGCAGAGGGCCTGGACGCGGTCGGCGGTGCGGTCGTCGTCGAGGGGCAGCTCGACGGAGTGCTCGCGCATGGCGGTGGCGTCGGCGAGGCCGATGCCGTACGCGGAGAGCACCCCGGCGAGCGGCGGTACGAGGACGGTGTCGACGCTCAGGGCGTCGGCGACGGCGCAGGCGTGCTGGCCGCCCGCGCCGCCGAAGCTGGTGAGGGCGTAGCGGGTGATGTCGTGGCCGCGCTGGACGGAGATCTTCTTGACGGCGTTGGCCATGTTGAGGACGGCGATCTCCAGGAATCCGGCGGCGACCTCCTCGGGGGTGCGGCCGCCGCCGATGCGTTCGGCGAGGGCCTGGAAGCGTTCCCGTACGACGTCGGCGTCGAGGGGCCGGTCGCCGCCGGGCCCGAACACGGCGGGGAAGTGGGCGGGTTGGATCCGGCCGAGCATCACATTGGCGTCGGTGACGGTCAGGGGGCCGCCGCGGCGGTAGCAGGCCGGGCCGGGGACGGCGCCCGCCGAGTCGGGGCCGACGCGGTAGCGGCTGCCGTCGAAGTGGAGGACGGAGCCGCCGCCGGCGGCGACGGTGTGGATGCTCATCATCGGCGCACGCATCCTCACCCCGGCGACCTGTGTACCGAGTTCACGCTCGAACTCTCCGGCGTAGTGCGACACGTCGGTGGAGGTGCCACCCATGTCGAAGCCGATGACCCGCCCGAATCCGGCCTGTTCGGAGGTGCGGGCCATGCCGACGACTCCGCCGGCCGGCCCGGACAGGACGGCGTCCTTGCCGCGGAAGTGGGCGGCTTCGCGCAGGCCGCCGTTGGACTGCATGAACATCAGCCGGATCCCGGTGAGTTCGGCGGCGACCTCGTCGACGTAGCGGCGCAGGATGGGTGAGAGGTAGGCGTCGACGACGGTGGTGTCGCCGCGGGGCACGAGTTTGATGAGCGGGCTGACCTCGTGGGAGCAGCTGATCTGGGTGTAGCCGAGGGCGCGGGCGGCTTCGGCGACCCGGGTCTCGTGGCCGGGGTGGCGGTAGCCGTGCATGAGGACGACGGCGGCGCTGGTGAATCCGGCCTCGCGCGCGTGGCGCAGTTCTTCGGTCACGGTGTCGAGCCGGAGGGGGGTGACGACGGTGCCGTGGGCGTCGATGCGTTCGGGGACCTCGACGACACGGTCGTAGACGGCCTCGGGGAGCAGGATGCGCCGGTCGAAGAGGCGGGGGCGGTTCTGGTAGGCGATGCGCAGGGCATCCCGGAAGCCCTGGGTGATGACGAGGACGGTCGGTTCGCCGCGGCGCTCCAGGAGGGCGTTGGTGGCGACGGTGGTGCCCATCTTCACCAGGCCGACCCGGTCGGCCGGTACGGGCTCTTCGGGGCCGAGTCCGAGGAGGAGCCGGATGCCGGCGACGGCGGCGTCGTGGCGGCGGTCCGGGTCGTGGGAGAGCAGTTTGCGGGTGACGAGATGCCCGTCGGGGTGTCGGCCGACGACGTCGGTGAAGGTGCCGCCACGGTCGATCCAGAATTCCCAGCGCCCGCTCATTCCCCCATTCTGGCCGCGGGAACGTCCAGTGACACCGCCGCGAGGGCGGTGCGCAGGGCGTGTTCGGCGCGGTGGTCGAGGTGGGCGCCGGTGCCGCCGGCCCAGTGGCGCACTTCGGCGCCGGCGAGCCTCAGCAGCTGGGGCAGCAGGTCGTGGCAGCGGCGGGCGACCCAGCCGGTCCCGGCGGTGGCGAGCCAGAGCAGGGAGTCGGTGCGGCTGGGCGGGCTCTGGTCGGGTTCGCGGCGCGGGGCGGGGCCCTGGGCGAGGCCCTGGGTGGTGAGGAGGGTGTGGAAGCGGGCGGCGATCATGCGGTGGCCGCGTTCGCCGGGGTGGAGCCGGTCGGCGCTCCACATGGTGCGGTCGTCGACCCAGGTGGCGTCGGCGATGTGCAGATGGGTGGCGCCGTAGCGGGCGGACAGGGCGTGGACGACGGTGTTGACGGCCCGTTGGCGGCGGGCCAGGGGCCGGGCGAGCGGGGCGGGGAGCCCGAGCATGCCGCCGGGGTCGGGGAGGCAGGCGGTGAGGAGGTGGGCGCCGTGGCCGGTGAGGTCGGCGCAGACCCGGTCGAGGCGGCGGGCGAGGTCTTCGATGTCGAAGGTGCGTCTGAGGGTGTCGTTGACGCCGACGACGACGGAGACGAGGTGGGGGCGGTAGGCGAGGGCGGCCGGGGTCTGCTGTTCGGCGACGTCCCGGCACAGGGCGCCGCTGACGGCGAAGTTGCGGAACAGGGCGGGGGCGTGGGCGGGCCCAAGTCCGGCGGCGAGCAGGGCGGCCCAGCCCCGCCAGACGCCGTCGACGCGGTCCCCGACGCCTTCGGTGAGCGAGTCGCCGAGCGCGGCGAACCGCAGCGGGGCGGGCGGGTCCTCGCGCGCGTGGCGGCCGCCTATGGCGGGGTCGGTGATCGTCATGCCGGCGCTCCCTGCGGCGGGACGCGCAGCGGGGCGGGGGGCGCGTCATGGGCGGTGAGGAAGGCGGCGGTGGCCCGCTCCCAGGTGAAGAGCGCGGCACGCGCGCGTGCGGCGGCGCGCCGCTGCGTCTCGGACCGGGCGAGGAGGGTACGGACGGCGTCGGCGAAGGCGGCCGGGGTGTCGGCGGCGGGCAGGCCGGCGTCGCCGACGACCTCGGGGAGGGCGGAGGAGCCGCTCACCACGACGGGGGTGCCGCAGGCGAGGGCCTCCAGGGCCGAGAGGCCGAAGGTCTCGGCCGGGCCGGGGGCCAGGCAGAGGTCGGCGGCCGCCTGGAGGTCCGCCAGCGATTCCCGGTCGCCGACGTGGCCGAGGAAGCGGACGGGGAGCCGCTCTGCGCGGGCCCGGCGTTCCAGGGTGCCGCGCAGCGGCCCGTCCCCGGCGACCACGAGCGCGGCCTCGGTCCCGGTGGCGCGCAGTTCACCGAGCGCGTCCAGGGCCGTGCCGGGCCGCTTCTCGACGGACAGCCGCGAACACAGCAGGAGCAGGACGCGGGCGCCGTCGGCGTGCCGGGCGCGCAGGACGGTGCTGCGCCGGCCGGGACGGCAGCGGTCCAGGTCGACGCCGAGCGGGGCCCGTACGACGTTGCGTGCCCCGATCCGGACGAACTCGCGCTCGGCCCACTCGGTGGTGCAGACGATCCGCGAGTAGGCCCATGCGGTACGGCGGTTGAGCCGGTCCGCCGCGCGCGTGGCCGCGGCCGTGGGCAGGCCCCAGGTGCGCAGCACCCCGTCGGCGGTCTCGTGGGAGACCATCACGGACGGGATACGGGCACGCCGGGCCCATTCGCCGGTCCAGCGCAGGGTGGTGCGGTCCGATACCTCGATACGGTCCGGGGCGAGGCTCTCCAGGAGGCGGCGCAGCCAGCGCCGGTCGGCGAGGACGCGGTAGCCGCCGGTGCCGGGCAGGACGGGGCCGGGGAGGGTGATCACGCGGCCCTGTGCGGTGTGCCGGTCGCTGTCGGTGTCGCCCGGCACGATGAGGACGGGTTCGTGTCCGGCGGCGAGATAGCCGCGGCCGAGCTGGTCGAGGGCGGTGCGCAGGCCGCCGGATGTGGGGGTGACGAAGTTGGCGAGTCGGACGATCCGCAGGCCGGTCACGCGGCCACCGCCGTCCGCTCACGCAGGACCTCGGCGTAGTGGTCGAGGAGCTGGTCGCCGACGGCCGCCCACGTGCGTCCTTCGACGGCGGTCCGCGCGGCGCGTCCGTACTCCCTGCGCAGGGCGGGGGCGGCGGCGAGGAGGGCCACGGCGGCCCGGAGCGCGCCCGCGTCGTGGGGCGGGACGAGAAGGCCCGTACGGCCGTGGTCGACGAGGTCCAGGGGTCCGCCGGAGGCCGGGGCGATGACCGGTACGCCGCCGGCCATGGCTTCCTGGACGGTCTGGCAGAAGGTCTCGTACGGGCCGGTGTGGGCGAAGACGTCGAGCGAGGCGAAGATCCGGGCGAGGTCGTCTCCGGTGCGGCGGCCGAGGAAGTGGGCGCCGGGCAGGGCGGTGCGCAGGGCGGGGGCGCTCGGTCCGTCGCCGACGATCACGAGGCGGACGCCGGGCAGGGCGGCGACCGGGGCGAGGAGCTCGACGTGCTTCTCGGGGGCGAGCCGCCCGACGTACCCGACGAGCACCTCACCGCCGGGGGCGAGGGTGCGGCGCAGGGCGTCGTCGCGCCGGGCGGGCCGGAAACGCTCGGTGTCGACACCACGGGGCCACAGCCGCACGCGCGCGACGCCGTGGTCCTCCAGGTCGCGCAGGGCGGCGGTGGAGGGGGCGAGGGTGCGGTCGGCGGCGCCGTGGACCGCCCGCAGCCGCCGCCAGGCGGTGCCCTCGCCGGTGCCCATGTACGTGCGGGCGTAGCCGGCGAGGTCGGTCTGGTAGACGGCGACGGCGGGCAGGTGGAGCCGGGTGGCCACGGCCATGCCCCGCACCCCGAGGACGAAGGGGCTGGCGAGGTGGACGAGGTCGGCGCGGTGGTCGGCGAGGGCGGCGGCCACGCGCCGGCTGGGCAGGGCGACGCGGACCTGCGGATAGCCGGGCAGCGGCAGGGAGGGGACCCGCACCACGGGGCAGGGCGCGTCAGTGTCGTCCCCGGCGGGTACGGCCGGGGCTATGACGAGCGGTTCATGGCCGCGGGCGGCGAGGTGCCGGGCGGTCTGCAGGGCGCAGTGCGCCACTCCGTTGACATCGGGGGGAAAGGATTCGGTGACGATGACGACACGCATACCGGTGTTGTCGTCGCGCCCGGCGTGGCTCGGCCAACGTGGATCTTTCCGCCCGTGGAACGTCCTATGAGCGTTTGGGCGCGCGGCGTGCACCCGGGGCTCGGTGGTGCGGTTCCCCCGTCCCTGCGGCCGGTCACACCGCGGGCACGCGTCCGCTCCGTACGCCCCTGAGGCTTCCGTACGCCCCTACGGCTGGAGGGCGTCGGGCTGTACGCCGCCGATGCGGCTGCGTACCGCGAGCTGGACCTCGGCCTCCTCGGCCGGGTCGGTGGCGAGCCTGCGCAGCCGCTCGGCGACCCGTATGTCACCGGTCTCGGCGTGCAGCGCGGCCACCTCGCGGGTGGTCTCCTCGCAGTCCCACAGGCATTCGACGGCGAAGCCGGTGGCGAAGGTGGGGTCGGTGCCGGCCAGTGCCCGGGCGGTGCGCCCGCGCAGTTGGGACGAGGCGGTTTCGCGGTAGACGTGGCGCAGTACGGGCGCGGCGCAGGCGATGCCGAGCCGCCCTGCGCCGTCGACGAGGGTGTAGAGCGCCTGGGCGTCGGGGCCTTCGGCTCGTACGGTCTCGCGCAGCGCGCCGAGGACCAAGGGGGCGTCCTGCGCCCCGCCGCGGAAGGCGAGCACGCCGGCCGCCGAGGCGCCGAGGGCATCGGGCCGGTGGACCCAGCCGCGGGCCCGGTCGACGGCCTCCTCGCCGCACATGCGCTCGAAGGCGCCGACGGCGGCTTCGGCGACCGTACGGGACGGGCTGCTCGCCGCGGCCTCGATGAGATCGAGGACGGCGGGGTCGCGGGCTTCGGCGAGGTAGTGGAGGGCGGCGCAGCGGGCGCCGTCCGGGCCACCCCGGGCGGCGTCGAGGATCGCGGGCCGGTCGTCGGGGCCCGCGACGGCGCTGAGGCAGCGGGCGGCGGGCACGTGCAGCACGCTGCCGCGCTCCAGGCCCTGCTGGGCCCAGTCGAAGACCGCCTGGACGCTCCAGCCGGGCCGGGGGCCGCTGGGGCGCATCTGCCGCTGCCAGCGGTCGAACGAGCCCTGTTCCTGGGCGGCCCGGACGCGGGCGCCGACGGCGTCGCGGTGGTCCTCGGCCCACAGCCGCCAGGGCCGGGGCTCGAACGCGTCGCGCACGGCGGCGGCGAGCTCGGCGTCACCCTCGGGGGTGGCCGGGAAGCGGGCGAGGACGGGCTCGGCGAGGGAGCGCAGGCCGGCGTCGTCGTCGCGCAGGGCGAGCTCGTCGAGGGCCCAGGCCCAGTTGGCGCCCGTGGCGGCGTACCGCCGGAGCACCACCAGGGCGTCCCTGCGCCCGTAGGAGGCGAGGTGCCCGAGGACGGCGAGGGCGAGCCCGGTGCGGGCCTCCTCGTCGTCGAAGTGGTCCTCGGCGGAGAAGAGGTGGGCCTCGATCTCCTGGAGCCCGCCGTGCAGGTCCAGGAAGAGGCGCGCGTAGTAGAGGGAGCGGTTCTCGACCTGCCAGTCGTGGCGGGGGTCCTCGAGGACGCAGTGGTTGAGGGCGGCGAGCGCTTCGGCGCGGGGCGCGGCGAGCGCGTGCAGCGTGCCGTCGCCGCGGCCCCTCTGCAGCAGGCCGAGCAGTGTGCCGCTCGGCGCTATGACTGGATCGAACATGGAAGATGCCTCACATCAAGCTGTCGACGCAACCGGGAAGTACCGGGACAAGGTGTTCGCCTAGGCCGCGCAGCAACATGATCGGCCGCTCGTCGTCCTTCGCTTGCTGTTGACCATCTTCCTCTGCCTCTCGTCGGTGGCCCCCTGCGGGCCCGACGTCATGATGACCCAGCCATTTCGCCACCGCGACCACATTTCCGGCGCCGTCCCCACCCGGCGTTCAGCCTCCGTTCACCGGGGGCCGAACAGCTCCAGGAGATCCGTCTTCCCAAACATCCGAGCAGTATCCACGGCGGACGGAGTCCCCGCTTCCGGATTTGCGCCGCCGGCGAGCAGTGCGCGGATGACGGCGTCCTCGCCCTTGAAGACGGCGCCGGCGAGCGGGGTCTGGCCGCGGTCGTTGGCGCGGTCGGCGTCGGCGCCGCGCACGAGCAGCGCCTCGACCGCCGCGGCGTGCCCGTGGTAGGCGGCGAGCATGACCAGGGAGTCGCCCTTGTCGTTGGTGAGGTTCGCGGAGACACCGGCGTCGATGTACGCGGCGAGCGTCTCGGTCTCGCCCCGGCGGGCCAGGTCGAAGATCTTGGACGCCAGCTCGATCACCTCTTGATCCGGGGCTTCGCTCATCGGACGGACCGCCTTTCTCGGGTACTGCTGCTGGTGGGGCGCACGGCAGGGCCCGCCGTACGAGTGAATCGACAGGGTACTGCCCGTTCACCGACATGACCTGCCCTGTCCACGGCAAAGATCACCGCGATCAGGCCGGTGTCGACGGGCCTGGGGGCGGCCCCTGAACCTCCGATTCCGCCGGCGCGCCACCCGGGGAACGGCCCGTCGTCCGCCAGTCAAGTGAAATCGCCGGGTTTTCACCCAGATGGGCCTTTTATCGCATAGATACTTCCCGTGAACCTGGAAGGACTCATGGTGACTGTCCCCTCAACCAGGAGAACCTCAAATGATCCTGTCCATCTCAGGTGTGGTGCTGCTCGGAATCATCTGCTTCCTGTTCTTCAAGAAGGACGGGCTCAAGGCATCGCACGCACTCGTCTGCGCGCTCTTCGGCTTCTACCTCGCGGGCACGGCCATCGCCCCGAGCATCACGGCGGGCGGCCAGAGTCTCGCCAGCCTCTTGGGCGGGATCAAGTTCTGACGCCCCTCGACCCCTTCCACCCCATCAGGAGCACGACGTGGCCCGGCGACCACTCCCCCGCATTCTGAGCAGCGGCAGCACGCAGATCGCTCGCAGCCGAGAGATCGCGCGTACGGCCGCCGACAGCGCCACCGACGTCCTCCACCCGCTGATCACGATCACGCGTGGTCTGCGGAGGCTGGCCGCGACCGCGCGAGCCAAGTGGGCCGCGACACCGAAGGAACAACGCGGTCCCCTGCTGTTCCTGGTCGCGGCCTGCGTCCTGGTGGTCGCCCTCGTGCCGTACGGGCCGCTCCTCGGGCTCGTGTCGCTGATGGGGGCCGCCGCGTGGAAGGGGCGTGAGCGGCCGGCCGTGAAGACCGGCCCCGACGACGCGGAGACCGAGCGCCTCAAGGCCCTCTACGAGGCCCTGGTGCCGTACTTCTCCGTACCGGAGGACCCGGCGCCGCTCTTCGCCCACGGCGGCGACTGGTCGGCCGCCTTCAGTGACTTCGCGTTCGACGGCGACGGACGGCCCACCCGGCTGCGGGTGAAGTACCCGGCGTACTTCACCGACGGCGAGCCGGCCGCGCGCGCCCGAATCGAACAGCTGCTGCACGCCAAGTCGGGTCGCGGCCGGGAGTACCTCTTCGACTGGGACGAGGAGGCCAATCAGCTCGAGATGAGCGTCCTGCCCGCGCTGCCCACGACCATCGCCGCGCAGCGCTTCGTCACCGCGCCCGGCGAGACGGTCCTCGGCTTCACCGACGCGGCCGCCGTCCAGCGGACCGTCCCGGTCCTCACCAGCGACGGCCCCGACGACGCCCCGCCGGTCCTGTGGCGCACGGGACCGCGCTCCACCGAACCGCACCTGCTCGTGGTGGGGCAGCCCGGCAGCGGTGCGACGACGCTGCTGCGCTCCCTCGCCCTCCAGGCCCTGACCTACGGCGACGTGCTGATCGTCGAGGGCGGCGGGACGGGCGAGTACGCGTGCCTGACCGACCGGGAGGGTGTCCTCGCCGTCGAATGCGGGCTCGCCGGGGCGCTGACGAGCCTGGAGTGGGCGGCGCACGAGACCGAGCGCCGGCTGATCGCGGCGAACCGGGCCCGGCAGGCCGGTCATCCGGCCCCGGAGGACACCCGGCGCCCGCTGTGGATCCTGCTGGACCGGCCCAGCGTCCTCGGCCACCTGGCCGCGGCGGACGACCGCACCGACCCGCAGGAGCTGCTTCAGGTGCCGCTGCGGCACGGGCGGGCGGCGCAGGTGACGGTGGTGGTGGCCGAGCAGTTCGACACGGTCGAGCTGCTGGACGAGACGGTACGGAGCCACACGCGGGCCCGGGTCGTGCTCGGCCCCGCGTCCCCACGGCAGATCGAGGCGGTCCTGGGCGCCGCGCCCCGCACAACCCCGACCCCGGTCGTCCCGCCGGGCCGCGGCTACGCCCGCCTCGGCACGGGCCCGGTGCTCCGTCTCCAGGTCCCGGCGACCCCGGACCCCAACGACGACGCGACGAGCGACCCCGACCGACAGGCGGTCCTGGCCCTCCTCCCCCCGCGCCCCCCGGCCCTGGACGACCCGGGCCCGCCGACGGAGTCGCTCCCGGTGATCCGCGTTGCGCCTCCGGCGGTCCCGGCGGAGGGGTGACGGGGCTGCCGCCGGCCTGGTGGCGTTTGGAGCTCCCCCACCCCACCCCTTCCCGAAACCCTGACGGGACCGGGGGCTCCGCCCCCGAACCCCCGGCGCGGCAGCTTCGTGCCGCGTGACACACCCTGCCGGCGGCGGAGCGAGCGGCGCCCGAATCCGCCCCGCCGCAGGCGGGCCGCCGGGCGGCTTCGCGCCGCGAAGAGCCGGAGTGCGGGGCACACACGCCCCAGGAACCCCGCTGCGGCAGCTTCGCACCGCGTGGCCCGCCCTGCCGGAGGCGGAGCCTGCGGCGCCCGAATCCGCCCCGGCGCAGGCGCCCGGCGGCTTCGCGCCGCGAAGCGCCTGTGCGGGGCACGCACCGGCCGGTAGATGGCTGCCACGTGGAGCAGGAGCCGGCCGCGGAGGTTGCGGGGGCGGGCCGCGGCGCGAAGCTGCCGCGCTGGGGTTCGGGGCGGAGCCTCGGTCCCGTCAGGGTTTCGGGGAGGGGCGGGGTGGGGGGATCTCCCCACCCCGCGGCCGCCCGGGCCCTACCCGCCCGCGCCCCCGCAACCTCCGCCGCCGGAGGCGGACGGAACCCCGGGGCCTGCCCACCCCACGCCCGCCGCAGACGGCCGCCCCTACGCCACGAACGTCCGTGGCGGCTCCGCCCCCGGCCCCGTGGCCGTACCCGGGGTCGGGCCCGACTTGACCAGGTGGGCCGCTGCCGCGAGGCGGGAGGCGGCCTCCTCGGCTACGGGGCCGCCGACCGTGAAGGGGAGGCGGACGTAGCCCTCGAAGGCGCCGTCGACGCCGAAGCGGGGGCCCGAGGGGACGCGGACGCCGACGCGTTCGCCGGCCTCGGCGAGGCGGGAGCCGGAGAGGCCGCCGGTGCGGACCCAGAGGGTGAGGCCGCCTTGGGGGACGTCGAACTCCCAGTCCGGGAGCTGCGCGCGGACCGCCGCGACCAGGGCGTCGCGGTTGTCGCGGGCCTGGGTGCGGCGGATCGAGACCGCCTGTTCCCAGCCGCCCGTCCGCATCAGCCAGTTCACGCCGAGCTGCTCAAGGACCGGCGTGCCCAGGTCCGCGTAGGCGCGCGCGGCGACCAGGGAGCGGATGACGTCGGGGGCCGCCCGGACCCACCCGATCCGCATCCCCGCCCAGAACGCCTTGCTCGCCGAGCCGACCGTGAGGACCGTGCTGCCCGCCGGGTCGAAGGCGCAGACCGGCCGGGGCATCACCACGTCGTCGTCGAGGTACAGCTCGGACATGGTCTCGTCGACGACCAGCACCGTCCCCGCCGACCGGGCCGCGTCGACCAGCCGGCGCCGCTGGTCCTCGTCGGCCAGCGCGCCGGTCGGGTTGTGGAAGTCGGCGACCACGTACGCCAGCCGGGGCGCCGCGTCCCGGAGCACCTGGCGCCAGCGGGGCAGGTCCCAGCCGGTCAGGCCCTCGGCCATGGCGATGGGCACCAGCCGGGCCCCGGCCTCCCGCATCAGCTGGAGGATGTTGGCGTAGGAGGGAGATTCGACGGCGATCCGCTCCCCCCGCCCGGCGAAGAGATGGCAGATCGCGTCGATCGCGCCCATCGCGCCCGTGGTCACCATGATCTGCTCGGGCATCGTGGGGATCCCGCGCTCGGTGTACCGGTCGGCGAGCATCTGTCGCAGCGTCGGCAGCCCGGCCGGATAGTCGCCGTGGGTGTGGGCGTACGGCGGCAGCTCCTCCAGGGCGCCCTGGATGGCGCGGGTGAGCCACGGCTCGGGGGCGGGCAGCGCCGCGCACCCCAGGTCGATCATGGAGCCGAGCGACTCCGGCGGCAGCGGCTCCAGGCCGCGAGCGGGGAGCGGGTTCCCGGCCGGGACCGCGGTCCAGCTTCCGGCGCCGCGCCGGGACTCCAGGAAGCCTTCGCCGCGCAGCGCCTCGTACGCCGCGGCGACCGTCGTACGGCTTACCGACAGCGCGAGGGCGAGCTCCCGCTCGGCGGGCAGCCGGGCGGCCACCGGCACCCGTCCCTCCAGGACCAGCAGCCGGATCCCGTCGGCCAGCGCGCGGTAGGCGGGCGGCTTGCGGGTGCCGGGCCCCGCGGGCCGGGGCTGCTGTGCGTTGAGCTGCCGGGCCAGCTGAGCCGGTCCTACTGCCGAAGTCCACTGCGCCATGGAACTCAGTCCACCTTCCTCGAATTGGCCCTGGTTGGCATCCAATTCCCAGCCACAGAGTGTCATGAGTCAGTCCAACCACCAACCCAGGGGGCACTCCTTGTCCATGGCGTCCGCGTTGCGCGGCCCGTATCTGACCCGTCGACTCCTTCAGCTGTACATCGGCCTGGCCCTGTACGGCGTGAGTTCGGCCCTCCTGGTCCGCGGCGGTCTCGGCCTGGAGCCGTGGGGGGTGCTGCACCAGGGCCTGGCCGAGCTGACCGGGCTGACCATCGGCGTCGTCTCCATCATCGTCGGCGCGGTCGTGCTGCTTCTGTGGATCCCGATCCGGCAGAGGCCCGGCCTCGGCACGGTCTCGAACGTCTTCGTGATCGGCGTCGCCATGGACGCCACGCTGGCCCTCGTCCCCGAGGTGGACGGCCTGGCGCTGCGGATCCCGCTGATGGCGGCCGGCATCGTCCTCAACGGCGTCGCCACGGGTCTCTACATCGCCGCCCGCTTCGGGCCGGGCCCCCGCGACGGCCTGATGACCGGACTGCACCGGCTCACCGGCCGCTCGATCCGGCTCGTACGGACCGCCATCGAGGTCGCCGTCGTCGTCACCGGCTTCCTGCTCGGCGGCTCGCTCGGCGTCGGCACGGTGCTGTACGCCCTGGCCATCGGCCCGCTCGCCCAGTTCTTCCTGCGCTTCTTCGCCATCCCCGCTCAGCAGGACGGCAGCGCCTCCGTCGCCTCACCGACACCGAAGCAGGCCATACTGCGGCGGTGACTCGCGTACGCCACCCCTATCTGGACCATCCGGCCCCCATCCCGTTCGCCCACCGCGGCGGGACGGCCGACGGTCTCGAGAACACCGCCGCCGCCTTCCGGCGCGCCGCCGCGACCGGCTACCGGTACTTCGAGACGGATGTGCACACCACCGCCGACGGCGCCCTGGTCGCCTTCCACGACACCACCCTGGACCGGGTGACCGACGCCCGCGGCCGGATCCGGGACCTGCCGTGGAGCGCGGTCCGGGAGGCCAGGGTGGCCGGCCAGGAACCGCTACCGCTCTTCGAGGACCTGCTGGAGGAGTTCCCCGAGGCCCGCTGGAACGTGGACGTCAAGGCCGAATCGGCCCTGGCGCCGCTGGTGGACCTGATACGCCGGGCCGACGCCTGGGACCGGGTGTGCGTGGGCTCCTTCGACGAGGGCCGGGTGGCCCGGGCGCTGAAGCTGGCGGGCCCGCGGCTCGCCACCTCGTACGGCGTGCGCGGGGTCCTCGGGCTCCGGCTGCGTTCACTCGGCATACCGGCGGCGCTGCGCCGGGGCGCGGTGGCCGCGCAG
This sequence comes from Streptomyces sp. NPDC039465, assembly GCF_055639315.1. NCBI lineage: Bacteria > Bacillati > Actinomycetota > Actinomycetes > Kitasatosporales > Streptomycetaceae > Streptomyces > Streptomyces sp. NPDC039465. Next base: position 199,701 of record NZ_JBVKAP010000010.1, on the reverse strand, counting down.
GTGCCGGAGAGCCAGAGCGGGATACGGGTGGTGGACCGGCGGTTCGTCGCCGCGGCGCACGCCCGCGGGCTCCAGGTCCATGTGTGGACCGTGAACGATCCGGAGCGGATGGCCTCTCTCCTCGACCTGGGGGTGGATGGCATCATGACCGATCATCTGGAGACGCTGCGCACGGTGCTGACCGACCGGGGAGTCTGGGTCTGACCGGCGGTCGGGGGCGTTCACCACGGGGACGAGCGAGGGGGCGCGGGCGTGAGCGGCGACACCGTCAGTACTGAGGACAGCTCCGGCCGGGAGGCCGGGCAGCAGGCGCGCAGACGCGAGCAACGCGGCTGGTATTTCTACGACTTCGCGTGCTCCGTCTATTCGACGAGCGTGCTGACGGTGTTCCTCGGCCCCTATCTGACGTCGGTGGCCAAGGCGGCGGCGGACGCGGACGGCTTCGTGCATCCGCTGGGGATCCCGGTGCGGGCCGGTTCGGTCTTCCCGTACGCGGTGTCGGTGTCGGTGGTGCTCGCGGTGCTGGTGATGCCGCTGGCGGGCGCGGCGGCGGACCGTACGGGCCGGAAGAAGCCGCTGCTCGCGGCCGCGGCCTACCTCGGGGCGGCGGCCACGGCGGGAATGTTCTTCCTGTCCGGGGACCGGTATCTGCTCGGCGCCGCGCTGCTGATCGTGGCGAACGCCTCGCTCGCGGTGTCGATGGTGCTCTACAACGCCTATCTGCCGCAGATCTCGGAGCCCGAGGAGCGGGACGGGGTCTCCTCGCGGGGCTGGGCGTTCGGTTACACCTCCGGGGCGCTGGTCCTCGTACTGAATCTGGTGCTGTACACCGGCCATGAGTCCTTCGGACTCTCCGAGTCCGAGGCAGTGCGGATCTGTCTGGCGTCGGCCGGGCTGTGGTGGGGCGCGTGGACGCTGGTGCCGCTGCGGCGGCTGCGGGACCGGAGGGTGGCGCCGAGCGGTGAGGGCGCGGTCGGCGCGGGCTGGCGCCAACTGATCGCGACCCTCAAGGACATGCGCCGCCATCCGCTGACGCTCTCCTTCCTGCTCGCCTATCTCGTCTACAACGACGGGGTGCAGACCGTGATCTCGCAGGCGTCGGTCTACGGCTCGGAGGAGCTCGGCCTCGACCAGACGACCTTGATCACGGCGGTGCTGCTGGTGCAGGTCCTGGCGGTGGTCGGTGCGCTGGGTATGGGGCGGCTCGCGCGGACGTACGGCGCGAAGCGGACGATCCTCGGGTCGCTGGCCGTCTGGACGCTGATCCTGGCCGCCGCGTATTTCCTGCCCGCGCGGGCGCCGGCGCTCTTCTACTGCATGGCCGGGGCGATCGGTCTGGTGCTCGGCGGCAGCCAGGCGCTGTCGCGTTCGCTGTTCTCGCATCTGGTGCCGCGCGGCAAGGAGGCCGAGTACTTCTCGGCGTACGAGATGAGCGACCGCGGCCTGAGCTGGCTCGGTCCGCTCGTGTTCGGTCTGGCATTCCAGGTGACCGGCAGCTATCGGGATGCCATCATCTCCCTGGTGATCTTCTTCGCGCTCGGTTTCGTGCTGCTCGCGCGGGTGCCGGTGCGGCGCGCGGTGGCCGCGGCGGGCAATCCGGTCCCGGACCGGATCTAGCCGTCCAGGCCGGTTGTGGCGGCGGATGTGGCGTGAACCACGGCATGGGTTCCGGCCCGGATTCGGCGCGAATTTAGACGCGGAAGTGAAAGGCCGGTAGTGTACGCCTTTGGCCTGCCAGGCGGACCGTTACTGCGTGTTGACTTCGTGAAGACGCTGGGTGACATCTGCTGCCAGATGTGACAAACCGGGCACTGGTGGGTACCCAAGCTTGGGAAAAAGCAGCGGCACGACGGGCGACGCATGACCCGGAACGGGAATCTTTACCGCCGACCGGACGTTGACCGGATGACGACGACAGCGACACCTGTCCTGTGGGCGACAAGCCCGGGAGGCACGATTCATGAGTGAGCGAGCTCTTCGCGGCACGCGCCTCGTGGTGACCAGCTACGAGACCGACCGCGGCATCGATCTGGCCCCGCGCCAGGCGGTGGAGTACGCATGCGAGAAGGGCCATCGTTTCGAGATGCCCTTCTCGGTCGAGGCGGAGATTCCGCCGGAGTGGGAGTGCAAGGTCTGCGGAAGCCAGGCACTTCTGGTGGACGGGGACGGCCCCGAAGAGAAGAAGGGCAAGCCTGCGCGTACGCACTGGGACATGCTCATGGAGCGGCGCACCCGCGAGGAGCTCGAGGAGGTGCTGGCCGAGAGGCTGGCCGTCCTGCGCTCCGGCGCCATGAACATCGCCGTGCATCCGCGCGACAGCCGGAAGTCCGCGTAAGCGCGCCACTTCAGGTCCGACAACAGCCGCGGGGCGCGGTACACCGAGTGTGTACCGCGCCCCGCGGCTGTTCGCATGTGTGCCCCGGGCGTCCGGGAGGTCAGGGACCTCAGGGAGCGAGCGGCGGGCGCGGGCCTTCGGAGCCGTGAGGACCGCTGCTCTGCGGCTGCCCCTGCGGGCCGTCGTCACGAATGACCTCACCCTGCACGACCTTGCCGTCCGGGCGGTGAATGCGGGCCTGCTGGAAGGCGTCGCCGAAGCTGCCGGCCGTGGCCGAGCGCATCTTGCGGTCCAGCGCCTTCTGCGCGTACCGGCTCAGCGCGCCACGCACCGGCGCTACGAGCAGCAGCAGTCCGGCCACGTCGGAGACGAAGCCGGGCAGCATCAGGAGCAGGCCGCCGAGCATCAGCAGGCCGTTGCCGGTGGACTTGGGGTCCTGGGTGGGCGCCTGGCCCGACTGCTGCTGCTGAAGGGTTTCGGTGAGGGACCGGAAGGCCCGCCGGCCCGCGCGCTTGACCACCACCGAGCCGAGCACGCCCGCGCCGATCAGCAGGGCGAGGACGGTGAGGCCGCCGGCGGCGCTCCCGACCAGGATCAGCAGCCAGATCTCCAGTACCAGATAGGCGGCGATACCGAGCGGGGCGAGCGTACGGGCGCGTGAGCGCTTGCGGGCGAGGGGAGGCGTGGCGCCGGTCGTCATGGTCCCAGTGTGCCTGGCGCCTCGCCGGTACGGCATAAAGACCGGCGGCGATACGGGGTCAGCGGCGCTTGGCGGAAGCCCGGCCGAGGAGCTTGTTCGCCCGGGAGCCGACGCCCCAGGCGGTGACCCGCCACAGCGCCTCGACGAGGATGTCCCGGCTCATCTTGGAGTCGCCGCGCTCGCGCTCGACGAAGGTGATGGGGACCTCGACGACGTGGAAGCCGGCGGCGACGGCGCGGCGCGCCAGGTCGACCTGGAAGCAGTAGCCGGCGGAGGCCACCTCGTCGAGTCCGAGGCCTTCCAGGGTCTCCTTGCGGAAGGCCCGGTAGCCGCCGGTGACGTCCCGGATCGGGACGTCGAGCAGGACGCGGGAGTAGAGGCTGCCGCCCCGGGAGATGAACTCACGGGACTTGGGCCAGTTCACGATCCGGCCGCCGGGCACCCAGCGGGAACCGAGGACCAGATCGGCGCCCTTGAGGGCGGTGAGCAGCCGGGGAAGCTCCTCGGGCTGGTGGGAGCCGTCGGCGTCCATCTCGACGAGTACGCCGTAGCCGTTCTCCATGCCCCAGCGGAAACCGGCGAGATAGGCGGCGCCGAGCCCTTCCTTGCCCTTGCGGTGCAGGACGTGGACGTGGTCGTCCTCGGCGGAGAGCTCGTCGGCGATCTTGCCGGTGCCGTCAGGGCTGTTGTCGTCGGCGACGAGGATGTGCGCGTCGGGCACGGATTCCCGCACCCGGGCGACGATCGGCTGGATGTTCTCGGCCTCGTTGTAGGTGGGGATGATCACCAAGGTTCTGCCGAGTGGGCCGTATCGCCTCTGGCCACCGTCGTTCACTACTGCCCCTTTGACGTCCGTACGCAGATCCCCACCATAGCGAGCCTCACGCGTCACACGGGCTTCCGGTGCGGCGCCGGTCTGTGGATGGGGGCCCGGGTGTCCTTCGGGCCGGCCTGGGACCCGCTGGCTGCGGGTCGACCGAGAGCCGTTGTCTACTGAACGTCCGGGCCCCACCCGGGTCGCACCTCCCCCGGCTCCTGCGAGCACGGGGAACCCCCGGCCTGGGAGAAACCTTCAACCGGCCGGACGTCCTGTGGTGGACCCGACCGAACCTATCGGCCGTCGGCGGTTTGCTGTCAATACCGCTCTGACCTGCGGCGTCGACCTATACGAAGGGGCCGGTGAGGAAGATCCGCAGGTCGAGGACGAGCCGGGGAACCGGCGGCCGGCGGTACGAAATACCCCTACGTCACTCGTTCGGCCGTACGAAAACCGTTTGTCCGAAGACCACGGTGCGCAGGCACACCGGCAGGTCATGACCGGGGGTCAGGTCGGGCAGGCCGGGGGTTCCGGACCGGGGGTCGGTGGACCAGCGGGCGACCCGGTCGTCGGGGGCCTGGACCACCAGCTCGCCGGTGCGCCAGACCGCATAGTCGGCCGGGGCGCCGGGGACCAGCACGCCGGCGTCGTCCCGGCCGGTGGCCCGCCAGCCGCCCCGAGTGTGGGCGGTGAACGCGGCGCGGACCGAGATGCGGTGCTCGGGCGTCCGGTGGAAGGCGGCCGCGCGGACGGTTCCCCAGGGGTCGAGCGGGGTGACCGGGCTGTCGGAGCCGAAGGCGAGCGGGACGCCGGTGCGCAGCAGGGCGGCGTACGGGTTGAGGGTGCGGGCCCGCTCGGCGCCCAGGCGCTCGGCGTACATGCCGTCCTCGCCGCCCCAGGCGGCGTCGAAGGCGGGCTGGACGGAGGCGGTCAGGCCCAGCTCGGCGAAGGCGGCGATGGTCTCGGGGGTGAGCATCTCGGCGTGCTCGACGCGGTGGCGGGCGGCGCGGATCCGGGCGAGGCCGAGCTTCTCGGCGGCCGCGCGGACGCCGTCGACGACGGTGCTGATCGCCGCGTCGCCAATCGCGTGGAAGCCCGCCTGGATCCCCGCCTCGGTGCAGGCCACGACATGGGCGGCGACGGTGGCCGCGTCCAGGTGGGCGAGGCCGGTGTGCGGGGTGTCGGCGTACGGGTCGTGCAGGCAGGCCGTGTGGGAGCCGAGGGAGCCGTCGGCGAAGAGGTCCCCGGCGGCGCCGTGCGCGCCGAGCGCGCGGGCCCGTTCGACGTCGAGGTCGGCCCAGTAGCCGACGACGCGCGGGCCGGGCTCGTCCAGGGCGAGCAGGGAGGTGAAGTCGTCCTCGGAGGAGATCTCGGGGCCGGCGCACTCGTGGACGGTGCCGATGCCGAGGGAGGCGGCGTGGCGCAGGGCGGCGCGCTGCGCCTCGGTGCGCTGGGGCGGCGAGAGCGCGGCGTACGCGGCGGCGCGCACGGCGTGGTGGGCGTCGCCGGTGAGCGGCTCGCCGTCGTGGAAGCCGGTCATCGCGCGGATGCCGGGCACGAGGTCGAGCAGGGCGGTGGTGGCGACGGCCGAGTGGACGTCGATGCGGGTGAGGTAGAGCGGGCGGCCGCCGGTGAGCTCGTCGAGTTCGGCGCGGCGCGGCGCGCGGCGCTCGGGCCAGCGGGAGGCGTCCCAGCCGTGGCCGATGAGGATCCGGTCGCCGGGGCGGGCGGCGGCGTACGCGCGGATCCGGTCGGCGGCCTCCGCGAGGGAGGCGGCGCCGGTCAGGTCGAGGCCGGTGAGGGCGAGGCCGGTCGAGGTGGTGTGCACATGCGCGTCCACGAACGCGGGGGTGACCAGGGCGCCGTCGAGGTCGACGACCTCGTCGACGCCGGAGGCGAAGGCGTCCGCGGCCCCCTCCGAACCCACCCAGGCGACATGGCCGCGTTCCACGACCATGGCGGTGGCGAAGGGGTCGGCGGGGCTGTGGACTTCTCCGCCGCGCAGCAGCACGGTGCGGTGCGCGCCGTCGGGCAGCGGCTCGGTCAGGCTCTCGGTCATGGCGACCAGCCTAGATTCGTGGCGGCCTCGCTTCGTACGGGGTCGACAGGACCACCGTGGTGCGGCTGGAGACATGCGCCTGGGAGCGGATGCGGCCGAGCAGGTGCTCGAGCTCCAGCGGGGTGGCCACGCGCACCTTGAGGATGTAGTTCTCGTCGCCGGCGACGCTGTGGCAGGCCTCGATCTCGGGGATGTCGGCCAGCCGGTCGGGGGTGTCGTCGGGGGCGCTGGGGTCGAACGGTTTCACCGAGATGAAGGCGGTCAGGGGCAGGCCGACCGCCTCGGGGTCGACGACGGCGGCGTAGCCGCGGATCACTCCGCGCTGCTCCAGCCTGCGTACCCGCTGATGAACCGCCGAGGTGGACAGGCCGGTGGCCTTGCCCAGGTCGGTGTAGCTCATCCGCCCGTCCTTGACGAGCAATTCCACGATCTGACGATCCAGCTCCTCCATGCGGTCAACCTATTGCCCCGGGTGGTCCACGGCACAGTCGGGGGCAACACGAAGCGGCATCTGCGACGGGCATGTGACGAAGGCCACAGGCGTACACTCGCCGTCGGCCGTGACCTCACGGTTATCCAGGGTCCGCGGAGGGAAAAGCTTGCTGTGGTCGAGGCCACAGCAGAGCGGCCCACCCGAGGGGGAGATTCCCATGCAGAGCGTGAAGCGCACCGGACGCACCGAACCGGAACCTGATACAGGCGTCGTCTCCGGCGGGCTCGACGAGTCCGAGGAGTACGACACATACGACACTTTCGAGATGGTCCGGGTGATCTGCCCGGACTGCGCGCAGCCGATCGCGCTGCTCGCGGACGAGGACCGGCTGCCCGAACACGCGCTGTGCCCCACGCCGTGGAACCCCTTCGTGCTGTCGGTCTGCGCCGGCACGGGCCGTGACGCGGCCGAGGCGCACGCCGCCGACGAGACGCTCGAGGTCCAGGAGCAGGACACCGCGCTGCTGTTGACGCTCCCGCAGGGGCTCGACTGGCGGACGCAGCCCTTCTCGCACGTCGGCGGTCCGGGCTCGCGTCCGATGAAGGTGCCGCAGATGCGGCGCGCGGCCTGACGGCTACCAGTACGTTCCCTGCACCATGGCGGCCAGCTCGGCGTGGTGCAGGATCAACAAGTCCGGATTCTCCGGCACCCGCACCTCACCGAAGTGGACCTGGCGGTAGGCCACCCGCAGCATCACCACGGCATGCCGCAGGGCCGCGTAGAGGGTGTAGAAGTCCATGTCGCGCGGCGTGTGGCCGGTGAGTCCGGCGTAGCGCCGCTCGACGGCGTCCCGGCGCAGGAAGTCGGGCAGGCCCCGCTGGCCGGAGCCGACGGTCAGGTCCTGGAAGAAGCGGTGCAGATAGATGGCCCATCCGAGGTCGACCTCGCGCGGGGCGGGCGCCGCCATCTCCCAGTCGAGGACGGCCGCGGGTGTGAAACCGTCGTAGATGACATTGCCGATGCGGGCGTCGCCCCAGCTGAGGACCGTGGGGCCCTCGTCGGCGGGCCAGTGGGCGTCGAGCCAGTCGAAGCCGGACTCGATCAGCGGTGAGCGGGGCAGTGCGTCCACCACCCAGGCGTAGTACTCCCGCGCGGCCGTCACATGGCGCCGTAGCGCGCTGCCCTCGACGGCGGGCGCCGGGTACTGCTCGTGCAGCCGGGCGAGGAGCGAGACCGTCGACGCTTCCAGGGCGGCGCGCTCGGCGTCGGTCGCGGCGTGCAGCCAGTTGCCCTCGTAGGTGTAGGGCATGACGTCGGGCGGTACGCGGCCCTCGACGCGCTCCATGACGAAGAAGGGGGCGCCGAGCGGGCCGGGGTCCTCCTCCAGCCACAGCACGCGCGGGACGGGCAGGTCCGTGTGGCGGGCGACGTCGCGCATCGTCTCGTACTGGCCGCGCAGGTCGTAGACGGGGAAGATCGTGTACGCGGCGGGGTCGGCCGCGAGCCGCAACGCGCAGGCCCGTACAGGCGGTTCGGGATGGTCGAGGTCGAAGAGCAGGGTCTCGCTGGACATGCCGTTGGACTGCGGCACGCGCAGTGAGGAGATCTTCGCGCCGGGCAGCCGCGCGTCCAGCCAGGCGGTAAGCCGGCGGGCCAGCTCCTCGGGGTCGCGGGTGGTGGTACGGGGCCGGGGTGCCGTGGCCATGACGTCCTCCCTGCCCGGCCGCTACGGGGCGACCGAGTCGTAGCCGGTGAAGCCGCTCGGGTCGTGGCGGCCGAAGGAGCCGTGCTCGAAGATGCCGTGGCCGACGCGGCCGTCCATGGTGAAGCGGGCGGCGTGGTCGGTGACGCCGAAGGCGGCCATGGGGTGGGCGGCGGGGTCGGCGAGGTCGTAGACGCGCCGGTCGGTCCAGCCGCGGCCCTGCCAAGTGCCGTGCTGCCAGTCGGTGGCGGGCGGGTAGCCGGCGCCGACGGCGAGCGGGGAGGAGGCGAGGATGTCGACGCCGACCTCCAGCGGCTTGCCCGCCGGGTCGGTGAGGTGGATGACGGCGTGCTCGGGGTGGCGGGTGCCGGAGCGGTAGGTGATCTCGGTGCGGGGCCAGCCCAGTTGGGTGTCGCGCCGCCCGTCGCGGACGAGCACGGTCTCGCCGAGGCCGCGGTAGCCGTCGGCGTCCTCCTGGACGATCACCATCACGAAGCGGTCGTCGAAGCGCATGGGGACCCAGAGCCAGTGGAAGCCCTCGGGGCGGAACTCCTCGGCGCGGCCGGGTTCTTCGCCGGGGATGGGACGCACACCCCAGCTGCGGTCGCGGGTGCCGGTCCACTCCCCCGCGGTCACGGGGATCTCCTCGCCCGCCACCCGGATCGTGCCGGTGCAGTGGCCGGCCTGGACGAAGCGGCGGCCCTCCAGGGTGAGGCGGTCGCCGCGGCGCTGGGTGTGGTGGGGTTCCCACAGGGCGGGGAAGTCCGCGGTCCAGGTGAGGTCGTAGGAGAGCGAGTCGGGGTCGTCCGGGTCGGCGTCGCAGTGCAGGCCGAGGCGGCGCAGCGGCTGGTCGACGGTGATGCGCAGGGGGCCGACGGAGAGGTTCAGCCGGTCCTCGCCGAGCGCGTCGGAGGCGCGGACGGCGTGCAGGCGCTCGCCGATGCGCACGGTGGCGTAGGCGTCGATCACGCCGGTGTTGGGGTAGACGCCGAGCCCGGCGATGAGCAGGGCGCGGCCGCCGTGGTCGAAGACATGGAAGATGCACCGGTCGTAGGCGTTCCGGTCGCCGCTGACGTGGTGCTTCATGGAGAGCGGGGCCTGGTGCACGGGGTACTCGTCGAGCGCGATCGGTCGGTCGTCCAGCACGCCTGACCTCCTGGGCGGGAAAGGGGAGTTGACGGTACGTCAGATCCCGGCCAGGAGGCCATAGCCGTGCGGGCGGCGCTTCCGGGCCCGGCCCGGGGTCCGGCCAGGGGCCGGCGCGGGTAAGGGGCGAACTGGCGGGCGAATCCGCCCGGCGGTGACCCGCACCCGGCGGGGCGCGTTGGGACGGGCATGACTTCGCTGTACTCCCCCGGGAGCTACGGGCGGCGCCGATTGGCCGCTCCGAGCGCCGAAGAATCGGTTCCTCTTCCCTCCGACCCGCCGATCTACAAGGCGGTGCTCCGCCAGTGGGCGAGCCATGGCAGAACCCTGCCGGGCCGCCGTGACCAGGAGTGGACCAGGCTCACGGCGGCTCCGGTCTGGGTGGACCGGACCGCTCGGGTCAGCGGGACTCTGGTCCCGCGAGGTGACGGGCGATGACCATCCGCTGGATCTGGTTGGTGCCTTCCACGATCTGCAGCACCTTCGCCTCGCGCATGTAGCGCTCGGCCGGGAAGTCCTGGGTGTAGCCGTAGCCGCCGAGGACCTGCACCGCGTCGGTCGTCACCGCCATGGCCGCGTCCGTGCAGAACAGCTTGGCCATCGCCGCCTGCTTGGAGAACGGCTGTCCGGCGTCCCGCAGCCGCGCCGCCGCCAGGTAGAGCGCACGGCCGGCCTCGATCTTGGTCGCCATGTCCGCGAGCATGAAGCGCATGCCCTGGAAGTCCGCGATCGGGCGGCCGAACTGCCGCCGGTCCGAGGCGTACGAGACGGCCTCGTCGAGGGCCGCCTGCGCGACGCCGACGGCGCACGCGGCGATCCCCAGCCGGCCCGAGTCGAGCGCTGACAGGGCGATCGCGAAGCCCTGGCCCTCCTCGCCGATCCGCCGCGCGTCGGAGACCCGGACCCCGTCGAAGTGCAGCTGAGCGGTGGGCGAGCCCTTCATGCCCATCTTCTTCTCGGGCGCGGCCGCGCTCAGCCCCTCGGCGTCGCCTGGGACCAGGAACGCGGTGATGCCCTTGGGGCCCTCCACGCCGGTGCGGGCGAGGACGGTGTAGAAGTCCGCGACACCGCCGTGGGTGATCCAGGCCTTGGTGCCGTTGATGATCCATTCGTCGCCGTCCCGGACGGCCTTGGTGCGCAGCGAGGCCGCGTCGGAGCCGGAGGACGGCTCGGAGAGGCAGTACGCCCCGAGCAGGCCGCCGCCGAGCATGGCCGGCAGATGGTCCGCCTGCTGCTGCTTGGTGCCGTAGCCCGCCAGCGCGTGGCAGGACAGGGAGTGGACGCTCACGCCGAGGCCCACGGTGAGCCGGGCGGCGGCGAGCTCTTCGAGCACCTGGAGATAGACCTCGTACGGCTGGTCCCCGCCGCCGTGCTCCGAGCCGTACGGCAGCCCCAGCAGGCCTGATGCGGAGAGCAGGGTGAAGACCTCGCGGGGGAAGTGGCCGGCTTCCTCCTCCTCGGCCGCGCGGGGGGCGATCTCCCGCTGGATCATGTCGCGGACCAGAGCGATGAGATCCCTGGACTCCTCGGTGGGCAGCTGTCGTTCCACCGGCTGCGGGGCGCGGTCGGGCATTGCGGCGCTCTCCTCCCTGTCGGGCGCTACGGCGGGCGCGCGCGAAGGGTTGGGCGGCGCCGCCGGGTCTCACTTACGCGCCGATGCTGCCTCCCCGGATCACGGAAGTGGCTGACCAGCGGCTGTGGCGGGTTGAGTATGCCCGATCGGCGGGCTCCCGTCACGGGGTGGAAGTACCCGCTCCGGCGGGGCCCGAACACGGCGTGGTCTGCGGGAAGGGCGGGGAGGACGCTCCCCGCCCCCGCCTCATGCCCCGGGCGCCGGTGTGGACCCGGCCGTGACGGCGTCGACGGCCGGTTCCCGCACGGTTCCCGAGGCTGCCTCCGCCGCGTGCTCCGGACGCCGCGGTGCCGGTGCGGATGCCGCTTCCGGAGCCGGGCACTGCGGGACGTACTCCTCGATCGCGGACATCGCGGCCTGGAGCAGCCGCACGAGGAAGGCGCAGAGCGTCGCGCGGTCCGGGTCCTGGTCGGCGAGCCAGTCGAGGGTGATGCCCTCGACGCTGCTCAGCCAGCCGAGCAGGGCGAGGTGGGCGAGGCGCGGGATCTCACGGTGGCCGTAGGCGCCCTCGGCGATGGTGGCGACCAGCTCCTGGCGGACCGCGTCCCTGATCGCCTGCACCTCCGTGTCGAAGCCGACGCCACCGGTGACGATGGTGCGGTAGGCGGCCTGATGGTGCTGGGCGTAGCGCAGATAGGCGTCGACGGTCCGCTCGACGCGCTCACGGGGAGGCAGCTCGGTGTCCCCGGACGCGCGGGCGACCAGATCGGCGACCGACTCCTCGACGATGGCGAGGTAGTAGCCGCGTTTGCTCTTGAAGTAGTAGTAGATCAGCCCCTTGGCGACCGAGGCGTGCCGGGCGATGTCGTCCATGGACAGCGCGTCGTACGAGGTGTCGGCGAACAACTTCCGCCCGATCGCGAGGAGTTCGGCGCGACGTACCTGGGATCGTTCGCTGTTTCCGCGCTGTTGACTATTATTCAAATTCAGCCCTACTCTCCCACTGCCACGACAGTCCCCGCAGTATGGCAGACGTACGGGAGTGTCAAGTGAGCCCGGAATCAGGGGCGTTGACGCCCGTTCGGACCACCCCGAAGACCTACGGGAAGACGTCCTTACGTTCAGCGGATGCCGAGCGCCCCCAGCGCCAGGCGCTGGGCGGCCGTGGGGTGGGCCGGGAAGTAGAGGTAACAGACCCCGCCGGTGCCGGAGACCACCTTGCCGCTCGCGTTGTACCTCTTGGTCCGCAGCCAGATGTTCTCCCACTCCCGGCGTAGGTAGACCCGGCGCACGGCGTCGTTGCTCGGCGAGGCCGGGTCGTTGGCGATCACGTCGCCGTCTGCCGTGAAGCCGACCACCGTCATCAGGTGCCCGGCGGTGCCGTAGCCCGCGCCCGTCAGCTCGTCCTTGCGGAAGGACTGGGAGGTGATGGCCGGGATGCCCACGCGGATCAGGCCCTCCAGCTCGGTCAGCGACCGCAGGCGGGTGACCACGGCGCTCATGTCCGGGTACGTGGCCGCGTAGGCGGCGTTGAAGGGCCAGTTGCCGCAGCCGCGGTACTGGTAATCGTAGGTGTACCGGGCCGCGTGGCAGACCTGCGGGTCCTCGAAGGCGGGGTTCACCCAGGCCAGCTGCTCGGCCGTGGGCCGCCGGCCCCAGTACTCGACGATCATCTGCGAGGAGGTGGGGCTGCACCACGCCTCGCCGCCGTTGTCGTACTCGGGGTACTGCCCGACATGGGTGTTCTGCGAGTAGCGCGGCACGGTCAGCTCGCGCGCGGTGCAGGGGGCCGACGCCGGGACGGTGAACCGGTCCGGGATGTCGGAGGCCATCGCGCCGACCCGCCACACCGTCGGGGTCAGCGCGGTCCCGGGGGCGCGGTAGAGCGTGACCCTCAGCTGGTACGCGACCAGGCGCAGGCCGTCGGCCGGATCGTCGACGGCGAGGGTGTCCGTCCATACGGTGCTGCGGCCGTCGCTCTGGTCGTCGACGGAGGTGCGGCGCAGGTCTCCGTCCCCGGCGGCCCAGCGGCCCATCGCGTACCAAGGCGTCTCGCTGCCGTCCGGGTAGGTGCCGCGCAGCTCGACGGCGAGCCAGGTGCCCGCGGGGGTGTCCGCGTTCCAGGAGGCGATGATCTCGGTGGCCGGGACGGTGGTGATGTGCGGCGGGGAGGTCCAGGTGGCGTACTCCCAGGTCGCCGTGGTGCCGGTGTGCGGGTCGGTGTGGTCGGCGCGGCCCAGCGGGGAGGCGATGACAATCCCCGGGCGGCGCCCGGCCACCGCGCGCGTGCCGGCCGCCTCGCCGCCGCGCCAGTCGGTGTACGAGGACCAGAAGCGGTTGTCCACCTCTCCGGTGCGGGCCGGGGGCCGGGCGGGCGGCGCCGCGTCCGGTGTGCGCGTCGCAGCGACGGCCGGGACGGCGGTGGACGCGGCGGCGGCGAGCGCGGCGGCCAGCACGGTTCTGCGCGGAGTGGAATCGGGCATGGGCGGTGACCCCCAGTCGGGAACGGCGGTGCTGCGGACGGATGGGGTGTGCCGGGCGTGGGGTCACTATCGCGGCTGGGACGGCGCCCGTGCCAGCGATTCGCCGCGTGCCGACGTACCAATATGGGTCTCGACCACTGGAGCCGCCCGCGCCCCGGGAGACCCGCGCCTCGTAGGGTGGCGCCATGGACACCCTCGACCGGTCGGCCGCCCGGCTGCGCGCCCTGCCCCCCTCGTGCGGGCCGGTGCGGCTGATCGCCGTGGACGGTCACGCCGGTTCGGGGAAGTCCACCTTCGCGACCCGGCTGTCCGCCGCGCTCGGCGGCGCCCCGGTGCTCCGGCTCGACGACCTGGCCACCCATGAGGAGCTGTTCTCCTGGACCGGCCGCATGCTGGCCGAGGTGATCGCTCCGCTGTCGCGCGGAGAGCGCGTGCTTTATCACCCGTACGACTGGAATCTGCGGCGCTTCGGGCCGCCGCGCACGCTGCCCGCGGAGCCGGTGGTTCTGGTGGAGGGGGTGGGTGCCGGGAGGCGGGCGCTGCGGCCGTATCTGGCGCGGCTGCTGTGGATGGAGCGCGGCCCGGAGGAGTCCTGGGCCCGGGGCCGGCACCGGGACGGACCTGCGCAGTCCGCTTTCTGGGACGGCTGGACAGTGGCGGAGACCCGCCATTTCGCGGGCGACCCTTCGCGTCCGTACGCCGATGCGCTGATACGCGAGTGTCCAGAGGGGTACGAGTGGCTGCCGGGGCCTTCTGTGACCGCGCCCGCCGACCGTCCCGTCACTCCCCGTGACGGGTTCGTGCCTCCGTACTGACCAGTCGGCATACACCCTCGGCCAAGCCTTCAACTCTGCTTGACCGACGGGGCGTACAGGTCTTACGTTCTCAATGTGCGGCTTTTCGGAGCCGCCGCAGACGCGAAGCCCCCGGTTGTTCCCCCGTGATCGGGGGCTTCGTTCTGCCCCTTCCTCCCCTTCACCGGCGCCGTACCACATCATTCGATCACCCTCGGTCACTGCCGCCGTTCACCCTCCGGACCCTTAATCACACCCGCCCTGCGCAGGTACGATGCCCCCGGTGCGGTCAAATCCCGTCCACGAGAACGCTGTTGGGTACGGCTCCGGCGGGCGCCCGCCCGGCGGGACAGCAACGGGGGCACGGTTTGTGGGGGACCCGATGGACATCGGCACGCAGGGCACACAGGCCCCGGCCGACCTCGCCTGGCTGCGCGGCGTCGACGCCTACACGATGGGGGCGTACCCCCAGGCCGAGGAGGAGTTCCGGGCCGCGGTGCGGCTCGATCCCGGAATGGCCGACGGCTGGCTCGGGCTCCACGCGCTGCGGGTCGACACGACCACCGCGCTGCTGCGGATGTTCCGCAACCGCGAGCGCTTCGGCGAACAGCGCAGCCGCCACCGCCGGACCCTGAACTCCTGGTACTGGCTGGGCTGGTGGGTCCAGCCCGTCCTGGAGAGCCCGCGCGATCTGCTGCTCGCCCATGCCTCGCACTGGCTGGACGGCCGCCATGTGCCCGAGCTGGACCGGGCCCTCGCGGGCCTGCCGCCCGTCGACACGGATCCCCATGTGCGCTTCCTGCACGCCTGCCGGGCCTATCTGGTCAAGGACTGGGAACAGCTCGTGCGGCACACCGAGCCGCTGGTCGACGACCCCCTGCTGGGGATCGAGGCGGGTCTCTTCGGCGGGATGGCACGTGTGCGTATGGAGATGTACGGGCAGGCCGAGCCGCTGCTCTCCGCGGCGCTGATGCGCTGCCGCAGCGAGCAGCCGCAGCGCAAGGAGCTGCGGTACTGGCTGGCCCGCGCCCACGAGGGCACCGGCCGCAGCGCCGCCGCCCTGCCGCTCTATCGGGCCGTGCACCGCGTCGATCCGGCCTTCATGGACACCTCCGCCCGGCTCGCCGCGATCACCGAGTACGACGGCTTCGACGGCACCGACGACCCGGGCGGGCTCGCCGCGGTCTCCCTCGGCGGACTCGGTCAGGACACCGCCGACGTCCAGGACCGCCCGGACACCTCGCCCGGCGAGGGCCTGCGGCTCGGACCGGAGACCCCGCCGCAGCAGCCCGCCCAGAACCCCGGTCCGCCGGCGCCGCCGGACGGCGTACGGGAGAAGGCCGGCATCCCCGTCCAGCCGGCGCCGCCGCGCTTTCCGGCGAGCGCCACCGACCCCGTCCTGCTGGCGGCGGCCCTCGCCGAGCTGGAGCGGATGGTGGGTCTTGAGCCGGTGAAGCGGCAGGTGAAGGCGCTCTCCGCGCAGCTGGAGATGGCGCGGCTGCGGGCGAGCCAGGGGCTGCCCGTCCAGCCGCCGAAACGTCACTTTGTTTTCTCCGGTCCCTCTGGCACCGGGAAGACCACGGTGGCCCGGATTCTCGGGCGGGTCTTCTACGCCCTCGGACTGCTTGGCGGCGACCATCTCGTGGAGGCCCAGCGGGCCGATCTGGTGGGCGAGTTCCTCGGCCAGACCGCGGTGAAGGCCAACGAGCTGATCGACTCGGCGCTCGGCGGGGTGCTCTTCGTGGACGAGGCGTACGCCCTGTCCAACTCCGGCTACAGCAAGGGTGACGCGTACGGCGACGAGGCGCTGCAGGTGCTGCTCAAGCGCGCCGAGGACAACCGCGACCATCTGGTGGTGATCCTCGCCGGCTACCCCGAGGGCATGGACCGGCTCCTGGCCACCAATCCGGGCCTGTCCTCCCGTTTCACGACCCGCGTGGACTTCCCCTCGTACCGCCCGCTCGAACTCACCGCGATCGGGGAGGTGCTCGCCGCCGAGAACGGCGACGTGTGGGACGAGGAGGCGCTCGACGAGCTGCGCTCGATCAGCGGCCATGTGGTGGAACAGGGGTGGATCGACGAGCTGGGCAACGGGCGTTTTCTGCGCACGCTGTACGAGAAGTCCTGCGCGTACCGCGATCTGCGGCTGTCCGGCTACGCGCTGACCCCGACCCGGGACGATCTGGCCACGTTGCGGCTGCCGGATCTGATGCAGGCCTACGGCGAGGTCCTGTCGGGCCGCGGCCCGGTGGACCAAGGGCCGCAGGACCCGCCCGGTATGTGAACCGGGCGGGCCCGACGGCTCAGTGGGTGAGCACGCCCGGCTGCGGTGCCGGGCGGGGCTCCGCGACGGTGGCCGCCGGCGGGGCGGCCACCCGGTGGGAGGGGTCCCGTACCTCGCCGACCAGGGTCTCCAGGACGTCCTCCAGGGCGACAAGACCGAGCACCCGCCCCGACGCGTCGGCGACCTGGGCGAGATGGGTCGCCGCGCGCCGCATCACGGTCAGCGCGTCGTCGAGCGGCAGCTCGGCCCGTACGGTCGCCATGGGCCGCCAGAGGTGTTGCGGGACGGCCCGCTCGCCGTCCTCCAGCTCCAGCACGTCCTTGACGTGCACGAAGCCCATGAACCGGCCGCCGCCTTCGGCGCACACCGGGAAGCGGGAGAAGCCGGTGCGTACGGTCAGCTCCTCCACCTGCCGGGGCGTGACCGTGGGCGCCACGGTCACCAGCGCGGAGCGGCGGATGAGGACATCGGTGACCGGGCGGCTGCCCAGCTCCAGCGCGTCCTCCAAGCGCTCCTGCTCGGCCGGGTCGAGCAGGCCGGCGAGACCGGCGTCCTCGACGAGCTTGCCGAGCTGGTCGCTGGTGAAGACGGCCTCCACCTCGTCCTTCGGCTCGACCCGGAAGAGCCTCAGGATCTGCCGGGCGCAGGCGTCCAGGCCGCGGGTGACCGGCCGGCAGATCCGGGCGAAGCCCACCAGGCCGGGGCTCAGGAGCAGCGCGGTCCGCTCGGGGGCCGCCATGGCGAGGTTCTTCGGGACCATCTCGCCGATGACGAGGTGGAGGAAGACGACCACCGCGAGGGCGATGACGAAGCCCAGCGGGTGGACCAGGCCCTCGGGGACCCGGGCGGCGTGGAAGACCGGTTCCAGGAGGTGGGCGACGGTCGGCTCGGCGACCGCGCCGAGGGTGAGGGAGCAGACGGTGATGCCGAACTGCGCGGCGGCCATCATCTGCGGCAGGTTCTCCAGGCCGTACAGCACCTGGCGGGCCCGGGCGGTGCCGAGCGGTTCGATCTGGCTGCGGCGTACGGAGACGAGGGCGAACTCGGCGCCCACGAAGAAGCCGTTGCCGAGGACCAGCAGGGCGGCGAAGAGCAGCTGGAGGAGGCTCATCGGACGGCCTCCGCGATGTCGGCGGTCCGGGTGGTGCGCACGAGGCGGACGCGGTCGGCGCGGTAGCGCTCGACCTGCCGGACGGACAGGCGCCAGCCGGGAAGTTCGGCGCGGTCCCCCGGGGCGGGGATCCGGCCGAGCAGGTCGGCGACGAGCCCGGCGACGGTCTCGTACGGCCCGTCGGGGACGTCGAGTCCTATCCGGCGCAGGGTGTGGACGCGGCAGCTGCCGTCGGCCTCCCACGCGGGGTGGCCGTCCTCGGCGGCGACGGGGGCCAGCTCGGGGCGGGCGTCGCCGTCCGTGTCGTGCTCGTCGCGTACCTCGCCGACGAGCTCCTCGACGATGTCCTCAAGGGTCACCACCCCGGCCGTGCCGCCGTACTCGTCGACGACGACGGCGATCGGCTGCTCGCGGCGGAGCCGGTCCAGGAGCGCCTGCGCGGGCAGCGTCTCGGGGACGAGCAGCGGCGGAACGGCGATCCGGCCGACGGGGACGCGGGAGCGTTCGCGCCGGGGGACGGCGAGCGCGTCCTTAAGGTGGACCATGCCGGTGATCTCGTCGATCCGGGTCCGGTACACCGGGAAACGCGACAGGCCGGTGGCCCGGGTGAGGTTGAGGACGTCGGCGGCGGTCGCGTCCCACTGGAGGGCGCTGACCTTGACCCGGGGGGTCATGACGTCCCGGGCGGTGAGCCCGCCCAGGGTGAGCGTACGTACGAAGAGGTCGGCGGTGTCCTGTTCCAGGGCGCCCGCCCGGGCCGAGTGGCGGGCCAGGGAGACCAGCTCGCCGGGGGTACGGGCGGAGGCCAGCTCCTCGGCGGGCTCCACCCCGAGGAGGCGGACGAGCTGGTTGGCGACCGCGTTGAGCAGGGTGATGACCGGCCGGAAGACGGTTGAGAAGAGGTGCTGCGGTCCGGCGACGAACCGCGCGACCTGGAGCGGCCGGGAGACCGCCCAGTTCTTGGGGACGAGTTCGCCGATCACCATCTGGACGGCGGAGGCGAGCAGCATGCCCACCACCACCGCGATGCCGGAGACGGCGCCCTGGGGCAGTCCGGTGGCGGTCAGCGGCCCGTCGAGGAGACCGGCGAGCGCGGGCTGGGCCAGCATGCCGATGACGAGCGAGGTGAGGGTGATGCCGAGCTGGGTGCCGGAGAGCTGGAACGACAGCTCGCGCAGGGCCCGTACGACACCGCGGGCGCGGCGGTCGCCGCTCGCGGCGGCCCGTTCGGCGTCCGCCTTCTCGACGGTGACGAGTCCGAATTCGGCGGCCACGAAGAAGCCGTTGGCCAGGATGAGAAGGAATGCCGCGGTGAGCAGCAGCAGAGAGACGATCATGCCGCCGGCTCCAGGGAGGGGGCGGCGCAGGTACTACCGGACGATCCGTCCATTGCCGGAGGGAGTCACTCCTCGGGTCGCAGGAGCCCCGCGGGCCGTGTGGCGTGGCCGGATGGTGCGGGGCGGGGCGCACTCGGCGCCGCCGCCCCAAGAGTAATCACGCGGGAGCCACCCCCGGCAGGGGGGCGGCGCCCGTCCGGGGGACTCAGGCGCCTTCCGCGCCGGTCCCGCGGCTGTCCGCGAGGGCCCGCAGCGCGCGGGCGTCGCGGATGGCCTGCTGCTTGGCCACACCGGGCTGGATGCCCAGTGCGGGCAGGCTGGTGCCGTCGCTCAGATCGAGGAAGACCCAGGGGTCTCCGGGCCGCAGATTGACCCGGAGGATTTCCGCCCAGGCCAGTCGGCGCGTCCGGGTGATGTTGACGACGGTGACCCCGGCGTCGTCGGCGACGACCTTGGGGCGGCTCAGCATCGCGAGGACGCCGAGGAAGAGCGCGGCGGTGAAGACGAAGCTGACGCGCTCCCCCGGGCCGAGCTTCTCCAGCATCAGCGCGACGGCGGTGAGGACGACGAACATCGCCGTCCCCACGGTCAGCAGGACGACCCGGGTGCGGGTCGGCCGGAACGTGACCGGCAGGGAGGGCAGTTGGGGTTCGGCAGACATCGGCGGTGCGGTTCCTTCGGGCCCTCAGAGGCGGCAGGCGTGGATGGCCGTCGTCAGGATGGCGCGGGCGCCGAGCGCGTACAGATCGTCCATGATCCGCTGCGCGTCCTTGGCGGGGACCATGGCGCGGACGGCGACCCAGCCCTCGTTGTGCAGCGGGGAGACCGTGGGCGACTCGAGTCCGGGGGTGAGGGCGACGGCCTGCTCCAGGTGCTCGGCGCGGCAGTCGTAGTCCATCATCACGTAGCTGCGGGCGACCAGGACGCCCTGGAGGCGGCGCAGGAACTGCTGGACCTGCGGGTCGTCGGCGACGGCTCCGGCTCGGCGCACGACGACGGCCTCGGACTTGAGGATCGGCTCGCCGATGACCTCAAGGCCGGCGTTGCGCAGCGAGGTGCCGGTCTCCACCACGTCCGCGATGACCTCGGCGACGCCCAGCTGGATGGCGGTCTCGACCGCGCCGTCCAGGTGGACGACGGAGGCGTCGATGCCCTGCTCGGCGAGGTGCTTGGCGACGATGCCCTCGTACGAGGTCGCGATGGTCATCCCGCCGAAGTCCGCCGGGCCCTTGGCGGTGCCCGGGCGGGTGGCGTAGCGGAACGTGGAGCGGCCGAAGTTCAGCGGGAGGATCTCCTCCGCGTTGGCGCCGGAGTCCAGCAGCAGGTCACGGCCGGTGATGCCGATGTCGAGCTTGCCGGAGGCGACGTAGATCGCGATGTCCTTCGGCCGCAGGTAGAAGAACTCGACCTCGTTGTCGGGGTCGATGACGACCAGTTCCTTGGACTCCTTGCGCTGGCGGTAGCCGGCCTCATGGAGCATCTCCGACGCAGGTCCGGAGAGGGAACCCTTGTTGGGGACGGCGATGCGCAGCATGGGATGAGCTTCCTTTGCCTGGGAGTCTTCTGGGAAGTGGGTGGGTGCTCAGAGGTGGGCGTAGACGTCGTCGAGCGAGATCCCGCGGGCGACCATCATCACCTGGACGTGGTACAGCAGCTGCGAGATCTCCTCGGCGGCGGCTTCCTTGCCCTCGTACTCGGCGGCCATCCAGACCTCGGCGGCCTCTTCGACGACCTTCTTGCCGATGGCATGGACGCCCTTGTCCACCAGTTCCGCGGTGCGGGAGGTGGCAGGGTCGCCGTTCGCGGCCTTGAGCTGGAGCTCCGCGAAGAGCTCTTCGAAGGTTTTGTTCGCCATGATGTCCTAAGAGTACGGGCTACGGATCTGCACCTAGCGCCAGGGTTCGCTGACCGTGCGCAGCGTGGTCGCGGTGGCGACTGCGGCGGTGACCGCCTCGTGCCCCTTGTCCTCGGTGGAGCCCTCGAGGCCGGCGCGGTCCAGCGCCTGCTCCTCGGTGTCGCAGGTCAGCACGCCGAAGCCGACGGGTACGCCGGTGTCGATGGAGACCTGGGTGAGGCCGTTGGTCACGCCCTGGCACACATACTCGAAGTGCGGGGTACCGCCCCGGATGACGACGCCGAGCGCGACGATGGCATCGTAACCGCGGCCGGCGAGGACCTTCGCCACCACCGGCAGTTCGAAGCTGCCGGGGACACGCAGGAGCGTGGGCTCGTCGATGCCGAGCTCATGCAGCGCGCGCAGGGCGCCGTCGACGAGACCGTCCATGATCTTCTCGTGCCACTGTGCCGCGATCACGGCGACCCGGAGGTCGCCGCAGTTCTTCACGCTGAGGACGGGTGCGCCCTTGCCGCTCATTTCTCTCCTCGTTCCTTGAAGCTCTGACTTACTGGTTGCCGCAGGTCGATGCCTTGGAGGCATCGAGCCACGGCAGGTCGTGCCCCATCCGGTCGCGCTTGGTGCGCAGGTACCGGAGGTTGTGTTCGCCGGCCTGGACGGGCATGGGCTCGCGCCCCTGGACCTTCAGTCCGTGCCGGACCAGTGCGGCGGTCTTCTCGGGGTTGTTGGTCATCAGCCGCAGGCTGCGGACGCCGAGATCGACGAGGATCTGGGCGCCGGCGCCGTAGTCCCGGGCGTCGGCGGGCAGGCCGAGCTCCAGGTTGGCGTCGAGGGTGTCACGGCCGCGCTCCTGGAGCTCGTACGCGCGCAGCTTGGACAGCAGCCCGATGCCCCGGCCCTCGTGGCCGCGGAGATAGACCACGACGCCGCGGCCGGCCTCGGTGATGCGCTCCATGGAGGCCTGGAGCTGGGGTCCGCAGTCGCAGCGCAGCGAGTGGAAGATGTCGCCGGTCAGGCACTCGGAGTGGACCCGGACCAGGATGTCCTCGCCGTCGCCGAGGTCGCCGTGGACGAGGGCGACGTGCTCGACGCCGTCGACGGTGGAGCGGTAGCCGTAGGCGGTGAAGTCGCCGTGGGCGGTGGGCAGGGCGACCTCGGCCTCGCGGCGCACGGTCGGCTCGCTGGAGCGGCGGTAGGCGATCAGGTCCTCGATGGAGATGATCGTCAGGCCGTGCTTGCGGGCGAAGGGGATCAGCTCGGGCAGGCGGAGCATCACGCCGTCCTCGCCGGCGATCTCGACGATCGCTCCGGCCGGCCGGAGCCCGGCGAGCCGGGCGAGGTCGACGGCGGCCTCGGTGTGGCCGTTGCGGACCAGGACTCCGCCGGGCTTGGCGCGCAGCGGGAAGATGTGCCCGGGGCGGACGAAGTCGGACGGCTGGTGCTCGCCGCTCGCCAGCATGCGCAGGGTGGTGGCGCGGTCGGCTGCGGAGATGCCGGTGGTGACACCGTGGGCGGGGCCGGCGTCGACGGAGACGGTGAAGGCGGTCCGCATCGACTCGGTGTTGTGCTCGACCATCTGCGGCAGCTCGAGCCGGTCGAGCTCGACGCCCTCCATGGGGGCGCAGATCAGTCCGCGGCACTCGCTCATCATGAAGGCGACGATCTCGGGGGTGGCCTTCTCGGCGGCGATGACGAGGTCGCCCTCGTTCTCGCGGTCCTCGTCGTCGACGACGACGACGGGGCGGCCGGCGGCGATGTCACTGATGGCCTGCTCGACGGGGTCGAGGGCGAGGTCGGCGTCCCAGAGGGAGAGAGAACTCATGCGGGTGTTCCTTCCAGAACCGGAGCCGTGCGGGAACGGAGCCACCAGTCGCGCATACCCCAGACGACGAGGGCGAAGTAGATGACGTAGACGACGCCGGAGAAGGCGAGCCCGCTGTTGAAGGCGAGCGGGACGCCCACCAGGTCGACCAGGAGCCAGGCGAACCAGAACTCGACCAGGCCGCGGGCCTGGGCGACCATCGCGACGAGGGTGCCGACGAAGATGTACGCGTCGGCCCAGGGGCTCCAGGAGAGCGAGGGGTACGCGGTGAACAGGCCGCCGACGGCCAGGGTGCCGAGCACCGCGCCGCCCAGCAGCAGCCCGCGCTCCTTCCAGGTGGCGAAGCGGACGGCGATGGAGCCGTCCTGGGCCTGCTGCCGGCCTCGGGTCCACTGGTGCCAGCCCCAGGCGGCCACGCCGATGACCAGGACCTGCTTGCCGACGCCGCCGGTGAGGTGGGCGGAGGCGTAGGCGCCGACGAGGATCAGACCGGAGAGCAGCTGAGCCGGCCAGGTCAGGACCGAGCGCCGCCACCCAAGGGCCAGGGCGATGAGCCCGATCGTGTTGCCGATCATGTCGGACCACAGGATGTGCTGGCCGAGGACGGTGAACGCCTCGGAGTTCAGCCAGTTCACTTGACGTTCTCCTGGGCGTTGGGGCCGAGCAGCCGCTCGACGTACTTGGCGATGACGTCGACCTCGAGGTTCACCGGGTCGCCGCTCTGCTTGATGCCGAGCGTGGTCAGGGCGAGGGTGGTCGGGATGAGGCTGACCGTGAAGTGGTCGGCCGCCGCGTCGACGACGGTGAGGCTGATGCCGTCGACGGTGATCGAGCCCTTCTCGACGACGTAGCGGGAGAGCTGGGCGGGGAGCGAGATCTTGACGATCTCCCAGTTCTCGGAGGGGGTCCGGTCGAGAACGGTGCCGACGCCGTCGACGTGGCCCTGCACGATGTGGCCACCGAGGCGCTCGCCGACGGCCATGGGCCGTTCCAGGTTGACCCTGGAGCCGGCCTCCAGCGCGCCGAGGCTGGACCGCTTCAGCGTCTCGGCCATCACGTCGGCGGTGAACTCGCCGTCCGCCGTCTCCACGACCGTGAGACAGACACCGTTGACGGCGATGGAGTCGCCGTGCTTGGCGCCTTCCGTGACCAGGGGGCCGCGCAGGCGGAAGCGGGAGGCATCGGCCAGCTTCTCGACGGCGGTGACCTCGCCCAGTTCTTCGACGATTCCGGTGAACACGCTCAGGCTCCCTTGGGGGTGGCGGTGATTCGCAGGTCGGGGCCGATGCGGACGGCCTCGGTCACATCGAGGCGCAGCGCATCGGAGATGGTGGTGATTCCGGCGTCGGCGAGGGCGGTGGGGCCCGCGCCGAGGAGGGCCGGGGCGAGGTAGGCGACGATCTGGTCGACGGCGCCCGCGGCGACGAAGGCGCCGGCCAGGGTCGGCCCGCCTTCGAGAAGGACGGAGCGGACGCCCTGCTGGTGGAGCGCCGCGAGGAGTTCGGGGATGTCGAGGCCGCCGCCGGGTGCGCGGGGCAGCCGCCAGGTCTCGGGGAAGTGGACGGTCTCCTCCGGGATCAGGTCCTCGGCCACGGCGATCACGGTGCGCGCCGCGTCGTCGAGGACGCGCGCCCCCGGCTTCACGGCAGTGGCGTCGGTGTCGACGACGACCCGCAGGGGCTGTACGGCTCCCTCGATGCCGCGGACCGCGAGGTGCGGGTCGTCGGCGCGGGCGGTGCCGGAGCCGACGATCACGGCGTCGGCCTCGGCGCGCAGCCGGTGGACGTCGGCGCGGGACTCGGGCGAGCTGATCCAGCGGCTGGTGCCGTCCGCGGCGGCGATCCTGCCGTCGAGGGTGGCGGCGTACTTCCAGCGGACGAAGGGGCGGCCGCGGCGTACGGAGGTGAGCCAGGCGATGTTGCCGGCCTCCGCCTCGGCCTGGAGCACGCCGGCCTCGACCTCGATCCCGGCCGCCCGCAGGGTGTCGGCGCCGCCCATGGCCTGGGGGTTGGGGTCGGCGACCGCGTGGACGACCCGGGTGACGCCGGCCTCGATCAGGGCCTGGGCGCAGGGGCCGGTGCGGCCGGTGTGGTTACAGGGTTCGAGGGTGACGTAGGCGGTGGCGCCGCGGGCGCGGTCGCCCGCCGCGCGCAGGGCGTGGATCTCGGCGTGCGGGCCGCCGGCGCGCTGGTGGTGGCCCTCGCCCACGATCCGTCCTGCGGCGTCGACGAGGACGCAGCCGACGACGGGGTTGGGGCTGGTGGCGCCGAGTCCGCGGGCGGCGAGCGCGATGGCTCGGCGCATGGCGTCGATGTCGGCCGCTGTGACCACCGGGTCCTCCTGCCTCTTCGGGCACGGACTCCGGGGCTGTCGATGACGACAGAGAAGCGGGTACGACACGTCAGGGGGATGCCAAGGCCGCTGCCACCGGTCACCGAAGACGGTGACCAGCGTCGATACGGCCGGCACACCACTGGGGTGTCACCCGCCGCGCACTGCCTCCCATCCGGACTTTCACCGTCGGTCCAGGAATTTCACCTGGTCAACCGGCCGCTGGCTGCGGACGGGTCGCGGACTATACCGCCGGTTCGGAATTACACCGACCCCGGAGTGCGCTGCTGCTGATACAGGGCCAGTCTGCCACGTCGGCCCGTCGGCCATGCGGGTGAGGGGCTGTGTGCTGGCTCACAGGCCCCTCCATCACCCCCACTTTGGTCCAGACCTATTGACCGACTGGTCTAGTCCTCTTAATCTCTGCGTCACCTCCGAAGGTACGGGCCTGCGGTGTGCGCACATCTGGGCCCAACACGACCCACCGCACGACCAGTTGTGTTTGCTGCCCTCCCCTATCCCCAGGAGGACCGATCGTGTTGTCCCCCACCAGAGCGCGAGCCTCGCTGCTCCCCTCCGGCGCGGCCGTCGCCGGACTGCTGCTCAGCTCGCTCGCCGGCGGCGTCTCGCACGCCGCCGACCAGGAGAGCTGTCGCCCCGACGGCCTCTACAAGACACCCGGTGTCGATGTGCCGTACTGCTCGGTCTACGACACCGAGGGCCGCGAGAAGATGGGCGCGGACCACCAGCGCCGTGTCATCGGCTACTTCACGGGCTGGCGCACCGGCAAGAACGGCGAGCCCGCCTATCTGGCCAACAACATCCCGTGGGACAAGATCACCCACATCAATTACGCCTTCGGGCACGTCGGCGGCGACAACAAGCTGTCCGTGGGCCCCGGCGGCGCGGACAACGCCGCCACCGGGATGACCTGGCCCGGTGTCGCGGGCGCCGAGATGGACCCGGCCCTTCCCTACAAGGGCCACTTCAATCTGCTGAACAAATTCAAGAAGCAGCACCCCGACGTCAAGACGCTGATCTCGGTGGGCGGCTGGGCCGAGACCGGCGGCTACTTCGACGCCAGCGGCAACCGGGTGAACTCCGGCGGCTTCTACTCGATGGCCACCAACGCCGACGGTTCGGTCAACCAGGCCGGGATCGACACCTTCGCGGATTCGGCCGTCACGTTCATCAAGAAGTACGGCTTCAACGGCGTCGACATCGACTACGAATACCCGACGACGATGAAGGACGCCGGCAACCCCCTGGACTGGCAGCTCGCCAACGGCCGCCGCGCGGGCCTGGTCAAGGGCTACGCCGCGCTGATGAAGACGCTGCGCGAGAAGCTGGACCGGGCGGGCGCCGCCGACGGCAAGCACTATCTGCTCACGGTCGCCGCGCCGTCCTCCGGCTATCTGCTGCGCGGCATGGAGACCTTCCAGGTCCAGAAGTACCTGGACTACGTCAACATCATGTCCTACGACCTGCACGGCGCCTGGAACGAGTACGTCGGCCCCAACGCCTCGCTCTTCGACGACGGCAAGGACGGGGAGCTCGCCGCCGCGAACGTCTACGGCAGCCAGCAGTACGGCGGGATCGGCTACCTCAACACCGACTGGGCGTACCACTACTTCCGCGGCTCGATGCCGGCCGGCCGCATCAACATCGGCCTGCCGTACTACACCCGCGGCTTCAAGAACGTGCAGGGCGGCACGGACGGACTGTGGGGCAAGGCGCCCGCGGCCACCTGCCCGGCCGGCGCGGGCCTGACCAAGTGCGGTGACGGCGCCGTCGGGATCGACAACCTGTGGCACGACAAGGACACCGCGGGCAAGGAGTCCCCGGCCGGCTCCAACCCCATGTGGCACGCCAAGAACCTGGAGAAGGGCGTCGTCGGCGACTACGTCACGCGGTACGGCTTCCCCGCCGACACCAAGCTGACCGGCACCTACGCCCGTAAGTACGACGCGACGCTGGTCGCGCCGTGGCTGTGGAACGCCGACAAGAAGGTCTTCCTGTCCACCGAGGACGAGCAGTCGGTGGCGGCCAAGGCCGACTACGTGATCGACCGCGGTATCGGCGGCACGATGGTCTGGGAGATGGCCGGCGACTACGACTGGAACGCCGCCAAGGGCCAGTACGAGATGGGCGACACGCTCACCACGCTGATGTACGACAAGTTCAAGTCGGCGAGCCCGTACGGCGCGAAGAAGTCCAACGCGGCCCTGCCGGCCCAAGCGGTGGACGTCGGCGTGGAGTTCACCGACTTCAAGCTGGGTGACTCCAACTACCCGCTGACCCCCAAGATCAAGATCACCAACAACACGAAGACCGCGCTGCCGGGCGGCACCGAGTTCCAGTTCGACTACGTCACGGCCGCGCCGAACAACGCGTCCGACCAGTCCGGCTTCGGCACGAAGGTGATCAGCAGCGACCACACCGGCAGCAACGTGGGCGGTCTGAAGGGCGACTTCCACCGGGTGTCCCTGAAGCTCCCGGCCTGGCAGTCGCTGGCCCCCGGCGCCTCGGTGGACCTGGCGTTCAACTACTACCTGCCGGTGTCCACGCCGTCGAACTGGACCGTGACCGTCGGCGGGAAGAAGTACGCCCTCACCGGCGACCTGGCGCGCGGCACGACGGTGGTCGAGCCCGGTACGGGCCCCGGCCCGTCCCCGGACCCGACGAACCCGACGCCCACCCCGACTCCGACACCGACCCCGGGCGCCTGCGCGGCCCCCGCGTGGAGCGCG
This sequence comes from Streptomyces sp. NPDC039465, assembly GCF_055639315.1. Taxonomy (NCBI): domain Bacteria; kingdom Bacillati; phylum Actinomycetota; class Actinomycetes; order Kitasatosporales; family Streptomycetaceae; genus Streptomyces; species Streptomyces sp. NPDC039465. The sequence goes on along the minus strand of NZ_JBVKAP010000010.1, from coordinate 172,169 downwards.
GCGTCCGAGTACGGCGGCGGCGCGACCGTCTCGCACAAGGCGCACACCTGGAAGGCGAAGTGGTGGACGAAGGGCGAGGAGCCCGGTACCACCGGTGAATGGGGGGTGTGGCAGGACCTGGGCGCCTGCTGACCCCGTACGAAACGCCCGGCGGCGGTTTCACGGCCCTTGCCGTCGCCGGGTCCGGGCCCCTCTGCCAGGCTGCTCGGGTGAGCACGATTCTGGTGACCGGCGGCACCGGCACCCTCGGGCGGCTGACGACCGTACGCCTGCGGGCCGAGGGCCACGAGGTGCGCGTGCTGAGCCGGCACGCCGAGACGTACCCCGTCGATCTGCGGACGGGCAAGGGCCTGGACGCCGCCCTCGACGGGGTGGACACGGTCGTGCACTGCGCGAGCGCGCCGCGCGGCGACGAGCGGGCGGCCCGGCGGCTGGTCGCGGCGGCGCGGCGGGCCGGTGTGGGGCATCTGGTCTACATCTCGATCGTAGGGGTGGACCGGGTGCCCCTCGGCTATTACCGGGCCAAACGCGCCGTCGAGCGGCTGGTCGAGGAGTCGGGCCTTGGCTTCACCGTGCTGCGTACGACCCAGTTCCACGATCTGGTGCTGCGGCTGCTGCGCGACATGGCCCGCTCGCCGCTGATGCCGGTGCCGGCCGGGGTGCCGATGCAGCCGGTGGAGGTCGAGGAGGTGGCCGCCCGGCTGTCCGAGCTGGCCATGGGGCCGCCCGCCGGGCGGGTGCCGGAGATGGGCGGCCCGCAGATCCTGTCCTTCCACGACCTGGCGGGCCTGTATCTGTGGGCGAGCGGCCGCGGCCGGGTGCGCGTCCCCTTCACCCTGCCGGGCGCCACGTTCACGGCGCTGCGGCAGGGCGGACTGCTGACCCCCGAACGGCGGGTCGGCCTGCGCACCTTCCCCGAATTCCTGGCCCGGTCCCAGATGTCCCGCTGAGCGCCCGGGCCTGACGGCCTCAGCCGGCCGCCGGAAACAGGGCGTCCCGGGCCGCGCCGACGGCCGGGCGCCGGGCGATATTTTTACGGGCCGCACGACGGCATGGTTCGGTTCCCGGGGAGGGTGTATGGCGGGCGAGGCACAGTTCGGTACGGAGCGGCTGCGGCGGGCGAGGTTCGCCGTCGCCGCGATCTTCTGCGTGCACGGCTCGGTCACCGGCAGCTTCGCCACCCGGATCCCGTGGATCCAGGAGCACGCGGGCGTCAGCCCGGGTCAGCTCGGGCTCGCCCTCGCCTTCCCGGCGATCGGCGCCTCGCTCGCGATGCCACTGGCCGGGGCGGTCAGCCACCGCTTCGGGGCGCGTGCCGCGCTGCGCGGCCTGCTCGTGCTGTGGACGCTCTCGCTGACGCTCCCCTCGCTCGCCCCGAACGTCTACGGGCTGTGCACGGCCCTCTTCGTGTACGGCGCGACCTCCGGGATGTCGGACGTGGCCATGAACGCGCTCGGCGTCGAGCTCGAGAACCGCATGGAGCGGTCGATCATGTCGAGCCTGCACGGCATGTGGAGCGCGGGCGCGCTGATCGGCTCGGCGGGCGGCACGCTCGCCGCGCACCTGGGCGCCGACGCCCGGCTGCACCATCTGCTCGCGGCGCTCGTGCTGACCGTGCTCGGCGTGGTCTTCTGCCAGGGCGTGCTCGACCTGCGCAGCGCGCCGGACGAGGCGCCGCCGCCGCGCTTCGCGCTGCCGCCGAAGTCGGCGCTGGTCATCGGCGCCATCGGCTTCTGCGGGGTCTTCGCGGAGGGGGCGAGCCTGGACTGGTCGGCCGTCTACCTCAAGGACGAGCTCGGGACGTCGGCGGCGCTGGCGGCGGCCTCCACGACGGCGTTCGCGCTGACGATGGCGGTGGCCCGGCTGGTGGGTGACCGGGTGGTGGACCGGTTCGGCGCGGTGCGGACCGTACAGGTCGGGGGCGTGGCGGCGACCGCGGGCGGGGTCCTGGTGGTCACCGCCGCCCATCCCGCTCTCGCGTTGGCCGGTTTCGGGCTGATCGGTCTCGGTGTGGCCGTGGTCGTGCCGCTCGCCTTCGCCGCGGCGGCCCGCAGCGGCCCGAACCCCAGCCAGGCCATCGCGGGCGTCGCCACCATCACGTACACCTCGGGTCTGATCGCCCCCTCGGCGATCGGCGGGCTGGCGGACGTGACCTCGCTGGTGGTGTCCTTCGGGCTGGTGACACTGCTCACCTTCGGGCTGGTGCTGGGCGCCGGGGTACTGCGGCCGGGCGGGCGCGGGAGCGTACCGGCCGACGCGGCTCAGACCGCCGCGCGCCACTGAGGGCACATGACCACCGAAGGCGCCGCCGGCCCGGCACTACCATGGCGGCTGATCTTTTTTCGGCCACCTCCGGCCGGCGGAATCCTCAGAAGTGGAGCCACCCCATGAACCTCGGCGTGCGCTGGACCCTGCACGGCGACGGACGAACACCCGCCCCCGGAGCCGTCGTACGGCCCGACGAGCGGCTGTCCTGGCCCCGTACGGTCGGCCTCGGCGCCCAGCACGTGGTGGCGATGTTCGGGGCGTCGTTCGTCGCCCCGGTGCTCATGGGACTGGACCCCAACCTCGCGATCATGCTCTCCGGTGTCGCGACGATCATCTTCCTGCTCGCCACCCGCGGCACGGTCCCCAGCTATCTGGGCTGCTCGCTCTCGTTCGTCGGCGTGGCCGCGGCGATCCGGGCCTCCGGCGGCACCAGCGCCACCGTCACCGGCGCGGTCCTCGTCGTGGGCCTGGTCCTCTTCCTGGCCGGCCTGGCCGTACGGCGCTTCGGCGCCCGGATCATCCACGCCGCGATGCCTCCCGTGGTGACCGGCGCGGTGGTCATGCTCATCGGCTTCAACCTGGCGCCGGTGACCGCGGCCACCTACTGGCCGCAGGACCAGTGGACCGCCCTGCTCGTGATGCTCTTCACCGGGCTCGCCGTGGTGGCGCTGCGCGGCTTCTGGTCCCGGATCGCGATCTTTCTCGGCCTGGTCTTCGGCTATGCCGTCTCCTGGGTCTTCGACCTGGTCTTCGGCAAGATCCACTCGATGGGGCCCGGCGGGCAGGTCACCGACCACTGGCGGCTCGACCTCTCCGGGGTCGCCAAGGCCGACTGGATCGGGCTGCCGAGCTTCCACGGCCCCAGCTTCGAATGGTCGGCGATCCTGGTCGCCCTCCCCGTCGTCATCGCGCTGATCGCCGAGAACGCCGGACACGTCAAGGCCGTCGGCGAGATGACCGGCGACCCGCTCGACGACAAGCTCGGTACGGCGATCGCCGCCGACGGCGCCGCCTCGATGCTCTCGACCGCGGTGGGCGGCCCGCCGAACACCACGTACTCCGAGAACATCGGCGTCATGGCCGCCACCCGCGTCTACTCGACCGCCGCCTACTGGGCCGCGGCCGGTTTCGCGCTGCTCTTCGGCCTGTGTCCCAAGTTCGGCGCGGTGGTCGCCGCGATCCCCGGCGGTGTGCTCGGCGGCATCACCGTCATCCTCTACGGCATGATCGGCCTGCTCGGCGCCCAGATCTGGATCAACTCCTCGGTCGATCTGCGCAATCCGCTCAACCTCGTGCCGGCCGCCGCCGGCATCATCATCGGCGTCGGCGGGGTGAAGCTCACCTTCACCGACACCTTCGAGCTCGGCGGGATCGCGCTCGGCACCCTCGTCGTGATCACCGGCTACCACGTCCTGCGGGCCTTCGCCCCGGCGCACATGAAGGAGCAGGAGCCCCTGCTCGACTCGGGCACGTCCACGTACGAGAGCGAGGGCGACGGCACCGCCCGGCGGTAATCCGTTCCGGGGGAAGCCGGGCCGCGTACTTTCCGCGGGGCCCGGCTGCTGGGACGCTGCCCCCATGGCGCTGAGCGAGCAGTTCACGACGGTCGACGCGGTGGTGGTGCGGATGCGTGCCTTCCGCGCCGCGTGGCACCCCGAGGACGGGGTGGCGGTCTTCAACCGGGTCTATCTGACCGTCACGGAAGAGATCGGGCGGGCCGTCACGGACGGCGTCTTCCCCGACCGGCGCGCCGCCTCCGCCCTGGGCGTCACCTTCGCCGCGCGCTATCTGGCGGCGGTCGACGCAGCCGCCGCCGGGGGCCGGGCACCCGCCTGCTGGCGCCCCCTGCTCCAGTACCGCCGCCATCCCGGCGTACGGCCCCTGCAGTTCGCCCTCGCCGGGATCAACGCGCACATCGGCCACGACCTGGCCCTGGCCGTGGTCGACACCTGCCGGGCGCTCGGCTGCCAACCGGCCGATCTGGAGGACGAGTTCGACCGGGTCGGCGACATCCTCGCCCTGCTGGAGGAACGGATCCGCGAGGAGCTGATGCCCGGCCCCGACCTGCTTGAGGTCGCCGACCCGCTCACGCATCTGCTGGGCTGCTGGAGCCTGGAGCGGGCCAGGGACGGGGCCTGGCTCGCGGCCCGCTCGCTGTGGCAGCTGCGCAGGCTGCCCGACCTGGCTGAGGAGTTCACCGAACGCCTCGACCGGTCGGTGGGGCTGGTGGGGCGCATGCTGCTCACGCCCCTCGCCCCGCGCGGCTGACGCCGCCCGGCGGGTATGGCAACGGGCCGCCGCCGCGCCCTGGGGAAGGCACGACGACGGCCCGGGTACGGGGGGAGGGTCAGTCCTCCGGCAGCTCGACCGGCGCGATCTCGTCGTAGACGTCGCCCGGGCCCGGGTTGGTCGCGTCGGTCCCGCCGCCGAGGTGGTGCATGACGCCCCACACGGCGTTCAGCGCGGTCTGGATGGCACCCTCGGCCCAGCCGGCGGTCCAGGAGATGTCGTCGCCCGCGAGGAAGATGCCCCGCTTGTCCTCGGGCAGCCGGTCCTGCATGAAGTGGGTGAACAGACGCCGCTGGTAGCGGTAGTGGCCCGGCAGGTTCGCCTTGAACGCGCCCATGAAGTAGGGCTCGTTCTCCCAGGACACGGTCACCGGGTTGCCGATGATGTGCTTGCGGATGTCGACCTTCGGGTAGATCTCGCCGAGCGACTTCAGCATGACCTCCATCCGCTCCTGCGCGGACAGCGGCAGCCACTTGAGGCTGTCGTCGCACCAGGTGTACGAGAGGCAGATGACGGCCGGCTTGTCCGGGCCGTCGTCCAGGAGGTACGTGCCGCGGGTCATCCGGTCGGTGAGCGTCATCGACATGACGTCCCGCCCGGTCTCCTCGTCCTTGTCCAGCCAGAAGGGCCGGTCCACGGGCACGAAGAGCTTCGAGGACTCCATGTAGTGGGTGCGCTCGATCGCCGTCCAGTGGTCGATCGGGAAGAGCGAGTCGTCGCACTCGATCTTCGACAGCAGCATCCAGGACTGCGCGGTGAAGATCGCGGCGCGGTACGTGCGGATGTCGCCGGTCGCGTCGGTGACCGTGATCCCGTTCCCGGCGGTGCGGCCCAGGCGGGTGACGGCCGGCTTCGGCGCACCCTCGTGCAGCGAGGAGAGCGAGGTGCCCTGCGCCCAGTGCACGATCTTCTGCGGCTCGCGCTCCCACAGGCGCAGCGGCAGCTGCTGGGAGCCGCCCACGATGCCGCGGTGGTGGTCGTCCGCCTCGGTGTAGACGACGCGCAGGATCTCCAGGATGGAGTTGGGGAAGTCGGTGTCCCAGCCGCCGGTGCCGAAGCCGACCTGGCCGAAGATCTCGCGGTGACGGAAGGACTTGAAAGCCTCCGACTCGCACAGGAAGCCGTAGAAGGTCTGGTTGTCGAGCTTCTCGACGAGCTTCGACCAGATCTCACGGATGCGCGGGACGTCCCGCTCGCGCATCGCCTGGTTCATGTCGGAGAAGTCGGCGCCCTCGTCCAGGCAGGCGTTCCAGGCGTTCATCACGTCGCGGTAGACCTGCGGCAGGTCGTCGACGGTGACCGCGTAGTGGGACTCGCCCTTGAGGTCGACGACGGTCGACGGGGTGGACTCGGCCAGCGGGTTCGGGAACGGCCGGGTCTCCAGGCCCACCAGGTCGATGTAGTGCTGGAGCGCGGTGGAGGAGGGCGGGAAGCGCATCGCGCCCATCTCAGCGGTGAGCGACGGGTCGCAGCCGTCGAAGCCGACCGTGCGCAGCCGGCCGCCGATCTGGTCGGCCTCGTAGACGACGGGCTTGAGGCCCATCTTCATCAGCTCGTACGCGGCGACGATGCCGGAGAGCCCGCCACCGATGACGGCGACCTCGGTGCCGTGCTCGGTCGCGGGTATCTGGCCGAGCCCGGCCGGGTGGGCCAGGAAGTCGTCGTAGGCGTACGGGAAGTCCGGACCGAACATGGTGATCGGCGGCTGACCGTCGCTGTGGGGGACGGCGGTGGTGGGCACCGTGGACGTCATGGGGTACGGACTCCTTGCACGGACTACGAGGGGAGGGGGGAAGGCGGGGGGCCGGCTCAGATCAGGGAGCCGTAGAGGCCGGGGCGGCGGTCCCGCAGATACGGGTTGTTCGCCCGGGAGGCGGCCAGGAACTCGGGGTCGACGTCCCCGACGACCAGGTCCTCACCGCGGCCGGCGCGGGCCCGGGCGGTGCCGTCGGGGCCGGCGAGGGTGGACAGACCGACGAACTCGAACTCGCCCTCGGGGCCGGTCCGGTTCACATACGCCACGTACATCTGGTTCTCGAAGGCCCGGACGGGCACGACCGACTCGGCGACGAACTGGAAGGGGTGCATCTGCGCGGTGGGCACCAGCAGCAGGTCGGTGCCGGCGAGCGCGTGCGAGCGGACGTTCTCCGGGAACTCGACGTCGTAGCAGATCATCAGGCCGAGCTTCAGCCCGTCCAGCTCCGCCTGGACGACGGACCGCTCACCGGGGGTGAACCACTGCTGCTCGAAGCAGCCGAAGAGGTGGGTCTTGCGGTAGTTCGCGAGCCGGGTGCCGTCGGCACCGATGAGCTGCGCGGAGTTGTAGAGGGTCTCCTCGTCGGCCGGGTCCCGCTCGGGGTAGCCGTAGGCGATGGCCAGGCCGTGGCGTACGGCGATGGCGGCGACGGCCCGGGAGCCGGAGCCGTCGGCGGTCTCGGCGAGCCGGGGCACGTCGTCGTCGATCGCGTAGCCGGTGAGGAAGAGCTCGGGGGTCACCAGCAGCCGGGCCCCGGTCCGCGCGGCACGGGCGGCCGCGTCGTCGAGAGCCGCGAGGTTCGCGGAGACGTCACCGGGCCGTCCGGAGCTCTGGAGCAGGGCGGTGCGCAGCGGCGGCATCGGCAGACCTCTGTCGGGTGAAAGAACGCGTACGGGAGACATCAAAACCGTACGGTTTGCGCTTCGATCCGGACAAGGCGCGACCGTTGCGGACCGACCGTCGAAGCGTTGCGCTGTTGTGGGTCATCGCGGTGATTCATTGCGCGCGACCGGTACCGCAGGTGGAGACCTCCCCCGCCGGACGGCGGAGAGGGGCCGGGACCTGGGCGCGATGTGCGGGGGCGGACCGGCCGGGAGAGTGGTGTCCGTCCACCCCACCTGCTGAAAGGACGCTCATGAACCGCCGTAGGAAGCTGGTCGCGCTGGGCGCGGCCGTACTGATCGCCGCCGGTGCCGCGGGCTCGGCCGTCGCCTCGGGGGATGGCGACGGAGGGGCCCGGGAGGCGGCGGCGGTGACGGGTACGGCGAAGCTCTACCGGACCGAGCCGCACGACATCTCGTTCACCTTCGACGCGCATCTCGCCGCCGAGAACCGGAAAGACCCGTTCGCGGCCACCGGTACCTTCAGCTTCAGCCACCGGTTCCCGAACGGGGAGAGCGGCTGGGCGAAGGCCGATGTCGACTGCCTGCTGACGGGCGGCAAGGTGGCCGTGCTCACGGGTGTCGTCAGCGAGACCGACATCCCGAAGCTGAAGGGCATGCGGCTCGGCATCACGGTGCACGACACGGGCAAGCAGGACCGGCTCGGCTACAGCTGGGCCAGCGTCGGCAGGGCCGACCAGCAGATCAGGGACCTGCCGAAGTGTGTGAGCTCGGCGCCCTACGAGAAGGTGAAGTCGGGCACCGGCGACTTCAAGGTGCTGCCCTGGCAGCCGCCGTACTAGCGGCGTGCCGGCGGGAACCGGCGACCTGAAGGGGCGCGCGGGCCGGACGGGGTGCGGGGCGGACCACGGAATCGCGGCCCGCACCCCGCCGCGTCCGCGCTGCTACGCGGGCGAGCCGGAGGAGAAACGCCGCAGCAGCGGCGAGAGCACCAGTACGGACTTGGTGCGCTCAACGAACGGCTCGCCCGCGATCCGCTCGAGCACACGCTCGAAGTGGCGCATGTCCGAGGCGAAGACCTGGACGACCGCGTCCGCCTCACCGGTGACGGTGGACGCGGCCACGACCTCCGGATACCTCTCAAGCCCGCGACGGATGTCGTCGGGAGAGGTGTTGTGGCGACAGTAGATCTCGACGAACCCCTCGGTCTCCCAGCCGAGCGCCGCCGGGTCCACCCGTACGGTGAAGCCGGTGATGGCGCCCTCGGCCCGCAGCCGGTCCACCCGGCGCTTGACCGCCGGTGCGGAGAGCCCGACCAGCGAGCCGATGTCGGCGTAGGAGCGCCGGGCGTCCTCCGCCAGGGCGTGCACGATGCGTTCGTCGAGGTCGTTGAGTCGCACTACGGGTGGATCACTTCTCTGCTGGGGTTCCTGCCGGGGTCACGGCCGTGGCCAGCCGGGAGCGGCGCATGCCGTACAGGAAGTAGAACACGAGACCCACGGCCATCCAGACACCGAAGACGACCCATGTCACGGCGTCGAGGCTGAACATGTTGTACGCGCAGAAGAGGAAGCCGAGGACGGGGAAGAGCCAGCCGAGCGGCACCCGGAAGGTGCGCGGCATGTCCGGGCGGGTGTAGCGCAGCACGATCACGGCGATGTTGACCAGGCCGAAGGCGAAGAGCGTGCCGATGCTGGTGGCGTCGACGAGCTTGCCCAGCGGGATGACCGAGGCGAGCGCGGCACAGAAGAGGGAGACGATGACCGTGTTGGCCCGGGGGGTGCCGGTCTTGCCGCTGACCTTGCCGAAGACCTTGGGGACCAGACCGTCGCGGGACATCGCGAACAGCACACGGGTCTGGCCGTAGAGGACGGTCAGCACGACGCTGGCGATGGAGATGACGGCGCCCGCGGCGAGCAGCGTGCCGAAGAAGGTCTGGCCGCTGACGTCGTTCATGATCGCGGCGAGGGAGGCCTCCGAGCCCTCGAAGTCCTTCCAGTTCCAGGCGCCGACGGCGACGGCGGCGACCAGGACGTAGAGCACGGTGACGATGATCAGCGAGAGCATGATCGCGCGGGGCAGGTCACGCTGCGGGTTCTTGGCCTCCTCACCGGCGGTGGAGGCGGCGTCGAAACCGATGTACGAGAAGAAGAGGCTGGCACCGGCGGCGCTGACGCCCGCCATGCCGAGCGGCATGAAGTCGGCGTAGTTGCCGGACTTGAAGCCCATGAAGCCGATGGCGCAGAAGAGGACCAGCGCGGCGATCTTCACCACGACCATGATCGTGTTGGCGCGGGCGGACTCACGGGCGCCGCCGAGCAGGAAGACCATGGCGAGCAGGACCACGATCAGGCCGGGCAGGTTGATGACACCGCCCTCGCCGGGCGCCGAGGAGAGCACACCGGGGATGGTGACGCCGATGGTGCCGTCCAGCAGCTCGTTCAGGTACTCGCCCCAGCCGACGGCCACGGCGGCGACGGAGACGCCGTACTCAAGGACCAGACACCAGCCGCAGACCCAGGCGACCAGTTCGCCCATCGTTGCGTACGCGTACGAGTACGAGGAGCCGGCGACCGGGATCGTACCGGCCAGCTCGGCGTACGAGAGGGCGGAGAAGAGCGCGGTGAGACCGGCTATGACGAACGCGACGGTGACCGCCGGTCCGGCCTCGGGGACGGCCTCGCCGAGGACGACGAAGATGCCGGTGCCGAGGGTGGCGCCGATGCTGATCATGGTCAGCTGCCACATGGAGAGCGTGCGGCGGAGCGAACCGCCCTCACCCTGTCCACCCTCGTCGACCAGCCGTTCCACCGGCTTGCGGCGCATCAGCGCGGCGAGCCCGGAGGGCTTGGGGGCCATGTTTTCGGTGGCCGGCGGGGCTGCGCCTTGGTCCAGCACTGCGGAGGCTCCTTCATCGCTGCCTGTCGGGGGGAGACGACCGACGGCGGCGCGCGGGCAGGGGGCATCAGCCGCGAGGGATGAGGAAACCGCCGAGCAGGCGGTCGCCGCCACACTTGGTACGAGGCATCACCCTAATGGCACGCGCTTCGCGCTTGTAATGCATCGTTGTTGCGCACCCTCGAATGATCATTGCGCGCTTGGTGCACAGACGGGGAAACATTGCGCCCCGCCGCACGAATCGACACATTGGACCCCAGGCGGGACACGCCCACCGGCCCCTCACCGCGGCGCGTGCGAGGCGCCCGCGGCGGGGTAGGTGTGAGCTTGCGCACCCGAGGATCGGAGGCCCCTGTGAGCTGGTTGGAACCGGCGTCCTTCCTGCGCGGGACGGCCTGGCTGGACGGCGGCCGCGCGGTGCGCGCGGATCCGGCGGACATGGCCCGGCTCCCCTGGGACACGGCCGAGCGGGCGGCGCTGCCGATCGGCGTACGGCTGGAGTTCACCGCCGAACCGGGCACCCGCGCCGTGGAGATCCACTACCGCGCGGCGGTGCCGGGACCGGGCGACCGGATGCGGGAGCTGGCCCACTGCTTCGCCCTGTGGGAGGGCGAGCGGCTGCTGCGGGAGTCGTTCACCACACCGGCCGAGGAGGCCGTGGCGGTGCTCGAACTCCCGCCCAGGACAGGCCCGTTCGCGGTCCATCCGCCCGAGGCGCAGGCGCCCGAGATTCTCGGTCTGCGCGGGGTCGGCGGGGCGCTGGCGCCCGCTCCGGCGCGCCCGCGCTGGGTGGTGCACGGCGACTCCATCACGGAGGGCTGGTGGTCCACCCGGCCCGCCCGCTCCTGGCCCGCCACCGCCGGCCGGATGCTCGGCCTCGACACGGTCAACCTCGGCTACGCGGGCGCGGCCCGCGGTGAGCTGCCCACCGCCGAGCAGCTGGCGGCGCTCCCCGCCGACCTGCTCACCCTCGCCTTCGGCACCAACTGCTGGTCGGGGATCCCGTACAGCGCTCCCCTGCTCCACGAGACGGTCCGGGTCTTCATCTCCCTGGTCCGCGCGGGCCATCCGGACGCCCCGCTGCTGCTGGTCTCGCCGGTGCTGCGGCCGGCCGCGGAGAGCGCACGCAACGCGCTCGGGGCGAGCCTGGCGGAGCTGCGTACGGCGATGGAGGAGGCGGCCAGGGAGCTGATGGCCGACGATCCCCGGCTCCTGCTGCTGCCGGGGCTCCCGGTGCTCGGACCGGACGACCTCGCGGACGGCCTGCACCCGAACGACGCCGGACACGCCCGGCTGGCGGCCGCGGTGGCCCGGGTGCTCCGCCCGTACGTCCCGGGGCCCCACACAGGCCCCTGAGGGCTCGTACGTACGACGACGGCCCCCGCGAGAGTGTCTCGCGGGGGCCGTCGTGCGGGCCTGACTAGCTCCAGCTGGCGTGCAGCGGCTTGCCCTCGGCGTAACCGGCGGCGGACTGGATGCCGATCACCGCCTTCTCCTCGAACTCGGCGAGCGAGCCCGCACCGGCGTAGGTGCATGAGGAGCGGACACCGGCGATGATCGAGTCGATCAGGTCCTCGACGCCCGGGCGGGACGGGTCGAGGAACATCCGCGAGGTGGAGATGCCCTCCTCGAACAGCGCCTTGCGGGCGCGGTCGTAGGCCGACTCCTCGCTCGTACGGTTGCGGACGGCGCGCGCGGACGCCATGCCGAACGACTCCTTGTACGCACGCCCCTGGGCGTCGTGCTGGAGGTCGCCCGGGGACTCGTACGTGCCGGCGAACCAGGAGCCGATCATGACGTTGGAGGCACCGGCGGCGAGCGCCATGGCGACGTCGCGGGGGTGACGGACACCGCCGTCGGCCCAGACGTGCTTGCCGTACTTCTTCGCCTCGGCGGCGCACTCCAGCACGGCGGAGAACTGCGGGCGGCCCACGCCGGTCATCATGCGGGTGGTGCACATGGCGCCCGGGCCCACACCGACCTTGATGATGTCCGCGCCGGCCTCGATGAGGTCGCGCACACCCTCGGCGGCGACGATGTTGCCGGCGACGATCGGGACGTGCGGGTCGAGGCCGCGGACGGCCTTGATCGCGGAGATCATGGACTCCTGGTGGCCGTGGGCGGTGTCGACCACGATGGTGTCGACCCCGGCCTCCAGGAGCTCCTTGGCCTTGCCGGCCACGTCGCCGTTGATCCCGACGGCGGCGGCGATGCGCAGCTTGCCGTCGGCGTCGGTGGCGGGGGTGTAGAGGGTCGCGCGCAGGGCGCCCTTGCGGGTCAGGATGCCGGCGAGCTTGCCGTCCTTGTCCACGGCCGGGGCGTAGCGGCGGTTGTGGTGGTCCAGGGTGTTGAACGCCTCGCGCGGGTCGATGTCCGCGTCGAGCAGCAGGAGGTCCTTGGACATGACCTCGGTCAGCTGCGTGAAGCGGTCCACGCCGGAGAGGTCGGCGTCGGTGACGACACCGATGGGCCGGTGCTCCTCGTCGACGACGACACCGGCGTCGTGGGCCCGCTTGGGCAGCAGGGAGAGCGCGTCGGCGACGGTCTGGTGCGGGGCGAGGACGATCGGGGTGTCGAGCACCAGGTGGCGGCTCTTGACCCACGAGATGACGTCGGTGACGACCTCGATCGGGATGTCCTGCGGGATGACGACGAGGCCACCGCGGCGGGCGACGGTCTCGGCCATCCGGCGGCCGGCGATCGCGGTCATGTTGGCGACGACCAGCGGGATCGTCGTGCCCGAACCGTCGGGCGAGGCGAGGTCCACGGCCTGGCGGGAACCCACGGCCGAGCGGCTCGGCACCATGAACACATCGTCGTACGTGAGGTCGTACGGCGGCTTGACGTCATTGAGGAAACGCACGTGCTGACATCCCAGTCGTTCGGATCGGCCCCTAGGCATTTCAGCCAGGGGAAAAAGCACGTAGTTCATTCTCCCATGCCGGGGCGAAACTACGGGCCGGTCCGAACGTCCAGGCCTTGGAGGTTCCTCTGGGAGGAACCTCCAAGCCGGCCGTCCGTCTACTCGTCCGGGTCGGCGCGCTCCAGGGCCGGCCGGGGGCCCGGCTCGGACTCGGTGAGCAGGAAGTCCGCCGCGGCGGTGTCCGTGACCAGGCTGGTGACCAGACCGGAGCGGAGTACCGCGCCGATCGCCGCCGCCTTGCGCTGGCCGCCCGCGATGGCCACGACCTCGGGGATCCGGCGGAGCCGGTCCGCCTCGACCGTGATGCACCGCTCCCCCAGGTCGCGCCCGACCCGGCGGCCCTCGGCGTCGAAGAGGTGGGCCGACATCTCCGCGGCGACGCCGAGCGAGGCGTAGTGGGCCCGCTCCTCGTCGGTGAGCATGTCGTGGACGGTGGAGATGCCCGGCTCCCAGGAGCCGATGGAGACCGCGGCGACGGTGACCTTGTCGAAGTACTCGAAGGCCCGCGCGATCCCGGTCTGGTTGCGCAGGGCCGCCGCGGTCGCCGGGTCCGGCAGCAGCATCGGCGCGTAGATGGGGTGCGCCTCGCCGCCGGAGACCTGGGCGGCCCGCCGTACGGCCTCCACCGAGCCGCGCTCGGCCGTTCCGGCGTCGTACACGCCGGTGAGCTGGACGACGGTGCAGGGCGGCAGCCGGTCGAGCGCCGCCGCCATGTGGATGGTGGAGCGGCCCCACGCCAGTCCGAGGACGTCGCCCTCGGCCACCAGCTCGCCCAGCAGGTCCGCCGCGACCTCGCCCAGGTTCTCCGGGTCGGGCGACTCGTCGTCGCTCTCGGAGGGGGATTCGACCACGACAGCGTGGCGGAGGCCGTAGCGGGCGCGGAGCGCGTCGGAGCGCTCGGCGTCCAGCTCGGCCGGCACCCGGATCTCGATGCGTACGAGATCGCGCTCGAGGGCGGTCTCCAGGACCCGAGCGACCTTGAAGCGGCTGACGCCGAACTCCTCGGCGATCTGGATCTTGGACTTGCCCTCGAGGTAGAAGCGGCGGGCCATGGCCGCCGCCTGCACCAGCTCCGCGGGTCCCATCCGCAGGGCTGACCGTCCCGCCGACATACCCGACACCGCGATCTCCTCACTGCTGTTCACACTCTGGACTCGCCGTTCATCCTGTCAGATGCGACGGGCCTTGATCAGTCCTGTTGGGCGGCGTTCATCTGCCCGTGGTGCATGCGTGGCTCAGTGGTTGCAGGCCCAGCCCGCGGCGGCGGTGGTGCGCTCCGCCTTCTCCCGCAGGGAGCGCACGGCCTGGGCCGGGTCCTGCGCTCCGTAGACCGCGGAACCGGCGACGAACACGTCCGCGCCGGCGTCCGCGCACCGCTCGATGGTGGACTCGGAGACCCCGCCGTCGACCTGGAGCCAGAGCTCGAGGCCGTGCTTGGAGATCAGCTCCCGGGTACGGCGGATCTTCGGCAGCATGATGTCGAGGAAGGCCTGCCCGCCGAAGCCCGGCTCGACGGTCATGATCAGCAGCATGTCGAGCTCGGGGAGCAGGTCCTCGTAGGGCTCGATGGGGGTGGCGGGCTTGAGCGCCATGGAGGCACGGGCGCCCTTGGCCCGGATCTCGCGGGCCAGCCGTACGGGCGCGGCCGCGGCCTCCACGTGGAACGTGACCGAACCGGCCCCCGCCTCGACGTACTGCGGGGCCCAGCGGTCCGGGTCCTCGATCATCAGATGGCAGTCCAGCGGGGTGTCCGTCGCCCGGCTGAGCGATTCGACGATCGGCACGCCCAGGGTGAGGTTCGGGACGAAGTGGTTGTCCATCACATCGACATGGAGCCAGTCGGCGCCTTCGACGGCCTTCGCCTCATCGGCGAGCCGGGCGAAGTCCGCGGACAGGATGCTGGGGTTGATCTGGGCCATGTGCCAAGCCTGCCATGCTCTTGGCCACTTCTTTGCCGCGGAGCGGTTTCGGGTCCGGATCGGTGTGTACCAATGATCTCCGATACACCCCCAATCCAGACAATCTGGGCCGCGGGGAGGGTCAGGCGGTGCGCCGGAGCAGCGCCAGATACATCGCGTCCGTGCCGTGCAGATGCGGCCACAGCTGTACGTCGGGACCGTCGCCGAGCGCCGGAACGCCCGGGAACATCGGGCGCGCGTCGATCAGCTCCGCGCCGCCGGTCCTCTTGAGCACGTCGTCCACGACCGCCCGGGTCTCGGCGAGGTGCGGCGAGCAGGTGGCGTACCCGACCACACCGCCGACCCGCACGGCCGCCAACGCCTCGGTGAGCAGCCCGCGTTGGAGCGGCGCGAAGCCCTCCAGGTCCTCGGGGCGGCGGCGCCAGCGGGCCTCCGGGCGCCGGCGCAGGGCGCCGAGGCCGGAGCAGGGGACGTCCATCAGGACCCGGTCGAAGGTGCCGGGGCGCCACGGCGGGCGGGTGCCGTCGGCGGCGATGACCTGGTACGGGCCGGGGTTGCCGGCGAGGGCGCGCTCGACGAGCCGGGCGCGGTGGGGCTGCTTCTCGGAGGCGAGCAGGGCGGCGCCCCGCTCGGCGGCCAGCGCGCCGAGGAGCGCGGCCTTGCCGCCGGGCCCCGCGCAGCCGTCGAGCCAGCGGGCGTCGGGGCCTTCGAGGGGGGCGTTGGCGAGAGCGAGGGCGACCAGCTGGCTGCCCTCGTCCTGGACGCCCGCGCGGCCCTCCTGGACGGGCGCGAGCGCGCCCGGTTCACCGCCCTCGGCCATGCGGACGGCGTACGGGGACCAGCGGCCCGGCAGCCCGGACTCCTCACCGAGGAGGTCCAGAAGCTCGGCGGGCGTCGCGCGCCCCGGGCGCGCGACAAGGGTGACCTCGGGGCGCTCGTTGTCGGCCTCCAGCAGGTCCTCGATGCCCGCGCGCCCGCCGCCGAGCGCGTCCCACAGCGCGGAGACGACCCAGCGGGGGTGCGAGTGCATGACGGCGAGGTGGTCCTCGGCGTCCTCCTCGTACGGCGGGGCGACCTGCTCCAGCCAGCTGTCCAGGTCACGCTGGGCGATCTTGCGGAGCACCGCGTTCACGAACTTCGCCCGCCCGTCGCCGAGCACCACCCGCGCCAGCTCGACGCTGGCGGAGACCGCCGCGTGCGTGGGGATACGGGTCCCGAGCAGCTGGTGCGCGCCGAGCGAGAGCACGTCGAGCACCGGCGGGTCGACCTCGCGCAGCGGCCGGTCGACACAGGCCGCGATGATCGCGTCGTACGTGCCCTGACGGCGCAGCGTCCCGTACACCAGCTCGGTGGCGAGCGCCGCGTCCCGCCCGTCGAAGTCGCCCTTGTCCCGGGCCTTCTTCAGCAGCGGGGGCAGCACGAGGTTCGCGTACGCGTCCCGCTCGTCGACGGCCCGCAGCGCCTCGAAGGCGAGGATCCGGACGGGATCCTTCTGGGGGCGCCGGTGGGGCCTGGGGGGACGGCGACGGGCCTGCTCGCTCAAAAGGTGCTCCGCTGACGAAAGTAAGCTGACGAAAGTAAGGAAGAGGGGCTAACCCTCTCAGCCTACGTCGCCACCACCCAGGCGCTCGCCGGGGGCGATGCGCACGCCACGGGCCCAGTCGGCGCCCCGCATCGGCTTCTTGCCCTGTGGCTGGATCCAGAGCAGCTCGACGGCGTGGGAGCCGGTGCCGACGTGGACGTTGTTCTTGCCGGCCGAGAGCTCGCCCGGCTTGAGCTCGCCCCGCTCGGTGACGGGCGCCGTCTGGATGAGCTTGAGCCGCTCACCGCGGAAGACGGTCCAGGCGCCCGGGGCGGGCGTGCAGCCGCGCACGACCCGGTCGACGCGGAGCGCCGGGGCGGTCCAGTCGACGTGGGCGTCCTCGACGGTGATCTTCGGGGCGAGGGTGATGCCCTCGGTGGGCTGCGGGACCGCCTTCAGCGTGCCGTCCTCGATGCCGTCCATGGTGGCGGCGAGCAGCCCGGCCCCGGCGAACGCGAGCCGGGTCAGCAGGTCACCGCTGGTGTCGGTGGGGCGGACGTCCTCGGTGACCACGCCGTACACCGGCCCGGAGTCGAGCCCTTCCTCGATGAGGAAGGTGGAGGCGCCGGTGACCTGGTCGCCGGCCATCAGGGAGTGCTGCACGGGCGCGGCGCCGCGCCAGGCGGGCAGCAGCGAGAAGTGCAGGTTGACCCAGCCGTGCGCGGGGATCTCCAGGGCGGACTTGGGCAGCAGGGCGCCGTATGCGACGACGGGGCAGCAGTCCGGCGCGATCTCCCGCAGCCGGGCGAGGAAGTCCTCGTCACGGGGCCGGGCGGGCTTGAGCACCTCGATGCCGGCTTCCTCGGCCCGCTCGGCGACCGGGCTCGCGACCAGCCGGCGCCCGCGCCCGGCGGGCGCATCGGGACGGGTGACGACGGCGGCGACCTCGTGCCGGCCGGAGTCGAGCAGGGCGTCCAGGGCGGGTACGGCGACCTCGGGGGTGCCTGCGAAGACAAGCTTCACTCGGAAATACCTCGCATCTTCGGTGTCGGCGGGTGGCCGCCGCCGGCCGGTTCCGGGCGGTGACGGGCAGCTCACCAGTCTATGGGCCGGGCGGGCAGGGGGCGTACGTATATGTGAGCGCCCCGCGCATATGCGGATACGCCCCCAGGGCGTGACCACATCGACGGCTGGCGCGTTGGTCAAGACAGATTGACCGAAACGGGCCGCCCGGTGCGGTCCGACCCTTTTCAACGCCGGTTCGAGAGGCTTGTAAATGGCCGACCACGCAACCCACGACGCCCAAGCCCGGGCAAGCCTGCATCTGCTGGTGCGGGACATCGAGCGGGTCCGCCGGCAGGTGGACGCTCTGCGCACGCTCACGGCCCAGCTGGGCAACGTCTACCGTCCGCGCCGCTCCGGCCCGTCCACGGGCTTCGTCGTGTACGGCAGGGCGCCCGCGCCGACCGTCCGTCTCGCCCAGGAACTGCGGGACAGCGTCGAGACACTGGTGACCGCGGCGGTGGACTTCGACCGCTCGCTGGGCTTCTCGTGGGACGCGGTGGGCTCGGCGCTCGGCGTCACCAAGCAGGCCGTCCACCGCCGCTACGGCGCCCGCCGTACGACCCAGCCGTCCACCGTCGGCACGGCGACGGCCACGGTCGAGCCGGAGGCCCCCACACGTACCCTGCCGGCCCCGGCGGTCCCGGCGGTCCCGGCGGCCCGCACGATGCCCCCACAGCCGACGGCCACCACCCAAACCCTCCGCGAAGAGGCCCGCCCAAGCGCCTTCCCCGGCCCGCGCAACGGCTGACCTCGCTCACCCCGGCCGCCTCGCCACTACCGGTAGAACCGGTAGGGCGAGGCGGCCGGGTCATGTGGGGGGGTGGGGCCGGGACATGCGCCCGCCCGGGGGCCATCAGCCTCAGCCGATGTCCGGCGGGTCCACCCGGATCCGGAGCGGCTCTCCTCCGCCCCGCGCCAGGCGGCCCGCCTGGGCCGACTTCAGGGCGGCTGCCAGGGCAGCGCCGCTGCCCGGGGGGACCCTGATCAGGGCCCGCTCCCAGGTCTCCCCCGGCGGGGTGTCCCCGGGGCGGCGGGGGCTACCGGGGCGGGTGACCGGGAGGGGGACGGGCCCGAGCACCTCCGCGTCGCGCGGCAGCTCCGCCGCGGCGAGGAAGGCCTCCAAAGCCTCCGGTCGGCCGCTGACCGCGGCCATCCGGGACACCGGCGGGAAGCCCAGCTCGGCGCGCTCGGCCAGCTCACGCTGGGCGTGGCCGACGGGATCCCACCGCACCAGCGCCTGTACCGGTCTGAGGGTGGGTTCGGCGACGACCACGACCGTGCCGCCATCCGCCTGGCCCCGTACCAGCGAGGCCGCGTCGATCCAGCGGCGCAGGGCCTCCTCGCCCGCGCGCAGGTCGGGGCGGCCGAGCATGGCCCAGCCGTCGAGCAGGAGCGCTGCCGCGTATCCGCCTTCGGCGACCGGCTCGGCGCCGGGGGTGGACACCACGAGGGCGGGCCGCGCGGGAACGCTGTCGAGTATGTGGTCGCGGCCCGACGTCCGTACCGGCACTGCCGGAAACGCCCGTCCCAGCTCCTCGGCGGTGCGCCGGGCGCCGACCACCTGCGCCCGCAGGCGCACCGCCCCGCAGGCCACGCAGTGCCAGTCGGGCTCGCCGCGCCCGCACCATCCACAGCGCAGGTCCCGCTGCTCGGGCGCCTCCAGGGGCCCCGCGCAGTGGCGGCAGCGGGCGGGCGTACGGCACAGCTCGCAGGCCAGCCGCGGTACGTAGCCGCGCCTGGGCACCTGCACCAGCACCGGCCCGCTCTTCAGGCCGTCCCGCACGACCTGCCAGGCGAGCGAGGGCAGCCGGGCGGCGCGGGCGGCCTCATCACGTGCCAGCTCCCCGTCGCCGACGGTCCGGACGAGCGGCGCGGCGATCCGGACCTGGTCGCGGCCGGCCGTGAGCGGCAGCGCCCATCCGGTCTCGACGAGCTGCGCCGCCTCCACCGTGCAGCTCGTACCCCCCAGCAGGAAGGCGCAGCGGTCGTGGGCGGCGCGCAGCAGCAGCACCTCGCGCGCGTGCGGGAGGGGGGCGTGCAGTTCGCTGTGGCTGGAGTCGCCGTCGTCCCAGATGGCGACGAGCCCCAGGTCCCGTACGGGCGCGAACATCGCCGCCCTGGTCCCGACGACCGCGCGCACGGAGCCACGCCGGACCGCGAGCCACTGGCGGTAGCGCTTCTCCGGCCCGGCCTCGGCGGTCAGGACGGCGTGGCGCCCCTCCCCAAGCAGCGCCGTGAGCGCGGCGTCCACGCGCGCGACGGCCCGCCCGTCGGGTACGACGAGAAGCGCACCGCGCCCGGAGGCGAGCGTCGCGGCGACGGCACGGGCCAGCTCCTCGGCCCAGGAGGGCCCGGGCAGCGCGTTCCACACGGCCCTGGGCGCCGCGCCCTTGGCGAGCGCGTCGAGAAACGCGGGCCCCTTGGCGTACCGCGTCCAGGTCCCCGCCTCGGGGGCCTGGGGCGGGGGCAGTGGCTCAGGCGACGGCCGCCCCTCGGCGCGCGCGCTGCGCGGCGGAACGGCGAGCTGGAGCACGTCGGCGAGGCTCCCCGCGTACCGGTCGGCGACGGCCCGAGCGAGCCCCAGCAGCTCGGCGCTGAGCACCGGCTCGGGCGAGACCACGTCGGCGAGCGCGGCCAGCGGCCCGGAGTAGTCGGAGTCGGCCCGCCGCTCGACGAGAAACCCGTCGATGAGCCGCCCACCCTCGCGCCGCCCGTCCCGCACCTGATGCGCCCCAGCCCCGAACCGCACCCGCACCCGCACCCCCGGCTGCGCGACGGCGTCCAGCTCCTCGGGCACGGCGTAGTCGAAGAACTGGTCGAGATGGAGCACCCCCTTGTTCACGACCACCCGCGCGACCGGCAGCTCCTTGGCCAACGCGGCCCCCCGCCACGTCCGCGGCTTGGCCCGTGGCACCTTCGCCTTCCGCACGGTCTCCCGAATGAGCGCGAGCTGCTCCGGCGGCTCGGCCGCGGGGCGCTCGGGAGTCTCGTTCTCGCTGCTCACAGCCCCAGTCCTACCAGACCCCACTGACAGTCCCCGGATGCACGTCGGCCCCGGACCGAAGCGGTCCGGGGCCGACGAGACGTGCCGAGCGCGGGACTACAGCCCCGCCGCCTTGCGCAGCGCGTCCACGCGGTCCGTGCGCTCCCAGGTGAAGTCGGGGAGCTCGCGGCCGAAGTGGCCGTAGGCCGCCGTTTCGGCGTAGATCGGGCGAAGGAGGTCGAGGTCGCGGATGATCGCGGCCGGGCGGAGGTCGAAGACCTCGGCGATGGCGTGCTCGATCTTCTCGGTCTCGATGGTGTTCGTGCCGAAGGTCTCGACGAAGAGGCCCACGGGCTCCGCCTTGCCGATCGCGTACGCGACCTGGACCTCGCAGCGCCCGGCGAGCCCGGCGGCCACGACGTTCTTGGCGACCCAGCGCATGGCGTAGGCGGCCGAGCGGTCGACCTTGGACGGGTCCTTGCCGGAGAAGGCGCCGCCGCCGTGGCGGGCCATGCCGCCGTAGGTGTCGATGATGATCTTGCGGCCGGTGAGGCCGGCGTCGCCCATCGGGCCGCCGATCTCGAAGCGGCCGGTCGGGTTCACCAGCAGGCGGTAGCCGTCGGTGTCCAGCTTGATGCCGTCGTCCAGGAGCTGCTTGAGGACGTGCTCGACCACGAACTCGCGGATGTCGGGCGCGAGCAGCGACTCGAGGTCGATGTCGGAGGCGTGCTGGGAGGAGACGACGACCGTGTCGAGACGGACGGCCTTGTCGCCGTCGTACTCGATGGTGACCTGGGTCTTGCCGTCGGGACGCAGGTACGGGATGGTCCCGTTCTTGCGGACCTCGGTCAGGCGGCGGGAGAGCCGGTGGGCGAGGTGGATCGGGAGCGGCATCAGCTCGGGCGTCTCGTCGGACGCGTAACCGAACATCAGGCCCTGGTCGCCGGCGCCCTGGCGGTCGAGCTCGTCGTCATCGCCCTCGACGCGGTTCTCGTACGCGGTGTCGACACCCTGAGCGATGTCGGGCGACTGCGACCCGATGGAGACCGAGACGCCGCAGGAGGCGCCGTCGAAGCCCTTCTTCGAGGAGTCGTAGCCGATCTCGAGGATCTTGTTGCGGACGAGGGTGGGGATGTCCGCCCAGGCCTTCGTCGTGACCTCGCCGGCGACGTGCACCAGACCGGTGGTGATCAAGGTCTCCACGGCGACACGCGAGGTCGGGTCCTCGCGGAGCAACGCGTCGAGAATGGTGTCGCTGATCTGGTCAGCGATCTTGTCGGGGTGACCTTCGGTCACGGACTCCGAGGTGAAGAGACGACGGGACACAATGCTCCCTGTGGTTGCAGCGGCTGCTGGCTGATCATTTGCGGACCGGCAGGGGGCTGCGCCCCGCGTCCGTCCGTGGACAGTTTATCGGGCGCTCTCGCCGGGTGGACCAGGTATCTCGCAAGGTGGGAGGCGGATCACCTCCGAAGATGACCTTCATCGGAGGACGAAGCCGACTCCCGAAGGGCCGGAAAGCCCGTTTTCATGCGGTTTGACGCATCCCTCAGGCTAACCGGGAACCCTTCGAAAAACTTCCGGAATCTTCATTTTCCGCGTGTTTCTGGCAGGAACTCACCCAGCGCCCGTCGGGTTCCCTACCGGTTTACGGTGGTCATCCGGGGTGCCACGAGGTCCCAGACCGTGTCGGCCAGGTCTTCCTTGGGGCCGTACGGCACGGGCGTCTCGGCGCCGTCCGCGGCGAGGACCACCGCCTCGCTGGCCTCCGCGCCAAAGGTCTTGCGCTCCCCCACCTCGTTGACCACGAGCAGGTCACAGCCCTTGCGGCGGAGCTTGTCGCGCCCGTTGGCCAGCACGTCGTCGGTCTCGGCGGCGAAGCCGACGATCACCTGGCCGGGGCGCGCCCGGTCGGCGGAGATCTCGGCGAGGATGTCGGGGTTGCGGACGAGCTCGACGGTGGGGGCTCCCCCGTCGTCCTTCTTCTTGATCTTGCCGGGCGCGTACGAGGCCGGGCGGAAGTCGGCGACGGCCGCCGCCATCACCACCGCGTCCGCGTCGGCGGCCGCCTTCAGGACGGCCTCGCGCAGCTGGACGGCGGTGGACACATGGACGACGTCGACGCCCGCGGGGTCCGGGATGCCGGTGTTGGCCTCGATCAGGGTGACCCTGGCCCCCCGGGCGGCCGCGGTGCGCGCCAGGGCGTACCCCTGCTTGCCGGAGGAGCGGTTGCCGAGGTAGCGCACGGGGTCCAGCGGCTCGCGCGTCCCGCCGGCGCTGATCACGACATGGCGGCCGGCGAGGTCCGGCTCGGAGACTCCGCGGACGAGGACCCGGCGGCAGATCTCGAAGATCTCGCCGGGCTCGGGCAGCCGGCCCTTGCCGGTGTCGACGCCGGTGAGCCGGCCGACGGCGGGCTCGATGACGACGGCGCCCCGGCGGCGCAGGGTGGCCACGTTCTCCTGGGTGGCGGGGTGCTCCCACATCTCGGTGTGCATGGCGGGCGCGAAGACGACCGGGCAGCGGGCGGTGAGCAGGGTGTTGGTGAGCAGGTCGTCGGCGAGGCCGTGGGCGGCCTTGGCGAGGATGTCGGCGGTGGCCGGGGCGACGATCACGAGGTCGGCCTGCTGGCCGATGCGTACGTGCGGGACCTCGTGGACGTCCGACCAGACCTCGGTGGAGACCGGGTTGCCGGAGAGCGCCGACCAGGTCGCGGCGCCGACGAAGTTGAGGGCCGATCCGGTCGGTACGACCCGTACGTCGTGGCCCGACTCGGTCAGCCGCCGCAGCAGCTCGCACGCCTTGTAGGCGGCGATCCCGCCGCTGACCCCAAGGACGACCTTCGGCTTCTGCACTGAGACTCCCCGCACTCGGTTTCGTACCACCCCATCACACACCACAGGCCCGGCGGATGCTCCGCCGGGCCTGTGGCCAGAAACACCATGTGCCTACTGCGCCGGGCCCTCGATGGCCTCGGAGGTCAGCAGGCCCGCGTTGATCTCGCGCAGGGCGATCGACAGCGGCTTCTCGTGGACGTGGGTGTCCACGAGCGGGCCCACGTACTCGAGCAGGCCCTCGCCGAGCTGGGAGTAGTACGCGTTGATCTGACGAGCGCGCTTGGCCGCGTAGATCACGAGGCTGTACTTCGAGTCGGTGGCCTCGAGCAGCTCGTCGATCGGCGGGTTGATGATGCCCTCGGGCGCGGTGATGGAAGAGGACACGCTCTAGCCTTCCGAAGAAACTTCTGGATTCATCTGATCCGGGTGATCAGATCTGAGTGACTCTGATCCGAGTGATCAGAAAAAGATCAAACAACTTCCATCAAGGCTAGCAGCTCGCGTGCCACGTCCTCGACGGAGGTGTTGACCAGAGTGACGTCGAACTCCGATTCGGCTGCCAGCTCGACCTTCGCGACCGTCAGGCGGCGCTCGATCACCTCGGGCGACTCGGTGCCCCGGCCGGTGAGCCGGCGGACCAGCTCCTCCCAGCTCGGCGGCGCCAGGAAGACCAGCTGCGCCTCGGGCATCGACTCACGGACGAGCCGGGCTCCCTGGAGGTCGATCTCCAGCAGGACGGGCTCGCCCTGGTCCAGCCGCTGCAGTACGGGCCCGCGGGGGGTGCCGTAGCGGTTGCCCGCGAACTCGGCCCACTCCAGCAGCTCGCCGTTGGCGATCAGCTTGTCGAACTCCTCGTCCGAGACGAAGTAGTACTGGACACCGTCGCGCTCGCCGGGGCGCGGCTTGCGCGTGGTGGCCGAGACCGAAAGCCAGACCTCGGGGTGGACCTTGCGCATATGAGCGACGACCGTGCTCTTGCCGACCCCTGAGGGGCCGGAGAGCACGGTCAATCGCGGACGAACCTGTGCAGCCATGCGGCGATTATTCCAGCTTCCCGGGTATGCCCGGGACTCAGGCGCCGGTGCTGCCGAACTCGCGCTCCAAGGAGGCGATCTGGTTGGAGCCGAGACCGCGCACGCGGCGGCTCTCGGAGATGCCGAGCCGTTCCATGATCTGCTTGGCGCGGACCTTGCCCACGCCCGGCAGGGACTCAAGGAGCGCGGAGACCTTCATCTTGCCGATGACGTCGTTCTCCTGGCCCTGCTTGATGACCTCGTGCAGGGAGGCGCCGGAGTGCTTGAGTCGATTCTTGACCTCGGCCCGCTCCCGGCGAGCCGCGGCGGCCTTTTCGAGCGCGGCTGCGCGCTGTTCAGGGGTAAGGGGCGGAAGAGCCACGCCTACGTCACCTCGGATGTCGAACTGTCGGATACGGACCGGTGAGGAACCTAGTCGCCCCACACCAGGGGAGCAACGAAGCGAAGGTGGGGCCCTCGCAACGCCGACTCTGCGACGGAGACTAGCGGCCAGGACCGCTCTAGTCAGCGAGAAAAGACTAAAAGTCCTGGTCAGCATCGACCGACCAGGACATTTAGGTCAATTCGACCGGGTTTTGAGCCAAGATTCCGTCAAGGCGTCCACATGCTGTCCGTCAGCCGGTCGCCCCGACCGCCTCCTGGATCTCCTCCGCGTACCTCCTGGCCGCCTCACGCAGGGCGGTCGCGTCCGGACCGTACGTCAGCACGCCCCGGCTCACGTTCGGCACCACGTTGCGCACGGCGGGGCCGAAGACGGCCGGCAGGTCCGCCGGGGTGGCGCCCTGGGCGCCGATGCCGGGGGCGAGCAGCGGCCCATTGATGTCGAGGTCGAAGGAGGAGAGGTCGCCGAGCGTGGCACCGACCACGGCTCCGAAGGAGCCCATCGGCTCCTCCCCCGCGTTCTCGTCGGCGAGGTGGCCGAGCATGATCGCGCCGATGGTGCGGCCGGCCGGGTCGTCGGGACTGACCGCACGCTGCACCTCAGCCCCCTCCGGGTTGGAGGTCAGGGCGAGCACGAAGAGCCCCGCGCCGCTCTCCCGGGCCAGCTCGACGGCCGGGCGCAGCGATCCGTAGCCGAGGTACGGCGAGACGGTCAGCGCGTCGGAGAAGAGCGGCGAGTCCTTGTGCAGGTACGTCTCGGCGTAGGCGGCCATGGTGGAGCCGATGTCGCCGCGCTTGGCGTCCATGACGACCAGCGCGCCCGACTCGCGCAGGTCGGCGACGGCCTGCTCCAGGACGGCGATGCCCCGGGAGCCGAACCGCTCGAAGAACGCGGACTGCGGCTTGAAGACGGCGACGTGCTCGGCCAGGGACTCCACGACCGTGCGGGTGAAGCGCTCCAGGCCGTGGATGTCGTCGCCCAGGCCCCAGGCGGACAGCAGGGAGGCGTGCGGGTCGATGCCGACACAGAGCGGCCCGCGGGTGTCCATGGCGTGGCGCAGCCGGGCGCCGAAGGGGAGAGTCACGGAGTGGCCTTTCGGTTGTCGGCGCCGACGGCCTCGGCGAGGGTGGCGTACGGGCTGGCCGCGAGCCTGGCGGCGAGGCCCTTGTGGATCGCGCGGGCGTAGAACGGGCCCTCGTAGATGAAGGCGCTGTAGCCCTGGATCAGGGTGGCACCGGCGAGGATGCGCTGCCAGGCGTCCTCGGCGTTCTCGATGCCGCCGACGCCGATCAGGACCAGGCGGTCCCCCACGCGCGCGTGGAGGCGGCGCAGGACCTCCAGGGAGCGCGCCTTGACGGGCGCGCCGGACAGCCCGCCGACCTCCTTGACGAGGGACGGGGCGGACTTCAGGCCGAGGCCCTCGCGGGCGATGGTGGTGTTGGTGGCGATGATGCCGTCCAGGCCCAGCTCCAGGGCGAGGTCGGCCACCGCGTCGACGTCCTCGTCGGCCAGATCGGGGGCGATCTTGACCAGGAGGGGGACGCGGCGGTCGGTGACCG
This sequence comes from Streptomyces sp. NPDC039465, assembly GCF_055639315.1. NCBI lineage: Bacteria > Bacillati > Actinomycetota > Actinomycetes > Kitasatosporales > Streptomycetaceae > Streptomyces > Streptomyces sp. NPDC039465. The sequence goes on along the minus strand of NZ_JBVKAP010000010.1, from coordinate 145,892 downwards.
TACGGTCGGCGGCCTCCCGTACGGCCGTCAGCAGGGGCCGCAGGGACTCGGTGGCCTGGAGGTTGCGCAGGCCCGGGGTGTTGGGCGAGGAGACGTTGACGACGAGGTAGTCGGCGTGGGCGGCGAGCCGCTCGGTCGACTTCACGTAGTCGGCGGCGGCCTCGGCCTCCGGGACGACCTTGGTCTTGCCGATGTTGACGCCGACGACGGTCCGGAAGACCGGCACGCGCGCGTGGAGGCGGGCGGCGACGGCGGCGGAGCCCTCGTTGTTGAAGCCCATGCGGTTGATCAGGGCGCGGTCCGGCACGAGCCGGAAAAGGCGCTTCTTTGGGTTGCCGGGCTGCGGCTCGCCGGTAACCGTGCCGATCTCGACGTGGTCGAAGCCGAGCATCGACATGCCGTCGATGGCGACGGCGTTCTTGTCGAAACCGGCGGCGAGGCCGAAGGGGCCGTGCATGCGCAGGCCGAGGGCCTCGGTGCGCAGCTCCTTGTACCGGGGGGCCAGGACAGCGGCCACGAGGGTGCGCAGCACGGGGACGCGGGCGGCCAGGCGGATCCACCGGAAGGCCAGGTGGTGGGCGCTCTCGGGGTCCATCCGCTTGAAGACGAGCTGGAAGAAGAGTTTGTACATCGTCCGATTCCTCAGGGCGCTCATGGCGAGGGGGACACCGTCCTGCCTGTGGTGTCCCCCTGCGCGTGTCGGGCTGCTAGTCGCGGGCCGCGGTCAGGTGCTCCGCGTGCTCCTGGAGCGAGCGGACGCCGACCTCGCCGCGGCCCAGGGCGTCGATGCCCTGGACGGCCGCCGCGAGGGCCTGGACGGTGGTCAAGCACGGTACGGAGCGGGCCACCGCCGCCGTACGGATGTCGTAGCCGTCGAGGCGGCCGCCGGTGCCGTACGGGGTGTTGACGATGAGGTCGACCTGGCCGTCGTGGATGAGCTGGACGATGGTCTTCTCGCCGTTCGGGCCCTCGCCCTCGGACTGCTTGCGGACGATCGTGGCGTGGATGCCGTTGCGCCTGAGGACCTCGGCGGTGCCGGAGGTCGCCATCAGCTCGAAGCCGTGGGCGACCAGCTCGCGCGCCGGGAAGATCATCGAGCGCTTGTCGCGGTTGGCGACGGAGATGAACGCGCGGCCCTTGGTGGGCAGCGGGCCGTAGGCGCCGGCCTGCGACTTGGCGTACGCCGTGCCGAAGACGGCGTCGATGCCCATGACCTCGCCGGTGGAGCGCATCTCCGGGCCGAGGATGGTGTCCACGCCGCGGCCGTGGATGTCGCGGAAGCGGCTCCACGGCATGACGGCCTCCTTGACGGAGATCGGCGCGTCGATCGGCAGGGTGCCGCCGTCGCCGGTCTTCGGCAGCAGGCCCTCGGCGCGCAGTTCGGCGATGGTGGCGCCGAGCGAGATCCGGGCGGCGGCCTTGGCCAGCGGCACGGCGGTCGCCTTCGAGGTGAAGGGGACCGTACGGGAGGCGCGCGGGTTGGCCTCCAGGACGTACAGGATGTCGCCGGCCATCGCGAACTGGATGTTGATCAGGCCGCGGACGCCGACGCCCTTGGCGATGGCCTCGGTGGAGGCGCGCAGGCGCTTGATGTCGAAGCCGCCGAGGGTGATCGGGGGCAGGGCGCACGCCGAGTCGCCGGAGTGGATTCCGGCCTCCTCGATGTGCTCCATGACGCCGCCGAGGTAGAGCTCGTGGCCGTCGTAGAGCGCGTCGACGTCGATCTCGATCGCGTCGTCGAGGAAGCGGTCGACGAGGACCGGACGGGTCGGGGAGATCTCGGTGGACTCGGCGATGTACGCCTCCAGCCGGGTCTCGTCGTAGACGATCTCCATGCCGCGGCCGCCGAGCACGTACGAGGGACGTACGAGGACGGGGTAGCCGATCTCGTCGGCGATGGCCTTGGCGCCGGCGAAGGTGGTGGCGGTGCCGTGCTTGGGGGCGGGCAGGCCGGCGTCGGCGAGGACCTGGCCGAAGGCGCCGCGGTCCTCGGCGGCGTGGATCGCCTCGGGGGACGTGCCGACGACGGGGACGCCGTTGTCCTTGAGCGCCTGGGACAGGCCCAGCGGGGTCTGGCCGCCGAGCTGGACGACGACACCGGCGACGGGTCCGGCGAGGGTCTCCGCGTGGACGATCTCCAGCACGTCCTCGAGCGTCAGCGGCTCGAAGTACAGGCGGTCGGAGGTGTCGTAGTCGGTGGAGACGGTCTCCGGGTTGCAGTTGACCATCACGGTCTCGAAGCCCGCGTCGCTCAGTGCGAAGGAGGCGTGGACACAGGAGTAGTCGAACTCGATGCCCTGGCCGATGCGGTTCGGGCCGGAGCCGAGGATGATCACGGCGGGCTTCTCGCGCGGCGCGACCTCGCTCTCCTCGTCGTAGGACGAGTAGAAGTACGGGGTCTTGGCGGCGAACTCGGCGGCGCAGGTGTCGACGGTCTTGTAGACCGGGCGTACGCCCAGCGCGTGCCGGACCTCGCGGACGACGTCCTCGCGCAGGCCGCGGATGTCGGCGATCTGGGCGTCGGAGAAGCCGTGGCGCTTGGCCTCGGCGAGCAGCTCGGGGTGGAGCTTCTCGGCGGCGGCCAGCTCGTCGGCGATCTCCTTGATCAGGAAGAGCTGGTCGACGAACCAGGGGTCGATCTTCGTGGCGTCGAAGACCTCTTCCTGGGTGGCGCCGGCCCGGATGGCCTGCATGACGGTGTTGATCCGGCCGTCGGTGGGGCGCTTGGACTCCTTCAGGAGCTGGGCCTTGTCGCCCGTCTCGCCGGTGAAGGAGAACTGGCTGCCCTTCTTCTCCAGGGAGCGCAGCGCCTTCTGCAGGGCCTCGGTGAAGTTGCGGCCGATGGCCATGGCCTCGCCGACCGACTTCATGGTCGTGGTCAGCGTGGAGTCGGCGACGGGGAACTTCTCGAACGCGAAGCGCGGGGCCTTGACGACGACGTAGTCGAGGGTCGGCTCGAAGGAGGCCGGGGTCTTCTCGGTGATGTCGTTGGGGATCTCGTCCAGCGTGTAGCCGACGGCGAGCCGGGCGGCGATCTTGGCGATCGGGAAGCCGGTGGCCTTGGAGGCGAGCGCGGAGGAGCGGGAGACGCGCGGGTTCATCTCGATGACGATGATCCGGCCGTCGTCCGGGTTGACCGCGAACTGGATGTTGCAGCCGCCGGTGTCGACGCCGACCTCGCGGATGATCGCGATGCCGATGTCGCGCAGGCGCTGGTACTCGCGGTCGGTGAGGGTCATCGCCGGGGCGACGGTGATCGAGTCACCGGTGTGCACGCCCATCGGGTCGAAGTTCTCGATGGAGCAGACGACCACGACGTTGTCGGCCTTGTCGCGCATCAGCTCCAGCTCGTACTCCTTCCAGCCGAGGATGGACTCCTCCAGGAGCACCTCGGTGGTCGGGGAGAGCGTCAGGCCCTGGCCGGCGATACGGCGCAGCTCGTCCTCGTCGTGGGCGAAGCCGGAGCCGGCGCCGCCCATGGTGAAGGAGGGGCGGACGACGACGGGGTAGCCGCCGAGGGTCTCGACGCCCTTGAGCACGTCGTCCATGGAGTGGCAGATGACCGAGCGGGCGGACTCGCCGTAACCGATCTTGGCCTTGACGGCCTCGACGACGCCCTTGAAGAGGTCGCGGTCCTCGCCCTTGTTGATGGCCTCGACGTTGGCGCCGATGAGCTCGACACCGTACTTCTCCAGCACACCCTGCTCGTGCATGGAGATGGCGGTGTTGAGCGCGGTCTGGCCGCCGAGGGTGGGCAGGAGGGCGTCGGGGCGCTCCTTGGCGATGATCTTCTCGACGAACTCGGGGGTGATCGGCTCGACGTAGGTGGCGTCGGCGATCTCCGGGTCGGTCATGATCGTGGCCGGGTTGGAGTTGACCAGGATGACGCGCAGACCCTCGGACTTGAGGACGCGGCAGGCCTGGGTGCCGGAGTAGTCGAACTCGGCGGCCTGGCCGATGACGATCGGACCGGAGCCGATGACCAGGACGGACTGGATATCGGAGCGCTTAGGCACGCTGGCCCTCCATCAGGGATACGAAGCGGTCGAAGAGGTACGCGGCGTCGTGCGGGCCGGCGGCCGCCTCGGGGTGGTACTGGACGCTGAAGGCCGGCCGGTCGAGTAGCTGGAGGCCCTCCACCACGTTGTCGTTGAGGCAGACGTGGGAGACCTCGGCGCGGCCGTAGGGGGTGTCGGAGACCTGGTCGAGCGGAGCGTCGACGGCGAATCCGTGGTTGTGCGCGGTGACCTCGACCTTGCCGGTCGTGCGGTCCTGCACGGGCTGGTTGATGCCGCGGTGGCCGTACTTCAGCTTGTACGTGCCGAAGCCGAGCGCGCGGCCCAGGATCTGGTTGCCGAAGCAGATGCCGAAGAGCGGGGTCTTGCGCTCCAGGACCGCCTGCATGACGGCGACGGGGCCGTCGGCGGTGGACGGGTCGCCCGGGCCGTTGGAGAAGAAGACACCGTCGGGGTTGACGGCGTAGACGTCCTCGGCGGTGGCGGTGGCGGGCAGGACGTGGACCTCTATGCCGCGCTCGGCCATGCGGTGCGGGGTCATGCCCTTGATGCCGAGGTCGACCGCGGCGACGGTGAACTTCTTCTCACCGATCGCGGGGACGACGTAGGTCTCCTTGGTGGCGACCTCGGCGGAGAGGTCGGCGCCGCTCATCTCGGGGGCCTGGCGGACCTCGGCGAGCATGGTGCCCTCGTCGGGCAGCGCGTTGCCGGAGAAGATGCCGACGCGCATGGCGCCGCGCTCGCGCAGGTGGCGGGTGAGGGCGCGGGTGTCGATGCCGGAGATGCCGACGACGCCCTGGCGCTCCAGCTCCTCGTCGAGGGAGCGCCGGGAGCGCCAGTTCGACGGGATGCGGGCGGGGTCGCGGACGACGTAGCCGGCCACCCAGATGCGGGACGACTCGGGGTCCTCGTCGTTGACGCCGGTGTTGCCGACGTGCGGGGCGGTCATGACGACGACCTGGCGGTGGTACGACGGGTCGGTGAGGGTCTCCTGGTAGCCGGTCATGCCGGTGGAGAACACGGCCTCGCCGAAGGTCGCCCCCACGGCCCCGTAGGCGCGGCCGCGGAAGGTGCGGCCGTCCTCCAGGACGAGTACGGCGGGAGCTTTGGCGGCTCCCCGAGTGGAGGTCGTCATCGTGCGGTGCCTTCCGTCGTGTTGATCATGCTGTTCAGGGTCTCGACCCAGGTGGTGTGTTCCGCGGCCCGGTCGGAGCGGAAGCCGGAGTCGATCAGCTGGTCGCCGTGCGCCCAGGTGACGACCAGCAGTCCGCCTTCGGCGAGGACCTTGCCCGCGATGCCCTTGTCGAGCCGGGCCTCGCGCAGGGCGGCGGCCGGGATGAAGAAGTCGTTCGCGCCGGGGCGTACGACCTCGACGCCGGCCTCGGTGAGCGTGAGCTCGACGCGGCTGCGGGTGCCGAGGCCATGGGCGACGATCCGGTCGAGCCACTGCCCGGCGGTCGTGGAGCCGTGGTAGCGGCCGCTCAGCTCAAGTCTCGCCTCGGCGGGGCGCTCGGGCGCGCTGGGCAGCTCCGGCAGGGCGGACTGGAGGCTGCCGCGCCACTTCCATCCCTGGCGCATCAGCCAGTAGACGAAGGCCACGAAGAGGGCGAGCCCGACCACCCAGCCGATGCGTCCGGCCCAGTTGGTCACTTCCGCCGATTTCTCTTCGGCGGCGGCCAGGATGATGAGTGAAGTCACGCGAGGTTCCCGTCGACGACCGTTGCCCGGCCCCGCAGGAAGGTGTGGGTGACGCGCCCCGGCAGCTCGCGGCCCTCGTAGGGGGTGTTTCGGCTGCGGGAGGCGAAGCCCGCGGGGTCCACGGCTCCACGGTATGCCGGATCGACCAGGGTCAGGTTGGCGGGCTCACCTGCCGAGACGGGGCGGCCGTGGCCGGTGGCCCGGCCGATCCGGGCGGGTGCGAAGGACATCCGGTCGGCGACGTCGGCCCAGGTGATCAGGCCGGTTTCGACCATGGTCTGCTGCACCACGGAGAGCGCGGTCTCCAGGCCGACCATGCCCATGGCGGCGGCGGCCCACTCGCAGTCCTTGTCCTCGTGCGGGTGCGGGGCGTGGTCGGTGGCGACGATGTCGATCGTGCCGTCGGCCAGGGCCTCCCGCAGCGCCATCACGTCGCGCTCGGTGCGCAGCGGCGGGTTGACCTTGTAGACCGGGTTGTACGAACGGACCAGCTCGTCGGTGAGGAGGAGGTGGTGCGGGGTGACCTCGGCGGTGACGTCGATGCCGCGCGACTTGGCCCAGCGGACGATCTCCACCGAGCCGGCGGTCGACAGGTGGCAGATGTGCACCCGGGAGCCGACGTGCTCGGCGAGCAGTACGTCGCGCGCGATGATCGACTCCTCGGCGACGGCGGGCCAGCCGCCGAGTCCGAGCTCGGCCGAGACGGTGCCCTCGTTCATCTGGGCGCCCTCGGTCAGCCGGGGCTCCTGGGCGTGCTGGGCGACGACGCCGCCGAAGGCCTTCACGTACTCCAGGGCGCGGCGCATGATCACGGCGTCGTCGACGCACTTGCCGTCGTCGGAGAAGACGGTGACGCCCGCGGCCGAGTCGTGCATGGCGCCGAGCTCGGCGAGCTTCTTGCCCTCAAGGCCGACGGTGACGGCGCCGATGGGCTGGACGTCGCAGTAGCCGCTCTCGCGGCCGAGGCGGTAGACCTGCTCGACGACACCGGCGGTGTCGGCGACCGGGAAGGTGTTGGCCATGGCGAACACCGAGGTGTAGCCGCCCTTGGCGGCGGCGCGGGTGCCGGTGAGGACGGTCTCGGAGTCCTCGCGGCCGGGCTCGCGCAGATGGGTGTGGAGGTCGACGAGGCCGGGCAGGAGGATCTGGCCCTCGGCGTCGATGACCCGCGCGCCCTCGGCGGACAGGCCGGTGCCTACGGCCTCGATGGTCTCGCCGTCGATCAGGACGTCCTGGGCGTCGCCGCCGAGCACCTTCGCACCGCGGATAAGGATCTTGCTCATGGGTCTTACTTCTCCTCGGTACGAGTGGTGTCGGATTCGTTGCCGCCGAGCAGCAGGTAGAGAACGGCCATCCGGATGGAGACGCCGTTGGCGACCTGCTCGACGACCGTGCAGCGGTCGGAGTCGGCGACCTCGGCGGTGATCTCCATGCCGCGGACCATCGGGCCGGGGTGCATGACGATGGCGTGCTCCGGCATGCGGGCCATGCGCTCGCCGTCGAGCCCGTACCGCCGCGAGTACTCGCGCTCGGTCGGGAAGAACGCCGCGTTCATGCGCTCCCGCTGCACACGCAGCATCATCACCGCGTCGGACTTCGGCAGCACGCTGTCGAGGTCGTAGCTGACGTCGGCGGACCAGTGGTCGACGCCGACCGGCAGCAGGGTGGGCGGGGCGACCAGGGTGACCTGGGCACCGAGGGTGTGCAGCAGGTCCACGTTGGAGCGGGCGACCCGGCTGTGCAGCACGTCGCCGACGAGGGTGATGCGCTTTCCGGCCAGGTCCTGTCCGAGGCCGGCGTCCCGGCCGACCAGTCGGCGGCGCATGGTGAAGGCGTCCAGGAGGGCCTGGGTGGGGTGCTGGTGGGTGCCGTCGCCCGCGTTGATGACGGGGGCGTCGATCCAGCCGGAGTTGGCCAGCCGGTAGGGCGCACCGGAGGCGCTGTGGCGGATGACGACGGCGTCGACCCCCATCGCCTCCAGGGTCTGGGCGGTGTCCTTGAGCGACTCGCCCTTGGAGACGCTGGATCCCTTCGCCGCGAAGTTGATCACGTCGGCGGAGAGCCGCTTCTCGGCGGCTTCGAAGGAGATCCGGGTCCGGGTGGAGTCCTCGAAGAAGAGGTTGCAGACCGTACGGCCGCGCAGGGTCGGCAGCTTCTTGATCGGCCGGTCGGCGACCCGGGCCATCTCCTCGGCGGTGTCGAGGAGGAGCACGGCTTCGTCGCGGGTGAGATCGGCGGCCGAGATGAGGTGGCGCATCATCGGGGGTTCTTCTCCGTGGTGGGGAGGTCGGGGGTCCGGGGTGTGTCCGGAGGCCCCTCGGGCATGCGGGCGCGCAGGGCTGTGCCCTGGACCCGTCGGGAAGCCGGTCCTACGCGGAGGCGGACTGCGTACCGAGCAGCACGGTGTCGCGACCGTCCTCCTCGGCGAGCTGCACCTTGACCGTCTCCCTCAGCGACGTGGGGAGGTTCTTGCCGACGTAGTCGGCTCGGATCGGGAGTTCGCGGTGGCCACGGTCGACCAGGACCGCCAGCTGCACGGCGCGCGGGCGGCCGATGTCGCCGAGCGCGTCGAGCGCGGCGCGGATGGTGCGGCCGGAGAAGAGCACGTCGTCGACGAGAACGACCAGGCGGCCGTCGATGCCGTCACCGGGGATCTCGGTGCGGGCCAGGGCGCGCGCCGGCCGCATGCGCAGGTCGTCGCGGTACATGGTGATGTCGAGGGAGCCGACCGGGATCTTCCGTCCGGTGATGTCGGCGAGCTTGTCGGCCAGTCGGCGGGCGAGGAACACCCCGCGCGTGGGAATGCCGAGAAGCACCACGTCGTCCGCGCCCTTGGCGCGCTCGACGATCTCGTGGGCGATGCGGGTCAGTACCCGCGCGATGTCGGGGCCCTCGAGAACGGGGCGTGCCGCATCGGTCTGCTGCGTTGCGTCCATACGAAACGGACCTCCTTCTCCGCCTCACGGGACGGACCTTAAAGGACGTCGAAATTGCGCCCTCCACGTTAGCAGGACCTTGGGGTGCCTTCGGCCTCACCCCCGCGGGTGAGCCGGTACGGACCATTCGGCTTGACGCAGCCAAGTAACGCTGCGTAACCTCACAGTGAGTTACCAGCCGCGCGGCGGAGCCGCACGTTGTCACAGCGTCCGGGGAGCTATATGTCCAGCGAATACGCAAAACAGCTCGGGGCCAAGCTCCGTGCCATCCGCACCCAGCAGGGGCTTTCCCTCCATGGTGTGGAGGAGAAGTCCCAGGGCCGCTGGAAGGCCGTGGTGGTCGGGTCGTACGAGCGCGGCGACCGCGCCGTCACCGTTCAGCGCCTCGCCGAGCTGGCGGACTTCTACGGCGTTCCGGTGCAGGAGCTGCTGCCGGGTACGACTCCGGGCGGAGCCGCCGAGCCGCCGCCGAAGCTCGTGCTCGACCTGGAGCGTCTCGCCCATGTCCCGCAGGAGAAGGCCGGCCCGCTGCAGCGCTACGCGGCGACGATCCAGTCGCAGCGCGGTGACTACAACGGCAAGGTGCTGTCGATCCGCCAGGACGACCTGCGCACGCTGGCCGTGATCTACGACCAGTCGCCCTCGGTGCTCACCGAGCAGCTGATCAGCTGGGGTGTGCTGGACGCGGACGCGCGCCGTGCCGTGGCCCACGAGGAGAGCTGATCCGGCCTCCGGGAGCCCTTGAGAAGAAACGTTGCCGCCGGGGTGGCGGGGAGCCGTACGGTTCCCTGCCACCCCGGCGGTTTTGCGTGCCCCCCCGACGCAGGCGGGGCGGGGTACGGCGAAGGGGCCCGCAGCACGGTGTGCTGCGGGCCCCTTCGACTGCCGGGGACGGGCTTACGCCCCCTCCCGGCGCAGGCTCGGCTTCATATCCTTCAGCCGGGCCAGCAGGCCGTTGACGAAGGCCGGGGAGTCGTCGGTGGAGAACTCCTTGGCGAGCTGCACCGCCTCGTCGATCGCCACCGCGTCCGGGGTCTCGTCCGCCCAGATCAGCTCGTACGCGCCGAGGCGCACGATGTTCCGGTCGGCCACGGGCATCCGGTCGAGGTCCCAGCCCACCGTGTAGGTGTCGATGAGCTCGTCGATCCGGGCCACGTGGTCCGCGTACCCCTCGACCAGCTGCATCGTGAACTCGTTGACCGGCGGCTGCCGGTCGTCGGACCGTGCATGCCGGACCCAGTCCGCGAGGACGTTCCGCACGGACGTGCCGCGCTGGTCGGCCTCGAAGAGGATCTGGAAGGCGCGCTTACGGGCCTTGCTCCGGGCAGCCACGGTTAGCTGTTCACCCGGCCGAGGTAGTCGCTGGTGCGGGTGTCGACCTTGATCTTCTCACCGGTGGTGATGAAGAGCGGGACCTGGATCTGGTGGCCGGTCTCGAGGATGGCCGGCTTGGTGCCACCGGTGGAGCGGTCGCCCTGGACGCCCGGCTCGGTCTCCTGGATGGTGAGCACGACGGCGGCCGGCAGCTCGACGTAGAGCACCTCGCCCTCGTGCTGCGCCACGGAGGCGGTGAAGCCCTCGATGAGGAAGTTGGCGGCGTCGCCGACAGCCTTGCGGTCGACCATGAGCTGGTCGTAGGTCTCCATGTCCATGAAGACGAAGTACTCGCCGTCCATGTAGGAGAACTGCATGTCGCGGCGGTCGATGGTGGCCGTCTCGACCTTCACGCCGGCGTTGAAGGTCTTGTCGACGACCTTGCCGGAGAGCACGTTCTTCAGCTTGGTGCGCACGAAGGCAGGGCCCTTGCCGGGCTTGACGTGCTGGAACTCGACGACGGACCAGAGCTGGCCGCCTTCGAGCTTGAGCACCATGCCGTTCTTGAGGTCGTTCGTGGAAGCCACGGTTGCGGAATCTCCTGGACTGACGTGGGGACCAGGGAGGCATACGCGCCTACAGCGCGAGCAGCTCCTTGGTCGTAATGGTGAGTAGCTCGGGTCCGCCGTCCGCCTCCTGGCGCACGACGAGCGTGTCATCGATCCGGACCCCGCCCCGGCCCGGGAGGTGGACCCCCGGTTCGACGGTGACCGGCACACAAGCGTCCAGTTTACCCATGGACGCGGGTGCGAGCTGCGGGTCCTCGTCGATTTCAAGGCCGACACCGTGGCCGAGGCGGGGGGCCAGGCCCCCGCCGTGCCCGGCCGCGTCCAGGAGCTGGCGGGCGGCGCGGTCCACCTCGCGGAACTCCGCACCGGGCAAGAGCGCCTCCCGGCCGGCCCGCTGAGCGGCGAAGACAAGGTCGTACAGCTCGATCTGCCAGTCCGCCGGGGTGGTCCCGATCACGAACGTACGGCCGATCTCGCAGCGGTAGCCGCGGTAGTTGGCGCCGAGGCAGACAGAGAGGAAATCGCCTTCCTCGACCCTTCGGTCGGTGGGGCGGTGGGCGGCGAGCCCGGCGTTGGGGCCGGTGGCCACCGAGGTGGGGAAGGCGGCGCCGTCCGCGCCGTGGTCGACGAGCCGGCGTTCCAGCTCCAGCGCCAGATGCCGCTCCGTACGGCCCACGAGGATCGACTCCAGCAGCTCCCCCAGCGCCTGGTCGGCAATCTCGGCGGCGATCCGCAGGCAGGTGATCTCGTCCTCGTCCTTGACGATCCGCAGCTGCTCGACGGCCCCGCCCAGATCGGCGAGCCGGAGCCGGGGCGCCACGGATCCCATGGCGCGGTGGCGGGCGACGGTCAGGTGGTGCTCCTCGACCGCGAGCGCGTCGGCGCCCGCCTTGCGCGCGACGTCGACGGCGGCGACGGCCGGATCGCCGCCGCTGGCGGGCAGCACGTCCACCCTGAGGGCCTCGTCGGGGCGCCCGTCGGCGGGATCACCGGTCGGGGCGCGGGGGCAGAGCAGGACGTCGTCGCCCGCGCCGACCAACAGGACGGCGCCGGGCGGGGAGCCGCCCGCGAGATAGCGGACGTTGGCCGGGCGGGAGACCAGCGCCGCCGGGCTTCCGGCCGCCGCGCAGCGGTCACGCAGCCTCGCCCGCCGGTCCGCATACACCTCTGACATGCTTCCGAGCCTACGAGCGACCGGGCGCCGCGGCCTGGTCAGCGCGTCCGACCGGGGCTGCGGGAGGCCGCGGCGGGGCTACCAGCTGGGCGGACTGGCTATGGAGCGGGCCAGGACCTCGTCCAGGACGCGGGCGGTGGTCTCCACGTCGTAGGTGGAGTTGTCGATGATCGGCAGGCCCGAGCCGTACCAGCCGGCCATGCGTCCGTGGATCCCGGCGACCTCCTCGTCGGAGAGCCGGCGGTTCCCGGAGCGTTCGGCGTTGCGCTCCAGGACGATCTCCAGGCCGGGCAGGAGGACGACGGGGAGCAGTCCGGGCCCTACGTGCCGCTTCCAACCGCCGAGGCCGACCACCGGGCGGTCGGGGAAGACGGCGTCGTCGAGGATGCAGGAGATGCCGTTGGCCAGGAAGTTACGGGCAGCGAAGCCGCAGGTGCGGCGGGCCAGCCGGTACTGCGCCTCGGAGTGGTCGTTCCAGCCGGCCTGGGGGTCGGCGAAGCCGGAGCAGACCCATTCCCGGACGTCGTCGAGGCTGATGTGGGCGGTGGGCACCTGACGGCGCTGGGCCCAGTGCCGGGCGACGGTGGTCTTGCCCGCCCCGGCGGGACCGATGAGCAGCACGGCGAGGGTGGCGGTGCCGGTGCCGAGCTCCGGGGGCGGCGGCGCGGGCATGGCCACCGGGCCGCCGGGCGGGAGCTGGATGTGGCCGGTGGTGTCCCGGGAGGGCGGGGCGGGGGCGTGGTGCGGGCCGCCTTGCGGCCAGTTGGGGGCCGGCGGGCCCGGGGGGTACGGCGCCGGGTGGCCCTGCGGCATCGGCGGGTGGCCCTGCGGGGCTGGGGGAACGGGGGGATGCGCGCCCTGCGCCCATTGCGGGGCGCCCTGTCCGGGCGGCAACGGAGCCCCCATCGCGTGCTGCATCCGGTGCCACTCCGTCTCGTACGACTGACGCTGATCGGGGGCGCGTTGACCCCCGCAACCCGAACGGTACCGTCCCCGGCCTCCGCGAAGGCAACGGCCGGGGACGGTCAGGAGTGCCCGGTCGGCCGGTCAGCCGTTCAGTTCCTCGGCGAGCGCGCGCAGCGCCAGCCGGTAGGAGCCGATGCCGAAGCCGGCGACGGTGCCGCTGGCGATCGAGGCGACGACCGAGGTGTGCCGGAACTCCTCCCGGGTGTACGGGTTCGAGATGTGCACCTCGATCAGGGGCGCGGTCCGCTGCGCGGCCGCGTCCCGTACCGCGTACGAATAGTGCGTGAAGGCGCCCGGGTTGATGACGACCGGGATCGCCCCGTCGGCCGCCTCGTGCAGCCAGCGGATCATCTCGCCCTCGTCGTTGGTCTCCCGGACCTCCACGTCGAAGCCGAGCTCGGCGCCCAGCTTGGTGCAGGTCTCCACGAGGCCGGCGTAGGAGGTGGCGCCATAGACGTCCGGTTCGCGGGAGCCGAGCCGGCCCAGGTTGGGGCCGTTGAGGACGAGCACCCGGCGGGTGGGCCGGGGGCTCACGCGGACACCTCGCCGTACGCGGCGACCAGCACCGCCGGGTCCGGGCCTTCCAGGACGGTCGGCTTGGCGAGGCCGTCGAGGACGATGAACCGCAGCAGGTCGCCCCGGGACTTCTTGTCGACCTTCATGGTCTCCAGGAGCTTGGGCCACTGGTCGCCGCGGTAGGTGAGCGGCAGGCCGACGGACTCCAGGATCGTGCGGTGCCGGTCGGCGGTGGCGTCGTCGAGACGGCCGGCGAGCCGGCCCAGCTCGGCGGCGAAGACCATGCCGACGGAGACGGCGGCGCCGTGGCGCCACTTGTACCGCTCGTTCTTCTCGATCGCGTGGGCGAGGGTGTGGCCGTAGTTGAGGATCTCCCGGAGCCCCGACTCCTTGAGGTCGCTGGAGACGACGTCGGCCTTCACCCGGATGGACCGGACGATCAGCTCGGCCGTGTGCGGCCCGGCGGGGGTCCGCGCGGCGGCCGGGTCCTCCTCGACGAGGTCGAGGATGACCGGGTCGGCGATGAAACCGGCCTTGATGATCTCGGCGAGTCCGCTGACGTAGTCGTGCACGGGCAGCGAGTCGAGCGCCGCCAGGTCGCACAGCACCCCGGCCGGCGGGTGGAAGGCGCCGACGAGGTTCTTGCCCTCGGCGGTGTTGATGCCGGTCTTGCCGCCGACGGCCGCGTCGACCATGGCGAGGACCGTGGTCGGTACGGCGATCCAGCGCACCCCGCGCAGCCAGCTGGCGGCGACGAACCCGGCGAGGTCGGTGGTGGCGCCGCCGCCGACGCCGACGATGACGTCGGTGCGGGTGAAGCCGGTCTGGCCGAGCGCCTTCCAGCAGTACGCCGCGACCTCGACGGTCTTGGCCTCCTCGGCGTTCGGGACCTGGATGGCGACGGCCTCGTAGCCCTGGTCGGCGAGGTCCTGGCGCAGGGCCTCACCGGTCTCGGCGAGCGCCTCGGGGTGGATCACGGCGACCCGCTTGGCCCGGTTGCCGATGAGTCCGGGGAGCTCGCCGAGCAGCTGCCGGCCGACCAGCACCTCGTATGGGTCCGTACCCGCCGTACCGCCGACCTCGATCCGGGTCACTTCCTGGTCGGTCATACGTCCTTCAATTCGAGTGCGTCGAGGATCGCCTGGGCGACCTCTTCAGGGGTGCGGTCGTCGGTCGCGACGACGACCCGGGCGACTTCGGTGTAGAGGTGGCGGCGCGCTTCCATCAGCTCGCGCCACTGGCGGCGCGGGTTGACGGCGAGCAGGGGGCGCGCGGTGTTCAGGCCGACGCGGCGGACCGCCTCGTCCACGTCCATCGACAGGTAGACGACCGGCAGGCCGGTGAGGAGCTCCCGGGTCGAGGCGTCGAGGATCGCGCCGCCGCCGAGGGAGAGGACGCCCTCGTGCTCGGCGACCGCGGCGCGCACGGCGTCCCGCTCCAGGGCGCGGAAGTGGTCCTCGCCGTCCTCGACGAAGATGTCCGAGATCTCCCGGCCCTGGGCGGCGACGATGTCGGCGTCCGTGTCCCGGTAGGGCGTGCCGAGCCGTTCGGCGAGGAGCGCGCCCACCGTGGACTTGCCGGACCCCATGGGCCCGACCAGGACGACCAAGGGCCCGCCGGTCACCGGATCTGCAGGTTGTCGAGGTACGACTGGACGTTGCGGCGGGTCTCGGGGACCGAGTCGCCGCCGAACTTCTCCAGGACCGCGTCCGCCAGGACCAGGGCCACCATCGCCTCCGCGACGATTCCGGCCGCCGGGACCGCGCACACATCGGAGCGCTGGTGGTGCGCCGCGGCCGCCTCGCCCGTGGCCACGTCGATCGTGGCCAGCGCCCGGGGCACCGTCGCGATCGGCTTCATCGCGGCGCGGACCCGCAGCAACTCGCCCGTCGTCAGGCCGCCCTCCGTGCCGCCGGAGCGGCCCGAGGTGCGCCTGATGCCGTCCTCCGTCCGCACGATCTCGTCGTGCGCCTTCGAACCCGGCACACGCGCGAGGTCGAAACCGTCCCCGACCTCCACACCCTTGATGGCCTGGATACCCATCAGCGCCGCGGCCAGACGGGCGTCGAGTCGCCGGTCCCAGTGCACATGCGAGCCAAGGCCCACCGGCACCCCGTAGGCCAGGACCTCCACCACACCGCCGAGGGTGTCGCCGTCCTTGTGGGCCTGGTCGATCTCCGCAACCATCGCCTTCGACGCGTCCGCGTCCAGACAACGCACCGGATCCGCGTCCAACTTCTCCACATCCGCCGGCGTCGGGTAGACCCCGTACGGCGCCTTCGCCGCCGCCAGCTCCACCACATGCGACACGATCTCGATGCCCGCCGCCTCCTTCAGGAAGGAACGGACGACAGCGCCCAGCGCGACCCGGGCGGCCGTCTCACGGGCGCTGGCACGCTCCAGGATGGGCCGGGCTTCGTCGAAGCCGTACTTCTGCATACCGGCGAGGTCGGCGTGGCCCGGGCGGGGGCGGGTGAGGGGTGCGTTGCGCCCCGTCTCCTTCAGCTCGGAGGGGTCGACCGGGTCGGCCGACATCACCTTCTCCCACTTCGGCCACTCCGTGTTGCCCACCATCACGGCCACCGGAGAGCCCAGCGAGAGTCCGTGCCGGACACCGCCCAGGAAGGTGACCTCGTCCTGCTCGAACTTCATCCGCGCGCCGCGCCCATAGCCGAGGCGCCGCCGCGCGAGGTGGTCCGCCACCATCTCCGTGGTGACCGGGACACCGGCGGGAAGACCCTCCAGCGTCGCGACCAGCGCGGGTCCGTGGGATTCCCCAGCGGTCAGCCAACGCAACCTGCTCAACGATGCTCCTCATGCTCGCGCCTGGCACTGCGATGGCGCGGCCTGGGGGCACCTCCCAGCGAAGCGAGGGGGAGCGCGGCCCTGGCCCGCCACCCCCGATCCTCCCACGTCCGGGCCGTGGACCTGATCGGCGGTCCAGCTATCGGACGCCGACGCGGACCGGTGTCTCACTCCCCGGTCGGGTCGCCTTCGGCGTGTGCCCGGTCGGCGAGGGCGCGTTCGCCTGCCGCGCGCATCGCGGTGAGGGGGGCCGGGACGATCCCGGTCATCTGCTCCACCTGGAGCACCGCCTGGTGCACCAGAAGGTCCAGGCCCCCGACCACGGCCCCGCCCCGCGCAGACCAGGACGCCGCGAGCGCCGTCGGCCACGGGTCGTACAGGACGTCGAAGAGCGTGCCGGGCGAGGCGGGCACGGCGGCGGCCAGCGGGTCGGTGGTGCCGGCCGGGGTGGTGGCGACGACCAGCGGGTACGTGAAGGCCTCGGCGGCCTCGGACCAGTCGGCCGTACGGACCTCGATACCGAGCCGCTCCCCCCAGCCGCGCATCTCGGCGGCGCGGGTCTCGCTGCGTACGTAGGCGCTGACCGGTCCGGTGCAGATCCGGGACAGCGCGGCGAGCGCGGAGGAGGCCGTGGCGCCCGCGCCGAGGATCGCCGCGGACTCGACCTTCTCGACACCCCGCTCGGCCAGGGCGGCGATCATGCCGGGGATGTCGGTGTTGTCGCCGACCCGGCGTCCGTCGTCCGTGAAGACGACCGTGTTGACCGCCTCGACCGCGGCGGCCGTCGCGCTGACCTCGTCGAGCAGCGGGATGACGGCGCGCTTGAGCGGCATGGTCAGCGAGAAGCCCGCCCAGGTCTCATCCAGCTCCGCGAAGAACCCGGGGAGCCTGGCCTCGTCCACCTCGAAACGGTCGTAGGACCAGTGGGCGAGGCCGAGCGCCTCGTACGCGGCCCGGTGGAGCACCGGGGAGAGCGAGTGGGCGATGGGCAAGCCGAGCACGGCCGCCCGGTACTTCGTACTCACTGTCCGGACTTCTCTCGTTCCTTCTGGTATTCCGCCACGTTCTGGTTGTGTTCTTCGTTCGTCACGGAGAACACCGTCTTGTTCTCGTTGATGGAGACGAAGTAGTACCAGGGGCCAGGCGTGGGGTTCATCGCGGACTTGACCGCCTCGACACCCGGGTTGCTGATCGGGCCGGGGGTCAGGCCCTTGATGTCATAGGTGTTGTACGGGTCCTTGATCTTACGGAGATCCGCCACAGAACCGACGTCGAGCGTGCTCTCGTTCTTGATGTAGTTGACCGTGGAGTCGAACTCCATCCGGCCGACCGTCTCGACGTTGTTCGGCTTGAGGCGGTTGTAGACGACCCGCGCGACCTTGTCGAAGTCGTGCTTGTACTTGCCTTCGACCTGCACAAGGCTCGCCACCGTGATCAGTTCCCACGGTCCCTTGAGCCCGAGCTCCTTCGACTTGGTCTCCAGGTCGAGCTTGCCGTACTCCTCGTTGGCGCGGGCGACCATCTTGCGCAGGACGTCCTCGGGCTTGTTGCCCTTGGCGACCGGGTAGCTGGACGGGAAGAGGAATCCTTCCAGCGGATCCTTGACGTCCTTGTGGCCCTTGGCCCACTCCGGCAGGCCGAGCTCGTTCGCCTGTGTCTTGGCGACGCCCGCGGTGGTGCCCTTCTTGAGGGCGAGCCGCTTGTCGATCTCGGCGTACACCCAGCCGTTGCGTTTGCCCTCGGGGATGATGAAGTTCGCCCGGCTCGCCGGGTTGAGCATCAGGTCGACCGCGCGCGCGGCGGACATGCCCTTCTTCAGGGTGTAGACGCCGTCCTGGATGGTCGAGCCCTTCGGGTTCTGCGCCTGGGCGGAGACGAAGGCGTCGACGCTCTTGACGACACCCGCCTTCTTCAGGATGTTGCCGATGTCGTAGCCGCCGGCGCCCTTGGGGATCTCGACCTCCACGGACCCGGCGCCTTCGCCCACGAAGTCCGGGGCGGCACCGAACTGGCCCTGCCAGAACTGGTAGCCGAAGTAGGCGACACCACCGACGCCGCCGACCAGGACCGCCGCGACGACCAGGCAGGCGATGCCGTTCTTGCTCTTCTTCTTGTTCTTGCCCTTGCCGCGCCGGTCTCCCCGGCCGCCGCCGCGCGACGAGCGGGAGCCCGGCTCGTCGTCACGGCCGTCGCCGTCGTTGCCGTCGTCGCCGGTGAAGAAGGGGTGCTTCTCCTCCTCCTGCGCCTGCGCGTCCCAGTCGGTCTGGTCGGACTGGGGTTCGGGCTCGGCCGGGCGACGGCCCGGCGGCTGCGGCGGCGGGTACGCCTCGGGGGTGCCGTAGAGGTCGGGACCCTGTCCGGCGGCGTACGGGTCGACGGGCGGCGTCGCGGCGTAGGGCATCGCGGCCTGCTGGCCGGTCTCCCAGCTGGTGTCGTACTGCTGTCCGGGGTAACCGGACGTGTCGTACGTCTGCCCGCCGTACTGAGGATCGGCGTACTGAGCATCGGCGTACTGCTGCTGCCCGCCGTAGGTCTGTCCGTACGCCTCCTGGGAGGTGCCGTACTGCGCCGGCTGCTGCGGCTGCGACTGCTGCGGCGCCGGCTGCTGGTAGTACTGCTGCTGGCCGCCGGCCTGCTGACCTCCCCATCCCTGGTCCCCGAACAACGGGTCCTCGGGATGCCACGGTTCGGAGCCGGGGCTCCGGCCATACTCAGTCATCGATCCCCAAACGGCCGCGAGGCTTCCGGACAGACCGCCTCTACGTAGTGCGGCAGCTGTTCGAACACCGCCGCATCGCGCGGAACGTTACCGTATCGCGATCAGATGACCACTTCGACGCCCTCGCCGGGCGGATTACCTGATACCCGTTCGGACTCAAGAGCGTTCTGAAGGATGATCACAGCGGCCGCCTGATCGATGACCGACCGGCCCTTCTTCGACTTCACGCCCGAGGCGCGCAGGCCCTGACTGGCCGTCACCGTGGTCATGCGCTCGTCGACCAGACGGACGGGCACGGGGGCGATGCCCCGGGCCATCTCCTGGGCGAAGGCGCGCACCTTCACCGCGGCCGGGCCCTCGCCTCCGGAGAGGGAGCGGGGCAGCCCGACGACGACCTCGATCGGCTCGTACTCCTGGACGATCTGGCGGAGCCGCCGGTGGGCGGCCGGGACGTCGCGTCCCGGCACGGTCTCCACCGGCGTGGCGAGGACCCCGTCGGGGTCGCACGAGGCGACCCCGATCCGGGCGTCCCCGACGTCGATCGCGAGACGACGTCCTCGGCGCATCATCGTCACGCGGTTTCCACGACGAGACGCTCGACGGCGTCGATGGCGTCGCCGATGGCGTCCGGGTTCTGACCGCCGCCCTGGGCGACGTCCGGCTTGCCGCCACCGCCGCCGCCGAGGGTCTTGGCGGCCGTACGGACCAGCTCGCCGGCCTTGAGGCCGCGCTCGCGGGCGGCTTCGTTGGTGGCGATGACCGTCAGCGGACGGCCGTTGGCCGTCGTGAACAGGGCGACGACGGCCGGGCGGTCGCCAGAGATGCGGCCGCGCACGTCCAGGACCAGCTTGCGCAGGTCGTCAGCGGTGGTGCCGTCCGGGACCTGGCCGGTGACCAGGGCCACGCCACGGATGTCCTTGGCGCTGTCGACGAGCCCGGCGGCGGCCTGGAGGACCTTCTCCGCGCGGAACTTCTCGATCTCCTTCTCGGCGTCCTTCAGCTTGCCGAGCATGGCGGAGATCTTCTCCGGCAGCTCCTCGGGGCGGCCCTTGACCAGCTCCTGGAGCTGGGCGACGACCGTGTGCTCCTTGGCGAGGAAGTTGTACGCGTCCACGCCGACCAGGGCCTCGACCCGGCGGACGCCGGAACCGATCGAGGACTCGCCGAGCAGCTTCACCAGACCCAGCTGGGCGGTGTTGTGGACGTGCGTACCGCCGCACAGCTCCTTGGAGAAGTCGCCGATGGTGACGACCCGGACCCGCTCGCCGTACTTCTCGCCGAACTCGGCGATGGCGCCCTGACGCTTGGCCTCGTCGATCGACATGACCTCGGCGTGGACGTCGAGCTCCCGGGCGAGGACCTCGTTGATCTTCTGCTCGACGTCCGTGAGGACCGTGCCGGGCACGGCGTTCGGCGAGCCGAAGTCGAAGCGGAATCGGCCGGGCGAGTTCTCCGAACCGGCCTGGGCGGCCGTCGGGCCGAGCGCGTCACGCAGCGCCTGGTGGGTGAGGTGCGTGGCGCTGTGGGCGCGGGCGATGGCCCGGCGGCGCTTGACGTCGATGGTGGCGTAGGCCGTGGAACCGACCGTCACCTCGCCGACCTGGACCGAGCCCTTGTGCACGGAGACACCGGGGACCGGCTGCTGGACGTCGCGGACCTGGATCACGGCGCCGCTGTGCAGCTTGATCCGGCCCTGGTCGGCGAGCTGGCCGCCGCCCTCGGCGTAGAACGGGGTGCGGTCGAGGACGACCTCGACGTCGTCGCCCTCGGAGGCGGCCGGCGAGGGGACGCCGTTGACCAGCAGACCGACGACGGTGGTCTCGCCCTCGGTGTTGGTGTAGCCGGTGAACTCGCTGGCGCCGTTGCTGTCGGCGATCTCGCGGTAGGCGGTGACGTCGGCGTGGCCGGTCTTCTTGGCCTTGGCGTCGGCCTTGGCGCGCTCGCGCTGCTCCTGCATCAGACGGCGGAAGCCGGACTCGTCCACGGACAGGCCCTGCTCGGCGGCCATCTCCAGGGTGAGGTCGATCGGGAAGCCCCAGGTGTCGTGGAGCAGGAACGCCTTGTCGCCGGAGAGGACGGTGCCGCCGGCGGCCTTGGTCTCGGTGACGGCGGTGTCGAGGATGTTGGTGCCGCCCTTGAGGGCCTTGAGGAAGGCGCCCTCCTCGGCGAGGGCGACGGTCTCGATGCGCTTGCGGTCGGTAACCAGCTCCGGGTACTGCTCGCCCATCGTGTTGATCACGACGTCGACGAGGTCGTGGACGACCGGACCGGTGGCGCCGAGCAGACGCATGTTGCGGATGGCGCGGCGCATGATGCGGCGCAGCACATAGCCGCGGCCTTCGTTGCCCGGGGTGACACCGTCGCCGATCAGCATCACGGACGTACGCATGTGGTCGGCGACCACACGCAGGGAGACGTCGCTGTCGTGGGCCTTGCCGTAGGAGACGCCGGTGAGCTCGGTGGCCTTGTCGATGACGACCTTGAGGGTGTCGGTCTCGTACATGTTCTGTACGCCCTGCAGGATCATCGCCAGGCGCTCGAGACCGAGGCCGGTGTCGATGTTCTTGGACGGCAGGTCACCGAGGATCTCGAAGTCCTCCTTGCCGGTGCCCTGGCCGCGCTCGTACTGCATGAAGACCAGGTTCCAGATCTCCACGTACCGCTCGTCGTTGACGGCCGGGCCGCCTTCGACGCCGAACTCCGGGCCGCGGTCGTAGTTGATCTCGGAACAGGGGCCGCAGGGGCCGGGGACGCCCATGGACCAGAAGTTGTCCTTCTTGCCCAGGCGCTGGATGCGCTCGGCGGGGACGCCGACGACGTCGCGCCAGATGGCCTCGGCCTCGTCGTCGTCCTGGTAGACGGTGATCCAGAGCTTCTCAGGCTCAAGACCGTAGCCGCCGTGCTCCACCGAGGTGGTCAGCAGCTCCCAGGCGAGCTTGATGGCGCCTTCCTTGAAGTAGTCGCCGAAGGAGAAGTTTCCGCACATCTGGAAGAACGTGCCGTGCCGGGTGGTCTTGCCGACCTCTTCGATGTCCGGCGTACGGACGCACTTCTGCACGCTGGAGGCGCGCGCGAACGGCGGCTTGACCTCGCCCAGGAAGTAGGGCTTGAAGGGCACCATGCCGGCGGGGACGAGGAGCAGAGTCGGGTCGTCCGCGATGAGCGACGCCGAAGGGACGACGGTGTGCCCGCGCTCCTCGAAGAAGCTCAGCCAGCGGCGGCGAATTTCAGCCGACTCCATCAGTGGTCCTCATTCCGGTTGTACGAACGCGTCGGGTGCGCATAGGGATGCGTGGTGTTGTACGGGGCGTTGCCGAGGGCGGCCCGCCCGCGCTGTGCGGGGAGCTCCCGGTCGGCCGGGGCGGCCTCCAGGCCCAGTGCCTCACCCAACTCGGCCTCGCGCTGGACCATTCCCGCGCGGACGTCGAGGGCGAAGTCCTTGAGCCGGTGACCCGTCTCGATCGCCTTGTTCGCAGCCTGCGCCGCGAGGCTCTCGGGGGTCAGCTGCCTGAGCTTGCGGTTGACCTTCGTGGTGGCCCAGACACCGGCCGCGGCGCCCGCGGTGAACCAGAACGTACGGCGGAACATCGCGGTCAGCCCTTCTGCTTGCGGCGCCGGGCGGAGGGCACCGTGCGGCCGACGATCACGGTACGACGGCTCTGGCGCGCGGGCGCGTCGTCCCCGCCGCGGCCCAGGGCGCGGCGGACGCCGTAGCCGAAGGCGGCGACCTTGACCAGCGGGCCTCCGAAGGTGGAGGCGACGGTGGTGGAGAGCGCCGAGGCGTTGGAGGTGACTTCCTGGACGTCCGAGGCGATGGCGTCGACCTTGTCGAGCTGGGTCTGCGCCGAGCGGACGGCCGCCGAGGCGTCGGCGAGCAGCGGAACCGCCTGTTCGGTCACGTCCGCCACCAGCTTGGTGGTCGCCCGGAGCGTCTGCGCCAGCCTCACCAGCACCACGGCGAGGAAGGAGACCAAGATCGCCCAGAACACGGCCACCAGGATCCCGGCAACCTCTCCACCGGTCACGCTGCACCGCTCTCTGCTGTCGTTGGGGCCTTACGAAAGTCGTCCTCCGACCCTATCGCGCCCGCGGTCCACCGCCGTACCGCATTAACGGTCCGTGGGGCAGGAGTTACGCGGTCGGATTGTACGGAGCGGATCCGGATGAATACGCTCCGTGTTCCATGCGACGGAGCGATCTCCCGGCGGAGCTGAACCGGTTCGTGGGCCGGGCGGCGGAGCTGGACGAGCTGGGCCGGATGCTGGCGCGGGCCCGCCTGGTCACCGTGGTCGGGGTGGGCGGGGTCGGCAAGACCCGGCTCGCGTTGCGGCCGCCGCTGAGGCGCAGAAACGCTACGCCGACGGGGTCCGGCTGGCCGAGCTGTCCGCGCTGCGGGACCCGGCGGTGGTGGCGCCCGCCCTGGCCGAGGCGGTCGGGCTGACCGATCACACGCTGCGGGCACCGCTCGAAATGCTGGCGGAGCATCTCACCGAGCGCCAACTCCTGCTGGTGGTCGACGGCTTCGAGCATCTGGTGGAGGAGTGCGCCCCGCTGTTGCGCGAGCTGCTGCGGCGCGCGCCGGGTCTGACGGTGCTCGCCACGGGACGCCGGCCGCTCGCGACCGCCGGGGAGGTGGTCTTCACGCTTGCCCCGATGAGTGAGCGGGACGCCGTGGCGCTGTTCGGCGAGCGGCGCTCGCGCGGCGAACACCGCGCGCGGAGCCGGGCGCCGTGAGGCCGGGCCGTGTTCCCGCGCCGGGAACGCGGAAGCCCGCCGGCTCCCCCACCGGAGACGGCGGGGAGACGGCGGGCTGAGTACCGCGAAGTGACTGCGCCTGCGTCAGCGGGCGTAGTACTCGACGACCAGCTGCTCGTCGCAGATGACCGGGATTTCCTTGCGGTTCGGGTCGCGGTCGAGGCGGAAGGCCAGGGCCTTCAGGTTGACCTGCAGGTAGCGCGGGGTCTCACCGTCGGCGGCGAAGCCACCCTCGCGGGCAACCTGGAACAGGGCCTTCTCGCGGGAGCGCTCGCGGACCGTCACGACGTCGTCGGGACGGACGCGGAAGGACGGCTTGTCGACCTTGCCGCCGTTGACCTCGATGTGGCCGTGGACGACCATCTGGCGGGCCTGGTAGATGGTGCGGGCGATGCCCGAACGCAGGACCAGGGCGTCGAGACGACGCTCGAGCTCGACGACCAGCGCCTCGCCCGTCTTGCCCTCGGCCTTCTTGGCGCGGTCGTAGGCGCGGGCCATCTGGCGCTCGCTGATGTCGTACTGGGCGCGCAGGCGCTGCTTCTCGAGCAGACGGACCTTGTAGTCCGAGTTCTGCTTGCGGCCACGGCCGTGCTCGCCCGGCGGGTAGGGGCGGGCCTCGAAGTACTTGACGGCCTTCGGCGTCAGCGCGATGCCGAGCGCACGGGACTTCTTGACCTTGGGACGCGACTGGTTAGGCACGTTCTCCAGACCTCCGTTGTAGGTTAGGTTAGGCTCACCTTACTCAAGGAGATCGCATGTCTCGTCCGGGGAACACCAGTCACGTCACGGACAACACGGAGAAGGCCGACCCCAGTGCAGGGGCCAGCACCACCGGCTCCCAGGAAACCCATGGGGCCGACGCCGGCGCCCAGATGGTGCATCGCGCCGGTCACGTGACGGAGGTCCGATCAGATCGTGGTCAGCCGCGTCCCAGCGGACTTGAAATCGCGCGGATGCCGTCAGCAGCCGAGCGCACACGAACTCTCGTACAGAGTACATGCTCCGCGGTGCTGATCGTTCCGGGGGCCGAGGCCCTCGGCGTCGACCAGCTGATGCCCGAGGCGCGGGCGGTCGGTCCCGACGGCGAGGTCTTCCTGCTCTTCCCGGCCGACGCCCCGGCCGTACGGGCTGCCACGCACGCCCAGGACGACGAACTGCCGGCCGTCCTGGAGCTCACCGACGTCGCCCCGGTCTCCGTTCCCCACCGTATCCGCGGCCGGGCCTGGGTCTCCGGCTGGCTCACCTCACTGCCCGGCCACGCGGGCCCCGGCCGGATGATGCTGCGCCTGGAGGTGGGCGAGGCCAGCGTCGACGACCTGTGGGGCGCGGCGAAGGTGGACTCCGAGGCCTTCGCGCAGGCCGTACCCGACCCGCTGGTCTCCCACGAGGCGGAACTGCTCCAGCACCTGCACGCGGCGCACGGCCGGCAGGTACGGGAGCTGAGCACCCTCCTCGGCGACCGCGCCGCGGAGGGCACGGCCGTACGGGACGTGGTACCGCTGGCGCTCGACCGTTTCGGCCTGCGGATCCGCTTCAGCGACGGCGCGGGCCACTGCTTCGACACCCGCTTCGACTTCCCGGAGCCCGTCCGGAACGTGAGCGAACTGCGCCGCGCGATGCACCGCCTCTTCGAGGCGGCCCAGCACTGAGCCCAGCACTGGCCGGCCCGGACGCGACGAGGTCAGGAGGACTCGCCGCGCAGCCGCTCGCGCACCTTTTCCACCACGTCCGCGTACCGGGCCTCCGCGCCGTAGCGGGTCGGTTCGTAGTAGCGCTTGCCGTGGACCGCGTCCGGGGCGTACTGCTGCGGGGCGATGGCGCCGGGGACGTCGTGGGGGTAGACGTAGCCCTGGGCGTGGCCGAGCTTGGCCGCGCCCTTGTAGTGGCCGTCGCGCAGGTGGGGTGGGACCGGGCCCGCGAGGCCGGCCCGGACGTCCGCGAGGGCCGCGCCGATCGCGGTGGTCGCCGCGTTCGACTTCGGGGCCAGGGCGAGGGCGATGGTGGCGTGGCTGAGGGTCAGCGCCGCCTCCGGGAAGCCGATCATGGCGACGGCCTGGGCCGCGGCGACCGCGGTCGGCAGGGCCGTCGGATCCGCGAGGCCGATGTCCTCGCTCGCCGAGATCATCAACCGGCGGGCGATGAACCGCGGGTCCTCCCCCGCCTCGATCATCCGGGCCAGATAGTGCAGCGCCGCGTCCACGTCCGAGCCGCGGATCGACTTGATGAGGGCGCTGGCCACGTCGTAGTGCTGGTCGCCGTCCCGGTCGTACTTCACCGCCGCCCGGTCGACGGTCTGCTCGACCGTCTCCAGGGAGATCTCCGGCTCGCCCTTGGCGATGGCCGCGCCCGCGGCCGCCTCCAGGGCGGTCAGGGCCCGCCGGGCGTCGCCGCCCGCGATCCGCAGCAGATGGCCCTCGGCGTCCGCGGTGAGAGTGACCGCGCCGCCGAGGCCGCGCTCCTCGGTGAGGGCCCGGGCCAGCAGCCCGCGCAGATCGTCCTCGGTGAGCGGCTCCAGGGTCAGCAGCAGGGAACGGGAAAGCAGTGGTGAGATCACCGAGAAGTAGGGGTTCTCGGTGGTGGCGGCGATCAGCGTCACCCAGCGGTTCTCCACCGCCGGGAGCAGGGAGTCCTGCTGCGCCTTGCTGAAGCGGTGGATCTCGTCCAGGAAGAGGACGGTGTCCTTGCCGAAGCCGCCGGCCGCGCGCCGCGCCCCGTCGATGACCGCGCGGACCTCCTTGACGCCGGCGGTGATCGCGGAGAGCTCGACGAAGCGCTTGTTCGTCGCCTTGGAGACGACGTAGGCGAGGGTGGTCTTGCCCGTGCCGGGCGGGCCCCACAGGATCACCGAGGAGGCCCCGGCGGGACCGCCCGCGCCGTCGCCGACCAGGCGCCGCAGCGGGGATCCCGGCCGGAGCAGATGCTGCTGGCCGACGACCTCCTCAAGGGTGCGCGGGCGCATCCGTACGGCCAGGGGGCTGCTGGACGGGTCCTTCTCCTGGCGCTCTTCGGCGGCTGCGGTAAACAGGTCGGGCTCCACGTCCTGAAGCCTAGGTCACCCCACTGACAACGCCGAAAGCGCCAGGGGCGGTCAGCTGGTCCAGAAGTCCCACCAGCGCGTCAGGATCAGCATCCCGATGATCCCGATGTGCAGGACGGGCAGCACCCAGGTGAACTCGCCGAAGAAGCGGCGCAGCCAGGCCGGGGCGGGCAGCAGCGCGTGGCGGACGTTGTGCGAGGTCACGTACCAGAACATGACGATCGTGGCGACCCAGGCCAGGCAGCACCACAGGCAGAGCGAGCCGATCACGTACAGGGACTGGTACGTCAGCCAGGCGCAGAAGCCGACGCCGAAGAGCGTGCCGGCGTTGAGACCGAGCCAGTACCAGCGGCGGAACCGGGCACCGGCGACCAGAGCCATGCCGATGGCGATGACCATCGCGTAGGTGACCAGACCGAGCATGGGGTTGGGGAAGCCGAAGGCCTCCGCCTGCTCGCTCTTCATGATGTTTCCGCAGGCCACGACCGGGTTGATGCTGCATCCCGGGGTGAAGGTCGGGTCTTCGAGCAGCTTGAACTTGTCGAGCGTGATCACCCAGGAGGCCAGCAGGCCCGCCGCGCCCGTGATCACGAGCAGCAATGCGAGCGCCCGGCTCGCTCCGACGCCTCCGTCCTTTTCGGAGGAGACGCCGTCAACCGCTGCTTTCGTCATGTCGCCGTTCCATCACTCGGGGCCTGGGCAGGGTCATTCTGCCGCAAAGCCTTGTGCGTCGGCCGTTCGATGGACATAAGGACGGACAGCGGTACGGACAAGGGGAGGCCCCGGACCGGTCGGTCCGGGGCCTCCTCGTTCCGTACGTCCGTACGCGAGGTCAGCCGAGCTTCGCCCGCAGCCGCTCGGTCACCTGCTCCAGGGCGACCGCCTCCTGCTCCCCGGACTCCATGTCCTTGAGCTGGACGACGCCCTCGGCGAGGTCGCGCTCGCCCGCGACGAGGGTGAAGCGGGCTCCCGAGCGGTTGGCGTTCTTCATGTGGCTCTTGAGGCCCTTCGCGCCGTACGAGAAGTCCGCCGCGATGCCCTCCTTGCGCAGCTCGGTGACCTTGCCGAACAGGACCTTGCGGGCCTCTTCGCCAAGGGCCACCGCGAAGACGCTGGTGGGGGCCGGGATGTCGAGTTCGATGCCCTCGGCCTCAAGGGCCAGGACCGTACGGTCCACGCCCAGCGCCCAGCCGACGGACGGCAGCGCCGGGCCGCCGATCATCTCGGACAGGCCGTCGTAGCGGCCGCCGCCGCCCACCGCAGACTGGGAGCCGAGACCGTCGTGGACGAACTCGAAGGTGGTGCGGGTGTAGTAGTCGAGGCCGCGCACCAGCTTCTCGTCGTCCTCGAAGGCGACGCCCGCCGCGCCGATCAGTTCACGTACCTCCTCGTGGTACGCCTTGCAGTCGTCGCACAGGTAGTCACGCAGCATCGGGGCGCCCACCAGCTGCTTCTGCACCTCGGCGCGCTTGTCGTCGAGGACCCGCAGCGGGTTGATCTCGATGCGGCGGACGGTCTCCTCGTCGAGGTCGAGGCCGCGCAGGAAGCCCTGGAGCGCCTCGCGGTAGACCGGGCGGCACTGCTTGTCGCCGAGCGAGTTGAGCAGGATACGGAAGTTGGACAGCCCGAGCGTGCGGTACGCCTGGTCGGCCAGGATGATCAGCTCGGCGTCGAGCGCCGGGTCCTCGGCACCGATCGCCTCGGCGCCGACCTGCGAGAAGTGGCGGTAGCGGCCCTTCTGCGGGCGCTCGTAGCGGTAGTACGAGCCGGAGTACCACAGCTTGACCGGCAGGCCGCCGGCCTTGTGCATGTTGGCCTCCAGCGCCGCGCGCAGCACGGAGGCGGTGCCCTCGGGGCGCAGCGCCAGGTTGGCGCCGCCCTTGGTGGTGAGGGTGTACATCTCCTTGGTCACGATGTCGGTGGACTCACCGACGCCGCGGGCGAAGAGGTCGACGTCCTCGAAGCCGGGGGTCTCGATGTAGCCGTAACCCGAGGTGCGCAGCGGGGCGGAGATGGCGTCGCGGACGGCGAGATACGTGGCCGAGTACGGCGGGATGAGGTCGTAGGTGCCCTTGGGGGCCTTGAAGGTGCTCACGGAAACTCTTGTCACATTCCTCGTCGGGGAGCGGCGGTGCTCCCGAGGCCGGCGGCCACGTCCCGCAGATAGGGGTTGGTGGCGCGCTCACGGCCGATGGTCGTCTGGGGACCGTGGCCGGAGAGGACCACGGTCGAGTCGTCGAGCGGCAGGCACACGCGGGCCAGCGACGCGAGCATCTCGTCCATGTCACCTCCGGGCAGGTCGGTGCGTCCGATGGAGCCGGCGAAGAGCAGGTCGCCCGAGAAGAAGACGGACGGAACGTCCGCCGCCTCGGGCATCCGGAAGGTCACCGACCCCCTGGTATGGCCGGGCGCGTGGGCGACGGTGAATTCGAGACCGGCCAGCGACAGCTGGGCGCCGTCGGTCAGCTCCTTGACATCGTCCGGCTCCCCCACGGTCAGCTCGCCCATGAGCTGCGTACCGAAGGCGCGGCCGAGGGCCTTCTCCGGGTCGCTCATCATGTACCGGTCCTCGGGGTGGATCCAGGCGGGTACGTCATGGGCTCCGCAGACCGGGACGACCGAGGCGACATGATCGATGTGGCCATGGGTGAGCACGACCGCGACGGGCTTGAGCCGATGCTTCTTGAGCGTCTCCTCGACTCCCTGGGCGGCCTGGTGGCCCGGGTCGATGATCACGCACTCCTCGCCTGCGGCGGGGGCGACCAGATAGCAGTTGGTCCCCCAGGCCCCGGCGGGGAACCCGGCAATGAGCACGATCGTCCTTAGATGTCGTCCGGCGGAAGAATGCAGATCAGAGCCTACCGGCGCGACTCATCCCACAGCCAACCCGTATACGGTACGGGCACATCCGTCCCGGACAGGAACAGACGACCGACAAGGAGCAGAACCGGTGGTCAGCAGCGATCAGCGGCGGCGGCAGCTCGCCAGGGAGAAGTTCGAGCGGCAGCAGCGGCGCCGCGCCGAGGCGCAGAAGAAGGCCAAGCGCCGCAATACGGTCATCGCCGCCGCGCTGGCCGTGGTGCTGGCCTCGGGCGGGGCCGTGTACGGATCGATCGTGCTGACCGGCGGGGACAAGGCGTCGGACGACGCGGCGTCGTCGGCGAGCGCGTCGCCCAAGGAAAGCGCGTCGCCGGAGCCGGCGATGTCGGTCGACCGCAAGGCGAAGTACACGATGTCGCTCACCACGAACCAGGGCGCCGTCACCATCACGATGGACGCGGCGAAGACCCCTCGGACGGTGAACTCGTTCAAGCACCTGGCGGACAAGAAGTACTTCGACGGGACCAAGTGCCACCGGCTGACCACGGCCGGGATCTTCGTGCTCCAGTGCGGCGACCCGAAGGGCGACGGCAGCGGCGGCCCGGGCTACACCATCCCGGACGAGAACCTGAACGCGCTCGGCAAGGCCGGCGCGGACGGCTCGGTGACGTTCCCTGCCGGGACCGTGGCCATGGCCAACACGATGCAGCCGAACACCGGCGGCAGCCAGTTCTTCCTCGTCTACCAGGACACCAAGCTGCCTCCGCAGTTCACCCCCTTCGGCACGATCGACGCCGCCGGGTTGAAGGTCGTCCGGGACGTGGCGAAGGGCGGCGTGGAGGGCGGTGCCAAGGACGGCGCGCCGAAGAAGCCGGTCACCATCGAGAAGGCCGCTGTCCGGAAGGTGTGAACCGCTGAATTTCGGTCGCGCTGGGAGCGGACAGCCGGGCGGCCGGTCGCCTAGATTGGCGTTGTGCAGCGCGGGGTCCGATTCGTGCTGTGGAGGGCGGGCGAGGCCCGTCGCGGAAACTGTGGACGATGCCCAGGGGGCGAGGGCCCCCTCACCGGCATCATGTGGAGGAGGCGCTGTGAGCAGCGACCCGTGGGGCCGCGTCGATGAGACGGGGACCGTGTACGTGCGGACAGCCGATGGCGAGAAGGTCGTCGGATCGTGGCAGGCCGGCACTCCAGAGGAGGCACTGGCCTACTTCGAGCGCAAGTACGAGGGACTGGTGGTCGAGATCGGCCTCCTCGAACGGCGGGTGAGGACCACCGATCTGTCGGCGAAGGACGCCACGACCGCGATCGAGCACCTGCGTCAGCAGGTGGACGAGCACCACGCGGTCGGCGACCTCGCGGCGCTCGCCAAGCGTCTCGACGCACTGGCCGAGACCGTGGAATCGCGCCGTGAGGAGCGCAAGGCCCAGAAGGCGAAGCAGGCCGACGAGGCCAAGTCCGCCAAGGAGGCGTTGGTCGCCGAGGCGGAGGAGCTGGCCCAGAGCGAGCAGTGGCGGGCGGCCGGTGAGCGGCTGCGGGCGCTCGTGGACACCTGGAAGGGCCTGCCCCGGCTCGACCGGAAGTCCGACGACGAGCTGTGGCACCGCTTCTCGCACGCCCGCTCGGCCTTCTCCAAGCGCCGCAAGGCGCACTTCGCCTCGCTGGACGCGCAGCGCGAGGAGGCCCGTAAGACCAAGGAGAAGCTGGTCGCGGAGGCCGAGTCGCTCTCGAACTCCACCGACTGGGGTGCGACGGCCGCCCGCTACCGCGAGCTGATGGCGGACTGGAAGGCCGCGGGCCGCGCCCAGCGCGAGCACGAGGACGATCTGTGGAACCGCTTCCGCGGCGCCCAGGACGTCTTCTTCGCGGCGCGCAGCGAGGTCTTCGCCGAGCGGGACGCGGAGCAGATCGAGAACCTCAAGCTCAAGGAGGAGCTCGCCACCGAGGCCGAGAAGTTGGTGCCGGTGACTGCCCTGAAGGCGGCCCGGGCGGCCTTCAGGGCAGTCAACGAGCGCTGGGAGGCCATCGGGCACGTGCCGCGGGACGCGCGCTCCAAGGTCGAGGGCCGGATGCACGCCGTCGAGCGCGCGCTGCAGGAGGCCGAGGAGTCCGAGTGGCGCCGTACGAACCCGGAGGCACGCGCGCGTGCCGCGGGTCTGACGGGCCAGCTCCAGGACGCCGTGGACAAGCTCCAGAAGCAGATCGACGCGGCCCGCTCGGCGGGCAACGACGCCAGGGCCGACAAGCTCGCCAAGGAGCTCGAGGGCCGGCAGGCGCTGCTGGACCAGGCGCTGAAGGGCCTGGAGGAGTTCGGCGGCTGACGCCGTACGGCTTCCGGTACGAGAAGGGCCCCCCTCGCGTGCGGGGGGCCCTTTCGTGTGCGTGTTACGGGCGGCGGGCCGAGGTCACGCGGTAGACGTCGTAGACGCCCTCCACGCCCCGTACGGCCTTCAGGACGTGTCCGAGGTGCTTCGGGTCGCCCATCTCGAAGGTGAAGCGCGAGGTGGCCACCCGGTCGCGGGAGGTCTGCACGGCCGCCGAGAGGATGTTGACGTGCTGGTCGGACAGGACGCGGGTGACGTCCGACAGCAGCCGGGACCGGTCGAGGGCCTCGACCTGGATGGCGACCAGGAAGACCGAGGACTGGGTCGGCGCCCACTCGACGTCCAGCATCCGCTCGGGCTGCTGGGAGAGGGAGTCGACGTTGACGCAGTCGGCGCGGTGAACCGATACGCCGCTGCCGCGCGTGACGAAGCCGATGATCGGGTCGCCCGGCACGGGCGTACAGCAGCGGGCCAGCTTCACCCAGACGTCCTCGACGCCCTTGACGACGACTCCGGGGTCGGCGTTGGCGCGGCGCTTGGAGCGGCCGCGGGACGGCGGGGCGGTCTCGGCGATGTCCTCGGTGGCGGCCTCCTCGCCGCCGAGCGCCTGCACCAGCTTCTGCACGATGCTCTGCGCGGTGACATGTCCCTCGCCGATCGCCGCGTACAGCGAGGAGATGTCGCTGTAGCGCATCTCGTGGGCGAGGGTGACGAGCGAGTCGCCGGTGAGGATCCGCTGGATCGGCAGGTTCTGCTTGCGCATGGCGCGCGCGATGGCGTCCTTGCCCTGCTCGATCGCCTCGTCGCGGCGCTCCTTGGAGAACCAGGCACGGATCTTGTTGCGGGCCCGGGGCGACTTGACGAAGCCCAGCCAGTCGCGGGACGGGCCGGCGCCGGGTGCCTTGGAGGTGAAGACCTCGACCAGGTCGCCGTTGTCGAGGGTCGATTCGAGCGGGACGAGCCGTCCGTTGACCCGTGCGCCTATCGTGCGGTGGCCGACCTCGGTGTGCACCGCGTACGAGAAGTCGACCGGGGTGGCCCCGGCCGGAAGCGCGATGACATCGCCCTTGGGGGTGAAGACGAAGACCTCGTTGCGGGAGAGGTCGAAGCGCAGCGACTCCAGGAACTCCGAGGGGTCCTCGGTCTCCTTCTGCCAGTCGAGCAGCTGGCGCAGCCACGCCATGTCGTTGAGGTGGTCGTCCTTGCCGCCGCTCTTGCGGGGCACGTCGGTACGCACCTTGGAGGCGCCGGCGACGGCCTCCTGCTTGTACTTCCAGTGCGCGGCGATGCCGTACTCGGCGCGGCGGTGCATGTCGAAGGTGCGGATCTGCAGCTCGACCGGCTTGCCGTTGGGCCCTATGACCGTCGTGTGGAGCGACTGGTACATGTTGAACTTGGGCATCGCGATGTAGTCCTTGAACCGGCCGGGGACCGGGTTCCATCGCGCGTGGACGGTGCCGAGGGCGGCGTAGCAGTCCCGGACGGTGTCGACGAGGACGCGGATGCCGACCAGGTCGTAGATCTCCGCGAAGTCCCGGCCACGGACGATCATCTTCTGGTAGACGCTGTAGTAGTGCTTGGGCCGGCCGGTGACGGTGGCCTTGATACGGGCGGAGCGCAGGTCGGACTGGACCTCGTCGGTCACTATGGCGAGGTACTCGTCGCGCTTGGGGGCGCGCTCGGCGACGAGCCGGACGATCTCGTCGTACATCTTGGGGTAGAGGATCGCGAAGGCGAGGTCCTCCAGCTCCCACTTGATGGTGTTCATGCCCAGCCGGTGGGCCAGCGGGGCGTAGATCTCCAGGGTCTCGCGGGCCTTCTTCTCCTGCTTCTCCCGCTTGAGGTAGCGCATCGTGCGCATGTTGTGCAGGCGGTCGGCGAGCTTGATGACCAGGACACGCGGGTCCTTGGCCATGGCGACGACCATCTTGCGCACGGTCTCGGCCTGGGCGGCCTCGCCGAACTTGACCTTGTCGAGCTTGGTGACGCCGTCGACGAGGAGGGCGACCTGGTCGCCGAAGTCGCGGCGCAGGGTGTCCAGGCCGTATTCGGTGTCCTCGACGGTGTCGTGCAGCAGACCGGCCATCAGCGTCGCCGGGTCCATGCCAAGCTCGGCGAGGATGGTGGTGACGGCGAGCGGATGGGTGATGTACGGGTCGCCGCTCTTGCGCTTCTGGCCGCGGTGCCAGCGCTCGGCGACCTGGTAGGCCCGCTCGATCTGACGGAGCGTGGCCGTCTCGATCTTGGGGTCGTTGGAGCGGACGATCCGCAGCAGCGGTTCCAGGACCGGGTTGTACGGCGACGAGCGCTGCACACCGAGGCGGGCGAGACGGGCGCGGACCCGGTTGGAGGAGCCGCCCGAGCGGGCGGCGGCCGGGGCGGCGGGCTTGGGCGCCGTGACCGGCGGCGGTGCCGGGGCCTGGACACGCTCCGGCACCGACGGCGTGGGTCGGTGCTCCCCCGGCTTGTTCTGGGGCGCGGCGGGAGCCGCCGCGGCCTTCTCGGCCTGCTGGTCGGTCTTCGCGGCGGAGAGTGACTGGGCCTCGTCTGGCAAGAGCGCTCCTCGTGCGGATCCGGGTCCCCCGGTCGAGCCCGGACATCCCATGGTATCGACACGGGGGCCCCGGTGCTCACGCGCGTGACCCGGCCTCCGTCAGGCCCAGCGGATCAGGGAGGCCCCCTTGATCTGGATCTCCTTCTCGGCGGCGACGTTCCCCCACGGCACCTTGATCGAGGCACCCTTGCCGCAGCCGGCGTCGAACCAGGTCTTCTTCCCGTTCACGAAGCCCTTCACCTTCACGCAGGCGCTGCCCTTGAAGGCCTTCCAGGAGTAGCCCATCTTCATGCCGGGGGCGCCGAAGTGGCCGCAGCCGTCGCTGGCGGTGCTCCACTTCAGCGGGACGCCGCCGGCGTTCTTCCAGCCGGTGCAGGTGTTCGCAGCGGCGGCCGGGGAGGCGCCCGCGGTGAGGCCGGCGAGGCAGAGCAGCGCGGCCGCGGCCGCGGCGGCCGTACGGGAGAGTGGCAGGGCTGTGCGGGGCATCCGGGTCCTTCCGTCGGGATGCCGCCTGGGCGGCGGTCCAAAGATCGAAACAGTGCGTACCCGGAAGAACGGGAAGGGCGCCCCGGAGTTCTTCCGGGACGCCCTTCGCAGTTCCGTTCGGGCCCTCATCCGCCGGAGCGAGCTCCGGGGCGGGGGCCGGTCAGACGGTGATCAGTGCCTCCAGCGGGGCGCCGCGCAGCGCGGGCTCCAGGCGGGCCCGGCCCGCGAGGAAGCCGAGCTCCATCAGGACCGCGACGCCCGCGACCTCGGCGCCCGCCCGGCGGACGAGCTCCAGGGACGCCTCGGCGGTGCCGCCGGTGGCGAGGACGTCGTCGATGACCATGACCCGGTCGCCCGCGGCCAGGTCCTCGGCGTGCACCTCGATCTCTGCGGTGCCGTACTCCAGCTCGTACGCCTGCCGCAGGGTCGCCCCGGGGAGCTTGCCCGCCTTGCGTACGGGCACGAAGCCCAGGCCGGAGCGGACGGCGACCGGCGCGCCCAGGATGAAGCCGCGCGCCTCCAGACCGACGACCTTCGTGGCGCCGTGCGTGGCGCACAGCGCGGCGAGCTCGTCGGTGAGGGCCGTGAACGCCGACGGGTCGGCGAGCAGCGGCGTGATGTCCTTGAACAGCACGCCGGGCTTCGGGTAGTCGGCGACGTCCCGGATCCGGCTGAGCAGGAGCTCCCGCGTGCCCTCGGTCATCGGCGCTTGTCCGTCGGACGGCCGCGGCGGCCACGCTGGCCGACGACGGCGGCGGCCGGTGCGGTGTCCTCGGGGAGCGGGTCGAAGTCGCCCGGGCCGGAGGGCTCGTCCAGCGACTCGCCCTTGGCGGCCGCTGAGGCCCGCTTGGCCATGACGCGCTTGCGCAGCGCCTTCATCGCCGGCTCGCGCTCCTTGAAGTCGGCGACGAGCGGGGTGGCGATGAAGATCGAGGAGTACGCACCGGCGGCGAGGCCGACGAAGAGCGACAGCGAGATGTCGTTCAGCATGCCCGCGCCGAGGACACCGCCGCCGATGAAGAGCAGACCGGCGACGGGCAGCAGCGCCACCACGGTGGTGTTGATCGAACGGACCAGGGTGCCGTTGATCGAGCGGTTGGCGATGTCGCTGTAGGTCCACCGGGTCTGCTTGGTGATGTCCTTCGTCCCCTCCTTGAGGGAGTCGAAGACGACGACCGTGTCGTACAGCGAGTAACCGAGGATCGTCAGCAGACCGATGACCGTACCCGGCGTGACCTCGAAGCCGACGAGGGCGTAGACACCGACCGTGATGGTGATGTCGTGGACCAGCGCGATCAGGGCGGCCAGCGCCATGCGCCATTCGAAGGCGATGGCCAGATAGATCACCACAAGGATCATGAAGATCCCGAGGCCGGTCCAGGCCTTGTTGGCGATCTGCTCACCCCAGCTGGGGCCGACCAGCTCGGAGTTGATGTCCCCGGCCTTCAGGCCCAGGTCCTGGACGAGCTGGGCCTCGACCTTGTCGGCCTGCTCGGTGTTGAGGCTGCTGACCTGGATGCGCAGGCCGCCGGTGCCGAGCTCCTGGACGATCGCGTCGTGGCCGGCGGCATCTTCCGCGAACTTCTCCGCCTGGGAGGCCGAGACGGTCACCCGGTCGGTGGTGAAGACGGCGCCGCCCTGGAACTCGATGCCCATGTTCAGCCCGCGCACCGCCAGGCCGACGATGGCCGTGATGGTGATCAGGATGGACAGGCCGTACCAGATCTTGCGGTTGCCGACGAAGTCGTAGCCGACCTCGCCGCGGTGGAGCCGGGCGCCGAGATTGCCGAGCTTCGACATCTCACGCCTCCTTCGGGTCGGTGGGGGCGGAGACACGGCGGGAGCGGCGAAGCGGCGGCTTGGCGCCGAGCCGCTTCGGGTCCAGACCGGACCAGGCGTGACCGTTGCCGAAGAACTTCGTCCGGGCGACCAGCGTCATGACCGGCTTGGTGAAGAGGAACACCACGACGACGTCGAGGAGGGTCGTCAGGCCGAGCGTGAACGCGAAGCCCTGCACCTTGCCGACGGTGACCACGAAGAGCACGGCCGCGGCGAGGAAGGAGACGAAGTCGGAGACGAGGATCGTGCGGCGGGCACGCGGCCAGGCGCGCTCGACGGCGGGGCGCAGCGTGCGGCCCTCGCGGATCTCGTCCCGGATGCGTTCGAAGTACACGATGAACGAGTCGGCGGTGATACCGATGGCGACGATGGCGCCGCAGACCGCCGGGAGGTTCAGTGCGAAGCCGATGGCCGGGCCGAGCAGCGCCATGAGCGTGTAGGTCAGCACGGCCGAGGCGATGAGGCTGAGGATG
This sequence comes from Streptomyces sp. NPDC039465, assembly GCF_055639315.1. Classification (NCBI taxonomy): domain Bacteria; kingdom Bacillati; phylum Actinomycetota; class Actinomycetes; order Kitasatosporales; family Streptomycetaceae; genus Streptomyces; species Streptomyces sp. NPDC039465. Next base: position 108,894 of record NZ_JBVKAP010000010.1, on the reverse strand, counting down.
GCGATCAGCGACAGGCCGCGGTAGTAGACCACCAGGTAGATCACGACCAGCGCGAGACCGATGGCACCGGCGATCAGACCGGCCTCCAGCTGCTCACCGCCGAGGGCGGCGGTCACGGTCGTGACGCTCTCCTCGTTGAACGAGAGCGGCAGGGCGCCGTACGACAGGATGTTGCCCAGGTCCTGTGCGGATTCCTGGGTGAAGCTGCCGGAGATCTCGGCGTTGGCGCTGAGCGTCGTACGGACCGAGGGGGCCGAGACGACCTCGCCGTCGAGGACGATCGCAAACTGGTTCATCGGCGGCTGCTGCTGGGAGAGCCGGCCGGTGATCTTCTGGAACTTCTTGGCGCCGGCCTCGGTGAACTCCATCTGGACGATCCACTGACCGTTGCGCTGGTCGATGGCGGCCTTGGCGTCGTCGACGTCCTTGCCGTCCACCTCGGCCGGGCCGAGGATGTACTTCTCCCACTGGCCGATGCCGTTCTTGCCGCAGCCGACGATCGTGTCGGTGGGCTTGACGCCCTGACCGGCGGCGGAGCGCTGCTTGGGGTCGAGGCAGTTCAGCGCGGCGAACTTCTTCTCGAGCGCGGCGGTGGCGGCGTCGGGGGCCGGCGGCTTGGGGCTCTCGGTGGCCTTCGGCGCGCCGGAGGCGCTGGCGCTCGGCGTGGGCGCCTTCTTCAGGCCGTCGGTGACGGGACGGCCCTGGGTAGTGGCGCTCGCCGAGGGGGTGGCGGACGACTTGCCCTTGCCATCCGTGCCCTTCCCGTCGGAGGCGGACGCGCCCGGCGACGGCTTGGTGCTGCCGGAGGGCTTCGGCGTCGGCGCCGGCTCGCTGGGCGCGTACGTCAACACGGGGCGGAAGTAGAGCTGGGCGGTGGTACCGACCTGCTCACGGGCCTGCTTGGAGTTCGTCCCCTTGGGGATGTTGACGATGATGTGCTCTTTGCCCTGCGTCTGGACCTCGGCCTCGGAGACACCCAGACCATTGACACGGCGTTCGATGATGCCGACCGCAGTGTTCATGTTGGTCTCGTTGACGGCGTCTTCCTTGCCCTTCTCGGCCTCCGCCTTGAGCGTGATCGTCGTACCGCCGGCCAGGTCAATGCCGAGACGCGGCGTGGTGTGACCCGACCAGAACATCCCGCCGGTGAGCGCGACCATGGCGATCAGGATCAGAGCCAGGGCACGCCCCGGCCTGCCCTGTCCCCCCGCCGGCCCTCGGCCCTTCTTCGGTGCTGCCACCTTGTCGTTTCTCCCTGTCCAACCGCGCCGCGCCGGGTGTGCGCGGGGCGGCCACGAAGTGTTGTGGGGATCTGCCCCCGCAGACGTAGACACGTTCCGGGGACCGCGGGCACCTGTGGGCGCCGCGGTCCCCGGCCCCCGCTACTTCGCGTCGGTCTCGCCGTCGGCCTTGCCGTCCTTCGGCTCCGCGTCGTCGGACTTCTTGGTGAGGTCCGGCTTGGCGGTCTCGGTGTCGGCGTCCTCGGTCAGCGACGAGACGTCGTCCGGGACGACCGGGCTGTCGTCCTTCGCGGAGTCGTCGCCGTGGACGATGCGGTTGTACTCGTCGTCGGTCAGGACCGCGCCGATGGCGTTCTTGGCGAAGACCGCGTGCACGGCGGGGGCCAGCTCGAGGAGGACGGTGTCGTCGTTGACCTCCTTGACCGTGGCGTACATGCCGCCGATGGTGCGGACGCCGGTGCCGGGCTGCATCTGGTCGCGCATCTGGGCGGCCTGCTGCTGCTTCTTCTTGGCGGACCGGGTCATCAGGAACATGGCCCCGATGAGCACGATGAACGGGAGGAAAGTCAGGAGATTCACGGGACGGAAATTCCTTCGCACGACCGCGGGGATTGCGGCCTGATCTTCGGGGGGTGGGCACGCCGACCTGGAAGGGCGGCATCGGCGGAGTCTAAGCGAGTCCGCATCGATGGAACAACGCCCAGCATCGCACCGTGGTTCCTGGCCCAGCCAGTATCCGCGCCGTCAAGGGCCGAAGAGCCCCTGTTGTCCGCTTCCCGGCGCTGCCGAGCCCGGCGGCACGAGTCCCAGGTGCGCCCAGGCCGCGGGAGTGGCGACCCGGCCACGGGGCGTACGCGCCAGCAGTCCTTCCCGTACGAGGAAGGGCTCGGCGACCTCCTCGACGGTCTCGCGCTCCTCCCCCACCGCCACCGCGAGGGTCGACAGGCCGACCGGGCCGCCGCCGAAGAGCTTGAGGAGGGCCTCCAGGACGGCCCGGTCGAGGCGGTCGAGGCCGCGGGTGTCGACCTCGTACACCCCGAGGGCGGCGGCCGCGATCTCGCGGGTGATCACGCCGTCGGCCCTGACCTGGGCGTAGTCCCGCACGCGGCGCAGCAGGCGGTTGGCGATACGGGGCGTGCCGCGGGAGCGGCCGGCGATCTCGGCCGCTCCCGCGGTGTCGATCTCGACGTCGAGCAGCCCGGCCGAGCGGTGGATGACGCGCTCGAGCTCGGCGGGCTCGTAGAACTCCATGTGGGCGGTGAAGCCGAAACGGTCGCGCAGCGGGGGCGGCAGCAGTCCGGCTCGGGTGGTGGCGCCGACGAGAGTGAAGGGGGGCAGCTCCAGCGGGATGGCGGTGGCGCCGGGGCCCTTGCCGACGATGACGTCGACCCGGAAGTCCTCCATCGCCATGTAGAGCATCTCCTCGGCGGGCCGGGACATGCGGTGGATCTCGTCGAGGAAGAGGACCTCTCCCTCCTGGAGGGAGGAGAGGATCGCGGCGAGGTCTCCGGCGTGCTGGATGGCGGGGCCGGAGGTGATCCGGATCGGGGCGCCCATCTCGGCCGCGATGATCATGGAGAGGGTGGTCTTGCCGAGGCCGGGGGCGCCGGAGAGCAGGACGTGGTCGGCGGTGGCGCCGCGCTGGCGGGCCGCCCTGAGGACGAGGTCGAGCTGCTGGCGGACCTTCTCCTGGCCCACGAACTCGTTCAGATCCTTGGGGCGCAGGGCGGCCTCGACCGCGGTGTCCTCGCCGTCGGCGGCCGGGCCGACGAGTCGTTCGGACAGGGCGTCAGCCGCTGCGGAGTCGGTCTCGTCCCAGTTCACTGCGGTAGGCCTCACGGAGTTAGGGGTGCGGAGTCGGATGCGGAGTCGGGGTTGAGGTCAGGGCCGGGGTGTGCCGGTCGTTGCGGCCCCGGCCGCCGGGTCAGCGGGTGCGGTTGAGCGTCTGCAGGGCCGCGCGGAGCAGCTGCGGCACGGGCGCGGAGCCGGTCTCGGCGAGGGCGGCCTCGGCCTGTGGGGTGACCGCGGCGACCGCCTCCTCCGCCTCGCGGCTCGCATAGCCGAGGCCGATCAGGGCGGCCTGGAGCTGCTCGGTCCAGGGGGCGGGCCCGGCCGCGACGCGCTGCGCGCCGACGACCGCGCCGGTGCCGAGCGGCTGCCCCAGCTTGTCCTTCAGTTCGAGGAGGAGTTTCTGCGCGCCCTTCTTGCCGATGCCGGGCACGGCCGTCAGCGCCTTCTCGTCGCCGGTGGAGACGGCCAGGCGCAGCGCGTCGGGGCTGTGTACACCGAGCATCGCCTGGGCAAGGCGCGGGCCGACGCCACTGGCGGTCTGGAGCAGCTCGAAGACCTGGCGTTCGTCGTCGTCCGCGAAGCCGTAGAGGGTGAGCGAGTCCTCCCGTACGACCAACGAGGTGGCCAGCCGGGCCTCCTGACCGATCCTCAGGGCGGCGAGGGTGTTGGGGGTGCACTGGACGGCCATCCCGACACCACCGACCTCGATCACGGCCGTGGTGGGGGCGAGTGCGGCGACCGGGCCGCGGACGAAGGCGATCATCGGGTACGGCCTTTCGGTGCGTACGGAGCGTGCTGCGCGTGCGGGGCGGTGCGGGCGTGCTGGGCGACCGCCTGCTGGAGGCGGTTCTGAGCGGGGGCGCGCCAGATGTGGCAGATGGCGAGGGCGAGCGCGTCGGCCGCGTCGGCGGGCTTGGGCGGGGCGTCGAGCCGCAGCAGCCGCGTCACCATCGCGCCGACCTGCGCCTTGTCGGCGCGGCCGCTGCCGGTGACGGCGGCCTTGACCTCGCTGGGGGTGTGCAGGGCGACGGGGATCCCACGGCGGGCGGCGCACAGCATGGCGACGGCGCTGGCCTGGGCGGTGCCCATCACCGTACGGACATTGTGCTGGCTGAACACCCGCTCCACCGCGACCAGTTCGGGGCTGTGGGCGTCGAGCCACTCCTCTATGCCGGCCTCGATCGCGACCAGGCGGTGGCCGATGTCGGCATCCGCGGGCGTACGGACGACGCCGACGCCGCGCATGGTGAGCGGGCGGCCCGCGACCCCTTCGACGACGCCGACCCCGCACCGGGTCAGCCCTGGGTCCACCCCGAGAACACGCACCGCACCCCTCCTTCGACCTCTTGTTCGTGCAGGCTATCGGCAGGCACTGACAACGCGACGGGCCGACGGGGGTGTGTTCCCCGTCGGCCCGTCGCACAGGCGTGGGTCAGGCGCTGATCAGGCGTCGACCTTCTCCATGACCTCGTCCGAGACGTCGAAGTTGGCGAAGACGTTCTGCACGTCGTCGCTGTCCTCCAGGGCGTCGATCAGCTTGAAGATCTTGCGGGCGGCTTCCTCGTCCAGCTCGACCTGCATGGTCGGGACGAAGTTCGCCTCGGCGGAGTCGTAGTCGATACCGGCCTCCTGGAGGGCGGTGCGGACCGCGACCAGGTCGGTGGCCTCGCTGAGGACCTCGAAGCTCTCGCCGAGGTCGTTGACCTCCTCGGCGCCCGCGTCGAGGACGGCACCCAGGACGTCGTCCTCGGTCAGCTCGCCCTTGGGGACGATCACGACACCCTTGCGGTTGAAGAGGTAAGAGACCGAGCCCGGGTCGGCCATCGAGCCGCCGTTGCGGGTCATGGCGACGCGGACGTCCGAGGCGGCGCGGTTGCGGTTGTCGGTGAGGCACTCGATGAGCACCGCGACACCGTTCGGGCCGTAACCCTCGTACATGATCGTCTCGTAGTCGACGCCACCGGCCTCGAGCCCGCCGCCGCGCTTGACCGCGGAGTCGATGTTCTTGTTCGGCACCGAGCTCTTCTTGGCCTTCTGGATGGCGTCGAAGAGGGTCGGGTTACCGTCCGGGTCGGCGCCGCCGGTCCGGGCAGCGACCTCGATGTTCTTGATCAGCTTCGCGAAGAGCTTGCCGCGCTTGGCATCGATCACGGCCTTCTTGTGCTTCGTCGTAGCCCATTTAGAGTGGCCGGACATCTGCCTGTCTCCTTCGCGTAACCCATTTCTGAACGAACCCCAGAGATCCTACCGGGACCTCTCAGACCGCCGCGCGCACCATCTCGACGAACAGGGCGTGCATCCGGTGGTCGCCCGTCAGTTCCGGATGGAACGACGTGGCCAGGGCGTTTGCCTGGCGGACGGCCACGATGTGCCCCTCGTGCTCGGCGAGGATCTCCACCTGCGCGCCGGTCGATTCGACCCACGGAGCGCGGATGAAGACGCCCTCGACGGGGCCGCCCTCGACACCCTCGACGGCGACGGACGCCTCGAAGGACTCGTTCTGCCGGCCGAAGGCGTTGCGGCGGACGATCATGTCGATGCCGCCGAACGTCTCCTGGCCCGAACGCGGGTCGAGGATCTTGTCGGCGAGCATGATCAGACCGGCGCAGGTGCCGTAGACGGGCATGCCGGCCGCGATGCGCTCACGCAGCGGCTCCATCATGCCGAACAGCGTGGCCAGCTTGGAGATGGTGGTGGACTCGCCGCCCGGAATGACCAGGCCGTCGACCTCGGCGAGCTCCTCGGGGCGCCGCACCTCCCTGGCCGTGGCATCCGCCGCAGCCAGGGAGATCAGGTGCTCCCGTACATCGCCCTGGAGGGACAGGACGCCGATGACGGGGTTGCTCATGGTGCTTACCAGCCCCGGTTGGCGTAGCGCTCGGCCTCGGGGAGGGTGTCGCAGTTGATGCCGACCATGGCCTCGCCCAGGTTGCGGGAGGCGTCCGCGATGATCTTCGGGTCGTCGAAGAAGGTGGTCGCCTTCACGATGGCGGCGGCGCGCTTGGCCGGGTCGCCCGACTTGAAGATGCCGGAGCCGACGAAGACACCCTCGGCACCGAGCTGACGCATCAGCGCGGCGTCGGCCGGGGTCGCGACACCACCGGCGGAGAAGAGCACCACGGGCAGCTTGCCGAGCTCGGCGACCTCCTTGACGAGCTCGTACGGGGCGCGCAGCTCCTTGGCGGCCGCGTACAGCTCGTTGTTGTCGAAGCCGCGCAGCTTGGCGATCTCGTTCTTGATCTGGCGCAGGTGGCGGACGGCCTCGACGACGTTGCCGGTGCCGGCCTCACCCTTGGAACGGATCATGGCCGCGCCCTCGGCGATGCGGCGCAGAGCCTCGCCCAGGTTGGTGGCGCCACAGACGAAGGGGGTGGTGAAGGCCCACTTGTCGGAGTGGTTGACCTCGTCGGCCGGGGTGAGGACCTCGGACTCGTCGATGTAGTCGACACCCAGGGACTGCAGGACCTGCGCCTCGACGAAGTGGCCGATGCGGGACTTGGCCATGACCGGGATCGAGACGGCGCCGATGATCTCCTCGATCATGTTCGGGTCGGACATGCGGGCCACGCCGCCGTCCTTGCGGATGTCCGCGGGGACCCGCTCCAGGGCCATGACGGCCACGGCGCCGGCGTCCTCGGCGATCTTCGCCTGCTCGGCGTTGACCACGTCCATGATCACGCCGCCCTTGAGCTGCTCGGCCATGCCGCGCTTGACGCGAGAGGTACCGATCGCCGAGGACTCAGCGGACTGCGGGGTGGTGGGAAGCGTGCTGGACACGGAAGGGACCTCATTCGGAGAACGGGGGGTTACGACATCAGGAAGGAAACAGGCCACCTCAAGGCCACAGCAAGGGCCAATAGAGAGGCGGTGGCTCGTTTTCCGAGGTCAGGGCAGTGCGCCGGCTTCGAATGAGGGGGCTCTCAGGGGGTGCGGCGGTCCAGGTCAGGGGCGGTCCGCCAGCGCCACGGGCGGCTCGTCGTCCATCTCGAAAGCCAGCGGGAACGGGGCGTGCCCCGCCAGCCGGAACCAGCGCACCTTCCGGTGGCGGCGCAGGGCACGAGCCGCGCGGACGGCGTCGTTGTGGAAACGGCGAGCCATCGGCACACGGCGCACCGCCGCCGCCAGCTCCCCCGCCGCCTCCTCGCCGCCCGGAGCCTGCCGCACCACATCGACCTGTTCCGGCTCCCCGAAAACCGCGCGCAACGCCTGGCTGAGCTCACTCTCCGCGACCTCCCGCTGCTCCTCCTCCGCCTGCCGGGCAGCATGCGCGGCCTGGTACAGCACGATCGAGGCAGCCGGATCCAGGACACCGGAAGTCGCCAACTCCTGAGTGACCGAAGCGCGCCGCACGAGCTGCGCGTCCAAGGCCGCGCGGGCCGCGTCGATCCGCGTATGCAGCCGGTCGAGCCGCCCGGCGGTCCAGCTCAAATACAGGCCGATCGCGATAAGCCCGACGACGATCCAGATCAGTGTTGCGGTCACGGGCGCCCAGGCTACCGGCTGTTTTTGGGGGCTCGGTTCGCCTCCGGGGCGCCAACGCCCACCCCGACCGCCTGGCGAGTGAGCCGAAGGGCGCGCGGGTGCCGAAAGAGAGAACGCGCGCAGGCCCCCGAGGAACGAGGGGGCCGAGCACAATCGACCGTCCTCCGCACGCTAAAAGCGCCCGGAGGAGAACCGAGCCCTAAAAAAATCAGTCGCGGGCCAGGCCGAATCTCGCCATCAGGCCCGTGCGTTCGTCCGTCGCCACCGAAGCCGCGCCGTCCGTCACCGTCTCGTACACCGCCAGGATGTCCGCGCCCACCGTCGACCAGTCGAAGCGGCGCACATGCGCGCTGCCCCGGGCCCGGAGCTCCTCGCGGCGGGGCTCGTCCGCCAGCAGCCGCAGGGCGGTCTTGGCCAGCGCGTCCGCGTCCTCGTTGGCGAAGAGCTCCCCCGCGCCACCCTGGTCCAGGACCTGGGCGAAGGCGTCGAGGTCGCTGGCGAGGACCGGGGCCCCCGCCGAGAGGGCCTCCACGAGGATGATGCCGAAGCTCTCGCCGCCGGTGTTGGGCGCCACGTACACATCGACGCTGCTCAGCAGCCGCGCCTTGTCCTCGTCGCTGACCATGCCGAGGAACTCGACCTGTCGGCGCATCTCCGGCGACAGGCAGGCCACCGCCTCCTCCTCGTCGCCGCGGCCCGCGACCAGGAGCCGCGCGTCGGGCCGCTCGGCGAGGATCTTGGGCAGCGCCTTCATCAGGACCGGCAGGCCCTTGCGCGGCTCGTCGATACGCCCGACGAAGCCCAGCGTGCCGCCCTGCCACTCCGCCTTCGGCTCGGCCTTGGCGAAGAAGTCGACGTCGACGCCGTTCGGGATGACGACCGCGTCGCCGCCAAGATGCTCCACCAGCGTCCTGCGCGCGTACTCGCTCACCGCGATCCGCGCGCTGATCTTCTCCAGCGCGGGCTGGAGGATCGGATAGGCGGCGATCATCGCGCGCGAGCGCGGGTTGGAGGTGTGGAAGGTCGCCACGATCGGCCCCTGCGCCGCCCAGCAGGTGAGCAGCCCCAGGGACGGCGAGGTCGGCTCGTGGATGTGGATGACGTCGAAGGTGCCGTCGTGCAGCCAGCGCCGCACCCGCGCGGCCGACAGGAAGCCGAAGTTGAGCCGGGCCACCGAGCCGTTGTACGGGACGGGCACGGCCCGGCCCGCCGAGACGACGTACGGCGGCAGCGGGGTCTCGTCGTCGGCGGGGGCGAGAACCGAGACGGTGTGGCCGAGCCGGATCAGATGCTCGGCGAGGTCCCGGATGTGGAACTGGACGCCGCCGGGCACGTCCCAGGAGTACGGGCAGACGATGCCGATCTTCATGGGCGCGGCTCCCCGGGCGGCGCGGGGCGCTCCTCGAGGTCGGCGAGCCACAGCCGCTGGAGCATGTGCCAGTCCTCCGGGTGTCCGGCGATGCCGGTGCCGAAGGCGTCGGCCAGCGCCTGTGTCATGGAGGACGTCTTCTCCGCCCTGTCGCCTGTTTCGGGTACCTCGATCGGCGGATGGATCCGCCCCTTCATCACCGGCGTGTCGTCGTACCAGAGAGTCACCGGCAGCAGCAGCGCGCCGGTCTGCTGGGCGAGTATCGCCGGCCCCGCGGGCATGCGCGCGGTCTCGCCGAAGAACTTCACCTCCACACCGGACGCGGACAGGTCCCGGTCGGCCACCAGGCAGACCAGTCCCCCGGCCCGCAGCCGCCGCGCGAGGGTCCCGAAGGCGGAGCCGCCGGCGTGCGGTAGCACCTCCATCCCCAGCGATTCGCGGTAGGCGACGAAGCGGTCGTACAGCGTCTCCGGCTTGAGCCGCTCGGCGACGGTGGTGAACGGCACGCCCAGGCAGCGGGTCACCCACACCCCGGCGAGATCCCAGTTGGCCAGGTGCGGCAGCGCGAGTATGACGCCCTTGCCGGCGGCCAGGCCGTCCGTGAGGTGGTGGACGTCCTTCACGTCGAAGCCGTCCGAGACCCGCTCCTTGCTCCAGGTCGGCAGCCGGAAGGACTCCATCCAGTAGCGCATGTACGAGCGCATGCCGGCCTTGGAGAGCTCGGCCAGGCGCTCGGAAGTGGCGTCGGGCACCACGCGCGCGAGGTTGGACTCCAGCCGCAGGACGCTCTTGCCGCGGCGGCTCCAGGCCAGGTCGGCAATGCGGCGGCCGAGCCCGGCCGCGACCGGCTCCGGGAGCTTCTTCACGGTGGCCCAGCCCAGTCCGTACAGGCTGTCGGTGAGCCTGTCCTTCACACCGCTCACGATGTCGCCTCCCGTCCGTGCGCGGCGGCCGCGTCGGCCTCGGCCGATTCGCGCCGTACCGTCACCACCCGCTGCCCCAGGGTCACCGCCGAGCCCACGGCCACGATCCACAGGGCGATCGGGAGCAGGATGTCGATGCCCGGCACACCGAACCCGTGCAGACCGGCCAGACCGGCCGCGACCAGCGAGATCACCAGCCGCTCGGCGCGCTCCACCAGGCCGTTGACGGCCACCGGCAGGCCGATGGCCTCACCGCGCGCCTTGGTGTACGAGACCACCTGGCCGCTCGCCAGGCAGAAGATCGACACGGCGCACAGGACGTTGTCGTTCCCGCCGCCCGCGTACCAGAGCGCGAAGCCACCGAAGATCGCCCCGTCGGCGACCCGGTCGAGGGTCGAGTCGAGGAACGCGCCCCACCGGCTGGAGATACCCGCCTGGCGGGCCATGTTGCCGTCGATCAGGTCCGAGAAGACGAACAGCGTGATGACGATCGTGCCCCAGAAGAACTCTCCCCGGGGGAAGAAGACCAGCGCACCCGCCATCACCCCGGCCGTGCCGACGAGCGTGACCGCGTCGGGGCTCACTCCCCGGCGGAGCAGAAACGCGGCGAACGGCGTGAGGACACGCGTGAAAAAGGCACGCGCGTACTTGTTCAGCATGGCCTTCCCGAGGGGTCGGTGGGCCGCGCGGCCCCTATGGCCACCGGCTGGCCCATCGTAGCCAGGACGGTACCGGGGGCACGCCGCGCACCCGGCCCGTCGCGTCGCGCCCCCCGCGAGCCCGCCGCGCGCCGGTCGCCGGGCCCTCCCGGCCCACCCGCCGGGGCCGTCGCGCTCCGGCCGTCGTCTCCGGCGAGCGCCGTCGGCGCCGTACGACGTATGGACGCAGCGTGACGGCAGTGCAAAGCTCGAAAGACCACCGCGGGCATCGCCGGAGCCTCCCGTCGCGGCTCCCCGCCCGCGCCCCCACCTCACCGTGCAAGCGATCGGGAGGCATGAATCATGGGCGACAAGGCGAACACCCACCCCGGGGCCGCCGGCAGGGCTACAGCGGCCGACCAGCCCTCGGAGGTACGCAACGTGGTGCTGGTCGGCCACAGCGGATCGGGCAAGACCACCCTCGTCGAGGCACTGGCCCTGACCGCCGGCGCGGTCAACCGGGCCGGGCGGGTCGAGGACGGCGGCACGGTCTCCGACTACGACGAGATCGAGCACCGCCAGCAACGCTCCGTACAGCTCTCCCTCGTCCCGGTGGAATGGGGCGGGTACAAGATCAACCTCCTCGACACCCCCGGGTACGCCGACTTCGTCGGGGAGCTGAGGGCCGGTCTGCGGGCTGCGGACGCGGCCCTCTTCGTCGTTTCCGCCGCACAGGAGGCCGATGCCGTCGCGGGCGCCACCCGCATGGTGTGGGAGGAGTGCGCGGCCGTCGGCATGCCCCGCGCCATCGTCGTCACCCACCTGGACACCGCGCGCACCAGCTTCGACGAGCTCACCAAGGTGTGCGGACAGATCTTCGGCGGCGACGACCCCGACGCCGTACTCCCGCTCTACCTGCCGGTCCACGGCGCCGAAGCACCCGACGGGCACGCGCCCGCCACCGGCCTGGTCGGACTGCTCACCCGCAAGATCTTCGACTACTCCTCCGGCTCGCGGCTGGAGAATCCGCCTGACACCGGGCAGGAGGAGCTCATCCAGGAGGCCCGCAACCGGCTCATCGAGGGGATCATCGCCGAGAGCGAGGACGAATCCCTCATGGACCGCTACCTCGGCGGCGAGGAGATCGACCTCAAGACGCTCGTCGACGACCTGGAGAAGGCCGTCGCCCGGGGCGTCTTCCATCCCGTGCTCGCCGCCGCGCCCGCCTCGGACGGCGGCAAGGAGGGCCTCGGCACGGTCGAACTGCTCGAACTGATCACCGGCGGCTTCCCGACCCCACTGGAGCGGGAGGTGCCCACCGTCACCACCCCCGACGGCAAACCCCGCCCCCGGGTCGTGTGCGACCCGGACGGCCCGCTGGTCGCCGAGGTCGTCAAGACCGCGTCCGACCCCTACGTCGGCCGGCTCTCGCTGGTACGGGTCTTCTCCGGCACCCTGCGCCCCGACGAGACCGTCCACGTCTCCGGCCACGGCCTGGAGGACCGCGGCCATGAGGACCACGACGTCGAGGAACGCATCGGCGGGCTGTCGGTCCCCTTCGGCAAGCATCAGCGCGGGCTCAACCGGTGCATCGCCGGCGACCTCGCCTGCGTGTCCAAACTCGCCCGCGCGGAGACCGGCGACACCCTGTCCGGCAAGGACGATCCGCTGCTCATGGAGCCCTGGTCCATGCCCGACCCGCTCCTGCCGCTCGCCATCCAGGCACACAGCAAGGCCGACGAGGACAAGCTCTCCCAGGGCCTCGCGCGGCTCGTCGCCGAGGACCCGACCCTGCGGCTCGAACAGAACCAGGACACCCACCAGGTCGTGCTCTGGTGCCTGGGCGAGGCCCAGATGGACGTGGCCCTGGAACGGCTGCGCAGCCGCTACGGCGTCCAGGTCGACGTCGTCCCGCACAAGGTCTCCCTACGGGAGACGTTCGCCACGCCGGCGGCCGGCCGCGGGCGGCACGTGAAACAGTCCGGCGGGCACGGCCAGTTCGCGATCTGCGAGATCCAGGTGGAGCCGCTGCCGGCGGGCTCCGGGATCGAGTTCGTCGACAAGGTCGTCGGCGGCGCGGTCCCCCGCCAGTTCATCCCGTCCGTCGAGAAGGGCGTACGCGCCCAGGCGGCGCGCGGCGTCGCCGCCGGATACCCGCTGGTCGACGTGCGCGTGACGCTGCTGGACGGCAAGGCGCACTCGGTGGACTCCTCCGACGCCGCCTTCCAGACGGCCGGCGCGCTGGCGCTGCGCGAGGCCGCCGCCGATGCGCGGATCGACCTGCTGGAGCCGGTCGCCGAGGTCGAGGTGCTCGTGCCGGACGGTTACGTCGGCGCGGTGATGAGCGATCTGTCCGGACGGCGCGGCCGAGTCGTCGGCACCGAACAGGCGGGCCCGGGACGAACGCTCGTACGGGCCGAGGTACCGGAGATCGAGATCGGCCGGTACGCGGTGGACCTGCGGTCCATCTCGCACGGCACGGGCCGCTTCGACCGCTCGTACGCCCGGCACGAGGCCATGCCACCGCAGCTCGCGGACAAGATCCGCGAACAGGCGGAAAAGGGAACATAGTTCAGCCCGGCCGACCCTGCCGCCCACCCCAACTCCACACGGGTGGGCGGCATTCGGCCGCCCTTGTCCGGTCGCCTGACGCGCACACCGCGTGGCGGATACGCTGGGGTGCCCCAGCTCAGAAGGTGTGCGGGGCACGCGGGTTGGGAACAGGCCGCAGAGCGGAGACACGCGCGGCACGCGGCGATGGGGGCGGAGTTGAGTTTCGACGGAGGTTTCGGTCCCGGGGCACAGATCCCCCTCCAGGGGTCGGACGGACAGACGGCGGCGACACATGCGCTCGCCTCCGCCGCGTACCGCGACGGCCCGGTGGACAAGATCCTGGAAGCCAACAACGAATGGCATGAATCCGCGGTCAAGAAGGGCAAGTTCAGCCTCTTCGAACCCGACCTGGGCGAGGCGTTCTCCCGGGCCGTGCAAGTCCGGCTCCTCGGCGGCGCCCGCAAGGCGCTGATCCAGTCGTTCGGCACCGAACCCCAGCCGGTCGTCGAGCACTGCCTCGCAGCCACCCGGATCCGCAAACAGCGCGACATCCGGCTCACCCTCGTCACCTTCTTCTTCGGCGTCCTCTTCCTGCCCGGGCTGCTGCTGTGGCTCGGCGTCTTCCAGCTGCGCCGCACCATCGCCGGCGCCTCCGACAAGAAGGCCGGCGCCCTGGGCACCGCCCTGCTCGCCGGCGTCGGCATCCTCGCCGTGCTCATGATGGTCGCCCTGCCCTTCACCGGCTTCCTCTCGCTCTACCTGCGCGCGATGATCATCGCCCCGGCGCTCGGCTGGTTCCTCGCCAAACGCATCTGCGAGAGCACCGCCAAGGACCTGCGGGCCCGCTGGGACTCCCTGCTCAGCGGCGGCGGCATCGGCGCCAAGATCCCCGAGGCGGTCCCCCAGGACCCCAGCGAGAGCGCCGCCGAGGAGCTCCGTCAAGCCCTGGAGAAGCTCACCGCCGAGCAGCAGTCCAACATCGTCTTCTACGCGGGCGCCAAGGGAATACTGGGCATGGGCACCCGCTGGGGCAGCTGGACACTGGCCGAGGAGCTCGTCCCCAAGGAAGGCAGGGAGATCCACGACTTCCGCGCCTGGGACGTCGTACGCCCCATCCACGACCAGCTGAAAATGCTGGAACGCGGCTCACTGAAGACCGGCTTCCCCAAGCCGACGGTGAAGCACTGGATCGTCTCCCCCGTCGGCGAGGGCGCCAAGGAGGTCGCCCGCCCGGAGGGCGAGAACATCGTCACCTTCCAGGTGAAGCCCCACGAAATACAGCGCATCTGCAACGACCAGCAGTTCGGCAGCGGCAACCGCCACTACCTCGGCGTGCAGTTCACCCTCTGGGACGGCCAGCTGGTCCTCACCATGATGATCACGGTGACCTCACTGCTGCACACCCTGCGCATCGAGGTCACAGGACATGCACTGGGCCCGGTCCACGGCCTCTTCACCACCAAACCGGCCCCCAAGACCAAGGAAGTCTCCAAGACCGTCCGGTTCTGGGAGACCAAGGAAATCCCCCTGCCGCTCGTGGAGACCAACGAGGTCGTCCGCCAGGCCGTCCGCGCGCCCCTGACGTGGTTCCCGCCGATCCTCGACTTCCTCGGCGGCAAACTCGTCCTGCCGGAGCCGTTCGGCCTGCGGCACGCCTGGGCCGCCAAGCCCTGGGGCAACCGCTTCATGGCCGACGACGTGATCCGCGCGGCCACCCCCGTGATGCGCGCGGTCCACGCCGCCACCATCAAGGTCCTCGACGAGCACGGCGTGGACACCGAACGCTTCACCAACCGCTCGCTGGTCCTCAGCGGCATGGTCCAGGAACCGATGCCCAAGAAGGCCGACCTCTACGACGCATAGCCCGCAGCAACAGGGCCCAGCCGCCGGAGGCAGGGCCCAGCCGCCGGAACGCGGACGTCAGGCCGCAGGCCAGGCGTCCGCCAGCATCTTGCGGGTGTCCGCGAGCAGCTGCGGCAGCACCTTGGTGTGACCGACCACCGGCATGAAATTGGTGTCGCCACCCCAGCGCGGCACGACGTGCTGGTGCAAGTGGGCGGCGATACCCGCCCCGGCGACCCCGCCCTGGTTCATGCCGATGTTGAAACCATGGGCCCCCGAAGCCGCCCGCAGCGCCGTCATCGCATGCTTGGTGAACGCCGCCAGCTCCACCGTCTCCGCGTCGTCCAGCTCCGTGTAGTCGGCGACATGGCGGTACGGCACGACCATCAGATGGCCGCCGTTGTACGGGTACAGATTCAGCACGGCGTACACCTTCTCGCCGCGGGCGATCACCAGCCCGTCCTCGTCGGACTTCGCCGGAATCGAGCAGAACGGACAGCCGTCGTCGGCCCCCGGGCCGGTCGGCTTGTTCTCGCCCTGGATGTACGCCATCCGGTGAGGCGTCCACAGGCGCTGGAACGCATCCTGCGTCCCCACTCCGATCTGCTGCTCCGGCTCAATCGTCATGCTGTGCAGCATATGGCTTCGCCCGTTCGGAGCGTGCTGCCGGGGCGTCGATCATGTGCGGGCGTGGCCGGTGAGGGGATGCTGAGCCGGTGACCGAGAGCCAAGAACGCTGGGAGCACCACACCGAGACCCCGCTCGCCGTCGCCTCGCTCCTCTTCCTCGCCGGCTACGCGGTACGAGTCCTCGCCCCCGGTCTCCCCGACGCCTGGCGGCTCCTCAGCGTCGCCGTCATGATCGCCACCTGGGCCCTCTTCGCCCTCGACTACGCCGTACGGCTCCGCCTCAGCGGCCAGGGACTCCGCTTCGTACGCAGCCACTGGCTGGACACGCTGGTACTGATCCTCCCCCTCCTGCGGCCCCTGCGGGTCGTCCGCCTGTACGAGACCATCCAGCGCCGCCGCGCACGGCCCCGGCTCAGCCTCTACGCGCGCGTGATCGTGTACGCGGGCCTCACGGTGGGCCTGCTCGGCTTCGCGGGGGCGCTGACCGTCTACCACGTGGAGCACGGCGCTCCGGGGGCGTCGATCCAGAGCTTCGGCGACGCGGTCTGGTGGGCGTGCGCGACGCTGGCGACGGTGGGGTACGGGGATGTGACGCCGGTGACCACGGTCGGGCGGATCACGGCGGTGGGAATGATGGCGTGCGGACTGGGGCTGCTGGGCGCGGTGACGGGCTCGTTCTCGTCCTGGCTGATCCAGACGTTCACGCGGGAGGACGAGCGAAGGCCCCCGGGAAGCTGAGCTTCCCGGGGGCCGAGTCCCGCGTGTGCGGGGAGCACACTTCGTCAGACCCGACGTACTTCTTAGGGTCGGGACCACCCCCGCTCATGCGGGGAACACGTCACACCTGGACGCGCTTCTCAACCACCTCAACGAGCTTCGCCAGCGCCTGGTCACGGGGAATCCCGTTCTCCTGCGAGCCGTCGCGGTAGCGGAAGGAGACCGTGCCGGCGGACATGTCCTCGTCACCGACGATGATCATGAACGGCACCTTGAGCTTCTGGTGGGTGCGGATCTTCTTCTGCATGCGGTCCGAGGACGCGTCGACCTCGACCCGCAGCCCCTTCCGCTTCGCCTCCGCCGCGAATTCCTGGAGGTACTCGACGTGCGCGTCACCGATCGGGATGCCGACCGCCTGGACCGGGGCCAGCCACGGCGGCATCGCGCCCGCGTAGTGCTCCAGCAGGACGGCGAAGAACCGCTCGATGGAGCCGAAGAGCGCACGGTGGATCATCACCGGCCGCTGGCGGGAGCCGTCCGCCGAGGTGTACTCGAGGTCGAACCTCTCCGGGAGGTTGAAGTCGAGCTGCACGGTCGACATCTGCCAGGTCCGACCGATGGCGTCCCGCGCCTGCACGGAGATCTTCGGGCCGTAGAAGGCCGCGCCACCCGGGTCCGGGGTCAGCGGGAGGCCCTGCTTCTCGGCGACCTGCTGGAGGACCGCGGTGGCCTCCTCCCATGCCTCGTCCGAGCCGACGAACTTCGTCTCGTCCTTGGTCGACAGCTCCAGGTAGAAGTCGGTCAAACCGTAGTCGCGCAGCAGGTTCAGGACGAAGGTGAGGGTCCTGTCCAGCTCCTCCGCCATCTGCTCGCGGGTGCAGTAGATGTGCGCGTCGTCCTGGGTGAAGCCGCGGGCGCGGGTCAGGCCGTGCACGACGCCCGACTTCTCGTACCGGTACACCGTGCCGAACTCGAACAGTCGCAGCGGCAGCTCACGGTAGGACCGGCCACGCGCGTCGAAGATCAGGTTGTGCATCGGGCAGTTCATGGGCTTGAGGTAGTAGTCCGTACCACCGTCGAGCTGCATGGGGGGGTACATGCCCTCGGCGTACCAGTCCAGGTGGCCGCTCTTCTCGAAGAGGGCGCCCTTGGTGGCGTGCGGCGAGTAGACGAACTCGTAGCCCTCCTCCTCGTGCTTCTTGCGCGAGTAGTCCTCCATGACCCGGCGGATGATGCCGCCGCGCGGGTGGAAGACCGCGAGGCCGGAGCCGATCTCGTCCGGGATGGAGAAAAGGTCCAGCTCAGTACCCAGACGCCGGTGGTCGCGCTTCTCGGCCTCGGCGAGGAAGTCGAGGTGGGCCTTCAGCTCCTCCTTCGACGGCCAGGCGGTGCCGTAGATGCGCTGGAGCATGGGATTCTTCTCGCTGCCCCGCCAGTAGGCGGCCGCGTTCCGCATCAGCTTGAACGCCGGGATGTTCCGGGTGGTCGGCAGGTGCGGGCCCCGGCAGAGGTCTTTCCAGCACAGCTCGCCGGTCTTCGCGTCCAGGTTGTCGTAGATGGTCAGCTCGGCGCCGCCCACCTCGACGTTCGCGCCGTCGTCGGTCGACGCGCCGCCCTTGATGCCGATGAGCTCCAGCTTGTACGGCTCGTCGGCGAGCTCCTCGCGGGCGGCCTCGTCGGTGACGACACGGCGCGAGAAGCGCTGGCCGCGCTTCTGGATCTCCTGCATCTTCTTCTCGATGGCCTTGAGATCCTCGGGGGTGAACGGCTTTGCGACGTCGAAGTCGTAGTAGAAGCCGTCCCGGACCGGCGGGCCGATGCCGAGCTTGGCTTCGGGGAAGAGTTCCTGCACGGCCTGGGCCATGACGTGCGCGGTGGAGTGGCGCAGGATGTTGAGACCGTCCTCGGAGGAGATCTCGACGGGTTCGACGACGTCACCCTCGGCGAGGGCGTAGGCCAGGTCCTTCAGCTCGCCGCCGACGCGGGCGGCGACGACGGTCCGGTCGTCGGCGAACAGGGCGCCGGCCGTGGTGCCCGCGCTCACCGCCCGTTCCTCGGTTCCTGAGGCGGACTGGACGGTCACACGGACATCAGACACGGGTGCTCCATACATAGGGGCGCGGCAGACACGAGGTGCCGGCGCCGGTGGTGCGCGGCAGAGACGAGGTGCCGCGTCGCCGTTGATCGTACCGAGCATCCGTGCCCGACCGCGAAACAGCGGGTCAGTCGTCGTTGCCGCAGGCCTCCTCGAAGAAGTCCAGATTCTCCTGGAGCGACTTCAGCAGCCGGTCCCGCTCGGCCTCGTCGACCTGTACGGGCACGACCCCGGAGGCGTCCGTGAGCCGCCGGAAGCCGCCCCGGCTCTCCAGTCGGCCCACGACCCGGATCGGCAGTCCGAGCAGATGGGCGTGGCCGGCTGTGCGGTACGACTCCTCGTCGAGGGCGACCCGCACGTGCGGGACCTCCGCCCCGCCGAGCACGCGGAGCCGTACGGTGCCCTCGCCGCCCGGGCCTGACCTGCGCATACGGACCACCGTGCCGGTGATCCGGACGGGGATGGAGGGCTCGTCGGAGAGGTAGCGGCTGCCCGCCTCGCGCAGGGCGGGCAGGTCGCCGGGGGAGAACTCCACGGGCTCGGGCCGCGCGGCGCAGCCTTCGGGGACTCCGGCGGCCGGGGCCCACTCCAGGGCGATCCTGGCGCCTTCGGCGCCCCGTACCAGCGCGATGAGCGCCTCGGTCAGTTCGCGGCTCACCCCGGCCTCGACGGCGGCGTCGAACGCCTCCATGCCGCCGGTGGCGCGCTGGTAGTCGGCGGCCTCCCGGGCCGCGTACAGCGCGTGGTAGAGCCGGACGGCGATCGAGCGGCCGGGGTCGACGGGGACGAACGCGGTCAGGCCGCGGCCTGCGGATCCGGCGGCGACGAGGACGCCTTCCAGTGAGGCCTGGGCCTGCCTGCGGTGGCGGGCGCCGTAGTAGCCGGCCCGGCCGCGTACGGCGAGTGCGCCGGCCAGGAGCAGCTGGCGGGCGGCGGACCTGAGCTGTTCCTGGACGGGCCAGGGCACCTCGCCGGAGGGGCCCTGGGGTGTGTCGCGCCACCAGCGGATCTCGTCGCTGGGGACGGTGAGGGAGACGAGGACTTCGCGCGCGGAGGGGGCGGCGCTGCGGGCGAGCGCGGTGAGGGCTTCGCCGACGAGGTCTTCGCAGTCGGGGAAGGCGCGGCTTTCGGGGACGAGGAGGCTCGTGCCGGTGCCGGGGCCGGGTGGGGTCCAGCGGGTGTAGCGGCCGGCCGCGCCGCCGCGTCGCCGCCAGCCGTGCCGGGCGAGCAGGGCGCCGAGTACGAGCGGGTCCACGCGGGCGGGGTCGGGTTCCTGGGCGCCGCCGTGCCAGGGGCCGGGCAGCGGGGGGCGGGGGCGGGCGTCGGCGGGCGGGAGCGGGCCGGTGGGTTGCTCGTCGATCGGGCGGTGCATCAGGGTCTCCCTCCCACCCCGACGCGGGCCATGATCTCGCACAGGGCCCGGTCGTCGAAGATCCGTGACGTCGGTATGCGCACGGTGGTGCGGCGTCTGCCTGTCACGGCGTGACCGGCCAGGTTGATCCAGTAGCAGCAGTGGCGCAGGTCGAGCCGGTCGTGGCTGGCCCGTAGCCATTCGTCCTGGGTCCGGGGCACGAGCATCACGACGAGGATCTTGTGCACCGAGACGGGGCTGCGGGCCAGCTTCACCAGGTGGTCGTTGTCGAGGGTGAAGGAGAACGCGGGCCCGGGTGGGTGCGGGGCGATCTGGTACGTGCATTTGAGCTGGACCTTGATGGTGACTTCGTCGTCGACGGTGTGGCCGGGAGCGCTGTGGCTCACGTGCCAGTCGATGCCGTTGTCCGGAAAGGGCTGTGCGAGCGAGCAGCCGGCGGCGGCCGCGACCGCGTGGAGGTAGCCCACCTGGAGGGTCTCCATGCAGGCGGTGGTGGCGAGCGCTCCGCGCAGCGGTACGGTCCGCTGCGGCAACAGCCCTCCTTGGGGTTCGGGCTGCGCGAGCGCCATGGGGCTCCCCGTACCTTCCGGGCCGTTCCGATCGGTTTTCCCCGAGACGGGGCGTCAACTCACGTCCCGTCATCTGTGTTGTCACCCCCTTGCGTACAGCGCAAACAGGCCGGGTATCACCGGTTCGGGCAGGGGCCGACGCCATCTGCCAGTCAGGTGCGAGGAGTTCGGCGATGACGCTGTGGTACGAGGGCCCCTTGGCCTCATTCGACACGGAAACCACGGGGATTGACATCGAGGAGGACCGGATAGTCTCGGCCGCCCTCGTCGTCCAGGATGCTGCGGGTGCGCGGCCGCGGGTGACTCGCTGGCTGGTGAATCCGGGGGTCCCGGTGCCGGCCGAGGCAACTGCGGTGCACGGCCTGACGGAGGATCATCTGCGGTGCAACGGGCGGTGGCCCGCGCCGGTGATGGAGGAGATAGGCCGGGCGCTGGCGGAGCAGTGTGCCGCGGGGCGGCCGATCGTGGTGATGAACGCGCCGTTCGACCTGACCATGCTGGACCGGGAGCTGCGGCGCCATCGGGCTTCATCGCTGGCGCGCTATCTGGAGAACGTGCCGCTGTGTGTCCTGGACCCGAGGGTTCTGGACAAGCATCTGGACCGGTATCGCAAGGGCCGGCGCACGCTGACCGACCTGTGTGCGCAGTACGGGGTGGAGCTGGAGGGGGCGCACGACGCGGCCGCCGATGCGACGGCGGCGATGGAGGTCGTACGGGCGGTGGCGCGGAGGTTCGCGGCCCGCCTGGAGCGGTTGTCCCCGGCGGAGCTGCACACATTGCAGGCGGTGTGGCATGCGGCGCAGGCGCGGGGGCTGCAGGCGTGGTTCGCGCGCAACGGTACGCCGGAGGCGGTCGACCCGGCCTGGCCGCTGCGGCCCGAACTTCCGGCGGCCGCCGCGTGATTCATGGTGCGGGTTCATGGCGCGGGTGGGTGCAAAAAGGGCCGGTCCGCGATGCGGACCGGCCCTTTCCCGGTGGGCGATACTGGGTTCGAACCAGTGACCTCTTCGGTGTGAACGAAGCGCTCTCCCACTGAGCTAATCGCCCGGGAACGGGTAGAACCATACAGGTCCCGGCGGGTTCCGTTCAAACTCACCCTGGCGGCATGTGAGTACTCAGCGAGGATCTGAGTATCCCCGCCCATGCCGGCGGGTGTGCCCTGAGCCACACTCCTGGCATGTCCACTGCCCTGCCGCCCGCCGAGGAGCTGGCGCTGGTCGACCGTGAGCTGGCTCAACTCGATGCCCGCCGGTCCCAGTTGCTCGCCCGCCGTGCCTGGCTGCTGCATGTCCTGCACCCGCCCGTCTCCGCCGCACCGAGGGCCTGGGGCCCGCGCGCCGAGGCTTCCCCGCCCAGCGTGCAAAACGTTCTGCTGACGCTCGGCGGGATCCTCCTGACGGTGGCGGCCGTCGCGTTCACCCTGGTCAGCTGGGGCCATCTGGGCATCGGCGGCCGCGCCGCCGTGCTGGCCGCCGTGACCGTCGCAGCGCTCGGCGCGCCCGCGCCGCTGCTGCGTCGCGGTCTGGTGTCGACGGCGGAGTCGGTGGCGGCGCTGGGACTGGTTCTGACGGTCCTGGACGCGTACGCGCTGTACCGGGTCGCGCTGCCGGGGTCCGACGCGGTCGGGTACACGGCGGCCGCGGCGGCCGTGCTGTGCGGGGTGTGGACGGCGTACGGGCTGATGCTGGGGCGGCTGAGGATTCCGCTGCCGGCCGCGGTGGCCGTGGCGGGGCTTCCCCTGCCGCTGTGGGCGCTGGCGGCGGACGCGGGCGGTCTGGTGCTCGGCTGGGCGGCGCTGGCGACGGCGGCCGGGATGGCAGTGGTGGCGGAGCGGGCAACGGGACGGATCGCGGTCCGGGTCGTCGCGCTGACGGTCGGGGGCGTGACGGGCGGCTGGGCGCTGCTGGCGGGGGCATGGTTCTCGGTGAGCGCCGGGTCCGTGGCGGCTGCCCTCACCCCGGGGGCGCTGCTGGTGGCCGCGGCGGCGGTGGCGCTGTACGCGACGTGGCGGACGCCCGCCGCTGCGACAGCCGGCGCCGCGGTGGCGGGCCTCACGGCGGTGGCCGCGGTGGGTGGCGTGCTCCGTGCTGCCGTCCCCTCGGACTGGGCGGTTCTGGCCTATCTGCTGTGCGGGGTGGCCCTCCTGGCGGCTCCGCGCCGGGTGAGGCAGGGCTTCACGGTCGCGTCGGGGACGGTCGCGGCCGCCTCGGTGGCGTGGGCGCTGCCGGCGGTGGCGGTGGCGCTGGCGGTCCCGCTGAGGACGCTGAACGGCATCTGGGAGGGCGCCCCTGCCCTTCCCCACACCGAGCCCACGGCCCCGCTGGTGCTGCTGACGGCCGCGGCGGCGCTGGCCTGGTTCCCGTACGCGTGGTCCCGCTGCACGGCGCTGGCCCTCGCCTGTGCGACGGCCCTGCTGCTGCCGACCGGTCCGAGCGTGACGTCGTTCCTCCTGACGACAGCGGCGGCCTTGACGGTCGCGGCCCGCCCCGGGCTGCTGACGAGGGGCCTGGGCGGGGGCGCCGCGCCGGCCGCTCCTCGGGGGCCCGTGGCCTCCGGTGCCCCGGCCGCGTCGGGTCCGGTGGCCGGTGACGCCGCCGCGCCGAGCCTCAGCGCCGAGCGGGCGCTCGCCCTCACCGCGCTCGGATGCGCTCTGGTGGCGGCCGTCGGCGGGGCTGTGCTGGCCCTGGGGACGCGGTCGGCGACGTTCGTCGCCCTGGGGGTGCTCTGCGCGCTGTTCGCGGTGGTGGCGGTGGCCGCTGCCGGTGCCGTACGGGCCGTGGCCGCCTGCTCGGCCGTCGTCGCCGCCACGGGGCTGGTGGCGGCGGGCGCCGCGGCCGCCGGGCTGCCGGTGCACCAGGCGGCGCTCGCGCTGCTCGCCGTGCCGGCCGCCACCGCGGCTCTGGGCGCCAGGCTGCGGCGGCACCCGGTCGCGCTGCCCGTGGAGGTCACCGGGGCGGCCGCCGGAGTGCTCGCGGTCGGGCTCGCCGTACAGCGTCCGGCTCACCTGGCGCTGGTGCTCGCGCTGGGCGGGGTCGTGGCCGGGGCGACGGCCGTACGGGAAGAGCGCCGGCCGGTCGCCGGATGGATCGCGGGCGGGCTCTTCCTGCTGGCGACCTGGGTGCGGCTGGGCTCCTGGGAGGTCTCGGCGCCGGAGGCGTACACCCTCCCGGTCACCGTCCCTGCCCTTGCCGTCGGGGTGCTGCGGCGCCGGCGGGACCCGCAGGTCTCGTCCTGGACGGCGTACGGCCCGGGCCTCGCGGCGACGCTCCTGCCGAGCCTCGCCGCGGCCTGGGGGGACGACCACTGGCTGCGTCCACTGCTCCTGGGGGCCGCCGCGCTGGTGGTCACCCTGGCCGGCGCCCGGCTGCGGCTCCAGGCTCCGCTGGTCCTCGGCGGGGTCGTCCTCGGCCTCGACGCCCTGCACGAGCTGGCGCCGTACGTGGTCCAGGCCGTCGGTGCGCTGCCCCGCTGGCTGCCGCCGCTGCTGGCCGGGCTGCTGCTGCTCGCCGTGGGGGCCACCTACGAGCAGCGGCTGCGGGACGCACGGCGGCTGCGCGACCGGCTCGGCCGGCTGCACTGAGCCCGGCCCTCAGAGGGTCGGTGCACTGAGCCCGACCCCTGAGGGGGCCGGGACACGACGAAGGCCCTGGAGGAGATCCTCCAGGGCCTTCGATCCGGGTGGGCGATACTGGGTTCGAACCAGTGACCTCTTCGGTGTGAACGAAGCGCTCTCCCACTGAGCTAATCGCCCGGGCGCACCGCAAACATTACCCCATGTCAGCGGGGCCTTTGACCACCAGAACGGTCAACGGTCGATGTTCCAGGGCAGGGCGAGCCCGTACTTCCAGAGGTAGAAACCCACCAGCACCGCGACGATCACCAGACCGACCGTGGTCAGGATGATGTTGCGGCGCCGCACCTTGGGGTCGAGCGCCTTCTGTGCCGCCTCGGTCACCTTCCGCTTCGTCCAGCGCAGCACCAGCTGTGCCCAGACGAACTCGGTGGCCCAGATGGCCATGCCACCGAAGATCACCACCCAGCCCGGCCCCGGCAGCACCAGCATCGCCACGCCCGCGCCGACCACGGCCAGGCCGACCACGAAGACGCCGACCTGCCAGCTCAGGTGGAGTGTCCGGCGCGCCTTGATGAACTCGGGCGCTCGGGAGCCGAGCGGCGACTCCCCTTCCGTTACGTCCCCCGTCGCGGCGGCCTCGGTCCCGGGCCCGGCGACCTTTCCCCGCTCGTCACTCTCCGCATTCATGAGCCCAACCTACCGGACCGCGCCGATGTACCCGAATGGCGGTACGAGCGGAAGTCACACACCGCCATACGAGCTACCTGAAGGATCACAAAACAGACAGAGGGGTTTACAACGGCACCGTAGGTGGCATGTCGATTTCGCCGACGTGCGAATCCCCGAGCGCACACTGAGCGAAAGGCCCTGGCGCTTATGAACACCACGGTCAGCTGCGAGCTGCACCTGCGCCTCGTTGTGTCGAGCGAGTCCTCACTGCCTGTACCCGCGGGCCTGCGGTATGACACGGCCGATCCCTATGCCGTGCACGCCACCTTCCACACCGGTGCCGAAGAGACGGTCGAGTGGGTCTTCGCCCGCGATCTCCTCGCCGAAGGTCTGCACCGGCCCACCGGCACCGGCGACGTCCGCGTCTGGCCGTCGCGCAGCCACGGTCAAGGCGTCGTCTGCATCGCGCTGAGCTCCCCTGAAGGCGAAGCCCTGCTCGAGGCCCCGGCGCGCGCCCTGGAGTCGTTCCTGAAGCGGACCGACGCCGCGGTGCCACCCGGCACCGAGCATCGCCACTTCGACCTTGACACGGAGCTCTCCCACATCCTGGCCGAAAGCTGAGCCAGGCCGAGAGCCGCACGGCGCCGTCCGACTCGGGGCGACGGCGCCGCGCGGACAACCCCCAACGGCGGACGTCGGCGCCGTCACCGTGAAGCCACCGCGGTGACGGCGCCGACATGCTTTGACCTCCCCGGGGCGCCCCCCGCGCCGTCCGTAGGGCCTTCCGGCGCGGTTTTCGGCCCCGGCAGGGATGGTTCGGGCCCTCTTGGGGCCCGGTTTCGGACCTCTCCGGGTCCCTCGTGCCCAAGCCGCTAGAGTCAGCGCAATCCGGCGGGCGCCCGCCCGCAGCTGGCCAGGGAGCGAAGCGTGCTGATCCCCCACGACACCCGGATCGCCCTCGACACCGTCGTCGATCTGATGAACACCGCGCCGCAGGGCGAGCGGGGCGACGAGCTCGGGGACGTACCGGCGCTGGGCGTGTTCGTGCGCGCGCACGACATCAGCGACGTGGGTGAGCTGGGGGAACGCGATCTGAAGGCCGTACGGGAGGTGCGGGAACGCTTCGCCGCGGTGTTCGCGGCGCCGGACGCCCGGGTCGCGGCGGCGCTGATCAATCAGCTGGTGGCCGCCGCCGGCACGACGCCACAGCTGACCGACCACGACGGCTACGACTGGCATGTGCACTACTTCGCGCCGGGCGCGTCGGTGGCCGACCACCTGGCCGCGGACTGCGGCATGGCCCTCGCCTTCATCGTCGTCGCGGGCGAGCAGGAGCGGCTGCGCCGCTGTGAGGCACCGGACTGCGGGCGCGCCTTCGTCGACCTGTCCCGTAACCGCTCGCGCCGCTACTGCGACAGCCGCACCTGCGGTAACCGGCTCCATGTGGCCGCGTACCGGGCGCGGCGCAAGGAAGCCGCGGGCTGAGCCGGCCGTCCGGGCCCCCTCACAGCAGGAAGAGGTCGTGGACGGACGCCATGAGCAGCAGACAGCCGATCACCGCGAGGAAGATCATCAGCGGCGGCTGGGAGAGCGCGAAAAGGCAGCCTCGCGGCTCTTCGGTGGGGGCGGGTGACTCGTCCCGCGAGGTATCCAGCATCTCGGGGCGATGATGACGCAGGACAGCGTGTGGTGAATGCTCAACACGCTTCACGGCTCGGGCAGTTCACCGGATTTCGTTTCGACCCGCGGACGCGTTGCCGAACGGGCACCGGCTGGGCCGGTCAGATGCCGTGCTTCTTCAGGATGGCCTCGATGTCGCTGAAGTCGTCCCCGGCGTTCGCCGTGGTGTTCGTGGCCCGCGGTGTGGCGGTACGGCCCAGGGACGGCGCCGACGCGGCCGGGGCGACGGCCTCAGGCCCGGCGGCCGCCTTGGCCGCGGCCTTGCGTTCCTTGCGGGTGCCGCCCCTACGCCGCTCGACGGCCCGGGTCGACGTGAACAGCAGCCAGGCGGCGCCGAGGACCGCGAAGCCGGCCCACGCGGTCGGGCTGAAGGCCGTCCTGGCGAGCCACTCCACGGCGCCGGTCATCACCAGCCCGAGGGGGACCAGGGAGTAGGCGGCGATCCGCGTGGCGGTCAGGAACCGCTTGCGGTACGCCGTGATCGCGGCGATGCCCAGGCCGGCCGCGGCCACCGCGGAGCAAATGGTCTCGGCAAGCATCCCGTCCTCCAGGCGTGGGGCGATACGTCCCTTCCATCCTGCACCTGAGCACGCCGCCGGGGCCACGGCCCGGGGCGGGTCTCAGGGAGATCTCCGGGACGCGCTCCTTCCCAGGTGCCGGTTGGGCGGGCCGGGACCAGGCTGGAAGACTGGCCCCATGAGTGACTCGACCCCCGACAGCACCGCCGCCCCCGTCGTCCTGGACGTGTGGTGCGAGCTCCAGTGCTCCGACTGCCACAGCGCCCTGACGGACATCCACGCCCTGCGCGCCCGGTACGGGGACCGGCTGGAGGTGCGGCTGCGGCACTTCCCGCTGGAGAAGCACAAGCACGCTTTCGCCGCCGCGCAGGCGGCCGAGGAGGCGGCGGAGCAGGGCCAGGGCTGGGCGTACGCGGAGGCCGTGCTGGCACGCACGGAGGAGCTTGCCGCGCGCGGCGAAGCGCTGCTGGTCGAGGTGGCGCGTGAACTGGGCCTGGATGCCGAGGAGTTCGACACGGCGCTGATCGACGGCCGGCACATGCTGATCGTCGACGCGGACCAGGCCGAGGGCAAGGCGATCGGGGTGACCGGCACTCCCACGTATGTGATCGGCGGGGAGCGCCTCGACGGCGGCAAGAGCCAGGAGGGGCTGCGCGAGCGCGTCGAGGCGATCGCGGACCGGCTGCTCGCGGAAGGCTGAGACTGGACGGGTCGCGCCCGGACCGGCTGCTCACGCAGGTCTGAGGCCGGACGGGTCGCGCCCTGGCCCCGGGCGCCAGGAGGCCCGGGTCACGCCCGGACCCCGCCTCCCTCGGCCTAAAGCAGGTCCTTCGCGCTGTTCATGTGAGTCGTGCGGTAGCCGAGGGACTCGTACAGCCGCAGCGCCGGGGTGTTGCCCGCGAAGACGTGGAGGCCGAGCAGGCACTCCCCGGCGTCCAGGGCGACCCGTTCGGCCAGCAGCATCAGCGTGCGGCCGTGGCCCTGGCCGCGCCGCGCCTCGGCGACCTCGACGTCGTAGACGAAGGCGGCCCGCACGCCCGGTTCGATCTCGCGCCGTCCGGTCCAGAGCGTGCCGACGACCTCGCCGTCCTGGGCGGCGACATGGATGGTGACGCCCGGGGTCGCCAGGCCCTCGGGGAGGTTCTCGCGGGTGCTGGCCTCGGCCTTGGCCCTGGCCTGGTCCTCCGGGACGCCCCGCTCGATCCAGCTGCGGGCGAAGCCCTCGCGGGAGGCCGCCTCCCACACCTCGTACTCACCTTGCGTCATGGGCCGGACGTCCACGCCCGCCGGCAGGGCAGGGGCCTGCCCGAGCTCCTTGACCATGTTGCGGCTGCGTTCGGTGTAGCCGAGCGCGGCCGCCATCCGCAGGGCGGCGTGCGCGTCGGCCGGTACGGAGACGAGGATCTGTCGACAGCCCCAGCCGCGCAGCACCTCCTCGGCGGCGAGCGCGGCGACGGTCCCGCGGCCCCGGCGGCGGTCCGGCTCGTCGATGCGCAGGTCCTCGATGGTGCCGACGGTCGGTCCGAAGCCGGGCATGGTGGCGAGGTGGAGCGAGCCGACCGGGCGGCTGTTCACCCTGACCTCGTAGGGGCGGTTCCGCGTGCCGTCGGCGGACTGCTGGAGCGGCGCCGTCGGCCGCAGGGTCGTGGTCATCACGGGTGTTGTACCTGCCCCACGGCCGCGCGTCACGCGCTTTTACCGCTCCAGGGGGTCCGTTTCGGCCGCGGCGCGCTCCTCGAAGATCCGCATGGCCTTGGCGGTGACCGGACCGGGGGCGCCGGGCAGTTCACGGCCGTCGACGCGGTGGACGGCCTGGACGTCCCGGAGGGTCGAGGTCAGGAAGATCTCCTCGGCCCGCTCGAGGACGTCCATCGGCAGGTCGGTCTCCTGGGCGCCCGTCCATGCGACGGCCAGGGCGCGGGTGATGCCCGCGAGGCAGCCGGAGGCGAGGGGCGGGGTGTGGATCTGTCCGTCGAGGACGACGAAGACATTGGATCCGGTGCCTTCGCAGAGCTGCCCGACGGTGTTGGCGAACAGGGCCTCGGAGGCGCCCTGCTCGCGGGCGCGGGCGAGCGCGACGACGTTCTCCCCGTACGAGGTCGTCTTCAGGCCGGTGAGGGCGCCCCGCTCGTTACGGGTCCAGGGGACGGTGATCACGGCGGTGGAGTCCGGGCGCCGGTAGGTCTCCCCGAGCGCGACCACGAGGGTGGGGCCGGTGTCGCCGCGTTCGGAGCCGAGCGGGGAGATCCCGCCGGTGTACGTGATGCGCAGCCGGCCGAGCTCCATCGGGTTGGCCTCGACGACGGCGGCGCAGGCGCGGCGGACCTCGTCCAGGTCGGGGTCGGGCAGGCCGAGGCCGCGGGCGGAGCGGGTCAGCCGGTCCAGGTGGCGGGTGAGGGCGAAGGTCTCGCCCCGTACCGCCTTGACCGTCTCGAAGACGCCGTCGCCGACGGTCAGACCGTGGTCCAGTACGGACACACGGGCCGCGTCCGCGTCGTGCAGCCCGCCGTTGACCCAGAGTTTCATCGAGAAATGGCCTTTCCGCTCACCTCGGGTGTCCCCGACTCGTGTGTTCCCGACGCTACCGCGAGCAGTCGGGCCGCCTTCAGCTCGGTCTCGGCCCACTCCCCCTCGGGGTCGGAGCCCCAGGTGATGCCGGCGCCGGTGCCGAAGCGCAGGGCGCCGGCGGCGCGGTCGATCCAGAAGGTACGTATGCCGACGGCGAGCTCGCCGGTGCCGGCGTCGGCGTCCACCCAGCCGATGCCGCCGCAGTACGGGCCGCGGGGCGCGGTCTCCAGGGCGTCGATGATCCTCAGCGCGCTGGACTTGGGGGCGCCGGTGACCGAGCCGGGCGGGAAGGTGGCCGCGAGGAGCTCCGGCCAGCCGGCGTCCGGGCGCAGCCGGCCGCTGACGGTGGAGACGAGGTGGACGAGGCCGGGGTGCTCCTCGATCTCGCACAGGGCGGGCACGGCGACCGTTCCGGTCTCGCAGACGCGGCCGAGGTCGTTGCGGACCAGATCGACGATCATCACGTTCTCGGCGTGGTCCTTGGGCAGCAGATCGGCGGCGGTGCGGCCGGTGCCCTTGATGGGGCCGGACTCGACCGCGCGGCCGGTGCGGCGCAGGAAGAGCTCGGGCGAGGCGGTGGCGATCTCCACGCCGTGCGCAGGCAGCCGAATCGTTCCAGCAAAGGGTGCGGGGTTTCCCCGGGCCAGCAGTGCGGTCAGCGCGTCGACGTCCGAGGCGTCCGGGTCGGGCAGCGGCGCGGACAGCACCCGGCAGAGGTTCGCCTGGTACACCTCGCCGGCCGCGATGTGCTCGCGGATCCGGCGGACGCCCGCGATGTACGCGGCGCGGTCCAGGGAGGAGGTCCAGTCCCCCGCTCCGGGGCCGCGCCAGCCGCCGGGGGCCGGGGCGGGCACCGGCTGCCTGCGGACGTCCGCGAAGCGGGCGCAGGTCAGACGGCCTTCGAAGTCCGCCGCGACGGCCCAGAAGCCGGAGGAGTCGAGGGCTTCGGGGTCGTGGGTGACATCTCGGAGGTCGGTGGCGACGAGGCCGCCGAAGCGGGCCAGAGGAGCGAGGTGCTGCACGGATGTGAGTCTAGGGCGGCGCCGGGAGGGACGCCCCGGGGCGGGCGCCGGGGCTCCTGGCGGCGGCCTGGAGTGAACGCGACACGAACACAGGTCAGCACGCTGCGGAAACGCGTTTTTGTACTGGCCCAGGAATCCGCTAGAGTTCAACACGTCGCCGGGACGCGCAAGCGAAACGGAAACGACAAGCGGACGTGGCTCAGTTGGTAGAGCATCACCTTGCCAAGGTGAGGGTCGCGAGTTCGAATCTCGTCGTCCGCTCGATGTGGGGGATCTTCCCGAACCCCTGTATTCACTCCTGGTGGAGTGGCCGAGAGGCGAGGCAACGGCCTGCAAAGCCGTCTACACGGGTTCAAATCCCGTCTCCACCTCCAAGGACGATTAGCTCAGCGGGAGAGCGCTTCCCTGACACGGAAGAGGTCACTGGTTCAATCCCAGTATCGTCCACTGATCCGTAAGGATCTGGTCCGCAAGGATCCCCGCGCGATTAGCTCAGCGGGAGAGCGCTTCCCTGACACGGAAGAGGTCACTGGTTCAATCCCAGTATCGCGCACGCAGTAACCCCCTGGTCCCGGTATGTTGTGGGACCGTCCCGCGCGATTAGCTCAGCGGGAGAGCGCTTCCCTGACACGGAAGAGGTCACTGGTTCAATCCCAGTATCGCGCACAGCTGGAAGCCCCCGGCCGCATCTCGCGGACGGGGGCTTTCTGGTCTTCCGGGACCGCGGACAGGCGGGCGGCGGCACATCGGCGAGGGGCCCGGCAGCCCTGGGCGGCCGGGCCCGTGCGCGGGCTCAGGAGGAGAAGAGCATCCGGCCGAAGCCGCGCTGGCGGTAGTGACCGCCGCCGTGGTGGCCGTGGCCGTGCTGCGGGGCACCCCAGGCCGGGGCTGCGGGCGCCGCCGGGTAGGCCTGCGGGGCCGGCGGCGCGGGCGGGGCCTGCTGGGCCCACTGCGACTCCAGGCGGGTCAGGGCCTCCAGCTCGCCGTAGTCCAGGAAGATGCCCCGGCAGCCGCTGCACTGCTCGATCTGGACGCCGTTGCGGTTGTACGTGTGCATCGCTGCGTGGCACTTGGGACACTGCATGCTCGGCTCAACTCCCTGCCGTTTTGATGATGGCTTCGTCTACCAGGACGCCGGGGTGCCCAACTCGGTTCGGAGCGATGCGATTCGGGCGCACGTGTCGATCATCACGCGTTCGACGTCGTCCGTGGCGCGGCCTTCGGCGGCGGACTTGGCGAAGGCGAGCGCGGCGGTCTGGACGGTGAGCGCGCGGGCCGGAACGTCGAGTCGCGGCCAGGGATCGCCGTCCGCCGGGACCGCCGGGCCGTCGGCGGCGCGGTACGCGTCGAGGAAACGGGACCAGATCTCGGGCGGCAGCAGTCCCGCGGCGAACCAGGCGGCGGGCCGGGCCAGGTCCCAGGCGGGCTCGCCCAGACCGAGGTCGTCCACGTCGATGAGGAGCCAGGGGCCGTCGGGGGCGGGGTGGCGGACGAGCTGACCGAGGTGAAGATCGCCGTGGCACAGGGCGGAGCGCCGCCCTTCGGGGGCGGGGGCCTCGCCGTGGGCCCAGGGCGGCAGTGTCCGCCAGGCGGCCTCGACGGCGTCCATGCCGGGCCGCTCCCCCACCGCCCGCATCCGCGCGATGGCGAGCGCGACCTTGACCGGGCCCCGCATGGGCGGCAGGGGCTCCGGCAGTGCGGCGGGCGGTACCTGGTGGAGCCGGGCGAGCAGCCGCGCGGCGTCCTCCCAGGGCGCGGCGTCCGGGTCGCGCGGGTCCACGGGGACGCCGTACGGCCAGGCCGTGACGGGGCGGCCCTCCGGGGCATGGGCGGCGTCCGCCGGGAGGGGCGGCAGCAGGATGCCGTCCAGCAGCGGATGCGCGGCGACGGCGATCCGCAGCCGGTGGTCCCGTTCGTCCGTGCCGGGTGCGTGCGCCTTCGCCACGGCGTCCCCATGCCGTACGACGGTCCCGTCGACCCGGTCGGCCAGCACATCACCCAGCCCCGCCGCCCCACCGCAGGCCGGGCAGGCCCCCGGTGGCGCGGCCCGATGGGCGGCGCGGCGCGCGGTGTCGTGGAGGGCCCGGAGCAGGGGCGGGTCGCAGTGCACGGCTCAGAGCCTAAGGGTGTCTTGTGGATCAGGCAGGATCAGGCCGCATCCGGCCGGATGAGCGGGGGGTCCGGCGCCGCGGCTCCGCGTCCGCGGGCGGAAAGCGCAGTGGGCGGCCGGCGGGGCCGGGGCAGCCCCCGGCTCCGCCCTCCGACGGGGCCGGTGCCGCGGCCCCCTCATCCGCGGGCGGAAAACGCGATGGCCGGTCAACTGGCCGGGGTACCTGCCCGGCCTCCCGCCCCGGCGGGCCGGCAACGCGGCCCCCCGTCCGCGGGTGGAAAAGCGCGATGGCCGGTCAGCTCCCCAGCTGACCGGCCAAACGCTGCCGTCCGCCGCACCCCCGTCCCCACGGGGTTGTTGGCCGGATGTCCTCGACCCGGGCCGCTCTCCCAGGTCCGTCCGGGGCGCCGCTCAGCGCCCCAGCATCACGCCCACGGACGACGCCTGTGTGACCACCGCTTCCCAGCCGCCGAAGGCGACCACGAGCAGGGCCGCGAGAGGGAGGACCATGGCCGTGGCCACCAGGGGGTGGCGGCGGCCCTGCGTGCGGGGCATCGTCCGGGCTGCCGTGTTCGCCATGGGTCCTCTCCTGTCGTGGTTGGCAGCGGCGGGTGTCTGACCTCGGGGGACGAGTGCTCCACCCGCCGCTTGACTTCAACAGTAGGGACAGCGGCGGGCCCGGGCGTCATGCCCGCGTACCTACTTCCGGGCCTCCCGGAGGATGAGTCCCCCCTGTTCGGCGTACTCCCCAGGGTGGAGATGCGGCCCCAGGGGTGGGGGACTTCCCCGAGATGTCAGGCCGCGCCGTCCGCCGCGGCGTCGTCCCCGGGGACCGGCTGTTCGACGAGCGCCAGCACGCGGTTCGCCATGAAGCGGGCCGTCCGCACCACCGTTCCGTTCCGGGTGACTTCGCTCACTTCCACCACCCCTCTGCGCACCGCCGTCTCCACCCGGCGGCCCGCCCTGCTGGCCACCACCTCGTACGTCCGAGTCGTGTCTCCCGCGTCCACGACTATCTCCACGCGGTCACCCTTCATCGAGCCAATCCCCCTTCCGCGACGGATCATTGAGAAATC
This sequence comes from Streptomyces sp. NPDC039465, assembly GCF_055639315.1. Classification (NCBI taxonomy): domain Bacteria; kingdom Bacillati; phylum Actinomycetota; class Actinomycetes; order Kitasatosporales; family Streptomycetaceae; genus Streptomyces; species Streptomyces sp. NPDC039465. Next base: position 75,456 of record NZ_JBVKAP010000010.1, on the reverse strand, counting down.
GCACAGGGCAAGGAACCGTGGATCCACGGCTTCCTGACCACCCCTCAAGTTTCCCACCCAGCACTGACAATCGATCGGTCCAGGAGGGCGCGGCCTATGAGCACACCGGGGCACGGGTACGTAAGCTGTGCCACGTCAAACGGATAAACGCGGCTGCGGGGTGGGGCCTCCCCACGGACGGTCAGGGGTGGGGCCTCCCCACCGACAGGTAGGGGACGAACATGGCGATGATGCGGCTCCGGCGCGAGGATCCGCGGACCGTCGGCTCGTTCAGGCTGCACCGGCGCCTCGGCGCCGGCGGGATGGGCGTCGTGTACCTCGGCTCCGACCGGCGCGGTCAGCGTGTGGCGCTGAAGGTGATCCGGCCGGATCTGGCCGAGGACCAGGAGTTCCGGTCCCGGTTCGCCCGTGAGGTGTCCGCCGCGCGCCGGATCCGGGGCGGCTGCACGGCCCGGCTGGTCGCCGCCGACCTGGAGGCCGACCGCCCCTGGTTCGCCACCCAGTACGTCCCCGGTCCCTCCCTGCACGACCGGGTCGCCGACGAGGGCCCGCTGCGGGCCGCCGACGTCGCCGCGATCGGGGCGGCCCTCTCCGAGGGCCTGGTGGCCGTCCACGAGGCAGGGGTCGTCCACCGCGACCTGAAGCCGTCGAACATCCTGCTGTCCCCCAAGGGCCCCCGGATCATCGACTTCGGCATCGCCTGGGCGACCGGCGCCAGCACGCTCACCCATGTGGGCACCGCCGTCGGGTCCCCCGGCTTCCTCGCGCCCGAGCAGGTGCGCGGCGCCGCGGTCACTCCGGCGACGGACGTGTTCTCGCTGGGCGCCACCCTCGCGTACGCGGCGATGGCGGACTCCCCCTTCGGGCACGGCAGTTCGGAGGTCATGCTCTACCGCGTGGTGCATGAGGAGCCGCAGCTGCACGGTGTGCCGGACGCGCTGGCGCCGCTGCTGAGCGCCTGTCTCGCCAAGGACCCCGAGGACCGGCCCAGCACCCTGCAACTGTCCATGCGGCTCAAGGAGATCGCGGCGCGCGAGGCGCAGGGGCTGCCGGAGGCAAGGCCGCCGGCGCAGCGGGAGCGGATCGAGCAGGAGCGGCCGACGGACCGCTTCACCGAGCGGTACACGGAGCGCACCACCACTCAGGGGCGCACGCAGGGACCGTCCTCGCGCCCGTCCGGGCCGCGCACCGGCGGTTCACGTCCGCAGGGGGCGCAGGCGCCCCGTACCACCGGCGCGCGGCCCGGTGGGGCGCGCACCGGTGGCGGACGGCCGCCCGCCAGGGTGGGGGCCCGGACCACCTCCACCGGCCGCAGGCCGGCCAACCCGCGTCTGCTGCGGCAGCGGCTCTTCGTCTTCGTCGTGGTGACGCTGATCGTGGCCCTCGGGATCGCGGCGGCGCAGGCCCTGCAGGGCTGACCGGGGTGCGCGCCGGGCGTCAGTCCTGGGGGCGGCCCGTCGCCACCGCGTAGAACGCCACGGCCGCCGCGGCCCCCACGTTGAGCGAGTCCACGCCGTGCGCCATCGGGATACGGACCCACTCGTCGGCCGCCATCAGCGCCTTGGTGGACAGTCCGTCGCCCTCCGCGCCGAGCATCAGCGCGACCCGCTCCAGGCGGTGCGGGGCGGCTTCGTCGATCGAGGAGGCCTTCTCGTCCGGAGTCAGGGCGAGCAGCTTGAACCCGGCCTCCCGTACCGCCTCCAGGCCCTTCGGCCAGGTCTCCAGGCGGGCGTACGGTACGGAGAAGACGGCGCCCATCGACACCTTCACCGAGCGCCGGTAGAGCGGGTCGGCGCAGTCCGGCGAGAGCAGCACGGCGTCCATGCCGAGCGCGGCGGCGCTGCGGAAGATCGCGCCGATGTTGGTGTGGTCGTTGACCGACTCCATGACGACGACCCGGCGCGCCGTGGTCAGCAGTTCGCCGGCGGCGGGCAGCGGCTTGCGCTGCATGGACGCGAGCGCGCCGCGGTGCACGTGGTAGCCGGTGACCCGCTCGGCGAGGTCCGGGTTGACCGCGTAGACCGGTGCCGGGACCTCGTCGATGACGTCGCGCATCACGTCGACCCACTTGGCGGACAGCAGCATGGACCGCATCTCGTAGCCGGCCTGCTTGGCCCGTCGGATCACCTTCTCGCCCTCGGCGATGAACAGGCCCTCCGCCGGCTCGCGCTTGCGGCGCAGCTCGACGTCGGTCAGCCCCGTGTAGTCGCGCAGGCGCGGGTCGTCGGGGTCTTCGATGGTGATGAGATCAGCCACAGGGTGATACTGCCTTGTCCGGGGTGTGGTGCCAATGTGTGCCGCTGAGCCGACTGCCGGCTAGTCGGCGGTCGCGTGGTCGGCGGTCGCCAGCTTGTCCGGGCCCTCGGTGACGACGTCGCCGATGACGATGACCGCCGGCGGCCGTACGTCCTCCGCCCGGACCGTCTCCGCGACCGTCGCGAGCGTCGCGTCGACACGGCGCTGAGTGGCCGTCGTACCTTCCTGGACCAGGGCCAGCGGCGTGCCGGGGGCCTTGCCGTGGGCGATCAGCGCCTCGGCGATCTTCCCGATCTTGTCGACGCCCATGAGGATCACGAGCGTGCCCGTGAGCTTCGCGAGCGACGCCCAGTCGACCAGCGAACGCGGGTCGTCCGGGGCGACATGACCACTGACCACTGTGAACTCATGGGCGACGCCGCGGTGGGTGACCGGGATCCCGGCCGCGCCCGGCACGCTGATGGAGCTGGAGATACCGGGCACGACGGTGCAGGCGATACCGGCCGCGGCGAGCGCCTGGGCCTCCTCCATACCGCGGCCGAAGACGAACGGGTCGCCGCCCTTGAGCCGGACCACCGACTTGCCGGCCTTGGCGTGCTCGATCAGCGCGTGGTTGATGGCCTCCTGGGCCATGAAACGGCCGTACGGGATCTTCGCGGCGTCGATGACCTCGACGTGCGGCGGGAGTTCGCTCAGCAGGTCACGGGGGCCGAGCCGGTCGGCGATGACCACGTCCGCCTCGGCGAGCAGCCGGCGGCCGCGGACCGTGATCAGGTCCGGGTCGCCGGGACCGCCGCCGACCAAGGCGACGAAGGGCGTACGGGAACGGTGCTGCGGCGCCGCGATCGAACCGTCGCGCAGGCCCTCCACGATGGCGTCCCGCACGGCGGCCGAGCGTCGGGGGTCGCGGCCGGTCAGCACCGCGACCGTGACGCCCTCGCTGCGGCCGGTTGCCGGGGTCCAGGCGGTGGCCGCCTCGGCGTCGTCGGAACGTACGCACCAGGTCCGGGTCCGCTCGGCCTCGGCGGAGGCGGCCTCGTTGGCGGCGGGGTCGCTGGTGGAGATCAGCGCGTACCAGGTGTCGGCGAGGTCGCCGTCCTCGTAGCGGCGCTTCAGCCAGGTGATCTCGCCCGCCTCCGCCATGGCCTCCACGGACGGGGTCGCGGACGGGGAGACGAGCGTGACGTCGGCGCCGGCCGCGACGAGGGCGGGGAGGCGGCGCTGGGCGACCTGGCCGCCGCCGAGGACGACGACGCGGCGGCCCGAGAGGCGCAGACCGACGGGGTAGGCGGGGTGCTCGACGTGCTGCTCGGCCATGGCGGTGCGGCTCCTCGGACGGGGCGTGGCATGTGCGGGGCCGCTGCGGCGGTGAAGCGGCTGGTGAGAGGGGTTGCGGGGACGGCGGGCCCCGGCGACCACGATAGCGCTGCGGGTGCGGGTGGCCCCTTTGGGGCCGCGTCCGGGGTGGGCCGGGGCCGCTTGGTTGCCGTGGGGGCCGCTCCGGGGCTCGGGGCCGGGACTGCATGTTTTACGGCGCGTGCGGCCGGGCCGCAAGGTTGCCCGGCGTCACGCGCCACAAAACACGCTCTACGTCCCGGCCCCGACCCCTGCGCGGCCCCTCGGTACGTACCCGGGCGTCCGTGGTGCGGACGTCCTGGCAGGGCGACGGGTCCCGGCTCCGTCCGACCGGTGGAGGCTCGTCGCCCCCACCGGCCTGGGCCTACTTCTCCGTGACGCCCGCCGAGTCGAACGTCGCCACCTCGTGCATCGCGCGAGCCGCGCTCTGGACGATCGGGAGCGCCAGGAGCGCGCCCGTCCCCTCGCCCAGGCGCAGGTCGAGGTCGACCATGGGGCGCAGGCCCAGCTTGTTGAGGGCGGCGACATGGCCCGGCTCCGCGCTGCGGTGGCCCGCGATGCACGCGGCGAGGGCCTCCGGGGCGATCGCGCGGGCGACCAGGGCCGCCGCGCCGGTGGAGACTCCGTCCAGGACGACCGGGGTACGCAGCGACGCGCCGCCGAGGATGAGGCCGACCAGGGCCGCGTGCTCCAGGCCGCCGACCGCGGAGAGGACACCGATCGGGTCCGCCGGGTCCGGCTGGTGGAGGTCGAGGGCGCGGCGGACGACATCGACCTTGCGGGCGTGCATCTCGTCGTTGATGCCGGTGCCGCGGCCGGTGACCTCCGCCGGGTCGACGCCGGTGTAGACGGAGATGAGCGCCGCGGACGCGGTGGTGTTGGCGATGCCCATCTCGCCGGTGAGCAGCGCCTTGTTGCCGGCGGCGACGAGGTCGCGGGCGGTCTCGATGCCCACCTCGATCGCGGCGAGGACCTCTTCGCGGGTCATGGAAAGCCCGGTGGTGAAGTCGCCCGTACCGGCGCGGACCTTGCGCGGCAGCAGTCCCGGGGTGGCCGGCAGGTCGGAGGCGACGCCGACGTCGATGACGCAGACCTCGGCGCCGACCTGGGCGGCGAAGGCGTTGCAGACCGCGCCGCCGCCGAGGAAGTTGGCCACCATCTGGCCGGTGACCTCCTGGGGCCAGGCGGTGACGCCCTGGGCGTGCACGCCGTGGTCGCCGGCGAAGATCGCGACGGCCGCGGGCTCCGGGATCGGCGGGGGGCACATCCGGGAGAGGCCGGACAGCTGCGCGGAGATGATCTCCAGCATGCCGAGCGCGCCGGCGGGCTTCGTCATCCGCTTCTGGCGCTCCCACGCCTCGCCGAGCGCCTTCGCGTCCAGCGGGCGGATGTTGGAGACGGTCTCCTGGAGGAGGTCGTGCGGCTCCTCGCCCGGCAGGGCGCGGCGGCCGTACGTCTCCTCGTGGACGACCCAGGAGAGCGGGCGGCGCTTGGACCAGCCCGCCTGCATCAGCTCGGGCTCCTCGGGGAACTCGTCGACGTAGCCGACGCAGAGGTAGGCCACGACCTCCAGGTGCTCCGGCAGGCCGAGCGCGCGGACCATCTCGCGCTCGTCGAAGAAGCTGACCCAGCCGACGCCGAGGCCTTCGGCGCGGGCGGCGAGCCAGAGGTTCTCGACGGCGAGCGCCGAGGAGTACGGGGCCATCTGCGGCTGGGTGTGCCGGCCGAGAGTGTGGCGGCCGCCGCGAGTGGGGTCGGCGGTGACGACGATGTTGACCGGGGTGTCGAGGATGGCCTCGATCTTCAGTTCCTTGAACTGCTTGGCCCGGCCCTTGGGCAGCGACTTCGCGTAGGCCTCGCGCTGGCGGGTGGCCAGCTCGTGCATCGTCCGGCGGGTCTCGGCGGAGCGGATGACGACGAAGTCCCAGGGCTGGGAGTGGCCGACGCTGGGCGCGGTGTGCGCGGCCTCCAGGACGCGCAGCAGCACCTCGTGCGGGATGGGGTCGCTGCGGAAGCCGTTGCGGATGTCGCGGCGTTCGCGCATCACCCGCAGGACGGCCTCGCGCTCGGCGTCGTCGTAGCCGGGCGCCGGGGCTCCGGGCGCCTCGGCCACCTCGGTCACATCAGCCGCCTCGGGGGCGTCGGCCGGCTGCTCAGCCTGCTCCGGCTGGGGCGCCTCGGCGGCCACCGGCGGCTGCTCAGCCTGCTCCGACTGGGGCGCCTCGGCGTCCACCGGCGGCTGCTCGGCCACGGCCGGGGCGTCGTCGGGGACGACCGGGATCTCCTCGGCCTCGATCTCCTCGGGCGCCTGCGGCGCCGGGGCCTCGACGGCTTCGGCGGGTTCGGCGGCCTGGGGGGCTGCGGTGGTGTCGGGGGCGGGAGTCTCCTGCTCCGGCTGGGGCGCCTCGGCCGCGACGGTCGCCTCGGGCTCGGGCTGCGGCTCGGCCTCACGCGGCGCGGGGACGACGGCGGGCGCGGGCGCCTCCGGCGCCGTCTCGGCCGCCACCACGGGCTCGGGGGCCGGTACGGGCTCCGCCTGGGCCACCGGGGTCTCGGCGGCCTCCGGGGCCTCGGGTGCGGCGGGGGCCTCCGGGGCGGGGGCCTCGGTCACCGGGGTCGGCGCGAGGTGCGGGGTCGTCGGGACGGACCCCTCCACCTGGACAAACGTGGCCTCGGGAGCCGGTGTGGCCTGCGGGACGACCGTTTCTGCTGCGGCAGGTGCAGGCACCTGGGGTCCCTGGGGCTCCAGCGGCTGGTGGGGCTCGGGCGTCTGCTGCGGCTCCAGCACCTCTTGGGGCTCGGCAGGCTGCTGCGGCTCCGGCGCCTGCTGGGGTTCCTGTGCCTGCTGGGGCTGGTGTGACTCGACGGCTGCCACAGGCGCCACGGCCTCGACCGGCTGGACCGGCTGCGGCGGCTGGGCGTCCCACGGGATGCCGCCCTGCGGCGGGATCTCGCCCAGCTGCGGGCCGGGCAGCACCGGCGCCTCCGGCGCGGGCGCGGGGACGGCGGCCGGAACCGGGGCGACGGTCTGGACCGGGGCGGGCGCGGCGGCCTGGGCGGGCTGTGCCTCGCGGGGCACGTCCAGGTACCCGGGCCCGATGGTCGCGGGCCCGGCGACCTGTACGGGCGTCGGCGCGGGCGGCGTGCCGGCGGGGCCACGGTCGGCCAGGGAGCGGACCACGCCGCCGGAGCCCTCGGCGACCGGCGGGCCCATGTGCAGCGGACGGCGGGCGGGCGGCGCCTGCGCGGCGGCGGGCGGCGGTACGCGTACACCGCTGAGGTCGACGGAACCGGAGTCCCGGCCGCCGGTCTCGTGAACGCCCGGCTCGTACGTCTCATACACAGGGGTGGGCTGCGCCATGGCCTCGGCGGCCTGCAGGGCCGGCTGCTCGGCCGGGATCCCGGCGGCCACGGGGGGCACGGGCGCGGGAGCCATCGGGGCGGGCGCCTGCGGGGGCACCATGCCGGGCTGGTGCTCGCTCCAGGCGCCCTGGGCACCCGGCATCAGGAGCAGGTCGTCGTCTTCGGCTGCGCTCTCGGAGGGGTCCAGGAAGGTGTACGCGCCCGGCGCGGGGATGCCCGGCTGCTCGACCATGCCTGCGTTCTCCGGCAGCCCCTCGCCCGGGATCTGGCCGGTGTCGGTCATGCGTACCCCTCGCCCATCGGTTGTGCTCCTTCAGATCGCCCGTCAACAACAACGAGCATGCGCGCCGCGCGGCACGAACGACTCGCGGACTTCCAGCATTGTCGCGGCCTTTCGCCACTGCGGCAGCGAGATCCGCCACGGTGCGCTGTGGACTGCGCCACGTCGCGCGTCCCCCGGTTCTGCCGTCCTACACGCCGTACCACACCAGGAGTTCAAAAAGGGCCCCCTTTCCGGATATTGACCGGGGGTACCCCGGCTGAGCTGGGGCGAACCACCGAACACCGGGGCGCGGTACAACAATCGGCCAGCCTACCTGGCGTTGTGTGTCGCCACGGTCACGGGGCGCGGTCCGGGCGGTGGCCGGAGAGGAGGAAGACGACCGAGCGCTCCCGCTCCGACCAGGCCCCCGGGTCGAGGGTGACGTGTTGGAGGAGCACGCATTCGACGGTGTATCCGCCGTCCGCGAGGGCGGTGCCGATGGCCTCGGCCTCGTCGCGGTTGGTGGCGTGGGTGACGATCCGTTCCGGCCGGCGGTCGGCGCAGGCGGTGACGACGGGTGCTCCCCCGCCGCCGATCCGTACGACGTCCGGTTCGGGCAGCCGCTCCAGGACGTGCGGGGCCCGGCCGGGGACGGCCTGGAGCTGTACGCCGAAGCGGCGGGCGGCGGCCTCGGTGCGGGCGCAGGCGGCCGGGTCCGCGTCGACGGCGATGACGGCGGCGCCGAAACGGGCGGCTTCGACGGCGAAGGCGCCGCCGCCGCAGCCGATGTCCCAGACGAGGTCGCCGGTGCGGGGGCCGAGCCGGGCGAGCTGGGCGGCGCGCAGTCCCGGGGACCGGCCGGGCTCCTGGGCGTCGGCGGGCTCGGAGCCGTACGCGCTCTCGGGCAGGGCCCAGCCGCGGGTTTTGGGGGGTCCCGGTTCGTGGCCCATCAGCCAGGCGCCGCCCGGTCCGGTGGCCGCGGCGCCGCCGATGACGAGGACGACGTTGGGGTCGCGCCAGGCGTGGTCGGCGGCCTTGTCGGAGGTGAGGACAGTGACTTGTTCGCGCTCGGTGCCGAGCTCCTCGCAGATGACGAAGGTGCGGTGGACGCCGTCGAGGAGGAGGGCGAGTTCGGCGGGGCCGGCGCCGGGCGAGGTGAGGACGGCGACCTTGGGGTGGGCACGGCAGACGTTGACGGCGCGGCGCAGGGTGCGCTGGTGGGCGACGACGATCCGGGCGTCGTCCCAGGGCATGGCGGCGCGGGCGAAGGCGGCGGCGACGGAGGAGACGGCGGGGACGACCTCGACCTCGAGGCCGTGTTCGGGGGCGCGCAGGGTGCGGACGACGCCGAAGAAGCCGGGGTCGCCGTCGGCGAGGACGACGGCGGTGCCGCGGTGGCCGGCGATGCGGCGGGCGGCCAGGTCGACGCTGCCGAGGCGGATCCGTTCGGCGGTGGGCGGCACCTCGGGCAGGGCGAGATGGTGGCCGGCGCCGGCCACCAGGGTGGCGGCGGAGAGCGCGGACCGCGCGGCCTCGGTGAGGGGCGATCCGTCCCAGCCGATCACCGTGACCCGGTCGGCCATCGTCGCTGTCTCCTGAGGGTGTTGTCGCTGGTCGGGCCAGGCCGAGGTTACCCGGCCTCAGCTCCAGTCGGTGAAGGAGGAGTAGCCGGCGTCCGCCATCTGGTCGGTGACGCCTTCGAGGTCCTCGGGGAGCAGGCTCCAGACGATCAGGTCGGTCCTGATGTCGCTCCAGCCGCCGTCCGTGACGTCGTCGGGGCGGGTGCGGGCTATCCAGGCGTTGCGCAGGACGCCCTCGCTGATGCAGCCGATCTTCTGGGCGACCTGCTGGGCGGCGGTGTTGTCGGCGGCGGTGCGCAGTTCGAGGCGTTCGAACTTCTGGTCGCGGAAGAGCCACTGGGCGACGGCGAGGACGGATTCGGTGGCGTATCCCTCGCCGCGGGCCCAGGGGGCGGTGACATAGGCGACTTCGGTGCTGAGGGTGCGCCAGTTGGTGTTCTTGAGGTGGATGGTGCCGACGAGGCGCTGGGTGAGGAATTCGGTGACGGCGAGGACCACACCGCGGCCCTCGGTGCGCTCTGCAGGAGCGATCCTGCTGACCCAGTCGCGGGCGTCGGCCTCGGTGTAGGGGTACGGGACGGAGGTCCAGGCGGTGACCAGTTCGTCGTTCATCATCTCGACGTACGCCTGGATGTCGGCCTCTTCGTACGGGCGCAGAACCAGCCGGTCCGTGCTGATGGAGATGTCCGGGAACACCGGAGAGGGGGTAGTCATGCGCAGCTCCATACCGAGGACCGTCCGTGAAGACCGTGAACGCACAGCATGCAACATGGGGCTGCTGGTGCGCATGGCCGGGTCGGGGGCGGGTGGGGTGCGACGAAGGCCCCGCGCATCGGACGGGATGCGGGGGCCTCCGTCACAAGGACTGTACTGCGGGCCCTACTTGGCGCTCGCGGCGGCCTTACTTGGCAACCGCGCCGAAGGCCGGCACGACGGCGCCGTTCTTGTAGGTGTCCTCGATGTACTTCTTCACCTCGGGCGAGTTGAGGAGCTTGGCGAGCTTCTCCACGCGCGCGTCCTTCTCGTTGCCCTCCTTGACGGCGAGGAAGTTGGCGTAGGGGTTGCCCTCCGCCTTCTCCAGGGCGAGGGCGTCGGCGGCGGGGCTGAGCTTGGCCTCGATCGCGTAGTTGCCGTTGATGACGGCGGCGTCGACGTCGTTCAGGGCGCGGGGCACGGTGGCGGCCTCCAGCTCCTTGAACTCCAGGCCCTTCTTGTCGGTGATGTCGGAGAGCTTGCCGTTCGAGCCGACGCCGTCCTTGAGGGTGATCAGACCGTTGTCGGCGAGCAGCTTGAGCGCGCGGCCGCCGTTGGTGGTGTCGTTGGGGACGGCGATGGTCTGGCCGGCCTTGATCTCCTTGAGGTCCTTGAGCTTCTTGGAGTACAGGCCGAGGGGCTCAAGGTGGACGTTGACGACCGGGACGACGGTCGTCTTGTTCTTCTTGTTGAAGTCGTCCAGGTAGGGCTTGTGCTGGAAGAAGTTGGCGTCGACCTGGCCGGACTGAGTGGCGGTGTTCGGCAGGACGTAGTCGGTGAACTCCCTCACCTCCAGCTTCAGTCCGGCCTTCTCGGCGAGGTTGTCCTTGACGAAGTTGAGGATGTCGGCGTGCGGCGTCGGGGACGCGGCGACGACGAGCGCCTTGGAGGGGTCGGAGCCGCCCTTGGCGGAGGAGGGGTCGGAGGCCGTGCCGCAGGCGGTGAGGCCGAGGGAGAGGGCGGCGGTGGCGGCGGCAGCCGCGGTGAGCTTGATGTTATTACGCACGAAAAGTGCCTCTTTCTGGTGGTGCGGATGGCGCCCGGACAAGGAGTGCGGGCTCTTTGGTGCCAGGTGTCAGGCGGTGCGGCCGCGGCGCGCGAGGAGCCGTACGGCGAGGTCACCGATGAGCTGGACGACGGTGACGATCGCGATCAGGACGAGGACCGTGATCAGCATGAACTGGGTGTCGAACCGCTGGTACCCGTAGGTGATGGCCTTGGAGCCGAGGCCTTCGCCGCCGACCGCGCCGGCCATCGCCGAGTAGCCGATGAGCACGATGACGGTGGTGGTGACGCCGGAGACGAGCGAGGGCAGGGCCTGCGGGAGCAGCACCTTGCGGATGATCGTCGGGATGGATCCGCCCATGGACTGGACGGCTTCGACCAGGCCATGGTCGACCTCGCGGACCGCCGTCTCGACGAGTCGCGCGAAGAAGGGGATGGCTCCGATGGCCAGCGGCACGATCATCGCGGTGGGGCCGATGAAGGTGCCGACGACGAGGGTGGTGAAGGGGATCAGGGCGATCAGCAGGATGATGAACGGCAGCGAGCGGCCGATGTTCACGATCACGCCGACGGCCTTGTTGAGGGGCCGGTTCTGCAGGAGGCCGCCCTTGTCCGTGAGGACGAGGAGGATGCCGAGCGGGAGTCCGCCGAGGACGGTGACCACTGTGGACCACAGCACCATGTAGAGGGTGTCGATGGTGCCCTGCTCCAGCAGGGGCTGCATCTCCGACCAGGTCACTTGGCACCTTCCTTGGCCAGTACGGGGCTCTGCGCGGCCTGCGCGGGGACGGTGGCGTCCGCTTCGACGATCTCGACCTGGAGGCCCTGCTCGCGCAGGAAGCCGACCGGGACGACGTTCTCCTCGTAGCGGCCGGGCAGTTCGATCCGCATCCGGCCGATCTGGCGCCCGCCGACGGTGTCCATGGCGGCGCCGAGGATGGAGATGTCGACGTTGTACGTGCGGGAGAGCTGCGAGATCACCGGCTGGGTGGCGGCCTCGCCGTGGAACGTCACGTCGATGACGGTGCGGTCGGGGCCGGTGGCGTCACCGGTCACGGGGAAGAGCTCCGCGGCCAGTTCGGAGCCCGGGGTGGCGAGGAGTTCGCTCACGGTGCCGGACTCGACGATGCGGCCCTTCTGCATCAGCGCGGCCGAGTCGCAGATCGTCTTGACGACGTCCATCTCGTGGGTGATGAGCAGGACGGTCAGTCCGAGCTGGCGGTTGAGGTCACGCAGCAGCTGCAGGATGGAGCGGGTGGTCTCCGGGTCGAGGGCGCTGGTGGCCTCGTCGGAGAGGAGCACCTTCGGGTTGCCGGCGAGCGCGCGGGCGATGCCGACGCGCTGCTTCTGGCCGCCGGAGAGCTGGCCGGGGTAGGCCTTGGCCTTGTCGGCGAGGCCGACGAGGTCGAGGAGTTCCAGGGCGCGGCGGGAGCGCTCGGCGCCGGAGACGCCGAGGATCTCCAGCGGGAGTTCGATGTTGTCCTTGACGGTGCGTGAGGACAGCAGGTTGAAGTGCTGGAAGACCATGCCGATGCTGCTGCGCGCGCGGCGCAGCTCCTTGCCGGCGCGGCGGCCTCGTCCGGCGAGGGCGGTGAGGTCGACGCCGTCGACGGTCACGGTGCCCGAGGTGGGGCGCTCCAGGAGGTTGACGCAGCGGATGAGCGAGGACTTGCCGGCGCCGCTCTGTCCGATCACGCCGAAGACCTCGCCTTCGCGGACATGGAGGTCGACGCCGTCCAGAGCGGTGACCTGGCGGCCTCGCGACTCGTAGACCTTGGTCAGGCCCGTAGTGGTGATCACAGGGTTTCCGTCACTGTCGAGTGCGCGGCGCGGTGTCCGCCGGCACGGGGCATTCGTGGACAGTCAGGCGCAGAATGGCTGCCGGCCGGTGGCCGGGTGGCAGCGTGTGCGCGGGGCGGGCTCGGCCGTACGCGGTGGGGGTTTCCATGGCGTACGGATCCGGCCGGGCCGTCGGTCTCGCTTCGGGGCGCGAGGCACAGGCGGGGGCCCTCAGAAGGCGCACATTCGACACATACAACGAGCACCGGGCGTCGTGATCGCCTCGGTCGCAAGGGTGCGGCTGCTCGTCGTGGTCATGGCTGCAAGTAAAGCAGACATGGGTACGAGACCCGGCCTCGTGTCCGAATAGCGGACGCCCTTTCCCCGGCATACGGACGCTCCGTGGGGCGGCCCGCCACGCCGTGCTGAGCCGCTCTCCCCGTCCCTGGCCTGGGCGTACGGGGAGGGGCGGCCGGTCGTCGCGGCAGGGGCGGCGGGTGCGGCCACTGCCCGGCTGTGGTCAAGACCACGGTCCCCGGGGCGGCATGGCTCCGGCCGGACGCGGGGGCCGAGCGCTTCGGGTCTTTTGGCGCGTAATACCCTCGGGCGCATGCTTGACGCCCTGACGGTCGCGGTCGCCGTGGCCGCGCTCGCCCTCGCCGCCTGGTGCGGCTTCGCCTTCACCCGCGACCAGCCCACCAAGGACTGGCACTTCATCGGCATGGCCGTGGTGACGGTCCTGGCGCTGGCCCAGCTGGTGACCGGGATCGTGCAGCTCGCGCGGGGCGAGAAGGCCGACGAGGGTACGGCGATCTTCGTCGCGTATCTGCTCGGCGCGCTGTTCGCGGTGCCGGTGGCGGGCTTCATGTCGCTGACCGAGCGGTCCCGCTGGGGCTCGGCGACGGTCGCCGCGGGCGCGGTGGTCCTCGCGGTGCTCGAGGTGCGGCTGTGGGACATCTGGGGAGGCGTCGATGTCTGAGCCGAACGCCGTCGGGCGGACCCGGCTGGTCCAGGGCCCCGGCATGCTGCTCGTGTGGCTGTACGGGGTGATGTCGGTCGGCGCGGTCTCCCGCTCCGTGTACCAGATCGCCACCGAGTACGACCGGGCCCCGCTGGCGTACACCCTGTCGGCCGTCGCGGCCGTGGTCTACGCGTTCATCACGTACACGCTCTTCCGTGGCGGTGAGACGGCCCGCAAGGCGGCGCTGGTGTGCTGCGCCGCCGAGCTGGTGGGCGTCCTGACCGTGGGCACCTGGACGATGGCGGACCCGTCCGCCTTCCCCGATGCCACGGTCTGGTCCGACTACGGCCTGGGCTATCTGCTGATTCCGGTCCTGCTGCCGGTCACCGGCATCGTCTGGCTGCGCCGCTCACGCCGGAGCGCCCAGGCCTGAGCCGGCCTCAGGCGGCCTTCTCCAGGGTGACGAGGGTGAGCCGGGGGCCGACCTCGCGGGTGGCCACGGTCTCGTAGCCCTTGCGGCGGTACAGCCGCAGATTGCCCTCGCTGCGGTGGCCGGTGAAGAGCTGGAACCGCTTGGCCGCCGGGGCGGGGTCCGCCGCGAAGTGCCGCTCGATCGCGTCGAGGAGCCGCCCGCCCAGGCCGTGGCGGCGCAGCCGCGGGTGCACGATGAGCTTGTCGATGCGGACCGTGCCGGTGTCGTCGGCGCTCGCGCGTACGGAGGCCACGATCTCGTCGCCGAGCCGCGCCACCAGGGCGTGCCCCTGGGTGAGTTCGGCCCTGAGCGCGTCGAGCGACTGGGTGAGGGGCTCGATGCTGTAGTCGCCGTACAGCTCGGCCTCGCTCTGGTAACACAGGTACTGCAGTTTGAGAATGTGCTCGGCGTCCTGCTCGCCCGCGGCTGAGATCGTCACGCTCATGCCCATGTGTGCATGCCTCCCGCTCACCTGGTCCACCGGTCGGTCTACCGCTCCTTTCCCCGGAGTTCAGGAACGGGAACCTCTGCAGCGAGCATTCTGCGCAGGCATCCCAGGCAACGGGAACGCATCGGCCCCAAACTCCCCTGTGAGATACCCAACTCTCCTGCGATTTCCCGGTAGGTGGGGTCGTTCGGCGACAGCATCGCAGTCAGCAGGCTCGGGCAGCGGCCAGGCGTACGGCGGACGGCCGCGCGCAGGACGCGGCGGCGTTCGGCGATCAGGGCGGCCCGTTCCGGAGATTCGGGCGAGCCGTGCGGGTCCTGGGGTTCGGCGCCGCAGGGCCGTTCGCGGACGGCCGCGCGGCGGGCCCGGCGAGCCTCGGCGCGTACGGCGCGCCGCAGCCAGTCGGCGGGGTGTTCGGGGGCGCCGGGCCCGTGGAGGCGTTCCAGGAGCTGGAGCCAGACGGCCTGTTCGATGTCGTCGGGTTCGACACCCGCGGCGGCGGCCTCGGCACGGGACTCGGCGGCGAGCAGCGGACTGAGGGCGCCGACCAGCTCGGGGGCATCGGGCAGGGGGTGCGGTTCGCTCTGCGTCATGACGGGCACGACACGCGCGACGCGCGGCGCGGTTGCCGCGCCGCCGTCAAACCCCCCGTACGGGCGCGCCGGGGAGGCGTCCGGGTGACGCCTCCCCGGCGGGCCGTGCCGGGGTCAGCGGGCGGTGAAGTCCGCCGCCGCCAGCAGGCCGGTGTCCGGGTTGTCGGTGAAGATCCCGTCGATACCGGTCGCGAAGTACGCCTTCAGCGCGCCGAAGGCATCGCCGTACGCCACCGGGTCGGTGCCGCGGCGGAAGTCGGCCGGCAGGAAGCTGTTCTCGTTGCGCAGGGTGTACGGGTGGAGGATCAAGCCTTGCGCGTGGGCGTCGCGGACCAGGGTGGTCGGCGTGGTCAGCCGGCCGTCCTTGTCCTTGGGGATGATCAGGTCGAGGGTCGGGCCGATGCCCTGCGCGTACGACGCGATCCACTTCAGGCCCGCCGGGGTGACGAGATCGGCGACCGTGCGCGGGTCACCCGCCTCGACGAAGTCCCAGGGGCGCGAGGACGCGGACGACAGCAGGACGACCCGGGGCGAGGCGACCAGCCGGGACAGCCGCTGGATGCTGCTGGGCTCGAAGGACTGGAGGAAGACCGGGGAGTTCGCGCGGTGGCGGCCGTAGCGGCGCAGCAGCTTCGCGAGCGGCTCCTCGAGGCCGAGGCCGAGGCCGCGGAAGTACGAGGGGTGCTTGGTCTCGACGTGCAGCCAGACCGGGCGGCCCCGGTGGCGGCCCTCCCGCTCGGCCCAGCGCAGCACCTCCTCGAAGGTGGGTATCTGCCAGCGCCCGTCGTAGAGGGTGTTCTCCTGACGGGTGCCCGGGATGCGCTCCTTGGCGCGCAGGGTCTTGAGCTCGGCGAGCGTGAAGTCCTCGGTGAACCAGCCGGTGTACGCGGTGCCGTCGACGGTCTTCGTGGTCTTGCGGGAGGCGAACTCGGGGTGGTCGGCCACGTCCGTGGTGCCGGTGATGTCGTTCTCGTGCCGGCAGACGAGGTGGCCGTCCTTGGTGGGGACGAGGTCCTGCTCAATGACATGGGCTCCCATGTCGAGAGCGAGCTGGTAGGAGCCGAGGGTGTGCTCGGGGCGGTAGCCGCTGGCGCCCCGGTGCGCGATGACGGTGGGCACGGGCAGGTCGTGCCCGAGCGGGCGGTGACCGTGCCGGTCGGCGGCCTGGGCCGAGGGACCGGCCGCGCCCAGCGCCGCCGAGCCCAGGACCGCCGCTCCGGCCGCCCCGAGGACGCTCCGCCGTCCCGGTGTCCTGCGCGCACCCTGTGTCATGAACTCTCCTTACGCCCGCGGGCCGTCCGTGTGATGTCCCGCACCTGCCCATCGTGGCCGACCGTAGGCGGCTACGCCTTACGGACGGCAGACCCTGGACCAATGGCGTGGAAACTCACGTCAACACTGTGTATCCACTCGGTGAACCCGATGTGCGCGCGGATCCGACCCACGAGTATCGTCCTCACCTGCACAGACCCATACCGCCGCCCTGACACCGGAGGAACCGTTGTCCCGACTCGCCGTCATCAAGGCAGTGCTCGGACCGCTCATGCGCTTGATGTTCCGCCCCCGCGTCGAGGGCGCGGAGAACATTCCGGGGACGGGTCCGGTCATCCTGGCGGGCAACCACCTCACCTTCATCGACTCGATGATCATGCCGATCTGCCTGGACCGTCAGGTCTTCTTCATCGGCAAGGACGAGTACGTCACCGGCAAGGGCCTCAAGGGCCGGCTGATGGCCTGGTTCTTCACCAGCGTCGGCATGATCCCGGTGGACCGGGACGGCGGCCACGGCGGCGTCGCGGCGCTGATGACGGGCCGCCGGGTGCTGGAGGAGGGCAAGATCTTCTCCATCTACCCGGAGGGCACCCGCTCCCCCGACGGGCGGCTGTACCGGGGCCGTACGGGCATCGCGCGGCTGACCCTGATGACCGGGGCGCCGGTCGTGCCGTTCGCGATGATCGGCACGGACAAGATCCAGCCGGGCGGGGCAGGCCTGCCGCGGCCGGGCCGGGTGACGGTCCGCTTCGGTGAGGCGATGGAGTTCTCGCGGTACGACGGGATGGACCGGGACCGCTATGTGCTGCGGGCCGTGACGGACTCGGTGATGGCCGAGGTGATGCGGCTGTCCGGCCAGGAGTACGTGGACATGTACGCCACCAAGGCGAAGGAGGCGGCGTAGCCGCCGCGGCTTTACCGACGACGTGGGCCCCGGCCGGGAGTGACCGGCCGGGGCCCATGCGCGCGTGGCGGCGTCAGTGTTCGATGCCGTCGGCCAGCTTCTGGCCCTTCAGCAGGAAGAACGCGGCGATCGCGGCGGCGAGCAGGACGCTCGCGCCGACTCCGGCCGCCAGGCGCAGGCCGTCGACGAACGCCTCCTGGGCCGCGGTGACCAGCGCCGCGCCCTGCTGCTGCGGCAGGGCGAGGGACGCCTCCACGGCTCCGCCCAGCGACTCGTGCGCGGCCGATGCGGCGCCGGCGGGGACCCCGTCCGGGGTCACGAAGTCGCGGTAGACCCCGGTCACCACGGAGCCCAGTAGCGCGATGCCGAGCGCCGCGCCCAGTTCGTATGCGGTCTCGGAGACGGCGGAGGCGGAACCGGCCTGCTCCTTGGGGACGCTGGAGAGGATGACGTCGGCGGTGACGGTGAACGAGAAGCCCGCTCCGATGCCGACGACGAGCAGGGCCGCACCGAGCAGCGGGTAGCCGGTGGAGGCGTCGATCAGCGTCATCGTGGCGAGCGCGAGACCCACCGCGGCGAGCCCGCCGGCGACCACGGACCGTACGGAGAAGCGCCGGGCGACCACGCCCGCGATCAGGCCGGTCGCCACCGCGCCGATCGCGGCGGGCAGTTCGGCGAGACCGGCCTCGAACGGCGGCCTGCCCTGGACCAATTGCAGGAACTGGCTGAGGAAGAAGACCAGGCCGGCCAGGCCGAGGATGGTCAGCAGATCGGCCAGGACGGCGCCGGAGAAGCCCCGGTGGCGGAAGAGCCGCATGTCGAGCAGGGGCGTCGGCAGGGTCAGCTGCCTGCGGACGAAGCCGTACAGCGCGCCGGCGCCGACGGCCGCGGCGGCGACCGACTCCCAGCCCAGGCCGTGGCTCGCGGCCTCCTTGACGGCGTAGACCACGCCGATCATGCCGATGAGGGAGAGCCCGACGCTGGGCAGGTCCCAGGGGCCAGTGACCGTGTTCTTGGACTCGGGCAGCAGCTTGACGCCGACGAGGACGAGCACCGCCATCACGGGCAGGTTGATGAGGAAGACCGAGCCCCACCAGAAGTGTTCGAGCAGGAACCCGCCGACGACCGGGCCGACGGCCGCGCCGGCCGAGGCCATCGCACCCCAGACGCCGATGGCGAGGCTGCGCTCCTTCGGGTCGTGGAAGATGTTGCGGATCAGCGCCAGCGTGGACGGCATCAGCGTCGCACCGGCGACACCGAGCAGGGCCCGGGCGAGAATCATCATCTCGGGGCTGGTGGCGTACGCGTTGAGCACGGACACCGCGCCGAACGCGACGGCGCCGGTGAGCAGCAGCTTCTTACGGCCGATACGGTCGCCGAGGCTGCCCATCGAGACCAGCAGACCCGCGATGACGAACGAGTAGACGTCGCCGATCCACAGCAGCTGGGTGCCGGTGGGCTTGAGGTCCTCGCTCAGGAAGGGCGTGGCGAGGCCGAGGACGGTGGCGTCGACCGCGACCAGGAGGACGGCCAGCACGAGTACCGCGAGGGCGAGCCAGCGCCCGGGGCGGTACATCACGTCGTCCGTCCCGCTCGTGCGCTGGACAGTGCTGCTCATTTCTCCACACTCCGTCGTGCTCCGCCGAGCAACAGCTCGACGATCATGTATTGGAAGTCGTTCTTGGCGACCCGGCCGTCCATGACGGCCCAGGCGCAGCTGCCGAGGAGCCCGTAGAGGGCCTCGGTGAGCCATACCGGCGAGAGATCGATCCGGAACTCGCCCTGTTCCTGGCCGCGCCGGAAGAGGGCCGAGACGCGGGCGTCGAGCCGGGCCCAGCCTTCGTTCACCTGGTCACCCTCGAAGAGCTGGTTCTCGGTGACGAGGAAGGCGAGGAGCTCCGCGACGGACTCACTCTCCGCGACCAGCCGCCGCAGCGCGTCGCCCGCTCCGCCCTCGTCGAGCCGCGCCCGGTCGAGCGCGGCCTCGAACTCCCGGATGCCGTACGCCTCCAGCGCCCTGACGAGCGCGTCCCGCCCGGCGAAGTGCCGGTGCAGGGTGGCGCGCCCGATCCCGGCGGCGCGGGCGACCTCGTCCATCGTCGCGGTCGACTTACGGGCGAGGAGGGCGGCGGCGGTGCGGAGCACCTGTTCACGATCCATGGCCATGAGACGACCATACACCAATTGAGACACTGATGTCTCATTCGATATTGAGCTGCCTCACCAGGCCTGCCTCAGGAATGACGAGTGCATGACATACGACTGGCTGCGGCACCGAGCCGGCCCCAGACGCACGGAAGGCCCCTCGCGGGGCCTTCCGTAGGTGGAGCAGGGGTTACTTCTTGGCGTCGGCCCAGGCGTGCTGGATCACCAGGTCCGCCTTGAGCTCGACCAGCTGGGTGGCGACGGCCGAGGGAGCCGTGCCGCCACGGCCGCTGCGGGAGGCGAGCGAGCCGGGAACGTTGAGGACCGTGCGGACCTCCGGGGTCAGATGCTCGGAGATCTTGGCGAACTGCTCGTCGGTGAGCTCGTCGAGCTCGATGCCCTGGGCCTCGCACTCCTTGACGCACTCACCGGCGACCTCGTGCGCGACCCGGAACGGAACGCCCTGCTTGACCAGCCATTCGGCGATGTCGGTGGCGAGGGAGAAACCGGCCGGGGCGAGCTCCTCCATCCGCTCGCGGTTGACGGTCAGCGTCGCCATCATGCCGGTGAAGGCGGGCAGCAGGACCTCCAGCTGGTCGCAGGAGTCGAAGACCGGCTCCTTGTCCTCCTGGAGGTCGCGGTTGTAGGCCAGCGGCAGCGCCTTCAGGGTGGCGAGCAGACCGGTCAGATTGCCGATGAGCCGTCCCGACTTGCCGCGCGCCAGCTCGGCGATGTCCGGGTTCTTCTTCTGCGGCATGATCGACGAGCCGGTGGAGAAGGCGTCGTGCAGGGTCACGAAGGAGAACTCCTTCGTGTTCCAGATGATGATCTCCTCCGCGATCCGCGAGAGGTTCACGCCGATCATCGCCGTGATGAAGGCGAACTCGGCGACGAAGTCCCGCGAGGCCGTGCCGTCGATGGAGTTGCCGGCCGAGCCGCGCTCGAAACCGAGGTCGGCGGCGACCGCCTCCGGGTCGAGGCCCAGCGAGGAGCCGGCCAGCGCCCCGGAGCCGTACGGGGAGACGGCGGTGCGGGTGTCCCACTGCCGCAGCCGCTCGGCGTCCCGGGACAGGGACTGCACATGCGCCAGCACATGGTGGGCGAAGAGGACCGGCTGGGCGTGCTGGAGGTGCGTACGGCCGGGCATGGCGACGTCCGGGTGCGCCTCGGCGAGGCCGACCAGGGCGTCCTGGAGGTCGGCGATGAGACCGCCGATGATCCGGGCGTGGTCGCGCAGGTACATCCGGAAGAGCGTGGCGACCTGGTCGTTGCGGGACCGGCCGGCGCGCAGCTTGCCGCCGAGGTCCGGGCCGAGCCGCTCCAGCAGACCGCGCTCCAGGGCGGTGTGGACGTCCTCGTCGGCGATGGTGCCGGTGAACGAGCCGTCGGCGACGTCGGCCTCCAGCTGGTCGAGGCCGGCCAGCATGCGGGTAAGTTCGTCCTCGGTCAGCAGACCCGCCTTGTGGAGCACGCGCGCGTGGGCGCGGGAGCCGGCGATGTCGTACGGCGCCAGCCGCCAGTCGAAGTGGACCGACGCGGACAGCTTCGCGAGGGCCTCGGCCGGGCCGTCGGCGAACCGGCCGCCCCAGAGCCGGACGTCACCGTTGTTGCTGCTCACAGCTACTGCTCCTCAAGACTGCATGGCTTTGGATGTGCGACCGCCTCCCCGCCAGGGAACAACGGGGAGGCGGTGGGTTCAACGTCCGGGGGTTACGCGAGGTCGCGCCGTGCCGCGATCTTCGACGACAGGGCGAAGATGTCGATGAAGCCCTGCGCCTTGGACTGGTCGAAGGTGTCGCCCGAGTCGTAGGTGGCGAGGTTGAAGTCGTACAGCGACTCGTCGGACTTCCGGCCGGTGACGACGGCGCGGCCGCCGTGCAGGGTCATCCGGATGTCGCCGGTGACGTGCTGGTTGGCCTCGTTGATGAAGCCGTCCAGGGCGCGCTTGAGCGGGGAGAACCACAGGCCGTCGTAGACGAGCTCGCCCCAGCGCTGCTCGACCTGCCGCTTGTAGCGGGCCAGCTCGCGCTCGACGGTGACGTTCTCCAGCTCCTGGTGGGCGGTGATCAGGGCGATCGCGCCGGGGGCCTCGTAGACCTCACGGGACTTGATGCCGACGAGACGGTCCTCGACCATGTCGATCCGGCCGATGCCCTGGGCTCCGGCGCGCTCGTTGAGCTGCTGGATGGCCTGCAGGACGGTGACCGGCTTGCCGTCGATGGCGACCGGGACGCCCTCCTTGAAGGAGATGACGACCTCGTCGGCCTCGCGGGCCGCGGCCGGGTTCTGGGTGTACTCGTAGATGTCCTCGATCGGCGCGTTCCAGATGTCCTCGAGGAAGCCGGTCTCGACGGCGCGGCCGAAGACGTTCTGGTCGATGGAGTACGGGGACTTCTTCGTGGTCGCGATCGGGAGGTCCGCCTTCTCGGCGAAGGCGATCGCCTTGTCCCGGGTCATCGCGTAGTCACGGACCGGGGCGATGCACTTGAGGTCCGGGCCGAGGGCCTGGATGCCGGCCTCGAAGCGGACCTGGTCGTTGCCCTTGCCCGTGCAGCCGTGGGCGACGATGCCGGCGTTGTGCTTCTTGGCGGCGGCCACGAGGTGCTTGACGATGGTCGGCCGGGAGAGGGCCGAGACCAGCGGGTAGCGGTCCATGTAGAGGGCGTTGGCCTTGATCGCCGGGAGGCAGTACTCGTCGGCGAACTCGTCCTTGGCGTCCGCGACCTCGGCCTCCACCGCACCGCAGGCGAGCGCGCGCTTGCGGATGACGTCCAGGTCCTCGCCGCCCTGGCCGACGTCCACGGCAACGGCGATGACCTCGGCACCCGTCTCCTCGGCGATCCAGCCGATGGCGACGGAGGTGTCCAGGCCGCCCGAGTAGGCGAGTACGACGCGCTCGGTCACGGGTTTCTCCTTACGGTGCATTCACTGATGGGTATAACTATGCAGTCCTCCGTATGTTTTGTCAACGCGGCCCCTCCCCAGAGACGACGTAAGGGGCGGCCTCCAAGGAGGCCGCCCCTTACGTGGGGTGCTGCGTGCTCACGTGCTCAGCTGGTCGAGCGGTCGTTCTGCGCCAGGCGCAGCAGGTGGTCGGCGAGCGCCTGCCCGCCCACCGGATCGCGGGAGATCAGCAGCAGGGTGTCGTCGCCCGCGATGGTGCCGAGGATGTCGTGGAGCTCCGCCTGGTCGATGGCGGACGCGAGGAACTGGGCCGCCCCGGGCGGGGTGCGCAGGACCACGAGGTTGGCCGAGGCCTCGGCGGAGATCAGCAGCTCCCCTGAGAGGCGCCGCATGCGCTCCTCCTTGGCGGACTCGCCGAGCGGGGCCTGCGGGGTGCGGAATCCGCCCTCGCTCGGCACCGCGTAGATCAGCTCGCCGCCGGTGTTGCGGATCTTCACCGCGCCCAGCTCGTCCAGGTCCCGGGAGAGCGTCGCCTGGGTGACGCTCAGCCCGTCGTCCGCGAGCAGCTTGGCCAGCTGGCTCTGCGAGCGGACCGGCTGCCGGTTGAGGATGTCCACGATCCGGCGGTGCCGCGCGGTACGGGTCTGCGGAACGGACGGCCCGCCGTGCTCGGTGTCCTGCGCGTCGGTCATCGTCGTCTCATTCTCCGGATCGTCCTTCGCGGTGGCTCTCGTCGAGGATGCCGGGCAGCGCCTGGAGGAAGGCGTCCACCTCCGCGTCGCCGATGATCAGCGGCGGCATGATCCGTACGACATCGGGGGCGGGGGCGTTCACCAGGACACCGGCACCCTGAGCCGCCTGCTGCACCTGCGGCGCCCGGGGCTCGGTGAGCACGATACCCAGCAGGAGGCCCGCGCCACGGACATGGGAGACCAGAGGGTGGTTCAGCGCCTCGATTCCGTTCCTCAGCTTCTCGCCGAGCCGCTTCACCTCATCGAGGGCGCCGTCGGCGGCGAGGGTGTCGAGAACGGCAAGACCGGCGGCGCAGGAGACCGGGTTGCCGCCGAAGGTGGTGCCGTGGTGGCCGGGCCCGAGCAGGTCGGCAGCCGCGCCGAAGGCGACGGTGGCGCCGATCGGCAGACCGCCGCCGAGGCCCTTGGCGAGGGTGACGAGGTCGGGTTCGACACCTTCGTGACCCTGGTGCTCGAACCAGTGGCCGGTCCGGCCGATGCCGGTCTGCACCTCGTCCAGGACGAGGAGGGTGCCGGTGGCGCGGGTGATCTCGCGGGCGGCCGTCAGATAGCCGGGCGGAGGCACGACGACGCCGTTCTCCCCCTGGATCGGCTCGATGACGACCAGCGCGGTGTCCTCGGTGACCGCGGCCCGCAGCGCCTCCCCGTCCCCGTAGGGGACATGGGTGACGTCACCGGGCAGCGGCAGGAAGGGCTCCTGCTTTCCGGGCTGGCCGGTCAGGGCGAGCGAGCCCATCGTCCGGCCGTGGAAGCCGCCTTCGGTGGCGACCATGTGCCGGCGGCCGGTGAGCCGGCCGATCTTGAAGGCGGCCTCGTTGGCCTCGGCGCCGGAGTTGCAGAAGAAGACCTTGCCGGGGCGGCCGAAGAGCTGGAGCAGCCGCTCGGCGAGAGCGACCGGAGGTTCGGCGACGAACAGGTTGGAGACATGGCCCAGTGAGGCGATCTGCCGCGACACGGCCTCCACCACGGCCGGGTGGGCGTGGCCGAGGGCGTTGACGGCGATGCCGCCGACGAGGTCGAGGTAGGCGTTCCCGTCGGCGTCCCAGACCGTGGAGCCCTCGCCGCGGACCAGGGGGAGGCGCGGGGTGCCGTAGTTGTTCATCAGCGCGCCCTGCCAGCGCTGGGTCAGTTCCTGGTTGCCGCTCATGATTCCCCCAGTTGGCCGGGCTGGTCCGGTACGACCATCGTGCCGATGCCCTCGTCGGTGAAGATCTCCAGCAGGATCGCGTGCTGGACCCGTCCGTCGATCACGCGCGCGGTGGTGACCCCGTTGCGGACGGCGTGCAGACAGCCCTCCATCTTCGGAACCATGCCGCTGGACAGCTCGGGGAGCAGTTTCTCCAGCTGGCTCGCGGTGAGGCGGCTGATCACCTCGTCGCTGTTGGGCCAGTCCTCGTAGAGCCCCTCGACGTCCGTGAGGACCATCAGGGTCTCCGCGCCAAGCGCCGCAGCGAGTGCCGCAGCCGCCGTATCAGCATTGACGTTGTAGACATGTCCGTCGTCCTGGGAACGGGCGATCGAGGAGACGACCGGGATCCGGCCGTCCTCCAGGAGCGCCGCGATGGCGCCGGTGTCGATGGCGGTGATCTCACCGACCCGGCCGATGTCGACCTGCTCGCCCTCGATGACCGGCTGGTGCTTGGTGGCCGTGATGGTGTGCGCGTCCTCGCCGGTGAGGCCGACGGCGAACGGGCCGTGCTGGTTGAGCAGCCCGACCAGCTCGCGCTGGACCTGCCCGGCCAGCACCATCCGTACGACGTCCATCGCCTCGGGCGTCGTCACCCGCAGGCCGGCCTTGAACTCGCTGACCAGGCCGTGCCGGTCGAGCGCGGCGCTGATCTGGGGGCCGCCGCCGTGCACGACGACCGGCTTGAGACCGGCGTGCCGCAGGAAGACCACGTCCTGGGCGAAGGCGGCCTTCAGCTCTTCGTCGACCATGGCGTTGCCGCCGAACTTGATGACGACGGTCTTGCCGTGATGGCGGGTGAGCCAGGGCAGCGCCTCGATCAGGGTCTGCGCCTTGGGCAGGGCGGTGTGTTTGCGGGTCTGGCTCATGAGGAGTACGCGCTGTTCTCGTGGACGTAGTCGGCGGTGAGGTCGTTGGCCCAGATGACGGCCGTCTCGGACCCGGCGGAGAGATCGGCGGTGATCGTGACCTCCCGGTAGCGCATGTCGACCAGGTCGCGGTCCTCACCGACGGAGCCGTTCTTGCAGACCCAGATGCCGTTGATGGCGACGTTGAGCTGGTCCGGGTCGAAGGCGGCGTTCGTCGTACCGATGGCGGAGAGCACCCGGCCCCAGTTGGGGTCCTCGCCGTGGATGGCGCACTTGAGCAGGTTGTTCCGGGCGATGGAGCGGCCGACCTCGACGGCGTCGTCCTCGGAGGCGGCGTTGACCACCTCGATCCGGATGTCCTTCGAGGCGCCCTCGGCGTCGCCGATCAGCTGCCGGGCGAGATCGGCGCAGACCTCGCGGACGGCCTCGGCGAACTCCTCGTAGGCGGGCGTGACCCCGGCCGCGCCGGAGGCGAGCAGCAGGACGGTGTCGTTGGTGGACATGCAGCCGTCGGAGTCGACCCGGTCGAAGGTGACCCGGGTCGCGCCACGCAGCGCCTTGTCCAGGTCCGCGCCGCTGACGTCGGCGTCGGTGGTGAGGACGACGAGCATGGTGGCCAGACCCGGGGCGAGCATGCCCGCGCCCTTGGCCATGCCACCGACCGTCCAGCCGTCCTTGGTGACGACCGAGGTCTTGTGGACGGTGTCGGTGGTCTTGATGGCGATGGCGGCCTTCTCGCCGCCGTGCTCGGAGAGCTCACCGGCGGCCTTCACGACCCCCGGCAGCAGCTTGTCCATCGGCAGCAGGACGCCGATGAGGCCGGTCGACGCGACGGCGACCTCACCCGCGCCCATCTCCAGACCGCTGCCGCTCAGGACCTCCGCGACCTTCTCGGCCGTGGCGTGGGTGTCCTGGAAGCCCTTCGGGCCGGTGCAGGCGTTGGCGCCACCGGAGTTGAGGACGACGGCGGACACCTCGCCGGTCTTGAGGACCTGCTCGGACCAGAGGACCGGGGCGGCCTTGACGCGGTTGGAGGTGAAGACACCCGCGGCGGCACGGCGGGGCCCGGTGTTGACCACGAGGGCCAGGTCCGGGTTGCCGTTCTCCTTGATCCCGGCGGCGATACCCGCCGCCGTGAACCCCTTCGCTGCGGTCACGCTCACGGCGCAACTCCAATCGTGGAAAGTCCCGTTGCCTCGGGCAGTCCGAGGGCGATGTTCATGCTCTGCACCGCGCCGCCGGCGGTGCCCTTGGTGAGGTTGTCGATCGCGCTGATCGCGATCACGCGGTGCGCCGACTCGTCGTAGGCGACCTGGATCTGGACGGCGTTCGAACCGTAGACGGACGCCGTGGCCGGCCACTGGCCCTCCGGCAACAGGTGCACGAACGGTTCGTCGGCGAAGGCCTTCTCGTACGCGGCCCGGACCGTCTCGGCGGTCACGCCCGGCTTCGCCTTGGCGGAGCAGGTGGCGAGGATGCCGCGGGGCATCGGGGCGAGCGTCGGCGTGAAGGAGACGGAGATCCGCTCGCCGGCGACGCCGGTGAGGTTCTGGATCATCTCGGGGGTGTGGCGGTGGCCGCCGCCGACGCCGTACGGCGACATCGAGCCCATGACCTCCGAGCCCAGCAGATGCGGCTTGAGCGCCTTGCCGGCGCCGGACGTACCGGTGGCGGCGACGATCACGGCGTCCGTGTCGACCAGGCCGTTCGCGTACGCCGGGAACAGCGCGAGCGAGACGGCAGTGGGGTAGCAACCGGGCACCGCGATGCGCTTGGACCCCTCCAACGCGGCGCGGGCGCCCGGCAGTTCGGGAAGGCCGTACGGCCAGGTGCCGGCGTGTTCGGAGCCGTAGAACTTCTCCCAGTCGGCGGAGTCCTTCAGCCGGAAGTCGGCGCCCATGTCGACCACGAGGACCTCCTCGCCCAGCTGCTCGGCGACGGCCGCGGACTGGCCGTGCGGGAGTGCCAGGAAGACCACGTCGTGGCCGGCGAGGACCTCGGCGGTGGTCGGTTCGAGGACACGGTCCGCCAGCGGCAGAAGGTGGGGTTGCAGGGAACCGAAACGCTGGCCCGCGTTGGAGAAGCCGGTCAGGGCGCCGATCTCGACCCCGGGGTGGCCCAGGAGAAGACGCAGGACTTCGCCGCCCGCGTATCCGCTCGCTCCCGCCACTGCTGCACGTACCGTCATCGAACCCTCCTCGTCGATGGCATGACTATACGCAGTACCGCAGTTTTATGCAAAAGTCTTATGCAAGGGAATACAAGAAATCCGCCCCGGTCGGACGGGAAGTCCGTCCGGGGCGGAGATCATGCCATCACCTGGCGATTCAGGCGAGGGACGCCAGCGCCTGGTTCAGCGTCGCGGACGGCCGCATGACCGCCGAGGCCTTCACGGCGTCGGGCTGGTAGTAGCCACCGATGTCGGCCGGGGAGCCCTGGACCGCGATCAGCTCGTCGACGATCGTCTGCTCCTGCTCGGCGAGCGTCTTGGCCAGCGGCGCGAACGCCTCCGCGAGCTTGACGTCGTCCGTCTGCTTCGCCAGCTCCTGGGCCCAGTAGAGCGCCAGGTAGAAGTGGCTGCCGCGGTTGTCGATGCCACCGAGGCGGCGGCTCGGCGACTTGTCCTCGTTGAGGAAGGTGCCGGTCGCGCGGTCCAGGGTGTCGGCGAGGACCTGGGCGCGGGCGTTGCCCGTGGTGGTCGCCAGGTGCTCGAAGGAGACGGCCAGCGCGAGGAACTCGCCGAGGCTGTCCCAGCGCAGGTAGTTCTCCTTGACCAGCTGCTGGACGTGCTTCGGGGCGGAGCCGCCGGCGCCCGTCTCGAAGAGACCGCCGCCGTTCATCAGCGGGACGACCGACAGCATCTTGGCGCTGGTGCCCAGCTCCAGGATCGGGAACAGGTCGGTGAGGTAGTCACGCAGGACGTTGCCGGTGACCGAGATGGTGTTCTCGCCGCGGCGGATGCGCTCCAGGGAGAACTTCGTCGCCTCGACCGGGGACAGGATCTCGATCCGCAGACCTTCGGTGTCGTGCTCGGCGAGGTACGTCTTGACCTTCTCGATCAGGACGGCGTCGTGGGCGCGGCCCTCGTCCAGCCAGAAGACGGCCGGGTCGCCGGTGGCGCGGGCGCGGGTGACGGCGAGCTTGACCCAGTCCTGGATCGGCAGGTCCTTGGTCTGGCAGGCGCGGAAGATGTCGCCCTCGGCGACCTCCTGCTCCAGGACGGTGTTGCCGGCGGCGTCGACGAGGCGGACGGTGCCGGCCGCGGCGATCTCGAAGGTCTTGTCGTGGGAGCCGTACTCCTCGGCCTTCTGCGCCATCAGACCGACGTTCGGGACCGAGCCCATGGTCGACGGGTCGAAGGCGCCGTGGGCACGGCAGTCCTCGATGACGGCCTGGTACACACCGGAGTAGGAGCTGTCCGGCAGGACCGCGAGCGTGTCGTGCTCCTGGCCGTCCGCGCCCCACATGTGGCCCGAGGTGCGGATCATGGCCGGCATGGAGGCGTCGACGATGACGTCGGACGGCACGTGCAGGTTGGTGATGCCCTTGTCGGAGTCGACCATCGCGAGGGCCGGGCCCTCGGCGAGCTCGGCCTCGAAGGAGGCCTTGATCTCGGCGCCCAGGTGAGGCACGCCGTCCAGGCCCTTGAGGATCGTGCCGAGGCCGTCGTTGGGGGACAGACCGGCGGCGATCAGCGCCTCGCCGTACTTCTCGAAGGTCTGCGGGAAGAAGGCGCGCACGACGTGACCGAAGACGATCGGGTCGGAGACCTTCATCATCGTGGCCTTGAGGTGCACGGAGAACAGCACGCCCTCGTCCTTGGCGCGGGCGACCTGCTCGGAGAGGAAGGTACGCAGGGCGGCGACGCGCATGACGGACGCGTCGACGACCTCGCCGGCCAGGACCGGTACGGACTCGCGCAGCACGGTGACGGCGCCGTCGGCGGCGACGTGCTCGATGCGCAGGGTGCCCTGCTCCGCGATCACCGTGGACTTCTCGGTGGAGCGGAAGTCGTTCTGGCCCATGGTCGCGACATTGGTCTTGGACTCGGCCGACCAGGCACCCATGCGGTGCGGGTGCGCCTTGGCGTAGTTCTTGACCGAGGCGGGGGCGCGGCGGTCGGAGTTGCCCTCACGCAGGACCGGGTTGACGGCGCTGCCCTTGACCTTGTCGTAGCGGGCGCGGATCTCGCGCTCCTCGTCGGTCTTCGGGTCGTCCGGGTAGTCCGGCAGCGCGTAGCCCTGGCCCTGGAGCTCGGCGACGGCGGCCTTGAGCTGCGGGATCGACGCCGAGATGTTCGGCAGCTTGATGATGTTGGCCTCAGGGGTCTTCGCCAGGTCGCCGAGCTCGGCGAGGGCGTCATCGATCCGCTGGTCCTCGGCGAGGTACTCCGGGAACTGGGAGATGATGCGGCCGGCCAGCGAGATGTCCCGCGTCTCCACTCGGACGCCGGCCGTCGAGGCGTACGCCTGGACCACGGGCAGGAACGAGTACGTCGCCAGGGCGGGGGCCTCGTCAGTGTGCGTATAGATGATGGTCGACTCTGTCACCGGGTGCTCCGCTCCACGTCTCCACGTCTGCAACATTGCTCGACATCAAGATATCTCGTGATCGACCTCGATCCGACAGGGCCACCCGTCACATGTTCGCCCCGGCCTCCGTCAGAGCGGTGAGGACCTGCCGAGCACACACGGAGCGGAGAGCGGCGATGACGGAGAGCACGAACTGGGGCGGCGCCGGGGTGGACCTCGACGCGTATCTGCGGCGCGTCGGGTACGGCCGCGTCGGCCACGCCGGAGAGCTCGCCCCGACGGCGGCCTTGCTCGGGGCGCTGCACCGGGCGCAGCTCGCCACGGTCCCCTACGAGAACCTGGACATCGTCCTCGGCCGGCCGGTGGGGCTGGACGTCGCCTCCCTCCAGGAAAAGCTGGTGCGGAGGCGGCGCGGGGGCTACTGCTACGAGCAGAATCTGCTGTTCGCCGCCGTGCTGGAGCGGATCGGGTTCCGGGTCACGGGCCTTGCCGCGCGGATCCGCAACGGCTCCCCCAGGATTCTGCCCGCCACCCACATGGTGCTGCTGGCCGAGGCGGCGGACGGGCGGTGGCTGTGCGACCTCGGCCTCGGGTCGACCGGGCCGCTGGAGCCGCTGCCCCTGACCGACGGAGCGGTCGCGGCGCAGGGCGAGGGCTGGCGGTTCGGGCTGGCCCGGGAGGACGGCGGCGGCTGGGTGCTGCGCGAGGAGCGGCCCGGCGGCTGGTGCGATCTGTACGGCTTCACGCTCGACGAGCGCCTTCCCGTCGACTACGAGGTGGCGCACCACTACACCTCCACCCACCCGCGCTCCCCCTTCCGCGGCCGCCCGGTCGTGCAGCGGACCGGCGAGCGGCGGCGGCGCGCGCTGCTGGGCGACCGCTACACCGTGGCCCGGCCGGACGGGCGGGTCACGGAGCGGACCGTACCCGCCGAGGAGCTGCGGGAGCTGCTGGAGGAGGAGTTCGGGATCGAGATCGACGCGGCGGAGGCGGCGGCCCTGGCGCACTGAACGCCCCGCGGGCCCCGGGCGGCCCTTGCGACGACGAACCCCCGGTCAGCGCTTGACGGCCTTGAGGACCACGAACTTGGGGTCGCCCGCGATCACTTCGCTGTTGCCGAAGATGCGGCGCAGTGTGACGTGGTAGCCGAGGTGCCGGTTGCCGATCACCCACAGCTCGCCGCCGGGGCGCAGTGCCCGGCGGGCGTCGGTGAACATCCGGCGGGCCGTGGCGTCGGTCGTGGCGTGGTGGCTGTGGAACGGCGGGTTGTTCAGGACCAGGTCCACCGAGCCCGGCGCCACCGCCGACAGGCCGTCGCCGACCCGGAACTCCGCCTTCGTGTCCGGTGCGGCGCCCGCCCGGAAGGTGGCCTCGGCCGAGGCGACCGCTTGGTACGACTCGTCGACGAAGAGGAGTTCGGCGTCCGGGTCGGTGAGCGCGGCGGCCAGTCCGACGACGCCGTTGCCGCAGCCCAGGTCGACGATCCGGCGCCTTGGCGCGCCGGGGCCGGGGAGATGGCGCAGGAAGAAGCGGGTGCCCACGTCCAGCCGGTCGGCGCAGAAGACCCCGGCGTGGTTGACGGCCGTACGCCCCGAGACCGCGGAGGAGTCGCCGTCGAGGGTGTACGTGTACGGCCAGGGGCTCGGCCCCGGAGTGAGCGAGGGGTCGGGGGTGGCGAAGATCAGGCGCGCCTTCTTCACCGCCAGCGAGGTGCGGGTGGGCCCGATGATCCGCTCGAAGAGCTGGAGCGTGGAGGTGTGGATCTCCTTGACCATGCCCGTGCCGACGACGATCGTGCCCTCGTGCAGGGCGGGCGCGAGCCGGTGGAGCTGGTCCTCCAGGAGCGCGAGGCTCTTGGGGACCCGGACGAGCAGCACGTCGATCCGCTCCGGCGGCGGGTCCTGGGTGGTCAGCAGCCGTACGGCGGAGGGGTCCGTCCCGGCCCGGGCGAGATTGGCCCGGGTGGCCTCGCGACCCAGGAACGAGTCGGAGATCTGCACGGGCGACAGCGCGGCGAGCGCAGTGACGAGGGCGCCCCAGCGGTCACCGAGGACGACCACGGTCCCGGACGGACCGACCTCCTCCAGATGCCGCAGCAGATACTCGTCGGCGGCGTCCCAGGCCCGGAGGGTGTCGCGCGGGTCCTCGGGGAATCGGGTGAGGTCGAACTCGCCCCATGACGTGGTCAAACGGTTCATCGTGCCCTCAGGCTACGCCACGGCATGGGGGACCGGGCCGCGCCCTAGATGTATTGACCTAGATCGCGTGGAGCGCGCCCGCTTCGAGGCACAGGCTCCAGTGGCCCGGCCGGCCCGTCAGGGTGACCGTCGACAGCGGGCGGACGTCCACGTTCCAGTAGGTCAGCGGCGGCGCCTGGAGGGCGTACACCAGGGCGGCCCGTACGACGGCGGGTTCGGCGACGGCGACTACGGCGCCGTCGGTGGCGGGGCGGGTCTCCAGCCACCCTCCTATCCGGGTGATGAAGGAGAGCAGGGGCTCGCCGCCGTGCGGGGCCGACCAGGGATCGCCGAGCCAGGCGTCGACCGCGGCCGGGTCCTGGGCGGCGACCTCGGCGAGGGTGTATCCCCGCCAGCTGCCCATGTCGCAGTCGCGCAGGGCGGGCTGGGCGAGCGGGGCGTAGCCGAGGGCCCGGCCGGTGTCCCGGCTGCGGGCGGTCGGCGAGCAGTAGCGCAGCTCCGCCGCGCCCAGCGGGATCAGCATGGGGGCGGCGAGGCGCACGTCGTCCCAGCCCGTCTGGTCGAGCGGCCGGTCGTCGTCGAACCGCTCGGCCAGCAGGGAGGAGCTGCGCGCGGCGGCGACGAGCGTGACCCGAAGACCCATGGCCGCGATCGTGAGGCCGGGGGCGGTGCGGGTCAAGGGGTTGGGCGCCGCGGTCGAGGTGGCGTGGCCGGTGACGACCCGGGCGTAGGCGGCGAGCTCTCCCGACGGGGTGTCGTACGCACCGAAGTTGAGGGATCGGCGACCGTTTCCGTTACGGGCGGGCCAGTTCGTCGACGGCGGTCCGCAGGCGTCGTACGCCCTCGGCGATCTCGGCCGGGCCCGCCACGCCCGCGAAGCTCAGCCGCAGATGGCCGGCCGGGGGCTCGGCGCAGAAGTAGGGGCGGCCGGGGGCAAGGGCGACTCCGGCGCGCAGGGCGGCGGCGAGCAGGGCGGGTTCGTCGAGGGTGTCGGGGAGGCGGAGCCAGAGGTGGTAGCCGCCGGAGGGGATGTGCGGCAGGGCGAGTTCGGGCAGGTGGAGGGCGAGGGCGCCGGCCAGGATGTCACGGCGCGTCTTGAGTTCGGCGGCGACGGAGCGGAGGTGGCGGGGCCAGGCGGGCGATCCGACGAGTTCCAGGGCGGCTTCCTGGAGGGGGCGGGGGACGAAGAAGCTGTCGACGACCTGGATGGCGCGCAGCCGCTCCAGGACCGGGCCGCGGGCGGCCAGCGCGCCGACCCGCAGGCTGGGCGAGGTGGCTTTGGTGAGGGAACGGACGTGGACGACGACTCCGTCGGGGTCGTCGGCGGCGAGAGGGGCGGGCAGCGGCCCGGAGTCGTCGTGGACGAGCCGGCGGGCGAAGTCGTCCTCGACGACGAAGGCTCCGGCGGCCCGGGCGATTCGGAGCACCTCGGGGCGGCGGGGTCCGGCGAGTGCGGCGCCGGTGGGGTTCTGGAAGAGGGGCTGGCAGACGAAGACCCGGGCGCCGGTGGCCCGGAAGGCGGCTTCGAGCAGGTCGGGGCGGACGCCGTCGGTGTCGGTGGGGACGGGCACGGGCCGCAGTCCGGCGGCGCGGGCGACGGCCAGCATGCCGGGATAGGTGGGGGATTCGACGAGGACGGGGGCGCCGGGCGGGGCGAGGGCGCGCAGGGCGGTGGTGATCGCGGACTGGCCGCCGGCGGTGACCAGGACATCGGCGGCGGTGACCGTGCCGCCGATCTCGCGGGCGAACCACTCGCGCAGTTCGGGCAGACCGTCGACGGGGGGCCTCCCCCACGCTCCTGGGCGCCGCCCGGCCCGGGCGAGGGCGGCGGCCATGGCGCGTTCGGGCTGGAGGGAGGGGTGCAGATAGCCGCCGTTGAACTCGACGACGCCCGGCGGCGGGGCGGAGAGGGTGACCAGGACGCCGGAGCCGTCGACGGCCCGGGGGACGAGCTCGGTGGCGGCGTCGGCGCTGAGGGTGACCTCCTGCCAGGAGGTGTCGCCGGGTGCGGCGGTGGCCGTACGGGGCTGGGCGCGGAAGACGCCCGCGCCGGGGCGGGTGACGACGAGGCCCTCGGCGGCGAGCTGGGCGAGGGCGCGGGAGACCGTGACCGGGGAGACCCGGTAGCGCTCGACCAGGGAGCGGCTCGACGGGAGCTTTCCACCTGGCGAGTAGCGGTTGAGCTCCGCCTTAAGGGAGTTCGCCAGTTCAGCCACGCTGCTACGCTCTTGCATGACAGCACAGGATAGCGCTACTCCCACCATGACGATAGCGGTCAGCAGCGGAACGGTTCTCGCCGCGCTGGGCGTCGTCTCCTTCTCGCTGACCTTCCCCTCCACCGTCTGGGGCCTGGAGAGTTTCGGGCCGTGGTCGCTGGTCGCCGTGCGGTCCACGCTGGCGGCGCTGATCGCGGTCGGCTTCCTGCTGGCCCTGCGGGTCCCGCTGCCCGACCGGCGGCACTGGGCCGGGCTCGCGGTGGTCGCCGGCGGTGTGGTGATCGGCTTCCCGCTGCTGACCACGCTGGCCTTGCAGACGTCGACGACCTCGCACGCGGCCGTGGTGGTGGGGCTGCTGCCGCTGACGACCGCCGCGTTCGCCGCCGTACGCACCGGCCGGCGCCCGTCCCGGACCTTCTGGGCGGCCGCGCTGGCCGGTGCCGCTGTGGTGATCGCGTTCACCGTCCAGCAGAGCGGCGGGGCGCTGACCACCGGGGACCTCTATCTCTTCGGGGCGCTGCTGGTGTGCGCGGCCGGCTACACCGAGGGCGGCCGGCTCGCCCGGCTGATGCCGGGCTGGCAGGTGGTCGGCTGGGCGCTGGTCGGCTGTCTGCCGCTGATGGTGGCGGGTTCCGCGATCGCCCTGGCCTATGAGCCGGTGCGCCTGACCGCGCACGGGGTGATCGGCCTGGTCTGGGTCGCGGCCGGGTCGACGTTCTTCGGGCTCTACGTCTGGTACCGCGGCATGGCCGCGATCGGCATCCCTAAGGCGAGCCAGCTCCAGCTGGCCCAGCCGCTGCTCACCCTGGTCTGGTCGGTGACCCTGCTCGGCGAGGAGCTCTCCCCGGCGGCGCCGCTGGCGGCCGCCGGCGTGCTGGTGTGCATCGCAGTCACCCAGCGGGCACGCGGCTGACCGTGCGCCCTGGAGTGACCCGGGTCACAATGGCGGACATAGACTGCGAAATGTAGAAGGCCGGGCGCGAGGAGGTTCCTCCCGATGCAAGCGAGCGTGGGCGACAAGTTGCTGGTGCACGGCCGGACCGTCGGTCAGCACGACCGTACGGCCGAGATCCTGCAGGTACTGGGCGAGAACGGCACACCGCCGTACCGCGTCAAGTTCGACGACGACGGCCATGAGGCCCTGATGTCACCGGGCCCCGACAGCGTCGTACGCCATCACTCGGACACCGGACCGGCCTGACGGCCGGCCCCGGCATCCGGCGGTCAGCGATCAGCGCGGAGGACGGACCCTGGTCGGGTAGTGGTCGGCCACGACCGTGGCCATCGCCCCGATCCGGTCCGCCGCGACCTCTTTCGCGGCGAAGAAGCAGTGGCCGCGGACCTCGCCGTACGCCTCGGCGAAGGTGAGGTGGCGGGAGAGCTCGGACGGGTTCTGCCAGTTCGCCGACTGGGCGGGGTCTCCCGCCTTGTAGAGCGCCTCCCCGATGTAGAGGCGGACGCCCGTGCCCCGGACGACCTCGTTCCACCAGGGCACCAGCTTGGCGTAGTCGGCCTCCCGCAGGCCGATGTGCCAGTACAGCTGGGGTACGACGTAGTCGAGCCACGCTTCGCGGACCCATTTGCGGGTGTCGGCGTACAGGTCGTCATAGGTCTGGGCGCTCGCGGTGTCGGAGCCGAGCGGGTCGGTGGAGGCGTTGCGCCAGACGCCGAAGGGGCTGATCCCGAAGGCGACGCCCGGCTTGACCTCGCGGATCCGCCCCGCCATCTCCTGGACCAGCCGATCGACGTTGTTCCGCCGCCAGGACGCGCGGTCGGGGAACCCCCCGCCGTGGGCGGCGTACGCCTCGTCGTCGTCGAAAACCTGCCCGGCCACCGGATACGGGTAGAAGTAGTCGTCCCAATGGACGGCGTCGATGTCGTAGCGGCGGACCGCGTCGAGCATGGCGTCCTGGACGAAGGCGCGGACCTCGGGCAGACCGGGGTTGTAGTAGAGCTTCCCGCCGTACGGCACCGTCCACTCGGGGTGCAGCCGGGCGGGGTGGTTCGCGGTCAGCCGGCCGGGGTCGGTGTGGGTGGCGACGCGGTAGGGGTTGAACCAGGCGTGCAGCTCCAGGTCCCGGGCATGGGCCTCCCGGACGGCGGTGCCCAGCGGATCCCAGCCGGGATCACGGCCCTGGACGCCGGTGAGGCACTCGGCCCACGGCTCGTACGGGGACGGCCACAGGGCGTCGGCGGTGGGGCGGACCTGGAGGACGACGGCGTTGAGGCGGCGTTCGACGGCGGTGTCGAGGTGGGCGACGAGCTCGGCCTGCTGCTGGGCGGCGCTCAGCCCGGCCCGTGAGGGCCAGTCGCGGTTGAAGACCGTGGCGAGCCACATGCCGCGGAATTCGTCGTGCCTGTCCGCCCGCCCGCCGGCCGGCCCCGCCTCGCTCCGGTGCACCGCCGCCGGCGTCGCCGTGCGGGGCGCGGCGCTCGCCGCACCGCCCAGAGACAGCGCGGTGACGGCGCCCGTGGCGGCCGTCACAAAGTCGCGTCGATCAATTCTGCCGGTCTGTCGCATTTGCGACCCTTCGCTGGTCGGATGTGTGCCGTTTGTCCGGACAGCATGCCCGCCCCGGGCGGCCCGCCACACGCAACGGCGGAGTAACGTCGTGGGGTCGAGGCGGGCGCCGGAATCACACGGAGACCTGCCGCAGGGAATCAGGAAAGGCACGAGGTGACGGACTCAATGGCCGACATTGCACGCGTCGGAGTGGTGGGCTGTGGCCAGATGGGCGCGGGCATCGCGGAGGTGTGCGCTCGCAGCGGCCTGGAGGTGAAGGTCGCCGAGACCACCGGCGAAGCGCTGGAGATCGGCCGTACCCGGCTGCAGAACTCCCTGTCCAAGGCCGCCCAGCGCGGCAAGATCACCGAGGAGGAGCGCGACGCGACCCTGGCGCGGCTCAGCTTCACCACCGACCTCGGGGAGTTCGCCGACCGCGACCTCGTCATCGAGGCCGTTGTGGAGAACGAGCAGGTCAAGACCGAGATCTTCCAGATCCTCGACCAGGTCGTGACCCGCCCGGACGCGATCCTCGCCTCCAACACCTCCTCCATCCCGCTGGTGAAGCTGGCCGTCGCCACCTCGCGGCCCGACCAGGTCATCGGCATCCACTTCTTCAACCCGGCGCCGGTGCAGCAGCTCGTCGAGCTGATCCCCGCCCTCACCACCTCCGAGGGCACGATCAGCCGCGCCCAGGTGATGGTCGAGAAGATCCTCGGCAAGCACGCGATCCGCGCCCAGGACCGCTCGGGCTTCGTGGTGAACGCGCTGCTGATCCCGTATCTCCTCTCCGCGATCCGGATGTTCGAGTCCGGCATCGCGAGCCGCGAGGACATCGACAACGGCATGGAGATGGGCTGCGCCCACCCGATGGGCCCGCTGAAGCTCTCCGACCTGATCGGCCTGGACACGGTCGCCTCGGTGGCGGACTCCATGTACGCCGAGTTCAAGGAGCCGCTGTACGCCGCTCCCCCGCTGCTCCAGCGGATGGTGGACGCCGGACGCCTCGGCCGCAAGACAGGCTCGGGCTTCTACCCGTACAGCTGAGCCCACCTAGCCGTAGGGCCCCGCGTCGGTGCCCAGGCGCAGGTGGTGCAGCAGCAGGAGACCGGCCGCCATGGCGGCGGCCGGTATCTCGCCGCGCGCGATCATGTCGGGAACGAGTTTGAGCGGCACCCACTCGCGCCGGGAGGACTCGAAGTCGTCCTGCGGATGGCCGATGTAGGTGGCCCGGTCCGACCAGTAGAGGTGGTGGCGGGCGTCGCTGAGGCCGTTGGACGGCTCCACCGTCAGCAGATGGTGCAGCGGGCCGGGGCGCCAGCCGGTCTCCTCCTCCATTTCCCGCGCCGCCGCCGCGGCGATGTCCTCGCCGTCCTCGACGACCCCGGCGGGGAGCTCCCAGCCCCAGCTGTCGGTGATGAAGCGGTGCCGCCACAGCAGCAGGACCTCGCCCGCCTCGTTGACGGCGGTGGCCACGGCGACCGGCCGCAGACGGATGAGGAAGTGGTCGAGGTGCCGGCCGTCGGGGAGTTCGACATCGGCGAGGTTCACCCGGAACCAGCGATTCCTATACACAGTCTGTTCGCTCAGGTTCGTCCACTGCACGGTTGTGCCACCTTCCGCTTGTGTAGGTGGCAACATCGGAACAGGTCGGGGCGGACAGGGGAACGCTCACAAGGGAACGCGCAGCGCCCCGTCGATGAGTTCGGCCGCTTCTCGCGCATCGGCGCAGCCGCTGGCGACCAGATGTTCCCGCACCTCGCGCAGCCGGTCCCGTAGCCGCTGCGACTCCATCCCCCGTACCCGGTCCGCCATTTCGGCGGCCGTACGGGCGGCCTCGTCCGGTTCGCCCTGGCGCAGCTGGATCCGGCTGAGGATGGCGAGCCGGTGGACCCGGCCGCGGTCGTGGGCCGGTGTGCCGACGGCGGCGACCGCGTGCTCGCGGGCCGCCGGGAGGTCGCCCAGACTGAGCAGCGCCTCGGCGACCTGGACGTTCACCAGACCGGGCTGCACATAGCCGGTCTCGTCCGGTTCATGGCCTGGCCGGATCCGTTCGGCCTCCCGCTCGGCCCGGCGGATGCAGCGCAGCGCGCTGCATCCGTCGCCGAGGTGGGCGTACGCCTTGGCCTGCATCGCGTACAGATCGGTGGCGAGCGCGGGGGTGATCTCCCGCCCCGCGGTACGCAGCGCGGCCTCCGCGAACGCCACGCCCTGCCGGAATTCCCCCATGAACAGGGACTGGTTGACCAGCAGCGCAATCACGTAGGCCCCAAGGCCCCGGTCGCCGCTGGCCTTCGCCAGGCGCAGTGCCTGGTGGAAGTAGCGCTGGGCCAGGCCGTGCGCGTCGGAGTCGTACGCGCAGATGCCCGCCACGGACACCAGTCCGCCGGTGGCGCGGTGCAGCCGGCGGCCGAGGCTGTCGTCGTAGCGGCCGCGCAGCAGCGGCGCCGCCTCGGCGTTGAGGAATCCGACGATCCGGGCGCGGGTGGCGATCCCGCCGGCCCGGCGGTACATCAGCTCGTAGTGGGCGCGGGCGGCCCGGAGCATGGTGATGTCGGCCTGCTGGACGCGGGTCTGGCCGTCGCGGGAGACATCGGCGTCCTCGGGAGGGTTCTCCCACTCCCAGACGGGCATCACGGCGGGCGTGCCGGTCACGGCGGGGGCGTCCAGGATGTGCGGGCGCTGCTGTTCGTCGGAGCGCCACAGGGCCGTGGCCCGTTCGACGAAGCCCCGCAGCGGGGTGCCGTGCGGCTCCACGGCGCCGCCGGGGACGCCGAGGCCGATGTCGTCGAGGGTGACGGGCCGGTGCAGCCGGACGGAGAGCACTTCGCAGATCAGGTCGGGGACCTGGCCGCGGGGGCGCTGTCCTTTGAGCCAGCGGCCGACGGCGGTGTGTTCGTAGCGCAGGCTGAGGCCTCTGACCCGGCCCCGCTGGTTGACGTGCGCGGCGAGGCCGGCGTGGGAGATGCCCGCTTCGTCGAGCAGGGCGTCGAGCAGGGTGTTGGGCTGCATGGTGGCCCCTTCGATGCCTCGGTGCCGTCAGGGTAGTGGAGGCGGGTGCGTACGGACCCCGGTGTGTGCGGGCCGGCCCCCGGTGTGCGCGGGCGCGGTTCGCACGGGGTGTGAACGCAGTGCCCGTGGCCGTGCCCCGTGTGCTCTCCCGCCGGGCGCCGCGCGCCGGTTGACTGAACTGCCTCGAAAGGAGGCGGCCGGGCCGTCGGCTCCCCCCTCATACAGTGCGACGGCCCGCTCCGTGCCGTCCGTCCTGCTGGTCTGCCCGACACTCCGCGGCAGGACGGACGGCCCCGACGCCTGAATTCGGCCTAGCGACGTGAAGGTGCGGGACGGGTGCGGCAGGGACCGGGGTCGTGGAGCTGTGCGGGCACCCGCGAGCGGTCGTTGCGTACGGCGAGCAGGGCGACGTCGTCGGTGATCCGCCCGCCGGTGTGGCGCAGCAGGGCGGCGTGGACGCGGTGGACGACGGCGGTGGGTGACGCTGGCGTACCGGCCGCGGCTTCGCCGAGGACCGCGGCGAGCGGGAAGAAGCGGCCGCGGGTGTCGCGGGCGTCCTCGGCGCCGTCGGTG
Organism: Streptomyces sp. NPDC039465; assembly: GCF_055639315.1. Classification (NCBI taxonomy): domain Bacteria; kingdom Bacillati; phylum Actinomycetota; class Actinomycetes; order Kitasatosporales; family Streptomycetaceae; genus Streptomyces; species Streptomyces sp. NPDC039465. The sequence continues at coordinate 35,562 of NZ_JBVKAP010000010.1, read as the reverse complement.
TGCAGGAACAGCGCCTCGCCGGGCAGCAGCCGGGGGAATCGGTGCGGGTGCAGCTCGGCGGGGAGCGGGAGGACGCCGAGCGGGGGCAGGGTGTCACCGGCCGGGACGGGGTGTGCGCCGCGGTGGAGCCGGTACGGCCAGGGGTGCCCGCAGTTGAGGGCGAGGACGTCGCCGTCGGCGCGGATCTCCAGGAGCAGGACGGTGACGAACTCCTCGGACGCCGGGTGCTCGGGTGCGCGGCCGCCGGAGGCGGGGTGTTCGTCGCGGGCGCGGTCCCGCAGGTGCCGCTGGTGGGCCCGGTCCAGACGCCGCAGCACACCGGCGAGTTCGGGTTCGTCGTGGGCGACCTCCCGGAAGCTGCCGAGGAGGGCGGCGACAGCGCCGATCGCGGCGAGGCCGTGGCCGCGGACGTCACCGATGACGACCCGGACGCCGTTCGGGCCGGCGACCGCGTCGTACAGGTCCCCGCCGATCTCGGACGCGCGGGAGGCGGAGAGCTGGGCGGCGGCGAGGGTGAGCCCGTCCAGGCGCGGGGGCGGCGGGCGGAGCAGCACGCGCTGGGTGGCGCGGGCGACCTCGCGGACCTGACGCAGTTCACGGGCGAGACCGTGGCGGATGCCGAGGACGAGTCCCGTGCCGACGGTGAAGAAGACCGCGCTGGTGGCGATACGGGTGGCGAGCCCCTCCTGCTGGGCGAGGGGACAGGCGAGTTTCCACGTGACGGCGGCCGCGCCCCAGAGGGCGGCGAGGGCCAGCGGGGCCAGTCGGCGCCCCGAGCTGCTGCGGATCATTCCGATGGCCCCCCTCCAGGCCCTGGGATCACAGGGCCGCCCCTGTGGCCGGGTCGATTCTGTCGATCGTCCGGGATGGGGCGGAAGGCCCGCCAGAGATCTCACCCGAATGAGTGAGATGCATGGACGTGACCGGAAAGGCCCGCCCGGATGGTCCGGGGGCCACGTGGGGTCGTACGGGCGTAGGCCGGCGGCACGCGGAAAGGGGCCGCCCCGGGAAGTCCCGGAGTGGCCCCTTCGGGTCCTACCGCCGTCAGGCGCCGCGGAGGACCGCTCCGGTGCGCTCGGTGGCGAGGGAGACCGCGGCGTCGCGGGCGGCCGAGGCCTCCTCTACCGTCAGCGTGCGGTCCGTGGCGCGGAAGCGCAGCGCGTACGCCAGGGACTTGCTGCCCTCGCCGATCTGGTCGCCGGTGTAGACGTCGAACAGGCGGATGGACTCGAGGAGTTCACCGGCGCCTTCGCGCAGGGTCCGCTCCACCTCGGCGGAGGGAACGTCCTTGGGCACGACGAGCGCGACGTCCTGGGTCGCCACCGGGAAGGTGGAGATCCGCGGTGCCTTCACGGCGCCGGCGGAGGCCTGCTCGACGGTGTCGAGGTCGATCTCCATCGCGCACGTGCGGGCCGGCAGGCCGAAGGCCTTGACGACGCGCGGGTGGAGCTCTCCGGCGTGGCCGACGACCTTCTCCGCGCCGTCGACGACGACGGCGAGCTCGGCGCAGCGGCCGGGGTGCCACGGGCCGTACTGGCCCTGACGCACGATCAGCTCGGCGCCGGCCTCGCGGGCGACGGTCCGGGCGGCCTCGATCGCGTCGGCCCAGTCGGCCGGGCGGCCCTTGCCCCACCAGCCGGCCTGCTCGCGGGAGCCCGCGAGGACGACGGCGGCGTGCCGCGGCTGCCGGGGCAGAACGGCGGTCAGACCGGCGATCTCCTCGTCGGTGGGCCGGCGGTCGGCGGGGATGCGGACCGCGACCGTGGGCCCCTCGGCCGGGTGGAAGACAAGACCGGTCTCGAAGAGCGCCAGGTCGTGGCTGCCGCGGCCGTCGTTGCGCCGCAGTGCGCCGAGGAGGCCGGGCAGCAGCGTCGTGCGCAGCGCCGGCTCCTCGTCGGAGAGCGGGTTGACGAGGGTGACGACGCGGCGGGCCGGGTCGTCGGCATCGAGGGCGAGCTGGTCGAAGACCTGCTCGCCGATGAACGGGTAGTTCAGGGCCTCGACATACCCGGCACCGGCCAGCGCGCGGCCGACCCGGCGGTGGCCGCGCTGACGCTCGGTCAGGCCCCGGCCGGCGGGCGGCTTGGGCAGCGTGGAGGGCAGGTTCTCGTAGCCCTCCAGCCGGATGACCTCTTCGGCGAGGTCGTTGGGGGCGACGAGGTCGGGGCGCCAGGACGGCACCGTGACGACCAGCTCGTCCTGCCCGTAGACGTCGCAGCCGACCTCCTGGAGGCGGCGGACGACGGTCTCGCGGCCGTAGGAGACACCGGCGACCCGGTCGGGGTGGTCGGCGGGCATGGTGATCGTGTGCGGCCCGGAGGGGGCGACGATCTCCGTGACGCCGGCCTCGGCGGTGCCGCCCGCGAGGAGGACGAGCAGGTCCACCGTGCGCTGCGCGGCGGCGGCCGCGGCCTGCGGGTCGACGCCGCGCTCGAAGCGCCGGGATGCCTCGGAGGACAGCTTGTGCCGGCGGGCGGTACGGGCGATGGAGAGCGCGTCGAAGTGCGCGGCCTCGATGACGACCTCGGTGGTGGCACCGGCGGTGTCGTCGTGGTCGGCGATCTCCGTGTTGGCGCCGCCCATCACACCGGCGAGGCCGATGGGGCCGCGGTCGTCGGTGATGACGAGGTCCTCGGCGTCGAGGACGCGCTTGACGCCGTCGAGGGTGGTGAACTTCTCGCCGGCCTCGGCGCGGCGGACGCCGATGGTGCCCTCGACCCGGGAGCGGTCGTAGGCGTGCAGCGGCTGGCCGAGCTCGAGCATCACGTAGTTGGTGACGTCGACGGCGAGGGAGATCGGGCGCATGCCGGCCTTCTGGAGGCGGCGGCGCAGCCAGATCGGGGAGCGGGCCTCGGGCTCCAGACCGGTGACGGTCCGGGCGACGAAGCGGTCGCAGCCGATCGGGTCGCCGATCGTGACCGGGTAGCCGTACGAGTTCGGCGCGGGCACGTCGAGGAGAGCCGGGTCGCGCAGCGGCAGCCCGTAGGCGGTGGCCGCCTCGCGGGCGACGCCGCGGATGGAAAGGCAGTAGCCGCGGTCGGGCGTGACGGCGATGTCGAGGACCTCGTCGAAGAGTTCGAGGAGCTCGGTGGCGTCGGTGCCGACCTCGTGCTCGGGCGGCAGCACGATGATGCCGTGGCTGCCGTCGTCGCCCATGCCCAGCTCGTCGCCGGAGCAGATCATGCCGCGGGAGACCCGGCCGTACGTCTTGCGCTCGGCGATCCGGAAGTCGCCGGGGAGCACGGCGCCGGGCAGGGCCACGACGACCTTGTCGCCCTCGGCGAAGTTCCGGGCGCCGCAGATGATCTCCTGCGGCTCGCCCGTGCCGTTGGCCTGGCCGACGTCGACGGTGCAGAAGCGGATCGGCTTCTTGAACTCGGTCAGTTCCTCGATGGTGCGGACCTGGCCGACGACGAGCGGGCCGGAGAGCCCGGCGCCGAGCTGCTCGACGGTCTCGACCTCAAGCCCGGCCGACACCAGCTTGGCCTGTACGTCACGGCCGGTCTCGGTGGCCGGCAGGTCGACGTACTCCCGCAGCCAGGAAAGCGGGACCCGCATCAGATCTCCATCCCGAACGGCCGGGTGAACCGGACGTCACCCTCGACCATGTCTCGCATGTCTTCGACGTTGTGGCGGAACATCAGCATCCGTTCGATGCCGAACCCGAAGGCGAATCCGCTGTACTTCTGGGGGTCAACGCCGCAGGCGACGAGCACCTTGGGGTTGACCATGCCGCAGCCGCCGAGCTCGATCCAGCCCTCGCTGGAGCAAGTGCGGCAGGGGCGCTCCGCGTTGCCGACGGACTCGCCGCGGCAGACGTAGCAGAGCATGTCCATCTCGGCGGACGGCTCGGTGAAGGGGAAGAAGTTGGGGCGCAGCCGGGTCTTCATGTCGGGGCCGAAGAGCGCCTGGACCATGTGGTCGAGGGTGCCCTTCAGGTCGGCCATGGTGAGGCCCTCGTCGACGGCGAGCAGCTCGATCTGGTGGAAGACCGGGGTGTGCGTGGCGTCGAGCTCGTCGGTGCGGTAGACGCGGCCGGGGCACACCACGTAGACGGGGGGTTCCCGGTCGATGAGGGTGCGGGCCTGGACCGGGGAGGTGTGTGTCCGCAGCACGATGCCGGACTCGTCGCCGGTGGTGACCTTGCCGTCGGCGGTGGTGCCCTGGACGAAGAAGGTGTCCTGGGTCTGCCGGGCGGGGTGGTCGGGGACGAAGTTGAGGGCGTCGAAGTTGAACCACTCCGCCTCGACCTCGGGGCCCTCGGCGACCTCGTAGCCCATGGAGACGAAGACGTCGGAGACGCGCTCCATGAGGGTGGTCAGCGGGTGGCGGGCGCCGGCCGGGGTGCGGTCGTAGGGCAGGGTGACGTCCACCGCCTCCTCGACCAGCACGCGGGCGTCACGCTCCGCCTCCAGCTCGGTCTGACGGGCCGCGAGCGCCTTGCTGACCTGGCCGCGGGCCTGGCCGACGCGCTTGCCGGCCTCGGCCTTGGCCTGCGGCGGCAGCGCGCCGATCTCCCGGTTGGCGAGGGCGAGCGGCGAGGTGCCACCGGTGTGCGCGACCTTCGCGTGCGCGAGCTCGTCGAGGTCGCCCGCGGCGGCGAAGGCGGCGAGCGCCTCGTCCCGCATGCGCTCGATCTCTTCCGGTTTCAGTGCCTCGACCTCAACCGGGTCGTACGACTTATTGGGTGCGGACATCTCTTCCCGTGCTTCCGTTTGGCTGGCTGGGCGGCCCCGCTCGACGACTGGGGCGCAAACGTGCCAAAGGTCGAGTCTAACGGGGTGCGAGGATGCGAATGAGCCCGTGGGCTGCTCGGACGCTCTCTCAGGGTTGCTGGAGATAGGCCGGGGCGCCGACGGGCAGGATAAATCGGAACTCGGCGCCACCGCCGGGTCCGCGGCCGACGGTGATCGTGCCGCCGTGCGCCTCGACGATGCCCTTGACGATATAGAGGCCGAGACCGGTCCCGCCACGCTTGCTGCCCCGCCAGAAGCGGGTGAAGACACGGCCCATCGACTCCTCGGGGATGCCGGGGCCTTCGTCGCTCACGGTGACGGCCGTTCCCTTCTCTGTCCGTCCGGCGCTGCTGACCTGCGCCGGTCCCATGTCGATGGTGACGGTTCCCTCGCCGTGGCGCACCGCATTTTCGAGCAGGTTGCCGAGGATCTGGTCGATCTTGTCGGGGTCGGCCCACAGATCTGGGAGGCCGGGCCGGACGCGGACGAAGAACCGGTCGGGCGACTGGCCGCCGGTGGTGTGCGCCTGGATGTGGCGGCCGACGGCGGCGGCGATGTCAACGGGCTGGCGGCGGACCTCCAGCCGTCCGGAGTCGATCCGGGAGATGTCGAGGAGCTCGGCGATCAGCCGGGTGACGCGGTTGGCGTCGGCGTCGACGGTCTCCAGCATGAGCCGCTTCTGGTCGTCCGTGAACCGCTCCCACTTGGCGAGGAGGGTGGCGGTGAAGCCCTTGACGGAGGTGAGCGGGGAGCGCAGCTCGTGGGCGACGGTGGCGATGAGCTCGGCGTGGCTGCGTTCGTTACGGCGGCGGGCCTCGGTGCCGCGCAGGGAGACCACGACCCGGCGGACCGGTCCGGTGGGGTGCTCGCGGACGTAGCGGGCGGAGACGAGGACCTCGCGGCCACCGGGCAGGAGCAGGTTCCGCTCGGGCTGGCCGGTACGGGTGGTCAGTCCGCCGTACGGGTCGGTGAGGGTCCACCAGCGGCGGCCCTTGAGGTCTTCCAGCGGCAGGGCCTGGTCGAGGGGGCGGCCGAGGGCCTGGTCGGCGCGGAGCGCGGTGATCCGGGCCGCGGCGGCGTTGAAGCAGACGACGTGCCCGGTGGCGTCGGCGACGACGAGGCCGTCGGGCAGGTCGTCGGGGTCGATGCCGGCCGGGCGGACGTCGAGGGGGTCGTCGTCCGCGGCCGGGTTCCGCGGGGTGTGCGTGGTGTGCGTGGGCCGGTCCGTGCCGACTGTCATCCCCGTACCCCACCTCTCCGTGAAGCGCAGTGGGCCCCCGAGCCCGTCACCCTACTAGCTGGACGCGACGGAGCGGCACCCTCCGGGGGCTCGCTGGGCGCGTGCCGAGGCGTAGAGGCAGACGGCGGCGGCGGTGGCGAGGTTGAGGCTTTCGGCCTTGCCGTGGATGGGGACGCGCACGACGGCGTCGGCGAGTGCGCGGGTCTCCTCCGGGAGCCCCCAGGCCTCGTTGCCGAAGACCCAGGCGGTGGGGGTGCCCATGGTGCCCGCGTCGAGTTCGGCGTCGAGGTCGTCGTCGCCCGCTCCGTCGGCGGCGAGGATGCGCACGCCCGCGCTCTTGAGGCCGGCGACGGCCTGTTCGACGGGGACGCCGACGGCGACGGGCAGGTGGAAGAGCGAGCCGACGGAGGCGCGGACGGACTTGGGGTTGTAGAGGTCGACGGAGGCGTCGGTGAGCACGACGGCGTCGGCGCCCGCGGCATCCGCGCAGCGCAGGACGGTGCCGGCGTTTCCGGGGTCGCGTACGTGGGCGAGGACGGCGACGAGCTTGGGCCGGGCGGCGAGGATCTCGTCGAACGGTGAGTCGAGGAAGCGGCAGACGCCGAGCAGGCCCTGGGGGGTGACGGTCTGGGAGACCTCGGCGAGGACGGCGTCGGAGGCGTGGTGGACGCGGGCGCCGGTGGCGCGGGCGGCGTCGATGATGTCGGCGTACCGCTCGGCGGCCTCGACGGTGGTGAAGAGCTCGACGAGGGTGGGCTCGCCGTCGCTGCCGCGGTGCTCGACGGCCTCCCGGACGGCCTGCGGGCCCTCGGCGATGAACCGGCGGTCCTTGCCCCGGAAGTTGCGCTTGGCCAGCCGCCGGGCGGCGACGACGCGCGGGGAACGCGGGGAGATCAGCTCGGGGGTGCCCATGGTGTGCGGCTCACTCTTCCTGCCGGGGTCCGGGGTCTCCCCCGGGAAAGCACAGTCGTACGAGAGGTGGAACGCGCCGGACCCGCAGGCGCTGGGCCTGCGGGTCCGGGCAGAAGTACTGCGGCCTGGGAGATCAGGCGGCGGCCTTCGGAGCGTTGACGTCGGCCGGGAGGGCCTTCTGCGCGACCTCGACGAGGGCGGCGAACGCGTTGGCGTCGTTGACGGCCAGCTCGGCGAGGATCTTGCGGTCCACCTCGATGTTGGCGGCCTTCAGACCCTGGATGAGGCGGTTGTACGTCATGCCGTTCAGGCGGGCAGCGGCGTTGATGCGCTGGATCCACAGCTGACGGAAGTCGCCCTTGCGCTTCTTGCGGTCGTTGTAGTTGTAGACCAGCGAGTGGGTGACCTGCTCCTTGGCCTTGCGGTACAGGCGCGAACGCTGGCCGCGGTAGCCGCTGGCCTGCTCGAGGATCGCCCGGCGCTTCTTGTGGGCGTTGACTGCCCGCTTGACGCGTGCCACTTGTTAACTCCTTGTAGCGGGGCCGTGGTTGGACTCACACGACCCGGAAACGAATTGGTCCCGGACTTGGCCGGAGGCCCTCGGACGACGAGGGCGGAAGCTCAATCAGATGCCCAGCATCTTCTTGATCTTGGCGGCGTCACCCGGGGCCATCTCGGCGTTGCCGGTGAGGCGACGCGTCAGCTTGGACGACTTGTGCTCGAGCAGGTGGCGCTTGCCGGCGCGCTCACGCAGCACCTTGCCGGAGCCGGTGATCTTGAAGCGCTTCTTGGCACCGCTGTGCGTCTTGTTCTTCGGCATCGCGCCGTTCTCTCCTCGTCAGTGGCGCTCCCACCGGTGCGGGGCACCGGTAACCGGGAGCGTCAGATCTTGGTGTGGTGTGTCCGGACGGGGCCGGGGGGCGCCTGGATGGCCGCCCCTCCGATCACGCCTCGGGGTTCTCGGCCTCGGCGTCGGCCGGAGCCTCCGCCTGGGCCTCGGCCGGAGCCTCGGTCGCCTCGGACGAGACGCCCTGGCGCTCGGCCTTGCGTGCGGCCTGGGCCTCACGCGCCTCGGCCATGGCCTCGGTCTTCTTCTTGTGCGGGCCAAGAACCATGATCATGTTCCGGCCGTCCTGCTTCGGGTTGGACTCGATGAAGCCAAGCTCCTCGACGTCCGAAGCGAGGCGCTGGAGCAGCCGGAAGCCCAGTTCAGGGCGGGACTGCTCACGACCACGGAACATGATCGTGATCTTGACCTTGTCGCCCTGCTTGAGGAACCGGACGACATGACCCTTCTTGGTGTCATAGTCGTGCGGGTCGATCTTCGGCCGGAGCTTCATCTCCTTGATGACCGTGTGCGCCTGGTTCTTGCGCGCCTCACGGGCCTTCATGGCCGACTCGTACTTGAACTTCCCGTAGTCCATGAGCTTGCACACGGGCGGACGGGCGTTCGCCGCGACCTCGACCAGGTCGAGGTCGTACTCCTGTGCAAGCTCCAGGGCCTTGGCAAGCGGAACAATTCCGACCTGCTCGCCACTGGGACCGACAAGTCGCACCTCTGGAACGCGAATCCGGTCGTTGATGCGGGGCTCGGCGCTGATGGATCCTCCTCGGTAGCACCACGCGACCGCCTGGCGGACGGACACGTAACGTCTGTTCTTTGAGACCAACCGCGCCGGTACACGAAAAAATGCCCCGACGGGACACAGGCGGGGCTCCAAGGAAATACCGGAGCACCGCCACGGCGTACCGTGGGGCGCACATCGGGCGGCTCCATCGTCCGTACGGAACGATGGTCGCCACCTGACCGGTGACCCGCCGCCCCGGAGGGCGGCCAGGTGGGAGATCGGAGCCTCCACTTGTGGGCCGGGCACGCTGGTGTCCGGCCGGTCGTTACACAAGGTTAGCATCTCCGGCCCGCTGGGGCTAACCGAAGGGCGGGACGGCGACCGGCGAGGCGGGGCATATCGTGTGGGGCATGAGTGAGACGCCCTCCACCCCTTCCGGTGAATCCCCCGACTTCGACGCCATGACCCGCGACATCGCGGAGGTCCCGGCCGTCGAGGTGATCGTGACGGTCGCCGTCAATCTGATGAGCGCCGCCGCGGTGAAGCTCGGGCTGACGGAGGAGGGCGAGGAGCACAAGGACCTGGACGAGGCGCGCAAGCTGGTGCACGCGCTCGCCGGTCTGCTCGACGCGAGCACGACCGAGATCAGCTCGTTCCACGCGGCGCCGCTGCGGGACGGTCTGAAGTCGCTCCAGCTCGCGTTCCGCGAGGCGTCCATCGTCCCGGACGAGCCGGGCAAGGGCCCGGGCGAGAAGTACACCGGGCCGGTCTACGGCTAGTCGTCTAGTCGTCCGACTCGTTCTTCCGTACGTACAGGGGCTCGCCGGGAGGCGTGGCCGAGGCCGGCAGCAGTGCCAGGTCGAGGCCGCGCACCAGGCGGGCCCTGAGTGTTTCGTCGGCGGCCAGGGCGCGGGCGACCCGCTGGGCCGCCTCGGCCGGGGCCGCGTCGGGGGCGAGGACGAGGGCGAGGGTGCCGTCCGCGCTGCCCGGGCCGAGGTGGGCGCGCAGGACCGCGGGCTCGGCGGCGACGGCGGTCCGTACGGCGGCGACGACGGCCGGGTCGGCGATCGGGTCGGCGTTCGTGCGGCCCTCGGCGAGGGCGAGCAGGGCGGGGCCGGTCAGCTGGTACGGCACGGGGCCGGCGAGGTCGAGGACGAGCGTGTCGGCCTTCTCGTGCGCGGCGGCCTGGAGAGCCTGGTGCAGGGGTACGGCGACGGGGCGGGCGGCCGGGTCCCAGCGGGCCAGGGACGCGGTGGAGGTGAAGGCGGGCAGGGCGCGCCGGTCCCCCGCGGTGAGGGTGGGGACGGCCATGTCGCTGGTCTTCTCGCGGCGCAGGCCGTTCTCGTCCGTCTCCACCTCGCCGAGCACGGCGACGACGGGGACGAGGAGCCGGGCGTCGCGCAGGGCTTCCAGCACGGGGCCGTGGGCCGTGCGGTCCTCGGCCCAGGCCGCGAGGGCCGCGGTGAGCCGCGGGTCGGCGGTGCCGTCGTCGTCGGAGAAACCGGGGTCCGGGATGTTCTTGAGCGCCACCCGTCGAGCCTAACGGGTGGCCCCCGGCGTCAGACGCGGCGGCCTCGGCGCCACAGCAGCACGGCGGTGATCAGGAGCACGGTGCCGGCGGCGGCCGTCGCGGGGGCGAGCAGGCCGGGGGCGGAGTCGTCGGGGGCGGCGGGGGTCGGGCCGGGGCCGAAGTACCGCTTGCGGTAGCCGGCGGTGGCGGCCTTGGGGTCGCCGGGGCGCAGGGATCCGGCGGCCTTGAGGGCGGCGGCCGGGTCGACGGTGCCGTATCCCTTGGCGTCGCTGCGGCCGCCTTCGGGGCGGCCCCGGGCGGTGTCCCGCAGCAGCTTCTTGACCTGGGCGGGGGTGAGGCCGGGGTGGGCGGAGCGGACCAGGGCGACGGCGCCGGAGACGAAGGCGGCGGCGGCGCTGGTGCCCCAGCCGGAGTAGTACTTGCGGTCCGGGTCGGGGATGACGATGTCGACGCCGGGGGCGGAGACGGTGGCGTACCAGCGGCGGGTGGAGAAGGCGGCGTGGGTGCCGAAGCGGTCGACGGCGGTGACCGCGATGACGCCGGGATAGGCGGCCGGGTAGGAGACGTGGTCGCCCTTCTCGCCGCCGTTGCCGGCGGACGCGACGACGACGGCGCCCTTGGCGAGGGCGTACTGCACGGCGGCGTCCTCGCCGGCTTCGGGGTGGGCGGATTCGCTGTCGTCGCCGAGGGAGAGGTTGATGACGTCGGCGCCGTGGTCGACGGCCCAGCGGATGCCTTCGGCGAGGGCGCTGCCGCGGGTGGCGCGGGCCTTCTTGCGGGCCGGGTCGCTGCCTTCGAGGATCACGCGGACCGGCAGGATCTTCGCCTCGGGGGCGATGCCGAGGACGCCGTCCTGGCGGCCGGGGCCGTGTCCGTGGCCCGCGATGATGCCGGCCATGGCGGTGCCGTGGCGGGCCCAGGCGCGGTCGCCGCGGCCCGCGCCGAAGCCGATGAGGTCGTGGCCGGGCAGGACGTTGCCGGTGAGGTCGGGGTGGCCGGCGTCGACGCCGGTGTCGAGGACGGCGACAGTGACCCCGCGGCCCTTGGTGGTGCGCCAGGCCTCCTGGGTGTGCAGGGCCTCCAGGCCCCACTGCTGGGTGCGGATGCCGTCGGCGTGGGCGGGGGTGGCGGCGGGCAGCACGGCGAGGACGGCGGCGGTGAGGACGGCGGCGGCGCGAAGGCGTCTCACTGGGGCTCCTTCGTGGCCGTGGCGACGGTCTTGCGCAGGCCGCGTTCGATCCGGTCGGTGATGCCCTTGGCGTCGTGGCCGAGTCCGGACTGGGCGGGGGCGGTGGTCTGGCCGGCGGCCATGGCTTCGTCGGCGGGCTGCGGATCCGTGACGGGGCGGGCGTCGGCGAAGCCGGAGACGGAGTAGACGACGACCGGCACGTCGGTGAGGACGCGCACCCACCAGCTGGCCCGCTGGCGATCTCCGAACCCGGCGGCGACGGTGCCGGGCGCGGGGAGCGTACGGGGCATCAGGTCGGCGCGTTCCTGGAGGCCGCTGTCGGTGAACCGGCTGTGCAGGGCGCGCATGGCGTCGGGCTCGGCCTCGGTGAAGACCATGCCGACGGTGGTGACGTGGCTGGAGGTGGCGTCGGTGTAGGTGGCGCGCAGGACGCGCAGGCAGCCGACCGGCTGGAGCGTCTTGACCAGCAGGGGGTCGAGGGCGCCGGCGCACGGGCCGTCGGGGGCGACGGCGATCCGGGTCCAGACCCGGTCGGCGCCGCCCGGCCCTGCGCCGTCGCCCTTGAGGGTGGGCGGGAAGAGCTGGTCGACGGGGACGCTGTGCCACAGGGTGCGGGCTTCGCCGTAGCCCGCGGGGCGGGCGGGTCCGGCGGCGGAGTCGCCGGTGAGCCAGCTGCCGGTGGCGGCCCCGCCGAGGAGCCCGAGCCCGAGAACGACACAGGCCACGGCAGCGGCGGTCCGCCCTGGGTGCCGCTTGCGGCCGGGCGCGGACGGAGGCCAGGGGGCCGCGTCGTACGGGGACGGCGGCGGGGGCGCGTACGCGGGTACGGGCCGCAGCCGGGTCGTGGTCTCGACCGGGGCCTGGGCGGGTACCTCGGGAGGCAGCGGGCCGGGGTGCGCGGCGCGGGGCGGGGCGCTCGGCATGGGTGCGGCCTGGGCGGGAGGCCGTACAGGGGCGCTCGGCACGGGAGCGGCCTGGGACGCCGGGTGGGGCGGGTGCGGAGGCACGGGGGCGGCCTGGGACGCCGGGCGAGGCGGGGCACTCGGCATGGGGGCGGCCGGGGTGGAGGGCCGTACAGGGGCGCTCGGCACGGGAGCGGTCTGGACAGCCGGGTGGGGCGGGTGCGGAGGAGTGGGAACCGCCGGGGCGGAGGGCCGGGGGGACGGCGGCGTAGGGCCCGCGGGGGCCGAAGCGCCGGGTGGGGGGTCGGCCGGGAGCAGGGCCTCGGTGATGCGCGAGGCGGGGCGTCGTGCCTCGGTGCTCATCACGCCCCCCTGGTCGCCGTCGTGCCTTTCCGTCCCACCCGCCGATCGCCTTCCGGGGCAGGCCGGTTCGGCGATGCGGCCCCGTCACTCTACGGGTTGCGGGGTGCCCGGCGGCAACGCGAGCGCGGGGGCGGGGCCATCTGACCGGTACGTCCCCCTACCCTCGGGTAATGGGGTCTGGCAAGCTCGGGCCATGACTCCCCGTGCCGCCGACCGGGCCCGCTACGACCGGGCCACCGCCCATCTCGACACGCCGCTGGCCGTGGTGGACCTGGAGGCGTTCGACGCGAACGCGGACGATCTCGTGCGGCGGGCCGGCGGGAAGCCGGTGCGGGTGGCGAGCAAGTCGGTGCGCTGCCGGGCGCTGCTGGAACGGGTGCTGGCCCGGGACGGGTTCGCCGGGATCATGTCGTTCACGCTGGACGAGTCGTTGTGGCTGGCCCGGGCCGGCTTCGAGGACGTACTGCTGGCGTATCCGTCCGTGGACCGGGGCGGGTTCGCGGAGCTGGCCGCCGATGCCAAGCTCGCCGCGGCGGTGACCGTGATGGTGGACGATCCGGCGCAGCTGGAGCTGATCGACCGGGCGCGCGGCGGCGGGGCCGAGGAGATCCGGGTCTGTCTGGAGCTGGACACGTCGCTGCGGCTGCTGGGCGGGCGGATACGGGTCGGGGCGCGGCGCTCGCCGCTGCGGGAGCCCGCGCAGCTGGCGGAGCTGGCCCGGTCGGTGGCGCGCAGGCCGGGGTTCCGGCTGGTGGGGCTGATGGCGTACGAAGGGCATGTCGCCGGGGTCGGGGACGCGCTGGCGGGGCGGCCGGTGCGGTCGCGGGCGATCCGGCTGATGCAGGCGGCCGCGCGCCGGGAGCTGGCGGCCCGCCGGGCGGCGGTGGTCCGGGCGGTGCGGGCGCTGGCGCCGGATCTGGAGTTCGTGAACGGGGGCGGCACGGGGAGTGTGCAGCACACCGCGGCGGAGGACGCGGTGACCGAGATCGCCGCCGGTTCGGGGCTGTTCGCGCCGAGGCTCTTCGACAACTACACGTCCTTCTCGGCCCGTCCGGCCGCGCTGTTCGCGCAGCCGGTGGTGCGCCGGCCCGGGGTCGGCGTGGTGACCGTGCTCGGGGGCGGCTATCCGGCGTCCGGGGCGGCGGGCGCGGACCGGCTGCCGGTGCCGTACCTCCCCGAAGGGCTGCGCTACGACCCTCAGGAGGGGCCGGGTGAGGTGCAGACGCCGCTGCTCGGGGCCGCCGCCGACGATCTGCTGATCGGGGACAAGGTGTGGTTCCGGCACGCCAAGGCGGGCGAGCTGTGCGAGCGGTTCGACCGGCTGCATCTGATCGAGGGTGACCGGGTCACGGGCACCGTGCCGACGTACCGCGGCGAGGGCCGTACGTTCCTGTAGTCGTACCTCGGCGGTCAGGGGCCGATGCTGCTGCCCACTCCGCCGCCGGTCGAGCTGCCGATGGGCTTGATGCCCCGCATGATCTCGTCCATCGCCGACAGCGGCGGGCCGTCCGGTCCGGCGTCGAAGGCGAAGCGGACGACGACCGGTGACTCGCTGCCGAGGGACGAGGGGAAGACGAGGGACTGGACGTAGCCGCCGGGGCCCTTGCCGGTGATCACCCGCCAGCGCACAAGGTAGCCGGTGCGGCCGGCGACCACGGCGGGGCGGGCGGCGAGGACGGTGTGGGAGCGGATGCCGCCGTGGATGCGGTTGCCGAGGGCGTCCTCGTGGTAGGCGGCCTTGGCGGCCGTGGCGATGTCCTCCTTGGCGAGGGCCTCGGGGGTGGCGGCGTCGGTGCCGGAGACCGTACGGGAGGAGACCGTGCCGCGGTCGCAGTACTGGCTCGTGTCGCCGGGGCACTTGTAGCTCTCGTCGGTGGTGACGGTCGCGACGTCGTCGAGCGTGTTGTCCGGCTTCTTCCAGCCCTTGAGGATGGGCAGGGTGATGCCGTTGAGCTGGTCGGTGACGTGGGTGGGGTCCTCGGTCGGCGAGGGTGACGGCGTCGGGGCGGCCGAGGTCACCGTGGGCGCCGGGGCGCTGGAGGTGGCGACGGGCGGCGGGGCGTCGTCGCGCTCGTCGTTCAGGAGCAGGACGCCGCCGAAGACGGCGGGGACGAGGAGGAGGGCCCCGATCACGGCGATCGTGCCGCGCCCGGACCGGGCTTTGGGCGCCGGCACCACCGGCTGCGGCTGCACCGGCATGGCCACGGTCACCGGGAGGGGGCGGGTGTGGGCGGTCCAGGCGGCGCCGTCCCACCAGCGTTCGGTGCCGGGGGCGCCCTGGTCCGGGTACCAGCCTGGTGGAGTCGTCATGCTCATCCGGTCACCCTAGAGGGCGACTTCTGGGCTCGTACACCGACCCGGGGAGCACGGCGGCCGGGCGTCCGAGGACGCCCGGCCGCCGGTGGGGGGTGTGGGGGGCGGGGAGGGGCGGCGGCGGTCTGGGGGTGGGGGGCCTGGGTTAGAGCGGGGTCACGTACGCGCCGGAGATCCCGCCGTCGACGAGGAAGTCGGTGGCGTTGACGAACGAGGAGTCGTCGCTGGCGAGGAAGGCGACGGCGGCGGCGATCTCGTCGGCCTCGGCGAACCGGCCGACGGGGATGTGCACCAGGCGACGCGCGGCCCGCTCGGGGTCCTTGGCGAACAGCTCCTGGAGGAGCGGGGTGTTGACCGGGCCGGGGCACAGGGCGTTGACGCGGATGCCCTCGCGGGCGAACTGCACGCCGAGTTCGCGGGACATGGCGAGCACGCCGCCCTTGGAGGCGGTGTAGGAGATCTGGGAGGTGGCCGCGCCCATGATGGCGACGAAGGAGGCGGTGTTGATGATGGAGCCCTTGCCCTGGCGGCGCATGTAGGGGATGGCGGCCTTGCAGCAGAGGTAGACGGAGGTGAGGTTGACGTCCTGGACGCGCTTCCAGGCTTCGAGACCGGTCTCCAGGATGGAGTCGTCGTCGGGGGGCGAGATGCCGGCGTTGTTGAAGGCGATGTCGACGCTGCCGTAGGTGTCGTACGCGGTCTTGAAGAGCGCCTCGACCTGCTCGGGGTCGGTGACGTCGACGCGGACGAACGTCCCGCCGACCTCCTCGGCGGCGGCCTTGCCGGCGGTCTCGTCGATGTCACCGCAGACGACGTGGGCGCCCTCGGCGGCGAGGCGGCGGGCGGTGGCGAGGCCGATGCCGCTGCCGGCGCCGGTGATGACGGCGGTACGGCCGACCAGGCGGCGGCAGACGGTCTCTTCGGTGCGGGCGGTCATGTGGTTCAGGCCTCCGTGCTGATGAAGACGTTCTTGGTTTCGGTGAAAGCGGTGAGGGCGTCGGGGCCGAGCTCGCGGCCGAGGCCGGACTGCTTGTAGCCGCCGAAGGGGGTCCAGTAGCGGACGCTGGAGTGGGAGTTGACGGAGAGGTTTCCGGCCTGGACGGCTCGGGAGACGCGCAGGGCGCGGCCGATGTCCCGGGTCCACAGGGAGCCGGAGAGTCCGTAGTCGGTGGCGTTGGCGAGCCGTACGGCGTCCTCCTCGTCCTCGAAGGGCAGGACGACAGCGACGGGGCCGAAGATCTCCTCGGTGGCGCAGGGGGCGTCCTCGGGCAGGCCGGTGAGGACGGTGGGCGGGAACCAGAAGCCGGGTCCTTCGGGTGCGGTGCCGCGGATGCCCGGGAGGTCGTCGGTGACATATGACCGTACGCGGTCCAGTTGCACGCGGGAGATGAGCGGGCCCATCTGGGTCTTCTCGTCGGCCGGGTCGCCGACGACGATCTCTTCGATCGCGGGGGCGAGCAGGTCGAGGAAGCGGTCGTACACACTGCGCTGGACGAGGATGCGGGTGCGGGCGCAGCAGTCCTGGCCGGCGTTGTCCAGGAAGGCCATGGGGGCGGCGGCCGCGGCGGTTTCGAGGTCGGCGTCGGCGAAGACGATGTTGGGGCTCTTGCCGCCGAGTTCCAGGGTGACGCGCTTCACGAGGTCGGCGCTCCGGGCCATGATCTGCTTGCCGACGCGGGTGGAGCCGGTGAAGACGATCTTGGCGACGCCGGGGTGTTCGACGAGGGCGTTGCCCGCGACGGCGCCCTCGCCGGGCAGGACCTGGAAGAGGTGCTCGGGCAGGCCGGCTTCCAGGGCGAGTTCGGCCAGGCGCAGGGCGGTGAGCGGGGTGGTCTCGGCGGGTTTGAGGATGACCGCGTTGCCGGCCGCGAGGGCGGGGGCGGTGCCCCAGGCGGCGATCGGCATGGGGAAGTTCCAGGGCGCAATGACGCCGACGACGCCGAGGGGTTCGAGGAGGGTGATGTCGATGCCGCCGGCGACCGGGATCTGGCGGCCGCTGAGGCGTTCCACTCCCCCGGCGGCGAAGTCGAGCAGATCGCGGACGTTGCCGGCTTCCCAGCGGGCGTTGCCGAGGGTGTGGCCGGCTTCGCGGACCTCGAGGAGGGCGAGTTCCTCGATGTGGTCGTCGACGACCGCGGCGAAGCGGCGCAGCAGCCGGGCGCGGTCGGCCGGTGCGGCGGCGGCCCAGCCGCGCTGGGCCGCGGTGGCCCGTACGACGGCGACGTCCACGTCGGCGGCGGAGGCGCCCGGGACGGTGGCGACGGTCTCCTCGGTGGCCGGGTTGAGGACCTGGAGGAGGGAAGGGGGGTGCTCGTACGACACGTCGTTCCTCACATGCGTTCGAAGGAGCGGCGAAGCTCCCAGTCGGTCACCGCGGCGTCGAAGGCGTCGAGTTCCACGCGGGCCATGTTGCGGTAGTGGGCGACCACCTCGTCGCCGAAGGCGGCCTTGGCGATGGGGCTGGTCTCCCAGAGTTCGGCGGCCTCGCGCAGGGTGGTGGGGACGTGCGCGTAGTCGCCGGTGTAGGCGTTGCCCTCGCAGGCGTCGGGGAGTTCGAGCTGCTGCTCGATGCCGTGGAGCCCGGCGGCAATGAGGCCGGCGACGGCGAGGTGGGGGTTGACGTCGCCGCCGGGGAGGCGGTTCTCGAAGCGCATCGAGCGGCCGTGGCCGACGATGCGCAGGGAGCAGGTGCGGTTGTCGTAGCCCCAGGCGACGGCGGTGGGCGCGAAGGAGCCGGGCTGGAAGCGCTTGTAGGAGTTGATGTTGGGGGCGTAGAGGAGGGAGAAGTCGCGCAGTGCGGCGAGCTGTCCGGCGAGGAAGTGACGCATGACCGGTGACATGCCACCGGGTCCGTCGCCTGCCATCACATTGCGCCCCGTGCTGTCCTGGAGCGAGAGGTGGATGTGGCAGGAGTTGCCTTCGCGTTCGTTGTACTTGGCCATGAAGGTGAGTGAGACGCCCTCCTGCGCGGCGATCTCCTTGGCCCCGGTCTTGTAGACGGCGTGCTGGTCGCAGGTGACGAGGGCCTCGTCGTACTTGAAGGCGATCTCGTGCTGGCCGGGGTTGCACTCGCCCTTGGCGGATTCGACGGTCAGGCCGGCGGCGGCCATCTCGTTGCGGATCCGGCGCAGCAGGGGCTCGACGCGGCCGGTGCCGAGGACCGAGTAGTCGACGTTGTACTGGTTGACCGGGGTCAGGTTCCGGTAGTTCGCGTCCCAGGCCTGCTCGTAGGTGTCCTTGAAGACGATGAACTCGAGCTCCGTGCCGACGTGGGCGGTCCAGCCGTGGGCGGCGAGGCGCTCCAGCTGGCGGCGGAGGATCTGGCGGGGGGCGGCGACGACGGGTGAGCCGTCATTCCAGGCAAGGTCGGCGACGAGCATCGCCGTGCCTTCGTTCCAGGGGACGCGGCGCAGGGTGGTCAGGTCGGGGCGCATGGCGAAGTCGCCGTAGCCGCGCTCCCAGGAGGACATGGCGTAGCCGTCGACGGTGTTCAGGTCCACGTCCACGGCGAGGAGGTAGTTGCACCCCTCGGTGCCGTGCTCCAGGACCTCGTCGAGGAAGAACGGTGCGGCGAACCGCTTGCCCTGGAGCCGCCCTTGCATGTCGGGGAAGGCCAGGACGACTGTGTCGATCTCACCGGTCGCGACAAGGGCACGGAGCTCCTCGACGGCGAGCGGGGGTTTGCGGTCTGCCACGGGATGGTGCCTCCTTGGGTCAGCCGGGAGCCATAAGGTATTGCCGAAGACCATTGCTTGGGAAGGGGAATCGACAACGTGGCGAGGACGAATGACACGGCGGGCGCGGCGGCGGACGGTGCGGCCGACCGCCCCGCCGAGGGACCGGACCGGCTGACACCGGTCCTGCGGCCGGTGCGGGCGGGCAACGGTTTCGAGGAGGCGCTGGAGCAGATCCTGCAGGTCGTACGGCTCGGACTGGTGCCCGGCGGGGAGCGGCTGCCGGCCGAGCGGGAGCTGGCGGAGCGGATGGGGATCAGCCGGGTGACGCTGCGCGAGGTGCTCAAGGTGCTCCAGGAGCAGGGTCTCGTGGAGAGCCGCCGCGGCCGGTACGGCGGAACGTTCGTACGACAGCGCCCGCGGACGGCCGGCGAGGAGGAGCTGCGCCGCCGGATCGCGGCGGTGGACATCGAGGACACACTGCGTTTCCGGGAGGTCCTGGAGGTGGGCGCGGCCGGGCTGTGCGCAGCGCACGGCCTGCCCGAGGAGGGTGCCGAGCGGCTGCGTACGGCGCTGGCGGCCACCCACGACGCGGAGCTGGGCGACTACCGCCGGCAGGACACGCTGCTGCATCTGACGATCGCGGAGCTGTCCGGCTCGGCGACCCTGACGGCGCAGTACGCGGCGGTGCGGGCGACGGTGAACGACCTCCTGGACGGCATCCCGCTGCTCGTACGGAACCTGGAGCACTCCCAGCACCAGCACACGGCGCTGGTCGAGGCGATCCTCGACGGCGACGCGGACGGGGCGCGCGAGGTGATGCGGGAGCACTGCGGGGGCACGGCGGCGCTGCTGCGGGGCTTCCTCGCCTGAGGGGCGGCCTCCGCGATGCACGGTCTTCCTCACCCGAGGGACGGCCATGAGGGTGCGGGTCTTCCTCACCCGAGAGGCGCCTAGGCGTGCGGGGTCTTCCTCACCCGAGGGGCGCGCGGGCTCTCGCCGTCACGTAACCCGAAAGTAACGCACGGGTCTTGCGTTCCGGCCACCTCGGCGCAAAGGTATGGTCCCATTCCATTGGGCCCGACGCGGGAGCTCTGCCATGACGCTGGAAGACACCACCGGGAGCGCCACACCACCCGACGACTACCTCAAGCGGCGGGCCCTTCGGCGCGGCAGCGCCGGCTGGCTGCTGCTCACCGGGCTCGGCGTCGCCTACGTCGTCTCCGGCGACTTCTCCGGCTGGAACATCGGACTCTCCAAGGGCGGCTTCGGCGGACTCGCCCTCGCCACCCTCCTGATGGGCGCGATGTACGCCTGTCTGGTCTTCGCGCTCGCCGAGCTGTCGGCGATCCTGCCCACCGCGGGCGGCGGTTACGGCTTCGCGCGCCGGGCGCTCGGCACCTGGGGCGGCTTCCTCACCGGCACCGCGATCCTCATCGAGTACATCCTCGCCCCCGCCGCGATCTCCATCTTCATCGGCGACTACGTCGAATCGCTGGGCCTGTTCGGTCTGGAGTCCGGCTGGCCCGTCTACCTCGCCTGCTTCGCGGTCTTCATCGGGATCCATCTGTGGGGTGTCGGCGAGGCCCTGCGCTTCAGCCTGATCGTGACGGCGATCGCGGTGGCCGCGCTGCTGATCTTCGCGCTCGGCGCGCTCGGCGACTTCCAAGCCGGCGGCCTCGACGACATCCCGGTCGACGAGAGCGCCTTCGGCGCCAACTCCTGGCTGCCGTACGGGCTCCTCGGGATCTGGGCGGCGTTTCCGTTCGGCATGTGGTTCTTCCTCGGGGTCGAGGGGGTGCCGCTCGCCGCGGAGGAGGCCAAGGACCCGGTCCGCTCCATGCCGAAGGCGCTCGCCCTGTCCATGTCGATCCTGGTCCTGCTCGCGGTGGTGACCTTCTTCGCGGCCACCGGGGCCCGCGGCTCGGCCGCCATCCAGGAGGCGGGGAACCCGCTGGTGGTGGCGCTCCAGGGGGACGGCGACCCGACGGCGCTCAGCCGCTTCGTCAACTACGCGGGCCTGGCCGGGCTCGTGGCGTCGTTCTTCTCCCTCATCTACGCCGGTTCGCGGCAGCTCTTCGCGCTGTCCCGGGCCGGTTATCTGCCCCGCTTCCTCTCCCTGACGAGCCGTCGCAAGTCGCCGTACCTCGGCCTGCTGATCCCGGGCGCGATCGGTTTCGCGCTCGCGGCGGGGACGGGGAACGGGGCGCGGATGCTGAACATCGCGGTGTTCGGCGCGACGATCAGCTACGCCCTGATGGCGCTCTCGCACATCGTGCTGCGGCGGCGCGAACCGCACCTGGAGCGGCCGTACCGCACCCCCGGCGGAGTGGTGACGTCGTCGGTGGCGTTCGTCCTTGCCCTGTCGGCGCTGGTGGCGACGTTCCTGGTGGACCGGGAGGCGGCGTTCATGGCGCTCGGTGTCTACGCGATCGCCCTCGCCTACTTCGCGTTCTACAGTCGGCACCGCCTGGTGGCCGGCGCCCCCGAGGAGGAGTTCGCGGCGCTGGCCGCGGCCGAGGCCGAACTGATGCGTGACTGACCCCCTCTTCGTACGGACTGTTCTGGAGGCACGACCGTGACCCTGCCGCTCATCGGTGTGACGACCTACCTGGAGGACTCCGCCCGCTGGAACGTGTGGGACCTGCCGGCGGCGCTGCTGCCGGCCGGGTACCCGCGGCTCGTGCAGGCCTCTGGAGGTCTCGCGGCGATGCTCCCGCCGGACGACCCGGCCCGCGCGGCCGAGGCCGTGG
Organism: Streptomyces sp. NPDC039465; assembly: GCF_055639315.1. NCBI lineage: Bacteria > Bacillati > Actinomycetota > Actinomycetes > Kitasatosporales > Streptomycetaceae > Streptomyces > Streptomyces sp. NPDC039465. The sequence goes on along the minus strand of NZ_JBVKAP010000010.1, from coordinate 14,381 downwards.
CCCGGCTGGACGGTCTGGTGGTGGCGGGCGGCGCGGACGTGGAGCCCGTACGGTACGGAGCCGAGCCCGGGCCGCGTACGGGACCGCCCGCCCGGGCGCGGGACTCCTGGGAACTGGCCCTGATCGACGCCGCGCTCGCCGCCGGCACCCCGCTGCTGGGGATCTGCCGCGGCATGCAGCTGTTGAACGTGGCGCTCGGCGGCACGCTCGTCCAGCACATCGAGGGCCACGCGGTCGAGGTGGGCGTCTTCAGCAGCCACTCCGTGACGCCGGTGCCGGAGACCCGTTACGCCTCGCTGGTCCCGGAACCCACCTCCGTCCCCACGTACCACCATCAGGCGGTCGACCTCCTCGGTAAGGGCCTGACGGTCGGCGCCTACGCGGAGGACGGCACGGTCGAGGCGGTCGAACTCCCCGGTGAACAGTGGGTCCTGGGCGTCCAGTGGCATCCGGAGATGGGCGAGGACCAGCGGGTGATGCGGGGCCTGGTCGCGGCGGCGGGCGGGCGCTGAGGGGCGGCTGAGGGGGACGGACCCCAGTCGGTGGCGCGCGGACCGGGCCCGGCTGACGCCCCACCGCCACCCGGGGCCCCTAGGTGCGGGTCAGCGCGAGGAGGTCCCGCGCCGGGCCCGTCGGGCGGGGGCCCGTCGGCCAGACCGCGCGCAGGTCGCGGGTGAGCCGGACGCCTTCGACCGGGATCTCGACCAGGCGGCGGGAGGCCAGCTCCTCGGCGACGGCCAGTTCGCTGAGGACCGCCGGCCCCGCGCCGCTGACCGCCGCCGCCTTGACCGCGGTCGTGGAGGCCAGTTCGAGCAGGGGCTCGGCGAGGCCGCCGTGGGCGGCGAGCGCCGAGTCGAGGACTTGGCGGGTGCCGGAGCCGCGTTCGCGCAGGATCAGCGGGGTGGCCGCCACCTCGGCGGGGGCGACCGAGCCCCGGCGGCGGGCCCAGCGGTGGCCGGGGGCCGTGACGACGGTCAGCCGGTCGTGGGCGACGACGACGCCGTCGAGGCCGTCCGGCACGGCCAGGCCCTCCACGAACCCGAGGTCCGCCTCGCCGCCGAGGAGCCGGGCCGCGACCGCCGAGGAATTGCCGGCCAGCAGCGAGACGGCCGTGCCGGGGCGGGCCTGGCGCAGGGCGATGAGCCACCCCGGGAGCAGGTATTCGGCGATCGTCATGGAGGCCGCGACCCGCAGCCGCGAGTCCCGGCGGTCGCGCAGCGCCTGGGCGCCCGCGTCGAAGGCCTCCGCCGCCTCGACGATCCGCCGGGCCCAGTCGGTGACCAGGGCGCCCGCGTCGGTCAGCCGGGAGCCGCGGGGTGAGCGGTCCACGAGGGCGACGCCCAGCTGCCGTTCCATGGAGCGGATCCGGCTGCTCGCGGCGGGCTGGGTGATCCCGGTCTCCTTGGCCGCCCGGCCGAGGCTGCCGTGCCGGGCGACGGCGAGGAGCAGTTCGAGGGCGCCGAGGTCGGGGACCCGGTGGGACAGGGGTACGTCGCTGCTCATAAACCCAGCTTATGACGGCATAGAGCGGTGGTCCCTGGTCGGGGCCCGGCCCCCGGGAGACGGTGGCCGCATGGCAACCGTCGCTCAACCCCGTACGTACCGCGCCGCCGCACCCCACAAGGCCAAGGCGGCGGCCGTACGGCATCTCGGACCCAACTGGTACGCCTCGGTGATGGGCACCGCGATCATCGCCAACGCGGGAGCGACCCTCCCGGTCGACGTGCCGGGTCTGCGGACCGCCTGCACCGTCGTGTGGGCGCTCTCCTTCGTGATGCTCCTGACCCTGCTCACCGCGCGCGTGCTGCACTGGACCCACCACCGCGACCGGGCCCGTGAGCATCTGCTCGACCCGGCCGTGGCCCCCTTCTACGGCTGCCTGGCGATGGCGCTGCTCGCGGTCGGCGGCGGCACGATGATCGTGGGGAAGGACTGGATCGGGCCGCAGGCCGCCCTCGCCGTGGACGCGGTGCTGTTCACCGCGGGGACGGTGATAGGTCTCGCCGCCGCGGTGGCGATCCCGTACCTGATGGTCGTCCACCACCGCGTTGAGAGCGCCTCCCCCATCTGGCTGCTGCCCGTGGTCGCGCCGATGGTGTCCGCCGCGCTCGGCCCGCTGCTGGTGCCGCACCTGCCCGCCGGGCAGTGGCAGCAGGCGATGCTGCTCGGCTGCTACGCGATGTTCGGGCTGAGCCTGCTCGCCACGCTGGTGATGCTGCCGCTGGTGTTCGGGCGGCTGGTGACGGCCGGTCCGCTGCCGCTCGCGCTCACCCCCACGCTCTTCCTGGTCCTCGGGCCGCTGGGGCAGTCGACGACCGCCGTGAACAAGTTCGCGGACGTGGCGCCCGGTGTGCTGCCCGCGTCGTACGCCGACGGGTTCACCGCCTTCGCGGTGATCTACGGGATACCCGTGATGGGGTTCGCCCTGCTGTGGCTGGCGCTGGCCGGTGCGATGGTGCTGCGGGCCCGCCGCCAGGGCATGGGGTTCGCGATGACGTGGTGGGCGTTCACCTTCCCGGTCGGGACCTGTGCGACCGGCGCCGAGGGGCTCGCCCTGCACACCGGCCTCGACGCGCTGCGCTGGCTCGCGGTCGGGCTGTACGTGGCGCTGGTGGCGGCCTGGGCGGTGGCCGGGGCGCACACCCTGCGTGGGCTGGTCAGCGGAGAGCTGCTCGCAGCACCCGGGACGCCTCGGCCAGCGACGGTCCGTACCACGTGAGGTGGCGGCCGCTGACGAGCGCGGCGGGCAGGGGGGCGAAGGCCTCCGGCCCGTCGTCGGCCGTGAAGCGGTACGGCTCGTCGGGCAGGACGACCAGGTCGGCGCCGCTCGCGCGCAGTTCGTCGAGGGGGATGCGCGGGTAGCGCTCGGTGTGGTCGGCGTAGAGGTGGCGCACACCGAGACGGCCGAGCACGTCGCCGGCGAAGGTGTCGCGGCCGAGCACCATCCACGGGCGGCGCCAGACCGGCACGACGGCCGTCCGCGGCGGCAGCGGGGGAAGGTCCGCCCAGGCGGCCTCGGCGTCGTCGAGCCAGCGGGGCCGGGCGGGGACGGCGCAGGCGCGCAGGACCCGGTCGAGCTCTTGGAAGGCCTGGTCGAGGGTGCGGATCTCGGTGACGAGGACCTCGATGCCGGCGGCGCGCAGGGCGGCGAGGTCGGGGGCACGGTTCTCCTCCTCGTTGGCCACGACGAGGTCCGGGCGCAGGGCGGTGATCGCGGCGAGGTCGGGGTTCTTGGTGCCTTTGACGCGTACGACGTCGAGGGAGGCGGGGTGGGTGCACCAGTCGGTGGCGCCGACGAGGACGCCGGGCGCGCTGACGGCGATCGCCTCGGTCAGGGAGGGGACGAGCGAGACGACCCTCATCGGTTGCCGGTGGTCTCGATGTGTTCGGCGACGGCCACCATGAGGATGCGGGTGGCAGGGTCGGTGGCCCGCCAGCGGTGGCGTACGCCGCCCGAGAGGTAAAGCGTGTCGCCGCGCTCAAGACGGTAGGCGCGGCCCTCGGCCTCGATCTCCACGGAGCCCTCGGCGACGTACATCAGCTCGTCGTTGCGGTGCTGGTACTCCCGTCCGGTGTCCTGTTCGCCGAGGAATTCCAGGGCCTGGAGCTGGTGGTGGCCGCGGACCAGGGGGCGCACGCCGGCGCCCGGCGAGAGACCCATGTCGTCGCCCGACCGTACGACGTCGACCGTACGGGCGCTGTCCGCGGCGGCAAGCAGCTCGGCGGCGGTGGTGTCCAGGGCGTCGGCGACCCGCCGGAGCGAGCGCATGCTGGGGCGGGCCCGCTCGTTCTCGATCTGGCTGAGGAAGGGCACGGAGAGACCGCTGCGCGCGGCGACCGCGGCCAGCGTCATATGGAGCGCTCTGCGTCTCCTCCGGACGGCGGCGCCCACCCGAAGCGTCTCCTTGTCGTCCATCTCTCCGGCTCCCTCCCTCTGCGTGGTGCCCGTCGTCGTCTCGCTCACTCGTCCACGCGCCCGTCCGCTTTCGTTCTCGTGTTCGTGCGCGGCCGCGTACTCGTCGGTCACCTCACCCTACGCAGCTTCGGGCCCGGGTATTCGAGAACGGCGGAAGGGGCGGGCGGCACCGAGTGCCGCCCGCCCCTTCCGCAGAGGGTCCCGCCGCGGGTCTACAGCGGGGCCATCTTGTCCACGAGGCCGGGGTTCTCCTCGAGCCAGGCGCGGACGGCCTGCTGCTCCTTGCCCTTGCCGGTCGTCTGGATCTTCGCCTCCAGGCCGGTGAGCTGTTCCTCGCTCAGGGTGAAGTCCTTGAGCCAGGCGCCGACCTTCGGATGCTCGGCGGAGAAGCCCTTGCGGGCCAGGGTGTGCACACCGTCGCCCTTGCCCCAGGTGCCCTTGGGGTCCTTGAGCTTCTTCAGGTCGTACGTGGAGTACGCCCAGTGCGGGGACCAGAGGGTGACGACGACGGGCTCCTTCTTGGCGTACGCCCGCTTCAGCTCGGCGAGCATGCCGGGGGTGGAGCCGTCGACGACCTTGTACTCGCCTTCGAGGCCGTACTCCTTGAGGACCTTGTCCTTGAGGATGCCCATCATTCCGGCGCTGGGCTCGATGCCGACGACGCGGCCCTTGAACTGTCCGCCCTTGCCCTTGAGGTCGTCGAGCGAGTCGACGTCCTTCATGTACGAGGGGACGCTCAGCTCCAGCGAGGTGGGGCCGTACCAGGAGCCGAGGTCCTCCAGCTTGTTCTGGTACTTCTGCCAGTACGTGGCGTGGGTGACCGGCAGCCAGGAGTCGGTCTGGACGTCGATCTGGCCGCCCGCCATACCGGTGTAGAGCGCTCCGGCCTCGTACTGCTGGGCGTCGACGCGGTAGCCGCGCCGCTCCAGCACCTCCTTCCAGAGGAAGGTGGAGGCGATGCCCTCGTCCCAGGGGATGTAGCCGAGGGAGATCTTCTTGCCGTGGCCGACGTCGCCGGCGCCCTTGGCCCCGGCGGCCGGCGCGCCGCCGAAGACGCCCATGCCGCCCGCGACGAGCGCGAGGACGACCACGCCGACGACGGCGACGACGGGCTGCGGGCGATGGTTCCACAGCTGCGGCCGGCGGGTCAGGGAGCGTGCCTTGGCGAGGGCGCGGCGGCCCAGCGGGGAGACCTCGCGGCCGAGCGCGCCGGTGATCCGGTCCAGGTACATGGCGAGGACGACGATGGAGACGCCGGCCTCGAAGCCGAGGCCGATGTCGACGTTGCCGATGGCGCGGTAGACGGCGCCGCCGAGGCCGCCGCCGCCGACCATGCCGGCGATGACCACCATGGAGAGACCGAGCATGATCACCTGATTGATGCCGGCCATGATCGTCGGCAGCGCGAGCGGCAGCTGCACCCGCAGCAGGGTGTTGCGGGGGGTGGTGCCGAAGGCCTCGGCCGCCTCGACGAGTTCGCCGTCGACCTGGCGGATGCCCAGTTCGGTCATGCGGACGCCGGGCGGCAGCGCGAAGACGATGGTGGCGATGATGCCGGGGACCACGCCGACGCCGAAGAAGATGATGCCGGGGATCAGATAGACCATGGCGGGCATGGTCTGCATGAAGTCCAGGACCGGCCGGACCACGGCGCTGACGGTCTTGGAGCGGGAGGCCCAGACGCCTAGCGGGACCGCGATGACGAGGGTGACGAGCGTCGCGACGAGGACGAGCGACAGCGTCGACATGGCCTCGTCCCACAGCTCGACGGAGTCGATGAGCGCGAAACCGGCGAAGGCGAGCAGGCCCCCGGCCAGTCCGCGCAGCCACCAGGCGACGACGGCAAGGATGCCGGCGAAGAGCAGCGGCTCGGGCGCGGAGAGGGCGGCGTCGATGGCGTCGTACAGACCGGTGACGACGGCGCTGATGGCGTCGAAGAGCCAGGAGAGGTGGGACTGGAGCCAGTCGACGCCGTGGTCGACCCAGTCGCCGAGGGTGAGCCTAGGCATGGGCCACCTCCTTCTCCGGCTGCGGACCGGGCCGGTCGCAGGCCGTGGGCGGTCGCTGCTCGTCGCCGATGAAACCGATCAGACGGGACTGCGGTACGACTCCGACGAGCGTGCCGTGGTCGTCCCTGACGGCGACGGGGTGCGGCACGCGCGCGCTGACCGCGCACACCTCGGCCACGGGGGTGCCGGGGGCGACGCTCTCGCAGCCGCAGTCCCCGGCGTCGGGCCGGTTCGGTGCGGTCATGACGGCCTCGGCGGTGAGCACACGGGTGCGGTCGACGTCCTGGATGAAGGAGGCGACGTAGTCGTTGGCGGGGCGGATCAGGATGTCCTCGGCGGTGCCGAGCTGGACGATCCGGCCGTCGCGCATGACGGCGATGGAGTCGCCGAGGCGCATGGCCTCGTTCAGGTCGTGGGTGATGAAGACGATCGTCTTCTTCAGCCGCTTCTGGAGCTCCAGGAGCTGGTCCTGCATGTCGCGGCGGATCAGCGGGTCGAGGGCGCTGAACGACTCGTCCATCAGGAGCAGATCGGCGTCGGTGGCGAGCGCGCGGGCCAGGCCCACGCGCTGCTGCATGCCGCCGGAGAGCTCGTCGGGCCAGGACTTCTCCCAGCCGGCCAGGCCGCACAGCTCCAGCGCCTCGGCGGCGCGGCGCTCCCGCTCGGACCGGGACACGCCCTGGACCTCCAGGCCGTAGGCGGCGTTCTCGAGCACGCTGCGGTGGGGGAAGAGCGCGAAGTGCTGGAAGACCATGCTGATCTTGTTGGCGCGGACGGCACGCAGCTCGCAGGGGCTGAGCGCGGTGAGGTCCTGACCGTCGAAGAGGACGCGTCCGGCGGTCGGTTCGAGCAGGCCGTTGAGCATGCGCAGCAGGGTGGACTTGCCGGACCCCGACAGACCCATGACGACGAAGATCTGGCCCGGTTCGACGGTGAACGAGGCGTCGATCACCGCGGCTGTGGTCCCCTCGGCGCGCAGCTCGTCGCGGTCTGCGCCGCCGTTGAGTTTGCCGACGGCTTCGTCGGGTCGTCTGCCGAACACCTTGAACAGGTGGTCGGCCTGGAGCCTGGACACATATACCTCACGCGTAGAACGAAAACGGCCCTCCCCCTAGGACTTCGTCCTGGGGGACCTACCTCCACCCCCGCGGCCGGGCCGTGGAGCGGGACGGGTTCTGCCCGTGACAGCCCGGCACACCGCCTTCCCCACGGGAAATCCGGTGCCGGGTCCACTCCGGGCCCGCGCCTGCCCGGGGGTTCGCACGACAAACGCAAAGGTGACCCGGCTCACCGACGGTGACTGTCAGTGGGGTGCGGCATCATCTGGGGTGTGACGCGACGCCTGATGCTCCTCGACACCGCTTCCCTCTACTTCCGGGCCTATTTCGGGGTCCCGGACTCGGTCCGCGCACCGGACGGCACGCCGGTCAACGCCGTGCGCGGGCTGCTGGACTTCATCGCCCGGCTCGTTCAGGACCACCACCCGGACGACCTGGTGGCCTGCATGGACGCCGACTGGCGGCCGCACTGGCGGGTCGAGCTGATCCCCTCGTACAAGGCGCACCGGGTGGCGGTGGAGACCGAGACGGGCCCCGACGTGGAGGAGATCCCGGACACGCTCTCGCCGCAGGTGCCGGTGATCGAGGAGGTCCTCGACGCGCTGGGCATCGCCCGGGTGGGGGTCGCGGGGTACGAGGCGGACGACATCATCGGCACGCTCGCGGGGCGGGCGGCGGGCCCGGTGGACATCGTCACGGGCGACCGGGATCTGTACCAGCTGGTGGACGACGCGCGCGGGGTGCGGGTGCTGTATCCGCTCAAGGGCGTCGGCATGCTCCAGGCGACGGACGAGGTGTGGCTGCGGGACAAGTACGGGGTCGACGGCCCCGGGTACGCGGACCTGGCGCTGCTGCGCGGCGACCCGAGCGACGGCCTGCCGGGGGTGCCCGGGATCGGCGAGAAGACGGCCGCGAAGCTGCTTGAGACCTTCGGCGACCTGGCCGGGATCATGGCCGCCGTGGACGACCCGAAGGCGAAGCTGACACCGTCCCAGCGCAAGCGGCTCGACGAGGCGCGGCCGTACGTGGCGGTGGCGCCGAAGGTGGTGCGGGTGGCCGGGGACGTGCCGCTGCCGGACTTCGACCCGGCACTGCCGACGGCGCCGCGCGATCCGGCGGCGCTGGAGAAGCTGGTGCAGCGGTGGGGTCTTGGCGGGGCGGTGCAGCGGCTGCTGACGACGCTGGAGCGGTGAGGGGGCGCGAGCGGTGCGGAAGGGGGCGCGTCCTGTTGGGCGCCCCCCCCGGGTGAATCCGGACGAATGCGGTCGACCGTGAAACTCCCCGCCTGAAGTGTTAGCTTAGGCAAGCCTAAGTGACCACAGTCAGGGGAGAGCGCCGTGGCAGATCAGCCGGCCCGTAAGGCACCGCAGGCCCGCGAGGCGCACGTGGTGCGCACGGAGCGGATCACCCCGCACATGGTGCGGGTGGTCCTCGGTGGGGAGGGGCTGGCGAGCTTCGGCGCCGGCGAGTTCACCGACCACTACGTCAAGCTGCTCTTCGCGGCGGACGGGGTGAGGTACCCGGAGCCGTTCGACATGGAGCGGATCCGCGCGGAGTTCCCCCGCGACCAGTGGCCCACCACCCGTACGTACACCGTGCGGGCGTGGGACGCCCTGCACTGCGAGCTGACCATCGACTTCGTCGTCCACGGCGACGAGGGCCTGGCCGGCCCCTGGGCCGCGAGCGCCCAGCCGGGCGACGTGATCCGCTTCCTCGGCCCCGGCGGCGGCTACGCCCCGGACCCGCACGCCGACTGGCACCTCCTGGCGGGCGACGAGAGCGCGCTGCCCGCGATCGCGGTGGCTCTGGAGCGCCTACCGGAGGGCTCGCTGGTCCACGCCTTCGTGGAGGTGGCGGGCCCAGAGGAGGAGCAGAAACTGACGACGGCCTCAGGCATCACCCCGACCTGGCTCCACCGCGGCGCCCGCCCACCGGGCGAGGCCCTCCTCGCCGCGGTCCGCGGCCTGGACTTCCCGTCGGGCGACGTCCACGCCTTCGTCCACGGCGAGGCGGGCGTCGTGAAGGACCTCCGCCGCCACCTCCGCCTGGAGCGCGAGGTGCCGCGCGAGCGCCTGTCGATCTCGGGCTACTGGCGACTGGGCCAGACGGACGAGGCGTGGCGCGCGGTGAAGCGCGAATGGAACGACCAGGTGGAACGGGAGCAGGAGACGGCGGGGGCCTGAGAGGCCCTCCGGGCCCCCCACCCCTCGGCGAGGAGCCGTGGGACGAAGGCTGCCTGCCGGGCGGGGGCGGCGGGCTTTCAGCGGTGGCGGGGGAAGCGCCGCGGGGCCCGGACGGCGCCCGGCAGGGCCGTGTCAGCGCGCGCCGGCCCCCGCCCGCCGTCCGCCTCAGCCGGTCGTGTCCGCGTCGGGGTCGGAGCCGGGCATGACTCAGCTCCGCCCGTCAGCCGTGGCGGGGGCGGGGGAAGCCAGCGTCAGCCCATCGCGTCGGCGTCGCGGCCGGCGTGCGGGGTCGTCCGCGGCCCGGCGCCCTCGGCGGGGGTCGCATCCGTGAGGGTGCCGTAGTGGCGGGCTGAGGCGTCGATGTGGGCCAGTCTGCGTAGGGCGCCGAAGACCGCGTCGCCGAGGACCGTGCCGATGACCGTGCTCTCCACGAGGTCCTCCCGGGCCACGCTGTGGGCGACGTACGCGAGGTCCGCGTCGGCGACCCGTTCGGCCGCGTCCGCGTACGTGTCCAGGACCGTCGCGAACCCCCCGTGCCCGACGTCCGCGAGCGCCGCCAGCGCCACCGCCAGCGCCTCCCCCGCCGGACAGTCCGCCGGCGCACGCCACCCGCGCCGCTCGACCAGCCGCGCGACCGCCGCGCGCGAGGCGGCGATACCCGGCCCCGGCTCGTCGGTGTAGCGCGGCACGACCCGGTCGGCGGCCGCGCCCAGCATCTTGTGCACGGGACGCTCCCGGTCGTCGATCGCGGCCAGCACCTCACGGATGCCCGCCACCGGCAACCCCCCGATGTCGATCAGGGCCCGGATCAACTTCAGGCGGCGTTCGTGCGTCGCGTCGTACGAGGCCTGGTTCGGGCTCGTCAGCTGCCCGGCCGGCAGCAGCCCTTCCCGTACGTAGTACTTGATCGTCGGGACCGAGACCCCGGTCCTGCGGCTCAACTCGCCGATACGCACGCTGCGTTCACCTTTCCCGTCCTTGCAAACCCGCCCCCCATCATAGATAGTCTCACTATCAGATAGCGGTAAGCGCCGCTATCCATTCATATTCGGGGGTGTTCCATGTCCACTGCCGGACCTCTGTCGTCCTGGCACCGGCCGCTCGTCTGGTTCGCGGGCTCGATGGTCGTCATGACCTTCGTGTCGATCGGCGGGCTGATCGTCGACGACCGCGTACTGACCGGCGCACCGATCTGGTTCAAGCCCTTCAAGTTCTCGGTCTCCTTCATCGCCTACTCGCTCTCGCTCGCGTGGATGCTGTCGCTGCTCATCCGCGCCCGCCGCGCCGGCTGGTGGGCGGGCACGGTCGTGGCCGTCGCGAGCGCCGTCGAGATGGTCCTGATCACCACGCAGGTCTTCCGGGGCAAGCGCAGCCACTTCAACGTCGCCACCCCACTCGACGCCGCGATCTTCGACGCCATGGGCGCCACCGTCGTCGTGCTGTGGGGCGGCGCGCTGGTCATCGCGATCCTTCTCTTCCGGGCCCGGATCGCGGACCGGGCCTCGGCCTGGGCCGTACGCCTCGGCGCGGTCATCGCCCTCGCGGGCGCGGGCGTCGGGTTCCTGATGACGCAGCCGACGCCGGGGCAGCGCGCGGCGGGCGGCCGCGACGGCTCCGACTTCGTCGGCGCGCACAGCGTCGGCGTGGCCGACGGCGGGCCGTCCATGCCCCTCACCGGCTGGTCGACGACCGGCGGCGACCTGCGGATCGGCCACTTCTTCGGCATGCACGCCCTGCAGGCCCTGCCGCTGGTCCTGCTCCTCCTGGCCGTCCTGGCGCCCCGCTTCGCCCGGCTGCGCGACGACCGCGTGCGCACCCGGCTGACGCTGGTGGCGGCGGGGACGTACGCGGCGCTCTTCGCGCTGGCCACCTGGCAGGCGCTGCGCGGCCAGTCCCTGATCCACCCGGACGCGGTGACCCTCACGACGCTCGCGCTGATCGTGGCCGCTGCGGCGGCGGCGAGCTGGGCGGCGGTGGCCGTACGGGGCCGGCCGCACGCCGCGACGGCCACCGCCGGGACCAAGGCGGGGGCGTCGGCATGACGAGCTTCCTCTTCGATCTCGCCTTCTGGCTCGCCGCGCCGCTCTGGCTGCTGATGATCTTCGCCCCGCGCTGGTCCTGGACCCTGCGCATCGCCGCCTCACCGCTGACCGTCCTGCCGATCCTCGCCGTCTACCTCGGCCTGGCGGTCCCGGTGTTCCCGGAGCTGTGGGCGACCGTGAGCCGCCCGTCCCTCGACGGATTCCGCGCCCTGACCGCGTACGCGGACGGCGCGGGCGCGATCTGGGCGCAGGTCATCGCCTGGGACCTGCTGCTGGGCCAGTGGATGTTCCTCCAGTCGCGGCGGCTCGGCCTCTCCCCGCTCCTGATGGGCCCCCTGCTGGTCCTCACCATCCTCCTCTCCCCCATCGGCCTGCTGCTCTTCCTCGCCATACGGTCCACGGCGTCGCGCAAAAGCCCGGGCTCCGCGAGGGCGAGCGGCCTAAGCTGACCGGATGCATCGCGCATCCGGCTGCGTCCTCGGGTCCGCCGTCGGCGACGCCCTTGGCGCGCCCTTCGAGTTCGGCCTGCCCGGCGTCTTCCGCGCCCGCTTCCCGGACGGCGCCGGGCGGATGTGCGGGGGCGGCGGCTGGGACCCGGGCGAGGCCACGGACGACACGCAGATGGCCGTCCTCGTCGGGGAGTCGCTCCTCGAACGGGGCGGGCTCGACCTGCCCGACCTGTTCGACCGCTTCCGGCGGTGGGCCGCGGCGGACCCGAAGGACATCGGCCTCCAGACGGAGGCGGTCCTCACCAGCGGCGCCCCTTGGGATGCGGCCGCGGACTTGCATTTCCAGCACAACGGCCGGGCCGCGGGCAACGGTTCGCTGATGCGGGCCGCCACCTCCGCGGTGTACTTCGCCGCCGCGGGTCAGGAGGCCACGACGGCGGCCGCCCGCCGGATCGCCGCGCTCACCCACGGGGACGCCGCCGCGTGGGAGGGCACGGCCGTCCTCCACTATCTAGTCCGGGTCGCCCTCGCGGGCGGGGACCCGCTCGCGGCGGTGCCGTCGGCGCTGGCGGAGGTGGCCGTGCCGCACCGGGCCCGCTGGGCCGTGGTCCTCTCCCCCACCTGGCACCCGTCCGAGGCCACCGAGTTCAACGGCGCGGTCTGGCCGTGCCTGGGCTCCACACTGTGGGCCCTGCGGACGACGGACACGTTCGAGGACGCCCTCGCGGCCGCGGTGGACCTCGGCGGCGACACGGACACGGTGGCGGCGGTGACGGGGATGCTGGCGGGCGCGGTGTACGGCGAGGAGGCGATCCCGGGCGCCTGGCTGTCGGCCCTCCACGTACCGCTCCCCGGATACGGCCGCGTCCTGCGCGCCGACGACCTGCGCGCGCTGGCACGAGCCCTGGCCACGGCGGGCCGTCCGGGTGGAACCGACCGCCGCTCACCCGCGCGGAGCACCTGAACCTCTCGCTCCGGCCGGAGCTGTGGATTCCTGGGGAGCGGGCGTACGCACCCTGCCGCGCCCGTGACCGGCGAAGGTGAGGAGCCGTCATGGCGAAGAAGAGCGCCAAGGAGCGGGCCGAGGAAGAGCGTCGGAAGCTGCAGGACGAGAAGCGGGTGGCGGAGGCGCAGGAGGAGAGGGCCGGGGAGCAGGCGGACGACGAGCCGCCGGAGCCCGAGGCTCGCGGGTCGTAGGCACCACGGCGGACGGCCCGTCGATAACACCGTATGAACAGTGCCGGTCGGGGACCGTCGCCCGTTGACGTACCGCCAAACTCCTTGTTCCACTGGCGTGATGCGTCCTGAGCTGCGGTTGGTCACGCGCGATCACATCGACTTCGGTCGAGTGTGGTCGGCGTCGTGTTGCGGTCGGTGACGACGGCCCGGTGCCGTCCCAAGACTCCATCTTCCCTTCCTCACTTGTGAGATGAGGCCGCATCATGCCTGTGGAGTTTCTCGGTATCGCCGCGACGAACGACGGTTCCGAGGTGACCGCCCGTTCGGGCGCGTCCTTCGACAAGGAGTACACGCTCAAGCTGGCGCGGGCGCACCAGGAGTACGGCTGGGACCGGGTGCTGTTCGCGTACGGCTCCGGGTCCCCGGACCCCTCGCCCGCGGCGGCGTACGTCGCGTCCCGCACGGAGACGCTGGGGATCCTGGTCGCGCACCGCCCCAACGTGTCGTATCCGACGTTCGCCGCGAAGACGTTCGCCACCCTTGACGCGATCAGCGACGGCCGGCTGGCGGTGCACTTCATCACCGGCGGCAACGATCACGAACAGCGGCGGGAGGGCGACTTCCTGACGAAGGACGAACGGTACGCGCGCACCCTGGAGTACATCCGTCTCGTGAAGCGCGCCTGGACGAGCCGGGAGCCCTTCGATCACGAGGGCGCGTACTACCGCTTCCATGATTTCGTCAGTGACACCTTCCCGGTGCAGGAGCCGTATCCGCTGGTGTCGTTCGGTGGTTCGTCGCCCGCCGCGTACGCGGCCGGGGGCGCCGAGGCGGACATCTACTGCCTGTGGGGCGAGCCGCTCGCGCAGACGGCGGAGCAGATCGCCTCGGTACGGGCGGCGGCGGCCGCGGCCGGGCGCTCCGACGTGCCGAGGATCCAGGTGGCGTTCCGCCCGATCATCGCGCCGACGGAGGAGCTGGCCTGGGAGAAGGCGCACGACACCCTGGCGCGGATCCGGGCGCGGAGGTCCGGTGGCGCGGCGAGCCGCCGTCACCCGGTGAAGGACCCGGAGAACACCGGCTCGCAGCGGCTGCTCGCCGTGGCCCGCCAGGGCGAACGCCATGACCGGGCGCTGTGGACGCCGACGGCGGCGGAGACGGGCGGGGCGGGGAACTCGACCGCGCTGGTCGGGACGCCGGAGACGGTGGCGCAGGCGCTGCTCGACTACTACGACCTGGGGGTGGAGGTGCTCTCCGCCCGCGGCTACGACCTGCTGGACGATGCGATCGACTTCGGCCGCCAGGTGATTCCGCTGGTGCGGGAGGAGGTCGCGAAGCGGGACACGGCCAAGGCGAAGGAGCGGGCGCGGGCGGCCGTGTCCGGCGCCGCCCGGGAGCGCGTCTCGGCCTGAACCGCCCGCCGGCGCAAGGGGAAGGGCCCCACGGAACGGGCGGTTTCTAGGGGTCGTTGCAACACGTGGTCGTGTTGATCAGGCCGCGAGCAGTTTATGCAGGCGCTCGGCTGGGGTTTCCCAGCCGAGCGTT
>NZ_JBVKAP010000009.1:0-278609 GCF_055639315.1 Streptomyces sp. NPDC039465 | reverse complement strand
CGGATCCACAACACCCTCAACAACACCGACGGCGCCTCCGCCGGCCTGAACATCAACGCGACCACCTCGTACGGCAACATCACCGCCCGCAGCCTGTGACAGATGCGCCCCCGAGGCGCCGCGATCCCGTCCGTTCAGTTGAATTTCGTGACAGTTCTGAAGGAGTACACCACCATGTCCCTCACTCTTACCGACCAGGACCGCCCGGAGCTGCGCAAGGCCATCGAGGAGATGGTCGATTCCGGTCTCACCGGTGTGACGATGCGCGTGCACGACGAGCGGGGAGAGTGGGTGGGCAGCGCCGGGGTGAGCAGGCTGGGCGAGACCGCCAAGCCGCAGATCGACGGGCACGTCCGGATAGGCAGCAACACCAAGACCTTCACCGCGACCGTGGTGCTGCAGCTGGTGGCCGAGGGTACGATCGGGCTGGACGACCCGGTGGCCGACCATCTGCCCGAGTTCGGTCTTGACCGGCGGATCACGGTACGGATGCTGCTGCAGCACACCAGCGGGGTGTTCAACTTCACCGGCGAGTACTACGACGACGGGACTTTCGCGCCGGGGATCTCCGCCACGACCGCCGGCCAGGAGTGGGTGGACAGCCGGTTCAAGACCTACCGGCCGGAGGAGCTGGTACGGCTGGCGCTGTCCAAGCCGGCGCGGTTCGAGCCGGGGTCCGACTGGAGCTACTCCAACACCAACTACGTGCTGGCCAGGCTGCTGATCGAGAAGGTCACCGGCCGCTCGCTCGCCGAGGAGATGAACCGGCTGATCCTGGAGCCGCTCGGGCTCTCGGGCACCGTGGTGCCGGAAACCAGCCCGGAGATACCCGAGCCGCACGCCCACGCCTACTTCCGCTACGAGGATGCCGGCCGGCAGCAGACGGTCGACGTCACCCGTCAGAACCCCTCCTGGATCTCCACCGGCGGAGACATGATCTCGACCACCCAGGACCTTCAGACGTTCATCTCCGCGCTGTTGGGCGGCAAGCTCCTGCCGGCCCCGCTGCTCGCCGAGATGTGCAAGCCGCACCCCAAGGTCGGATACGGACTGGGGGTGTTCGTGCAGGACACGGGCGACGGCGGCACCGTCATCACCCACAACGGCGGCATGGCGGGCCACGCCGCGCTGATGTACAGCACGCCCGACGGCACCAAGACCCTGACCGCCTCGCTGAACTACGTCGACGACGCGGCACTGTCCCTGGCAGCGGCGTTCCAGAAGGTGGCGCAGATGCTCGTCAAGGAGGTGTTCGGCAGCAGCCAGGCCGAATCGGCTCACGCGGCCGAGCCGACTCCGTAGACAGCCGAGCGGCGTCTTCGGATGTTCACCCCGGATTCGGAGCGGCTCTTCCACGACTTCTGGACCACGGTCTATGCACCGTAGGAACACGCAGGTCAGAGGCGTATTCAGAGGCGCATGTGGTGGGACACGTGCTAGATTCCCGGCCGACATGATCAAACGCGTGATACCGCCCTCGAAGACGGCCCGCCGCCTCCTTGCCACCGCCTTGGCGGCCCTCGGCCTCGCCCTCGTCCTCGCCGTCACCGGCTTCTTCGGTCCCAGCGAGTACGGCACCGGAGAGCGCCGCATCACCGTGGCGGCCGGCGACGAGTTCACCCTCAAGGTTCCGGCCCGTCCCTACATGGGCGAGCACTGGTACCTGGCCGACCCCAAGCCGGACGCCGACGTCCTCGACTACCAGGGCACCCGCGAGGACATCGAAGGCACCGACGAGGGCATCGCCGGCGGCGGGGACGGTACGGCGTACTTCACGTTCACCGCCCGCGCAAAGGGCACGACGACGGTGACGCTGCTGCACTGTCCGATGGCCCGCTGCGCCGGCGTGGCCCAGACCAGGGCCACCGCCGTACCCGTCCCCACGGCCGACGCGACGGACGAGCCGGGCGATGATCCGGCGTTCTTCCGTTACGAGATCACCGTTCGCTGAGGTCGTCGAGCGACCGCGCACTGGTAAAATGTCCCTACGCTTCGACGTAGCCGGGGCCCGTACCGAGACGAGGTACGGGCCCCGGCCCGTTCCGGGCGCCGATCCGAGGAAGGTACCCATGAACGCGAAGCCGCCAGCCGCTGGGCAGTCCCCGTCAGCCTCCGGGCACGCCGGTGCCGACAGGACCGGTCGTCCCGTGGTGCCGCGAGGCGAGCTCGCGGTGCCCGCGGCCGTGACCCCGGGCCTGCCGCCGGTCGGCTCCTTCGACGAGCTGGATCTGCCGTCGGCGCTGCTGAAGACCATGACCGGCCTCTCGGTACGGGAACCGTTCCCGATCCAGGCGGCCACCCTGCCGAACGCTCTCGCCGGCCGTGACGTCCTCGGCCGCGCACGGACCGGTTCGGGCAAGACGCTCGCCTTCGGGCTCGCGCTGCTCGCCCGTACGGCAGGCCGGCGTGCCGAACCGAAACGGCCCCTCGCGCTGGTCCTCGTACCGACCAGGGAACTCGCTCAGCAGGTGAGCGACGCGCTGGCCCCGTACGC
This sequence comes from Streptomyces sp. NPDC039465, assembly GCF_055639315.1. NCBI lineage: Bacteria > Bacillati > Actinomycetota > Actinomycetes > Kitasatosporales > Streptomycetaceae > Streptomyces > Streptomyces sp. NPDC039465. The sequence continues at coordinate 276,115 of NZ_JBVKAP010000009.1, read as the reverse complement.
GCAGGAACTGGGGCTGCGGCTGGCGACCGTCGTCGGCGGGCTGTCGATCGGGCGGCAGGCGGCATCCGTCCGGGCCGGCGCCGAGGTCGTGGTCGCGACCCCCGGGCGCCTGGCCGACCTGCTCGCCCGCCGTGACTGCCACCTGAACCAGGTGCGGATCGCGGTGCTGGACGAGGCGGACCAGATGTGCGACCTGGGCTTCCTGCCGCAGGTCTCGGAGATCCTGGACCACACGCCCGCCGACGGGCAGCGGATGCTCTTCTCCGCCACGCTTGACCGCAACGTCGACCATCTCGTCCGGCAGTACCTGCACGATCCGGTGTTCGCCTCCGTCGACCGGGCGGAAGGCTCGGTGACGACGATGGAGCACCATGTGCTGCACATCCACCCGGCCGACAAGTACGCCGTCGCCACCGAGATCGCCGCCCGGGACGGACGGGTGCTGATGTTCCTGGAGACCAAGGCCGGCGTGGACAGGTTCACCGGCCATCTGCGGGACAGCGGCGTACAGGCGGCCGCCTTGCACAGCGGGAAGTCCCAGCCCCAGCGCACCCACACACTGGCCCGGTTCAAGGAGGGCGCCATCACGGTACTGGTGGCCACCGACGTCGCCGCCCGTGGCATCCACATCGACGGCCTCGACCTCGTCGTCAACGTCGACCCGCCCACCGACCCCAAGGACTACCTCCACCGAGGCGGGCGCACGGCGCGCGCCGGTGAGTCCGGCAGCGTGGCCACCCTGGTCACTCCCGGCCAGCGGCGGGATGTGAACCGGATGCTGTCGGACGCCGGGATCCGGCCGACCGTCACTCAGGTGCGGTCCGGCGAGGCGACGCTGACGAGCATCACCGGAGCCAAACGGCCCCCGGCGGGGACAGCGCCGAAGAGCGGCTACGCCCCCTTCCGCGGTGCGGGTGATCGTACGGGCCGCCCGGCGAAGGAATCCCGCAAGGCCGCCGAAGCCCGCAAGACCGCGGAGGCCCGCCGGGCCGCCCGCGTTCGCAAGGCCCACTGACCGGCGTACGCCCATCGCCGGAGGGCGTCGCCGCGGAGCCGCAGCGGGCCGGCCCGGGCGCGATGCGCGCCCTGCTCGACGCCGAGCGTGCCGCCGCCGCGGCGGCGTTGACCTGAGTCCGACGGCGTTGACCACAGCCCGGCGGCGTTGACCTGAGTCCGGCGGCCGAGGACGTCTTCCGCTCGGCCGCCGCCGGAGACACCGTCGTGCTGGTGCGCGGCAACCGGCTCTCGAATCCGTTCAGTTCTCCGGCCGCAGAGGCCGACCTGTTGACCTCCGTGGCGCCAGCGACTACTTTGCGGTCAACGTCGACCCATGACGACCGAGAGGAGGCGACCGGCGGATGTACACCAGCTCTGACCTGAGTCGCCTCGCCCACACCACGGTCTGGGTTCCGGGTCGTATCGCGCACGGCTGCTGATTACGCCGTTCTGACGTGCCCTTCCGTGGCACATTCCAGGTTTCTCTTCATCACCTCATGGCACGTCGCTGTCGCGTGCTTCTTCGCGCCCGCTCCTGTCACGCGGCGCCTCTGAACACAGAAAGCTGCCTGAAAATGGCGAACATAATGAATCGTCCGATTGTGTCCCGAAATGAAGGCCTGTCATGGTAGCGGCGCGGATCACGGTCAACGGGAACGAAACACCCATCTCACCGGCTGCGCCCCAGACCACCGTGCTGGATTTTCTGCGCGAGCGTGGCCTCACCGGCACCAAGGAGGGCTGCGCCGAAGGTGAATGCGGTGCCTGTTCGGTCCTGGTGGCCCGTCCCGGAGTGAACAAGCCCACCGACTGGGTCGCGGTCAACGCCTGCCTGGTCCCGGTCGCGGCGCTGGACGGCCAGGAGGTCATCACCTCCGAAGGTCTCGCCACCGCCGGCGAACCCGGCAAGCCGTCCACCCTGCACCCGGTGCAGGAGGAGATGGCGGTCCGCGGCGGCTCCCAATGCGGCTACTGCACACCGGGGTTCGTCTGCAGCATGGCCGCCGAGTACTACCGGCCCGACCGCTGCGCGCACGCGGACCCGGCCGACGGCACCGACGCCGAGCACGGTCCGAACGGCTTCGATCTGCACGCGCTGAGCGGAAACCTGTGCCGCTGCACCGGCTACCGCCCGATTCGCGATGCCGCGTTCGCCGTCGGTACGCCCACCGATGAGGACCCGCTGGCGCAGCGTCGCGAGCAGTCCCCGCCCGCACCTGTTGCCACCGAATACACCCAGGGCGACAGTGCGTTCGTACGGAAGAGCACCCTGGCCGAAACGCTGGGGTTGTTGCGCGAGCGGCCCGACGCGGTGGTGGTCGCCGGCTCCACCGACTGGGGCGTGGAAGTGAACATCCGTGCCCGCCGGGCGGATTGCGTGGTCGCCGTCGACCGGCTGCCCGAACTGCGGGAGCTGCGAGTCGGATCCGACTCCATCGACATCGGGGCGGCCCTGACGCTCACCGAGATCGAACGCCGCCTCGACGGCAGCGTCCCGCTGCTGGCCGAGCTCTTCCCGCAGTTCGCATCCCGGCTGATCCGCAACGGTGCGACCCTCGGCGGCAACCTCGGGACCGGCTCCCCCATCGGCGACAGCCCACCGGTACTGCTCGCGCTGGAGGCATCGGTGGTGCTCGCCGGCGCCGACGGAGAGCGCGAGGTCCCGCTGGCGGACTACTTCACCGGCTATCGGCAGAGCGTGCGCCGTCCCGGCGAGCTCATCCGCACCGTGCGCATCCCGCTGCCGCTGTCGCCGGTCGTGTCCTTCCACAAGATCGCCAAGCGGCGCTTCGACGACATCTCCAGCGTGGCCGTCGCGTTCGCGCTCGACGTCGAGGACGGGATCGTCCGCAAGGCACGCATCGGCCTGGGCGGCGTGGCCGCCACCCCGATCCGCGCCCTCGCCACCGAGGCAGCCCTGGAGGGCAAGCCGTGGACGGCGGAGACCGTCGAGGCCGCGGCCCCGGTGCTGCGGGCCGAGGGCACGCCGATGAACGATCACCGCGCCAGCGCCGACTACCGCGCCGCGATGCTCGGCCAGAGCCTGCTGAAGCTGTACGCGCGAACCACCGAGGCGGTGTCGTCATGAGTCATCTGTCCGAGCGTCCCGAAAAGCCCACCGTCGGCGTTTCGATGCCCCACGAGAGCGCCGGCCTGCACGTCACCGGCACCGCGCTCTACACCGACGACCTGGTCCACCGCACCAAGGACGTGCTGCACGCCTACCCGGTACAGGTCATGAAGGTCCACGGCAGGATCACCGCGCTGCGCACCGAGCCCGCGCTCGCCGTGCCCGGTGTGGTCCGCGTGCTGACCGGCGCCGACGTGCCCGGCGTCAACGATGCCGGAATGAAGCATGACGAGCCACTCTTCCCCGACGAGGTCATGTTCTACGGCCACGCGGTCGCCTGGGTGCTGGGGGAGACCCTGGAGGCGGCCCGGATCGGTGCGGCGGCCGTCGAGGTGGAACTCGACGAACAGCCCTCCCTGATCACGCTGCAGGACGCGATCGCGGCCGAGAGCTTCCACGGCGCCCGGCCCGTGATGCTGACCGGCGACGTCGACGCCGGCTTCGCCGACTCCGCGCACGTGTTCACCGGCGAGTTCCAGTTCTCCGACCAGGAGCACTTCTACCTCGAGACGCACGCGGCGCTGGCCCTTGTCGACGAGGCCGGGCAGCTGTTCATCCAGAGCAGCACCCAGCACCCCTCGGAGACCCAGGAAATCGTCGCGCACGTGCTTGGCCTGCACAGCCACGAGGTGACCGTGCAGTGCCTGCGGATGGGTGGCGGCTTCGGCGGCAAGGAGATGCAGCCGCACGGGTTCGCCGCCGTCGCCGCGCTCGGTGCCAAGCTGACGGGCCGGCCGGTCCGGGTGCGGCTCAACCGCACTCAGGACCTGACCATGTCCGGTAAGCGCCACGGGTTCCACGCCACATGGAAGATCGGCTTCGACGCCGACGGCCGCATCCAGGCCCTGGACGCGACCCTGACCGCTGACGGCGGCTGGAGCCTGGACCTGTCCGAGCCGGTGGTGGCCCGCGCGCTGTGCCACATCGACAACACCTACTGGATTCCCCACGCCCGCATCGCCGGTCGCATCGCCAAGACCAACAAGGTCTCCAACACCGCCTTCCGCGGCTTCGGCGGACCGCAGGGCATGCTGGTGATCGAGGACATCATGGGCCGGTGCGCGCCGCTGCTCGGCCTGGATCCGATGGAGCTGCGGGAGCGCAACTTCTACCGGCCGGGGCAGGGCCAGACGACGCCGTACGGACAGCCGGTCACTCAGCCCGAACGTATCTCCACCATCTGGCAGCAGGTGCAGGCCGACGCCGGCATCGCCGATCGCAAGCGCGAGATCGCAGCCTTCAACGCCGCCCACCCGCACACCAAGCGGGGGCTCGCGCTCACCGGGATCAAGTTCGGGATCTCGTTCAACCTCACCGCCTTCAACCAGGGCGGTGCGCTGGTGCTGATCTACAAGGACGGCTCGGTCCTGATCAACCACGGCGGCACCGAGATGGGCCAGGGCCTGCACACCAAGATGCTGCAGGTGGCCGCGACCACGCTGGGTATCCCGCTGCACAAGGTGCGGCTGGCCCCGACGCGAACCGACAAGGTGCCCAACACCTCCGCCACCGCCGCCAGTTCCGGTGCGGATCTCAACGGTGCTGCGGTGAAGAACGCCTGCGAGCAGTTGCGCGAGCGGCTGCTGCACGTGGCCGGCACCCAGCTGGGTGCGAACCCCTCGGACGTGCGCATCGTCGAGGGCGTCGCGCGCGTCCTGGGCGGCGACAAGGAGCTGGCCTGGGACGACCTGGTGCGTACCGCGTACTTCCAGCGGGTTCAGCTCTCGGCGGCCGGTTTCTACCGGACCGAGGGTCTGCACTGGGACGCGAAGACGTTCAGGGGCTCGCCGTTCAAGTACTTCTCCTACGGCGCCGCCGCGACCGAGGTGGAGGTGGACGGCTTCACCGGCGCGTACCGCATCCGGCGGGTGGACATCGTCCACGATGTCGGCGACAGCCTGTCCCCGCTGATCGACATCGGTCAGGTCGAGGGTGGTTTCGTACAGGGCGCGGGCTGGCTGACGCTTGAGGACCTGCGCTGGGACGCCAGTGACGGGCCGAACCGCGGCCGGCTGCTGACCCAGGCCGCGAGCACCTACAAGCTGCCGAGCTTCTCGGAGATGCCCGAGGAGTTCAACGTCACGCTGATGGAGAACGCCACCGAAGAAGGCGCGGTGTTCGGGTCCAAGGCGGTGGGTGAGCCTCCGTTGATGCTGGCGTTCTCGGTGCGAGAGGCGTTGCGGCAGGCCGCCGCCGCGTTCGGGCCGAGCGGGGTCAGCGTCGAGTTGGCCTCGCCCGCGACGCCGGAGGCGGTGTACTGGGCGATCCAGGCCGCTCGTCAGGGCGATGCCTCCCGGGAAGGTGACGCCCGTAACGGGTTCGCCGCCAGCGGCCACGCCGGAAACGGGCATGTCGAGGGCAAGGTCCGCACCGACGCAGAAGCGTTGAGCGGTGCCTGACATGACGTGGGTCGCCGCGGTCGCACGGTTGCGATCACGCCGGGAGTCCGGCGTGCTGGTGACCGTCGCGACCGTGCGCGGCCATGCCCCGCGCGACGCCGGTGCGAAGCTCGTTGTGGGGCAGACCGAGACGTGGGGCTCGATCGGTGGCGGCAACGTCGAGGCCGTCGCGATCGATCGGGCCCGGGAGATGATCGCCGCGTCCAAGCCGGATCCGGAGCTGATGGATTTCGCCCTGAACGACAAGGTGGTCAACCAGCATGGCGTGCAGTGCTGCGGCGGCACGGTCTCGGTGCTGCTCGAACCACTGCCGGTGGTACGGGCGGTGGCAGTCTTCGGCGTCGGGCACGTCGGACTGGAACTGGCGCGCATCCTGGCACGTCAGGACCTCGACCTCCATCTGATCGACACCCGCTCCGACATGCTCACCAAGGAGCGGCTCGACGTGCTGGCGGACGCGGTGGCGCAGGTGCATGTGCATCACACGCCGCTGCTGCCCGAGGAGGTGCTGGCGGAGTTGCCGCGCGGCACCCACATCCTGATCATGACCCATGATCACGCCGAGGACGCGGCTCTGTGCGACGCCGCTTTGCGTACGACCCATCTCGGCTCCATCGGGCTGATCGGGTCGGCGGCCAAGTGGGTACGGTTCCGTAAACGCCTCGCCACCGAGGGCGGGCACGACAAGGCCACCATCGACCGGATCAAGACCCCGATCGGGCTGGCCGACATCACCGGCAAGGAACCCGCGACGATTGCCGTGAGCGTCGCCGCCGATCTGCTGCGTACCTTCGAAAACGAGGGGAACTGACTCTCCCACCGGATCGACAGGGGTGCCCCGCCTTCGTGCGAACGCACACGTGCGGGGCACCCTTTTGCCGTCAGCTTTACCGTCAGCGGACTATGAGGTCTCCGGCTGGCAGTCGGGGCACCACACCGTGCCGCGTCCGCCGATGCGCCGGCGGCTCAGCGGGCGGCCGCAGCGCGGGCACGCCGGGTCGGGGTCGTCGCGGCGGCCGGTGAGCCAGGAGCCGCGCGGCGGGACGCGTCCGGCGCGGATCGACGAGCGCAGCGTGCGGCGCATCTCGGTGTGGAGTCGGTGGCGCTCGTCGTCGGTCAGCTCCTCGGCCCGGCGGGCCGGATGCAGGCGGGCACGCCACAGGATCTCGTCCGCGAGGAGATTGCCCAGCCCGGCGATCAGGGCCTGGTCGGTCAGGACCCACTTGACGCGGCCGCGCCGCCGGGACAACAGCTCGTCGAACGCGCCCCGGTCCATCGCCATCGCGTCGGGCCCCTGGTCACTTAGGGCTCGGGCGACATCGGCGTCGGGGTCCTCGGCGAGCCAGATGCCCTGAAGCTTGCGCTGATCGCGAAAGCGCAGCTGGTCGCGGCCGAGGGTGAACACGACGCGGTCGTGCGGATGACGGTCGTCCGTCGCGCGGCAGCAGACCAGCTGTCCGGTCATGCCGAAGTGCATCAGCACGGTCGGCCCATCGGTGCGGGCGAGCAGCCACTTGCCGTGCCGCCCGGGTTCGGTGAACCGATGCCCCTCCAGGCGGCGGCGCAGCCGCTCCGCGCCCACCCCGTGCAGCACGCCCGCATCGTGCACCTCGACCCGGGTGATGCGCTTGCCCTGCGCGCAGTCGGCGAGGACCTCCCGGAACCCCTCGACATCGGGCAGCTCGGGCATGCCATCACCCCTTCGCGACGCCCATCACACCCAGGGTCGCACCCCGCACGGCCGGCCGCCGCCGCACCGCGGTGAGGAAGCCCTCGACGTGCGCACGTGCGGGCGCACTGCTTCCCTGGTGTGGTCGTTCGTCTCTCTCCACGAGGAGTGCCCTGATGAGTACCGCTGACGAGGCGCGGGCGCACGTCCGGCAGATGCGCGAGAAGGCCAAGGAGCTGGACCGGGCGGCGGAAGGCGCAGCCGACCCGCAGGAACAGCAGCGGCTGCGGGACGAGGCCCGCCGGCTCAGGGACCAGAGCGAGCAGGAGTCCGGCATGGCCAGCGGCGACATCTACCCGGACCGGTAGCCGCCCGGCCCGCTTCGATCCCCGTCCCGACGGCGGAAGGCCCTCGCCCCCATGTGGTGCGGCCGTCATTGACGCCCCGGTCGCCGCACGCCGGACACGTAGGCGCGCAGCCCCGTCCGGTTGCCCAGGTCCGGCACCGGATGGGCGGACCAGCCACGGGCGTACGAGGGGGGCCGGGCCCCGTCCGACACCAGGATCGCGACCGGTCGGGTCAGCGCCGTCGCGAGGAGTTCCTCCGGCGTGATGCTCTTGTTGGGGCCGTAGGGCTGGCGGGAGGCGCAGCCGGCGCGGAAGGCCACGCGGATCGACTCCACCCCGCTGACCACACACGGCGGGCGCACGCCCAGGGCGTGCAGGTCGGCCACGACGCGCTCCAGGTCGGCCGTGTCCCGTCGCACGCGGTCGGCCGTGCTGTCGGCCAGCCGGTACTGGATCGCCAGGTGCGCGACCAGGGCCACGGCGACAAGCCCGACCACGATCCGCCGCCCGCGCGGCCGGGGCCGGCAGGCCCGGAGCAGGGCGTACGCGACGGGCAGGGCGAGGAGCGCGTAGGCGGGCAGAAGGAAACGCGGGGCCGCGTAGCCGACGGTGAACAGGTAGGGCGCGGCCAGTACCGCACCGACCACCGTCGCCACCACCAGTTCCGTGTGGTGGCGGCGGGCGCGGACGGCGGCCCGCACACCCGCCGCCACGAGCAGCGGCAGCGCGAGGAACCACAGCGCCGCGGCGGGGTACCGCCAGGGCACGTCGCAGGGGCGGCACAGCGTGCGTCCGCCGAGGGCGCGCGCATGGTCGTCGACGGAGAAGTACCAGCCGAGCCGGCCCTGGATCTCGCTGGCCCGGTCGAGACGGGCGGCGAGGCCGCCGTACGAGACGTACGCCTCGACGATCCATTCGGCGCACCCGGCGGCCAGGCCGGCGGCGAGCGCGAGCAGCAGGAGCCCCCGCCGCCGGGCCCTCATCACCACGGAGGCGACGGCGAGCGGCAGGGCGAGCCACACCCCGTCCGTCGGGCGCATCAGCGCGGCGAACGCCACCGCGGCGGCCAGGCCGGCGGGCGCCCACCGGTCTCCAGGGTCCCGTACGGCCCGGAGGAAGCAGCCGACCGCGGCCAGCGCCCCGTAGGCGACCCACAGGTTGGGCATCGCCTGCGAGGCGTAGAACATCGTGATCCACAGGCCGGCGAACAGTCCGCCCGCGACGCCCGGAACGGGCGGGGGCAGCAGCCGGCGCCACGCCCACAGGGCGAGGAACAGCCCGCAGCCCGCCAGCAGGGCCAGGTAGACGCGGAGCGGCGCGACGGAGGTGGTCAGCGCCGTGAGGGGGGCGACGAGGTAGGTGATGCCCCGGGCGCGCGGCGCGCTGAAGAACGCCGCCGGTGCCTGCCGGCTCACCTGGCTGACGTACACCGACTCGTCCCAGCCGAGCCCGAGACCAGGAGCGATCAGCGCGAGATGGACGAGTGCGAAGGCGGCGGAGACCGCTGCGAGCAGCGGCAGAGGATTCCTCGGGGCCGTCCCGGCGGACGGTCCCTGCCATGCCCCGCCCGCCGCACCGGCCCGTACCTCGCTGATCACGCCCTTGTCCGGCATGGCAGCCAGGCTGCCGCCGGCCACGGCCGGCCGCCCGGGCCGGCGCGGCACTCGGCGCAACACGCATTCCGAACGAGTGAGCTCCCAGCCTGGGCGTCGCTCCATGGATAGCATCCGTGAAGGGGTGTCCCACGGACGGCACGGAGGTCGTCATGCAGCAAGGAGCCGCATCCCGCCTGTCGGTGAACCGCTCACGGATCGGCCATAAGGTGCGGTACGCCCTGCGGCATCCCCGCCGCGTGGTGCCCCATCTGCGTCGCGTGAGCCGGAACGCGTGGCTGCGGCTACGCCACCGTGGCGGCCATGTCGCGTACTACCGGGCGGTGATGGCGTCGGACACCGCGCGAAGCCCGGAGGCGGCGGTCGGCGGCGCGCCCTCGCGTGAGCGCTGGCTGGCGATCGGGCAGATGCAGTTCGACTACCTGCGGGAGCATGGGCTGCGGCCGAACGACCGGCTGCTGGAGATCGGCTGCGGCAACCTGCGGGCAGGCTGGCGGTTCATCGACCATCTGGAGCCGGGCCACTACTACGGGATCGACATCTCGCCCGACATCCTCATCGAGGCCAAGAAGACCCTCGTCCGCTACGGCCTTCAGCACAAGCTGCCGTACCTTACGCCGGTCGACGACCTCAAGCTGGACTTCCTGCCCGACGCCGCGTTCACGGTCGTGCACGCCCACAGCGTCTTCTCGCACTCGCCGCTGGAGATCATCGACGAATGCCTCGCACACGTCGGACGAATCCTCGCGCCCGGCGGCTTCTTCGACTTCACCTACGACCGTACGGAGACGCGCGAGCACCAGGTCCTGGGCGAGGACTTCTACTACCGCACCGAGACCCTGATCCGGCTGGCCGCGCGGCACGGTCTGACGGCCCGTTTCATGGACGACTGGGAGCGGCTGCCGCACGGCCAGTCGAAGCTCCGCGTCACCCACGCGGCGTGATGGCGCGCTACGCCGGCTTCCGGCACATGTCCCTTGCGCCGGCAGGGGGTGCATGAGCGCCTTCAGGGGGCGCAGGCCTCGGCGATCGACAGGCTGTTCTCGTAGAGGCGGTGCCGGGTGATCCGGCCGTCCTCGACGGTGAGGTGCAGTGCGAACGGGCCCTCGAAGGGCCTTCCCGTGGCGCGTGCGGTCCCCGACACGTGCCCCATCAGGACGGCGTCGGTGCCGTCGACGAGGAAGGTGTCGACCGAGGCGCGGGCGTCCTCGGGCACGGTGTGGTCCATCAACTCCGTGAACTGCGCGGCGCATTCGGCGGCCGTGGACCGCGGGCGGATCCACGGGACGTTGGGGTTCTCGGCGAGCACCCAGTCGACCTCGTCGGCGAAGAGTGCGACGAGCCGCCCGGTGTCCCCGGCGAGCCGGGCGGCGAGGAACTCCTGTACGACGGCCCGGGTGGCCTCGGCGACGGAACTCGTGGTGGAGGCAGGGGGCGTGACGGTCATGGCGCTCTCCTCGCAGCTGCGGCCGGATCTCGGCGGTGGGATCTCGGCGGGGGTTCCCCGCTGACGTGCCTGATCCTGCCGGGCGAGGGGAGTGCGGTCGATTACCTCAGGGGTAATGGGCGGCCACCCGAGTCCCGGCCGGCCGGCGAGCGGCCGACCGGGACAGCGGATCAGGCGAGGTCGAAGCGGTCGAGGTTCATCACCTTGTCCCACGCCGCCACGAAGTCGCGCACGAACTTCTCTCCCGCGTCCTCGGACGCGTAGACCTCCGAGACCGCCCGTAGCTGGGAGTTCGATCCGAAGACGAGGTCGACGGCGGTGGCCGTCCACTTGGCCTCACCCGTGGCGCGATCCCGGCCTTCGAAGACGTTCTCCGTCGAGGTCGACGCCTTCCACTCCGTGCCCATGTCGAGCAGGTTGACGAAGAAGTCGTTGGTGAGAGTCTCCGGCCGGTGGGTGAAGACGCCGTGCGAGGATCCCCCGAAGCCGGTGTTCAGGGCCCGCATGCCGCCGACGAGAACCGTCATCTCGGGAGCGGTCAGGTTCAGCAGGTTGGCGCGGTCCAGCAGGAGGGTCTCCGGCGACAACTTCTCCCCGGCCCGCAGGTAGTTGCGGAAGCCGTCCGCCCGGGGTTCGAGTACGGCGAACGCCTCCACGTCCGTCTGTTCCTGCGAGGCGTCCGTGCGCCCCGGGGCGAACGGGACCGTGATGTCATGACCGGCGTTCTTCGCGGCCCGCTCCACACCCGCGCACCCGCCCAGGACGATCAGGTCGGCGAGTGAGACCTTCGTCCCGCCGGTCTGTGAGGTGTTGAAGTCCTGCTGGATCTGCTCCAGGGTCCGCACCACCTCGGCGACCTCGGGCAGGGCATTGACCTCCCAGTCCTTCTGTGGCGCGAGCCGAAGCCGGGCCCCGTTGGCCCCGCCGCGCTTGTCGGTGCCGCGGAAGCTCGCCGCCGCCGCCCAAGCGGTGGTGACCAGCTGGGAGACGGACAGTCCCGCGTCGAGGATCTTGCTCTTGAGTGCGGCGATGTCGCTGTCCCCGACCAGCTCGTGATCGACCTCGGGGACGGGGTCCTGCCACAGCTGCGGCTCGGGGACCCATGGGCCGAGGTAGCGCGAGAGGGGACCCATGTCGCGGTGCAGCAGCTTGTACCACGCCTTGGCGAACGCCAGCGCGAGCTCGTCCGGGTTCTCGTGGAAGCGCTTCGAGATCGGCCCGTAGATCGGGTCCAGCTTCAGCGAGAGGTCCGTCGTCAGCATCATGGGAGCGTGCCGCTTCGACGGATCATGAGCGTCCGGGACCGTGCCCTGGGCCGAGGGATCCGTGGGCTTCCACTGCTTCGCACCGGCGGGGCTCGTCGTCAGCTCCCAGTCGTACGTGAACAGATTGTTCAGGTATCCGTTGTCCCACTTCGTCGGCTCGGTGGTCCATGCGCCTTCGAGCCCGCTGGTGAGCGTGTCCACGCCCATGCCGCGGCCGTGCGTGTTCCGCCAGCCGATGCCCTGCTGCTCGAGGGGGGCGGCCTCGGGTTCCGGACCGATGTACGAGGGATCGACCGCACCATGGCACTTGCCGAATGTGTGGCCGCCGACGATGAGAGCGACCGTCTCCTCGTCATTCATCGCCATACGGCCGAACGTCTCGCGAATGTCCCGGGCGGCAGCCATCGGATCCGGGTTTCCGTTGGGGCCCTCAGGATTGACGTAGATCAGTCCCATCTGTACGGCGCCGAAAGGACCGGCGAGTTCCCGGTCGCCGCTGTAGCGCTCATCTCCGAGCCAGGTGTCCTCGGGACCCCAGAAGATTTCCTCCGGCTCCCAGATGTCCTCTCGTCCGAAGCCGAACCCGAACGTCTTGAACCCCATCGATTCCATGGCGCAGTTTCCGGCGAAAACCAGAAGGTCGGCCCAGGAGATTTTCCGGCCGTACTTTTTCTTGACCGGCCAGAGCAGACGGCGCGCCTTGTCCAGACTGGCGTTGTCCGGCCAGCTGTTGAGCGGGGCGAAGCGCTGAGCGCCGGAGCCGCCGCCGCCCCGGCCGTCGGCGATGCGGTACGTCCCCGCGGCATGCCAGCTCATCCGGATGAAGAGCGGCCCGTAGTGGCCGTAGTCGGCAGGCCACCACTCCTGCGACGTCGTCATCACCTCGAAGACGTCCCGCTTCAGCGCGTCCACGTCGAGGGTGGCGAACTCCTCTGCGTAGTCGAAGTCCTCGCCCATCGGATTGGACCGGGGCGAGTGCTGGTGGAGAACCTGAAGGTCCAGTTGATTCGGCCACCAGTCCCGGTTCGTCTTGGGCCGGGTCGCCGTGGGGGCCGGGGAGGGAATTACCGGGTTCTCGCTTTCGCTGCCGGACACGTCAGTCCTTCTTCCTGTCGCGGTGTTTCCTTCTGCTCGCTGCGTCCGTATGGTCGCGCACCGCAGACCGCACCGCTATGAGAACACGCAGGGCACCCGCGCGTAACAAGCGGTCAAAAGTCCGAACCTATTTTACCGGTCTCACCCATTTCCCGCGGGCCCCGGAGAAGCTCAGAGCCCGGCGACTTTGGAGCTCGCCGACAGCTCGTACACCAGCGTGACCGTGCGGCGGCCGCCGGGTGGGAGGGTGACGTTCCAGCGGGCGATGCCTTCGGCGTCGAGCGCGTCGGGCGCCGGGGAACAGGCCTCCTCGCGCAGACGTACCTCCACCGCCGAGACCTCGGAGACAGGGATCCGCTCCCGGAGGACGACCACCCGTTCGCCGTGCTCCCCGGGGGCGGAGAAGCGGGACAGGTTCAGCCGGACGGTGCGGGTGACCACGGTCCGCTGCGTGATCCCGGCGGACTCGCGGGACTCCTCGGTCTGCCGGACCACCCGGTGGTCGTCGCGGCTGCCGAAGGCGAGCTCGACCAGGGCGCCGGCAGCGGTGAAGTCCAGCGTGCCGCGGCCGCTGAAGCCGCTGCCGCGGACCAGGTCCACGGGCCCGGCGAGCAGCACATGACCGGACCGGTTGTCGAACCGCACCACCTGGGTGACCAGCGGCGACACCTCGGGTGAGCAGGCGTACTCACTGCTCGCGGCCGTGGTGAAGACGGAGAGCGGCACCCGGTGGGCGCGGCCGTCGCCGGGCACGGAGACCGGTGCGGGGGCGGTCAGGACCCGCGCCTCGCCGCCGTCGTCCACCCCCGGCAGGCCGAGCACCGGGACCGGGCCGAGGTCCCCGATCTCCTCCTCGCGCAGCTCGACGTCGACCGTGCGGCGCTCCGCGGCCGAGCGGTCCCTGAGCGTCAGCCGGTCCTCGGCGAGGCGCGGTGGCTCGGTGGCCGACGCCGACCGGGCCGTCGACAGCGTCAGCCGTACGTCCGACCAGTCCTCGCCGGTGCGCTGCCAGACCATCGCGTCGGTCTCCAGCGTCATGGAGTCACCGTCGAGCACGGCGCGGTACGCGGGCCGCCACAGCGCACACGGGGTGAGGTGGCTCAGGCGCAGCCCGACCGGCCCGGCGACCGCGGCCTCCACGGTCAGCTCGACATGACCGACCAGCTCGGCGGGCTCGTCCTCGGTGAGGGCCATGGCCCGCCAGGTCTCGCCGAGCTCGGCGGCGAGGGCGGCCAACCGGGCCTCCACGGCGCGCAGTTGCTCGCCGTACGTGTCGCGCTCGGCGTCCACCCGGTCCAGTTCGCGGGCCCAGCGGGCCCTTTCGCTCTCCCCGGAGCCGGCGCCTTCGCCGATCTCCCGCAGCACATCGGCGGCGAGCCGGCCGAGCAGGTCGAGGCGGGCGTGCAGCCGGTCGCGCCGCTGCTCCAGGGCGAGCCGCTCCTCCTCCAGGGTGTGCACGCGGTGGCGCAGGGCGGAGTCGTCGGCGGACGGCACCGGCTCGCGCGGTGTCCAGGTGCGGACGATCCGTACGTCGAGCACGGTCGCCGGGTGGTCGGCGGTCAGCTCGGCATGGAGCGTACGATCGACGGCCAGCGCGCTGATCGGTCCCAGCCGCAGCCGCTGGACCCCGGCGGCCAGGTCGAGCACGACGGCACGCTCGACGTGGGCGCGGTCCTCCAGGCAGGTGACGGCGGTGACGGGGAGGGCGATCGGCTGCGGTGCCGTGGCGGTGGATGCCGTGGACATGGGTGCCGTGGACATGGGGTGTCAGCTCCTGCGGTTACCGCCGACCAGGGCTTTGCCGGCCGGGATACGGATCTGGTAGCCGCCGTCGAGGGCAGCGGTGCCGCCGGCGGGCAGGTCCACCCGCCAGACGCGGGTGCCCGGGGCATGGTCCTCGGGCCCGGCGCCGACCTCGGGCGCCGTCCAGTCGGCCCGCTCCTCGATCCGGACGTCCGGTTCGGAGGCGACCGGCACCCGCTCCCGGATCTCGACGGTGACGGGCCTCGCGAGCCGGTTGGCCAGCTCCACATGGACGCTGTGGTCGAGGACGGTGGTGTTGCCCCGCAGGCCCGAGGTCGACTCGCGCAGGTGCGTACGGCGGGTGACACGGACACCGTCGGCCGGCCCGAGCCCGACCCGGCGGACACCGCCGGGGGCGAGCGTGGGCAGCGCGGCGGTCAGCAGGAAGTCGTCGTCGACGGTGACCTCCACCGGGCCGGCCAGCAGCGCCTGGTCGGTGGCGTTGGAGAGCACCAGCGTCGCGTACACGGTCTGCTCCACGGACGGCACGCAGAGGTACTCGGTGCGCAGGCCTACCGGGATCTCGCCGACGGTGACGGTGTGCCAGGTGCCGTCCGACGGAACGTCGGCGCGGGCTACGGCATCGAAGCGGTGGTCGAAGGAGCCCGCCGACGCGCGGGGCCGCACGGCGTGTCCGGGCAGCGGCAGCGCGGCCACCGCTTCGGCGCGGCGGCGGTACTCGGCGGCCACGGCGTCCGTGGGAGCGTCGGGAAACAGCCGGCCTCGGCGACCGCCCGGCTCCTCGGGGCCCGACAGGACGAGGGCGGCGTAGTCGAGCTCGGCGTCACTGGGCTGCGGAGGACCGGACAGCGGCGGCGGTGGCGCGGCGCCAGGTGCCGCGGGGCCCGTGGGCGGTGGCGGCGCGGCGCGGCCGGGAGCCGCCGGGGGCATGGCGGCGGGGGCGCCCGCGAAGGACATGTCGGCGGTACGCGGCCTGCCGGCCGGGCGGGACGGGGCCCGCTGCGCGAAGTCGGACAGCCCGCCGCCGACGGCCTCCGGCGGCGCGCCGTAGCCCTGGGGCGCCGGCGGGGGCGGCGGCGCGGAGCCGGGCGCGGAGCCCACCCTGGCAGCCCCGGGTGCGCCGGTCGTGGCAGGGCGAGGACCCGCCGCGTCGAACCCGGCGAACAGGTCGGCGAGCCCCGCCGGAGGCTCACGCCAGCCGGACGGCGCGGGGGCGGACTGCCGGCGTCCGATCCGGACCGAGCGGAGCCGCGGCAGGTCGGTGCGGCGCCGAAGGTCGGCGGTGGCCAGGGCGATGCGCACACCGGTCCAGTCCTCGCCGGTGCGCTGGGCGACCGAGGCACGCAGCACCAGACGGCCGGTGCCATCTCCCTGACGGTGCGTGAGACGGTACGCCGGCACCCAGACGGCGCCCGGCACCCCGTACTCCAACTCCAGCTCCACCTCCGCGTCACCGGCGGCGCCGTCGAGGGTCAGGACCGCACAGACCGTCGTCTCCACGTGCGCTGACGGTGCGTCGGTGGAGGCGCGGGCGAGCGCGTCCTCGGCGACAGAGAGCTCATGCCCGGCGCGGAGCAGCGCCTCCTCCAGCTCGACGAGGCGGCCGTGCAGTCCCGTCAGCCGCTCGTCGACGAAGTCGGCGAGCTCCAGCCACGCGTCGGCAGGGGTGCGGCGGTGCCCGTCGTCGCGTTTGCGGGGCGGCGGTACCGGTCGCAGACCCCTGACCTCCTCGATCAGGCCCAGCTGCCGGTCCCGGCGGCCCTGTGCCGCCGCGTACGCGTCACGCAGCCGCTCGACCTCACGCCGTACGTCGTCCGGCGCGCCGGTCCCGAGCGGCTCGGCCTCGGCCTCCACCCGGGCCTCGGTGACCCGGATCCCGGGGGCTCCCAGGACACGGGCCCGCAGTGAGCCCGGGTCCAGCGAGCGGGGCAGTCCCGTCACCCGCAGCCGGCCGTCCGGCGGCACGCTGCCCCGGGCCAGGCGGCGGCAGAGCGCGCCCTGCGCGTACACCACGACCGAATCGAGGGTCGAACCCCACTTGTGTGCTGCCTCAGCCGTCATGCGCCCCCGCCCCCCACGCGTCCGTACCGAGCGAAGCCTACGCCCGAACGGTCCGCGCGATCCCTGGACCCCCGGGTACGGGGATCACTCGACCGGCCAGGTGTGCGCCGGCGCGTTCAGATGCATGTAGTCGATGTACTGCTGAGTCATCCGCCGCAGCGCCTGGTGCCGGTCGGCGTGGATCACGTCGTGGAGGTGGTGGAACATCTCCGACTGCCACACCGCGCCGTTGCGGCCGCTGACGCACCGCTGCTCGATGATCCCCAGCAGCGGCTCCCGCCAGGCCGCGTCCATGCCCCAAAGCTCCAGACCCCGGTGGGCCAGCGGCAGCAGGCGCCGCAGCACCAGCTCGGTCACCGGGACCTCGCCCATCCCCGGCCAGTACAGCTCCGCGTCGATGCCGTGCCGCGCCGCGGCGTGCAGATTGTCCTCCGCGGCCGAGAACGACATCCGCGACCAGACGGGCCGGTCCTCGTCGACCAGGGCGCGGGTCAGCCCGTAGTAGAAGGCGCCGTTCGACAGCACGTCGGCCACCGTGGGACCGGCGGGCAGTACGCGGTTCTCCACCCGCAGATGCGGTACGCCGTCGACGACGGCGTAGACGGGGCGGTTCCAGCGGTAGATCGTCCCGTTGTGCAGTGTGAGCTCGGCCAGACCGGGGGTCCCCCCGCCTTCGAGCGTCTCCTGCGGGTCCTCGTCGTCGCACAGCGGCAGCAGCGCCGGGAAGAAGCGCGCGTTCTCCTCGAAGAGGTCGAAGACGGTGGTGATCCACCGCTCGCCGAACCACACCCGGGGCCGCACCCCCTGCACCTTGATCTCGTCCGGGCGGGTGTCGGTGGCCTGCTCGAACAGCGGGATACGCGTCTCGCGCCACAGCTCCTTGCCGAAGAGGAACGGGGAGTTCGCCGCCAAGGCCACCTGCACCCCGGCGATGGCCTGCGCGGCGTTCCAGTAGTCCGCGAACTCGTCCGGGGAGACCTGTAGGTGGAACTGGGTGCTGGTGCACGCCGCCTCCGGCGTGATCGTGTCCGCGTACGTCCTCAGCCGCTCGATGCCGTCCACCGCGATCAACAGGTCCTCGCCCCGCGCGGCGAAGATCTGCTCGTTCAGCAGGTGGTACCGCGGATTCTCCGACAGCGCCGCCAGACCCACGTCCTTCAGCTCCAGCGTCGGCAGGATCCCGATCATGATCAGATGCGCGCCGATCGCCGCGGCCTTCTCCTCGGCGTGGTTGAGCGCGTCCCGGATCTCCTGCTCCCAGGAGTCGGGGCCTCCGGCGGTGAGCCGCCGCGGTGCGACGTTGATCTCCAGATTGAACCGGCCCAGCTCGCTCGACCAGGCCGGATCCGCGATCGCCTCCAGGGCGTCCGTGCTGCGCATGGCGGGCTCGGCGGCGGAGCCCACGAGGTTCAGTTCGATCTCCAGGCCGACCTGCGGCCGCTCGAAGTCGAAGCGCGACTCCCGCAGCATCCGCGCGAACACGTCGAGGCACATGTGCATCTTGTTCCGGAACTGGCGACGGTCGTCACGGGTGAACACCAGCGCCGGGACATCGCGTCCCATTCGGGCCTCCCGAGTCTCCTCGGTACGGATTCCCACCTTCAGCGTCCCACTCCCCGGGCGCCGCAACCACCGCAGGTTGTCGTCCGGAGAGTTCCGGGGAAGGCGTACACAGTCGAAGAAGGGCCGCCACAGGAAGGACGGGACGAGATGCTGAGCGACGAGGAGCTGGCCAGGCTCGATGCCCACTGGAGGGCAGCCAATTACCTGTCCGTCGGACAGATCTACCTGATGGACAACCCGCTGCTGCGGGGGCCCTTGGAGCCGGCGCACATCAAGCCGAGGCTGCTGGGGCACTGGGGCACCTCACCCGGGCTCAACCTGGTGTACACCCATCTGAACAGGGTCATCGGACAGCACGGACTCGACGCCCTGTGCATCTGGGGCCCCGGGCACGGCGGACCGGCCGTCCTCGCCAACTCCTGGCTCGAAGGCAGCTACAGCGAGGTGTACCCGGACGTGACCCGGGACGAGGCCGGCATGGCCCGGCTGTTCCGGCAGTTCTCCTTCCCCGGCGGCGTCCCCAGCCATGTCGCGCCCGAGACACCGGGCTCCATCCACGAGGGCGGCGAGCTCGGCTACTCCCTGTCGCACGCCTACGGCGCCGCGCTCGACAACCCGGACCTGCTGGTCACCTGCGTCATCGGCGACGGCGAGGCGGAGACCGGGCCCCTCGCCGCCTCCTGGCATTCGAACAAGTTCCTCGATCCGGTGCGCGACGGAGCGGTGCTGCCCGTCCTCCACCTCAACGGCTACAAGATCGCGAACCCGACCGTGCTGGCCCGGCTGCCGGAGGGGGAGCTGGACGAGCTGCTGCGGGGATACGGTCACGACCCCCTGTACGTCACCGGCGACGACCCGCACGACGTGCACCGCGCGATGGCCGACGCGATGGACACCGCACTCGACCGCATCCGCGCCATCCAGCGGACAGCGCGCTCCGGTGGTCCGGCCGGGCGTCCGCGCTGGCCGGTGATCGTACTGCGGACGCCCAAGGGCTGGACCGGCCCGGCGGAGGTCGACGGTCTGCCGGTGGAAGGCACCTGGCGCTCGCACCAGGTGCCCCTGGCCGGGGTGCGGGACAACCCGGACCACCTGGCACAGCTGGAGCAGTGGCTTCGCTCGTACGGCCCCGATGACCTCTTCGACGAGCGCGGCCGGGCCCGGGCCGACGTCCTGGCCTGCGTACCGGAGGGCCGGCGAAGGCTGGGCGCGACACCGCACGCCAACGGCGGTCTGCTCACCCGCGAGCTTCCCCTCCCGCCGCTCGAACGCTTCGCCGTCCCCGTCGACGAGCCGGGCCGTACCCGGCACGAGCCGACCACGGTCCTCGGCGACCTGCTGGAAGGCGTCATGACCGCCACCGCCGACCGCCGTGACTTCCGGCTCGTCGGGCCGGACGAGACCGCGTCCAACCGCCTCCAGGCGGTGTACGAGGCCAGCGGCAAGGCGTGGCAGGAGCGGACCGCGGACACCGACGAACACCTCGACCGGCACGGCCGGGTGATGGAGATCCTCTCCGAACACACCTGCCAGGGCTGGCTGGAGGGCTACGTCCTCACCGGCCGCCACGGACTCTTCTCCTGCTACGAAGCCTTCGTCCACATCGTCGACTCCATGGTCAACCAGCACATCAAGTGGCTCAGGACCGCCCGCACCCTGCACTGGCGCGCGCCCGTCCCGTCCCTGAACTACCTGCTGACCTCACATGTCTGGCGGCAGGACCACAACGGCTTCTCCCACCAGGACCCCGGCTTCGTCGACCACGTGCTCAACAAGAGCCCCGAGGTCGTCCGCGTCTACCTGCCCCCGGACGCCAACACACTGCTGTCGGTGGCGGATCACGTCCTGCGCAGCCGCGACTACGTGAACGTGATCGTCGCCGGCAAACAGCCCTGCTTCGACTGGCTCTCCCTGGACGAGGCCCGCGTCCACTGCGCCAGGGGCGCGGGGGTGTGGGAGTGGGCGGGCACCGAGGACGGCACGCGCGACCCGGACGTGGTCCTCGCCTGCGCGGGCGACGTGCCCACCCAGGAGGTCCTGGCGGCCGCCGGACTGCTCCGCGACCATCTGCCCGACCTCTCCGTCCGAGTCGTCAACGTCGTGGACATGACCCGGCTCATGCCCCAGGGGGAGCACCCGCACGGCATGACCGACGCCGAGTACGACGCGCTCTTCACCCCGGACAAGCCCGTGATCTTCGCGTACCACGGCTACCCCTGGCTGGTGCACCGCCTCGCCTACCGCCGGACCGGCCACGCCCACCTCCACGTCCGCGGCTACAAGGAGAGGGGCACCACCACCACGCCCTTCGACATGGTGGTCAGCAACGACCTCGACCGCTACCGGCTCGTCATGGACGTCATCGACCGCGTGCCGGGGCTCGGGGTGCGTGCCGTGGGCGTACGCCAGGCCATGGCGGACGCCCGTACCCGTCACCACGCCTGGATCCGTGAACACGGCACGGACCTCCCCGAAGTCGCCGACTGGGCCTGGAATTAGATTAGATTCTGGAACCGGATTCCAATTCTGACGGGGCAGACGTGGAGACGTGGTGAAGCTGAGGGGGAGCGGAGCCGAGCCGCTGGAGGCGGAGGATCCGCCGCGGATCGGGGCGATTCCGCTGGTGGGCCGGCTCGGCGCCGGAGGCATGGGGCGGGTGTACCTCGGGGTCCACGAGGGCCGGTACGTCGCCGTCAAGCAGCTGCTGGCCTCGGTCGTCGGCGAGGACAAGGACTTCCTGCGCCGTTTCGGGCACGAGCTGGACAACATCGCCCGGCTGCCCGCCGAGACCACCGCACCGCTGCTCGCCAGCGACCGCACCGCGCGGCCGCCGTGGTTCGCCACCGCGTACGTCCCGGGGATCACGCTGAGGGAGGCCGTCGACCTGCACGGCGCCCCGCTGCCCGCGCAAGCGTTGTGGCTGCTGCTGCGGGAGGCGGCGGCCGGGCTGGCGTCGGTGCACGCGCTCGGGATGGTGCACCGGGACATCAAGCCGTCCAACGTCATGCTGACCCTCGACGGTCTCACCCTCATCGACTTCGGCGTCGCCCGCGCCGCCGAACAGAGCCAGCTGACCAAGACCGGCATGGTCGTCGGCACACCCGCCTACATGGCGCCCGAACAGGCCTCGGGGACGAAGGGACTGACCGGCGCCGCCGATGTGTTCGCGCTGGGCTCGGTCCTCGCCTACGCGGCGTGCGGGCGGCCGCCCTTCGGGGACGAGTCGGGGCACGGCGTGCTGTACCGCATCGTCCACGAGGAGCCGGACCTGGAGCCCCTGCGGGCTCTCGCGCCGGACCTCGCCGAGGTCGTCGCGGCCTGCCTCGCCAAGGACCCCGAGGGCCGTCCCACCGCCGCGGAACTCCTCGAACGCGCCGCGCAGAAGGGCCCGTTCAGTGCCCCGCTGTGGCCGGCGGCGATCAGCGGGCGGCTCTCCGAGCGGGCCGCGTTCGCCGCGGACGTGAGGAGATCGACGTACCGACACTCCCGCTCGCGGGCGAAAACGCGGAGCCGGACGCGGATCCGAAGTCCGAGGCTCGTCCGGAAGTTCGCGAACGAACCGAGCGGCCCGAACGTCGCCGCCGTACGCGCGTCGTCCTCGCCGTCGTCCCCGTCGTCGTGGTCGCGGGCGGTACGACCCTCGTCGTCCAGAACCTGCCGCACACGTCGGCCCCCGGAAACCAGGCGGGCGGCACCGCGTCCTCGTCAGTCTCGGCACCCGCCGACCCGACGCCGCCGACGAAGGGCGGCACCCTGCCCGGTACGGCGTCACCGGCCACGTCGCCGCCCAAGGACCAGGACAAGGGCCAGGGGGACGACAAGGGCCAGAGCGCGGGCGCCGGCGGGACCCAGGTCACGGCGGGCGCAGGCGCCGCGACCGGCACCCAGGACGGCTCCGGCGGAAGCGCCGCCTCCAGGGGCTCGGACGGCTCCGGACCCTCAGGGGGCTCCGGCACCTCCACCGGCTCAAGCACCCCCGGCACCTCCACCGGCACGGGGGCCTCGGGTACCCCCGGCGGTGCCAAGCCCACGGCGTCCAAGCCTCCGACCTCGGGCACCTACCGCTACCGCAACGGCGACAACGGCCGATGCATCGTCCAGGTCTACGGCTCCTCCGACCACGGGTCGTGCTCCGACTCGACCGCCCGGTGGACCATGCGGAGCGGGCCGGACGGCAGCTTCAAGCTCGAGAACCGGCAGACCGGCGGGTGTCTGTACTCCAACGGTCTCGGCCAGGCCGTCTTCGTGGGCGACTGCTCCGATGACGCCAGCCGGCTGTGGCGCACGGGCTCGAACGGCAGCCTGCGGGCCGACTACGGCGGCGGCTGCCTCGACCTGGGCATGAGCAGCGGCCTGGTGACGGCCACGTGCGCCGGGGAGGCCTCGCAGCGCTGGACGAGGCTGAGCTAGAGCATGCCCGACCTCTGAGGATCCTCAACTCGCTTGTCCTACGCACCGGCACGGGCGGAGGATCGCCGCATGTTCGGAATCGCGAAGCCGGAAGTGCAGACAATCGTGGTACGGGACGCGGACGGCATCGAGGCAGCCGTCCGCGACGCGCTGGAGGGGGCCGCGCCGGAGGAGCGGGCCGGGCTGGAGCGGGCGTTGGCCATCGTGCGGGACGCCGTGGCCGTCCCGCCGGAGCGGCTGCGGGCCCGCTGGGTGCGCGAGCGGCTCGACGCGGCGGGCGTGACCGGCCCCGCCGACTCCCTCGCCGCGATCAAGGCGCTGCGTGAGGCGGCACCGGGCCTGAGCCTGAAGGCGGTGGTGGAGCTGGCCACGTCCGCGAAGACCGTCGAGGCGGCGGCCGACAGAGCCTAGGGCCGCGCCAGGCCGCCGGTGCGGCGGGCCCGGCGCATGCCGGGCCCACCGCACCCGCGCGTCACGACGGGAGCCAGGTCCGCCAGGTGGCCTCGTTGGATTCGACCCACCTCCGCGCCGCCTCCTGCGGTGACAGCTTCTGCTCCGCGATCATCAGCGCCACGTCGTTCTGCATGTCCGTCGTCCACCGGAACTTCTTCAGGAAGGCGGCGGCGTCACCCCCGCCGTCCGCGAAGCGGGCGTTGAGGAACTTCTGCAGCGGCGTGTGGGGGTAGGCGCAGGCCACCTTCTTCGGGTCGGCGTCGCAGCCCTCCTTGTACGGCGGCAGCTTCACCTCCGTCATCGGGACCTTCTCGAACAGCCACTGCGGCTTATACCAGTAGGTCAGGAACGGCTTCTTCTCCTTGGCGAACTGCTTGATCTGGGTGATCTGCGCCGCCTCCGAGCCCGAGAAGACGACCTGGTAGTCCAGGTCCAGGTTCTTCACCAGCGCCTTGTCGTTGGTGATGTACGACGGCGAGCCGTCCAGGAGCTGTCCCTTGCCGCCGCTCTCCGCCGTGCGGAAGGTGTCGGCGTACTTGTCGAGGTTCCTCCAGTCGGTGACGTCCGGGTGCTCCTTCGCGAAGTACGTGGGCACGAACCAGCCGATGTGGCCGGTCACCCCGAGGTCGCCACCGCGCTTGATGGTCCCCTTGTCGTCGATGTACCGCTGCTCCTGATCCGGATGGCCCCAGTCCTCCAGGATCGCGTCCACCCGGCCCTGGCTGAGCGCGTCCCAGGCGGGGACCTCGTCGATCTGGACGGTGTCGACGCGGTAGCCGAGCTCCCGCTCCAGGAGGTACTGGGCGACGGCGACGTTGGCCTGCGCGCCGACCCAGGACTGCACGGACAGGGTCACCGTCCGCGAGCTCTTCGCGTCGGCGTACGGGGAGGCCTGGGTGGTCATGTCGGCGGCGCCGCAGCCGGTGAGGGCCGTGAGCGCGACGGCGGCGGCCAGGGCGGCGAAGCGCGTACGGGTGCGCGCGCGGGTAGGGATGCGGGTGCGGTTGCGAGCCATCTCAGGCCCCCTTTCCGGCAGGGTCTCGGCGTTCCGTGGGCTGGGTGACCCGGTCGAGCATCAGGCCGAGGCCGACGATGGCCGCACCGGCGACGAGACCGGTCGCCAGGTCGCCCTGGGCGAGGCCGAAGACCGCGTCGTAACCGAGCGCCCCACCGCCCACGAGGCCGCCGATGACGACGACGGCGAGGACGAGGACCACGCCCTGGTTGACGGCCAGCAGCAAAGCTGGCCGGGCCAGGGGGAGTTGGACCTGGAACAGCTGCTGCCGCCCGGTCGCGCCCAGCGAACGCGACGACTCCATGGCGGCCGGATCCACGGCCCGCATGCCCTGGGTGGTGATCCGCACCACCGCGGGCAGCGCGTAGACCACGGCGGCGGCGACCGCCGGGGCGCGGCCGACACCGAAGAGCGCCACCACGGGGATGAGGTAGACGAACTGCGGCATCGTCTGGAAGACGTCCAGGACGGGGCGCAGCGCGCGGGCCAGCCGGGCGCTGCGGGCCGCGGCGATGCCGACGGCGAAGCCGAGCACCAGCGTCACGGCGACGGCGGCCAGGACCTGGGACAGCGTGTCGAGCGCCGGGTCCCAGACACCGAGCACGCCGATCCCGGCCATCGCGGCGACGGCGGTCGCCGCCGTGCGCCAGGTGCCGATGAGCAGGGCGAGCACACCGACGGTCACCAGCACGGCCCACCAGGGCAGCCACTGCAGGCCGCCGCGGACCGGGTCGAGGACCCAGGTGGTGAAGCGGCCGGCCCAGTCGGCGGTGCCGCCGATCACGGGCACGCCGGAGTAGAGGTGGGCGGTCATCCAGTCGACGGCCGTGTTGACCGCCGGGGCGATGTCCACCGTCCAGGCCTCGGGCCAGCCGAGCCGGCCGGACAGGCGACCCGCCACGGCGACGACGGCGGTGGCCACAGCCGCGACGGCCCAGCCGAGCCGTGCGTGGCGCGCCGGATCCGCACCGATCCGCTCGCCCGCGGCGGCGGTGACGCGGTCGAGCACGATGGCGAGCAGCACGATCGGGACGCCCGCGGCGAGCGCCGCTCCGACGTCGACGGAGGCGAGCGCCTGGTAGACGCGGTCGCCGAGGCCGCCCGCGCCGATCACGGACGCGATCACGGCCATCGACAGCGCCATCATGATCGACTGGTTGACGCCGAGGAGGAGTTCCTTGCGGGCCAGCGGCAGCCGGGCGGTGAGCAGCCGCTGCCGGGCGGTGGCGCCCAGGGAGGCGGCGGCCTCCATCACCCCGGCGTTCGCGCCGCGCAGTCCGAGCGCGGTGAGCCGGGCCATGGGCGGGGCGGCGTAGACGACGGTGGCGAGGACGGCGGCCGGCACACCGATGCCGAAGACCAGCACGACCGGCAGGAGATAGGCGAACGCCGGCAGCACCTGCATGGTGTCGAGGACGGGCCGCAGGATCCGGTGCGTACGGTCCGAGACACCGGCGGCGAGCCCGAGGACCCCGCCCAGCAGGACGGACGCGCCGACGGCGACCACCATCAGGGCGAGCGTCTGCATGGTGGGCACCCACATGCCTAGCAGTCCGCACGCCCCGAAGGCGGCGACCGCGACCAGCGCGAGCCGGGCGCCCGCCACGCGCCAGGCGACCAGCCCGGCCGCGGCGGTGACGCCGGCCCAGCCGAGGGCGAGCAGCACCAGATAGACGGCGCGTACGGAGAGCACGACGGCGTTGCTGACGTGTCCGAGGCCGTACAGGAACAGCGGGTGGCTGTCGCGGTTGTCGATGATCCAGTCGTTGGTGGTGCCGAGCGGCCCGGACAGGTCGACCGTGAGCGCGGCGGGCCAGCCGCCGCCGCCCAGGAGGAGGGCGCCGAGGACGAGCGCGACCAACGCGCCGGCCGCGATCGGCAGGCGGCGGTCCCGGGCGAAGGCGCGCAGCGCGCCGGTGCCGGTGGCGGTCGTGGCCGCCCCGGTGGCGGGGGTGACGGTGGCGGTCATCGGCCCCACCTCCGGCCACGGCGGTCATGGTGTGCCGGGCGGCCCGGCGGCGGCCAGGTCGTGTGTGCGTACATCAGGCGGCCGCCTTTCCGGCCGGGGCCGCGACCCCTGCCACGACCCCCAGCAGGGCCGCGTGGTCGACCACGCCCAGACAGCGGCCGTCCTGGACGACCCGCGCGGTCTCGCCCGTGCGGGCAACGGCCTCGATGGCCTCGTGGACGGTGGCGTCCGGGGCGAGCGCCGGGCCCGCCTCGGACTCGGTGGACCGCGCGGGGCGCATGGCCGCCCGGACGGTCAGGACCTGCTCGCGCGGTACGTCCCGGACGAAGTCGCGTACGTAGTCGTCCGCGGGCGATCCCACGATCTCCTCGGGCGTGCCGAGCTGCACGATCCGGCCGTCGCGCATCAGCGCGATCCGGTCGCCGAGCCGCAGCGCCTCGCTCAGGTCGTGCGTGATGAAGACCATCGTGCGCCCCTCCTCCCGGTGCAGGCGTACGACCTCCTCCTGCATGTCACGGCGGATGAGCGGGTCCAGCGCGCTGAACGGCTCGTCGAACAGCAGGACTTCGGGGTCCACGGCGAGCGCCCGGGCCAGCCCGACGCGCTGCTGCTGACCGCCGGACAGCTGGCCCGGCCTGCGGTGTTCCATGCCGTCGAGGCCGACCTTGGTGACGAACTCCGCCGCCAGCTCGCGCCGTTCGGCGCGCCCCACACCCTGGATCTCCAGCCCGTAGGCGACGTTGTCCAGCACCGAGCGGTGCGGCAGCAGCCCGAAGTGCTGGAAGACCATCGCCGCCCGGTGCCGGCGCAGTTCGCGCAGCCGTCCGGCGTCCATCGACAACACATCCTCGCCGTCGATGGAGATCGAGCCCGAGGTCGGCTCGATGAGCCGGGTCAGGCAGCGGACGAGGGTCGACTTGCCCGAGCCGGACAGGCCCATGACCACGAAGACCTCGCCCTTGCGGACGTCGAAGGAGACGTCGCGTACGGCGGCGGTGCAGCCGGTGCGCGCGCGCAGCCCGGCCGCGTCGAGGGCGCCCAGCTCCGCGTCGGCGGGGACGCGGTCGGCCTTCGGGCCGAAGACCTTCCACAGGTCGCGTACGGCGAACACGGAAGGGGGTGTATGCGGTGCGGTCGGCGTGTTCATCAGGCTTTACCTCCCAGTAGGTCCGCGCATTTCTCCCCGACCATGAGGACGCCGATCATCGGATTGACGGCGGTCATGGTGGGGAACACGGACGCGTCGGCGATCCGGATGCCGTCCAGGCCACGGATCCTCAAGTCGGGCGCGACGACGGCCAGTTCGTCGTCGGCGGCACCCATCCGGCACGTACCCGCCGGGTGGTAGACGGTGTGCGCGACCTTCCGCGCGTACTCACTCAGCTCCTCGTCGGAGGTCACCTCGGGGCCGGGGCAGACCTCCCGCTTCAACCAGCCGGCCAGCGGCTCGCTCGCCGCGATCTCGCGGGCGATGCGGATGCCGTCGACGAGGGTCCGGCCGTCGTAGTCCTCCGGGTCGGTGAAGTAGCGGAAGTCCAGGGCGGGCTTGACCTCGGGGTCGGCGCTCGTCAGGTACAGCCGGCCGCGGCTGCGCGGCTTGGGGATGTTGGGGGTCATCGACACGCCGTGCGCGGGCCGCTCAAAGCCCAGGCGCTCGGGGTTGTCGGTGAAGGGGATCTGGTAGAAGTGGAACATCAGATCGGGTCCCTCCGCCTCCGGGTCGCGGCGGACGAACAGTCCGGCGTCGGAGTCCATCGCGGAGTTCTCCGGGATCGGCCCGTGGGTCTCCCAGACGATCACCGACTCGGGGTGATCGAGCAGGTTCTCGCCGACGCCCGGCAGGTCGTGCACGACGGGGATGCCGAGCTTCTCCAGGTCGGCGCGCGGCCCGATGCCGGAGTGCAGCAGCAGCCGCGGGGTGTCCACGGCCCCGGCACACACCAGGACCTCCCGACGGGCCCGTACGACATGCTCCGCGCCGTCCTTGGTACGGATGTGCACTCCGGTGGCGCGGGTGCCCTCCAGCTCCAGGCGGAACGCCCAGGTCTCCAGGGCGATGTGCAGGTTCGGCCGGTCCAGGAACGGATGCAGGTACGCGACCGAGGCGGAGGACCGCTTGTTGTTCTCCGGGTGGTAGGCGAGGTCGAAGAAGCCGACCCCCTCGTGGAACGGCTGCCTGTTGAACCCCTCGACGCGCGGCACGCCGAGCGCGGTCTGCGCCGCGTCGACGAAGTCACGGGCGATCGCGTTCCGGTCCGCCTCGTCGACGGGCACGATGTTGTTGCGCAGCCTGGCGAAGTACGGGTCCATGGCGGCCGCGTCCCAGCCCTCGGCGCCGGCCGCAGCCCACTCGTCCCAGTCGGACGGCAGGGGCTTGAACGCGATCAGGGTGTTGTGCGAGGAGCAGCCGCCGAGCACGCGGGCGCGGCTGTGGCGGATGTGCGAATTGCCGCGCGGCTGCTCGGTGGTGGGGTAGTCGTAGTCCAGCTCGCCGCCGAGCAGGCCCAGCCAGCGGCGCAGCGTGAGCACGTCGTCGCGGCCGACGTCGCTGGGGCCGCCCTCGATGACGGCGACGGTGACGTCCGGGTCCTCGGTCAGCCGGGAGGCGATCACCGATCCGGCGGTGCCGCCGCCGACGACGACGTAGTCGTACAGGGTGTGGTCGTTCATCATGCGCGGTCCTTCTCCGCTCGGCCCGCGAACCAGCGCACGGGGCGCGGAGCGAGGTTCTGGTAGATGTGCTTGGCCTCGCGGTACTCGGCGAGACCCGTGGGGCCCAGCTCGCGGCCGATGCCGGACTTCCCGAAGCCGCCCCATTCCGCCTGCGGCAGGTACGGGTGGAAGTCGTTGATCCACACGGTGCCGTGGCGCAGCCGGCCGGCGACGCGGCGGGCGCGGCCCGCGTCGGAGGTCCACACGGCTCCGGCGAGGCCGTACTCGGTGTCGTTGGCGAGGGCGACGGCCTCGTCCTCGGTGCGGAAGGTCTCGACCGTGAGGACGGGGCCGAAGATCTCCTCGCGGACGACGCGCATACGGCGGTTGCAGCGGTCGAGGACGGTGGGCCGGTAGAAGAAGCCGGGGCCCTCGGGCTTCTCGCCGCCCGCGCGCAGGACCGCGCCCTCCTTCAGCGCGGAGGCGACGTACTCCTCGGTCCGCGCGAGCTGGGCGGCGGAGACCAGCGGGCCGCACTCGACACCCTCGTCCGTGCCGCGCCCCAGCCGGATCAGCTCGGCCCGGCGGGCGAGTTCGGCGACGAAGCGCTCGCGCAGCGACTCCTCGACGATGAGCCGGGAACCGGCGGAGCAGACCTGACCGCTGTGGATGAACGCGGCGTTGAGCGCTTGGTCGACGGCGGTGTCGAAGCCCTCCGGGGTCGCGCAGGCGTCGGCGAAGACGACATTGGGGTTCTTGCCGCCGAGTTCGAGGGCGACCTTCTTGACGGTGTCGGCGGCCGCCCGGGCGACCTTCGTACCGCTGACGAGACCGCCGGTGAACGAGATGAGGTCCACGTCGGGGTGTTCGGCGAGCCGGGCGCCGACGGTGTCGCCGGGGCCGGTGACGATGTTCGCGGCGCCCAGCGGCAGCCCGGCCTCCATCAGCAGCTCGATCAGCGCGACGGTCGTCAGCGGGGTGATCTCGCTCGGCTTGATCACGAAGGTGTTGCCGGCGGCGAGCGCGGGCGCGATCTTCCAGCTGGCCTGGAGCAGCGGGTAGTTCCACGGCGTGATCAGGGCGCAGACGCCGACGGGCTCGTGCACGACGACGCTGTGGATCTCGTCGGAGCCGGCGTCCACGACCCGCCCACCGCTCTCGTTCATGACGAGGTCGGCGAAGTAGCGGAAGGCGTCACGGACGCAGTCGACGTCGACGCGGCCCTCTTCCAGGGTCTTGCCGGCGTCCTGGCTCTCCAGCGCGCCGATCCGCTCACGGTCGCGCTCCAGCAGGTCGGCGACGCGCCGCAGGAGCGCGGCGCGCTCGGCGACCGGCGTACGCGGCCAGGCACCGTCGTCGAACGCGGCACGGGCGGCGGCCACGGCGTCGTCCGTGTCCGCGGCACCGCCCTCCGACACGACCGCGAAGACGGTCGCGTCGACGGGGTCGATGATCTCGCGCGTGGCGCCGGAGGCGGCTGCTCGCCACTCTCCGCCCACGTGGATGGTCTGTTGTGCTGCGGACACGTCGCGTATGGCCTTTCGTTCCTTTGATCCCCCCTGCCGGGCGGCCCCGGCGATCTGGCCGCCTGCCCCGTGCCTGGCGAACCATGCGCAAAAGTTCACGGAGAGTGATCTGTTTCACTTTCCGTGGCCTGGGAGGGCGGAAATCGAGTGTCCCGCGTCACATACGGGCGGATCGACAGATCCGACGGCACCGGCCGCGAAATGTGGCCGCCGCGATGGGCGGCGACGCCCGGGACGTGCGAGTGGATTTCGCCGCGGAAGCGGTAGAAGCACGGGGAGCGGGGCAGCAGCGAGACCATGGATCACACACCGCTCCGTGCCGTCGCACTCGTCTGCACCCTCTCGCCGTCCCCCGCCCGCTCAAGCTCGCAGCTGCTGGCCGAACAGACCATGACCGCCCTCGGCCGGCACGGAGTGACCGGGAAGGTGATCCGTGTCGTGGATCACGACGTGAAACCCGGGGTGAAGACCGACATGGGCGACGGAGACGCGTGGCCGGAGATCCGGGACACGATCCTGGGCTGCGACATCCTCATCCTGTCCACCCCGATCTGGCTGGGGCACCCCTCCAGCCTCGCCCAGCGGGTGCTGGAGCGCCTGGACGCCGAGCTCTCCGAGACCGACGACGAAGGCCGCATGCTCACCTACGGCAAGGTCGCGGGCGTCTGCGTGGTCGGCAACGAGGACGGCGCCCACAAGGTCAGCGCCGATCTCTTCCAGGGCCTGAGCGACGTCGGCTTCACCCTGCCCGCGAACGCGGTCACCTACTGGGTCGGCGAGGCCATGCACGGCACCGACTACCAGGACCTGGACGACACCCCCGAGAAGACCGCCGCCACCACGGCCACCCTCGCCGCCAACGCCGCCCACCTCGCGCGCCGCCTCAAGGGCGCCTCGTATCCGCCCAGCTGACGGCCCACCAGAGCGCGCCCCCGCGCGCCGCGCGCGCCCTCTGGTTCGGGGCAGCGCCGGGCTTCATACTGAGGGATCGTGCGAGTAGCGATCATGACGGTTGGTTCGCGGGGGGACGTGGCGCCCTTCACCGGGCTCGCCGAAGGGCTGGTGGACGCCGGGCACGAGGTCACCGTCGTGACGCACGGCCGATTCGGGCCGTTGGTCTCCGCCACCAGGGCCGGGTTTCATCCGCTGCCCATCGATCCGCGGGCCGAACTGCGGTCGGAGCGGGGGAGGACCCTGCACCGGAGCGGGACCGGGCCGGGGAAGCTGGTGCGGGTGGCGGCTATGGCCAGGGCCCTGGCCGTGGAGATGACGGACGCGCTGCTCCAGGCCGCGCGGGGCCGCGACATCCTCCTGCTGTCCGGGTCGGTGGTGCCCTTGGGGTACGCCATCGCCGAAGGGCTCGGTCTGCCCAGCGTCGGGCTCCACCTGCAACCCCTGCACCCCACGGGCCAGTTCGCTCCGCCGATGACGGGAGGCGGCTCCTGGGGCGCGCTCGCCAACAAGGCGGCCGGGCATGGCGTGAACCTCGCCATCGACCAGGTCTACGCCCCCGCCGCCCACGCCCTGCGCCGGCGGCTCGGCCTGCCGCCCCGCAGCCTCCAGGCCCAGCGCCGGGCACGTGAGCGCCGCCGCTGGCCCGTCCTGCACGGCTACAGCCCGCACGTCGCCCCCCGGCCGCGGGACTGGCGGCCGGGTCTGGACATCACGGGCTACTGGTGGCCGCTCGACGGCACCGCCCAACTGCCCGCCTCCCTATGCGACTTCCTCGCCGCCGGACCCGCGCCGGTCTTCATCGGCATGGGCAGCATCCCCGTCCCTGACCCGTCCCGCTTCAGCGGCCAGATCCGCGAGGCGCTGCGTGCGGCGGGCCTGCGCGGCGTGATCCAGGAAGGCTGGGCCGGACTGCGCGTCGACGGCGACGACATGATCACCGTCGGGGACGTCCCTCACCGCCTCCTCTTCCCGCACATGGCCGCCGTCGTCCACCACGCGGGCGCCGGCACCACCGCCGCCGGTCTGCGCGCCGGAGTTCCCGCCGTGCCGGTGCCCATTCAGTTCGACGCGGGCTTCTGGGCCGACCGACTGGTCGGGCTCGGCGTGGCGCCCGCCGCGATCCCGCTGCGACAGGTGACCTCCGCCCGCCTCGCCTCCGCGCTGACGGCCGCGACCCGCGACCCGGGCCATCGCCGACGCGCCCGCGCCGTGGCCGCCCGGCTGGCCGACGAGGACGGCGTACGGCCCGTACTGGAGGCCATCGAGCGCGCGGCCCGCTGAGGCCGTGCGGCATCACACCGGTCGCCGCCGCGGGTGGCGTACGGCGCCGAGGAATGGACGAGGGTGAAGGGCCGGCAGTCCCGTGCCGACGAGCCGTCGCGGCTCCCGCTCAGGCGTGCTGGAGTTCGGCTTCTTCCTCGTTCGGATCCGTGGCGA
Source organism: Streptomyces sp. NPDC039465 (assembly GCF_055639315.1). Taxonomy (NCBI): domain Bacteria; kingdom Bacillati; phylum Actinomycetota; class Actinomycetes; order Kitasatosporales; family Streptomycetaceae; genus Streptomyces; species Streptomyces sp. NPDC039465. The sequence goes on along the minus strand of NZ_JBVKAP010000009.1, from coordinate 243,349 downwards.
GGAAGTCGGAGATAGTGCCCGAGTTGATGAGCAGTGTGCCGTCCGGCAACCGCTTGACCAGGCCGCGGCCGTTGAAGTTCTTGAGGAAGAATCCGATACGCGACCGGGTCGTCCCGACCATGGCCGCGAGCTCGTCGTGCGTGATCCGGGCGTCGATGTGCTGCCACTGAGATTTCTGACCAGCGAATCGGTCGGACAGGTGGAGCAGGATCGCCGCGAGGCGGTATTCGCACTTCATGGTGACCAGATGCTTGATCGTGCTTTCGCGTTCCCTTATACGCTGGGCGAGATGCTGGCTCCAGCTCTGGAAGAGATCGGGGTCGCTGCGCAGGATGCGGACGAAGTCACGCCGGTTGATACGCAGTACACGGCTGTCCAGCATTGCCGTGGCGGATTCTTCATGGACGGAAGGCAGCAGTGAAAGGGCACCGAGTATGTCACCGCGCCTACATATGTCCAGGATACATTCCTTGCCGCTGTGGGCACTTGTGGTGAGTTTGATGCCGCCGTGGACGATGAGGAAGAGGTCGTCGATCCTCTCGCCGCACGTGTAGAGGTTGTAGCCGCGCTCTAAGCTGATAGGGGTCAACGAGATCTTGCGGTTTTCCATGTTCTGCAGCAGGTGTAGATAGAGGGCAGACTTGCCGAGTCGAACGTGCTGCACCGAAACCCCTCCCCGTTGGTCATGCCATGTCTTGACGACAGGCGGCCGAGGCCCGATCGAGCCGGACCTCGGCCACGAATCATCACGGGTAAATCTTCTCGCTGTTCGCCATCATAGTGACGAACTTCTCAATCCGCTTGGCGCGTGTCTCGGGTTTTTTGGCGCTCTGAATGCGATACAGAATCGCGTACCGGTTCTTGCTGTCCAGGGTGGCGAAAAAATCCGCCGCCGCGGGATCTTCGAGAAGTGCTCCCTGCAGGTCGTCCGGCACGGTCATCTTGCTCTGCGAGGCGTACGCCGCCTCCCAACGGCCGTCCGCCTTCGCGGAATCGATCTCCCGCTGTCCGGCGGGCCGGATGCTGCCCGCGGCGGCCAGCCGCTCGGCCCGTTCCCGGTTCACCTGGGACCAGGGGCTCTTCTTCGTCCGTGGAGTGAAGCGCTGCTGCCAGTACTGATCGTCGACCTTGTCGCGCTGGCTGTCGATCCACCCGAAGCAGACGGCGACGTCAAGGGCCTCGGCGTAGGTAATGCTCCGAATGCCGCTGGCCTTCTTCGCGATCTTTACCCAGACCCCGGCCGCGCTCTCGTGGTTCTCCTCCAGCCACTGCTCCCACTGGACATGATCCTCGAAAGGGATTGTTGGTTCGCTCATGGCTTCGATCCAATCAGAACGCGGTGGGATGCGGGCTTTCTTCACAGATCTGGGACGCCCGTACTCGTATCAGGACATCTCGCTCCGGTTCGTGCGCGGCGCCGCCCTGGACCGCGACGGCGAGGAGCCCGCCGTCCCGCACGGGCCACTGCCGGAAGGTGTACCGGGCGTGCCCGGGACCGGCGGCGAGGGAGCGCAGCCGCGGCCGGCCGGTGCCGACCTCGAACTCGCAGTCGGTCATGGGGAACCGCATCCCGGTCCCGATCGCCTTGAGGTAGGCCTCCTTCACCGTCCAGTAACGGAAGAACAGCTCCTGGCGCCGCCCCGGCGGAGCCGCGTCGAACTCACGCTGCTCGCGCGCCGACAGGACGGACCGGGCGAGCCGGTGCAGCGGCAGCACCCGGCGAGGGCGCTCCACATCCACACCGCACCGCACGTCACGCGTGACCACACACGCCACCAGACCATCGGTGTGCGACAGATTGAACCGCAGCGAACGGCACCAGGCCGGCGCGTGCACCTCGGGGCGGCCGAGCACGGAGCGTACGAAACGCCACTCGTCCGGGCCGACCCGCGGCTCGACCTCGCTCAGGGCGTGCCGCACAAGACCCCACGCCGCGGTGTACAGGGCCCGGTCCGGCGCCCGGCGCAACGTTTCCCTGCGGAGCCGCTCCGCGTCGCACAGCGCCCACTCGACGTCGGCGGGGCGTACACCGTCGCCGGCCGCCGGGCCCTCGACCACCGCCTGGCACCAGACGTGAGCCACCGCCCCCCTGTATCCCATCGCACCCCGCCGTATGGAACCGTAAGTTCTGTTTCCGGACACGTGTACGTTCGGTCAGTCTCATCGGCCGAAGGTCCCCCGACTGCGCAATAGTGCGCAGTCACCGTCGCGCTCTCCACGGCATGCTCGGCCCCCGGTCAGACGGACGCCGGGGCGTTCCGGCAGACGGGAGAGCCGCATGGGCGTCGGAATCAGAGCCCTCCACCCGTACGTGGGACGGATCTGCGTCGACATCAGGACCCTGTACGAGGCGCGGGGCCACGACATGAGCCGCTTCGGCAACCTCATGATGAGCCGTAAGTCGGTCAACATGCCGTTCGAGGACGCGGTGACCAACGCGGTCAACGCCGCCCTCCCGCTGATCCGCCGCCTCACCCCGGCCGAGCGCGACCGGATCGAGGCGGTCGTGGTGGCCACCGAGTCAGGGACCGACCTCGGCAAATCCATCAGCACCTATGTGCACCGCTACCTCGAACTCGGCCCACGCTGCCGCTCCTTCGAGGTCAAACAGGCCTGCTACGGCGGCACCGCCGCACTGCACACCGCGGCGGGCATGGTGCACGCCAGCCCGTACGACGACACGCTCGCCCTGGTCGTCGCCGCCGACGCCGCCGGGGTGCCCGCGCTCGGCGAGCAATGGGAGGGCGCGGAGGGGGCCGGCGCCGTCGCCATGCTCGTCGGCCGTGACGCCACCACCCTGGAACTCGACCTCGGCGCCAGCGGCTGCCACACCTTCGAGGTGATGGACACCTTCCGCCCCGGCCCCGGCATCGACATCGTCAACCAGGACGTGTCCATGCTGGCCTACCTGGAATGCCTCCAGCACTCCTTCGAGGCCTACCGCGCGCGCGTCGACGGCGCCGACATCGTCGACGGCTTCGGCTACCTGGCCTTCCACACCCCCTTCGTCGGCATGGTCCGCGGCGCCCACCGGCGGCTGCTGCGCCAGCAGCGCCAGGCCGGCCGGGACGAGGTCGACGCCGACTACGAGCGCCGCGTACGCCCGTCCATGGAGTACGGCGCCGAGGTCGGCAACATCTTCTCCGCCTCCCTCTACCTGGCGCTGTGCTCCCTGATCCGGCACGGCAGCTTTCCCGAGCCCCGCCGCGTCGGCCTCTTCTCCTACGGATCCGGCTGCGCCTCGGAGTTCTTCAGCGGCGTCGTACACCCCCGGGCGGTCGACGACCTCGCCGACCTCGGCGTCGAGGAAGCCCTGGCCGCCCGCAGACCGCTCACTGTCGCCGAGTACGACACGGTCGCCGCGGACGGCGACCGGGCGCAGTTCGGGGTCAGGGACGCCCACTTCGACCTGGACGCCTACGGCGACCTCGGCAAGGAGTTCACCGGGCGCGGCCTCCTGATGCTGGAGCGCATCGAGGGCTACCACCGCCAGTACAGGTGGACCTGATGACCACACACACCACCGGCCCCGCCGTCCTGACCGAACAGGACGGCCCCGTCACCCGCCTCGTCATCAACAGGCCGCACCGCAAGAACAGCCTCACCGCCGACGACGTGGTCCTGCTGCGCGACGCCTTGGAGACGGCCGCCGCCGACCGCGGGACCCGCGCCGTCGTCATCGAGGGCACCGGCGGTACCCTCTGCTCCGGCCTGGACCTCGCCGAGATCTCCGCCGACGACGACTCCAAGGGCGGCGGCGACTTCTTCGACCTGCTGCGCCGGATCACGGAAGTACCGGTGACCGTACTGGCCGCCGTCGACGGCCAGGCGCTCGGCGGCGGCGTCGGCCTCGCCGCGGCCTGCGACCTCGTCCTCGCCACCGAGCGCAGCTCCTTCGGCCTGCCCGAAGCCCTGTGGGGACTGCTGCCCTGCAACATCCTGCCGTTCCTGATGCGCCGCTTGGGATTCCAGCGGGCGTACGCCATGACACTGTCCACGGCGCCGGTCACCGCAGCCGACGCCCGCGCCTTCGGGCTCGTCGACGAGGTGGAGGGGGCGCACGGGCAGCAACTGCGCAGGCTCCTCGGCCGCGTCACCAAGATCGACCGGCCGACGATCGCCGAGGCGAAGGCGTACTGCGCGAGCCTGGCCCCCCTCCCCGACACCGCCCGCGCCCAGGCCGGAGAGGTCTTCGCCCGGCTGCTCGACTCACCGGTCGTCCGCGGCAGGATCGACAACTACGTACGCCACCAGCGGATGCCGTGGGAGGTGTAGACCCGTGCTGACGGCGCTCGCCTTTCCCGGCCAAGGCGCCCTGCGCGGCCGCACGGGCGCCGATCTGCTCGACCGGTACCCCGAGCAGACCGCGCGGGCCGAGGAGATCCTCGGCCACCCGCTGCGGCCGGTGCTCACCGCCGAGCCCGGGAGCCCCTGGCGCGTACTCACCCGCGTGCAGCCGACCCTCTTCGTCCTCACCCGCCTCGCCGCGCTCGGCCTGCCGGAGCCGGCCTACGTGGCCGGGCACAGCATGGGCGAGCTCACCGCGCTCTGCCACGCCGGGGCCGTCGACTTCGCCACCGGACTGCGGCTGGTCCTGCTCCGGGCCGAGCTGATCTCCCGATGCCCCGTCCCCGGCGGCATGCTGGCCGTCACCGGCATCGGCGTCGACGAGCTGACGGCGGTGATGGCCGCCGAAGGCTTCGCCGATCTCGACATCGCCAACCTCAACGCCCCGGACCAGACCGTCCTGGCCGGACCGACCGGCTCGCTGCGCGCGCTGGGAACGGTCCTCCGCGGCGGCGGCGTCGCCAAGGCGACCCTGATCGACGCGCCCAACCCCGGCCACTCCCGGTACATGGCCGGGGCGGCCGCGACGTTCGCCGAGGCGCTCGCCGAGGTGACGTTCGCCGCCCCACGGATCCCGGTGATCTCCAACGTGACCGCCCGGCCCCACCGTCCCGAACGGCTGGCCGAGCTGCTCGCCCAGCATCTGTACCGGCCGGTCCGCTGGTCCGCGAGCATGACGTACCTGCGCGAGGCCGGGGTCACGGAGCTCCACCAGGCCGGTGCGGGCGGCCTGCTTCCCCGGCTGTGGACCGCCTGTACGACGCCGGGCGACACCAGCCGGTCCCGCGGCGACGCTCAGGAGTGAGCGGGCCCCGCGCCCCTGCGCGGATAGCTTCGGCCCCGAACACCGACCGTCGGACGACAGGGGTGAGCGTGGTGCACGACGAGAAGGTACAGATGGTCCTCCTCTCGGCGGCGGACGAGGAGCGGCTCGTGTGCCTCGCCCGGCTCTACCGGGACTTCCTCGACGGCCCGGAAGCCACCGCGGCCCCCGCCGGGGCCCCCGCGCTCGCCGACATCGCCTTCACCAGCCAGACCGGACGGGTGCCGCTCGCCCACCGCCTCGCCGTACTGTGCCGTACCGTCACGGAGTTGCGCTCCGCCCTGGACGACGTGGTGCACGCCCGGCCCTCGGCGGCCACGCGACGCTCGGTCGTGCACGTCGCCGCGCGGTCCGCCGCCGAGCCCTCGGCGGTGGACGACCCGGGGGAGGCGCTGGCGGCGTGGCTGGCGGGGCAGAACGTGGACTGGCGCCGGCTGTGGACGGCTCCGGCCCGCCGAGTGGCGCTGCCCGCCTACCCGTTCGACGGCCCGGACAGCCTTGCCGAGCAAACCGCGGAGCCCTCCGAGAGTGAGCCGCCCGCCGACTGCGGCTGGGCGGTCGACTATCTGCGTCGGGTGTTCGCCGAGACCGCCGGAATGGACGTCGAGGAGGTCCGTCCCCATGCCCCGCTGGAGGAGCTGGGGCTCAGCTCGTTCCTGATCACCCGGCTCAACACCCGGCTGGAGAGCGACCTGGGGGAGCGGAGCCGGACGCTCTTCTTCCACCACGGCACCCTCGCCGACATCGCCGAAGTGCTCGCCGCCCGGCACACCGGACCGGTCCGCACGGCCGCCTCGACCCCTGCCGTCGCTCCCGTCTCCCCGACTGCCCCGGCCGTCCCAGCGCCCGCTTTCGTACGCGACGCCGGGGAGCCGCTCGCGATCGTCGGAATGGCGGGCCGGTTCCCCGGCGCCGCGTCCCTGCCCGACTTCTGGGAACTACTACGGACCGGCACCTGCACCGTCGGCCCCGTGCCGCCCGACCGGCTCCGGCCGGGCTGGCCGGCCTCCCTGATGCACGGCGGATACCTCGCCGACGTGGACCGCTTCGATCCGCTGCTGCTCGGCATCACACCACGCCATGCCGAACTCATGGACCCGCAGGAACGGCTCTGCCTGGAAGTCGTCTGGGAGGCCCTCGACGACGCCGGCTACCCGGCACGGCGGCTGCGCGCGTCCCACGACTCCAAGGTCGGCGTCTACGTCGGCTCCATGTACAACGAATACCCCTACTTCGGCGTGGAACAGAGCCTGCTCGGCACCGCCGCCGACAGCGGCTCCACGGTGGCGGGCATCGCCAACCGGGTCTCGTACGCCTTCGACCTGCACGGCCCCAGCATGACCGTGGACACCATGTGCTCGGCGTCGCTCGTGGCGCTGCACCTGGCCGCCCGGGCCCTGCGCGCGGGCGACTGCGAGGCCGCCGTCGTCGCCGCGACCAACCTCTCGCTCCACCCCAACAAGTTCCGTCAGATCGACCGGCTGGGCGGCGCCTCCAGCGACCACCTGTGCCGCAGCTTCGGCCGGGGCGGCGACGGCATGGTGCCCGCCGAGGCGGTCTGCGCCCTCGTCCTCAAGCCGCTGTCCGCCGCAGAGGCGGCCGGAGACCGGGTCCACGCCCTGGTCGCCGGCACGGCCGTGGTCAACGCGGGCCGGACGAACGGCTGGATCGTGCCCAGCCCCACCGCGCAGGCAGAGGTGGTCCGCAAAGCCCTGGACGACGCCGGTCTGGACCCGCGGGACATCGGCTACCTGGAGGCGCACGGTGCCGGTACGGCGCTCGGCGACCCGATCGAGGCCGACGGCCTGCACCGCGTCTTCACCCGGGACGACCTCGGCCACGCCGCCCTGCCGATCGGCTCGGTGAAGTCCAACATCGGCCACGCAGAGGCGTCGGCGGGCCTCGCCGGGATCGCCAAGGTGGTGCTTCAGTTCGCCCACCGCACCCTCGTGCCCTCCCTGCACGCCGACGAACTCAACCCGGACATCGACTGGGACGCCTCACCGCTGCGGGTCCAGCGCTCCCTCCAGCCGTGGACCATGCCCGGCCAGGCTCCGCGCCGGGCAGGCATCAGTTCGTTCGGCGCGGGCGGCACCCTCGCCCACGTGATCCTCCAGGAACCGCCCGCCCATCTGGCGCCCGACGCCCCGCTGGAACCCACACCGCCCACACCCACATTGATCACGCTGTCGGCCTACGACGAGGACCGCCTCCGCGAGGTGATCTCCCGCCTGCTCACCCACCTGCGCGCCCACCCGGCCACCGACCTGGGCGACCTCGCCTTCACCCTCGCCGAAGGCCGCCACCATCTGCGGGAGCGCGCGGCGGTGGTGGTCTCCGGTGTGGACGAGCTGACCGACCGGCTGCGCCGCCACCTCGACGGAGACACCACCGCGCTCATACGCGGCCGGGCGCCGTCGGACCGCGTCCCGGACGGGCCGACCGGCACCGGCGACCCGGACGCCCTCGCACACCACTGGGTCACCGGCCGACCCGTCCGTGTCGCGCCCCCTGCCGGGCGCCGGCCCAGAGTCGTGCCCCTGCCCGCCTACCCCTTCGCCAAGATGCGCTGCTGGCTGCCCGAACCGGCCGCCGCGCCCGTACGGCCCCGGCCGCAGGCACCCGACGAACTGCCCCTGTACCGCAAGACCTGGCACGCGGCCGGGCCCGTGGGTGCGCCCACCGCACTGCCGGGCAGTGTGCTGTGCGTCTACGGCCCCGGCAGCGCCGCGCTGGCCCGCGCCGTCGTCGCCCAGGCGGGTACCGACCGGGTGTACCTGATCCGCGAGGACTCCGGCGCCGGAGAGGCACACGGAACCCTCACGGGCACCTCCGGGGCGGACCTCGCCGACCGGGCCCTCGCGGCCCATCCCGATCTGGCCGCCGTCATCGACCTCGCCGACGTCGACCGGGCCACCGACGACGCCGGCCCCTGGCAGGAACGCCTCGCCCTGCTCCAGCGGTTGACCGCCGCCGGAGCCGCCCGCCGCGCGGCCGGACGGACCGAGCCGCTGCACGTCCTGCACGCCACCCGCGGGCGGCGCACGGTCACCCCGGCCGCCACCGAGGACCCGGGTCCGCTGCCGGACGCCGGGGCACGCCTCGCCGGTTTCGTACGCTTCCTGGGCGCCGAGAGCGGCCACCTCACCGGCATCACCGTCGACCTCGACCCCGAGCACCGGACACCCGCGGCCCAGGCCCGGGAACTCCTGTCCGCGCTCCCGGGAAACCCGTTCGGCGAGGCCGCACACCGCGGCGGACAGGTGTACCTCCCGGCACTGACCCCGCTCACCGGCCCACCCGCCCCCGCCCTCCAGCTGGACCACTACGGCGTCTACGTCCTCACCGGCGCCACCCGGGGCATCGGCGCCCGGGTCGCCCGCCACCTCGTGGACCGCGGCGCCCGCCACCTCGCCCTGCTCGGCGCCCGGTCCCTGCCCCCGGAGGGCCGGTGGGACGACCCCGATCTGGCCGCCGAGGCGCGGGCCGCGGTGGAGACCGTACGCGCGCTGGAGGCGGCCGGGGCCAAGGTGCACGTACACCGTGGGTCCCTGCTGGACGGCTCCGGGCTCGAGGACTTCCTCCACCAGGTCCGGGAGGACAGCGGGCCCGTCCGGGGAGTGGTGCACTGCGCGGCGGTGACCCCGCCCGTCGGACCGTTCGCCGGGCGCGCCCCGAGCGAGATCCGGCGTGTGCTCGAACCCAAGGCGGACGCGCTGGAGGTCCTCTACCAGCTGTGCCTGCCCGACCGGCCCGACTTCCTGGTGGCCTTCTCCTCGCTGGCCGCGGTGGTGCCGCCGGTCGCCGCGGGCGTACTGGAGTACGCCGCGGCCAACAGCTTCGTCGACGACTTCACCGCCCACCTGGGGCCGGCCACCCCCTGGCTCCACTCGGTGGCCTGGCCGATGTGGCGCGACAGCGGCGCCCGACCGGGGGCGGGGAACCCCGGTGAACGCTTCGGCCTGGACGCGGCGGGAGACGACGAGGCCCTGCGCGCCCTGGACCGGGTCGTCACCTCCCTCCCCGGCGGCCCGGTGGTGGCTCTGCGCGGGCTGCGCGAGGGCGACCCGACGGAGCTGCTGAAGCTGCCCGCCGCCGCCGTGTCTGCCGTACGGGACGCGGAGCCGGCCCGGCGGTTGAACGGACAGCGCCCCGTGCCGGGGTGGCTGTCGGAGATCTTCGCGGGAGTGGTCGGCATCCCGGCGGCCGACTTCGACCCCTCCGCCGAATTCGCCGAGCTGGGCGTGGAGTCGGTGATGCTCGGCGAACTCCTCGACGCGATCGAGCAACGTGCCGGCCGAGCGCTGGACCCGGCGCTGCTGCTGGAGTACAGCACGCTGCGCAGCCTGACCGACTGCCTGGCCGACCTCCTGCCGGGGCTGGTCGATGGAGCGCCGGAGCCGGAGCCGGAGCCGAAGCCGGACGCGGGCGAGGGGCCGCGGGCGGAAGCCCTCGCGGCGGCGGTGGTCGGTGAGCTCCGGTCGGAGGCTTCCGGGCCGCGGGCGGGCTCCGCGCCGCTGTCCGGCGCTGCGGACGAGCCGCCGTCGCAGCGCTCCGGCCCGCGAGCGGGCTCGGTGGCCGTGTCCCGCGTGGGGGGCGAGCCGTGGGCGCAGGGCACAGGCACTGTGACCGGTCCCTCTCAGAGCCCCGGGCCGCGGCAGGGCGCGGTGGCGGGTTCCGGCGTCGGCGACGAACCGCCGTCGCTGGGCGCCGAACCGCGCGCCGGTGCGTCGGGCCGACCCGGCCCGCTGCCGGGCCCCCCGCAGAGCCCCGGCCCCCACCCCCATCCCCGCCCCTCTCAAATGCCCCTCCCGCTGCTTCCCGACCGCGATGCCATCGCCGTCATCGGGATGGCCTGCCGGCTGCCCGGCGCCCCGGATGTCGCCACCTTCTGGCGGAACCTACGTGGCCGGCACCTGGCCATCGGGGAGGTGCCGGCCGAGCGATGGGACGCCTCGCGGTTCCACCGGGCCACACCGCAGCCGGGGCACACCGTCGGCAAGTGGGGTGGATTCGTCGGCGGGATCGAGGAGTTCGACGCCGGGCACTTCGGGCTCACCGACGAGCAGGCCCGCTATCTCGATCCCACCATCCGGCTGTTCCTGGAGACCACCGCCGACTGTCTGCGCGACGCCGGCCTTGAGGGGCCCGAGCTCGCCGGGCGGGACGTCGGGGTGTTCGCCGGAGCCCGGGGGACGGGGTATGCCTCGCGCGGGGAGATCCGGGCCGAGGTGCCCGAGTCCGACCCCAACTTCGTCGCCTCCCACGTCGGACAGCACTTCGACCTCCGCGGCCCGCACCTCGTCGTGGACAGCGCCTGCTCGTCGTCCCTCGTGGCGATCCATCTGGCCTGCCAGAGCCTGCGCAGCGGGGAGATCGAGGCGGCCGTCGCGGGCGGCAGCAGCGTGCTGCTGGACGAGGCGCCGTATCTGGAGTTCTCCGCCGCGGGCGCGCTGTCACCGACCGGCCGGTGCGCCGCGTTCGACCGGCGTGCCGACGGGTTCGTACCCGGTGAGGGCAGCGTCGTCCTGCTGCTGAAGCCGCTGCACGCGGCGCTGCGCGACGGGGACCCGGTCCACGGCGTCATCGAAGGCTCCGCGGTCACCAACGACGGCCGCACCATGGGCCTGACCACGCCGAACCCGGCGGCGCAGGCAGCGGCGGTACGCAAGGCGCTGCGCGACGCCGGGCGCAAGCCGGCCGAGATCGGGATGATCGAGGCGCACGGCACCGGCACGGCGATCGGGGACCCGCTCGAATTCCGGGCCCTGCGGACCGTCTTCGACGAGGACAAGGACCATCGCGGCGGACGGTGCCTGCTCGGCTCGGTGAAGTCCAATGTGGGTCACCTGCTGCACGCGGCCGGCGCCGTCGGTCTGCTGAAGGCGCTGCTGGCGGTCGAGCATGGCGTCGTGCCGCCGACCCTCCACTGCGAAACCCCCAACCCACGGCTTTCTCTCGACGATTCGCCGTTCGCCCTCGCCACCGAGGCACGGGAGTGGCCGCTGCCGGGCCGACCCCGGGTGGCCGGTGTCAGCTCGTTCGGATTCGGCGGCACCAACGCGCACGTCGTCGTCGCGGAGGCGCCCCCCGCGCTGCTGGAGGCGGCCGGGGAACGCCGCAGGAGCAGGCCGCCCATCGCCTTCGAGCGCCGCCGGCTGTGGCTGGACCGGCCCGAGTCGGCGGAGCCCCGGCCGCTCGCCGCCCCGGCGGAGCCGCCCGCACTGCGCCTGGCCTTCCGATGACCGGACCGCACTGCCAACCCGGGCGGACGTTATGAGACATCCCTGTGCGGACACGGCCGGATGGGCGCGAAATCCGGACAGGCGTCCGCCCGGGCCGGTATCGTCCCGCGCCAGTGTGGAGATCCTGAACCCGGCGACGGCGGGCGGCCGTTGGGACTTCCGATCACCCGTGCCGGAGACCGGGCCAAGAAGATCATCGGTGCGCCGTATGGGGAAAACCCGCACGCGCGGAACGGAGAGGGGGACGGGGGAGCGGACCTTCGGGGACCGTGCCCTTGACTGCCCATGACGACGTCGCATTCACCGGTCTCGGCCGGACCGGAGCTGAGCAAACAACAGATCAACCGCGCGATCATCGGCGTGATGACCGGTCTGCTGCTGTCCGCCCTCGACCAGACGGTGGTCAGCACGGCCCTTCCCAGCATCGTCAGTGACGTGGGCGGCCTGGAGAACCTCGCCTGGGTGATCACGGCTTATCTTCTGACGTCGATGGCGAGCACCCCGGTCTGGGGCAAGGTGTCCGACCAGTTCGGGCGCCGCATCGTCTTCGTCGTGGCGACGAGCATCTTCATCGTGGGGTCGGCACTCTGCGGTGTCGCCCAGGAGATCACCCAGCTGATCGCCGCCCGTGCGGTGCAGGGCCTCGGCGCGGGCGCGCTGTACGCCCTTGCCCTGTCCGTGATCGCCGATGTCGTCCCGGTCCGTGACCGGGGCCGCTACCAGGGAATGGTCGCCGGGGTCTTCGGCATCGCGACCCTGGCCGGTCCGCTGGTCGGCGGCGGCCTCGTCGACGCGATCGGATGGCGGTGGATCTTCCTGATCAATGTGCCGCTGGGCCTGCTCTCGCTGTTCGTCACCGCCTCCGCCCTGCGCCGCGTCGCCACCGAACGGCGCAGCCAGAAGGTGGACTACCTCGGCGCCACGCTCGTGATCGCCGCCACCACCCCGCTGCTGCTGTACCTGAGCTGGGCCGGTGGCGAGCGGGGCTGGACCGACCCGCTCGCGCTGGGACTGGTCGCGCTCAGCGTCGTACTGACCGTCGCCCTGGTGATCGTGGAGCGGCGGGCCGCCGAACCCGTCGTGCCGATGGACCTGTTCCGCCTGCGGCTCTTCTCCCTCGGCTCGGCCTACAGCATGATCGCCGGCCTGGCCCTGTTCACCGGCGTGGTCTTCCTGCCGGTGTACTTCCAGGCGGTGAAGGGCATGTCGCCGTTCACCGCCGGGCTCGCGGTGGTCCCGACCATGATCGGCGTCGGCTTCGCCTCGATCTACGCCGGAAACCGGATGAGTGCCACGGGTCGCTTCCGCATCTTCCCGGTCGTCGGCGCCGCCCTGCTGGTGGTGACCCTGCTCCCGCTCGGCTTCATCCGCGCGGACACCCCGAGTTGGCTGATCATCCTGCTGGGTGTGGTCTTCGGTATCGGGGCGGGCTTCACGCTCCAGCCGATCATCACCGCCGTCCAGGGCGTCGTGGCCCCGGCGGACATCGGCGCCGCGACCGCAGCGGTCAGCTTCTTCCAACGGCTCGGGTCGGCGATCGGTGTGGCGCTGCTGGGTGCCGTACTCAACAGCCGGTTCACGGCGCTGCTGGCCGACGCGCGCGGCGGGGCGGCCAGCGGGCTGGACGAGTCGTCGCTGGGCAGCATCGAGGCCATCCGCGGCCTCGCCCGGGAGCAACGGGACATCGTCGTCGGGGCGTACGGCGAGGCGCTCGCCGCCGTCTTCCTGGCCGTCGTGCCGTTCGCCGTCCTGGCGCTCGTCCTGAGTCTCCTGATGCCCGAGACACCCGCGACCGAGACCCCGGAAGAAAGCACCACCGAGAAAGAAACCGTTTCCGACGAAGAGCACTGAGCGCCGTCTGCGCAAAACTGTGCGTCGCCGCGATCCCCGTTCCTCCTAGGGTCGGCACATCGAATCCGACGAAGAGCGGAGGTCGCGGTGACCGACATTATGAGGCCGGCCCGCCATCAGGTCGAACGACCCGAGAGCGAACTGCTTCACTCGGGCAATGCGGGATTCATCATCTCCCGCTACGCCCAATTCAAGCCGGGACACGAACAAGAGGGCCTGAATTTCGTCTCCGAGGTCCTCAAGCACATGAACAAGGCCGACCTCAACGGCATGACGTTCTTCTTCTTCCAGGAGGCGTTCGGCGACCAGGCCCGGCACCACTGGTTCATCAACATGAAGAGCCCGGCCGACTACGCCGCCAGCCTGGAGATGGTCGACCACGACGAGACCACCAAGATCCTGCTCAACGACGACGTGGTCGCCGACGACCGCGGCTTCGGCAACTGGGGCAACGCCGTGGTGCAGGGCAGCATCACCGAGCAGATCCTCGTGCCCCAGCACGGCCTGGACTACGCCGAGGACGACACCCACGAGGCGTGGGTGCCCGAGGCCTGGCGGCAGACCGCGGTGCCCCCGGAGGAGCAGCTCAACTCCGCCAACGCCCCGCTGATGGTGCACCGCGTCGCCGACGCCCGGTACGCGACCCGCAAGGAAGCGCGGTACTACGCCTTCGCCTGGCAGAACTACGTCAACGAGCACCTGCGCGGCAAGGTCACCTCGTACCTCTACGAAGAGACCTTCGGCGCGATGGACCGGCTGCACATGCTGATCCACCTCTCCTCGTACGAGGCGTGGGAGGAGCTGCGCAACCTGCCGGACCGCGACCCGCAGTTCCGCAAGCTGCTGGAGCGGGAGATGATCGCCCCCGAGAAGGGCGGCGGCACCGGAGCCCAGGCCTTCGTGCCCGGTGGGGTCACCGACACCCTCCTCGTCCCCCGCCAGCTCTGACGCCGTGCGCGCGTTGCTCTTCGCCGGGCAGGGTAGCCAGCGCCGGGGCATGGGCGCCGAGGTCTTCGACGCCTTCCCCGATCACTGCGCCCTCGCCGACGACATCCTCGGCTACTCGATCCGGGACCTGTGCCTGCGTGACGACGACGACCGGCTCCGGCTGACCCGCTACGCCCAGCCCGCCCTGTTCACCGTCCACGCACTCACGTACCTGGCGCAGCGCGCCGAACGGGGCGAGCCCGATGTGGTCGCCGGGCACAGCCTCGGTGAATTCAACGCGCTGATGGTGGCCGGTGTACTGGACTTCGCCACGGGGCTGCGTCTGGTCGCCGAGCGTGGACGGCTCATGGGTGAGGCCGACGGCGGCGCCATGGCCGCCGTCATCGGCACCGGCCTCGCCGAGGTGGAAGGGGTACTCGCCGAGTCCGGCCGCGACGACGTCGAGGTCGCCAACGACAACTCGGCGACCCAGGTGGTGATCTCCGGCGCGCCCGAGGGCGTGTCGGCGGTCACCGGCCTGCTGACCGCGGGCGATCCGGCGATCCGGTGCGTACGCCTGCCGGTCAGCGCCGCCTTCCACTCCCGGGACATGGCGTCGGCGGCCCAGCGGTTCGCGGCCGTACTGGCCGATGCGCCGCTGTCGCCGCCCCGGCTGCCCGTGATCGCGAACGTGACGGCCAGGCCGTACCCCGCCGGGGAACCGGTCGCGGCGCTGCTGGGCCGTCAGATCCGCTCCCGGGTCCGCTGGGCCGAGACCATGACCCACCTGCTGGACACCGGAGTGGACGAGGTGTGGGAGATCGGCCGCGGCCGGACGCTCACGGGCTTCTGGCATGAGGCGCGCTCCGGCCGCCGGGCACCCGCCGCGGCTCCCGCAGCCCCAAAAGACGTCGGAGACAGGCCCGTTCACCGGCCCGGCACCGACCTCGGCTCGGCCCGGTTCCGTGAGGTCTACCGCACCCGCCACGCCTATGTCGCCGGGTCGATGTACCAGGGCATCGCCTCCACCGATCTGGTGATCCGGATGGCGGGGGCCGGACTGTTCGGCTTCTTCGGTACGGGCGGGCTGTCCCTCCCCGAGATCGGCGCGGCCCTGGACGACATCGAACGGCGGCTGCCGTCCGGTGCCGCGTACGGCATGAACCTTCTGCACGACATGGCCGACGGTGAGCTGGAACGGGCCACCGTCGAGCTCTTCCTGCGGCGTGGGGTGCGCTTCGTCGAGGCCGCCGCGTTCACCCGGGTCACCGCGCCGCTGGTGCTGTTCCGGGCCAAGGGGGCGTACCGCGACGGTTCCGGGCGGCCGGTGGCGGCCCGCCAGGTGCTCGCCAAGGTGTCCCGGCCGGAGGTGGCGCGGCAGTTCCTCGCCCCGCCCTCGCCGGAGCTGCTCGCCCGACTGGTCACGGAAGGCGCGCTGACACGGGAGGAGGCGGCGGTCGCCGCGGACCTGCCGGTCGCCTCCGACCTCTGCGTCGAGTCCGACTCGGGCGGCCACACCGACCAGGGGGTGGCTCTCGCGCTCGTTCCCACCTTCCGGCGGCTGGCGCGGCGCGCCGCGCCGCAGGCGGGCGGGGAGCCCGTGCGGGTCGGCGCGGCGGGCGGGATCGGCACCCCGGAGGCGGTGGCGGCCTGCTTCCTGCTCGGCGCGGACTTCGTGCTCACGGGCAGCGTCAACCAGTGCAGTCCGCAGGCCGGCACCTCCGACGCGGTGAAGGACCTGCTCGCCGGACTCGACGTGCAGGACGTCACCTACGCCCCCGCCGGGGACCTCTTCGAGATCGGCTCCCGCGTGCAGGTGGTCCGGCGCGGAACGATGTTCCCCGCCCGCGCCAACCAGCTCTACGAGCTGTACCGCCGGCACGCACGCCTGGAGGACATCGACCCCAGGACCCTCTCCGTCCTCGAACGCAGTTGCTTCCGCCGGTCCGTGGACCAGGTGTGGGAGGAGGTCGTACGGCACTACCGGGACACCGGCCGGCCCGAGACCGCCCGCGACGCCGAGCGTGACGCGAAGCGGCGGATGGCGCTCGTCTTCAAGTGGTACTTCGCCGACTCGACACGAGCCGCGCTCGACGGCGTCAAGGACAACACCGCCAACTTCCAGATCCACTGCGGGTCCGCGATGGGCGCCTTCAACCGGCTGGTGGAGGGGACCGCCCTGGAGTCGTGGCGGCGGCGCGACGTCGACGCCATCGCGGACCTGCTGATGACCGGCGCCGCCGACGTCCTCGCCGCCGCCGGCGCCCGCCCGGCCTCCCCGGCCACCCGCTGACCGACACATCCGTTCTTGAGCGAAGGGAAGTACCCGATGGACGACTCCCTGCACACCGTGGCAACCGCCCAGCACCAGGTGCGTACGCCGCCGGACAAGACGCTCGACACCGCCTCGGCCGAGGTCGTGCTGTGGCGTACCGCCCAGATCCGGGCCGGTCACGGCCCGCGCGCCCGGGCCGCCACCCGCGCCCTGGCCGAGAGCTTCAACGAGCAGTACGAGGGCGTCGCCACCGCGCTCAGCTACGAGGACGCGTTCGGGACCCGGGGACGGCTGCACTGGCTGATCCACCTGCGTTCGCTGCAGGACTACACGGCGCTGACCCAGCGCGGCGCCGACCGGGGCAGCGGTGTCTTCGGGCGCGCCTCCGGCGAGGACGACGGCTGGGAGGAGCTGTTCGAGGCGGGGAGCGTGCGCGAGACCGTGCTGCTGCCGCACCGCTGGGGCATCTTCGGCACCGCCACCGAGGCGATGGCGAAGGCCGACCTGAACCCGATCGAGCAGGTGGACGGCCGGGCCCGGTTCCAGCTGCTGCCGGCCGCACAGCAGACCTCGCTGCCCGTCGAGACCCTCGTCACCAGCGCGTCGTCCGGGCTGCTCATGCACCGCACCGCCCAGGCCAACCACGCCTACCGCGCCGAGGCGCGGGTGCTCGCCCGGACCCTCGCGGAGACGTACAACCTCAACGCCAAGGGCCGGACGACGGTCCTGCTGTTCGAGGAGGCCTTCGGGCAGATGGACCGTCTGCACTTCTTCATCCACATGGCGGACGTCCAGGCCTACCAGGAGCTGATGGCCCTGGACGCCAGCCCGGACCCGAGCGCTCCGCGAGCGTCCTACATCCAGGAGTGGATCTCGCCGGAGCGCGGCGGCGGCACCTGGGACAAGATCATCCTCCAGGACTCCACCCGCGACAGCCTCCTGGCTCCGAGGATCTTCGCCTGACCACCCGGCACGGCTCGACCGCGTCCCCCGGCTCGCCTTCGCCGGGGGACGCGGCCGTCAGGCACCGGTCAGGGCATCACGGTGATGCAGAAGGGGTAGCCGGCCGGGTCGAGCAGGACCGTCCACTTCCCCGCGCCGGGCTGGTCCTCCGGCTTGCTGGCGCCCAGCGCCAGCAGCTCCGCCTCGGCCTTGTCCAGGTCCGCGACGCTGAAGTCGAGATGCACGCGGTTCCCGGCCTGCGGCCAGGACGGGGGCTCGAATCCGTCGATCTTGACGAACCCCATGCGCATGCCGTTCTGGCCGGCGAGATAGGCCGCCGACTCACTGCTGAAGATCTTCTGCCAGCCGGTCGTCGCGGCGTAGAACTCCGCCAGTGATTCCGGGTCGGAACAACTTAAAGTGATGGCGCCGGGCTCAGCAATCGCTGTCATCGATCCACCTTTCAGGGATGTACTTCTCAACGGGTTTCCCCGCACGCAGTCTTGCATATCGAGGATGCCGATCGGACCGCACCACGATTTGCCGGGTGTCGCCGAACAGGCAGCACACTATTGAGCGTTCGGCGCCTTTGTCCGGCCCTACCGTCGGATCATGAGCGAGAATCTGGAACGTATGCCCGAGGACTGGGAGAACGCCCTCGTCCTGGCCGCGCACCCCGACGACGTCGAGTTCGGCTCCGCCGGAGCCGTCGCGGTGTGGACCCGCAAGGGCCACGCTGTGTCCTATCTGCTGGCCACCCGGGGCGAGGCCGGGATCGACGGCATGCCCCCCGCCCAGGCCGCGGCGGTGCGCGAGGCCGAGCAGCGCGAGGCCGCCGGCCGGGTCGGCGTCGACGACGTCGAGTTCCTCGACCACCCCGACGGCGCCGTGCGCGCGGACGAGGCGCTGC
Organism: Streptomyces sp. NPDC039465; assembly: GCF_055639315.1. NCBI lineage: Bacteria > Bacillati > Actinomycetota > Actinomycetes > Kitasatosporales > Streptomycetaceae > Streptomyces > Streptomyces sp. NPDC039465. The sequence goes on along the minus strand of NZ_JBVKAP010000009.1, from coordinate 225,029 downwards.
GGAGCGATCTCGTCGCCGCGATCCGCCGCCACCGCCCGCAGCTGGTGGTCGTCTTCAACCACCACGAGCGCACCTCCACCGGCCGCTGGAACGCCCCCGACCACCGGGAGTTCGGCCGGTGCGCGCTGGACGCTCTGGTCGACGCGGGAAACCGCTGGATCCTCCCGGCGGCCGGCGAGCCGTGGTCGGTGAAGTACATCGCGGTGGCCAACTCGCCCCAGCCCACCCACGCCGTGGACATCTCCACCGGCCTGGACGCCGCCGTCGCCTCGCTGGAGTCCCACGAGACCTACCTCAAGGGTCTGGGCTACACCCGGGAAGCCGTACGCCCCGCGGTGAGCGGGCAGGCGCAGGCGATCGGCGCGCGCTTCGGCGGAGTGCCCGCGGTGGCCTTCGAAGTGATCCCCTGCTGACCGCTGATTCCCTTCGGAATCCCCTGCCGGCTGTTGATTAACCGCCGACGGGGGTGGCCCCGACCCGGTTCGGGCCGGGGCCACCGTGGCCTCGGGCGGGATCAGGCCGGCTTCTCGGCCACCGTCAGCCAGCACGACCACGCCTGGCGCCGCACCCGCTCCGGATCCGGCAGCGCCCGCAGCTGCTCCAGGATCGGCGCCACGACCTCCGCCGCGCGTTCGGGGGACAGGCGCTGCAAGAACGGCACCTGCCGGTTGGTGATCAGCGCGATGAAGGTCTCCGGGTTCATCCCGCTCTCGTACTCCGGCGCCATGGCCTGCTCGCAGAGCCGCAGTCCGGCCGCCTCGGCCGCCGCCCGCACCGCGTCCGGCTCGTCGGGGCGGGCCGGCTGCATCGACTGCACCTGACGCAGGATCAGTACGAGGTCGTCGGCGTCGGACACGGGGTCACCGTGGCGTACGACGACCCGCCCGCCCGGCCGCAGGACCCGCGCCGCCTCGGTCAGCGCGGCCGCCATGTCCGGCATCAGATGCAGCGCGTGCACGTACACCACGTTGTCCTGGGAGGCGTCGTCGTACGGCAGCGCCATGCCGTCGCCGATCGTCAGCTCGCCGTCGAAGCGGGTCGCGGCGACGTCCAGCATCGGCTGGGAGACGTCCACACCGCGCACGGTGTGCCCAAGGGCGGCCAGCCCGGCCGCCACCACGCCCGTACCCACCCCGACTTCGAGCACCGAGCCCGGGGCGAGGTGTTTGGAGATCGTGGCCGCGGTCATGTGCCCGCGGCCCTCGCCCCCGCGGGCCGCGTCATAGGTGGCGGCGAGCTTGTCGAACTTCACGGACTGGTTCACGGACTGCTTCTCGGACTGCTTCTCGGGCTGGTTCACGGACGGGTTCATCGCGTCACTCCCAGGGGAACCGGTTCGAAGACGGTTACGGACGTCAGGTCGTGGCCCATCGGATCTCCTCCGGGCCGTCGGCGGCGGGCACACCGCCCGCCGGATCGTCGAGGAAACCCCGGCAGGCGGCCGCCACCACCTCCGGGCGTTCGAGCATGCTGTAGTGCGTCGCGCCGACGAGCAGACCGTGCCGGCCTGCCAGGAGCGGCCTCAGGGCCGCCGGTGGTTCGGGCGCGGCGACCCGGTCCAGCTCCGCCGACAGGGACAGCAGCGGCGGCAGCCCGGGGCCCTGCTCCGGCAGCGGCCGCTGCCACAGCTCGGCCAGCTGACGGCTGTAACGGACCAGCGCGTCGGCGTCCCGGAACGGATGGCGCAGCACCGGCCCAAGACCAGGCGGGGTACGGGCGAGCACCTCGACGGCCGCGCGGTGTTCGTCGGCGGGCAGCGGCGGCGCCTCGGTCTCGCCGGTGAGCATCCGGAGTGCCCTGGCCGCCCGCCCGGGCCGCGCCGCGACGGACGCACACACCGCGCCCAGATTGCGTTCGTAGTCGGAGACCGGATCCGTGCCCGCCCGCGGATACGAGCCGTGCAGCAGCACCGCCGCCCGGACCGCGCCGGGACGGCTGTGCGCGTACTCCAGCGCGAGCTGCGCCCCCGAGCACCATCCGACCAGGTCGCACGAGTCCGCCCCCTCCGCGGCGAGGACCGCGTCGACAGCCGCCACGTGCCGTTCCGTAGACCAGGGTTGATCCGAGCCGGGGCGTTCCTCCGCGTCCCACATCACCACCCGCCGGCCGGGCAGCAGCCGCTCGACCAGCGGATACCAGACCTCGTCGGTGTGCCCCAGGGCGGTGAGCAGCACGAGAAGCGGCCCCCGCCCGCCGGCCCGGTACGGGACCGGCCCCGCGGACCGTACGACCCGGCGGTCCATGACCCGGGCCAGATGCGCGGCCCGCGCGGCCCGTACGGTGAGCCGCCGGTCCTGCCGCCGCCGCCACCCCGGCCAGCCCCCCGCGGGGTCGCGATCGGAGCCGCCGTCGACAGGGGCGCCGCGCCGCCGGTCCAGCAGGTCGTCGACGGCGGTGAACTCCTCGCGGTCCGTGGCCTCCAGCGTCACGGCGAACGCCGCCGCCACCGCCTCGGCCGCCCCCGTCGGCGGGGCGCACGCGCGCAGCGGACGGGCGGCGAAGTAGTCGGGCGCCTTCCGGGTGACCTCCATGAACGTCCGGTACACGGCGGACAGGAACGACTCGACGGTCTCGGGCATGGTCCTCCCACTCTCGGGCCGCGCTCAGAGCATGATCGGGGCCGCTGCGGCCGTGCCGCTCAGTAGTGAGCGGCACCGTGCGCCGGGCGCCGGTTCGCTGTGGGGGTCACCGAGTGAAAGGGCGTCGTCGAATGATCGCGTACGAGACCCTGGAACAGATCCTGCGTGCCCAGCTGCCCGCGCTGGAGCACGAGCCGGAGGTTCCCAAGGACCTGCCGCTGGCGACCGTCGGACTCGACTCGGTCGCCACGGTCGTGCTGATGGACACCCTTGAGGACATCCTCGGCGTGACCTTCCCCGACCATACGATCGCCCCGGCCACCTTCAGCACCCCGGGCTCGCTGTGGGCGGTCCTGGGCCGGCTGTCGAACGGCTGACGGATGACCGCCGACGGCTCGCTGCTCGACCACTGGTTCGACCGCGGACGGTCCCTCGCCCCTGACGGCCCGGCACTGCGCGTGGGCCAACAGACCCTGACCTACGACGCGTTGGACCGCGAGGTGGCGGCGCTCGCCGGTCCGCTCGCCGCCGACGGCCGGCGCCGCGTCGGCATCCTGGCGGCCAAGAGCGTGACCGCCTACGCCGGGTTCCTCGCCGCCCTGCGCGCCGGCGCCTGCGCCGTACCCCTCGCTCCCGACGCGCCGCCGGACCGCCTCACCGCCGTGGCCACGGCCGCCGGCCTCGACGCGGTCGTGGTGGACGCCGCCGGCGCCGCCGGTCTGCCCGCCCTGCTGCCGCTCCTCGGACCGGACGCGGTGCTCGCCGCCGACCTGCCCGACCCGCCCCCGGGGATCCCCGTGCGCCGCCCGGGACGGCCCGGCCCGGTCCACGCGCCCCCGCGCGGCCCGGACGACCTCGCCTACCTCATGTTCACCTCCGGTAGCACCGGGGTGCCCAAAGGGGTGCCGATACGGCACCGCAACGTCAGCGCCTTCGTCCGCGCGGCCCTCGACCGCCACGACTTCGGGCCCGGCGACCGGTTCAGCCAGATCTACGAGCTCACCTTCGACCTGTCCATGAGCGAGCTCTTCCTCGCCTGGGGCTCCGGCGCCTGCCTCCACGTCCTCAACCGTCTCCAGGCGCTCGCACCGGCCCGGCTGACCGGTCAGCACATCACCGTCTGGCACGCCACCCCGAGCCTGGCCGCCTCACTGCGCATCGCCGGAAAGCTGAGCCCCGGCTGCCTGCCCGACGTCAGGACGACGATCTTCTGCGGCGAGCCGCTCACCAACGGCACCGCCCGCGCCTGGCAGGAGGCCGCCCCCGGCTCCGTCATCGACAACCTGTACGGCCCGACCGAGGCGAGCGTCGCCTGCACCGGACACCTCTGGGACGCCGCCGACGACGCGCCGGACGACGCCACCGTGCCGATCGGAGCGCCGTTCCCCGGCGTCCGCACCCTCCTCCTCGACGAGGACGGAACCCCGGCGAGCACCGGCGAACTCTGCCTGCGCGGCGCGCAGGTGTTCACCGGCTACTGGGACCCGGCCGAGGACGAGGGCAGGTTCCTCGACCACCAGGGGCAGCGCTGGTACCGCACCGGCGACCTGGTCCGCCAGGGACCCGGCGGCATGGTCCACCTCGGCCGTACCGACACCCAGGTCAAGATCCAGGGCTACCGCGTGGAGCTCGGAGAGGTCGCCGAGGCCCTGCGCGCCGCCGCCCCCGGCGCCGAGGTGGCCGTCCTCACGGTCACCGGCGACTCCGGTCCGCAACTCGTCGCCTGCCTGATGGGCGGGGAGCCCGTCACCCAGGCCGACGTCCTGCGCAGGGCCGCCCGCCGGCTGCCCGCCTACATGCTGCCCCGGCTCCTGTGGTGGGTACCCGCGCCCGTCCTCAACGCCAACGGCAAGGTCGATCGCCCCAGTCTGCGCCGGATCGCCGAACGGCGCCTGGCGTCGATGCAGTCATCGTGACACCGGTCCGCTCAGATCTGAGCGGGCGCCGGTCCCCACGCCCATGAAGCTGAGCCGGTCCGGGGCACAACGGATCGCGCACGGGAGGTAGTCAATGCTCAGTCCGGGTTCCCGCGTCGAGGCAGAGGTCGCTCTGGAGCCGACCGACTTCGTCGTCCAGGAGCATCGGCTCCGGGACGTCTGCCTGCTGCCGGGCAGCGCGTTCTTCGACGTGATCTGGCGGATGCTGGCGGCCCGTGACCTCGGCCCCGAGCGGGCGGTGCTCACCAACGTCCTGTTCACCGACCCCGTCACCACCGCCCCAGGCACCGGCCGGCAGGTACGGGTCGTGATCGAGGCCGACGCGGACGGAACGGCCGGTGTCCGCGCCACCAGCCGTCCGGTCGGCGCGGACAGACCCGACGAGCCGTGGGTGGAGAACCTCCGCGCGGAACTCGGCTGGACCGATGAGGAACTCTCCGCCCTCGCCAGGGACATCCGCGACGCCCCGGGCACCGACGGCGAGATGGCCGACGTCTACGCCAGGGCACGCGCCCAGCAGGTGCACCACGGGGCCCGCATGACCTGCACCGGAACCGTACGGCGCGGACGGGACGGCCTGCTCGCCGAGATCGACCTCGCCGCCGGACACGACGGCGACGACTACCACCTGCATCCCGCCCGCCTGGACGCCGCCACGCTGCTCGGCTTCTGCCAGTCGCCCGCGCAGGACGACCCCTTCGTGCCGATGTTCGTCAGCCGCTTCCGCGCGGTCCGGCCCCTGCGCGGCCCGGCACTGGTCCACGTGCCGGCAGCGGAACAGCTGACCGATTCCGGCGAGTTGCTCAGCAACGACGTGTACGTCTACGACCGGGACGGCCGGCCGGTGGCCGAGATCGTCGGCTTCGCGTCCAAGCGGCTGCGGCCGGGGGCGGAGGTCATGGCTCCGCGGGCGGTGGGGACGAGGGACGTTTCGGAGACCGTACGGGCGCCGGTAGCCCCGTCGGCCCCGTCGGCCCCGCCGGTCCTGCCGGTCCTGCCGGTCTTGCCGATCCAGGAAGCGCCGGTCGAGCGAACGGCGGTCGGCGGCGGTGCCATGGCCGAGCGCGTACGCGCGGTGGTCGCCGAGCACCTCGACCGGCCCGCCGCCGAGGTCCCCACCCACGTCGGCTTCTACGAGCTCGGCCTCAACTCCGTCGATGTACTGAAGGTCACCGAACGGCTGGAAGAGTTGGTCGGCTCCACGCTCTACCCCACCCTCCTCTTCGAGCACACGACCGTGGCCGCCGTGGCCGCCCACCTCGCCTCCGAGTACGGCGAGATGCCCCCGCCGGGCGAGCTCTGCGCCTTCGCACCTGTCTGGGCCCCGGCGCCCGCCCCCGTCCCGGCCGCCCGTACCGACAGCGACCTCGTCGTCTTCGGAGCGGAGTTGACCGAGGCGCTGCGTGCCGCCCGTCCCGGCCGCAGGATCGTTCCGGTGGTCCACGACGGCCCCGTCCCGGACGGCGGATACCGCGTCGACCCCCGGGACCGGGCAGCCCTCGCCGGCCTGCTGCGGCAGATGACCGCCGACGGGATCGACCCCGGAGTCTTCATCGACGCCACCTGGCCCGCGCCCGACCCCTACCCCCGACTCTGGGCCCTGGCCTGCGCGATCGTCGACAGCCGCAGGCCCGGCCCGCACCGACTGCTGGTCGTACACGGTCCCGGCGCCGGCGCCGAGCACCGGGCGCTCGGCGCGCTGCTGCGCACCATCAGCACCGAAGTGCCCGCCCTGCGCTGCCGGTCGGTGGCCCTCCCGGACGGCCCCCCTGACATCGCGGCCCTGCTCGCCGAAGCCGACGACCTCACTCCCGAGCCGGAAGTCCGGCTCCGCGGCGGCCGGCGCCTGGTGCGCCGCCACCGGCCCGTGGTCCTCCCGGACCCGGAGCACGCTCCGATACAGGCTCCGATATGGCAGGGCGGCTCGTACCTCATCGCCGGAGCAGGCCGGATCGGTCTGCACGTCGCCGACTGGCTGGCCCGCGAGCACGGGGCCGCCCACCTCACGCTGGCCGCCCGGCGCGAGGAACCTCCCGAGGTCACCCGGCGCATCGCCGAGTGGCGCGAGACCGGCGTCACGGCCCGCTATGTGCGGGCCGACCTCTCTTCGGCGGCCGACGTGGCACGGCTCACCGACACCGCCCGGCGGGAACACGGCCGTATCGACGGCGTCTTCCACTGCGCCGGTGTCGTCGACGACGGCGTGTTCTTCCGCAAGCAGCCCGACCGGTCCGCCGCCGTCCTGGCCGCCAAGATCGACGCGGTCGCCCTCCTCGACCAGGCCACCACGGCGGACGATCTCGGCCTGTTCGTGGTCTTCTCCTCGCTCGCCGCCACCCTGCCCAGCCCTGGACAGTGCGACTACGCCTACGCCAACGCCGCCTTGGCCGAACTGATACGGGCGCGCACCGGCCCGGGCCGCGGCCTCGCTGTGGAGTGGCCCTACTGGGCGGACGGCGGCATGACCGCCCCGGCTGACGCGCTGCGGCACGACCTGGAGACGCACGGTCTGGCGCCCATGCCGACCTCCGCCGGACTCCACGCTCTCGGCGCCGCCCTGGCCTCCGGCGAGTCTCATCTCCTGATCGGCTACGGGGAGCCGGAACGGATCCAGTCCGCCCTGGGCCTCGCGCCCGAGGGGGAGTTCGAGCGGGCTGCCGAGGAGCCCGTCGACGACCTCGCCTCCGACCAGGACGGCCAGGACGACCAGACCGACCCGGAGGACCAGGAAGACCACGACGACGACCAGGACGCCATCGCCGTCGTAGGACTCGCCGGCCGCTATCCGCAGGCCGCCGACGTCGAGGAGTTCTGGCGCAACCTGCGCGCGGGACGCGACTGCGTCACCGAAGTGCCGGCCGACCGCTGGCCGCACGAGCGGTACTTCGACCCCCGGCCCAACACCCCGGGCCGTACGTACGGCAAGTGGGGAGGATTCCTCGACGGCATCGACCGCTTCGACCGCGCCTTCTTCGGCGTCTCCCGACGGGAGGCCGAGCGGATGGACCCCCAGGAGCGGCTGTTCCTCACCACCGCCTGGCAGGCCGTCGAGGACGCCGGCTACCGCCCCGACCGGCTCGCCGACCGGCAGATGGGCGTCTACGTCGGCGTGATGTCGTCGCACTTCCAACTGGTCGACGACGCACCGGACGAACCCCTGCCCCTGGCCCTGCACTCGTCCGTCGCCAACCGGGTGTCCTACCGGTTGGATCTGCGCGGGCCCAGCATCGCCGTCGACACCGCGTGCTCGTCGTCCCTGACCGCGATCCACCTCGCCGCCCAGGCCATCCGCTCCGGCGAGTGCAGCTGGGCGCTGGCCGGGGGCGTGAACGCCATGCCGCACCCGGAGAAGTACCTGCAACTTGCCGCCGGACAGTGGCTGTCGCGCGACGGCCGGTGCCGCAGCTTCGGCGAGGGCGGCACCGGCTACGTCCCCGGCGAGGGAGTGGGGGCGCTGGTCCTGAAACCGCTCGCCGCCGCCCGGGCCGACGGCGATCACGTCTACGGCGTGATCCGCGGCTCCCGCCTCAACCACGGCGGACGGGCCAGCGGCTTCACCGTCCCCAACCCGGGCGCCCAGAGCGAGGTCGTGACCGGCGCCCTGGAGGCCGCCGGAGTCGACCCGTCCACCGTTACGTACGTCGAGGCGCACGGCACCGGTACGTCGCTCGGCGATCCGATCGAGGTCCAGGGCCTGCGTGACGCGTACGCAGGAGTGGACACCACCTGCGCGCTCGGCTCGGTCAAGTCGGTCATCGGCCACCTGGAGAGCGCTGCCGGGGTCGCCGCGGTGACCAAGGTGCTGCTGCAGATGCGGCACAGGACGCTCGTCCCCACACTGCACTGCGACGAGGTCAACCCCGCACTGCGCCTCGACGACAGTCCGTTCCGTCTGCAACGCACCGCCGAGCCCTGGCATCCCGGACCGGGAGGGGTCCGGCGGGCGGGCGTCAGCTCGTTCGGCGCCGGTGGTTCCAACGCCCACCTCGTCCTCGAAGAGGCACCGCCTCGCCCCGTCCCGGCCCCGCCCTCCGGGCCCGCCGTGCTGGTGCTGTCCGCCGAGGACGACGGCCAACTCGCCCGCGTGGCCGAGGAGATGCTCGCCCCCCTCGAACGGGACGGCGACGCGGTACGCAGCGAAGTGGCCGGCCTGCTGGGCGTGCGCCCCGACGACGTACCCTCCACCGTGCCCCTGCGCGACCTGGGCCTGGAGCGGGTGGATCTCGACCTGCTCGCGGCCTCCGCCGGGCTGCGCGCCGACGAGCTGGCCCGGCAGACCCTCGACGACCTGGACCCGGGCCGGGGCGCGGAACGGCTCCACGACATCGCGTACACCTCCCAGGTCGGCCGGACCCCGCGGGCCCACCGGCTGGCGGTGGTCTGCGAGGACATCCCCGCCGCGCGGCGGGCGCTGCGCGCCCATCTGGCCGGCGAGGCGCCGCCGCCCGGCGCCTTCTGGGGGCCGGTGCCAGCCGCTGTCGCTCCCGCCGACCTCGACGAGGCCGTCCGCGAGCGGCGTGCGGAACGGCTCGCCGAGGCCTGGATGGCCGGAGCCGACGTCCCCTGGCACCTCTGCCACGCGCCGGGACGGCAGCGGGTTCCGCTGCCGCCGTACCCCTTCCGTGGGGAACGCTGCTGGCCGGGCCTGTGGCGCTCGGAGACGACCGCACAGACGGACACCACGTCGCCGCCGGAGACCGCCGTCCTGGCGGATACCACCTCCGAGCCGGTGCCGGAGCCTATGGCTGGTCCGGAGCCGGTGGCCGTTCCGGTGCCGGAGCCGGAGCCGGCCCGGGGGGACGTACCGGCTTGCGAGGTACGCCGGTTGCCGGACGGGATCCTTCTGATCACCCTCGGCCGGACCACGTTCACCGACGAGCTGCTGGAAGGATTCCGCGACGCGCTCACGGCGGCCGCCGCCGACTCCACGGTGTCCTGCGTGGTGATCACCGGCAGCGGTGAGGTGTTCAGCATGGGCGCCACGCCGGAGGCGATGGCCCGGCTGGCGGCCAAGGAAGGCACCTTCGCCGACGTGTCCTTCCTGCACGAACTCGTCCTCGCCTGCGACAAGCCGGTCATCAGCGCTCTCCAGGGCCATGCCAGCGGCGGCGGCCTGGTGTTCGGCCTGTACGCCGACGTGGTCGTGCTGGCGCGCGAGGCGAGCTACGGCGTGCCGTTCCTCACCTACGGCTTCACCCCCGGCGCCGGAGCCACCTACTTCGTGGAGCGCAAGCTCGGTACGGCCGTTGCCGAGCAGCTCTTCTACACGGGCCGCCCGCTGACCGGCGCGCAGCTGCGCGAGCGCGGGGTCCCGGTAGACGTCCGGCCGCGCGCGGAGGTCCTGCCCACCGCCCTGGACTACGCCCAGTCCATCGCACGCCAGTCCCGTGCCGCCGCCGCCGAGCTCAAACGCGAGCTTGCCGGTCGCACGGCCGCCGCCTTGTCCGACGTGATCGAACGGGAACTGCGTATGCATGAGCGAGTGCTGGGCGGCGAGGCCGTCGAGCGGGTCCACAGCCGCCTCGGCCGCGACACGGCCCCTCCCTCCGCCCCGCCTCCGGCCGCCCCTCCCGCCCCCGCCGCGCCGACCGGCCCGACCGGTGAGGACGTACGGGACGTGGTCGTCGAGGCCGTGGCGGCGCAGCTGTATCTGGCGCCGCACGAGGTCGACCAGCGCCAGACGTTCTCCGACATGGGCCTCGACTCGATCGGCGCCGTGGAGGTCACCAACACGCTCGCCACCCGGCTGGGCGTCCACCTCGAATCGGTGCTGGTCTACGAGCGCCCGACCGTCCCCGAACTGGCCGACGCCGTGGCCGCCGCCGTACGGCACAAGCAGCAGGTCGCCGAGGCCGCGCTCGCCCCGCGCCCCGAAACGCCGGAACCACCCCCGGCGCCCGAGCCCGAGCCCGAGACCAAGCCCGAGCCCGTCGCGGATGAACGTCCCCCGGCCCCCGCACCGCAGCCCCCGGCCCCTCCCGTGCCCCCGACCGCCGCGCCCCCACTCGTGCTGCGCGGTGCTTCCGTACGCGACAGGCAGCCCGCCCCCGCCAACTCGCCGGCGCCGGAGGCCACACCCGCCGTGGCCCCACAGCCGTCCCGCCCCGCCCCGCTGCGGCACGACGAGCACGCCATCGCGGTGATCGGGATGTCCGGCCAGTTCCCGCACGCGCCCACCCTGGACGACTTCTGGGCCGACCTCGCCGCCGGGCGGCAGCGGACCGAAGAAGTCCCGCCCGAGCGCTGGGACGTCCGCGCCCACTACGACCCGGCCGGCCGTCCGGGCACCACGGTGAGCAAGTGGGCCGCCTCCCTCTCCGGCATCGACGCCTTCGACGCGCCGTTCTTCCGCATGTCCCCGCTCGAAGCCGAGGACATGGACCCCGAACAGCGGCTGTTCCTCACCGAGTCGTGGCGCGCGCTGGAGGACGCCGGGTACGCGGTCGGGCCCGACACGCCCCTGGTCTGTGGCGTCTTCGTGGGCTGCACCCAGAGCGACTACCGCCAGGTCCGCCACGCCGCCGGCCGCCACGACACCGCGCACAGCTTCCTCGGCGGAGCTCCTTCCGTACTGGCCGCCAGGGTCTCCTACTTCCTCAACCTGACCGGGCCCACCGCCGCCGTCGACAGCGCCTGCTCGTCGTCGTTGCTGGCGGTGCACCTGGCCTGCCAGAGCATTCTGAGCGGCGACTGCGAGATGGCCGTCGCGGGCGGGGTCGCCCTGATGCTGGGCCCCGACATCCACGTACAGACCAGCGCCGCCGGCATCCTGTCGCCGACCGGCCGCAGCGCGCCCTTCGATGCCACGGCCGACGGGATCGTGCTCGGCGAGGGCGTCGGTGCCGTGGTGCTCAAGCCACTGGCCCGGGCGCTGGCCGACGGCGACCACATCCACGGCGTCATCCGCGCCAGCGGCGCCAACGGCGACGGCCGCAGCAACGGCATCGCCGCGCCCAGCGGACGCGCCCAGGCCGACCTGCTCACCCGGGTCTGGCGCCGGGCGGGCGTGACTGCGGACCAGATCGGCCTGGTCGAGGCGCACGGCACCGGTACGCCGCTGGGCGATCCGATCGAGGCCAAGGCGCTCACCGAGGCGTTCGGCCGGATGGGCGGGGCGTCGGCGTCCTGCGCGATCGGATCGGTCAAGGGCAACATCGGCCACACCACCATGGCGGCGGGCATCGCCAGCCTGATCAAGGTGCTGCTGGCGCTGCGTCACCGGCAGCTGCCGCCGACCGCCGGGTTCAGCTCGCCCAATCCGCGGCTCGACCTCGACGACAGCCCCTTCCGTGTGGTCACGGAGGTCCAGGACTGGCCGACGGGCCCGGGCGGGCAGCGGATCGCCGCCGTGAGCAGCTTCGGCGTGAGCGGCACCAACTGCCACCTGGTCGTCGCCGAGGCACCCGAGGAGCCCGGCCGGCCGCGGCACGTCGGCGCGCGATCCTTCGTCGTCCCCGTGTCGGCCCGGACGCCCAAGGAGCTCGGTGAGCAACTCGGCGCCCTGGCCGGGGCGGTGACCGCCGCCCCGCACCTCGCCGACGTGGCCTACACCCTCTGCGCCGGGCGACGGCACCACCCGGCGCGCGCCGTGGTCGTCGCCCACACCCTCGACGATCTCGCCGCCCAACTCCGGGCCGCACAGGACGGCACGCCGCCCTCCCTGGCGGGCGCCACCTCGGAGCAGCGCCGCCTCGCCGAGGAGTACCTCTCCGGCGGCCGCCCCGACTTCGACGTCCAGTTCCGGCAGGTCGACGCCCGTCGTACGCCCCTGCCGCCGCACCCTCTGCGCGGCACCCGGCACTGGCCGTCGGCCGCGCCCGCACCCGGGCTCACCTGGTGGGTGACCCCCGACGCCTGGCAGGTGGCCGATCACCGCATCGGCGACACGCCCGTGCTGCCCGGCACCGGGGCCCTGGCGCTCGCCGCCGTCGCGGCCGGCGACGACGGGCCGCTGGAGATGACCGGCATCCGCTGGTTGCGGCCGCTGCACGCCGAGTCGGCGAAGGAAGTACGGGTCGAGATGGACGGCCCCCGCTTCACCCTCCGGTGCGGCGACACGGACCTCGCGACCGGTGCGGTGCGGCCCGCCACGGAACCGGCCGGCACGCTCCCCGTCGACGAGATCACCCGCCGCTGCACCGGCCACCGGCCGGGCGGGGAGCTCTACGCCCGGTTCGCCTCCGCCGGACTGCACTACGGCCCGGCCTTCCAGGTCGTCAGCGAGGTGTGGGTGGGCAAGGACGAGGCGCTCGGCCGGCTGACCGCCGTGAACCGCCCGTCGTGGAGCACCGTCGTCGACGTGGCCGCGCTGGACGGCGCGATCCAGGTCGCTTCCGTGCTGGCCGGTGAGGGCGAGCTGCTGCTTCCGTTCGCCGCGGCGCGGGTTCTCGTACGCCCGGCCGCCGGGCCGCCGGTCTGGGCGCATGTGCGCCGGACGGCGGACGGCATAACCGTACGGCTGGCCGGAGCGGACGGCCGGGAACAGGCCCGTATCGAGGGCCTGGTCGCCCGCGCGGCCCGCGAACGACAGCAGGCCGGGAAGCCGCCGGTGTCCGTGCTGGTACCCCACTGGACAGAGTCCGACGACAAGGACGACAAGGACGACAAGGCCCCGCTGCCCGCAGGGGCAGGGCGGACGCTGGTGCTGTACGCGCGCGGCGCGGAACCGCTCGCCCGTGACCTCGCCGCGCGGTGCGGCGGGCCAATCGCGCCCCTGGCCGAAGGGCCGGACCGGCTGGCACGTACCGAACTGGACACCGTCCACCTGGTGGTGACCGGAGGCGCGGCCGACGCCCCTGACACCGACCCCACCGTCGCGCAGGTCTTCGACTGTGTCCGTGCGCTGGCGAGCGGCCCGGCGGCCCGCCGCGCCCTGAGCCTGACCGCGGTCCTCGACGGGGTCGTCCCCGCCGCCGGTGCCGCCGTCACCCGCCCGGCCCGCGCCGGCGTCCTCGGCGTCCTGCGCGCCGCCGGAGCCGAACACCCCCGCTGGCAGGTCCGCTGCCTCGACGCCGGCGGCGCGGACGCGGACACGCTGCTGCGCGCCCCCGCCGGTCACCCCGTCCTCGCCCGGCGTGACGGCCGCTGGCTCACCCAGGTCTTCCAGCCCCTCGCGGCCGACTCCCCGGGAGACACCGGCTCCCCGTGGCGCACCGGCGGTGTCCACCTGATCGCGGGCGGTGCCGGAGGCATCGGCTTCGCCTTGAGCATGCACCTGGCCCGCCACCACGCCGCCGACGTGGTCTGGCTCGGCCGCCGACCCGCCACCGACGTCACCGTCGCCGCACGGCTGGCCGCGGTCGAGGCGGCCGGGGGCCGCGCCCGGTACGTACAGGGCGACGTCGCCGAACCCGACGACGTCCGGGCCGCGCTGGCGGTGGCCCACGCCGCGTTCGGCCCCGTCACCTGCGCGGTGCACGCGGCCCTGGACCTGCGGGACAGGACGCTGGCCTTCGCCGAGCCGCACGACCTGCTCGCCGCCATGCGCCCCAAGGACCGCGGAGTCAGGGTGCTCCACGACGTCCTGCGCGGCGAACCCCTCGACCACTTCGTGCTGTTCTCCTCGGCGGCATCCGTCATCGACTCGCCCGGCCAGGCGGCGTACGCCGCCGCCAGCACCGTCGAGGACGCCCTCGGCCGGGCGCTGCACGCCGCCGGACCCGTGCCGGTGACCGTCGTCAACTGGGGCTACTGGGGCAGCGTCGGCGTGGTCGCCGATCCCGAACGGGCCCGTGCGATGGCCGAGGCCGGAGTGGGCTCGATCGAACCCGCCGACGGATTCGCCGCGCTGGGCGACATCCTCGCCGCCCGCGTACCGCAGGCCCTGGTCGCGCGTGCCACCCCCGAGGCGCTCCACGGCCTCGGAGTGATCGTGCGGGAAGAACGCGAACGGGCCGACGACCCCCTGGACGCCCTGGCCGGCGCCCTGCTGGCGGCCGAGCTGACCGCCGCCGGGGCGCTGCCGGCCCCCGGCGAACGGCGCGCCGCGGCGGCGGTGGCCCAGCGGCTCGGCGTGGTGCCCGCCCACCAGAGGCTGTTCGACGCCCTGCCGCCCATCCTGGAACGCGCCGGAGCGGTACGCCGTGACGGTATGGACCTCGTGGCCACGGCCCCCGTCTCCGTACCCGCGCACCCCGTCCCCGAAGCGGAGGAGCGCCTGCTGAGGCGGTGCGTGTCCGCGCTGCCCGACGTACTGGCCGGGCGGCGCAACCCGCTGGAGGTGCTCTTCCCCGGCGGTTCGACCGACCTGCTCGCACGGTTCTACGGCGGCGGACGCGCCGAACGCGCCGCAAACGAGACCCTCGCCGCCCTCGTACGCCGCCAGGTGGACGAACGCGGCCCCGGCGCGCAGGTACTGGAAATCGGCGCGGGCACCGGCGCCACCACCCGTGTCGTCCTCTCCGCCCTGGCCGGTGCCGGACCCGTCACGTACACCTTCACCGACCTGTCGCCCACCTTCCTGCGCCAGGCCGAGGAAGCGCTCCGGGCGGACGCGCCGCCGTCGGTCGCCCTGCGGTACGCCCGGCTCGACGCGGAAGAGGACCCAGCCGCGCAGGGATTCGGCGCCGACTACGACGCGGTCGTCGTGGCCGGAGTGCTGCACGCCACCTTCGACGTGACCGGCGCCCTGCGCCACGCGGCCGCGCTGCTGCGCCCCGGCGGGCTGCTTCTCGTGCACGAGACCACCGGCCACTCCGACTTCCTGACCCTCACGTTCGGACTGACCCAAGGCTGGTGGCGCTACCAGGACCCCGATCTGCGCCTGCCGCATTCCCCGCTGCTGGCCTCCGACACCTGGCGTACGGTCGCCGAACGCGCCGGTCTCGACGATGTGCGCGTCCGCACCGAGACGGCGACCGGATCCGCGGGCCCCTGCCTGCTCACCGCCCGGCGCGCCACGTCCACCGCACTGCCCGGGCCGACGGGTGTCACGCCGGAGGCGGCCCGCCAGTACGTACGGTCGGTCTTCGCCGAAGTCCTCCGGCACGACCCGGAGAACCTCGGCGACCACACCGCGTTCGACGAGTTCGGCGTCGACTCGTTGGTCAGCCTCACCCTCGTCGCCCGGTTCGAGGCCGACCTGGGGCCGCTGCCGTCGACGCTGCTGTTCGAGCACCTGACCATCGCCGCCCTCGCCGACCACCTGCGCGCCGAGCGGGCGGACCGGCTGGCGGCGGCGACGGGTACGGCCCGGCCCGAGCCGGTGGCCGCCGCGGTGGCCATCGAGTCGCCGGACCTGCCATCGGCCGTACGCGCCCACTCACCGGCCGCGCGTCCGGCCGCCCATCCGGACTCGTCCGTCGTACGTTCCGAGGCGTCGGCCGCGCGTCCCGACTCGTCCGCTGTACCCGCCGAGACGTCCGCCGCGCGCGTCAACTCGCCTGCTGCACGCCCCGATTCGGCGAGCTCGCGCCCCGACGACATCGCGATCATCGGCGTCAGCGGCCGCTACCCCGGCGCCCCCGACCTGGACTCCTTCTGGCGGCTGCTCGCCTCCGGCGACCATGCCGTCAGCGAGGTCCCGGCGGACCGGTTCGCCTGGCGCGAGCACTACGACCCCCGGCCGGGCACCCCGAACCGGCTCTACACCGCGAGCGGCGGCTTCATCGACGGCGTCGACCGCTTCGACCCCGGCTTCTTCGGCATCCTCGCCCGGGACGCCGTCAAGGCCGACCCGCAGGAGCGCCTGTTCCTGGAGACCTGCTGGGACCTGCTCGAACGGACCGGGAACCTCGGAGACCGCGCGACCGGCCGCACCGGCGTCTTCGCGGGCGTCATGTACGGCACGTACGGCCAGCTCGGCGCGACCGCGTGGCCGCAGGGCGAGCTGACCGGCGCACACTCGTCATACTGGTCGGTCGCCAACCGGGTGTCGTACCTGCTGGACCTGTCCGGGCCCAGCTACGCCGTGGACTCCGCCTGCTCGTCCTCGCTGACCGCGCTGCACCTCGCTTGTGAGAGTCTGCGCCGCGGCGAGTGCGAGACAGCGATCGCCGGCGGCGTCAACGTGATCATCCACCCCGCGCACTTCGTCTCGCTCTGCTCGCTGAGCATGCTGTCGCCGCAGGGAGTCTGCCGGGTGTTCGACGCCGACGCGGACGGGTTCGTGCCCGGCGAAGGCGTCGGCGCGGTCCTGCTGAAGCCGCTGAGCCGCGCGATCGCAGACGGCGACGACATCTGGGCCGTGGTCAAGGGCAGCGCGGTCAACGCCGGTGGCCGTACCTCCGGCTACACCGTGCCGAATCCGAACGCCCAGGCCGAGGTCATCACCCAGGCCCTCACCCGGGCCGGCGTCGACCCCGCCACGATCGGCTACGTGGAGGCGCACGGCACGGGCACCGCCCTGGGCGACCCGATCGAAATGGCCGGTCTGCGCAGGGTGTTCGACGGTGACAGTGAGGGCGACGGCGGCCGTGGACCGCTCGCGGTGGGCTCGGTCAAGGCCAACATCGGCCACCTGGAGGCGGCCGCGGGCATTGCCGGACTCACCAAGGCGCTGCTGCAGCTGCGGCACGGCGCCATCGCCCCCTGCGCCAACCTGAGCAGCGTCAACCCCCGCATCGACCTCGGCGGCCGGCTGGAACTGCCGCGGGAGCTACGGCGCTGGGACGCCGGGCCCACGCCGCGCCGGGCCGGTGTCAGCTCGTTCGGCGCCGGTGGCGCCAACGCGCACGTGGTGCTGGAGGAGTACCGAACCCCGGTCGCCGACGGGCCCGAACCGGTGGGCGGTGACCAGCTGTTCGTCCTGTCGGCCCGCTCGCCCGAGCTGCTGGCGCAGTACGCCGGTGACGTCGCCGCGGCCCTGTCGGAGCCACTGCCCCAGGGCACAGGCCTGCGCGAACTCGCCCACACCAGCCAGGTCGGACGACCGGCCTTCCGGGAACGGGTCGCCGTCCTCTGCGGCAGCGTGCCGGAACTCGCGGCCCGGCTGACCGAGGTCGCCAAGGGCGAGAGCGCGCCGGGAGTGTGGCGCGGCAGCGCCGCCTCCGGCCGCGAGGCGACCCCCGTCGAGGGCATCGGGCAGTGGGCGGACCTGGCACGCCGCTGGGTCGACGGTGAGCGCGTCGACTGGGCGGCCCACTGGCCGCGGTCGCCGCGCGTGGCCGCCTTCCCGGGGCATCCGCAGCACCGCCGCAGGATCTGGTGGCGGCCCCAGACCGCACCCGCCGCGCCCGTGACCGTCCCCCTGCGGGACCTCGGCGAGACCGTCCGCGGGCATCACGTCGGAGAGCGCCGGATCCTGCCGGGCGCCGCCGCACCCCAGCTCGTCCACGCCGCCCTGCCCGACCTGTCCGGACCTGTGCGGTTCACCGGCCTGACCTGGCAACGGCCCTTGGATCTCGACAGCATGGACGAGGTCCGGGTGGTCATGGGCGAGCACGGCCCCCTGGAGCCGGCCCCCTTCACGATCACCGACCCCGGCGGGGCCGTGTACGTGACCGGCGCCGTCGAAGCCCTCCCCGCACCGGCCCTCCCGCCCGCGACCGTCCCCACCCCCGAGCAGGTCGGCCCGCCGGTCGCCCCGGCCGTCGTCTACGCCCGCCTCACCGCGGGCGGCGTACGGCACGACGGTGGCATGCAGGTGCTCCAGGCCCTGTGGGCCGGGCCGGGGGAGTGCCTGGCCGACGTGGCCGCGGCGCCCGCCCCCGGCCAGCGGCTCGACCCTGCCGTCCTGGACGGCGCGTTCCAGGCCCTGGCCGTACTCGACGCCACCACCACCGGCTATCTGCCCACCTCCATGGCCGAACTGACCAGCAGCCGCCCGCTCCCGGCCCGCTGCCGCGTCCACGCCCGCGACGTGACACCGTCCGGCGACACCGGCTCACGCACCGTCGACCTCGACATCTTCGACGGGGAGGAGCACATCCTTGCTGTGCGGGGGCTACGGCTGACCGCCGTACGGAATGAGGCCGTCGCGACGCCCGCCCGTAGGGAGGGCGCTGGGCGGGCCGCCGTCCCGGCGCAGGCTGCCGCGCGGACCGCTCGTACAGATTCGGCCGCTGATGCCGCTCGTACAGGGGGCGCCGTTCCGGCCGCCGTCGGTGCGGGGGCTGCCGTCACTGCCGCCCGTACGGAGACGGCCGCCGCTCCCGTCCCTGCGGAGGCCCCCGCTCCGGGGGCCGTCGAGGTCCGGCACCGGCGGCCGCGCTGGCGGCCTGCCGGTCCGCCGGAGGCCGGCCGTGCGGTGCAGCGCGTGTTGCTGCGCTGCCAGGAGCCGGGCCTACGCGCCGATCTGGGCGCCGAACTCGACCGGCGCGGCATCCCCTGGGGCACCAACGCGGAAGACACCGAAACCGACGCCATCCTCCACGTCTGCCCGGCCGCCGCGACTGGCCTCGCCGAGCAACTGCGGGACGGCTTCGAAACCGTACTGCCGCTGGCAACAAGCCACTTGGGCGCGGGCCGTACCGGCCTGCGGGTACTGGTCGCCCACCACGGCGACGACCGGACGGGCCAGGCCCGGCCCGCGTACGCCGCCCTCGGCGCCCTGCTGCGCACGCTCTTCCTGGAGCACAGCGACTTCTCCGGTCTGACCGTCCGCATCGACGGCTCTCTCTCCGACCTCCCCCGGCTCCTGATCGACGAACTGCTCGGCGCGGAGGAGGGCGAGGTCCGGCGCGCCGGCGCGGAACGCCTCGTGCTGGAGTACGAGGAGTACGCCCCGGGGCTCGCCGCCCCGGCCGGCACCGCGGGCCCGGCACGTACGTTCCTGATCACCGGCGGTGCGGGACGGATCGGTGCGACCGTCGCCCGGCACCTGGCCGCGCGCGGACCGGCCCACCTCGTCCTGTGCGGCCGGCGACCCGCCGACGCCACGGTGGAGGAGACGCTGCGGGAGCTGCGCTCGACGGGCGCCGAGGTGATGTACCACCCGGCCGACGTCGGCGACCCGCGACAGGTCCGTGAGCTGATCGCGGCGATCCGGCAGCGGTTCGGCGCCCTGCACGGCGTCGTCCACGCGGCCGGTGTCACCCGCGACTCGCTGGCGGTGCGCAAGACACCCCAGGAGGCCGCCGAGGTCCTGGCCCCGAAGGTGTGGGGCGCGGTGAACCTCGACGAGGCCACCCGGGACGAACCGCTCGAATTCCTGGCGCTGTTCTCCTCGGTGGCGGCCACCACGGGCAACCTCGGCCAGGCGGACTACACCTTCGCCAACGCCTTCCTCGACGCCTTCGCCGAGGAGCGGACCGCCCTTCACGCCGCCGGGCTGCGCCCGGGGCGCACGGTCTCGATGGGATGGCCGCTGTGGGCGGACGGCGGCATGGCGGTCCATGCGGCCAGCCGCACCCTGATGGCACAACACTCCGGCATGGTGCCGCTGCCGAGCGCGGACGCCCTGCGCGCCTTCGACGCCTTCCTCGCCGGTGACGAGCCCCGGCCGGGAGTGGTCGCGTACGACCCCGGGTTCCGCGCGCCGGCAGCGCAGGAGCGCCCGGCGACACCGCCGGCCGACCCGGGCGACCAGGCCGAGCGGACCGAGACCGTCGAGAAGGAGCTGCGCTCCCTCGCCGCCGGATTCCTGATGGTGCCGGACGAGGACGTCGACATCGCCACCAATCTGATGGAGCTGGGCTTCGACTCGATCTCGCTGACCGAGCTGATCACCCAGGTCAACGCGCGGTACGGCCTCGACCTGCTGCCCACCGTCCTGTTCGAGGCGCCCACCCTGGAGGCCCTGGCCGACCGCCTGGTCCGGGACCATCCGGAGGTCGGGCGCAGAGTGGTCCCTGTGGCTCCGGTTTCTCCTGTGGCGGTAACGGAGCCTGTGGTCACCGTCTCGCCGGATTCCGGGGCCTCGTACGGGCCGACCGGGGCGTCCGGGATGCCCATCGCCGTCATCGGCATGGCCGGGCGGTTCCCCGGCGCGGAGGACCTGAACGCGCTCTGGGACATGGTGTCGGCCGGAGAGGACGGCGTGGGACCCGTCCCCGCCGACCGGGCCGACCTGTTCGCCGACCCGCGGATGCGTGAGGTACGCGCCGGATTCCTGGAGCGCGTCGCGGAGTTCGACGCGGCCGCCTTCGGCATCTCCCCGCGTGAGGCCGGTTTCATGGACCCGCAGCAACGGCACTTCCTGGAGGTCACCTGGGAGGCCCTGCACGACGCGGGCCGCCGCCCGGGGGAGCTGGCCGGATCGGCCACCGGGGTGTTCGTGGGCGTCGCCACCGGCGACTACAACGAGCTGATGGCGGCGCACGGCGGCACGCCCGAGGCCCACATGGCCACCGGTGTCGCCCACGCCGTCCTCGCCAACCGGGTCTCCCACCTGCTCGACCTGCGCGGCCCCAGCGAAGCGCTGGACACCGCCTGCTCCAGCTCCCTGGTCGCCCTGCACCACGCCGTCCGCGCGCTGCGGCACGGCGACTGCGACCTGGCCGTCGCCGGTGGCGTCAACCTGATGCTGAGCCCCGCGCTCTTCGCCACCTTCACCCGGGCGGGCATGCTCAGCGCGCGTGGCCGGTGCGCCGCCTTCGACGACTCCGCCGACGGATACGTCCGCGGAGAAGGCGTCGGCGCCGTCGTCCTGAAGCCGCTGCACCGCGCGCTGGAGGACGGCGACCACGTGCGGGCGGTGATCCTCGGCAGCGCGGTCAACCACGGCGGCCGGTCACCGTCGCTGACCGCGCCCAACCCGCGGTCCCAGGCACAGGTGATCGTCGAAGCGGTCCGGGACGCGGGCGTCGACCCGCGCACCATCGGCTACGTCCAGGCACACGGCACCGGCACGCCCCTCGGGGATCCGGTCGAGATCGAAGGCCTCAAGCACGCGTACGCAACGCTGTACGAGGACTGGGACCTCCCGGCCCCCGCCGAGCCGCACATCGCGGTCGGCTCCGTGAAGGCCAACATCGGTCACCTGGAGGCCGCCGCCGGGATCGCCGGTCTGCTCACCACCGTCCTGGCGATGAACAACGGCCTGATTCCGCCCAACCCGCATCT
This sequence comes from Streptomyces sp. NPDC039465, assembly GCF_055639315.1. Taxonomy (NCBI): domain Bacteria; kingdom Bacillati; phylum Actinomycetota; class Actinomycetes; order Kitasatosporales; family Streptomycetaceae; genus Streptomyces; species Streptomyces sp. NPDC039465. Next base: position 203,572 of record NZ_JBVKAP010000009.1, on the reverse strand, counting down.
GCGCGAGCCCAACCGGCACCTCCGCCTGGACGGCACCCCGCTGACCCTGGCCGACGGCGCCCGGCCGTGGGAGCCGGTGCCGGACGCGTCCGGGCGGCCGGTACGCCGCGCCGGGGTCAGCTCGTTCGGCTTCGGCGGCTCCAACGCCCATGTGGTACTGCAGACCGGGGGAGTGGCACCGGCCGCGGCCCCGCCCGTGGTGAGTGGCCCCCTCGTCGTGCCGGTCTCGGCCCGCGACGAGCAGGCCCTGACTGATTACTGTGCACGGCTCGCCGACGCGCTCGACCAGCGGCCCGACGTGGGCCTCGACCGGGTCGCGTACACCTTGCAGGTGGGCCGGGAGGAACTGCCGTACCGCCTCGCCGTGGTCGCCTCCGACCGGGCACAGCTCGTCGCCGCCCTGCGCGGCGACACATCGCACGGCGTGCAGCGCGGTGTCGTGACCGCTCGGCCCACCGCCGCCGCCACGGGCACCGGCCCGCGGGACCTCGCCGCGGCCTGGTGCGGCGGCGGGACGGTCGACTGGGCCGGCCTCTGGCCCGCCACACCTGGCCGGACACCGCTCCCCGGCCCCGTCTTCACCCGCACGTCCTACTGGTTCCCGCGCCCCGCGGACCCGACGCCGGCCGCGACCGCGGCCCCGGTTACCGGTGCGGCGCCCCGTCGATCGGCCGCGGGCAAGGTCCAGTTGACGCCGGTACGCCGACGGGACGTACCGGAACCCCCTCCGCCGTCCGTCGCCGCGCCCGAGCCCCCGGCCCCCGCGACCCCGGCCGGCCTCAGCGCGGAAGCCCTCCGCGACCGGGTGGCGGCGGCCCTGGGCGTGCCCGCCGACGAGATCGGAGACCAGGTCTCGCTGACCGGCCTCGGCCTCGACTCGATCATGCGGGTGGAACTGGTCCGCTGGCTGCACGACCAGCACGGCATCACCGTGCCGACGAGCGAGCTCTACGAGCACGACACGCTCGCCGACCTGACGGCGTACCTCGGCACGGCGCCGGGGCCGGTCCCGGGCCGGGTGGAGTACGTCGATACGGAAGCGCCGGCGGAGCCCGCCCCGGCCCCGGCGGCGGAGCCTGCCGTGGGCCCGGGCGCGGATGTCGATATGTCCACGGCATCGGAGCCCAGCCCGGATCGGTCGGCTGACGTCGCCACGGCCCCGGCGGCGGAGCCTGCCGCGGGGCCGGGGGCGGATGTCGATACGTCCACGGCGCCGGAGCCCAGCCCGGATCGGTCGGCTGACGTCGACACGGCCCCGGCGGCGGAGCCCGCCGCGGGGCCGGGGGCGGGTGCCGACTCGTCCACCGCGCCGGAGGCCGACCCGGGCCCCGAGCCCGACCTGGCCGCCGTCGTCCGCACGGCCGTCGAGCGGGCCGTGCGCACCGACCTCGGACCCGACGGCCGATTCACCGAGGGCGCGCTCAGCTCCCTCGACATGCTGCGGTCGGTCCGGGCCCTGGAGACGGTGCTCGGGACCCTGCCCAAGACCCTGCTCTTCGACCACCCGGACTGCGCCTCCCTGGCCGACCACCTGGTCGACCGTTTCGGCGCACCGGCGGTGGCCCGACTCGCCGAGCCCGAGGCACCCGCCACACCCGCCGCACCGCATGGCTCCGCCCCCTCAGGACCCGGCGCGCTCATCGTGCCGCGCTCCGAACTGGCCGACCATCCGGACCTTCAACACCTGGTGGAGGAGGTCGAGCAGCGCCACGGCATGGAATCCGGGCTGGCCGGACTGAGCATCGCCCCGCTGCTGTTCTTCCCCTCCACCCGTGACGGGTACCTGGCGGTCGGCCGCCGTGGGGACTCGGTGCTGGTGTGGCGGTACACCGGAGCGCCGGAGCGCTTCGCCGCCGCGGCCGGCGAACTGCTGAACCACTGCGTCACCAACGGGCTTCGGCTCAACCTGCTGTCCACCGATCCGCTCACCGACCTCGCGGGTACGCCGATGCTGGCCACCGCGTTCGGGGTCGTACAGCGTCTTGAGGACATCGGATCGTTCACACTCGACGGCGGCCGCCGGAGCAAACTGCGCTACCTGGTCAGGAAGTTCGGCCGGGACGGCGACAACCGGGTCGAGGAGTACGTCAGCGGCTCGGACCCCGGGACCGACGCGGCCGTCGCCGATCTGGTCGACCGGTGGTCCGAGGGCAAGCAGATGGTGAACGCGTACGTCGCCGAAGCCCGCGAGCTGATCAGGGCCGGCAAGCTCCCCGACCGGCACCGGATCTTCCTGACCTACCGCGACGACCGGCTGCTCAGCGCCATCGTCCTGGCCGCCCTGCCCGCCGAGAACGGCTATCTCCTCGATGTCGAGTTCTATCCCCGCGACATGCCGCTGGGCGGACTGGAGTACACCTTGGTGGAGATCGTCCGGCGGCTCGCCGCCGAGGGCGCCGAGGTGCTCAGCTTCGGCGGCAGCTTCGGCGTCGAGGTGACCTCCACCCCGAACCCGGCGCAGGACGTGCGACAAGCCCTCGCCGAGCTGCGCTCGGTCGGCATCTTCGACGAGGGCAACTATCGGTTCAAGAAGAAGTTCGGGCCGGTCGAGGTGCCGCTGTACCTCTGCCAGCCGGCCACGGGCCGTACCGACGCCGTCGACCTGATCATGATGATCGCCAACTCGGCCGAGACCGAGGCCGAGACCGTGACCGAGACCGGGACGGAAACCGAAACCAAGGCCCCCGCCTCGCCCCGTACCACCCTGCTCGCCCGCGCCGGGCACAACCCCGTCCTCCTCGACCACGCGGACGTGGAGTTCGACCTGCTCACCGACTCATGGTTCGAGCGCGCCGACGCGTTCGTCACCGACCGGATGGCCGCTCTGGCCGCCCAGGTCGCGGACCCGCGCGGCGCCACGACCGCACCGCCCGACTGGCTGCCGCTCCCGCATGCGTCGTGGACGGCGTCCGGGCGGTCCGCGGAGCTTCGGATGTGCCGGTCCTGGCCCGGCCGCCGGGGAGTGGTCCTGCACAACGACGCCTTCCCCACCTGGCAGTTCGCGCTGGCCGAGGCAGGACTGCGCCCGATCCGGATCCCCCGACAGGACGACGGGCCGGCGTCCGGCGACGGCCGGCTCGCCGGGCTGGCGGCCCTGCTGGACGAACACGGCGTCGAAGTCTCCTTCGTCTGCCTGGAGTTGAGCACCAACGCCGCGGGCGGCACACCCCTCTCCCTCGGCGTGCTCCGCGACACGGCCCGTACGCTGCGCGCACGCGGCATACCGCTCGTGCTGGACGCCACCCGGGTGGTGGACAACGCCTGGGCGATCGCAGAGGCCAACGGCGCCGATCTCTGGCGGACCGTGCGCGAGCTGCTGGACACGGCCGACGCCGTGACCATGAGTCTGTCGAAGAACTTCGCCGTCGGCATGGGAGGTCTGGTCGCCACCCGCCGCGCCGACCTGGCCGAGCGCATGGCCGAGGACGAGGACGCCTACGGCCGGCACCTCAGCTCCCAGCAACAGGCCGTCCTCGCCGCCGCCCTGGCGGACACCGAGGTGGCCGGCGCCCTCGTCCGGCGCCGCGCCGAGCACGTACGGACCCTGCACCAGCGGCTCGTCAAGGCCGGTGCGCCCGTGTACGGCGGGCCGGGTACCCACTGCGTCCTGCTCGACCCGCGGCGGGACGACGCGTTCGGTGGCCTGGCACATCCCGGACCGGCCATGCTCGCCTGGCTCTACCGGCGCACCGGCGTCCGTGGCGGTCCGCACGTGGGCGACGACCCGGCCGGGCTGCTGCGGCTCGCCGTGCCGGCCGGTCTCACCGACGCCGACGCCAAGGCGCTCACCGGCCGGCTCGCCGACTGCTTCGCCGACCGCAGCGGGGTGGTGGACCTGCTGCCGACCCAGGCGGCAGGCTCGCCGATGGCCCTGGCACGGGCCCGGTTCGAGCCGGCGGACCGTATCCCCGACGACGTACGGACCGCGGTCGCCGACGGCTACGAACGGACCGGGGACAACCTGACCGTGCTCACCGAACACACCCCGGACGTGCGGCGGCACCTGCTCACACTGGACACCGCGACGGTCGAGGCGTTCGTGCACGGCACCGGCCCCACCCTGCTGATGATGCATCCGTTCAACATCGGCGCCGGGATGTTCGCCCGCCAGTTCGCCGAACTGGGCACGGACCACCGCCTGGTGGTCCTCCACCACCCCGGCGTGGGGGCCACCCGCACGCGCGGTGACATGTCGCTCGACCACATCGTCGACCTGTACACCGAGGCCCTGACCCGGCTCGGCATCGACGGCCCGGTGCATCTGGTCGGGGCGTCCTGGGGCGCACTGCTGGCCCAGAGCTTCGCCCTGCGCCACCCCCGGCGTGCCGCGTCGCTGACGACCATCGGCGGCTCGTACCGCTACGCCAACCGGGTCGGCGAGGTGAACCGGCTCGAAGTCATCGTGGCCGAGGACATGGCCGCCGTGGCCGCCGCCACCGGGGACGACGGGCGGCTGCCCGGCCTCGCGGCGCAGCTGCTGCGCTGCGAGAGCATGGACGCGTACGTCGGCCTGTCCTACCTTGACCTGTTCGCCGGCGAACCGGACCTGCTGCGCCGGCTGCCGGAGCTGGACCTGCCGGCCACGGTGATCCAGGGCCGGCTGGACTCCGTGGTGCCGCTGGACACCGCCCGCCGACTGGCCGAGGCCATCCCCGGAGCGCGGTACGAGGAACTGCCCGACGCCGGCCACTTCCCCTGCGTGACCCACGCGGACGAGATCAACCGGCTCCTGCGCGAGACCGTCGCCCGCCAGCCCGTCACCGGGGAGACCACCCCCGACCGGCCCACCGAGGAGACCGCATGACCGCCGACCCGCGACCCGTGACCGTGGGCATCGAGGCGCTCGACGTCTACGCCGGAAGTGCCTGGATCAGCGCCGACGACCTGGCCGAGGGCCGGGGCCTCGACCCGGGCCGGGTCGCGAACCTGATGCTGACCGGACGCTCCGTCGCGCTGCCCTTCGAGGACCCGGTCACCCACGCCGTGAACGCCGCCAAGGGCATGCTGGACGACCTGGACCCTGCCGTACGCGACCGGATCGAGGTCGTGCTCGTGGCGACCGAGTCCGGCGTGGACTACAGCAAGTCGATCGCCTCCTACGTCCACCGGTATCTCGAACTGCCCCCGCACTGCCGCCTGTTGGAGGTCAAACAGGCCTGCTACGCGGCGACGGCCGCGCTGCAGCTGGCCGCCGGCCACCTCGCCTCGGGTGCCTCGCCCGACGCCCGTGTCCTGCTGATCGCCACCGACGTGGGCCTCGCCGACGAGCGCGCCGAGTACGCCGAGCTGGCCACCGGCAGCGGCGCGGTCGCCCTGCTGCTCAGCGAGCACCCCGACATCCTGGAACTGGACCTCGGCGCGTTCGGCCTGCACAGCTTCGAAACCATGGACACCGCCCGGCCCGGCCCCGACATCGAACTCGCCGACGCCGACCAGTCGCTCGTCGCCTACCTCGAATGCACGATCCGCAGCTTCGCCGACTACTGCCGCCGCGTCGACGACGTGAAACTCGACGAGACCTTCGACCACCTGGCCTTCCACACGCCGTTCGCCGGGATGGTCCGGGCCGCGCACCGGCGCGCGATGCGCGAGTTCACCGGCCTTGATCCGGCCGCGATCGCCGCCGACTTCACCCGCCGGGTGGAGCCGGGCCTGCGCTACCCGGCACAGGTCGGCAACCTCTTCTCCGGCTCCCTCTACCTGGCGCTGAGCAGCCTCGTGGACGAACTGCCCCCGATGACGGAACGGGCCAGGGTGGGCCTGTTCTCGTACGGGTCGGGCTGCTCCTCCGAGTTCCTCAGCGGCACGCTGGGCGACGCGGCCCGGCGGGCCGTGGCCGCCCGGAAGATCGGGCCGCGGCTGGCCGCCCGCCGGCGCCTCGGCTTCGACGAGTACCGCGACCTGCTGCCCGCGAGCCGGGCCTGCCTGCTGCCCCGGCGGCGGCTGACCGTCGCGGACCCGCCCGACTGGCTCCCCAGCACGGCCGCCCGCCCGCCGCTGCTCGCCTTGCGGAGCATCGAGGACTACCACCGCCGCTACGACTGGATCTGACCGATCCGAACGATCCGACCCGGAAAGGGACATCGCATGCACCGGATCCACCCGACCGACGGGGCCGTACTGGCCGCCATCCGCCACCACGTCACCGCCATCCTGCCCGACCTCCGGCCGGACGAGGTGGTGCCCGAGCGCACCCTCGCCGAGCTCGGCCTCAACAGCGTGGACCGCAGCGAGGTCGTGACCAATGTGATGGACGACCTGGACGTGCTCGTCCCGATCACCGAATTCCGCCAGGGCATGCCGGTCGCCGACCTGGTCGGCCTCTTCGAGCGGTACCGGTGACCTCCTCCGGAGTCCGGGTCGCCGTCACCGGTCTGGGCGTGCTGTCGCCGCTCGGGCCCGACGTGCCGCGGCTGACCCGGGCGCTGCGCGCCGGCCGCGGTGCGATCGCCCGAACCGCCGCCGAGGAGACCGTGCCGTACCGGGCGGCCCTGCCGGACACCGCGCTGAGCGAGGCGCTCGCGGCGGCGGCCCTTCCACCCGGGACGACGCGCCGCACCTCCCGGCCGGTCCGCGCGTCGCTGGCGGTCGCGGGCCAGGCCTGGCGGGCGGCTGGGCTGGACCGGCGTGGCCTCGACCCACGGAGGATCGGCGTGGTCGTCGCGGGCAACAACCTCAACGGCGCCCAGAGCGCCGCGGCCGCGGGGCGCATGGACCGTGACCCGATGCTGGTGCCGCCCCGGCTGGCGCTGCAGTTCCAGGACACCGACCATGTGGCCACGCTCAGCGAGGCGTTCGGCATCCGGGGCGAGGGGCTGACCGTCGGCGGAGCCTCCGCCAGCGGCAACCTCGCCCTCGGTCAGGGCGCCCGCCTCATCGCCTGGGGTGTCGTCGACGCCTGTCTGGTCGTCGGCGCCCTGGCCGAGCCCGCACCGGCCGAGCTGCGCAGCTTTCTGAACCTGGGCGCGATGGTGCCCACCGTCGGCAGCGGCCCCGGCGGCCCCTTCGACCGCTCCCACCGCGGCTTCGTCCACGGCCCCGCCGCGGCCGCGGTGGTGCTGGAGTCGGCTGCCTCCGCGGACCGCCGCGGCGCGGTGGCCCTGGCCGAGCTGGCCGGATACGCGGCCGGTCTCGACGCCAACAGCCAGCCCGATCCGACCGTGGCCGGGGAGGCGGCCGTCATGGCCCGCGCGATCGAGAACGCCGGGATCACCCCGGCTGACGTGGACCTGATCAGCTCGCACGGCACGGGATCCCCGCTCGGCGACCGGGCCGAGGCAGACGCCGTCGCCGAGGTCTTCGCGGCGGCGTCGCCGTGGGTGAACGCCCTCAAGGGACTGGCCGGGCACGCGCTCACCGCGGCCGGGATGCTGTCCGCGGTCGCCGTCGTGGTCCAGCTGCGTGAGGGATTCGTGCACCCCAACCCATGGCTGCGCGATCCGATCGACGGTGCCCCGCGCCTGGCCGGGGACACCGCCGTCAAGGCCCCCCTGCGCTGGGCCGTGTCGAACGCCTTCGGCTTCGGCGGCTTCAACTCCACCGTGGTGTGGCGGGCTGCCGGCTGACGCGGCCGATCCCCTCCAGCAGGGTGCGGCGCAGCGCCTCCGGCAGCCCCTTGAGATAGAAGTGGTCGCCGGGGAAGACGTGCAGGCCGAAGCCGCCGGCGGTGAGGTCGCCCCAGCGCGCCATCTGCGCCGGGGTGACCTCGGGGTCGGCGTCGCCGGTGAGCGCGGTCAGCGGGCAGCCCAGCGGCGGGGTGGCCTGCGGACGGTAGGTCTCCACCAGCTGGAAGTCGGCCCGCAGGGCGGGCAGGAACAGCCCGGCCAGGTCCGGGGAGTCGAGCAGTGCCGTCGGGGTGCCGCCGAGCCCCGTCACCACCCGCAGGAGGTCCCCGTCGCCGAGCAGATGCCGTTCGCCCGTCACTCCGGGCACCCGGCGGCCGGAGACGAACACCATGCCCGGAGCGGGGCGCAGCCGCTGCGCCACCTCGTAGGCCACCATCGCGCCCATGCTGTGCCCGAACAGCACGTACGGCCGGTCGAGCAACGGCTCCAGGGCCGGTACGAGATCCTCGATCAGGTCGGCCATGCGGGTGTACGGCGGTTCGTGGAGGCGCCGTTCCCTGCCGGGCAGCAGGATCGGGACGACGTCGACGTCCGGCGCCAGCATGCGGCGCCAGGGCAGGAACAGCGCGCTGCCGCCGCCGGCATGGGCGAAGCAGAGCATCCGCACCGCCGCCTGCGGATCGCGCGTGCCCGCCGTCCAGTCCCCGTTCGCCGTCCAGTCCCCGTTCGCCGTCCAGTCCCCGTTCGCCGGCCGGTCCCCGTTCGCCGTCCCGTGCCCGTTCATCGTGACCCTCCCGCGTCGCGTACGACCACATGGCCGTAGGAGCCGCCCGAGCCGACGGCGTTGACGACGGCCCGCCGTGGCCCGTCGGCCGGTGTCCAGTCCATCGCCCGTCGGGGCACGAACAGCCTTTTGCCGTCCCAGTCGACCAGCGGACTTGGCCGGTCGGAGACCAGGGTCGGGGCGATGCGGCCGTGCCGCAGCTGGAGCATCACCTTCATCAACTGGCCGATACCAGCCGCCGCTTCGGAGTGTCCGAGGTTCGGCTTGAGCGTGCCCATCGGCACCGGCCCGCCGTTGCCGGCCAGCAGCTCGGCGAAGGCCGCGAACTCGGCCGCGTCGGCGAGTCCGGCGCCCGCCGCGGCGCTCTCCACGTAGGACACGGTCGCCGGATCCAGCCCGGCGTCCGTCATCATCCGCAGCAGCGAAGCGGTCAGCGGCGCCGGGCCCGGCGCCCCGAAGCGCCCCTCCCCGCCCGCGTGACCGCACAACGACGCCTCGAGGATGCCGTGCAGCTGGTCCCCCTCCCGTACGGCCGTGTCGGCGCGCCGCAGCAGCAGGGCGCCGACGGCCTCGCCCACGTACCAGCCGGGCGCGTCCTCGTCGTACGCGCCGCGCGGGCGTCCGTCGTCCGGTGCGGCGAGCAGACCGAGGCCGGCCAGCAGCCCCACGTGCCGGCGGTGCGTCACCAGATTGACCCCGGCGACCACCGCGCTGTCGCACTCGCCCGCGCGCAGCGCCTCGATCGCGAGGTGCAGCGCGGTCAGCGACGACGAGCAGGCGGTGTCCACCGCGAGGCTCGGCCCCTGCCAGCCGAACGTGTGGGAGAGCCGGTTCGGCGCGGTCGCCCGAGTGGCAACGACCTCCACGGCGTCACCGCGCTCCCACCCGTCCCCGGCCGCGGCGAGATGGTCGTCCCACATCGACGCCACGAACACGCCGACCCGGCCCCCGTCCTCGGTCAGGGACCGGGGCGTGTGCCCGGCCTGCTCAAGACACTGCCAGACGGTCGGCAGCAGCAGCCGCAGCTGCGGGTCCAGGGCGTCGGCCTCGGCGGGGGAGATACGGAACGGCCGCAGGTCGACCGGGCCGAGCGTGTCCAGGAACCCCCCGATCGGAGGCGGGCCCGACCAGCCCAGCGCGGCGGTACGGGCGGGCGGCATGGGGCGCAGGGCCGAGCGGCCCTCGTGCAGCAGCCGCCACAACGCGTCCGGGCCGACGGCGCCGGGGAACCGGCCCGCCATCCCGACCACCGCGATCTCGCTCGTACGCGGCCTGGACGCGCCGCCCGCAACCGTCCACAGCGGCTCGCCGGGATCGTCCTCACCGGCCGCGTCGAGCGGCGCGCACAGCAGACCCAGCAGGAACGTGTGGGACGGCCCGAGCCCCAGCGCCTCGGCGAGGTCGCTCTGCCGCAGGTCGCCCACCGGGCAGACGGCGACGCCGGACGGCACCTGCTGCTGCATCAGCAGTTGGGCCATGTGTCCGGCCTCCAGGGCGAGATAGCGCGGCGCCTGCGCGCCGTACAGCGGCTCGATGCCCCGCAACTCGCCGACCAGGTAGATCTCGGCGGCCGCGCGGGCGGCGAAGGGCCGGTTGTAGAAGACGTGCGCGGTGACCGGCACGTCGGCGCCGGTCCCGAGCGGCTCCAGGACATGTTCGCGCGGCCGGTAGTAGTAGGCGCCGCCGTCCAGTCCGTCGATGGCTCCGTCGCGTACGAGCACGTAGACCTGCACGGCGTAGGTGTCACCGGCGGAGGGGTACAGCGCACCGGACTCGGCTTGTCCGCTCGTCCGGGCCAGCACCTTCATCAGGTCGCCGAGCCGTTCGGCGTCCAACTGCCGCCCCGCCAGCGGGCGGCGGCTGGCGCGCCAGCGTCGCTGCCCCTCGGTCGGCCGGTCACCGGCCAGCGGCAACGGCCGGACCCGATCAGAGGCGGGCCGTTGACCGAAGTCGCCGTCCTTGAAGCGGCGCCGGTCGTCGGCGGCGAAGAAGTCCACCTGCGGGGCCTCGACCGCCTGTTGAGGCTGCTCCGGTTGAGGCTGGGCCGCGCCTGCCGCCTCCGGCTCCTGCTTCGGACCGGACGTGCCGGACATCTGCCACGCGATGGCCTCGACCGTCGGCTCGGCCAGCAGCACCGACACCGGCACCTCGCGCCCGTACCGTTCCCGCAGGACCCGGCTGGCGCGCACCATGGTGAACGAGGTGGCCCCCAGCTCCCACAGATCCGCCCTCGGGTCGACCGGCGGCAGGTCGAGCAATTCGCCGAAGAGCGCGCCGATCCGCTCGACGTCCTCGGCGGCAGGTGCGGCAGGTGCGGCAGGTGCGGCAGATGCGGCCGGTGCCGCGTCGGCGGCCGTCGCGGCAGGTGCGGCGTCGGCGGTGGCGGCTGGTGCGGATGACTGGCCGGTGACCGGCCACGGCAGGGCGTCGCGGTCCAGTTTGCCGTTGGCGGTGGCCGGCCACTCCGCGACGAACGCCACCACGCCCGGCACCATGTAGTCGGGCAGTGCCGCCGCCGCGTGGGCCCGCAGCTCCTCCGCGGGCGGGGGCGTGCTGTCCGGCAGGACGTACGCCACCAGCCGGTCCTCCCCGGCCGCGCTCTTCCGCAACAGCACCACCGCGTCCGCGACACCGGGATGCGTCCGCAGCCGGTGCTCGATCTCCGGCAGCTCCACGCGGTACCCGCGCACCTTGACCTGCCCGTCGCGGCGGCCGAGGAAGTGCATCACGCCGTCCGGCCCGTAGCGGGCCCGGTCGCCCGTGGCGTACATCCGGGTCTCCGGCAGCCCGGGCAGCCCGGGGAAGTCCCCGGTGACGAACCGTTCCGCCGTCAGCTCGGGCTGCCGGTAGTAGCCGACGGCCAGACACTCGCCGGCGATGTACAGATCGCCCTCGGTCCCGATCGGCACCGGGCGGCGGCGCTCGTCCAGGACGTAGTAGCGGGAGTTGTCGATCGGGCGGCCGTAGGGGATGCTGCGCCAGCCCGGATCCACCCGGTCCACCACGAAGTAGTTGGACCAGACGGTCGCCTCCGTCGCCCCGCCCAGACTGACCAGCGTCGCATGGGGGAACGCCGTCCGGAGCCGGTCGGGCAGCCACAGCGGGGTGTAGTCGCCGCTGAGGAACACCAGACGCAGCGTGTCACCGCCGGACAAGTCGCGAAGGTCGTCGAAGTCCGGGGCCAGATTCGCCAGCGTGGTCGGCGCAGAGTTCCAGAACGTCACCGGCTCGCTCTGGAGCACCCGCAGCAGGAGCCGCGGGTCGCGTTGCTGCTCCTCGTCGGCGACGTACAGCGCCGCGCCCAGGCTGAGCAGTCCGAGGATGTCGAAGACGGACAGGTCGAAGCCGAGAGAGGTGACGCAGAGGCCTAGGTCGCCGGGGCCGAAACCGAAGGTGCGGCGGGCCCATTCGAACAGGTTGAGCATCGGGCGGTGGGTGACGCCGACCCCCTTGGGCCGCCCGGTGCTGCCCGACGTGAAGATCACGTACGCCAGGTCGTCCACGTCATTCACCGGCTCCGGCGCGGTGGCCTCCCGCGCGTGCGGCCGGGCGAGCACCGCGTCCAGATCGACCGGCCGTACCTCCGGCACCGACGCCGCCCACCCGCACGACGCGTCACGGACCAGGAAGGAGGCGGCCGCGTCGCCGAGCATCACCGCGGCGCGGTCGCGGGGCAGGGACGGCAGCACCGGCAGATAGGCGCCGCCCGCCTTGAGGATGCCGAGGACCGCGACCACCATGTCCGGGCCGCGGCGCACCGAGACCCCCACCACGTCACCGCGGCCCACGCCCGCCTCGCGCAGCGTCCACGCCAGCCGGTTGGCACGCAGGTCCAGTTCGGCGTAGGTGAGCGCGCCACCGGCCCAGCGCACCGCCACGTCGGACGGCCGGATCCGGGCCTGGTCCTCGATCAGGGCCTGCACCGGGAGGTCGGCCGGGAAGGGACGGGTGGTGTCGTTCCAGCGCGCCGGGGGCAGCTGCGGGTCGTCGAGCGGTGTCCGGGGGAGCGAGGCCAGACTCGCCAGGTCGGCCGCGAACCGCGCGAAGGCCTCCTCCAGCCAGTCCTCGGGCAGTTGCTCCGGCAGCGCGTCCCAGGCGTACTCCAGTACGTCGCCGTCCTGGACCGCGACGCAGTCCAGCGCCACGCCCGGCGTGCTGGTGATCCAGTCCCCGGCCGTGACGCCGTCGGGCAGGGGGTGCTCGTCCAGGTCGAAGAGGCTGGTGTAGACGACGGGCAGGGCGGAGCCGGCACGGCGGGAACGGCGCAGTTCCGCCAGTCCGCCGGCCGCGTCGGCGGTCCGGTCCTCGGCCAGCACGGCGTCGTAACGGCGGGCCAGGTCCAACAGCGGACACCCCTCGGCCGTGACCGTCACCCAGCTCAGGGCGGTCCGCTCGGCCGGCCGGGCCGCGTCCGTGCCGTCCGGCCAGCGGACCACCGGAATCGTGAACACATCGCCGAGCCCCGGCGACAGGGCCCGCGCGTACGCGGCCAGCAACAGCCCGTCGGCCGAACAGCCGTGGTCCGCGGCGGCGGCCACCACGGTGTCCCACCCCGGCAGCGTGCCCCGCAGCCGCCTGCGGGAGCCGTCGTCGGGTACGACCGGAAGCCGGGGCCCAGGCGGCAGCGCGGCCACCCGCCGCCGCCAGTACTCCCGCGCCTCGCCCGGCGCCCGTCGAGGGGGTGCTGCGTCGGAACGGTCCCGAGGCGCGACGTCGTCGTCCACGCCGCCCGCGTACAGCCCCATCAACTCCCTCCCCACCAGGTGGATGCTGCGCGCGTCGATCAGCGCGAGGTCGACCGTCAGGAACACGACGTCCCGGCCGTCCCCGCCGCGCCCCAACCGGACGTCGAGATGGCCCTCGCCCAGCGGGAACGGCTGCCGCAGCAGCTGCTCGCGGATCTCCGGCGTGAGCGGGACCTCCGCCACGGGCGGCGGGGCCGGCCGGGGGGCCGGCCGCGGGCCCTGCTCGGCGTCGATGGAGGCGCGGAGCACCGGATGCCGGGCCACCAGGCGGTCCAGCGCCTGCCGCAGGCGGGCGAGGTCCAGGTCCGCGACCTCGTAGGCCAGCACCATGCGGCAGCCCCCGGCGTCGTCGGGACCGAGCGCCCGGGCGACCAGATACGCCTCCTGAAGGTCGTTCAGCGCGGCCGGCGCCGCCGGTTCGGGAACGCCTGCCAGGGTGCGCAGCCGGGCGGTGTACGCCTCGTGCAGGGCCTGCGCGCCGGGCGCGGCGAAGGCCCGCTCGACCACGTCCCAGCGGAAGTGCAGCGCGCCGTCCGCCTCCCACACCTGGTGGTCGAGCGCCACCCCGGAGGTCCGGCCGACCGCGTGGCGCTCGGTGAAGCCGGACGCGGGCGGCGCGTCGTCGAGCATGCTGGTGAACACCACGGGCAGGTCCGGTACGCGCCCGCGGCGGCGGCGCAACGCGGCCACCCCCGGCACCGTCGCGTGGTCGAGGTCCTCGGCGAGCCGCCGGTGCACGGCGTCGGCGTCCGTGTCGAGGACCCGGAAGACCAGCGTCGACGTGAACGTGCCGACGGTGTCGTCGGCGCCCCGCATCCGCGCCCGGTCGCTGGTGGTCAGGACGAGACTGAACGGCAGCTCCGCCCCGGCGTCGGCCAGGGTCGTCGCGAACTCGCTCAGCAGCAGCGCGGTCGCGGTCACCCCCCGCCGTGCCGCCACCTCCCGCAGGGCCGCCCATGCGGCCGCGTCGAGCGATCCGGTCAGCGGGCGCCGCTCAGGCCCGCCGCCCACGTCGCCCGCCTCGCGGGCGGGGGCGCGCACGATGCCGGGTCCCGGCGGCAGGTCGGCCAGCCGCCGTTCCCAGTGGCGGAGGTCCTCGGCGTACCGCGCGCCGGTGGCCTCCTCGGCCACGGCGGCAGCGAAGGCGCGGAAAGGCGTCGGGGCGGGCTCGGACGACACGTCCCCGGGAGAGCCGTCGTACGCGCGCCACAGGTCCCGCATCAGCACCAACAGACTGTGGCCGTCGCAGATCAGGCCGTCGACGGCGAGGTGGATCACCCCGTCCCCGCCGGGGAGCCGGGTGACCTCCAGCTCGTGCAGGGGCCAGTCCTCGGCGGCGTACCGGCGCCGGGACAGACGCGCCCGTACCTCGGCCGGGTCGTGACCGGCCGGATGCACAGGGACCGGCCGGTCCTGAGCGGGCCGTATGCGCAGCCTGCCGTCGGGGGTGAGGGCGCAGCGCAGCATGGCGTGCCGGTGCTGTACGGCCGACCACGCCTGGCGCAGCCGGTCGACGTCCAGCGCGGGCACCGCGAATTCGCGGTAGTGGTGGCAGCCGACGGCGTCGCGCGTCAGCTCCTCCTCCTTGCCCGCCAGGTACGCCTGCTGAAGTGCCGTGGGCGAGAAGGGGACTTCGGGGCCGGCTGACTCCGCGGCCGCCGTCAGCCGCAGCCCGGGCCCCGTCCCGCCACCGCCCTCGGCGGCCTCGGCGGCCAGTGCCGCGAGCGCGGCCGCGTCATGCCCGGCGCGCAGCCAGCTCAGCGGCACGGCGACGCCGAGCCGGTCCTCCAGGGCAAGGGCCAGGCGGACCGCCGTCATCGAATCGGCGCCGGGCGGCAGGACCGGCTCCCCGGCCGAGGGCTCGCGTCCGTCGAACGCGTCGCGGACCGCGGCGACCACCTCGTCGACCGGAGCGGAATGCGTCGCGCGGGTCACCAGGTCCACCTTCCGAGCCGGCCGTGCCGGGTGTCGAGCTCGGCCTGGCTCATCCGGGACGCCCGGGTGGTGATCGCCGCCGCCCGGCGCAGCTCCTGCTCGAACCGGGTGCGGAACCTCTCGTCCCCGGGCAGCTCCGCCTCGTCCAGGGCGGCCATCATCAGCTCCACGAACCGGTCCCGCTGCTCGTCGGTGATGCGCAGGTCGGCATGCATCTTCTTGACGTGCTCGAACCCGCCGATCTCGTCGGTGAAGGCGCTGCCGTGCCCGAACACCTCGACGAGGTACGCGGTCAGATGGCGTACGTGCGTGTCACCGGCGTAGTCGAAAAGGCGCCCGATCAGCGGGTCGGCCACCGCGCTCCGGTGGAACACCTCGGCCAGGCGCCGGAGCGGGCCCTCGCCTCCGACGTGGTCGTACATCGTCACCGCGACCTCCAGGCTCGTGCGCTGGGAAACCGCCCCGACGATAGGCGCACCGATCAAAGGCGCCCGCTCACGTTTGAGCGTCTGCCGCCGCGGCCCTGTGCCAACCTCGGGCCGTACCGCGGAGGTTCCGGATCTTGCCGCCCGAGCAGGAGAAGAGGTCGCAGTGGCTGAGCAGCTGCCCGCATACCCGATCACCGACCGCACCTGTCCCTACGACCCGCCCGACGGGCTGCTGGAACTGCAGCGGCAGGCGCCGCTGGTCAGAGTGCAACTGCCCACCGGGCCCGCCTGGCTGGTGACCGGCTACGACGCGGCGCGGGCCCTGCTCGACGACCCGCGGATGAGCTCGGACATGGGCAGGGAGGGCTTCCCGACGCTGTACCGGCAGAAGATGCGGCCGGTCCTCAAAGGCTCCTTCATGCGGATGGACGGCGAGGACCACGCCTTCTACCGCACCATGCTCGCCGGGGAGTTCTCGGTGAAGCGCGTCGCGGCGATGCGCCCGGAGATCGAGCAGGCCTGCGACCAGCTGCTGGACGAGATGGTGCGCCAGGGACCACCGGCCAACCTCCATGAGTCGTACGGCATCCCGGTGTCGTCCAGCTCCATCTGCCGGCTGCTCGGCGTGCCGTACGAGGACGCGGAGTTCTTCACCACCCACCTGGAGGCGCTGTTCGACCCGCACCGGGCCGGCGCGCCGGAGCGGATCGCCAACAGCAAGGCCGCGCTCAGCGCGTACCTCGACGAGCTGGTCACCCGCAAGCAGAAGGAGCCCGGCGACGACATGATCAGCCGGCTCGTCGCCGACTACCTGGTGCCCGGCAAGGTGGACCGGCCGGAGCTGCTGCTCACCTCGTACCTGCTGCTCGCAGCCGGTCACGAGACCACCGCCAACATGATCACCACCGGGACCGCCGCGCTGCTCATGCACCCCGAGCAGTTCGCCCTCGTCCGGGACGATCCCAAGCTGCTGCGCGGCGCCGTGGAGGAGCTCCTGCGCTACCTGAGCATCTTCCAGTTCGGCATCACCCGCATCGCCACCGAGGACGTACGGGTCGGCGACCAGACCGTCGCCGCGGGCGAGGGCATCGTCGTCTCGCCGCTCCTTGGCAACCGCGACGAGAGCGTCTACGAGGACCCGCACACCCTCGACGTCCGGCGCCGCAGCCGCCCCCACCTCAGCTTCGGCCACGGCCCGCACCTGTGCGTCGGCCACACCCTGGCCCGGATCGAGCTCCAGATCGCCTTCGAGCGGCTGCTCACCCGCCTGCCCGATCTGCGCCTCGCCGTACCGGACTCGCAGGTCCCCTTCCGTACCGAAACCCTGGTCTTCGGCACCGTCGACCTGCCGGTCACCTGGGGTGAGCCGCGCACCGAGGCCTCCGCGTGAGCGCCGAGGACCGGCCGGGTCCCCTGCTGCTGCGGGTGGACTCCGGGGCCTGCTGCCGCTCCGGCGCCTGCTCCCTGGTCGCGCCCGACCTCTTCGACCAGGGCGACGACGGCAAGGTGCTGCTCAAGAACCCCCGGCCGCCCGCCCATCTGCGCGAGGCGGCCGAGGAGGCGGCCGACTACTGCCCGGTCTCGGCCATCCAGCTGGAAACGCCGCCCGAGTGACCCGGCCGTCCGAAGACACCCCGTCGCCGTCGGAAGACCCCCCATCGCCGTCCGACGACCCCCCGTCGCCTCCCGCACCGTCCGGCGCCGCCCGCCGCCGGCAGGATCTCGACGTTGATCGCGAGGAACCCACATGGACCTGCTCAGCAAGGCCGTGCTCAACGGCGCGCCCCCCGAGGAACTGGAACACATTCCCCTGCCCGAGGAGTTCCTGGCCGGGCACCTGCGGGCCGACGACGCCGAGTCGTTGGCCGGGCTCGCCGACAAGGACGTACGGCGGACCCTCCATGTGGGGCACGTGGCCATGCCCGAACTGGCGCCCGACGAGGTCGTGGTCGCGGTGATGGCCAGCTCGATCAACTTCAACACGGTCTGGTCCGCGCAGTTCGAGCCGATCTCCACCTTCACGGCACTGCGCCGCTTCGCCCGGCAGGGCGGCTACGCCACCCGCCACGACCTGCCCCACCAGGTGGTCGGCTCGGACGCCGCGGGCGTGGTCGTGCGCGTCGGGGCGGGCGTACGGCACTGGCGGACCGGCGACCACGTGGTGGTGAGCCCCGCCTACGTCGACGACCAGGACCCCGGCTCCCACGACGACGGGATGATGGGTACGCACCTGCGCGCCTGGGGGTACGAGACGAACTTCGGCGGCCTGGCCCACTACACCGTGGTCCGCGCCAGCCAGCTCGTCGCCAAACCGCCGCACCTCACCTGGGAGGAGGCGGCCTCGGTCACCCTGTGCGCGGGGACCGCCTACCGCATGCTGGTCGGCGAGCACGGCGCCCGGATGAAGCAGGGCGACGTGGTCCTGATCTGGGGCGCGACCGGCGGCCTCGGCGCGTACGCGGTGCAGATGGTCCGCAGCGGCGGCGGCATCGCGGTCGGCGTGGTCAGCTCCCAGGCCAAGGCGGACTTCCTGCGCCGACAGGGCTGTGACGTGGTCGTCGACCGCCGGGAGATCGGCATGGACGACACCGCCGACCGCGCCGCCGACCCGGCCGAACTGGGCCGCCGCCTCGGCCGCGTCATCCGCGCCGAGATCGGCGAGGACCCGCACATCGCCTTCGACTACGTCGGCAGGTCCACCTTCGGGACCTCCGTGCACGTCGTCCGGCGTGGCGGCACCGTGGTGACCTGCGGGTCCAGCACCGGATACCAGCACCAGTACGACAACCGCTACCTCTGGATGAACCTGAAGCGGGTCGTCGGCAGCCATATCGCCAACCTCCAGGAGCAGACCGAGTGCCTGCGGCTGTTCAACCAAGGAAGACTCGTGCCGGTGCTCAGCACCGTCTTCCCGCTGGAGCAGGTCGCGGACGCCGCACGGCTCGTCCAGGAGAACCGGCACATCGGCAAGGTCGGCGTCCGCTGCCTGGCTCCGTGCGACGGCCTCGGCGTCACCGACCCGGCCGCCCGGGAACGTATCGGCGAGGAACGCCTCACCGCCTGGCGGCGCCACGCCCCGATCCCGGCGGCGACGGGTACGGGCCGATGAACGCGCTCGGCATCGTCGGCACCGGCTCCCATCTGCCCGAGCGGGAGGTCAGCAACAAAGAGCTCGCCGAGTGGTGCGACATCACCGCCGAATGGATCGAGGAACGGACCGAGATCCTCACCCGGCGGTACGCGGCACCGGGCGAGGCCACCTCCGACCTCGCCGCGCGCGCCGCCGTCAACGCGCTGGACGCCGCAGGGATCCCCGCGAGCCGGCTCGAGCACCTGATCGTGTCGACGTCCACCGGCGACTCGCCCCAGCCCCCCACCGCCTACCTGGTCCAGCACGCCATCGGCGCCTCCTCCGCCGCCTGCTTCGACATCAACGTGGTGTGCAGCGGCTTCGTCTACGGCCTCGAACTGGCCCGTAGCCTCCTCGCCGGACGCTCCGACGGCTACGCGCTGGTCATCGGCGCCGACGTCTACTCCCGCATCCTGGACTACGGCGACCACCGCACCGCGGTCCTCCTCGGCGACGGCGCGGGCGCCGCGGTCGTCGGCCCGGTCCGCGACGGCCACGGCTTCCTCGGCACCGAACTGTCCAGCCGCGGCGAGGCGCACCACCTCATCCGGGTCGAGGCGGGCGGCAGCCGCATCCCCCTCACACCGCGGATCGTCGAGGACGGCGGCCACTATTTCCGCATGGAAGGCCGCGGCGTCCGCGACTTCGTCATGGACAACGTCCCGCCGGCCCTGGACCGGCTGCTGCGCCGCACCGGCGTCCCGGCCGCCGATGTCGACCACTTCGTGCCGCACCAGCCCAACGGAGTGCTGCTGCGACGCCTGGTGGAGAAGGCCGGGATGTCCCACGCCCACACCCACCGAACCCTCGAGAAGTACGGGAACGTCGGCAGCGCCTCCGTGCCGGTCGCCCTGGACGACGGCCGCCGCTCCGGCCTGATCCGCGACGGCGACCTGGTGCTCCTGGCCGGATTCGGCGGAGGCATGTCGCTCGGAGCGACCCTGATGCGCTGGCAGGAGCAGTCATGAGCCATGAACCGATCGTCCGTCTGGGAGTCGTCGGCTGCGGAGTGATGGGCGCGGGCATCGCCGACATCGCCGCCCGGGCCGGCCTCGACGTCCGCGTGGTCGTCGCCCGCGCCGACGCCGTACCGACCGCCCTGAGCCGCCTGCGCCGCTCCCTCGACCAGGGCATCCGCAAGGGCAGGCTCACCGAGCCGGACCGCGACGCCGCCCTCGGCCGCATCGAGGTGACCGCGGACCTCGACCAGCTCGCCGACCGCGAGTTCGTGATCGAGGCAGTTCCCGAGCGTGAGGACCTCAAGACCGCGCTGTTCGACCGGATCGACGGCATCCTCAAGGACGAGGACGCCGTCCTGGCCACCAACACCTCCTCCCTCCCGATCAGCCGGCTCGCCGGGGCGACCCGCCACCCGGAGCGGGTCATCGGCGTCCACTTCTTCAGCCCGGTGCCGGTCATGCCCCTGGTCGAGCTGGTCAGCGCCCTCCACACCACCGAAGCGACCCGCACACGCACCCGCGACCTGCTGACCGGCACCCTCGGCAAGACCGTCATCGAGGCCCCCGACCGGGCGGGCTTCGTCGTCAACGGACTCCTCATCCCCTACCTGCTCGGCGCGATCCGCATGGTCGAGTCCGGGCAGGTGACGGCCGACGTGGTCGACCAGGGCATGACCCTGGGCTGCGGGCACCCGGTGGGACCCCTGCGCCTGGCCGACCTGATCGGCCTCGACGTCATCAAGTCGGTCGCCGACGCCCTCCACCAGGAGTTCGCCGAACCGCTGTACGCGCCGCCGCCGATGCTGCTGCGGCTGGTCGAGGCGGGAATGCTCGGAAAGAAGAGCGGCCGCGGATTCTTCACGTACGACCATTGAATCGAGGCCTTCTCTCGAGTCCTCACGGCGTGGGCGCCACGATCAAGCCCTGGTGTTCCAGGGGGAGTTCCACGGTCCGTCAGCCGCGCCAGGCCGAGACGACGCTGAGCGCCTGGCACGGGTTGAGCCGCGGATCGCACAGACTCGTGTACCGGTCGCCGACCCGGCCGAGCCCGGCCCGGTCCGTGGCGCACTCGGTCACGTCGTCCGGGGTGGTCTCCAGGTGCAGCCCGCCGGCGACGCCTCCCGCGGACGCGACGGCCCGCTGGAACAGGGCGACCTCCCGGCGCACGGTCCCCACGACACGGGTCTTCCTCCCGTCGTACGCGGTAACGGTGTTGCCATGCATGGGGTCGGTGAGCCAGCTCACCGGATGCCCGGCCGCCCGGACCGCCGTGACGAGCGGCGGAAGCCGGTCCAGCACCTGATCGGCGCCCATCCGGGCGATGAGGGTGAGGCGCCCGGGCCGGCGCCCCGGATCGAGCTTCTCGCACAGGGCGAGCAGTTCCGCCGGCGTCAGCTCCGCGTCGACCTTGCACGCCACCGGGTTGCTCACCCGGGAGAGCAGGACGACATGGGAACCGTCGATCCGGCGGGTCCGCTTGCCGATCCACGGCCAGTGCGTCGACCCCAGGAACAGCCGCCCCTCGTCGTCCCGGCGCAGCAGAGGCACTTCGTAGTCGAGCAGCAGCGCCTCATGGCTCGTCCAGACCCGCGGCTCGAAGCCCCGCGCCGCACGGCTCCCGCGCCAGCCCAGATGCTCCATGACGTCTCCGGCGGCCAGATAGCCGACCAGGATCCGCAGCGGATCGGGCCGGCGGCTCTCCGGATCCGGCTCGGGACCGTTGACCAAGTACCCCCGGTACGAGGGGAGTTCCAGAGCGCCCACGCGCTCGACGGGGCTGGAGCGGGGCTTGGCGTACTGGCCGGCGATGCGGCCCACCCGCACCACGGGTTTACGGGTCGCCGTGCGCAGCGCGCCCGCCAGCAGCTCCAGTACGGCGACGCGCCGGCCCACGCTGCCCGGGCCGCGCTCCTCGGGGTCCTCGGCGCAGTCACCGCTCTGCACGACCAGGGCCTGGCCGGTGGCGACCCGGGCCAGGAAGACACCGAGCGCGCTCAGGTCCTCGGGCCGTACGAGCGCCGGGCGGGCCGCGAGGACCGCGCGTATCCGCCGGACCTGTGCGGGGTCGGGCCACTCGGGCTGCTGCTCGGCGCCCCGGTGGCACAGCTCTTGCAGGACGTCTTCCACGACGCTCGCCCAACCGGGCCTCGCGCGGGTCATGTCGGTATCCGTCTCGACGGTCTGGCGGTTGCGGCGGCGCAGCTCTCTCGGGTCGGGGAATCCCCGCCTCTGCGTGGTGCCGGACATCAGGGCCCTCCTGTCGTGCTCGGGAAGCGGCTTCGATGCCCCAACTGTCCGCGTCCCGGCGCCCCGGGAACCTGAGCCCGGTGACCGCTCCACCGCCCAGCCGGGCCCGGGCGCGCCGGCCCCCGGGGAGGGCGGGACACGAACGGGCCAGGGGCCTCATGCGCCGGGGACCCCGGGCGGACGAGAGTGGGCCCTTTCCGCACCGGGCCCGGTATGCGAGGAGGACGACGCCATGGCCTGTCGTAGCGCCCGTCGACCTGGGAACACCGCCCGTCGTACCGCCCGTCGTGCCGCGCACACCGCCCGGCGCGTGGCCGTCTCCCGCCCGGCCCGGCGAGGCCTCCGTTCAGCCGTGCGAGGGCGGCGGCGCCCCGTCGGTGCCGAGGCCCGCGTTGCGCGCCCGGACGATCGCCTGGGCGCGGTCGTTCACCTGAAGCTTGGTGAAGATGTTGGTGACGTGGTTGCGGACGGTCTTGTCCGAGATCGTCAGCCGCCGTGCGATCTGGCGGTAGTCCAGGCCGCTCGCGAGCAGGTCGAGGATCTCCAGCTCGCGCGGGGTCAGCTCCGGGAACACCTGTCGCCCCGGGGCCGCCGCCAGCGCCCCGAAGAACGACTGCAACCGCTCGGCGATCCGCGGACCGAACACCGCGCCGCCTCCCGCCACGGTCCGGATCGCCGCGATGATCTCCGCACGCCCTGCGCCCTTGACGAGATAGCCACTCGCTCCCGCCCGTACCGCCGCCAGCAGGTTGTCGTCGTCCTCGGACATGCTCAGCACCAGCACCCGCGTCCCGGGCCGCTCGCTCAGCAGCCGCCGGGTCACCTCGATCCCGGACGCGTCGGGCAGCCCCAGGTCGAGCACGACGACCTGCGGGGCGCTGCGCGCACTCAGCGCGAAGGCCTCCTCGGCGGAAGACGCCTCACCCACCACCTGGAAGCCGTCCTGCGGAAGCAGGGCACCGCGCAGCCCCTCCAGGAACATCGGGATCGTCACCGCACGAGAGGAGGAGCGGCGCCGTCTGCGGCGCGACATCCACGACGGCCTCGGCCCGGCCCTCGCCGGGCTCCGGCTGCGTGTCGACAACGCCACCGCCCGGCTGGCGGACGGCGACCCCTTGCGCGACCAGCTGCGCGGCGTCTCCGGCGACCTCGGCATGGCGATCCAGGAGGTACGGCGCATCACCGACCGGCTCGGGCCCGCGCCCCTCGGCGAACTGGGCCTCGGCGGAGCCCTCCGCCAGCTCGTCTCCGCCTTCGACGGCGCCCCGCTCACCGTCGGCGCCATCCTCGACCCCTCCCCGCTGCCGCCCCTCCCGGCGGCCGTGGAGGTGGCGGCCTACCGGATCGCGGCCGAGGCCCTGAACAACGTCCTGCGCCACGCACGCGCCCGCCGCGCCGAGTTCCGGGTGGACGTCGACGAACGCGCTCTCACCCTCACCGTCGAGGACGACGGCATCGGCTTTGCCCACGGCTCCCGCACCCGCGGCGTGGGCCTGCGCTCGATGGCCGACCGCGCCGCCGAAATCGGCGGCAGGTGCACGATCGAGCGCCTGCGGCGCGGCACCCGGGTCCTCGCGGTACTGCCTCGCTCGACGGTGGCGGTGGCGGTGACGGGCGAGGCGGAGTCGGGCTGACGGCTCGGTACGGGCGCCGGGACCCTCGCCCCACGGCGGCGCCCGCCGCCGTGGGGCGGCGGGCGCCGGGGGAGTCCGGGGCGGAGGGCGCGACCCTAGGGCTTGCAGCCGGGGCAGTTGGCCGCGTGGCAATCGGTGAGGTGTTGCCCCGCCTTCGCCCTGCGGGCCGGGGCGGTGAAGGACTTCGCGGCCGTGAGGGCCTTCCGGCTGCCCCGGGACCCGCAGAGCACTGCACCTGCGAGGGCGGTGAGGGCGAGCGCGGATCCGATGATCTTGCGTTTCATCTGTGGTCTCTTCCTGTTCGGCGTCCGCGTGTGCGAATTCCTCATCAAGGTTCCGATACGAGGTGTCCCGGTCGCATGAGGCACATGGCCCACAGCGACCCCCCCTTCGCGCAGGCGCACGCCGGCTACAGGGCGACGGTCCTGCGGCCCATCGCGGGCAGGTCCGCCGGGCTCTGCGCCCGGCGCGCATGCCCCGGACGAGGTCGGTGAGCGGGCCGCCCAGGGCGAGGAGGGTTCGCGGCGGCGGGTACGGGGTCGGCCCCGCGGCGTACGGCTCGCTGAGAGCGTTCTCGGCGGGCGGGCAGCGTGGTGTACGGCGCCCCGGCGGCCCACGCCTGGCGCGGGGCCAACGGCAGCCGGGCCTGGACTCCCTGGGCACCGCTCAGATGCGCCGTGCGGCGCAGGCCGCGCGCGGGCAGCACGGTCTCCAGCTCGAACCCGGTCAGCACCGCGCGCGCCGGCCGGCCGGCCGCCGCCTCGGGCCCGGGCGGGCCCAGGGCGGGCACGCCGCCGGCCCGACGTGGTCGGGATCGACATTCGGTCGACCCGGGCTGGGAGCGCTCTCAGAACGAGTGTCGTCCCGCACGGCGTGTGGACGGCCTCCATGGCACGGTGCGGGCAGGGCGTACGAACCCATCTGACCAGCGGAAACGTCCAGGGGTGGGCGCAATGCCCCACCCCTGCGGCCCCGCGTGCCCGGCCCCTCGGTCTCGCCGAACGCCCGCTTCCTTTCGGACACTTCGGTGCCGCCCCGCCCCGGACGCGGCGTGTTCGACCGCCTGCGGCGCCCGGCCCGACCCTACGATTGTGCGAACCATTGATGGGCACATGTATCCGATTTGTGCCTGCGATTGGCAGGCCCCGCCACGGCGTGGGCGCGCCGATATGGGGGGGAATTCGAGTGCGTAGTTCATTACGGACCATGGAGGCCGGCGGCGCGGAACCGGGGCAGCGGATCCCGGTCGTCGTCCACACCGCGGATCCCATCTCCCGGGCGGGCGCGGTCAGTCAGCTGCGCCAGCACCCGGTGGTCGAGCTCCGCGAGGGAACGGAGGTCAGGCCCGGGACCGTGGCGGTCCTGATCGGTGAGACACCGGACGAGCCCATGCTCGCGCAGCTGCGCAGACTGGTCCGCAGCGAAGGCGCCCGGGCCGTCCTGGTCGTGAGCGCGGTCCGCGAGTCCGAACTCCTCGACGTCATCGAGTGCGGGGTCGGCGCCGTCGTCTGGCGTCACGAAGCGACGGCGCACCGACTGCTGCAGGCCGTGCTCGCCGCCTCCCGCGGTGACGGCGACCTCCCGGCCGACCTCCTCGGCCGTCTCATGAGCCAGGTCGGTACGCTCCAGCGCTCCGCGGCGGGCCACCCCGGCACCCCCACGTCGGGCCTCGTGGCACGCGAGGTCGACGTCCTGCGGCTGGTCGCGGAAGGCCTGGACACCGGAGAGATCGCGGGCAAGCTCTCCTACTCCGAGCGCACCGTCAAGAACGTCATGCACGGGCTGACCACCCGTCTGCATCTGCGCAACCGCGCCCACGCCGTGGCCTACGCCCTGCGGGAGGGCTACATCTGACCGTGCGGGCAGACCCGGGGGCAGCCGCGGGGGTCCGCGCGGCCCCCTTGATCCGCCCCTTCGCCTTCCCCGGAGCGCCTGCGGCAGCGGGTGCGACGCGGTGAAGAATCGTCAGCAGGCGGGACAGTACGTACACGGCAAGGCGGGAGCGCACTCTGTGATCCATGAGGTGGACGACGTCCTCAAGAGGATGCTCGGTGGCGGCGCACTCGCCGGTTCCGGCATCGACGTCTCCCTGGAGGCCCCCACCCGCGACTGGGCCGCCCGGCGCAACGCCCCTGCCATCAACGCCTACTTGTACGACATCCGCGAAGACGTCGCCCGCCGCCAGCGCGGCACGGTGCCGGTCAGGGACGAACGCGGCGCGGTCCTCAAACGGCGCCAGCCACCCCGCTGGTTCCGGCTGTCGTACCTCGTCACCGCCTGGACGAAGCAGCCCCAGGACGAACATCGCCTGCTGTCGGCGGTGCTGGCGACCCTGCTGCCCCGCGAGATCCTGCCCCCGGAGGAACTCCCAGGCTCGCTGGGTGCGTTGGGGCTGTCCGTACCCCTCACCGTCGCAGGGATCCTGAGCGAGTCCCGGTCGCTGGCCGAGATCTGGTCCGCGCTCGGCGGCGAACTCAAGCCGTCCCTGGACGTGGTGGTGACCGCACCCTTCCCGGCGTACCCCGAGTACGACGCAGGGCCGCCGGTCACCGAGGGCGCGGCGGTGCGGGTACGCGGAATCGACGGCACCCTGGAAGGGTCACCGGAGCGGCGGCACCGCCCGCCGGCGCCCGGTGGCGACACCCCTGGCGCCGACACCGTCCTCCCGGACACCAGCCCTTCGGACACCGGGCGCGCGAGCGGGGAGACGCGGCGGCGATGACGACGTACGCCTCCGCCCACCCGGCCGGATCCGCACCGGACCGTCCCGCCCCCCACCCGGAGCGGGACCCGGCCGCCGCGCTCCTGGCCCGCCTGGCCCGGCTGCGCGAGCGGGTCGCCCGGCTGGTCGAGCTCCGCGGCGCCGACGATCCCACGGCCGCGGACCCCCTGCGCGGCCTGTACCTGTCCACGGAGGCCGTACGTCACGTACTGGGCTCCGCCGGGCGGCAACACGGTCCGCAGGAGGCCGCCCGCGGCCCCGCCCTCGAGACCTCCGCGTCGGACCGGCTGGCGCGGCTCGGCGAGCGGCTCGGGCTCGGGGAGCTGGAGGCGGAGCTGCTGCTCATCGCCCTCGCGCCCGATCTCGACCGGGACTTCGAGCCGCTGTACGCCTACCTCAACGACGACGTCAGCAGGCGACGGGCCACCACCGGGCTCGCCCTCGACCTCTGCGGCCTCCCCACGCACCAGCCCCAGGCGCGGGCCCTTTTCCACCCGGCGGCGCCGCTGTCCGCCCTCGGACTGGTCGAGGTCGAGGAGCCCGAACGGCCTTTCCTCAGCCGGTCCTTGCGCGTCCCCGACCGGCTCGTCGCCCATCTCCTCGGCGACGACACCCCGGACGCCGCGCTCGCCGGCCGCGTACGCCCGCTCGCGGCGCCCCGCGGCCCGTACGACGAGGAGTTCACCCGCAGGCTCGCCGACCGGCTGGCCGCCGGTCCGGCCACCGTCCACCTGCGCGAACACCGGGAGGGCGACGGGCTCACCTGGGCCGCGGCGGCGCTGGCCGCGGCCGGTCTCGACGCCCTGCACTACACGCCCGCCGTCCCTGGCCCCGGCTCCGACACCGGCTCCGAGCCGTTCGCCGCGCTGCTGCGCGAGGTCCGGCTGCGGGGCCAGGCGCTCGTCGTGTCACCGCTGCCGGACGAGGCCGGGCCGCTGATCAGAGCGCTGGCCACGGACGACGTACCGGTGCTGTTCACCGGCACCGGACCGTACGACCCCCAGTGGTGCGACCGCGACCCGCTGGTCCTCGACGCGCCAAGGCTGCCCGCGGGCGCCGCCGAGGCGTGGGCGGCGGCCCTCGGCGACGCGGCGAGGGGTGCCGGGTTCGACCTGGCGGCCACCGTGGCCCCGTACCGCCTCGGCGCGGACCGTGTCACCCGGGCCGCGCGCGCCGCCCTGGACCTCGCCGCGTTCGACGGCGGACCGCTGAGCCCCACCCATGTCCGGCTGGCCGCACGTCGGCAGTCCGCGTCCGGCCTTGAGCGGCACGCCCGCCGGATCCGGCCGGACGTCGGCTGGGAGGACCTCGTCCTGCCCGAGCGGCCCCGCGACCAACTCCGGGAACTCGCCCTGCGCGCCCGCCACCGCGACCGGGTCCTCGGAGACTGGCGGCTCAGCGCCGGCGGCGGCCGGGGGCGCGGCGTGCTGGGGCTCTTCGCCGGCGAGTCCGGCACCGGCAAGACCCTCTCCGCCGAAGTCGTCGCCGCCGAACTGGGCCTCGACCTCTATGTGGTGCAGCTGTCGTCCGTCGTCGACAAGTACGTGGGCGAGACCGAGAAGAACCTGGAACGGATCTTCACGGAGGCCGACCGGACCGACGCCGTACTCCTCTTCGACGAGGCCGACTCCGTCTTCGGTAAGCGCTCCGAGGTCAAGGACGCGCACGACCGCTACGCCAACATGGAGAGCGCCTACCTCCTCCAGCGGCTGGAGTCCTTCGACGGCATCGCCGTCCTCACCACCAACCTGCGGGCCAACATCGACGAGGCGTTCACCCGGCGCCTTGATCTGGTGATCGACTTCCCGTTCCCCGACGCGGAGCAGCGGCTGGCCCTGTGGCGGCACGCTCTCACACGCGTGCCCTGCGCGGACGGCACCGACGCCGGGGTGTGCGCCCGCGACTTCGAGCTGGCCGGGGGATCGATCCGCAGCGCCGTCGTCACCGCGGCGTACGCCGCCGCCGGCCGC
This sequence comes from Streptomyces sp. NPDC039465, assembly GCF_055639315.1. Lineage (NCBI taxonomy): Bacteria > Bacillati > Actinomycetota > Actinomycetes > Kitasatosporales > Streptomycetaceae > Streptomyces > Streptomyces sp. NPDC039465. Next base: position 175,453 of record NZ_JBVKAP010000009.1, on the reverse strand, counting down.
GGCGAACCGGTCACCACGGCCGACCTGCTGGAGGGCGCCCGCCGCGAGTACCGCAAGGCGGGACGCCTGGTGCCGGGCGAGGGCGGCTGGTAACGAGCCTGCCCATCCCCCGCGCCCGGCATGACGTCGCGCTCTCAGCGCCGAATTTCGAGCCGCGCCCTCTCATTCGGCGTCGCGATGTCCCAGAAGCGGGCGATGCCCCGCGCGTTACGGTAAACGCCCGTACCGCCGGTGATGGCCATGTCGAGGGAGGCTGCTCCCTTCGTCCACAGTGACTGCATCGTCACAGAACCCTGCTCGACCTCCATCGTGATCAGGCACTGCGACGTGAGTTCTTCGCCCTTCACATGAATGACCTGACAGGATCCGCCTCCACGTCCGACACGGTGCCCATCCTTGATGGCAGTGCCGGAGTACACGTCCATATCACCCAAGCTGGGCCCCGCGGGGCCGAGATCGACAGCGGTGTACTGATCGTTCTGAACCTTGAGTTCGAGAACCTCGACGCCCCCCTTCTTCGGAGTTCCGGCATTTGCGCTGCCAACAGCCCACACCCCGACCGTAACTGTGGCGAGCGCTGCCGCGGCGAACCTCATGAACATGGTGGATGCTCCTTAACTGTGAATTCCACGGGTGGTGTTCTGTCCGAGGTCGATTGAGGGTCAGGCGAGGTCGTCCTTGTCGGACGGGAACCAGACCGTCATGGTCGCCGGGTTGATCGGGATCGAGATGTGCTCGTGGGTGATCGACCATGTGCCGTTCGACCGCTGGAGGCAGACGCTCTCCCGTACCCATATCGAGGCCTGGAGCCCGCCTTTGCGCTCTCCCGAGTCCAGATGGAGCATGTGCGCGAACGCGATGTCCCCGCTGGTCGCGAGGGTGAGGTCGTGCGTCTCCAGGCTGATGGGGCCGAGGTATCCGTCGAACCAGCGCAGGAAGTTGCGCCGGATCTCGTCGGTTCCCGTGAACCGCAGCGGGGGGACGACGTCGTAGTAGACGGCGTCGGCGGCGTAGAACGACATGAGCCGGTCGATGTCCTTGGTCTGCTGGGCGTCGGCGCGGCTCGCCAGAAGCGCCCGGATCTCGGACTCGTGGGTGGTCATCGCGTACTCCTTCGGTTGTGGTGTGCCGATGGGTACGACGAGACGGCCCGGCGAAGTGTGAGGCGGGGCGCCGATCTCACATTCAGGGGCGCTGCCTCGTCATAGAGGTGAGGGAAGATCTGACCGAGGGAGCCTCAAGACATGACGCCCAGTTCGACCGCGCCGCAGGACGGCCGACTCACCCCGATGGCAAGCGCGCTCACGGGTGAACGCCGCCGGCTGATCAACCTCGCCTACCGGATGCTGGGCTCCCTGACCGAGGCCGAGGACGTCGTTCAGGATACGTACGCCCGCTGGTACGCGATGTCCCAGCGGCAGCAGGAGGCGGTGGCGTCCCCCGAGGGGTGGCTGACCAAGGTCGCCGGCCGTATCTGCCTCGACGTACTTCGCTCGGCAAGGGTGCGGCGGGAGCGTTACGTGGGGGAATGGGTCCCCGAGCCGCTGCCCGCGCGCACCGATTGGCCCGCCGGCGCGATGGACGACAGCACGGCCGATCCGGCCGATCGCGTCACGCTCGACGAGTCGGTCAGTATGGCCTTCCTCGTCGTGCTGGAGGCGATGACCCCGGCGGAGCGCGTGGCGTTCGTCCTCCACGACGTCTTCCGCTACCCCTTCTCCGAAGTGGCCGACATCGTCGGCCGCACCCCGGCGGCCTGCCGCCAGCTGGCGACCTCGGCCCGCCGCCGCGTCGACGCCTCGCGGGCTCCCTCGTCGCCGACGGCCCAGCAGGCCAGTGTCGTCAGGGAGTTCAAGCTGGCGTGGCAGACCAAGGACATCAACGCCCTCCTCGGCCTGCTCGACCCCGACGCCACCGCCGTCGGGGACGGTGGCGGACTCGTCACGGCGTCGCTCCACCCGATCGAGGGCGCCGGGCAGATCGCCCGCTTCTTCGCCGACCGGACCCTTCCGGGTCGGCTGGCGGTCCAGGAGTGCACGGTCAACGGTCAGCCGGGTCTGGCAGCCCACGTGGACGGCGCCGTGCTGTCGGTGTACGCGTTCGACATCGCGGACGGCAGGATCCGACGGATCTGGGCCGTGCTCAACCCGGAGAAGCTCCGGCCGTGGAAGAGGGACTGACGCGCGGAAGTCACTCCACGCGCCACTTCTGGTTCGGGGTCCCCGCGCACGTCCACAGCAGGAGCTTCGTCCAGTTGGCGGTGCCGTGGTTGTCGGCGTCCACGCACTTGTTCGCCTGCGGGTTCACCAGGTCGCCGGCGCCGCTCAGCACGAACTGCTGGGCCGGGTTGCCGCTGCACCGGGCCAGCTGGATGGCGGCGCCGTTGTCGCGGGAACCGTTCGCGACGTCCATGCACAGGCCGAGCGAGCGGACCGTGCCGTCGCCCCGGAAGTCCCACTTCTGGTTGGCGGTGCCCCTGCAGTCCCAGAGGTGGAGCTTGGTGCCGTCGCGGCCGACGCCGTCCTGTGCGTCCGGCACGTCGATGCAGCGGTTCGAGCCCTGACCGATGATCATGGAGCCGACCGCGGCCGGCTGCTCGGGCTTCTGGGGCGCGCCGCCCGAACCGCCACCGGTCGTCCCGCCACCGGATGCCGAACCATCCGAGTCCGGTTCGCCGCCGCCCGTGTCCTGGCTCGGCGGCGGGGGGTCTTCCTCCGGGGGTTCCGGCGGGGCGGGGTCCTTCGCCGCCGGAGAGCTCGCGGCCGGGGCCGACGGGGTGGGGCTCGGCAGCGCGGAGGCACCGGCCTCCACCGGCTTCTCCAGCGCGGCACTGCGGACTTGGGGCTTGTAGGCGATCCAGAGCATCACGAAGGTGATGGCGAGTGCCAGGAGGACGCCGAGGAAGGTGGCGAGCCAGCCGGGGAGGAACCCGCGTTGGACGTAGGTGCCTTCGACGTCGAGCGGTGTCACTCCGGACCGCTGTACGGCCAGGGTGTACGGCCGCTGCTGTTTCGAGCCGAACCAGATGATCTCGCGGGGCTTGAGCGTCGTGTTCACGAACGCGGCGCGGCCGGGTTCGATCTGGACGCTGGAGGGGTGGATCTCGTAGGAGAGGTGGTCGCCGTTGTCGCTGCCGCTGACCGACGCCGTCAGCTTCGTGTTGCCGACGTTGTCGATCGCCAGCTTCGGCCGCCCCCGCAGCCGCCCCTTCACGGTGGGCGGCACGAGCTCGGCCCGTACCTCCGTGAACGGCGTGACCGTCAGGTTGCCCTCGGGGACGGTCGTGGCCTCCGGGTGTTCGGTGGGCGTGATGCGTACGGCGTACGGATGCGGTCCGGCCGCGGCGTCGGGGGAGCGCGGCGGCGAGAACGTCAGCTCCACCGTGCCCGTGGTGCCGGGGTAGAGGCGCAGGGTCTGCGGCTCCACCGCCGTCCAGGGGGCGATGTCGCCGACGGGTTCGAAGCGGTACTCGTCGACGACGTCCCCGGTGTTGCGTAACCGCAGTCGTACGGTCGTCGTGCCGCCGGGGTCCACCGTGGCCGACGCGGGTTCCAGAGAAGTCCAAAGGCTCACGTTCGGACGCTAGCCGCGGGGCGGGCGCCGGGGCAGGAGCCGCAGGGGTACGGTCGCTGCCCGCAGGGGCAGCGTGCCATGCCCCGTCTTCGCGCAGGTGCCCCTCTTCGCGGCGGAAGCCGCGGGGAAGGGGCGGGAACGCTTAGGCGGTGCCGGCAGGCGGCGGGGCGAGCAGCTTGTTGAAGTACATCCTGCCGACCCGTGTCTTGATCTTCTCGCGCATCGGTGCCTTCGCCATCCCCTTGCCCTCGATCGCGTCGTACTTCTCGTCCTTGAGCTCCTCGACGATCGCGTCCAGCAGCCGCTTCTGCGAGCCGTCGGGGTCGACGCCCTGCTGGGCGAGATAGTCGTTGAGTGCCTTCCAGGGATTGCCCAGGTTGATCCCCTGCGCCGTGGCCGCCGCCCTGATCGAGGAGGGCGTGGTGTTGTCCTCGGTGGTGTAGAAACTGCGCATCTCGCCCGTGAGACGGTTCTCGTTCACCAGCACGTTGTGGTACTCGACCAGCGCCCGCCTGCCGCCGGACATGTCGACGTTGAACCCGGCCTCGTGCTGCTGGAGATGGCCCATCTCGTGCTGGATGGTCTGCGCGACGGTGAAGCCGGGGGACGGATTGCTGTTCGTGGCGATGATGCCGTGCTCGGGGAAGTATCCGCCGCCGCCGGCGTTCCTGACCGCCTCGGCGGCGGGCTGCGCCGGATCGCCGCCGTTCAGGGCGTGGATGCTCAGCTGACCGTCCTGGGCGGTCAGGCCGACGCAGTGCCCCGACGGGTAGTCGGCGAAGGGGGTGTCCGCCCGGACGCCCTCCGGCACCTCCACGATCTTCACGGTCCCGGTGATGCCGAGCGCCTCCCGGGCGCTGTTGATCACTTCCGTGTCCAGCGCGCGCTGCACGGGAGCGTGCCCGCCCGCCTCCGCCGCCCTGCCGCCGCCCCCTCGGTCCTCGGCGGTGGCACGGGCGCGCTGCACCGGCGGCGCCCCGCTCATCACCCGCCGGGCCGTCTCCTCCGCCTGCTGCTCCGCCCAGTCGGACGGGTCGGAGATCTTCAGGCCCGAGCCGTTGTCGGTGCCGGGGACGGCGCCCTGGCTCTGCTGGCGGTAGTGGTCCAGCTCGTGGGCGAGGGTGTGCTTGTCCTGGCCGTCCCAGACCACGTGCGAGCCCGAGGTGTACGCCTTGGCGCCGATCTCCGTCGCGGACCGCTGCGCGACCGCGTCGGTGTGGACACGTACGCCGCTGAAGTCGTCGCCGCCGAACCGCGCCTCCATCTCGCTCTTCAGCGGCCCGTCCAGCGGGCGGCCCGGGGAACGCAGTACCTCGTGCACGGCCGAACGCTGGACCGCGGAACCCTGCACCGCGGAGTCCTGGACTCCGGGGCCGTGCCCGCAGTTCGCGCCGTGCTCATGACGCTCCTCGGCGACGGCCCTGGCCACGGCCGCGTTGCCCGCCGCGCGCTGGAGCGCCAGGAGCTGGAGCGCGGGTGTGGTCAACGGCGCCTTCGGGCGGGTCCTGTCCCGGTCACCGGCCTGGCCGGCCCGCTGGTCGTGTGCGCGCACGATGCTCTCCTCGCTCGTTGGCATCCCAGCGTTACCCGTTGGCGGCGGCCCTCGGGAGAGCCTTGAGGGCAGTCCCGGGGGCAGGCTCGCGGGTGGTGAGGTCCCGCGGGTGCGCCGGAGGCGCGGTGAACTGCCCCTGCGGGCAACGGCGGTGCCCCCGAGCAGGTACCGCAGGACGTTTCCGGTGACACGCCGCGCGCGTGAGGGTGGAAGCCGTCCTGTCGCGTACCCGAGGAGAGCAGAGCATGCCGTCCTACCTGTCGCCCGGCGTATACGTCGAGGAGGTGGCCAGTGGCTCACGCCCCATCGAAGGGGTGGGAACCTCGGTGGCGGCCTTCGTGGGGCTCGCGCCCTCCGGTCCGCTGAACGAACCGACGCTGGTGACCAACTGGACCCAGTACGTCGCGGCCTTCGGTGACTTCACCGACGGGTACTACCTCGCGCACAGCGTCTACGGCTTCTTCAACAACGGCGGCACGGCCGCCTATGTCGTACGCGTCGGTGGCGCACCCGGGGGAGCGTCCGACGGCGCCCCGGCCGCCGCGAACGGCGCCCAGGTGACCGGCTCCGCGGCCCCGGCCGCCCTGCCGCCGGGGGAGCCCCGGCAGCTCGGCACCTTCACCGTCAGCGCCATCGCCCCCGGCTCGCTGAGCGTCGAGGTCGCCGACCCGGAGGGCGACGGCCCGGCCGAACGGTTCAAGCTGATCGTCAAGGACGGCGACACGGTCGCCGAGACCTTCGATGTGACAGCGAAGAAGAGCGGGCGCAACTACGTCGTCACGCAGGTCAAGGAGCGCTCCCGGCTCATCGCCGTCCAGGAGGCGGCGCCCGCCGCGCAGCTCGCCCGGCCCGACAACCAGACCGTGGCGCTGGTGGCCCCGGCCCCCGCCACGGCCGCCCCCGCCGTCCCCTCTGGCGGGGCCGTCGCGCACCCGGGCCCCGCCGAGTACCTCGGCGACTCGGCCGACCGCACAGGCTTCGGCGGCCTGGAGGCGGTCGACGAGGTGTCGATGGTCGCCGTGCCCGACCTGATGGCCGCCTACCAGCGTGGCGCGATCGACCTGGAGGCCGTGAAGGCGGTCCAGCTCGGACTGATCGCCCACTGCGAACTGATGGGCGACCGGGTCGCCGTCATCGACCCGCCGCCCGGCCTGAACGCCCGCCAGATCCGGGTCTGGCGCCAGGAGACCGCCGGCTACGACTCCAAGTACGCCGCCCTCTACTACCCCTGGATCAAGGCCTTCGACCCGGCCACCGGCCAGACCCGGACGATCCCGCCGAGCGGCCACATCGCCGGTATCTGGGCCCGCAACGACTCCGAGCGGGGCGTGCACAAGGCGCCCGCGAACGAGGTCGTCCGCGGCGCGGTGGACCTGGAGATGCAGATCACCCGCGGCGAGCAGGACCTGCTCAACCCCATCGGGGTCAACTGCATCCGGGCCTTCCCGGGCCGCGGCATCCGTGTCTGGGGGGCGCGCACCCTCTCCTCCGACCCAGCCTGGCGCTACCTGAACGTGCGGCGGTACTTCAACTACCTGGAGGAGTCGATCCTGATCGGCACCCAGTGGGTGGTGTTCGAGCCGAACGACCACGCGCTGTGGGCCCGGATCCGCCGCAACGTCTCGGCCTTCCTGGTCAACGAGTGGCGCAACGGCGCCCTCTTCGGCGCCCGGCCGGAAGAGGCGTACTACGTCAAGTGTGACGAGGAGACCAACCCGCAGGAGTCGGTCGACCTCGGGCGGGTCATCTGCGAGATCGGCATCGCCCCGGTCAAGCCCGCCGAGTTCGTGATCTTCCGACTGGCGCAGTTCTCCAGCGGCAACGGCGAGCTGGAGGAGTAGTCCTCCGGTCTCGACCCCGCCGTACGAGTCAAGCCACAAGCCCTAGAAGGACAGAGAACAGATGAGTCTCCAGCCGGGTGACGCCCTCACCTCACATAATTTCGGCCTCCAGATCGACGGCGTGATGGTCGAGTACCTCGCCGAGGTCAGCGGCCTCAGCCTCGAACAGGACGTCATCGAGTACCAGCAGGTCTCCGCGCAGGGCAAGCCCGTGACGAAGAAGCTGCCCGGTGTGAAGAAGGCCGGCACGTGCACCGTCGTGCGCGGTATGACGCAGTCGGCGGCCTTCAACCAGTGGATCACCGAGTCGGTGAACGGCGCGATGTCCACGGCGCGGAAGAACGCCACCATCATGGTGATGGACTATCAGAACAATCCGGTCAAGCGGTACAACATGCGCAACGCCTGGTGCAGCAAGATCGACACCAGCACGGTGAAGGCCGGCGAGGCGTCCGCGCTCACCGAGACCGTGACCATCACGTTCGAAGAACTGGTCATCGAGTAATGCGGCGTACTGCTCCCAGGGCGGGTGCGGGCGCGGGCTTGGGTCCGGCCGCGGCGCTCGCGGACGGCCCGCCCGAGACCGGGACGGAGCCGGAGCGGCAGACCGCCGCCCCGGCTCCCGCCCCGGCGGCCGAGCGGCTGCTCACGGAGTTCGCCTTCGAGCTGCCACGCGGCTACGTCGACGAGTCCGGCACCGTGCACCGCCACGGAGTCATGCGCCTCGCCACCGCCCGGGACGAGCTGGTGCCGCTGCGCGACATGCGCGTGCAGGAGAACCCGGCCTACCTGTCGGTGGTCCTGCTCGGCCGGGTGATCACCCGGCTCGGCACCCTGCCGCTGGTGCACGACGGGGTGGTGGAGAACATGTTCGCCTCCGACCTGGCGTTCCTCCAGGACTTCTACCGCCAGATCAACGCCGAGGGCCACACCAGGGCGGCTGTCACCTGCCCCCACTGCGAGCAACCGTTCGAGGTCGAACTCGGCGGGAGCCGCCTGGGGGAATCGTGACGTACGCGACCGACCGTCTCCACGAGGAGATCGCGTACATCGCCTACCACTTCCACTGGAGCCAGGAGGAGATCCTGAACCTCGAACACCGCGACCGCCGCCGGTACACCGAACAGATCGCGGGACTCGTCACGCGCGCCTCGGCGAAGGGGTAGGGCGTGGGACTCCTCAGCAGGTTCAGGGACGGTGGGCGACGTCGACGGGCGGCGGGCTCGGCTCCGTCCGGTACGGGGGCGGGTGCGGACCCCCGTCCCGGTGCAGGCGTCGGACCGGATGTGGCCCGGCCCGGCGGCTGGTACGCGCTGCCCCCGATCCAGCGCGTGACCGCCGCGTCGGCGGGCCCGGTCGCCGACGCCGGGTTCGGCGCCCGGCTCACGACCTGGCAGAGTCCGGCCTTCGCCGGCCCGCTGTCGCACGCGGTGCTCGACGGGGCGCCGGGCGGGCTGGTCCACGGCGTCCTCACCGCGGCGTCGTCGCCCGCCTCCGGTCTCGAACTGCCGTCGCTCTCCCTGCCGGTGGCGGCGGAGGACGACGCGGACGGCACGCCACCCGTACGGGCGTGGACCCCGCCGGGCGTCACGGTCACCCCGCTGTCGCCTGAGTCCCACCGCTCGGCCGCCCCCGCTGTGCAGCGCCGCACGCTGCCGGCTGCGGCGGGTCTGGCGCCGGTACGGCGGAGCGGCTCCGGCGTGGGGTCGGGTGCCCCGGCGCGGGACGGGGCGAGCTCCACGTCGGGGCCGGGATTGGTGAAGGGAGCGGTGACGGGCCCGGGTGCCCCCGCAGCCCGGGAGGCGACGCCTGCGTCGGCGACGGGCGCGGGTGCCCCGGCACCCGAGGAAGCGAGGCCCGCGTCGGCGACGGGAGCGGCACGTCAACGGCCCCTGCTCGGCGCGCCCTTGACCGCCGTGCCGACGGACGCGAGGCCGCTCGCGGGCGGCCCCCCGGCGGCACCGCAGACCCCGGCCGAAGCGGTACCGCCTGTCCAGCGCGCCGCCGTGGGCCCGGGCTCCGAGGGGCCCTCCCAGCCGCGACCGCTTCCCCTTCCCCCTCCGGTACGGGCCCTTGCCCCGGCCCGAGCGCTCACCCCCGCGCTGCCGTCCACGCCGCCAACCCCTGCCCGGTCCCGCCAGTCGACCCCGACGGCCGTACCGCTGCGCCGAGTTCCCTCGGCACAGGCCCGTCCGGCGGGCTCCGCGGCAGCCTCGACCGTGCCCGAGCCGCCGTCCGTGCAGCGTCGGTCGGCCGCGTCGGGAGCGGCGGTTGGGCCGGTTCCGGAGTCGTCTGAGCCGGGGGAGTCCCGGCCCGCGAAGCTCGTGGCTGGCTTGCCGCTGCCCGAATCGCCTCGCCCGGGGGCGGTCGTACCGACTGTCCAGCGCCGACCGGCCGGGTCAGTGACGCCGGTGCGCCCGGTGTCGACGGAGGCCGCGCCGTCCGTGCGGCGCCGATCGACCGCTTCAGGAGCGCCGGCGGGTCCCGCGCCCGAGCCGCATCGTCCTGCCCTGGGCGTGCCGTCGGTGCAGCGTCGGTCGGGAGCGGCGGTTGGGCCGGTTCCGGAGTCGTCTGGGCCGGGGGAGTCCCGGCCCGCGACGTTCGCTGCTGACTCGCCGCTGCCCGAGTCGCCTCGACCGGGGGAGGCCACGCCGTCCGTGGAGCACCGACGGGCCCGGTCGGTGGCGCCGGCACCCCGCCCGACACCGGCCGTACCGCCCGTGCAGCGCCGCCCCGCCGTGGCGTCCGCCGTCCCCTCAGCAGGGCGCGTCACCGGCACGAACACGCCCGACGCGCCTCGCTCGGAGGAGGCGCCTGCCCCCTCCCGACCTGGGGTCGCCTCTCCCGCCCCGCAGTCCGACGCGTCACCGACTGCGGGAGCCGACGGCCCCTCCCGCGCCGCTGCCCAGGGCGTACAGCGGCTCGCCGCCCCGACCGCGCGGCCGCGGCCTGGTCTCGGCGCCCCTGTGGCGCGGCGGCTCGTTGGCGATGAGCCGTCACCGACTGCCGGAAACGGCTCCGTACCTCGCCGTACGGCGACCAGTGACGCCGATCCGGGCGGGCCTCGGGCCACGGCAGCCGTGCCCGTGCACCCACCGGCCTCCGGCCGCGACGGCGGCACCGACCCGGCCGCACCCTGGCGTCGTGCGTCGAACGTGCAGCGTGTCTCCCCCGCGGTGACGAATGCGGCCGGCTCCACGTCACCGATCCAGTCCGGCCGCGGCGACGCGGCCGCACCGGTGGTGCAGCGCGCCGCGGTCAGCCGCAGCGCGGCGCCCGGCCAGGCACTCGCCGCTGCCGAGGGCAGCCCGGCCCCGCTCATTAGTGCGCCCCCACAGGCTTCGGCAGCCGGGCAATCGGGCGCCGGGGACCCGTCTTCGGGGTCCGGACCTGCGCCCATGGTGCAGCATGCCGCTGACGTGGCGCCCGTTCCCGCCACCGCCCCGCAGACGGGCCCGATCCCGCCCGTCCGCCCTGCGCCGGTCACTGCTCCAGCGCCGGTGGTACAGCGTGCTGTTGCGGCCGCGCCCGCCCAGCCGCCCGCTGCCGCCGCCAACACGACTCCGCCGAGGCCGGGGCTTGCGCCCCCTCTCCCGTCCGGCCGTCCGGCGCCGGGCGGGCCCACGCAGGCTCCAGGGCATCGGCCGACCGTGCGCCTGACGCCCCCGGTCCCGTCCGGTCGTCCGGTCCCGCCCGCTCCGGCGGCCGAGCACCGGAGCGTCGCGGACGCGGCTTCGGTACAGCGCGCAGCAGCTGTCCCGACCACCCAGCCGCGCGTCGGCGCCATCAACACGTCCTCGCCGAGGTCGGGGCTCGCGGCCCCGATGCCGTCCGGCGGTCCGGCCTCGGGCGGGCCGATGCCCGTGAAGGCCCTAGGGCCCGTGCTTGGGCCGGAGGCTCGGCCGAGCGTGCGCCTGACGCCCCCGGTTCCGTCCGGTCGTCCGCTGCCGCCCGCTCCGGCGGCCGAGCATGGGAGCGTCGCGGACGCGGCTTCGGTACAGCGCGCAGCAGCTGTCCCGACCACCCAGCCGCGCGTCGGCGCCATCAACACGTCCTCGCCGAGGCCGGGGCTCGCGGCCCCGATGCCGTCCGGCCGTCCGGCGCCGGGCGGGCCGATGCCCGTGCAGGCCGCAGGGCCCGTGCTTGGGCCGGAGGCTCGGCCGACCGTGCGCCTGACGCCCCCGGTCCCGTCCGGTCGTCCGGTCCCGTCCGCCCCGGTGGCCGGGCATGGGAGTGTCGCGGACGCGGCTTCGGCGCAGCGCGCAGTGGCTGCCGTGCCAGGCCAGGCGAGTACGGCCGCGGCCACCACATCTCCGCCGCCGGTGGGGCTCGCGCCCACGCCCGTACAAGCTCCAGGGGCCAAGCCTGGACCGGCGGTGAGCCTGACGCCCCCGACGTTCACTACCGCACCCGCAACCGCACCCGTACCTGCTCCCGGCGCCGCGCCCGCGGTGCAGCGTGCCGTGAAAGCCCCGCCCGCACCCCAGCCCATCTCGCCGACCGCCGCCGCACCCCCCACCGTCCAGCGCACCCCCCACGCGGAGCCCCCACCTCCGTACTCCCCTCCCACCCCCACCCCCACCCCCACCACCGACGAACCCCCGCCCGCCTACACCCCCGTCGACTTCGACGCCCGCGCCCTCACCGGCGCCCAGGTCGACGAGCTGACCCACAGGCTCATCGGGCCGCTGACCCGGCTGTTGCGGACCGAGCTCCGGCTCGACCGGGAGCGGATTGGCAGGCTCCGCGACCCCCGCAACTAGAGCCCCCCAACGCCCCCACCCCCACCCACCGTCCCCAGAAAGGCGCACCCGATGCCCAGCGATCTCGACCCGGGATCCACCATCTTCTTCACCCTCACCATCGACGGCGAAAGCCTCGGATTCTTCAACGGGTGCGAGGGGCTCGCCTCCTCCGTGGAGATCGAGCAGCACCAAGAGGGCGGCAACAACGGGTTCGTCTGGCAGCTTCCGTCCCGGGTGACCTTCTCCACCATCCGGCTGACCCGGCCCCTCACCCCGGACACCGCCAAGGTCGCGGCCTGGATCTCCTCCGTCACCACCGGGGTCACCCGGCCGACCGCCCAGATCGCCGCCCTGCGCGCGGACGGGTCCGAGGTGGCCCGCTGGGGCCTCATCGACGTGCTGCCCGTCAACTGGCAAGGGCCATCCCTGGACCCGGCCAACCCCGGGGTCGCCACCGAGGTCCTGGAGATCACGCACCACGGGTTCACGGACTGAGGGGTCGCGGCACATGGCAGGCAGGGCAGGCAAGGGCGGCAAGGGTGGCGCGGGCAAGAGTCTCGTACGGGCCACGCTGGCCATCCACGAGCCGCCGATCGGGCACAGCACCACACCCGGCGGTCTCATCAAGAACTTCAGTTTCGACTTCAACCCCTCTCAGCTCGCGCTGAGCCGTCGCGCACGATGGAAGACGACCCCCACCGCCGCCGTGCGCGACGGCGCCCTGCCCGAGTTCATGGGGCCGGAGCCCCGGGAGATGACGGTGGAGATCTTCCTCGACTCCTCGGACGACCCGAGCGGAAACTCGGTCCTGAAGAAGGTCGAGGCCCTCTTCTCCTGCTGCGAGGTGACCACGAAGAGCATCGCCGCCAAGCAGCCGTCCACGCCCTGGGTGGTCTTCCAGTGGGGGGCGTTCTCCACCGCCCGCTTCACCGCGTACGTCTCCTCCGTGGACGCCACCTACTCCCTCTTCGGGACGACCGGCGTGCCGATCCGGGCCACCTGCCAGGTGAACCTGCACGAGATCCCCAGCAAGACCAAGGGGCAGAACCCGACGTCGGGCGCGCTCACCGCGCAGCGCGTGCACCGCGTCGTCGCGGGCGACTCGCTTCAGTCGCTGGCCTGGCGGGAGTACGGCGACGCCACCGCCTGGCGGGCGATCGCCGAGGCCAACGCCATCGACGACCCGTCGCGGCTGCGGACCGGCGCGGAGCTGGTGCTCCCCGCCGCCGAAGAGGTCGGAGGCTTCTGATGGTTCAGGCTTCCTTCTCCAACGTCATCCACCTCACCCTGGACGGTGCCAAACTCCCCGACGAGTTCGCCAACGACCTCGTCGGCGCCTGGGTCGACCTCGGGGCCGGGGTGCCCGGCGCCTTCCGGCTCACCTTCCGGGATCCGCACGGGCTGCTTCTGGGCAAACTGAAGATCCAGTTCGGCACCAAGGTCGTCCTGGCCCCCGTCTCCGCCGGGCAGGGCGCCGGCTCCCCGCTGCTCACCGGTGAGGTCACCGGCATGGAGACCGACTACGACGGCACCGGCACCTTCACCGTCGTCCGCGGCTACGACCCCGGGCACCGGCTGATGCGGCAGCGCCGGGTCGCCGCGTACCGCAACCAGACCGCCTCCGACATCGCCCGGAGGCTGGCCGGCATGAGCGGTATTCCGGTCGGCAAGGTGCAGGCCACGAAGACGGTCTACGAGTTCATCAGCCAGGCCAATGTGACGGACTGGGACTTCCTGGCCCGGCTCGCCGACGAGAACGAGATGGTGATGTCGCTCGACGGCAAGGGCATGTTCCAGTTCGTCCGGCCCGACCCGGCGTCCGGCGCGCCCCCGGCGAGCACCGACGGCCAGAAGAGTCCGTTCGTGCTGCACGCGGGGCAGGACGTGCTGCGCTGCCGGGCCGCGGTCACCGCCGCCGACCAGGTCGGCAAGGTCGAATCCCGCGGCTGGGACGTCACCACGAAACGGAAGCTCACGGCCCTCGCGCCCGCCACGGCCAACGCGGCCGTCGCCATCGGCACCACCCCCAAGAAGGCGGGGGCACGCTTCAAGGCCGCCAAACTGGTCGAGACCGACACCCCTTACGACCGCCAGTCCGAGGTCCGCTTCGCCGCCCAGGCCCTCGCCGACGACATCACCTCCTCCTTCGCCGAACTGGAGGTCACGGTCCGCGGCAACCCCAAGCTGCGCCCCGGTGTGCCGGTCACGCTCAGGGATGTGGGCGCCCCGTTCGAGGGCAAGTACACCGTCACCTCGGCGCGGCACGTCTTCGGTGACGACAGCGAGTACGTGACGTGGGTGACCGTCAGCGGCCGGCAGTGGCGCTCCCTCTTCGGTCTCACGTCCGGCGGCGCGGCGGCCACCGCGCCCCGGCTGCCGAGCGTGGCGAACGCCCTGGTCACCGACGTACAGGACCCGCTCAAGCAGGGCCGGGTGAAGCTCCAGTTCCCCTGGCTGGACGACACGTACGTCAGCGACTGGACGCGTACGGTCCAGCTGGGCGGCAAGGGCGGCGGCGGGCTTTTTCCGCTGGACGTCGGCGACGAGGTACTCGTCGCCTTCGACCGTGGCGCCCTGGACCATCCCTTCGTCATCGGCGGCCTCTACAACGGCCGCGACCAGCCGACCGTCGTCAAGGACGTGCCGCTGCACGACGGGCTGAAGAAGCAGGCGATCCGGCACACCCTGTCCGACCGGCAGGGCAACCGCGTCGACCTGCTGAGCCAGCAGACCGGGGCTCGTAAGCAAGGCGTACGGATCGCCACCGGCAACGACCGGCTCACCATCAACCTCGACCGCACCAAGACCGAGATCACCGTGGACAGCAAGGGGTCCGTCAGCATCACGGGCTCCCGCTCGGTGTCGATCGAGGCCGGTACCGACCTCACGCTGAGCGCCCGCCGGGCCCTGACCATCAAGAGCGGCGGACCCCTCACCATCCAGGGCCGCGGCCTGGTCAACCTCAAATCGCTCGGCGGCGCGGTCAACGTGGATGCGATGGGCGCGCTCAGCCTCAAGGCGCTCGGCGCCGCGACGGTCAGCGCGGGCGGGACCGTCCAGGTCAACTCCGTCGCCAACGTCGGCATCCGGGCCGCGACCCTCCTGCTGCAGGGCGTGGTGCTGGTCAACAACAAGCCGTATCCGCTGCCGTGACGGCCGGAACATCACCCGGAAGGAGAGTGGTCCGCTGATGGCCGAGCAATTCGTCGGATCCGGCTGGGCGTTCCCGCTGCGGATCGGTCCCACCGGAGCCATCGCCCTCGTCAGCGGGGAGCGGGAGATCGAGGAGGCGATCCGGCTCGTGCTGGCCACCGCGCCGGGCGAGCGGCCCATGCGCCCCGAGTTCGGCTGCGCCATCCACGACCTGGTCTTCGCCCCGGTCAACGAAGCCACCGCGGGCCGTATCCAGCACGAGGTGTACGCGAGCCTCGACCGCTGGGAGCCCCGGATCGAGGTGAACGACGTCGAGGTGACGGCCGGTGTCGAGCAGGGCGTCCTCTACATCGACGTCCGCTACTCGATCCGCGGCACCAACAACCCGCGCAGCCTCGTCTTCCCCTTCTACGTCATCCCCTCCCACGGTGAGCCCGGCCCGGGCGACCCGGGCACCCTTCCGGAAAGCGACCACTGATGGCCCTGCCCTCCCCGAACCTCGACGACCGCAGGTTCCAGCAGTTCGTCGACGACGCCAAGCGCTACATCCAGCAGCGCGCCCCCGAGTGGACCGACCACAACGTGTCCGACCCCGGCGTCACCCTCGTGGAAACCGTCGCCCACATGGCCGACCAGATCGTCTACCGGCTCAACCGCGTGCCCGAGAAGAACCACCTGGCCTTCCTGGACCTCGTCGGCATCTCGCTCTTCCCGCCCTCGGCCGCCCGCGCCGACGTCACGTTCTGGCTCTCCGCCCCCCAGGAGGAGGCGGTGGTCCTGCCGGCCGGCACCGAGGTCGCCACCCTGCGCACCGAGAGCGAGGAGGCCGTCGTCTTCGCGACCGAGCGGCAACTCGACGTCATATCCTGCGAGTTGACGCATGTGGTGGTGCAGAACAGCGGTGACGCCGTCGAGGACCGGACCGCTGACCTGACCGAGGGCAAGGACGTACGGTGCTTCGCCGAGGCGCCGCGGGCAGGTGACTGCCTGCTGCTCGGGCTCAGCGCCGCGGTGCCGCACTGCGCGGTGGCGCTGGAACTCGACAGCCGGGTCGACGGCGTCGGCGTCGACCCGCGCCAGCCGCCGCTGGTGTGGGAGGCGTGGACCGAGGACGGCTGGGCGGAGTGCGAGGTCGACCGGGACGGCACCGGCGGCCTCAACCGGCCGGGCGAGGTCGTGCTCCACGTCCCGGGCGGTCACGCCGTCTCCCGTACCGGCGGCCGCCAGGCCGGCTGGCTGCGCTGCCGGGTCACCGAACCGCTGCCCGGCCAGCCCTTCTACACCACGTCACCGACCGTACGGTCCGCCGAGGCCTTCACCATCGGCGGCACCACCCGCGCCGTACACGCCGAGACGGTCCACGACGAGGCCCTCGGCGAGTCCACCGGCCTGCCCGGCCAGCGGCTGCGGCTGGCCCACGCGCCCGTCGTCGGCGACGACCCGCCGCTGCACCTGCAGACCGCCGAGCACGACGGGTGGGCCGACTGGACGGTCGTCCCGCACTTCGCCGCCTCCGGACCGCACGACCGCCACATCACCCTGGACGCCGCCACCGGCGAGATCGCCTTCGGCCCCGCCGTACGCGAACCCGACGGCACCCTGCGGCAGTTCGGGGCGGCGCCCCCCAAGGGCGCCGTCGTCCGGGCGCGCCGCTACCGCACCGGCGGCGGGCGGGCCGGGAACGTCGCCCGCGGCGCCGTGCAGGTGCTGCGCAGCTCCGTCCCGTACGTGTCCGAGGTCGTCAACCGTGAGGCGGCACGCGGCGGGGTCGACGGCGAGACGGTCGAGGAGGCCAAGGTCCGTGCCCCCATCACCCTGCGGGCGCAGGAACGGGCCGTGACGCTGCGCGACTACGAGGAACTGGCCCGCCGGGCCGCTCCGGAGACGGCCCGCATCACCTGCCTGGAGGGCGACGAGGGCGAGCACGGTGCCTATGCCGTACGGGTCCTGGTGGTCCCGCAGGCGGTGCCGGACCCGGGAGGGCGGCTGCGCTTCGAACAACTCGTGCCCGGCAAGGGGCTGTTGAGTCGGATCACCCGGCATCTCGACGAGCGACGCCTCATCGGGACCCGGCTGGCGGTCGGCCCGCCCTTCTACCAGGGCGTCACCGTCGTCGCCACCGTGCACGCCTTCCGCGGCGTCGACACGGATCGCGTACGCCGCCAGGCCCACGACGCGCTCTACCGCCACCTCGACCCGCTCACCGGCGGCGCCGACGGCAAGGGGTGGCCCTTCGGCCGCCCGGTCCAGTCCGGCGAGGTCTTCGCCGTGCTCCAGCGGGTCCCCGGAGTCGAACTCGTCGACGAGGTCCGGCTTCACCCCGCCGACCCGCTGACCGGGAAGCGCGGCGAGGCGACGGACCGCATCGACCTCGAAGCGCCGTCGCTGGTCTTCTCCTTCGACCACCGGGTCCGCGTGATCGGAGACGGCGCGTGAGAGGCTCGATCGACGGAATGGGATCCTCCGCGCCGATCGGCGCGATGCTGCCGGCCGTCTTCGCCGACGACGACCTGGCACAGCGCTTCGTCGCCGGACTCGACGAGGTCATCGCGCCCATCCTCGGTGTCCTCGACTGCCTGGACGCCTACTTCACCCCGGCCCTGGCCCCGGTCGACTTCACCCAATGGCTCGGCGGCTGGGTCGGCGCCGAGACCGACGGTACGGAGCCGGAGGCGCGGCTGCGCGCGGCCGTCGCCGCCGCCGCGTACCTGCACCGCGTCCGCGGCACCCGCCGCGGCCTGTCCGAGGCGATCCGGCTGGCCTTCGGGGTGGAACCGGAGATCAGCGAGAGCGGGGCCGCCGACTGGCACGCCCGACCCCTCGGCCCCGTCCCCGGCGAGCGCCGCCCACGGCTCCACGTCACCCTGCGGCTGCCCCATCCGACCCCGGCGGACGAGCACCGGCTCGACAGCCTCGTGGCGGCCGCCCGCCCCGCCCACATGCCCTACACGGTCCAGGTGACCGCCTCCGAAAGGAACCCCGAGAGATGACCAGGCGAACCCCCGGGGCCGCGAACTGCACCGAGTGCGGGACCCGGGCGGAACCCGGCCAGTCCTTCTGCGACTCCTGCGGCGCGGTGCTGGGCTGGACGTCCGAAGAGCCGGAACGGCACGCCCCGGCGGCCCCGGACTCCGGGCGTGCCACGGCCCCGGCCCCGGCCGCCGGTGAGACCCGGCCGGGAGGGGACGCCGCCGCGCCGCCGCGCACGGCCACCGGCACCGGCACCGCCCCGGCCCCCGCCCCCGTCGGTCAGGACCCGGCCCCGGCCCCGGCTGCGGAACGAACGGGAACAGCGCGAGCATCCGTCGCGCCTCCGCCCGCGGAGCCGTCGCCGGGGGAGCGGACCGCCCCCGTACCGCCCCAAGCGGCGGACGACACCGCCCCCACCCGGCCGGTTCCCGAGGCCGCGCCCGACGACACCGTCGCCCGGGCCAGGTCCCTGCTCGTACCGGTCACCGAGCCCGAACCCCGGCCCGCCGCACGGCCGTCCGTGGAGCCCGTACTGCCGGGCCGCCCGGTTGCGAACCGCCCGCAGGTACGGGCCCCGGGCCAGGAAGCGGGCACCGAAGGCGGCGTGCCATGTCCCTGGTGCGCCACCCCCAACCGACCCGACCGGCACTTCTGCGGACGCTGCGCCATGCCGATGTCCCGTGCCCCCGAGGCTGCGGGTCGGCCCCACCGGCCTTGGTGGCGGCGGCTGTTCGGCCCCGGCACGGGAGAGACGCCCTGGGCCGGCGACCGGCCGCGGCTGCGGCGCGGCTTTGGGCGGGTGATGAACGTGGTGGTGGGCGTGCTGGTGCTGGCCCTGCTGATCACCGCCGGACTGAACACGGAACGGGCCGTGAACGCGGTCCGGGACCACTTCGCCAAGCGTGCCCCGGTCGGACCGGAGAGCTTCAAGGCCTCGCGGTCCTTCCCCGGCCACGCGCCGCAGCTCGCCTTCGACAAGCTGAACAACACCTGGTGGGGGCCGGGCGTGACCCAGTCCGGTGACGGCGAATGGCTCGAAGCCCGCTTCGACCGCCCCACGCGCCTCCTGGACCTCGTGATCACCCCGGGCGTCTCCACCCGCCCCGACCAGCTCTCCCGCTCGGCCCTGCCGCACCGCGTCGACGCCGTGGTCACCACCGCCGACGGCAAGACCGTCACCCATGTCCTCACCCTCGACCAGGGCGCCGGAGGCCAGCGCCGCGCGTTCCGGGTGGGCGAGGTCACCGCTGTCCGGTTCGTCCTGCGCTCGGCCTACGGAGCCGCCGCCGACAAGCAGGTCGCCATCGCCGAGGTCGAGTTCTTCGGCCCGTCGAACAACCGGTCATAGCGGCTTGGCGCCGGGTGACGGGCCGGGTTTGTGACCGGCGATAATCACTGGTCAGAGCGAAACCCTGAGGTGCCGCACCCGAGCGCGGGCGGCAGGAGATGGAGAACCGGTGGACGTCCAGAACTTCGAGCGGATCAACGCGTTCATCGAGGCCCGGCTGCGGCCGCTGTTCGACGCCGAGACCGGCAGCGAGCACGGCTTCGGCATGGACGACACCTCGCGCGCCCTGCGTGCCCTGCTCAACACCGTCAAGGCGGCCGCGGCCGTGCGTGGGCTCGCCGAACAGCGCGAGGCGGCCGAGCCGGCGCTGCGCGAGGCCATCGACCACGCGCTGGAGCACAACTGGGACGTGCTGCGCGGTGTCGCCCGGAACTGGGAGGACCACCCCGACTTCCGCCGGGAGTTCAAGCTCCACGCGTGGGAACTGGACGGCGCCAAGGCCTGACGTTCTCGCGGAGGCAGCATCCGAGCCGGTACGGGTCGGATGCTGCCTTTTTTGACCGCGCGCGCACCAGAACAATCTCGTCACACCGGCAATGTCCATGCCCCGGCCATCGATCGGCCCGACGGTGCGATCTTGCACTTCGTGCTGACGTTCTGAAACCCTCCGTTCGATTCGCATGTAGCAGATGCAACGGAGGGGAACAGCCTTGTCCCGTAGTCGAATACGCCGCGCGTGGCTCACCGCGTGTACGGCGGCCACGCTCACCCTCACCGGACTCGCGGCACCCGCCCAGGCCGAGGAGCCCACCCCGCCGAGCGCGACCGACTCCACGATCCAGGAGCCCAGGGCGCAGGAGGCCCCGGCGCCCACCGTCGGCGCGCAGGCCTGGTCCGGGACGTGCACCGCGCTCTGCGAGCGCGGCCTCTACGGCTACAAGCTCGACTGGCTCCAGGCCCAGCCGTGACCGTGCCGGCCGCCGGCGCCGGCCCCCGTGCCCGGCGCCGGCGTCCGGACGCCTTTCACGACTCGGCCGCCGCGGGCTGAGGCAGATACCCCCGCGCCTGCACGGTGAACAGCCGCTCGTAGGCGCCGCCGGCCGCCATCAATTCGTCATGAGTGCCCTGTTCGGTGATCCGTCCCCCGTCGAGGACGACGATCACATCGGCCTCCCGAACCGCACTGAGCCGGTGCGACACCAGCAGACTCGTCCGCCCCGCCCGATGGGCCCGCAGCCGTGCGTGCACCTCGTACTCGGCCTGGGCGTCCAGACCCGCGCTGGGCTCGTCCAGGACCAGCAGATCCCTGCCCTGCCGCAGCAGCGCCCGGGCCAGCGCGAGCCGCTGCCACTGACCGCCCGAGAGGGTCGTCCCCGCCGCCGGGTCCTCCTCCTCGCCCTCCCCGTCGGCGAAGAAGATTCGGCTGAGCAGGGTGTCGTACCCCCGCGGCAGCGCCGTGACCAGCTCGTGCGCCCCGGCGAGAGCGGCGGCCCGGCGGATCTCGTCGTCGTCGCCCAGCAGTTCCAGCGCGCCGACGCCGATGTTCTCGCGTGCGGTGAGGTCGTAGCTCATGAAGTCCTGGAAGAGGACCGCCATCCGGGCCCGCAGTTCCTGGGGCGGGACGTCCCGCAGGTCGGTCCCGTCCCAGTGGACCGAGCCGCGCACCGGATCGTAGAACCGGCACAGCAGCTTGATCAGGGTGCTCTTGCCCGCGCCGTTCAGTCCCACCAGCGCGAGCGACCGCCCGAAGGGGATGAAGAGATCCACCCCCTTCAGCACCCACGGCTGCCGCTCGTCGTAGCGGAACCACACGTCCCGCAGCTCCACACCCCGCCGCAGCGCCGGCAGGTTCCGTACGCCCTCGCCCGCCGTCAGCGCCCGCGGCGGGGCGAGGTCGTCGGCCAGTTCGGTCACGGCGACGTGGTACGAGAACATCAGCAGCGCCTCATGCGCCTGGGCCAGCCCCGCGACCAGCCCGATCAGCGCGGCCTGCACCCCGGCGACGGCGGCGACGAACGCCGTCACGTCGCCCGCGGTCAGTCGGCCCGTCGTCGCCGCGTGCACGGCCCACACCAAACCGCCGCCGGCCACCGCCGCGGACAGGGCCGACAGCGCCCCCTGCACGACCGCTTCCCTGCGGTCGAGCCGGCGCTCAGCCGACTGGATCCCCGAAAGCTCCCCGAGCATCCGGTCCTTGAGGAAGGTCCCGAGGCCGAAGAGCCGCACCTCCTTCGCCGCCCGCTCCTCCGTCAGAAGCGCCGAGTAGAAGAGCTCCCTGCGCATCGCCGCCGAGGTCGCGGCCAGCATGCCCACCCGGCGTCGGGACAGCGCCAGCCGGCCGATCAGCACCGGCACCGCCGCGGCCAGCACCAGCACGGCCATCACGGGACTGAGCACGAACAGCGTGGCGAGCAGGCTCATCAGCGCGATCAGGTTGCGTCCGGTCTCCGCCGCCCCGCCGGTGACCGGCTGCAGCGTGCCCCCGGACGCCTGCGCCGCCATCCGCAGCCGGTCGAGATGGCGCGGGTCCTCGAACCGGGACAGGCCGTGGAAGCCGTTGACGGCGGTGTGCAGCCGGTCCTGGAGGAACCGGTCCATCCTGCGGCCGAGTTCGCTGCGCAGGTACTCGGCGAGCTGCGGCAGGAAGGCGCTGAGGAGCCCCACGCCCGCCAGACCCGCCGCGTACCACAGGGTGTGCGTGCCCTGGCCGCCCGCGAGGTCGTCGACCAGCAGCTTGGTGAGCCAGGCCGTGGCCGGGGGAACGAGCCCGGCCACCACAGCGAGGGGCAGATGACCCGCCCAGACGCCCGGCGCCGCCGCCCAGCAGTAGCCCCAGGCGGTCCGCAGGTGGCGGACGCTGCTCCTGGCCCTCGTCCCGTCCCCGGCCCCCGGCCCGCCCGTCACAGCGCGGGCGCCCGGGCGGGCAGCTCCGCCACGGCGATGCCTGCGCCGACGATCAGCCCGTCCTCGTCGACCTGGAGGAAGGTCGGGAAGGCCTTGATGTCGACCGCCTTCATCAGCGCGTCGCCCTGCGTGCCGCCGAGGACCGTGGGTACGCCGCTGAGCAGCGCGGTCAGTTCGTCCGCCGGGCTGCCCACCACCACCGCGGAGGCGGCCTCGGTCGCCGCCGCCGCGACGAACGCGGGCGCCTGCTCGTGGCAGGCCTCGCAGCCGACCGAGAAGAAGCCGACCGTGCGCGGCGCGCCGCCGGTGTGCTCGGCGAGCTCGGGGACCCGGCGGCCGACGAGCTCGGACGGGTCGTACGCGCCCATCGGCCCACCGGCGCGGGCCAGTTGCTCGAGCCGCTCCTCGTGCTCGCGCAACCGGCGCAGCACCGCGAGGACGAGCACGAGGAGGAGGAGGCAGAGCGCGGCGACGAGCACCAGCGCGACAACGACAAAGGCCATCACGGACTCCAGTCAGCGGTCCGGCCGAACGGGCCGGCCGGGTCGGTCCACCGGAGAGCTCCGGCGGTCAGCGAGGAAGCGGCACGAGAGTCAGCAGATCGTCCATCCGCACCACCAGCAGGGCGCCGACCGCCGCCGTCACACCCGCGATCACCAGCCCGCCCGGGTGTACGGGTGCGGACGGCGCGGCCAGGGCGGCGAGCCCCACCGCGGCGACGGCCGCGAGCAGGGCGTTGCGGATCACATGCGGCAGGCCGAGCGGCATGCTGGTTGCGCCGAAGCACCGGCACGGCACCTGCCGACCGCCCCGGCGCGCGGCCAGGATCCCGGCGACGAACGCGCCCAGCAGGACCAGCGCCAGCGCGAAGCCCGCACCGGCCGTCGCGGGAAGGACGAGCAGAACGGCCGTGGCGGCCTCCGCCGCGACCGTCGCCGCCGCCGCGGCGGTGCTCCACCGCCGCGGGAAGAGCCGCAGCGCGGTCAGTGACGAGGCGAAGGCGGTGAACGACGCACGGCGCCAGGACTTTCCAGCGGCCGCCGCGACGAAGACGACGATCAGCAGGAGACGGGCCGCGACCCCGATGTAATACACCCTCAGCTCCTCGACGTACGGTCTCGTCCCCACGTGCTCGGGAGGTGCCGGTCCGCCGGCTGGAACCCAGCGACGGACCGGCGGTCTGCCTCTCTCAGCACTCGCCGGAGCGGTAGCACGCCCCGCAGCTGGTCACACCGCTGGCGACGTGACACAGCCGGCGGTAGTAGAACGGCCCGCTGCAGTAGCAGAACTTGTAGAAACTCGTGTCGGCCTGGGCGGTGGTGCTCGGCACCAGGCCCTCCAGCACGCGGTCGCCGAGCTTCCTGAGCATCTTGTTCATGTGAGCCCCTTCCGTATCACCGCTGACAGGTGCGGTGCGGCTCAGGACCCTACGAGCGGCCCGTACAGCCGGGCGTACAGCCGATATACAGCGCCCGGCCATTGGCAATGGCATGCGAGCGAAGGCTGTGCCGGCGAGGGATTGACACCCGGCGCTCGGCGACGCAGGATCCTGATCACCGCCAAAGCTGCCTAAGGAGGGTGCAATTGCGGGTGGGACGGCTGACCGCCGGACTTGGTGCCGCACTTGTGACCGCCGCACTTGCGACCCTTCGCATGCGCAAATCGCTGGTGGTCGTCTCCGTGCGGGGCGACAGCATGGCGCCCACTCTGCGAGACGGCGAACGCGTCCTCGTACGCCGCCGGCCACTGGCCGCGGTCGGCCGCGGCGACATCGTCGTGCTCAAACCGCCGCGGATCGACGGACCGTACGCCACCGACCGCCACGGCGTCGGCTGGAACATCAAGCGGGTCGCCGCGCTGCCCGGCGAGCCTGTCCCGGACGGCATCGCGGGCGCCGCCCCGGGCGCGAGCGTCCCCGCCGGATCCCTCGTCGTACGCGGCGACAACCCCGACAGCATCGACTCCCGCCAGCGCGGCTTCTTCCCTGGCGACCAGCTCCTCGGCACCGCCGTCCGCAGACTCGGCGGCACCCGCATATGAGCGCCTCCGCGGACAGCGACTGTCCCAGACCCAAGGCCGTCACCTTCCGTACCCTCGGCACGCTCGAACTACGTGTGGCAGGCGTCCCGGTCCGGATCGGCGCGGACAAACAACGCGTCCTGCTCGCCATGCTCCTCGCCCACGACGGGCGACCCGTACCCGTCTCCGCGCTCGTACGCGAGATCTGGGGCGACGAACCACCACCGTCCGCCGTGGCCAACCTGCGCACGTACGTCATGCAGCTGCGCCGCCACCTCCAGGCCACCGGGGCCCTGCTGACCACCTCCCGCACCGGCTACGTCCTGCGCGTCGACGACGGCGACGTCGACCTTCCCCGCTTCCGCGCCAAGGCCGCGGACGCGCGCCGGGCCGTCGCCCAGCGGCGCCCGGCCGAGGCCGCCGAGCTCTACACCGAGGCGCTCGACCTGTGGCGCGGCCTCCCCCTGGAGAACGTCACCCACGGCGTGGCCCTGCGCGCCTTCACCCAGCACCTCACCGAATTCCATCTGAGCGTCGTCGAGGAACACGTCGGGGTCGAGGCGGCGCTCGGCCGCCACGGCAGCGTCATCCAGCGCCTGCGCCACGTCGTCGGACTCCATCCGCTGCACGAACGGCTCCGCGGCCGCCTCATGCTCGCCCTCTACAGCAACGGCGACGTCGCGGGCGCGCTCGGCGTGTTCGACGAAGCCCGTACGGCACTGCGTGACGAACTCGGCATGGACCCCGGCGAGGAACTGACCCGGCTGCACCGCGCCGTCCTGAACCGCGACCCATCCCTGGACCGCGACCCCGCCCTGGGCCATGGAGCACCCCTCACGTCCCCGGCCCTCACCGCCCACCCAGCCCCTCGTCAACTCCCGGCCGAGCCAACGGTATTCGTCGGCCGCCGCCGCGAGATCGGGCTGGCGCGCGAAGCCCTGCACGCCGCCCCCACCACGACGGTCGGCGCACCCACCGTCGTCTTCCACGGACAGGGCGGATGCGGCGCCTCCGCCCTCGCGCTCCGCCACGCCCACGACCTCGCCCCGCTCTACCCCGACGGCCAGCTCTACGCCGACTTCGCCGGCCCCGCCCCGTACGGCCGTCCGCCTGGGCTGCACGACGTCCTCAGCGGCTTCCTGCGCGCCCTCGGCCTGCCACCCGCGCAGATCCCCGACTCCACCGCCGAAGCCGCCCTGCGCTACCAGTCGATGCTCGCCGGGCGCCGCCTGCTGATCGTCGCCGACAACGCCCGCGACGCCTCGCAGGTACGGCCCCTCGTCCCGGCCAACAACGCCTGCGCCGTCCTCGCCACCAGCCGCTCCACCCTCCCCACTCTCTTCGCCACCCGCGTCCCTGTCCCCGTCCTCGACGAGGCGAGCGCGGTCCAACTCCTCGCGCTGCTCGGCACGGGGGAGCGGTTCGCCCGCGAACCGGGCGCCGCCGTGGACATCGCCCGGATGTGCGGCCGCCACCCCCTCGCCCTGCGCATCGCCGGTGCCCGGCTGGTCGCGCGGCCCGAATGGTCCCTGCGGGGCTTCGCCGACCGGCTGAGCCGGCGGGCCCACCGGCTCGACGAACTCCAGGCCGAAGGCCTCTCCGTGCGGGCCTGCATCGACCGCAGCTACCGCCGCCTCCTCGCCTCGCCCCTCGCAGGCCGCACCCGCGCGGCACGCGCCTTCCAGCTCCTCGGACTCCTCGACCACGACGAGTTCGGCCTCACCGACGTCGCCCGGCTGGTGGGCGCCGACCCGCGCGGGGCCGCCGGCGCCCTCGACGAACTGGTCGACGCCCGGCTCGTCGAACCCGTCACCGAGACGACCTTCCGCATGGACGAACTGACCCGCCTCTACGCGGCCGAACTGGCCCGGCAGACCGGGGTGTTGCGGCCCCTGCCGGGATTCGGCCCCCAGGTCCGTGCCGGGGTGCCCGCGCAGCCCGGCCGACGGTGACCTCTATCATCACACCGGCCCCGGGCGTCCCTTGGTGACGGCCCGGGACGGCAATCGTGCTTTCGACGAAAGGCCAACGGGGACTTTGCGATCCACACACAGGCGTCTTACAGGTAAGCGTCGAATATCCGTCGTCGCCGCGTGCGCCGCGGCGGCGATCGTCGGAGGGCTCCAGCTGTCGCCCGTCGCGTTCGGCACCGAGGAGGAGCCGAAGGCCGCGAGCGCGGCGCCGGCGCCCGCACCCACCGCGGTGCCCGACGCCCACGCGGAGGACTCCGGTGTCTTCCGCACCGACCACACCCCCTTCAAGGACGGCGTCATGTCCCTGGGTGCGGCACCCGCGCCCAGGGCGGCCGCCGCCGCCGCGGCCGCGCCCCCGGAGGGCGTGGGGTGGAAGCTGAGCGGTGCGACTCAGTGGCTCCCGACCGGCTACACGATCAAGTTCTACGACCAGAAGTCCGCGGACTGGCTCTCCCGCTATGTGAAGGCGTCGGCCGCCGACCTCCAGCGGATCACCAGCCTCCCGGTCACCGTCGACACCCGGCCCGTCGGCTGGGACTACGTCCGGCCCAAGGGCGAGGTGGTCATCGGTCTGCTGCATCGCCCCTGCGTACCGCCGGCGGGCAGCGGCACCATGGGCAGCACCGGCTGGAAGGTGGTCCGGGACGGGTCCGGCACCGCCAATCTCAGCTGCGGCTTCACCCGCTCGTCCATACCCGCCACGGTCACCAGCGGAGACGCGTACATCGACGACTCGTTCTTCACCGCGGACGGGAAGCCGACGGCCGCCATGGGCGAGATGTACATGCGCAACCACATCAGCCACGAGATCGGGCACACCCTGGGGCTGACCCACGCGAACCGCACCTTGACGCGGGGTGACTGCGTCAAGGGCACCGACTCGGGCCAGTTCCCGGTCATGTGCACGCCCGCCTACGCGTACATGGACAAGCGGGCGGGCAATTACGTCCAGCAGTTCGACGTCCAGGGCCTGCGGTACCTCGCCAAGGGCGCCGGCGCGGCACTGCCCCCGCAGGGCAGGATCAGCGGGCTCGGCGGGAAGTGCCTGGACGTGAAGGGCGGCAAGGCGGCCAACGGCACGCAGATCCAGCTCTACACCTGCAACGGCGGCGTGGCCCAGTCCTGGATCCTCCAGAACGACGGGACGATCCGGGCCCTGGGCAAGTGCCTGGACAACGCCCGTAACGCCAGCACCAACGGCAACACCATCTCGCTCTACGACTGCCATGGGCAGCCGGCGCAGCGGTGGTCGGTCAACCCCAAGGGCCAGATCGTGCACATCGCGTCCGGGAAGGTGCTGGACGTGACCGGCGGCCAGACCGCCAACGGCACCAAGATCCAGCTCTACACGGCGACCACGGCCAAGGCCCAGGTCTGGGTCGTCCCGAAGTAGCACCCGGGAACACGGAAGGGGCCGGACAGGCACATGCCTGTCCGGCCCCTTTCCGCTGTTCCAGCGGTACGGATACGGGTCAGCGCCGCGGGTCGTTCTCCGCGCGCGCCGCCTTCTCCTGCTGCTTCTCCTTGATCCGGACCGCTTCCTTGCGGACCTCGGCCTGGGTGGCGCGCTCCTTCTGGAGCCACTCGGGAAGCTCACGCTTGAGCTCCTCGATCTGCTCCGTGGTCAGCGGCTCGGTGATGCCACCGCGGGCCAGGCCCGCGATGGAGATGCCCAGCTTCGCCGCGACCACCGGGCGAGGGTGCGGGCCGTTGCGCCGCAGGTCCTGGAGCCACTGGGGCGGATCGGCCTGGAGGGCGTTGAGCTCGGTGCGTGAGACGACACCCTCCTGGAACTCTGCGGGGGTGGCCTCGAGGTACACACCCAGCTTCTTCGCCGCGGTCGCGGGCTTCATCGTCTGGGTGGTCTGGTGCGACGTCATGGTTCCAGGGTATCGAGCATGTGCGCGACCTCCGACCACGGCGGGTAATCTGGCGGGGTGACAGGCTCGGAAGTACCCCCTTCGTTCCGGCTCGCGTACGTCCCGGGAGTGACGCCCACGAAGTGGGTGCGGATCTGGAACGAGCGGCTGCCCGACGTCCCCCTCACCCTCGTCGCCGTGCCCGCCGCCGAGGCGTGCGAGGCGCTGCGCGGGCCGGGCGCCGACGCCGGCTTCGTCCGGCTGCCGGTCGACCGCGACGACCTCAGCGCCATCCCCCTGTACACCGAGACCACGGTCGTCGTGATCCCCAAGGACCACGTCATGGCCGCGGTCGACGAGGTGTCCGCCGAGGACCTCGCCGACGAGATCGTGCTGCACCCCCTCGACGACGTCTTCGACTGGGAGACCCCGCCGGGCCGCCCCGCCTTCGAGCGGCCCGCCACGACGGCGGACGCCGTCGAGCTGGTGGCGGCCGGGATCGGCCTCCTCGTCGTACCGCAGTCCCTGGCCCGCCTGCACCACCGCAAGGACCTCACCTACCGCCCGGTCACCGGCGTCCCGGAGTCCCGGGTCGCGCTGTCCTGGCCGCAGGAGGAGACCACCGACCTGGTGGAGCAGTTCATCGGCATCGTCCGCGGCCGGACCGTGAACAGCACCCGCGGCCGCCCCCAGACCCCGCCCCAGCCGAAGACCAAGCGCCCCGCCACGGGCGGCGCACAGCGCAAGCCCGCCTCCGGCAAGACGCCCGCCAGGTCCGGCGGCAAGCCGACCACCAAGAACGCACGCGGCGGCTCCGGCGCCCCGAAGGCAGCCAAGCGGGGCAAGCCCCGCCGCCGCTCCTAGGGCCGGGCGCCGGCGCGGATCAGCTCGGCCGCCAGTCGGCGGGGAGCGGAACGACGTCGACGAACACCGTCCGGTCCCGGAGCTCGACGGGTGCGGTCGAGGCTGGGGGCGCGTCGAGCCGCTCCACCTCACGGACGCGCAGCCGCAGCGGGCGGCTGCCGGCCGGCATGCGCAGCGTCGCCGGGGTCTCCGGCTGACCGCTCGCGAGGGTGGCGGACGGCAGCGGTCGCCAGGCGGGGATGCCGGCGGCGGGCGGGACGGTGAGGTCGACCAGGTCGATCGCGTCGGGCGCCAAGGCTCCCGAAGGCGTGTGCGCTTCCTCCAGGACGGCTTCCAGACGGTTGGGCGGATGGGGTCCTGCTCCAAGCAGCGACAGACGCAGATCCGGGCCGGTCCGCTCGACGATCAGACGGCGGTCGGGCAGAAGGCGTACCGGGTCCGACACCACGACGGGGGAGAGCGGGGACAGGCTCCGCAGAGTGTGGGGCTGGAAGCGGGCCAGGGCGAGCCGGACGAAGGGACCGTAGGAGGGGGCCGTCGACGGCGGAGCGATCTCGATGTCCGCGTACCACCGGTCTCCATCGCGTGTGACGAGGTAGGGGATGATCCAGACCGACGGTCCCAGGTCCGGAGAGGTGACGGGAGGCTCGCTGAAGCCCGTGAACCAGCTCTTGGCGGCTGTCGTCGGGAGCGGCGCGGACGCGAAGAGGGGGTCTCTGCCGAGCCGGGTCACGGGGATGCCGGGCGTGGCCCCGTCGGCCGCGACGAGGACCGCGAGGCGTTCGCCCTCACCGGTCTCGTACCACGGGCTCGCGAGTTCCACGCGCAGCCGCCGCGACGCCCTGGACCGCTCGATCCGGTCGGACGTCGCCTGCTGCTGCACACGGAAGGAAGGCGTCGTCGACCACAGCGAGAGGGCGGGCGGAGGGGCGCTGGAGGGGATGCTGACGGCCGCCTGAGGGGCACTCAACTGGAAGGCCTCGTCCGGGTCGTCCTCGTCGAAGTACGCACGGAAGCGGCTGATCGCCTTCAGCGTGTAGGTCACTTTCCGGTGCTTGGTGTCGCCGAACTCGTGGCGGATCGCCAGGCGGGGCGGATCGCCGCGGGCGATCGTCTCCCCGTAGAGGTAGGGGACGGTCTGATCGGTGACGCCGTCGTTCGACCATTCACGCCAGGTCGCGGAGATCTCCAGCCTGCCGGTGCTGTCGGTGTTCAGGCCGGTGGACGAGAAGACGGGCCGCAGAACGGCGTTGGTGTCGTTCGCAGCACGATCGACGTTCTCCCGCGGAAGCTGCCAGAGCGGCTGCGCCAGCGGCCGTCTCACCGCATGGACCAGGTGAATCCTGCGCACGGGTGAGAGCAGCGGATGCCGCCCGTTGAGCACGGCGACCTGCCATTCGTCGACCGGCAGGGGCACGCCCTCCGGCTGCTTCAGCCAGGAGGTGACGGCGAAGTGGCCGATGTATTTGTCACCGACGGTGGAGGACAGTTCGAGGACCGCCTCTTCGCCCTTGGCCAGCTGGATCTCCAGCGTGGCGCCGTTCCAGTCGAGCCAGAGGGGCGGGCTCGCGGAGGGCTGGTCGGAGAGATCGACAAATCTGGGGGCA
Organism: Streptomyces sp. NPDC039465; assembly: GCF_055639315.1. Taxonomy (NCBI): domain Bacteria; kingdom Bacillati; phylum Actinomycetota; class Actinomycetes; order Kitasatosporales; family Streptomycetaceae; genus Streptomyces; species Streptomyces sp. NPDC039465. Next base: position 145,105 of record NZ_JBVKAP010000009.1, on the reverse strand, counting down.
CTGGAGGGCCAGTCTTCCCAGGCGGTCCGCTCGGTGATCGAGGTGGTGAGTCCGCCGGGCTCGGCGGGAATGTGGGCGCTGATACCGCTGGTCGCACAATCGGGGAGCGCGTCCGCCAGGTCGCCTGTGGTCTCGGCGCGCAGGGCGCGCTGCGCCCGTTCCCACGTGCGCTCCAGGAACTGCGGGTCGGGGTCCTCGTCGCGCGACGGATCGAAGGCGCCGTGCTGCTCGGCGAGGGCGAAAGTGGTGGCCGGCGGGCGGAGCGTGCGCCGTTCGACCTTGGGGTACTGCGGGTTGGCGAGAGCGAACTGAGCGACGTTCATGCCGAGGTCGCTGCGGATGACCATCCGGTCGAGGGCGGACCCGGCGAGGAACGGGCCGTCGTGGCTCAGCCGCGGCGGCTGGATGGGCTCGCTCCGGGTGTACAGGATCGTCTTCGTGGCGTGAGTGGTGTCGTCACGGGTGTCCTCAAGGCTCGGCCCGCCGCCGGTGAGGTCGGCGATCCGGATCCGCAGCTGGTAGCGGGTCCCGAACCGCAGCCGCGGCAGAGTGCGGTCCGGCGGGGCGAAGTCCCAGCGGAACGCGTACGGAAGTGCCGCCGCGGGGCTGGGTACGGGCCCGGGGGAGTCGTCGAGCAGGTCGATGACGGGCGTCGCCAGCCCCCACCCGTCCCAACGGACCACGACCTCGTCGGCGTGCAGCCGCCCGTCGGGGGTCTTGACCGCCGCGTAGGGCGCGATGTGGCCCTCCTCCCACTGAGCGGCCTCGCCCAAGGTGATCAGCCGGCCGTCCGAATCCTCGACGGTGTACGTGGCCTCGCGCGCGCACAGGGGATGGAAGACGAGGGGATCTCCGATCCGGATGTCCACCCGGTAGCCGAGCACCAGGTCCTCGGCCGTGAACTCGGCGTTGGACAGGGCGGCTCCGGCCCGGCCGGCGGCTATCCCGGCGCGGGCGGTGAAGTCGGACTGGCGGTCGGGACGGATCAGCATGAGTCCGGGTGTCCGCAGGCCCGGCAGCGCGGGGCGGCGCTCGCCGGCGGCGTCCAGCGCCCTGGCCTCCGTACGCAGCGCGCGTACGGCTCCGTCCACGTCGACCGTACTGAGTGCCCACCGAGGGGTCGTGGCGCCCGCCCAGTCGAGCAGGCCGACACCCCTCAGATCCAGGAATCCCCGCCGGATCCCGCTCGATCCGTCGGCGGGGGCGGGCCAGAACACGCCGTCGGCGAGGTCGTACTTGGTCCAGGGAGAGGTGACGCCCACCGGCAGGTCCGCGCCGCGGACGCGCAGGAACCGGGGAGCCGTGCCGATGTCGAGGTCGTTCACCTCGGCGGTCAGCTCGAAGATCAGGCCCAGGGCCCGCAGTACGGTGGGGTGTTCGCGCAGCGTCGCCACAGCCTGGTGGAAGTCGATCGCCGGTGGGAGCGGCGGGAGCGGCTCCTCCTCCTGGACGGTGGCCGACAACGGGCTGTTCCACCGCTCGATCCGCTGCCGGACGGCCGCCTCGCCGTCGGATTCGGGGTCGGCCAGGATGCTCGTGCACTCCCGGTAGGCGGTGAGGACGGCCCGGGCATCCGCATAGGTCGGACGGACCTGTGGAGTGGGCTGTTCCTTCGGGGCCCACTCCTCGATCAGTCCCGCGTCCCCGTCGAAGAACGCGTGCCAGGCGTCGCTGTCCGCGACGTGCTCGTACCCCGGAGCACGGTCCACCTCATGGACGCCGTCGGCGGTCTTGACCTCCAGGGAGAACGACGCGTCGGCCAGCGCGGCCGGCCAGTCCCGCAGGTCGAGGTCGGTGAGAGAGCCCGTGCCCAGCCGGGGGACGACCATGACGCGGATCCGCAGCGTCGACGGCGAGGACAGCCCGGCGGGTACCGCCACCCACACAAGGGTGCTCACGGTCCTCGCCGTCCCGGGTAGACACGGGCCAACGAGTCCGCGCAGGCCGTCCCGAGGAGCTTCCCGTCGGGGCTGTACGCCAGGTCGTTCACCGTCGCGGGGTGGGCGAGCCGGGCGAGTTCGGTCCCTTCGTCCGCATCGATGATCGTCACCGTGGGAGTCGGTTCGTCGTTGACGAGCGCCAGTTCCGCCTCGGTCGGGTGGAAGACCAGCGTGGTGACCGTCTGCGGAAAGGCCAGACCTCGTACCAGTCTCGGTGGGTCGACCGCGAGATCGAACAGATTGACCGCGTGGTCCTTGCCCGCGGTCGCCAGCAGGGTTCCGTCGTGACGGAAGGCGACTGCGGTCACTTCACGGGTGTGGAGGGAGCGGCCGAGTTCTCGTCCGGTGGCGGTGTCGATGATCAGCACAACCCCGTCGTCGCCGCCGGTGGCCAGCCTTGAGCCCTGGGGGTTGAAGGCGATCGCCCTGATTTTCCCGTCGTGGGGGAAGCTGAACAGCTCCGCGCCCGTGGCCGGGCTCAGGATCCGGGTGGAACGATCCGCGCAGGCCGTGGCGATCCAGCGCCCGTCGGGGCTCGCGGCCACCAGTGTCACCGGCTGCGGGTGGGTGACCTGCCAGTTCTCGTCGCCCGTGGCACGGGCGAGGAGACGTACGGTCTTGTCCCCGCCGGCGGTGACGACGGCGTCTTCCCCGTCGGCGGAGAGAAACGCGACGCCGTTCACCTTGGCGGTGTGGGCGACCATCCACTCTCTGTTACCGGTCAGGGAGGTGTAGAGCCGGACGCCACCGTCGGTGCCACCCGTGGCGAAGTGGCGACCGTCCGGACTGAACGACAGGCAGGTGATCGACCCGGGCTGGGCCTTCTCCAGCACCAGCTCGCCGGTGTCGGCGTGGAACACCGACGACTTCGCCTCCGGGTCATGGCTCGCCGCGACGGCGAGCTGCCCGAGAGAAGAGGTGAGGGCGATCTTCGCCACCGGGCCTTCGCAGACGTGATGGGAGACGCTGGTGGGGTTCATGTCGTGTACGTGGACGAAGCCGGAGCCGTGGAGCGCCGTTCCGCAGAGCGCGAGCCGCCGCCCGTCCGGGGAGAACGCGAGACCCTTCAGGGGATCGGTGCCGTGTTCCCATACCGTGGCGCCCAGCTTGGAGTTCAGCACTCTCACTCCATTCGCCGACACGATCGCGATCTCCGGGAGCACGGGGTTGAACCGGACCTCGGCGGGGCTCTGCACCGGTGTCTCGAAACGCCGGCCGCCGTCCGCCACGTTCCACAACGCCATCGACTCCGTCCCGACCCTGACCAGACTCCGGCCGTCGGCGCTCAGCAGGGTCGGTCGACCGCCGAGGATCGGGTCTTCGAGTGGCACCGACGTACGGGTGTCACCGGTATCGGCGCTGAGCGTCAGCACCTGCCGCTCGGTCACGACGACCAGCGCGGTGCCGTTCTCGGTGAAGGCGAACTGCGCGACGGCTTCCGGGAGCGAGGTGACCCACCGGGTCGCGCCGGCCGTGACATCGACGAGGACCATGCGGGTGGAGTCGGCCACCGCCAGCGATCGGGAGTCCGCACTGAAGGCCGCGGGAAGCAGGGGCGAGGACAGGGAGCCGAGTTCGAACCGTACATCGCCGTTGTCCGCGTCGAGCAGGAGCGTCCCCTGCCCTGTCACGGCCAGCAGCTTGTCGTCGGGGCTGTAGCCGATGTGCCGTGCCGCCGCATCCGGGTCGTCCCGCCCCCAGAGCACCGCCCCGGCCGGGGCGGCCAGCACACTGATGCGATCGGGAGGCACCTCATAGCCCGTGATGGTGCCGGCCTCCTCCCTGTTGAACCGCTCGCATTCCTCCCGCTTATCGGGCGGCAGATCGCTGCAGTCCAGGTACGGTACGAAGATCGGCTCCTTGCGCCCCAGCCGGGCCGCGACGGCCACCCGTCCTCCGTCGGAGCTGATCGCCACGGATCTGGTGTCCACCGTCTCCCTCGACCAGCGCGTCTCGCCCGTCGCGGCGTTGAGTATGCCCACCTGAGAGCTGTACCCCGTGTGCGTGGGATGGGAGCCGAACGCGGCCAGGCTCTGCCCGTTCCGGCTCCACACCACCTGACTCGGCGCGAAGGAAAGAGTCGCCGTGGCCAGGACCTCACCGATCTTGCTCATCTCCGGCTCCTAGCTGGTGTGGGCGAAGGCGGCCTGGTAGGCCCGCCAGCGTTCCAGCCCCTGCGCGGTGTCGCGTGGGGCGGCGGCGAAGCTTCGCTCCCGGCTTCCGCCGCCGGCCAGCACCCATGTCCCGCTGTCGAGTTCGATGCTGTCCGACCACAGGGTGAGGTCGATCTCGATGACCAAGGTCGCCCGGCCGACGAGAGCCTTGGTGGCGGACTGGTAGGCCAGCGTGATGCACAGCTCGACCGAGACCGACACGAGCCCGAGAACCTCGACGCACCCGCCGATCCGCAGGTAGCCGGTGAGCGTGACCTCGCGGCCGGCCATCTCGTACCTGACACCGCCGAAGGCATGGACCTCACCGCGGGCGACCACGAAGTCGACGGCCAGCATCGCGCCGAACTCCAGAGCCGCCTCCAGCCGCTGCAGCCCGGTGTGGTCGAGTTCCAGCTCCAGGTACCCGCCGCCGCCGAACATCAGGACGGTCAGGGTGAACGGGTTCTCCCGGCTCGCGAAGCCGAGGGTCACCGAAACCGGCCGCCCGTCGAACGGCACGGCGATCTCGGTGTTCACCGCGAAGTCGCGCATCACGAACGCACTCGCCGAGACCACGGGCAGCGGCAAGGAGTAGCGGGCGACAAGACCCGCCGGTGTCACATCGATCTGCGGACCGGTGCCACCGAGGTCGACGGCCTCGCCCAGTTTCTGGAGCAGTTCCAGCTCGCCGAGGAACGTCACGTCCACCTCGCCGACCTGAACCCTGGGCGGGCCTCCGCTGTGGTGGGTGAAGGACAGCGACGCGAACCGAAGTCGCAGCAAGGGCTTGGCCGGAGTCGGCAGCACCAGCGCGAAGTCGTGCACCGTGCAGGCGGTGTCCGAGCCGTCGGCCGAGGCCGTCACTTCCAGGTCGAGGGTGCTCCCGTCGGCCGGTGTGAACGGACCACTCTCCTTGAGCTTGACCCCTGTCCATTTCATCGTCGTTTCCGGAGGCCGGCCAGGGTGGAGGTCAGAGGTGATCGTCGGCGGTGCCTTGAGGTCGGTGATCAGATCTTTGAGTGCGAATCCCAGCAGGGTCGCGTCGGCGGGGAAGAGGCGAGCCGGGTCTATGAGCCCCGTTCCCGGGGCGGGCCGGGCGTCCAGATCGATGGGCCCCTCGGTACGGGAAAGCGCGTTCACCTTGAAGCAGGGGGCCACGAGACCACCGGACCGGTCGGAGCGGCCGACGAAGCTGATGTCGAACGGCGTGGTCAGCTCCAGCAGCACGTCCTGGCCGGCGCCTTGGTTCACGTAGGTCGCCGTAAAGCTGGCCTCGTGCAGGTCGTCCTTGCCGAGCAGGGTGCGCAGCGCGGGCAGCCGCACCGCGAGAGCGCTCAGCACCGGTCGGTACCCGGTGGGATGGGAGCTGCCTTTGACGGTGAAGCCGTGCACCTCGTGGACATCGCCGCCGCCGCGCTGGGGCGCGCGGACGAGATCGAGGGAAAGCCCGGGAAGGGCGACGGGATGCGGCTTGTAGACCGTGTCCGAGAGATGCTTGGCCAGGGCGGGGTCGGTGAGTGACGTGAAGCCGGGCTGGGACACATCGGCGACGAACACCAACGGAAGCTCGAAGTGCACGTCGCCGGGTGAGGCCGCGCACCGGACGGGAAAGGACACCGGCCGGCGGTTCGGCGCGGGCGTGCAGGGTTGGAAATAGACGCCGCGGTGCACCTGCCCCGTGACCGGGTGTCTGAAGTCCTGCCAGACCGCCTCCTCGATGTCCGGATACCCGAGCGTCGTGATCTCGACGTCCCCGAAGGGGAAGGCACGAGTGGCGGGTCCTTCGGGCGGCGGGTGACGCACCGGCTCGATGACGGTGAGTACGTACGTGCTCCGCAGCACGGCCGCATGACCGGCCGTCTGATCGAAGATCCGCTCGCTGAGCTCCACGTACTTCGCCCGGTGGCCCAGGGGGTAGAGCACGCCGGAGGTCACCGTACGGACCCGGACGTCCCGGCCCAGTACCGCCTCGTGCTCCCACTCGAAGGCCTCCCACCTGCCGACGGCCGACAACGTGCCGCCCAGGGAGCTCAGTTCGAGCCGGGTGGCCGGTGCGGGACGCGAGCGGGCGTTGTCGGCGAGCCGTGTCCGTTCCACCAGGCCCAGCGGAAGGGAGAAGCCGGGGTCGGCCGACTGCGCGGTGTCCCGGTCGATGGCGCGCAGCGCTAGGCAGGCGTCCTGTGCCGGGGCAGTCGGGTCCAGCTGGTCGGCGACAAGCCGGGCCCGCCACAGCCCGGAGACTCCGGCGACCGTCACGGGAAGCACCGGATGGACGGAGCTCCATGCGTGACCGCCCAGACGGTCCTCCACTGAGAAGATCATGCGCCAGGGCAGTTCGAGAGCCGTGTCAGCGGCCCCCGGAGGGGAGCCCGGCGGGATCGGCCGGCCTCGTCCGACTGCTTGCAGGACGCCGTCCACCGTCGGGACGAAGGTGGTGCCGCGCGGCAGCCTGAAGGCGAGCCGGCTCGGTCCGCAGAGAGCGGCCCGCCATACCGGCACGAGGGTGCCGGAGCCCGACGGCAGGGTCTGCGGCGCCGCCTGCCCGCGCCGCGAGGTCTCCTCGGCCACATGCTGAGGAGGAAAGGTGAGCACCAGCTGAGCGTCGTCCCCGACCGCCTTGAGTACCGGCATACCGTCGGCGCGCGTCTCGGTGATGCTCAGACCCGACCAGCTCACACCGAGCAGCACGTGATCCGCGGAACGGACGAGCAGGAAATTCGGCACGACGATCACCGATTGTGTGAATGGCAAACTTCTGATGGGCCATCGGGACGTGCTCTGATTTCAGGGTCTCTCCGCGCCCAAAGCCTGTCAATTCAGTCACCGCGCAGGTGCCGGCCGCCGCTGCCGGGCCGGTCCGGTCTCGGGCCGGGCTCAGTCCGGTCGCAGGGTTCGCCAGATGCGGTCCGGCAGGATGCGCTCGGCCTCGGCGAGGTCGACCTCGTCGTACGTGGTGGAGAGCCAGCGGCGCGCGGTTTCCGCGAGCGGGCCGATCACCAGCGATTCGAGCAGGTGCTCCGGGGTGGGCAGGATCTCGCCGGCCTCGACCTTGGGGCGCAGCCAGTCCGTGATGCCCGCGAAGTTGACCTCCTTCAGGGCCTTGATCTCCTCGGCGTGCGAGGCGAGATAGCCGGAGTAGGCCGAGGCGTGCAGGAAGAGCGCGGCGTCGCGGTGTTCGACGGTGAAGCCCAAGTACGCCTTGACCAGGGCGCGGATGGCGGTACGTGGCGTACGGCTGCGGTACAGCGCGGCGTTCATCGTGTCGCAGAGCTGTTCCAGGCAACGGCAGTAGAGGCTGGCGGCGAGGCCGTCGAAGCTGCCGAAGTGGTGGTACAGGCTGCCCAGGCTCACCCCGCTGGCTTTGGTGACCGCGTTCACCGTGAACCCCTCCTGGCCGGAGGTGGCGTAGACCTGGAGCGCGCTGGTCAGGAGGCGGTCGACGGTGGCCTCACCGCGTTGCTGCTTTGGAGACATGGTTCGGTCCCGTCGACGTCGTCTCGGACAGCCTGGTGCGATCCGAACTGAGGGCATTCGGAGGGAATATGGAGGGCCACTCTAAAACACCTGGTGGGCGGCGTGCTCCGGGTGTCCACGGCTGGAATTCGGGAACGTCGCGCTCGGGTCTTCCTGGTGTGTGTCAGACGGGGCGCGTCTCCCGGCGCGCGTACTCGGTCGCCACCAGCTCGTGCCGCATCTCCTCCATGACCCCCCGGGCCGCGCGCAGCGCCGCACCCGCGACGACGAGCACGCTCGCGGCGCTCAGCGGCACACGGTCCGCGATCCCGAGGAGCGCGAGGGCCGCCATCGGGAGCAGCGCGACACAGCCCAGCAGGAGCGCGCCGACCGCGCTGACCCGGGAAAGTACGTACCCGAGGTAGTCCGCCGTCGGCGGGCCGGGGCGGATTCCGGGGACGAACGCCCCGGTCCCGCGCATCCGGTCGGTGACCGCGGCGACGTCGAACGCCGTCAGCGCCCGCAGCTGAGCCCAGAGCACGACGAGGACGAAGACCGCCGCCATGCAGCCGACACCGCTCGGCCGCAGCGGGACTTCGACCGTACGCAGCCAGCCGGCGTCCGGCCACAGCCGGACGAGGAACGCGGGCAGCTGCGACAGCAGCGTGACCCAGATCAGCAGGGTGAAACCGGACCGGGCGAGCGGGATCGGGATCCTCGTGTCCGTCCCGCCGTAGGCGCGGCGGCCGATCATCCGTTTCGCGTACTGGACCGGGATCTGCCGCCGAGCCTGCTGACCGACGACGACGGCGGTCACACACAGCAGCATGACGAGGGGTACGACCACGAGGACGAGCCCGCCCCCGGCGTCGGAGGCGGTGGCGAGCTGACCAGGCAGCACCGCCACGACCTGTGTTGGGAACCCGCCACGGACAACCGAGCGCCAACCGATGGGTGCGCGGCCCGATGACCGGAATATGGCGGCCCTGGCCAGGGGGGAGCGCCTGCGTCGTGCGGCCGGGCCTGTGGCAGGCTGAGGCGGACGTACCTGAGGGGGAACAAGCGATGCACAAGCCCAGCCGGCCCGAGGACCTCGACCGCCCCGAGCGCCTGTGGGCCCGGGCCGTGACGATGGCGCTCGTCGACACGGCCTGCTCGGACCACACCGACTTCGCGCTGGACGACGACGGCGTCTGGTGCCACTCCACCGGCGCCGGCGGCTGGTGGCGCCTGACCCTCGTAGGGGAGGAGCGCGCCGTGTTCTGCGGGCAGGACCCCGACGGCAGCCACACCCATGTCGGCGGCGAGCAGATCGACTTCCTCGCGGGCGGCCCGGACTGGCTGCCCTGGGAGCTGCTGCGGGACGACGCCGAGGGCAACCTCTTCGGGTTCGTCTACTGGTGGGAGGGAGGGGCCTGGCACCGCATCGCCTACCCGGACGAGCTGAGCGAGGACGGGCTGGACGGAGCCGCGCCCTGGGCCGGCTCGCAGGAGGAGTTCGTCGCCCGCACCGCCGAATGGCACGACCTCCCGTACGAGGCGGAGCGGCTTCTCGGTGAGGCCCTCGTCCGGTTCGTGGCCCTCGCCGAGACGCGTACGGTCGACGCGAACGCGGTGACCGAGCTGCTGGCCCCCGCCCACGTCGAGGGCCGCCCCGCTCCCCGCCTCGACGTGGCGCTCGCCTACGCCGCCCGCGCGGGCATCATGGCCGAACGGCCCTAGCATCCGGCACCGTCCGGCAGCAACCGATTCCGCACTCCGCGGCGCCGCCCCGCGAGTCGCCGTCGCGTCGGCGGGCTCGCGGGGCAATGCTCGGACCATCAGATGGTGACAGCCGTGGGCAGAGGTGGAGGTGGGACGGTGCTGGTTCTCGGTCCCTCGCAGGTGGAGGCGCTGCTCGATCCGGACGAGCTGATCGAGGCCCTGGCCACGGCCATGGCCGACCTGAGCGCGGGCCGGGCGCACGCCCCGGACCGTATCGCCGTGCTCGTACCACAGCAGGACGGGCTCCTGGCCACCATGCCCGCCCATGTCCCGTCCACCGGGACGCTGATGACCAAGCTGGTCTCGCTCTTCCCACGGAACGCCCGCACCGCTCTGCCCACCCACCAGGCCCTGATCGTCGCCTTCGACCCGGAGACCGGCGAACCGACGGCGCTCCTCGACGGCACCGTCATCACCACCGCCCGGACGGCGGCCGGTTCGGCGCTCTCCACCAAGCTGCTCGCCCGCGAGGACGCGTCCGTCCTCGCCGTCCTGGGGACGGGAGTGCAGGCCCGCTCGCACGCCCGCGCCCTGAGCCGGGTACGGCCCGTCCGCGAGATCAGACTCGCCGGCCGCGACCCGGCCAAGGCCGTCACCATCGCCGAGGAACTGTCGGTCAGACTCGGCATCGAGGTCCGCCCCGCGGTCTCCTACGCGCAGGCCCTCGACGGCGCCGACCTCGTCGCCGCTGCCACGCACACCATCGAGCCCGTCGTCCGGCGGGCGTGGCTGACCCCGGGCGTCCACGTCACCTCCGTCGGCTTCAACCCGGCGGGCCGGGAGATCGACGACGAGACCATCGCCGACGCGCTGGTCTGCGTCGAATCCCGGCAGGTGGCCCTCGCGCCCTTCCCCGCCGGCAGCAACGACCTCCTCCAGCCGATCCGGGACGGCGTCATCGGCCCCGAGCACATCCACGCCGAGCTCGGTGAACTCGTCGCGGGCACCAGACCGGGACGTACCTCGGCCGAGCAGATCACGCTCTACAAGTCCGTGGGCGTCGCCGTGCAGGACGCCGCCGCGGCGGCGCTGGTGATCGCCGCGGCCCGCGAGCAGGGGGTGGGGGAGGAGATCACCCTGCGCTGACGGGGCTGCCCGACGGGAACCCACGGAGCGGTTGGTCCGTTGGAGGGGTGCCTGGTGTGGCTCGCGGCAGTTCGCCCGCCCCGCGGGCCCGCGCCCCCGCACCCTCGATACGTCCGACACGCTTCGCACCCCCAGGGAGAACACATGCCCGGCTTCCTCGACCGAGCCAAGGAACAGGCCTCCAGCGCACTCCAGCAGGGCAAGGAGAAGCTCGACGACGTCCAGCAGCAGCGCGCGGGCAACGACCTGCTGAAGAAGCTCGGCGCCGCCTACTACGCGGAGCGGCGCGGCAGCGGCAGCGCCGACGCCACCCAGCAGGCGCTGTCCGCCCTCGAAGCCCACATCGCCACCCACGGCGACAGCTTCCTGCGCGGCTGACCCACGCGGCCCACCGCGGCGCGCGGAGACGCCCACGATCCGCGCCGCCCGCCCCACCATGACCGACAGTGGGGCCGTGGACATGGACATCGACGAGGTCGTCGGGGAGCTCTACGGGCTGCGGCCCTCGGAGTTCATCGCGGCCCGTGACACCTACGCCGCCCGGGCCCGCTCGGCCGGGGACACGGCGGCGGCGAAGCGGATCGCCGGACTGCGCAGGCCGACGCTGGCCGTCTGGGCGTCGAACCTGCTCGTACGGCGGCGTCCGGCCGAGGCCGAGCAGTTCCTGCAACTGGGCCGCGCGCTCCGGGAGGCCCACCGGTCCCTGGACGCTGCCCAGTTGAGAGACCTCGGCCACCAGCAGCATCACGTCATGGCCGCGCTCGCCCGCCAGGCCGGGGATCTGGCCGGTGAGGCCGGGCAGAGCGTGAGCGAGAGCGTCGTGCAGGAGATCGAGCAGATCCTGCGCGCGGTGCTCACCGACGAGGACGTGGCACGGCAGTGGGCCGGCGGAAGCCTGGAGAAGGCCCCGGCGGCGCCGGTCGGCTTCACCGGCCTCGAACCCGCCCCCGGCGCCGCACCGGCCCGTACGCCGACCAAGGCAACGGGCGGCGAGCCGGCGCCCGCAGCACCCGCACCGGACGCGGCGCGGACGAAGCGCTCCACCCGCGCGGCGGACAAGCGGCGCACCGCCCAGCTGGAGCGGGCCCGGGCGGAGGCGAAGAAGGCCGCCCAGCAGGCCGAGCGTGCCGCCGGCGTCGTACGGGAGGCCGAGGCGGCGCAGACCGAAGCCACCGGCCGGGCCGAGGAGAGCGGGGAGCGAGTCGCCGACCTGGAAGGCCGGTTGCGGGAGGCCAGACAGGAACACCGGCTGGCCCGTACGGACGCGGACCGGGCCACCCATCAGCTGCGTGAGGCCCGGGCCGAGGCGAAGACCGTGCAGCGGACGGCGGACGCGGCGCGCCGCGCGCTGGAACAGCTGTCCCTGAGCGCCGAGTCGGAGACGGAGACGGCGGGTGGGGCATGAGACCGATGCCCCACCCCCCTCACCGGAAGGTGTGCACGACCTCGATCCGCCCGACGATGTGCGCGTTGAACTCGTCGAGCTCCTCCGCCGGAACCCACAGCTCCAGAATCGTGCGGCCACCGGCCTGCTGGACCGGATAGCGGGCCAGGAAGGCGGTGTCGACCTCGAAGCGGGTGACGTGGCCGACGCCGCTGTGAGGGACGTTCCAGTCCCTGGCGATCTTGATCGCGTAGTCCTCGTTGAGGACCGGGTAGAAGATCGGCTGGTCCGGCAGCCGGGGAGGCCACGCGCGCCACTGGAGCTCCTCGACCAGAGCGAGCTCCTCGGGGCCGGTCGGGCGCCACAGAGTCGTCGTGCCGGTGGTCGTCGTGCCGGTGGTGCCGCTCATGTCCGTCGCGTCTCTCGTGCGGGTCGTCAGTGGGTCGTCAGTCGTCAGTCGGTCCATGGTCCGGGTCAGGACCGGGTCAGGGAGCGGGCGAACGGTTCCCCGGTCGCCTTGGCGCGGGCCATCCGCTCCTTCACCTCCCGCAGGGTGCGCGGGCGGTAGCCCGGACCGCCGCAGCAGCTCTTGTGGAAGCGGACCCCCGCGTGCAGCAGCACCGAAAGCGTGCGCCACGCCGCCGTGTCCCGGCGCCGGGGCGGGGCGAACGCGGACCCCACATGGATCAGCGTGCGCGTGCAGCGCGGGCACACCCGCTCGCGGCCGCGGTCGTACGGCTGCTTGTAGGAGGCCCGGCACGGCAGGCACACATAGGAGGTCTTCGCATGGCCCATGCGGCACAGGGTATGCGGGCCGTTCCCCACGGGGCGACGGAGATTTCGGCGCGGCCGCTCGCGGTGCGGGGGTGACGGTGCGGGCCTAGCCTGGGAAGAGTGTTTGTCCTCTTCAGGCAGGAGGCTGCCGTGAAGTGCTCACAGATACGTTTGCGCAGGGCGTGTGCGGTGGTGGCGGCGGCCGGGATGCTGATGCTGCCGGCCACGGCCGGCACCGCCTACGGTCAACAACCGAGCCCGGACGTGACCAGCCCCGCCTCTCCCTCCCCGGGCGGCGACTTCCCCGAACTCACTCCGGCTGTGGCCGCACGGCTGGACGCGGCGATCCGCCAGGTCATGCGCGAGGCCGACATACCCGGTGTGATGGTGAGCCTGTCCGCCCCGGGCAAGGGCCGGTACATCAAGTCCTTCGGGGTCGCCGACAAGGAGACCGGGCAGCCGATCGAGCCGGATATGTACATGCGGATCGGCAGCCTGACCAAGACGTTCACCGTCACCGCCATGCTCGAACTGGTCGACCAGGGCAAGCTGGGCCTCGACGATCCGATCTCGAAGTACATCGACGGGGTCCCCAACGGGGACAACATCACCCTGCGCAACCTGGCGGGCATGCGCAGCGGGCTCTTCAGCTACTCGATGGACGAGGGCTTCTACAAGGCGCTGACATCGAATCCGGATCGGCCCTTCACGCCCCAGGAGCTGCTGGACTTCGCGTTCAAGCACCCGAACCAGTTCGAGCCCGGTGCGCGGTTCGACTACTGCAACACCAATCTCATCCTGGTGGGGCTGGTCGTCGAGAAGGTCGGCGGCATGCCGCTGAACGAGTTCATCGACACGAACGTCGTGAAGCCGGCCGGGCTGCGGCACACCGTCTTCCCGCTGGACGCCACGTTCCCCGAGCCGCACGCCCACGGCTACACCAACCAGACGGAGTCCGGGCAGGTCGAGGACTCCACGAACTGGAACCCCTCCTGGGGCTGGGCGGCCGGGGCGATGATCTCCCAGCTCGGCGATCTGCACAGCTGGGCCCGTACGCTCGCGACCGGCACCCTGCTGACGCCTAAGACGCAGGCCGAACGCCTCAAGGCCCTCCCGACGGGGATCTCCGGCGCCGGCTACGGCCTGGGCCTGTTCAACGTACAGGGCTGGATCGGCCACAACGGCTCCCTGCCCGGGTACGAAGCGGTCACCATGTATCTGCCGGAGGAGCAGGCGACCCTGACGGTGATGCTCAACACGGACATCCTGCAGGGCGAGATAGAGCCCAGCACCCTCCTCGGCCAGGCGATCACCCGCATCGTGACCCCAGACCACGTCTACAACCTCCCGGTGCCCACCATGCCACGGCACACGGCGTCCCCGGCGTCCCCGGCGTCCCCGGCGTCCCCGGCATCCCCGGCATCCCCGGCATCCCCGGCATCCCCGGCATCCCCGGCATCCCCGGCATCCCCGGCATCCCCGGCGTCACCCACGGGACCCTCGCCGACGACTCCGCCGACCGCACCCGCGCCCTCGCCGTCGCCCTGACGCCGAATCAAAGACCGTTTGTCCCGACCCGGTCCCGGGCCGTGCTGTGAGCAGTGCCACAGCGTGGCCCGGGCTCGAGGTCGAACGGGCGGTCCAGTAGGCCACGCCGGGGCCGCCCTTCAACGCGTCAACCGCCCAGGAGGTAGAACGGCAGAGGCCGGTTCACGCTCCACCGGACGCGGACCGGACGACCGACCCCGAGAGGAAGTGACGCGGACGATGGCCGTCGACGTAGCCAGTGGCGCCCCCACCCAGGACCAGCAGGGGAGTCCCGGCCCGCGGCGACGGCCGCCCACGACGAGCGCCTGGGTCCTGGCCCTGTCCCTGTTGCCGCTCGGGCTCCTCGCGGCGGCCTCCTGGCTCGGCCGCCACGTACGCCCGAGCGCCGACGAGTGGTGCTTCCTGCCGGTCGTCCGGGACCACGGAGTCCTCGGCCTCGTCGAGCAGTTCTACGTCACCGACAACGGCCGCCTCGCCAACGGCCTCCTCGTCGGGCTCTACGCCCAGCACCCCGTCGCCGGGCACGAGTGGTTCGCCCCCGTCAGCGGCCTGCTGACGCTCGGTGTGCTGTGGGCCCTCGTCGCCCACCTCCTGCGCCGGGCCGGGCAGCGGGCGCCACGCGGAGTGCCCCTGCTCGTCGCCGCCATGGTCACGGCCGTCTTCCTCTTCGCGACCCCCAACACCTACAAGACGTTCTACTGGCCCGCCGCCTCCGTCTCCCACACCCTCGCCCCCGTCCTCGCCTGCGCCGCGGCCCTGCCGCTGCTGCGGGCCAGAAGCCGCCGCGGCAAGGCGGCCGCGGCGCTCGCCGCCCTGGCGGCAGGGGTGTTCCTCGGCACGCTCTCCGAAGAGGCGTCTCTCGTCTGCCTCGTCGTCCTCAGCGGCGTCGTCCTGCTTGCCCACCGCCTCCTCGCCGAGCGGATCCGGCGATTCGCCCGGCTCTGGGCCCTGCTGGGCATGGCCGGCATCGGCATCGGCACGCTCCTGCTGGTGACGTCCCCCGGCTCACGCAACCGCCGCGAGCGCTACGGCGCCGAGACCGTCTCCATGCTCGCGCCGGAGAGCCTGTCCGCCTCGCTGCGCGCCTACGGACAGATCCTGGAAACGGTCCTGACGACCTGGCAGTACACCGGCGCCGTGGCGGCCGGAGTGCTCCTCGGACTGCTCGCCCGCCCGGCTCGGAGCGCCGGGCACGCCGCCCTGCTGCGGCCCCGGCCCTGGCTGTGGACCGGCGTCGGTACCGCCGCCTTCCTCGTCTCCGGCTACCTCTGCACCGTCATCACCTACCCCGTCTTCGGGGAGCGGGTGGTCACCACCGAACGGACCTGGAACGACTACCTCCTGCTGTACGTCCTGCTGCTGACGGGCGCCGGCGCGCTCCTCGGGCGGGCGATGCGCAGAAGCGTGCCGGAGACCGGGATCCCCACCGCCCTGGCCGCCGCGGTGTGCGCGCTCTGCGTCCTCGGCCTGGCCATCCCGCTGTACGACCTGGGACAGGACATGAAGGTGCGGGCGCAGCGCTGGGACCGCCAGGACGCCTCGCTGCGCGCCGGGGCGGCGCGGGGCGCGACGGTGCTGCCGTACACGCCCGTGAAGGTCGCGAGGATGCTGGAGCCGTTCGGCGACAACGGCCGCCGGGCCTGGCCGGCCCAGTGCGTCGCCGACTACTACCACCTGGAGCGGGTCACTCGCGGGACACGGACTCCGTGACACGCGGCGCCGGCGGGCGGGCGGCCGGCGTGTCGCTGGACTCCCGGACCACGTAGTGCGGCCGGCGTTTCGCCTCGTGGTAGATCCGCCCGACGTACTCGCCGATCACCCCGAGCGTGGCGAGCTGGATGCCGCTCAGCGCCACGACGGCGGTGATCAGCGTGGCGTAACCCGGTGTGTCGACCCCGTGCAGGACCACCCGCGCGAGGATCCACAGCGCGTAGGCGAGGGCGGAGAGGAAGAGCCACAGGCCGGTGTGGATCGCCAGGCGCAGCGGGCGGGTGTTGAAGGAGAGCAGGCCGTCGATGCCGTAGTTCAGCAGCCGCCGCCCGCCCCACTTGGATGCCCCGGCGGCCCGCCGGACGTTCCGGTAGCTGAAGCTGACGGTGTCGAACCCGATCCAGGAGAAGAGCCCCTTGGAGAACCGATTGCTCTCGGGGAGGGTGAGCAGGGCGTCCACCGCGCGTCGCGACAGCAGCCTGAAGTCGCCCGAGCCGTCGACGACCTCCACGTCCATGAACCGGCGCACGAGCCGGTAGTACCCCCGGCTCAGCGCGGTGCGCACCGGCCCTTCGCCGGTACGGTCGCGCCGGGCGACGACCTGGTCGTAGCCGAGCCGGTGCAGCTCCAGCATGCGCGGCACGAGCTCCGGCGGATGCTGGAGGTCGGCGTCCATGAGGACGACCACCTCTCCGCGGGCCATCCGCAGCCCGGCGAGCATCGCCGACTCCTTGCCGAAGTTGCGGCTGAAGGAGGTGTAACGCACCCAGGGGTCCGCCTCGGCGAGCCGCCGCAGCCGCTCCCCGGTGGCGTCGCCGCTGCCGTCGTCGACGTAGCAGACCTCGAAGGCGACCCCGGTCGGCCGCAGAGCGGCGACCAGCGTGCCGTGGAACGCGTCGATCACCTCGCTCTCGTCGAAGCACGGAACCACCACCGACATCTCGACCATCGCTCACCCCATGGACGCCATCCCGGGCGACCGCCCGTGGATCAAGGATGACGACGGGGTCAGAGCGTGGCCAGCAGCCGCCCCGTGTAGCCCACCATCACGGCCCAGAACAGACCGGTGTAGCCGCGTTCCCCGATCCGGGTGTTGAAGCGGCGGCCGAGGAAGGTGGCGGTGAGCATCAGCGGGACGCAGACCAGGGCGACCAGGTAGTCCCCGCCGCCCAGGAGCGAGGCATCGGTCCAGATCGCCGTCTTGGTCACGTCACCGACCAGTGAGGTCAGCGACAGCGCCCCGACGAGATGCAGCCGGTCGAGGCCGAGCCCGCGGACGGCGAGCCCCTTCAGGGGCCCGGAGGTGCCGCTGAAGCCGGACGTCGCGCCCGAGGCGAAGGCGAGGACGGGGGAGCCGATCCGCCGCCAGCGGGTGAGGTCGAGCGACTCGACGAGGAACGCGACGACGAAACTGACCATCACGGCGATGGCGACGGCCCGTTCGGGCGCGGCGACCAGCAACTTGGCGCCCAGGAAGGCGCCGAGGGCCACCAGCACGATGACGGGGGCGGCCTTGCGGTACGGCAGTGTCCTGCGGTACGCGGCGACCTTGACCACATTGTTGGCGGCCAGCAGCAGCGCCGCCAGCGCCACCCCGGACTTGGTGCCGAGGACCAGGGCCAGGGTGGGGACGAGAATCAGACTTCCGCCGAAACCCGCCGCGGCGGACACCGTGAAGGCGGCGAACACCGCCGCGAGGACGACCGGGATGAGGTACGGCTCCATCGGCGTTCTCCAGATCGAAGCTTTCGCCGTCCCTCTTCCCACGATGAGCCGTGTGCCCGGGATCCGCCACCGGGCCGGTGGCGGATCCCGGCGCGGATCAGCGACGCAGCTGCTCGGGGCCGACCAGCCGCTGCTGGATCAGCGGCGTGGGCGTGGAGAGTGCCGCCGCCGAGCTGCGCGGCGCGGCGGGCTTCTTCGCCCCGGCCAGGGCGCCGTCGATGTACTCGAACAGGGCGGCGCCGATCGGGTCCGGCTTGGGCTTGCCCTGCTCGTCGAAGCGCTCGTACTTCATCAGGTTCCAGCCGATCGAGACCTGGCGGCGGCCGTTCTCGGTCGACAGCGACCATGTGCCGGCGCCGAAGACACCGCCGTCGTGGCCCCAGTACCAGCCGCTCGGCATCTTCAGCGTGTAGATGCCGAGGCCGTAGCGCATGCCGACCTCTTCGCCCGGCTCGACCTCGTGGGCGGGCACGGTCGTCTTCATCTCGCGCAGCTCGTCGCCGCCGAGCAGCTTGCCGCCGAGGAGCTTGCGGTAGAAGTCGTTGAGGTCGTCGACCGTCGACACCATCGCACCGGCCGTGCCGCCCCACGACATGTCGTAGACGCTGTAGTCGCGGGCGGGGTCGATGTAGCCGTAGAACGACTCGTACATCTTGGAGTGCGGGCCGGTGATGCGCGGCGTACGCGGGAAGTACGTGTGCTTCAGGCCCGCCTTGCGGATGACATGGCGGGTGATGTACGTCTCCGGGTTCTGGCCCGTGACCTTCTTGAGCAGCAGTCCGGCGAGGATGTAGTTGGTGTTCGAGTAGGAGTGCTTGCCCCGCTTCGCCGGGGACGGCGCGGCCAGACCCAGGCGGGCGAGCTCCTCGGGGGCGATACGACGCAGCCGGTGCGCGTCCAGGGACTTGCCGGGATCCTCCAGCAATCCGGGGAAGGCGGGGAGTATGTAGTCGCCGATGCCGCTGGTGTGGTTGAGCAGCATCCGCACGGTCACCTTCCGGCCGCGCTCGCCCTTCACCAGCTCCGGCAGATAGCGGCCGATGGGCGCGTCGAGGTCGATCTTGCCCTTGTCGACCTGCTGGAGGACGGCGACGGCGGTGAAGGTCTTGGTGATGCTGCCGATCCGGTGCTCGAAGTCGGGCCGGGTGGGGCGCTCGGTGTCGCGGTCGGCGATCCCGGTGGCACCGCGCCACCGGTCCGAGCCGTCCCGGACGGATGAATAGGCGCCGTACATCCCGGCCTTGTGGATGGCGTCCAGCGACTGGCGCAGCGCGGCCCGGTCGAGCCCCGCGTAGGCCGAGACGGCGGCCGCGGGCGCCGGGGCGGCGGGGGAGGCCTGGGCCGGGAGGACACCGACGGCCAGGGATAGCAGCGTGACCGAGGCCACCGCGGCGAGGCGGGCCGGCCGGCGGCCCGGAGAGGCAAGGCGCATGAGAAGGTCCTGTCTGATCGGCTCGTGCACGTGGAACCATCCTCAACGCCCCTCGAACGTCCGGCCGTCCACCCTCGGAACGATCTTTCTCATACAGCGGCATGACATTTGTCATTTCATGACGCCGTGTCAGATGCTGTCGTGCCCGCGTGGCGTCCTGACGCCAGCGCCCTTGTGGGGGACGGGAGTTCCCCCGGACAGTACGTTCATGGCGACCGTTGTGCTGGTGGGCACCCTCGACACCAAAGGGCTCGAGTACGGATGGCTGCGGGAGCGGCTGCTGCGGCGCGGGGTCGACGTCACGGTCGTCGACGCCGGAGTGATCGGCGACCCGCGGATACCGGCGGACGTGCCGCGCGCCGAGGTGGCGCGGGCGGCCGGCGCCGACCTGGAGCGGTTACGGACCGAGGCGGACCGGGGCGCCGCGGTGAGCGTGATGGCACGCGGCGCGGCCGAGACCGTACGGCGGCTGCACGGCGAAGGCAGGCTGCACGGCGTGCTGGCGCTCGGCGGCAGCGGCGGTACGTCGATCGCGACCCGGGCCATGCGCGAACTACCCCTCGGCGTACCGAAGTTGATGGTTTCCTCGATGGCCTCGGGCGACGTCTCCGCCTATGTCGGCTCCACGGACATCACCATGATGTACAGCGTGGTCGACATCGCCGGTGTCAACCGGGTCTCCGCCCCCATCCTCGCCAACGCCGTCGACGCCGTCGCCGGGATGGCCCAGGGCTTCGCCGCCACCTCACGCGCGGAGGTCGCCGGTCCCCTGGACGGCGCGGGTGGGCGGCCGCTGATCGCGGCCAGCATGGCGGGGGTCACCACTCCCTGCGTGGACGCCGCGCGCGAGCGGATGACAGAGCACGGCTACGAGGTGCTGGTGTTCCACACCAGCGGGGCCGGCGGGCGCACCCTGGAGGCGCTCGCCGGACAGGGACTCTTCGCGGGCGTCCTGGACCTGACCCTGAGCGAACTGGCCGACGACCTCTGCGGGGGCCTCCTCACGGCCGGCCCCGACCGGCTCACCGCCGCCGGGCGCCGGGGAGTGCCGCAGGTGGTGAGCCTCGGCGCGCTCGACATGGTGAAATTCGGCCCGGCCGACACCGTCCCGGCCCGGATGAGCAAACGCCACATCCGGGTGCACAACCCCTCCGTCACGGTCGTACGCACCACCCTCGACGAGTGCGCCGAGCTCGGCCGACGCGTCGCCGCGAAGCTGCGGGCCGCCACCGGGCCGACCGCGGTGGCCCTGCCGCTGCGCGGCCTGTCCACCCTGGGTGCGCCGGGCGGCCCGTACCACGACCCGACCGCCGACGAGGCGCTCTTCACGGCGCTGCGCGAGGGGCTGCGCGGCAGCGCCGTGGAGGTGGTCGAGAGCGACACGCACATCAACGACCCGGCCTTCGGCCGCGCGGCGGCGGACCTGCTGCACCGCCTGATCAGCGGCTGACCAGGACGCCGATCTTGTCGATGCGGTGCTCGGGGTTGCCCTGGGCGTCCCGCCAGAAGTTGCCGGCCGCGTTGTCCTCGGGCGTCGCGCAGGTGGAGAGCGTGATCATCGCCTTGGTGGGCCGCTCGCCCGGCTTGCCCGGGACCGCGGCCCGCTGCTCGGCCAGCGAGCGCTCGGACCGGAAGGAGGTCGTACGGGTGTCGGTGATCCGGTACTCGTACACCGTGCCGCCCAGCCGGACGAAGACGGAGTCGCCCTTCTTCAGGGCGGGCAGATCGCGCATCGGGCCTCCGGCGGAGAGCCGGTGGGCGGTCACCAGATAGTTGCCGATCTCGCCGGGTCCGACCCCGCCGCGCTTGCCGTACGGGCTCGCCGCGACGCCCCGGTCCTGGATCACCGTTCCCGCCCGGTCGTCGGTCGTTCCCTCGTACGGAACCACCTTCAGGTCCTTGATGCCGATCGACGGCATCGACAGCAGCGCCGTGGCGGTCCTCGGGTCGGGCGCGCTCGGCTTGGCGTCGGGGGCCGGCGCGGGCGGCGCGGCGGCCACCGTGGCGGCCGCCGACGCGGTGGTCAGCGAGGCCCTCGGGTCGGCCGCCGCGCCCGTGTCCAGGGCGGTGCAGCCGACGAGCGCGGCGACGGCCGCGGCGGGCAGGAGACGGGCTCTGCGCATGGTGCTCCGGTTCGGTGGCCGGGGGGAGACCGCCCGGCGGAGAGCTGCCGGCGGCCGAAGAGGTACACAACCACCGTAATCGAGGACCTACTCACCCGAAAGGGGCAACGGGTGGTCCGGCCGCACGGCAGCGGCCGGACACCCGAACCCCTCACTCGAAAGGAGTAACGCGGATCTTGCGGCCGGGACGGAGCCCGCCCGTCATGGACCCGGGAATCCCGCCGCAGCGGCAGCCGCTCCCCGCGGCCGGCGGGATCCTCGGAGGATCAGGGGCGGAGCGCCGCAAGCCTCCGGCTGTCCAGCGGCGAGGAGCGGCGGTCCAGCCGCTCCTCCAGCAGATGCCGGGCGGCGTCGCTCTGCCCCGCCTCCACCAGGGCGTACAGCAGCGTCTCCTCCACGATCTCGCGCTGCGCCGCGCTGCCGCCGACCCGCCGCAGCGACGGCAGCAGTGCCCGCAGACCCTGGACGGCGGCGGTCCACCGCTCCTCCAGGACGTCCTCCAGCGCCCGGCACAGCGGCGCCACGACCTCCCGCTGGACGGTGTCGGCCCGGGCCGCGTGGTCCCGCAGCCGCCGCAGCGCCGGCAGATCCCCGGCCGCGGTGAGCGCGACGGCGCTGTGCAGCGCCGTGAACGCCGTCGCGGGCTGCTCCAGCACGTCCCGGGCGACCGCGTCCAGCACCCCGTCCACCGGCATCCGGCCGCTCCAGTGGTGGCACATCCGGGCCCGCCACAGCAGCGAACCGGAGTCGACCAGCGCCCGCACCCCGTTCACCTGCCGGGGCGCGAGCTGCGCGAACCAGCGCCTGCGGACCGCCGCCGGATCGTCGAGCGCGAGCTCGTGCAGGGCCACGTGCCAGGAGAAGTGGGCGCGGTGCACCGCGCCGCGCCCCTGGTCGGCGATCCAGCCGTCGAGCCAGTCACGGCCCGCGTGGTGGTCGCCGGACTCGTAATGGACGTGCGCGAGGGCGTGCACGGCGTGACCGGAGGCCGGCTCCGCCGCCAGCGCCTGCCGGGCGAGCACCCCCGCCTCGTCGAAACGGCCCTCCTCCTGCCGGAGGAAGGCCAGCAGCGAGGTGTGGAACCAGTGGCCCTCGAAGGCGGGCGCGGTCCGCGCCACCAGCCGCTGGGCCAGGCTTCCGTCGAGGTCGCCGATGCCGGAGAAGGCGATGGTGGGCACCGCCGCGCTCAGCGCGAGGGCGTCGGCGGGGAAGCGTTCGAGATGGCCGATCAGGGCCTGGTCGCCGTCCAGGCCGCCGATCCGGCGGGAGACCACGTCGACGAAGGAGCGCTCCCGCTCGTCGCCGCGCTCGGCCGCGCTGCGCTGGGCGTCGGCGAGCGCCCGGGGCACGTCGACCTCCGCGCCGCACTCGTGCCCGAGCAGCGCGAGCGTGGCGTGGCCGAGCGCGAAGCCAGGGTCGAGCTCGGTGGCCCGGGTGAAGGCCTCGGCGGCCTTGCCGCGGACGGTGACGACCCGGGCGAGGCCGGTGCGGTAGGAGGCCGCGGCGGCAGCGTGGGTCGACAGCGGCAGCCCGAACTGGTCGGTGGGGCGGCGCCGCGTCGGCCGTACGGGCGTGGCCAGCGGGGCGAGGACCGCCTCGGCGACCGCCTTGGCCTGGGTGCGGATCTCGGGGATCGCGGTCGTCTCCCACAGCTCGCCGCGGCGCGGCGAGCCCAGCGTGAACAGCGGCCGATCGGCGACCCGCCCGGCGTCGAGCAGCCGCCCGTCGTCGGTGGCGACGCCGATGCCCAGCGGGCCGGGCACGGCGAGGCCGTCGGCGAGCAGTCCCGCCCACAGCGGATCGCCGGCGGCGTCCGCGCGCAGGCCGGGGCCGGTGCAGTCGACCACCCGGCCCACGTTCAGTTCGCGGCCGTCGGCGAGGACGACGGCGAGCCGGCCGTCGTCGAGGGTGTGGGCGGAGGCGACCCGCCCGGCGTGGATCCGCAGCCGGCGCGCGGCCCGGGCCCGGGCCACCGCCTCGGCGGTGGTGGGGGCCATCCGGTGCCGGTGGGTGTTCCAGAGGGTGGCGTCGCGGCCGAGGAACTCGGCCCGCTCGTCGTCGCTGAGCCCCTGCCACAGGCCCACGAGGTGGGGGCGGAGCCCGTCGAGGGCGGGTCGCCAGTCGCCGTGGTCGCGCAGTGCGGCGGCGAGGTGCCGGCGTAAGGCGGTCCGCAGGCGGCCGAGCGGCAGCCCCGCGAGGCCGGGCGGGGCGGGCAGCGGCGGCAGGGGAGCCACGGCGTGCGGCTGGGGGAGCAGACCGCTGCGGGACAGTGCGTGCACCGTACGGCCCGGCCGGTCGAGGACGAGGGCCAGGTCGACGGCGGTCAGGCCGCTGCCGACCAGCAGGACGTCGTCCGAGTCCGGGACCGCGTCGAGCGCTCCGGGCGCCCAGGGCCGGGCCACGAACCGGTCGGATGCGCGCAGCCCGGGCGGTGCCCAGGCGGCCGTGGCGGGTGCCGGACCGGTGGCAAGCACCACGCTGTCGGCCCGCAGCACCGATCCGTCGGAGAGTGCGAGTTCGAACCGTCCCGCGCCGGCCCCGGCGTCGGCGCACCGGGTGACCGTGGCCCGCAGACGGCGCACGGCGACCGTGCCATGGGCCGTGATGATGGCCCGGCCGAGCGTGTCGGCGAGGTAGGAGCCGAAGCGGTAGCGGGAGGCGAAGTCGGCGGCGGTGACGGTGGGTTCGCCGTGGCGGCAGAGCCAGCGCCGGAAGTGGCCGGGGTCGTCCGGGTAGGCGCTCATGCCGCCCACCGGGACGTTGAGCCGGTGCTCGGGTGCCTCGGTGGCGTACGCCGTGCCGCGGCCCGCCTCCGCGGCCGGGTCGATCAGGACCAGTTCGAGCGGGGTACGTCGGCGTGCCGCCGTCTCGCAGAGCTGTACGGCGACCAGAGCACCGGCCGCGCCGGCTCCGACGACGGCCACGGTGGGGCGGGGAGGAGCGGGAACCACGGATACCTCCGACTCAAAGGCGGGTGGTGCACATGAAGTTCACTATGTAGATGAACAATGTGAAGTGACAACCCCGCGTCGGCGTGGCGGTCGTTTCTCGCCACTTGGGCATCTCGTGGGCCGGGGACGAGTCATGAGACATTGAGCCGGTGAGGATCTCAGCGCGAACGGACTACGCCGTACGGGCCATGGCGGAGCTGGCCGGCTGCCCCGACCGGCCGCTGAAGGCGGAGGACGTCGCGGGCCGTCAGGACATCCCCGTCCGCTTCCTCTTCGTCGTCCTGAGCGAGCTGCGCCAGGCGCGCCTCGTGCGGAGCGTGCGGGGGCCCGACGGCGGCTACGCCCTGACCAGACCGCCGACCGAGATCACTCTCGCCGATGTCATCCGCGCCATGGACGGGCCCCTGGTCAGCGTGCGCGACCTGAAACTGACCGGGCTCTCCTATCAGGGCGCGGCCGCCCCGATGCCGGACGTCTGGCGGGCGGTGCGCACCAGCCTGCGCCAGGTCCTGGAGGGCACCACGCTGGCGGACCTGGCCTCCGGGGCCCTGCCCGAACTGGTGCGGGACCGGGCCCGGATGTACACCGACGACGTACGGACGTATCCGCCGCACGCGGACCCCCACTGAAGCCATTCACTCGCCCATCGCTTGCAGATCGCTTGTCGTTCGGAAAATGATTCACCTTCCCCATGGTCAGTTCTCGCGTATATAGTTTCCAGCCGTTAACGATGCACGAGTGTGCGCGAGCGAGGAGACGGGTATGCGAGAGGCCACACCGACGGAAGTACGCCGCGACTTCGACAGCGGCATGCCGGACCTGCGGCTCCCCCGGTCCGTCGTCGTCATCGGCGCCGGGCTCTCCGGGCTTGCCGTCGCGTACGAACTGGCCAACCGCGGCTGCGACGTGACCGTCCTGGAAGCCTCCAGCCGCGCCGGCGGACGCGCCTACACCCTGCGCGAGCCCTTCGCCGACGGGCTCCACGCCGAGGCCGGCGCCATGACACTGACCCCGCACTGCCACTACGCCATGCACTACCTGCGGGAGCTGGGCGTGGGCCTGGAGACCGCGGACCTGGTCGGGACGACGTTCTCCTACTTCATGGGCTCCCGCTTATTCACCCCCGACCGGGAGTCGCTGGAGCAGGCCGGACTCCCGCTCGCCCCGCACGAGAAGACCCTCGGCGTCGAGGGCATGATCGACCGCTATGTGCGCGACACCTACGAGGCGCTCCAGCCCGACATCACCGCGCCCGACTGGACCGTCACCCCGCTGCTCGCGCCCTACGACCAGCGGTCCGTCTACGAGGTCCTCACCGACCGGGGAGCATCCGCGGTCGCCGTCGACCTGATGGAGCCCCACTTCCTGGAGATGCGCGGCGGCGACCTCAAGACCGCGTCCGCGCTGTCCTGGCTGCGCCACGAGGCGAGCCCCCACTCGCTGACCAACGCCGACCCGCGCTGGTCGAAGGTGAAGGGCGGCACCGACCGCTTCCCGCAGGCGTTCGCCGAGCGGCTGAAGGACAGGATCCGCTACCGCAAGCCAGTGGTCCGCGTCGAACAGGACGCCGAGCGGGCTCGGGTGACCTTCCTCGACCAGGGCCGCCTGCAGACCATGGAGGCCGAACGGGTCGTCGTCACCGTCCCCTTCAGCGCCGTCCGCCACATCGACTTCACCGACGCCGCGCTCTCGGACGCCAAGCACGACGTCATGCGCCGGGTGAAGTACTCCTCGATCGTCCGCGTCTACCTCCAGATGCGCAGCCAGTTCTGGCCGCAGCGCAACGCCAGCTTCTCCACCGACCTGCCCGTGCGCTGGATCCGCGACGCCACGCCCCAGCTCCCCGGCCCCCGCAAGATCCTCGAATGCCTGATGACCGGCTGGCGGGCCCGCGCGGTCGCCGTCATGTCCGCGGAGGAACGGCTGCGCTTCGTCCTCGACCAGGTCGAGACGGTGCTGCCCGGCGCGCGGGACCACTACGAGACGGGCACCTCGGTCGTCTGGGACCAGCAGCCCTACATCGAGGGCGCCTACATCCTCCCCGAGCTCGGCCACAGCGCCCTGATGCCGGTCATCCGCCGCCCCGAGGGCCGTATCCACTTCGCAGGTGACCACGCGGCCTTCGAGCCCAACGGCGGCTCGATGACCTTCGCCCTGGAGTCGGCCGCGCGCACCGTCCTCGAACTGGGCCGCGGCTCAGACCAGCAGGAGCCGTAGGAGATCCGCCCCGTTGGTCGTGATGACCGATTCCGGACGGAACTGATAACCGGCCACCCGCGGGCCCGTGAAAGCCACGAGCTCGCGGTGGTCCGCTGAGCGCCAGAGCCGGATGCCGAGCCGGCCGGCCACCTTCTCGCAGTGGTCGGCCGGCTCCACGGCGCAGGCGTCGCTGAAGGCGGCCGTGACCCGCAGGCCGTGCGCGTCGACCGTGCGGCGCACCACCTGGCTGGAGCGGGCGACCGGCGCGCCCGCCAGCCCCAGTTCGCGGGCGAGCACCTGAAAGCCGGTGCCGATGCCGCTCACCGCGGGCCCGCCCGCCGCCGCGCCGGCCAGGAGCGTACGGGCCAGAGCGCGCAGGGCCGCGTCCGGGGTGTCCGGCCGGCCCGGTCCGGGGGCCAGCACGATCCGGCCCAGGTCACCGGGCAGCGAGGCCACCTGGACCTCGTCGTACCGCCGTACCTCGACGGCCCGGCCGAGACCGCGCACCATATGGGCCAGGACCTCGGTCTCCTCCTCGCCGGAGTCGACCAGCAGCACCGCGTCCGCCGCCCGCCTCCTGACCGTCGGCCGGGCGAACCCGCTCCAGAACGTGGAGAGTTGTCTGCGGCGCAGATCCAGCTCCTTCGCGACCCGGTCGTCCAGGGCGAGCGCGGCGGCGGTGTCCCGGTCGGATGCCGCGGTCTCCTCGGGGGCGGCCGGGCCGGGCGGGCCCGGCCGCAGGGTCGACAGCAGGGCGGCCGCCTTCGCGCGGGTCTCCGCCGTCTCCGCCTCCGGGCTGGAACCGGGGCCCAGCGTGGCGCCCACCGACAGCCGCAGCAGCCCGTTCCCGTCGATGTCGAACGTCCGGATCACGGCGGCCGAATCCAGCTCCTCCCAGCCCTGGGCGTCATGGCCGAGGAGCGCGATGGCGCCGCCGTAGTAGCCGCGGCCCGTCGGCTCCCGGCGCCGGACGACCCGGCACGCCTCCGCGAACGGGCGGCCGACCGCGGTCGAGGCGAACATCGTCCGCGCCAGGGTCTGCCGCGCGGACAGCGCCGCCGGTCCGCTGATCCGGCACTCGCTGTGCAGCAGGTGCGCCATCGGCCGCAGCCGCGGGCCGTCCACCCGGACGCCCTGCCCGGTGACCCGGCAGAGCAGGGCCAGTTCCGCGTCGACGGTGGTCGCCAGCTCCTCGGACTCCTTGGGGTCCTGGAGGAAGGAGAGGAGACCGGCGAGGTCCGCCCCGCCGGGCGGGTAGCGGTACGTCCCGCACATCGGGTTCATCACGACCCGGCCGCGCTCGATCCGTACGTGTCCCTGCGGGGTGGCGCCGACCAGGGCCCGGCCCCGCCGGCCGCCGGTGTGCACGGCGAAGGTCCAGTGCGCGCCCGCCTCGGCGGTGAGCAGTCGGCGGAACAACTCCAGGGCCAGCGCGGGCCGGTGGTCCCGCAGCCGCGCGGTGTAGTCCCGGCGGATCAGCACGCTGAGCCCCTCGCGGGCGACCTCGGTGGAGACGACGTCCCGGACGAGTGCGGCGTACTGCCCGTCGTCCGTCTCGAAGCCCGCGTCGTCGAGGGTGAGCGTGGTGGGCGGCAGGGCGGCCGCCAACTCGGCGGTGGGCAGCGCGTGATGCTCGGTGATCCGCAGGACCCGTAGGGGGGTGCCGTCCTGGTGGCACTCAAGACCCCGCTCGGCGAGGCGGTGGTACGGCAGCAGCGCCAGCGCGTACGGCCCGCCGCCCGGTGCGGGCGGTGACTGCGGGATCTCGCCGACCGTGCCGACACTCGTCATCTCCCCGATCAGCACCTCCACGGGCGGCGGCCCGTCGGCTCCCGGGCGGTGGCGGCGCAGCAGCGCGAACGGCGGCGGATCGGGGCTCAGCAACCGCTCGACGAGCGCGGCCGTCACCGCAGAGAACTTGCCATGTGTGAAGTAGTCGGAAATCAAGATGGCTCAGTCATCCTTAACCAACGGGGACATGGCCGCCGCGCCCAAGATTCACGCGGGAAGATAGTTTCCTGTCGGATAAGATGTTAGCTTGACCACGATGCAGGGACCAGGGGGCCGCCGATCTTCGCCGTGCCCCGGAAGTGAGGTGTCATGCGGATCGCGGTGATCGGCGCCGGCCCCGGCGGGCTCTATACGGCCTCGCTCGTCAAGCGCCTCCTGCCCCGGTACGAGGTCGACGTCTGGGAGGCCCAGGCCGCCGACGAGACCTTCGGCTTCGGGGTGGTGTTCTCGGACGGGGCCCTCGGCGGCATCGAGGCCGCCGACCCCGTCCTCTTCTCCGGTATAACCAGCCACTTCGCCCGTTGGGAGCGGATCGACGTCCACTACCGCGGCGGAACCGTACGCAACGAGGGCTACGGCTTCTCGGCGATCAGCCGCCGCACCCTGCTCCGGCTGCTCCACGAACGGTGCGCCGCCCTCGGCGTGCGCCTGCGCTTCAGCACCCGGGCCCGCGACCCGGACGAGCTCTCCGCCGCCTACGACCTGGTCGTCGCGGCGGATGGGGTCAACTCCGCGACCCGCACCCGCCACGCCGGGTGGTTCGGCACCGAGCGCGGCGAGCGCGGCGCCCGCTACATGTGGCTCGGGACCGACCGGCCCTTCGACGCGCTGACCTTCGCCGTCACCGAGACGCCGTACGGCCCGATGCAGGCCCACGCCTACCCCTACGCCCCGGGGCGCAGCACCTTCATCGTCGAGGTCAACGAGGCCGTGTGGCGCGCCGCCGGTTTCGCCGACTCCGTCCACCGCCCCGAGCCCGAGGACGGCAGCAGCGACGAGCGCTCCCTCGCCAGGGTCGCCGAGCTGTTCGCCGACGTCCTCCAGGGGCACGGTCTCGAAGGCAACAAATCGCGCTGGGGCCGGTTCACCGTCGTACGCAACCGTCACTGGAGCCACCGCAACATCGCCCTGCTCGGCGACAGCGCGCACACCACCCACTTCTCCATCGGCTCCGGCACCAAGCTCGCCATGGAGGACGCCCTCGCCCTCACCATGGCGCTACGGGACCACGCCACGGTCCCCGAGGCGCTCGCCGCCTACCAGGCCGAGCGCGAGCCGGCGGTGGCGGCGATGCAGCGCACCGCCATGACCAGCCTCGAATGGTTCGAGGAGATCGACCGCTGCGTCGGGCTCGACCCGGAGGTCTTCAACGCCCATCTGCTCACCCGCAGCGGGCGGCTCACCCACCGGGACCTGCCGCCGCACGACCCGGACCGCATCGCCCTGATCCGCCGCCGCTTCGCGGACGCCGACGGCGGCCGGTCCGCCGTCACCGCCGCCCGGTGAGGCGGGGCGGATGAGCGGGCCGACCGCCGAGCCGCCCGAGAGCGGCCCCGGCTCCCTGGCCGACGCCCTCTGCCACCTGCAGTGCGTGCTGGTGGCCCGGCGCAGCCGCGCCGATCCGCAGGCGATCAGCTGGGCCCAGTACGACGTACTGGACACCCTCGGCCGGCGCGGCGGCATGGCGCCCTCGCAGCTCAGCGCATCCCTCGGGGTGTCGCGTCCCAGCATGTCCAAGACGCTGCGCTTCCTGAAGGACCGCGGGCTCGTGGCCCAGACCGTCGCCGACGGCGACCGGCGGGAGCTGACGACCACCCTCACCGACGAGGGGGCCGCGCTGCTGCTGCGTGCGGCCGACAACCGCCGGCAGATCGCGGCGCTCGCCACCGGCGCCCTGACCCCGGGGGAGCGGAGCCTGTTCACGGAACTGTGCGAGAAGGTCGCCGAGGCGCTCTACACGGGGCGGGGCGGGGCCTGAGGGGAGGTCAGGCGCGGCTCTCCCCTTGCGCCTCGGCCCCCGCCTCCCGCCGCGCCTCGGCCACGCTCCGGCCGCCCACGAACCAGCGCTCCGGCGCGCACTCACCGATCGTCACCCGGATCGCCTCCCTCGGCGTACCGAGCGAGGCGTGCACGGCCTCGGTGACGGCGCGGCCCA
The DNA here is from genome assembly GCF_055639315.1 of Streptomyces sp. NPDC039465. Taxonomy (NCBI): domain Bacteria; kingdom Bacillati; phylum Actinomycetota; class Actinomycetes; order Kitasatosporales; family Streptomycetaceae; genus Streptomyces; species Streptomyces sp. NPDC039465. The sequence continues at coordinate 114,917 of NZ_JBVKAP010000009.1, read as the reverse complement.
GCGCGTCGATCTCCTGAGCCGTACGGCCTTCGAGCAGGGTGACGTGGATGAGCGGCACGGGGCGTCTCCTTACGGGGTGGTGGACGGGGCGTAGTGGGTGAGGTCCTCGGCGAGGGAGCGCGCGGTGTGGGATCCGTCCGTGTGCAGCAGCTGGGCGGGGGTGCCTTCGAAGACGACCCGCCCGCCGCCCCGGCCGGCCTCAGGTCCCAGATCGATGACCCAGTCCGCGTGCTTGACGACATCGAGGTCGTGCTCGATCACGACGACGGTGTTGCCGCCGTCCACGAGCCGGTCGAAGAGGGTCAGCAGCCGCTTGACGTCCTCCATGTGCAGTCCGGTGGAGGGCTCGTCGAAGACGTAGACGCTGCCGGTCTCCTTGAGGCGGTGGGCCAGCTTGAGCCGCTGCCGCTCGCCGCCGGAGAGCGTCGACAGCGGCTGCCCCAGGGTCAGGTAGCCCAGCCCCACCTCGGTGAGCAGGGCCAGCTTGCGGCGGATGCCGGGGTCGGTGAAGAACCGCGCGGCCTCGTCGGCGGTCATGGCGAGGACGTCGACGACGGTCCGGCCGTTCAGGGTGTGCGCGAGCGCCTCGTCGTTGAAGCGCCGGCCCTCGCACCGCTCGCACACCGTCGTGACCGGATCCATGAAGGTGAGATCGGTCTCGATCACGCCCTTGCCCTGGCATTCGGGGCAGGCCCCGGCCGAGTTGAAGCTGAACAGCCCCGGATCGGCCCCGGACGCGCGCGCGAACAGCCGCCGTACGGTGTCCATCACCTCCGTGTACGTGGCCGGGTTGGACCGCATCGACACCCCGACCGACGACTGGTCGACGACGACGGCCTGCGGATACTGCGCGGTGAAGACCTTCGAGACGAGCGTGCTCTTGCCCGAGCCCGCGACCCCGGTCACCGCGGTCAGCACCCCGGTCGGGATGTCGACCGTGACGTCCCGCAGATTGTGCAGGCCGGCGTCGCGGACGGTGAGCGCTCCCGTCGGGGTCCGTACGGCCGGCTTGAGCCCCGGTACGGTCTGCAGGCTGCGGCCGGTCGGCGTGCCGGACGCGCGCAGCCCCGCGAGCCCGCCTTCGTAGATCACCTCGCCGCCGTCGCTGCCGGCGCCCGGCCCCATGTCGACGACATGGTCGGCGATCTCGATCACGTCCCGGTCGTGCTCCACCACCAGGACGGTGTTCCCCTTGTCGCGCAGGGCGAGCAGGATCTCGTTCATCCGCCGCACATCGCGCGGATGCAGGCCGACGCTGGGCTCGTCGAAGATGTAGGTGAGTCCGGTCAGGCTGCTGCCCAGGTGCCGCACCATCTTCAGGCGCTGCGCCTCGCCGCCGGAGAGGGTGGTGGTCTGCCGGTCCAGGCTCAGATAGCCGAGGCCGACCGCCTCGACCCGGCGCAGCGCGGCGAGGGCCCCGTCCACCACGGGTTTGACCGAGGGCGCCTCGATCCGGGCCAGCCGCCCGATCAGATCGCTGACCTCGAGCGCGGCGTGGTCGGCGATGTTCTCGCCGTCGATCCGGGAGTCGAGGGCTGCCTTGTTGAGCCGCGCGCCCCCGCATACCGCGCAGGGGCCCTGGGTCACCACCCGCTCCACGGCGGCGCGTTCGCCCGCCTTGAGGGAGTTCAGACCGGACTTGAGGTACCGGCGCGTGAAGCGGGTGACGATGCCCTCGTACTCGTTCTTGTAGACGCCGTTGCGGCCCGCCCGGTCGACCTTGAACCCCCCGCCGTACAGCAGGAGTTCCCGGTCCTTCGCGCTGAACTCGCGCAGTGGGAGGTCCGGGTCGAAGAGGCCGGACTCGCCGTACAGCTGCCATTGGAAGGTGCCCACCGCGAAGGCGGGGAAGCCGATGGCGCCTTCGTTGAGGCTCTTGTCCTCGTCCAGCAGCCGGTCGAGGTCCAGCCGGACCGTGGAGCCGAGCCCCTCGCACTCCGCGCAAGCGCCCCGCGGATCGTTGAAGGAGTACATGTGCGACGGGCCGGCGCTGGGGGTGCCGTGGCGGGAGAAGAGCACGCGCAGCATCGGGTGGATCTCGGTCATCGTGCCGACCGTGGAGCGGGCGTTGCCGCCGACCGGCCGCTGGTCGACCACGATGGCCGTGGAGAGGTTCTCCATCACCTCGGCGGCGGGCCGCTCGTACTTGGGCAGACGGTTGCGGATGAAGGCCGGGAAGGTTTCGTTGAGCTGGCGCTGCGACTCCACGGCGATGGTGCCGAAGACGACCGAGGACTTCCCGGAGCCGGACATGCCGGTGAAGACGGTCAGTTTACGTTTGGGGATCCGCAGGCTCACTCCCTTGAGGTTGTTCTGCCGCGCGTCCCCGAGAACCATGTAGTCGTCCCGGTCCGCCTCCGGGTCAGCCGTCATGACGAGCCTCTTCCCTGCGCGTTCTCTTACGCACCCAAAGTGGTTTCCAATTGGAAACCTATGGTAGCAGTGCGCCCCCTCACCCGGCGACCGCGTACGCCTGCCCGCCGCGTGGACTCGCCGCCCCCAACACCATTCCGTCGCTGGTCAGGCCGGTCGCGCAGACCTTGCTCAGGGAGTAGTCCTCGACCAGCCGCACCTCGTGCCCGCGGCGGCGCAGACCCTCCACCGTTTCCGGTGAGCAGCCGCGCTCCATCACCACGGACCGGGGACGGTACTCCCGCGGCGTGAACGACGTGGGCACGTGCTCCGTGTGGAACGTCCGGGTCTCGATGGCGGCCTGCGGGCTCATGCCGTGCTCGGCGTGGTTGAGGAAGAACTGCAGCGTCCACTGGTCCTGCTGGTCACCGCCCGGCGTCCCGAACGCCAGATACGGCTGCCCGTAGCGCAGCACGAGCGAGGGGCTGAGCGTGGTGCGCGGACGCTTGCCCGGCGCGAGAGTGTTGGGGTGCCCCGGCGTCAGCGTCGCCATCTGGCCGCGCGTCCCGAGCGGGAAGCCGAGACCGGGCACCACCGGAGAGCTCTTGAGCCACCCGCCGCTCGGCGTCGCCACCACCATGTTGCCGTCCGCGTCGGTGGCCGTGACACAGCACGTGTCCCCCTTGGCCGCGGTCAGCTTCACGATCGCGGGGATGCCCTGCTCCAGCTCGGCCAACCACTCCGGCTCGGCCGGCGCGGTGGACGCGTCCCACAGCGGCGGCAGCAGCGGCTCCCGGCCGCCCGGCGCACCCGGCCGCAGCACCTCCGACGCCTCGGCGCCGATCAGCGCCCGGCGCGCCGCGGCGTAGGCGGGGTCGAGGAGCTCCTTCATCGGGACGTCCGCGTGCGCCGGGTCCCCGTACCACGCCTCCCGGTCCGCGAAGGCGAGCTTCGCGGCCTCGACGACGGTGTGGACGTACGCCTCGCTGCCCGGTCCCATCCCGGCCAGGTCGAACCCCTGGAGCAGCGACAACTGCTGGAGGAAGACCGGGCCCTGCGACCACGGCCCGGCCTTGTGCACGGTCAGACCCCGGTGTTCGAGAGTGAGCGGCTGCTCAAGGCCCGGCCGCCAGGCGGCCATGTCCGCGCCCGTGAGCAGCCCGCCATGGCGCCGCCCGGTCGAGTCGATCTCCTCGGCCGTCGCCAGATACCGGTCCACGGCCTCGGCCACGAAGCCTTCGTAGAAGGCCTTCACGGCCGCGTCGATCTGCCGCTCGCGGTCGGCTCCGGCCGCCTTCGCCTCGGCGAGCAGCCGCTTGTACGTCCCCGCGAGGACCGGGTTGGTCACCCGCTCACCGGGCTTGGGCGCGGCCCCGCCGCGCAGATAGGTGCGCCCCGACTCCTGCCAGTGGTCGCGGAAGACCTCGGCGAGCGCGTCGATCATCGCGGCCGCCTTCGGCAGCAGGGGATAGCCGCGCTCCGCGTAGCCGATCGCCGGTTCGAGGACCTCTTCGAGGCGCAGCGTGCCGAACTCCTTCAGCAGCCGCAGCCAGGCGCCGAACGCGCCCGGTACGACGGCCGGGAGCAGCCCCGAGCCCGGGACGGTGCTCAGTCCCCGGTCCTGGAACGCCTCGACGGTCGCGGCCCGCGGCATCGGCCCCTGCCCGCAGACCACGTCGACCGCGCCCGAACCGGCGCGGTGCGCGAGGATCGGGACGTCACCGCCGGGGCCGTTGAGGTGGGGCTCGACGACCTGGATGACGAAGGCGGCGGCGACCGCCGCGTCGAAGGCGTTGCCGCCCTTGTCGTACATACGCATGCCGGCGGCGGAGGCCAGCCAGTGGGTCGACGCGACGGCGCCCCGGGTCCCGTGCAGCTCCGGACGGAATAACACAGCCAGTTCCTCTTCTCTCGGTTCGTTCGACGACACAGTCCGGTGCGCGGGCGGCGCGCCGGACCGCCCGTCCGTCACACGCGCGCGGCCGTCGCGCCGGACGGCACCCGCATCCGGCCCTGCGCGACCGCGGCGACCTGCCCGAAGACCCCGGCCGCCACGGCCCGGGCGCCGCGCACGGTCACCGTGGACCGGAGCGTGGCGGGCCGGCCCATCTCGGCGCCCTGCAGGACGCGGTAGTCGTACGTGCCGTCGGCGCCGGGCAGCAGTCCGGCATGGGCGAGCCAGGCGCCGAGGCCGAGCGCGGCGGACGCGCAGGCCGGGTCCTCCGGCATCCCGTATCCGGGGGCGAAGACCCGGACCCGCGCGCAGCGGGTGGCCCGGTCGTAGGCGACGACGACCGCGTCCGGGCAGGTGTCCCAGACCGGCGCGGACGCGTCGCGCGCGGCGCGGGCCACCGCCTCGGCCCGTACGGGCAGGATGTGGAAGGCGGGCCCGAACCCGGCCTCGCACGGCCGGCCGACGAGGTCGTCGTCGGTCAGCCCGCAGGCGGCGAGCAGTGCGGCGTGGTCCCAGGTCCGCGGCGCCGGCGGCTCACCGCGGACGCCGAGGACCGCCCCCTGCGGCGACGCGTCGAGGCTGAGCAGCTTCCCGCCGCACTCCTGCACCACCGCACCGGCCGGTACCCGCCCGGTCCGTACGAGCGTCGCGGCCGTGCCCACCGACGAGTGCCCGCCGAACGGCGACTCACCGTCGGGCGTGAAGACCCGCACGCGGTAGGTGGCTTCCGGGGACAGGGGCGGCAGCACGAACGCCGTCTCGGTGAGGGCGATCTCCCCGGCCACGGCCCGCATGTCGCCGTCGCTGAGACCCGACGCGTCCGGGACGACGCCGAGGGCGCAGCCCGCGAACGGGGTGTCGGTGAACATGTCCACGATCTCGTAGTCGATCACCGGGTTCCTCCACCCGCCGTCAGTACCTCCGCCGCGATCCGCTCCAGCACCTTGAGGCTGCCCTGGTACGGGAACGACTCACGCGGCCAGTGCACCACGAAGTCCGTGATGCCGAGGTCGCCGAAGCGCCCGGCCGCGTCGCGGTACGCCTCCACCGAGTCGAGGGTCCCGCCGACCATGGCGCCGGTCAGCAGCAGCCGGCCGAGGGTCGCCGGATCGCGTCCCGTCCGCTCGCACGCCTCGTCCAGCCGGGCCAGTTGCTCCTTGACGGTGGCCAGGGTCTCCTCGTACGGCAGGGCGTCGAACCGGCCCGGGGTCCCGGCCGTGATCCATGTGGCGGCGTGCCGGGCCGCCAGCCGCATGCCCCGGGGGCCGGTCGCCGCGACGGCGAACGGCACCCGGGGGGCGGTCAGACAGCCAGGGTGCATGGGCACGTCCTCGACCGCGTAGTGCGTGCCCGTGTACGTGGTGACGCGCTCACGCAGCAGCGCGTCGAGCACGTCGACGAACTCGTCGAAACGCTCCGCGCGTTGGCGGGGCGTGCGCTCGGTGGGGTCGACGACCCGGTCGTCGAGGCCGCCCGCGCCGGCGCCGAGACCGCACACGAACCGGCCCTCCGCCACGTCCTCCAGGGTCATCAGCTCCTTGGCGAGCGTGACGGGGTGCCGGTAGGTCGGGGTGGCGACCATCGTGCCGAGGGTGATCCGTGAGGTGACGGCCGCCGCGGCGGCCAGCGTGGGCACCGCGCCGAACCACGGATCGTTCCGCAGCCACCGCCACATCAGCTGGTCGTAGGTCCAGGCGTGATCGAAGCCGAACTCCTCGGCGCGGACCCACTGTTGACGGGCCTCGCGCCAGCGGCGCTCCGGCAGAATCACGACTCCATGCCGCACTGTCTCTCCACTCGTTCGTCGGGGGCTGCCGCGCGCCTCAGCGCGCGGTGCCGTCCAGCAGGCGGGGGGTCAGGCCGGCGGCCGAGACGTCGGTCCGCAGGAGGATGGAGTGGAACTCCCGCTCGCAGGCCCGCACGTCCTCGGTGCGCAGCTCCTCGGGCAGCGCCGCGTCCTCCTCGGGCGTCAGGCCCGGGTACAGGCCGTTCGCCGCCACGTCCAGCCGTACGGCCCGCAGCCTGCGCCGGAGCTGGTCGACGAGGTCCGCGGTGGTGACGGGCGCGCGCAGGGTGAGGAAGTAGTTGTCGTAGACGAGCGCCTGCATCCCCGGGTGCTGCGGCCGTGAGGGGTGGGCCGCCGTCTCCTGGAGCAGCGAGCGGCCGTCGGGCACGAGCTTGGCGGCGACGCCGGAGTGCACCGCGTGGTACATCCGGACCTCACGGCCGAGCGCCTGGCCCTCGGGGGTGTCGTTCCAGGCGAACTTCTTGCCGCGCAGCAGGCCGCGCACCGGCGCGAAGTCGGGCGCCCAGGTGCCGCTGAAGCCGCGGTGCTGGAGGTACATGCTCGGCCGGATCACCGCCGCGTACACGTCCTTGGGGCAGGAGCTGGTGTAGAGCAGCATCGCCGTGTACGACCGGGTGAGCTCGGCCATCGCGGTCAGCGAGTCGGACGGGTCCGGGCGGGAGCGTGCCTGGTGCAGTGCGTGCGCGAGGAGCTGCCAGACGGCGAAGGTCACCTGATGGCCGGTGATCCAGCGGAACCAGAAGAGCTGGTGCGCCAGTTCGGCGGAGGCGGGCGCCGGCCCGGTGCGGGCGCACGCCGGCGACGCCGCCGCGGCGCCGGCGGGCAGGACGTCCGGCACTCCGTCGTCCGTGCCCGGCATGGGAGGCTCGGGGAGGGTGAGGGGTTCCAGGCCGTAGGGGAAGTCACCGAAGTCCCAGCCCTCGGGGGCGGGCAGTTCGCTGACCGTGCGTGCCGCACCGACGCTCATGCCGCCGCCTCCGGAACGTAGGTGAACTCGAACTCCAGGCCGTTGACGTCGAAGAGGTAACAGCTCTGCACCCCGTCGGCGTCGACCACGATGTCGGTCGGGGGTTCGTCGGTGGCGAACGCGTAGCGCCCGGACTCGTACAGTCGCAGCCAGCGCTCCCGCCAGGCCCGCAGCTCGGCCGGTGAGCCGGTGGACAGGCACAGATGCTGGAACTGGGCCTTGTTGCCGCCGGGCAGCTCCGGGGTGTGGCCGTCCCGCTCGAAGAGATGGAAGCGGACGTCGCCGACGGCGATCTCGGTGAGCCGGGTGATCCCCGGCAGCCGGCTGAGGGTGAGGTCGGAGAACGTGTCCAGGGACCAGGTCTGCGTGCAGCCGAAGAATTCCTTGTACCAGGCGAGGCAGTTGTCCAGATCACGGGTCTGGACGCCCATGTGGTGGAGTTTGGGTATGAGTAAGTTTCCGGACATTGGCTGTGTGCTCCAATCCGACGGGGAGTTGCAATACCTCCGCGATCGACAGACTAGTCAGCCGCGAGAAGTTCGGTCAACGGGCCATGAGAATTGATTCTGAATTGGCTCGGCGGGAATTCTGATGAAGTCTCGATTCCCTTCTTGCCATTACCGGTTGTGTCATGAAACATGAATCTCATGACACAAGAGCAGTGGAATGCTGTCGACGGATACTTCAACTCCCTTCTCATCGAGGAGGACGACGCGCTCGCAGCCGCCGCCCAGGCGCACATCGACTTCGAACTCCCTGATCTGGCCGTCGCCAGGAACCAGGGGAAGCTGCTGCATCTGCTCGCCCGGATCCACGGCGCCCGGCGCGTCCTGGAGATCGGCACGTTCGGCGGGTACAGCACCATCTGGCTCGCCCGTGCGCTGCCCGAAGGCGGCCGGCTGGTGACGATAGAGTGGGAGGCCTCCTTCGCCGAGGCCGCCGCCGCCCACATCGAACGGGCCGGGGTCTCCGGGGTCGTCGAGCAGCACGTCGGCAAGGCCCTGGACATCCTGCCCACCCTCGCCGACAGCGGCGCCGACCCCTTCGACCTCGTCTTCATCGACGCCAACAAGCCCGACATCCCCGAGTACTTCAGCTGGGCGCTGAAGCTCTCACGGCCCGGCGGGGTCGTCGTCGTCGACAACGTCGTCCTCGGCGGGGCGGTCGCCGACCCGGACCACCAGGACCAGGGCGTCCAGGGCGTGCGCCGCTTCCACGACATGCTCGCCGAGGAGCCGAGGGTGACCGCCACCTCGATCCAGACTGTGGGGGCCAAGGGGTACGACGGCTTCACGCTGGCACTGATCTCCTCCTGAGCGGGACGGGGTGGCGGCCGCCGGACGCCACCCCACGGGGTCAGTCCAGGTCCGGGCGGATCAGATCGGGCGCGGTCCACCCGTCGAGGTCGTACTCCGCCATGCACTCCTCGGCGAAGCCGCGGTACTGGTCGACCAGACCCGAGGCGGTCTGCGCGAGCAGCAGCTCGATCCGCACGCTCTCGTGGTTGCCCGAGTAGTTGCGCTCGTACAGCTCGTGGCGCCCCGCGAATTCGGTGCCGACCGAGTCCCAGATCAGCTTCATCAGCTTGACCCGCTCCACCGAGTCGTAGCCGTTCGAACCCCGCATGAACCGGTCCAGATACGGCCGCAGTTCCGGCTCCGCGAAGTCCTTGGCATGGGAATTGAGATAGATGAGACCGCTGCTGAGGTCCTGCAGGATGATCTCGCGGATTCGCGGGTAGCCGATCGTCATGAACCAGCGGTACGCCATCCCGTAGTCGAGGTTCGGCAGCAGCGCGCCGTCGTGCCATTCGTTCGGGTTGTGCGCCATGGCGTCGCTCAGCGCCCAGAACATGTTCCGCCAGGCGAGCACCTCGCCGACCCGGGTCTGAATTCCCCGGAAGTCCTTCGTGCCGGTGACGTCCAGACCCTTCAGGAGCAGACCCGCCAGGAAGTCCAGCTTCACCGCAAGCCGGGTCACACCGTGGAAGGTCAGACGGTGGGTGAAGCCGGACGAGGTGAGGAACGTGCCCGCCTTCGCCGTGTCGCCGTAGATGAAGACGTTCTCCCAGGGGATCTTCACCTTGTCGAGGATGAAGATGGTGTCGTTCTCGTCCAGCCGGCTCGACAGCGGGTAGTCGAACGGGCTGCCCATCCGGCTCGCCGCCAGCTCGTAGGACTGACGGCAGATCAGCTTCACCCCCGGCGCGCCCATCGGCAAGGTCGCCACCAGGGCGAACTCCTTCTTCTTCACCGGCAGTCCGTAGTGCGCCACGAAGTTGAAGTGGGTCAACGCCGATCCCGTTGCCACCACCTTGGCGCCGCTGACGATCAGACCGTCGTCGGTCTCCTTGTCCACATGGACGAAGACGTCGTCGACCTCGTCCGGCGGCCGGTGCCGGTCCACCGGCGGATTGATCACCGCGTGGTTCCAGAACAGCACCTTCTCCTGCGCCTCCGCGTACCAGCGGCGGGCGTTGTCCGCGAACTCGCCGTAGTAGCCCGGGTTCACCCCCAGCGTCACCAGGAAGCTCGCCTTGTAGTCGGGGCTGCGGCCCATCCAGCCGTACGTCAGCCGCGCCCAGGCGGCGATCGCGTCCCGGTCCCCGACCAGATCCTCGACGCTGCGCGGCGCGCGGTAGAACTTGTGCGTGAAGCCGTCGCTGCCGGTGTCGGTCGGCGCGGTCAGCGTGGCCTGGTGCTCGGGGTCGTGCAGGGCGTCGTACAGCCGGGCCGTCATCCGCACGGTGTTGCGGAACGCCGGATGCTTGGTGACGTCGTCGACCTTCTCGCCGTACGCCCAGATCTCCCGGCCGTCGCGGATGCTCTCGATGTACTCGTCCCCGGTCAGCGGACGCGTGACGCGCGGGGCCTTCGCCTCGCCGGCGGCGCCGGCCGGGCCGGGCTCCTCGATATGACGGGTCATGTCCCTACTTCCGTGTCTCATGACGCATGACGAACTGCTCGGCGGGGCCCGGACCGTCCAGGCTCAGGGACCACGCGGAGGCGAAATGGTCGGCGGCCAGGCGGGGGAACGCACCGCGGAAGAACAGCAGCGGCCGGCCGCCCGGCGCCGCGACGTCCTCGACCCGGGCGACATGCAGCGTGTGGTCGCCGCCGTCGTAGGTGCGCCACGGCCGGCAGACCAGATGCCCCACCGTGCCCTCCAGACGCGGGTACGCACCGGCCTCGTCCCGCCACGGCACCTCGCGGGCCATCGGCCGCCCCGCGAAGTGCAGGGCCACCTCCCGCTGCCGCTCGCCCAGGATGTTGATGACATAGCCGCCGTCGTCCAGCAGGGCGGCCGTCCGGCTGCGCCGGTCGAGGGCGACCAGCACCAGCGGCGGATCGAGCGACACCGACGTGAAGGCGTTCACCGTCGCGCCGTGCACGACCGAACCCCGGCGGAAGGTGATGACGGTGACGCCGGTGCCGAAGAGGCCCATCAGACCGCGCAGCGCGGCCGGATCCACCGCCCGCGCGGGTACCTCCGCCACGGTCTCAGGCGTGCTCATAGGTGTCCCCTCCCCGTCCATGCGCCAGCGCACGGCCCCAACTGGCCGTCCACAGCGCTTCGTTGACCAGGCCCTGGAGGATCCGCGGGCCCTCCTCGGTGAGGAACGACTCGGCATGGAACTGGATCGTGGAGAGCCCCGGCCCGCGCAGCGCGATCACCTCACCGCCGCCACCCCGCTGCACCTGGACGTCGCGGCCGTGGCCCAGCCGCCCGGTCCAGTCGTCGTCGGCCCGCGCGGTGAAGCTGTTGTAGAAACCCACCAGCCGCTCCTCGCCCCACAGCGGCACCCGCATCCGGCGCCCCTGGCGTGGCTCGGCCAACCGGACCAGGGGCAGCCCGAGCACCCCGCAGACCACCTGATGCCCCAGGCAGACCGCCGCCAGCGGCAGCCGGTGCGCGAGGCGGTGCTCGGCCAGCGAGCGCAGCGCGGCCACCCGTGCATCTGCCCGGTCGCGCGGATCGCCCGGACCCGGTCCGAGCAGCACCACACCGTCCGCCCCGGCCACACAGGCCGCCTCCCGCCAGGGCACCACCTCCACCCCGCACCCGAGCGACCTCAGCTGATGGGTGAGCATCCACGTGAACCGGTCCTCGGCGTCCACGATCGTGACCGGGACGCCCGGCGGGACCGGTCCGCCGTCCCGGTCCCGTACCGCCACCGGGCCCTCCAGCCAGAAGGCCGCGACGCCCGCGTTACGGGCATCGAGGGCGGCCCGCACCGCGGGCGCCGAGGCGAGCGGCGGATCGGCCGGTGCCCCGGCCGCCGCACCGCCCGGCCGTGACAGGGCGCCGAGGAAACCCGCCACCTTCGCGGACGTCTCCATCGCCTCGGCGCGGGGCACCGAGTCGCGCACGATCGTCGCGCCCGCCGCCAGCCGCAGCGACCCGTCCTCGGCGATGTCGGCCGTCCGCAGGACGATCGCCGAGTCCAGGGCCCGCTCGCCCCGCGCCCGCTCCACCAGGGCGATCACGCCGCTGTAGTAGCCCCGGCCGCCCGGCTCGTAGCGGGCGATCACCCGGCAGGCGTTCTCCAGCGGGCTGCCCGTCACCGTCGGCGCGGGCATGGTCGTGCGCAGGATCTCGGTCATCGGCCGGTCCGAGCGGCCGTGCAGGAAGTACTCGGTGTGCGCGAGGCGCGACATCCACTTCAGCGACGGCCCCGACACCGTGACCCCAGGACCGCACAGCGCCGTCATCATCTTCAGTTCTTCGTCGACGACCATGTACAGCTCGTGGGTCTCCTTCGCGTCCCGCAGGAAGCGCAGCAGACCGGGGAGTTCGGCGCCCTGGACGGGATAGCGGTAGGTCCCGCTGATCGGGTTCATCGACACCTCGGCGCCCCGGACCCGCACATGCTGCTCGGGCGGGCTGCCGATCAGATACCGCTCGCCGGTGTACACCAGGAACGTCCAGTACGCCCCGCTCTCCGCGGTCAGCAGCCTCCGCAGCACCGCCAGCGCCGCCGTCCGGTCGAAGCCCCGGATCCGGCCGCGCAGGCTGCGGGCGAGCACGAAGTTGGAGCCCTCGCCGCCGTGGATCTCCCGCCGCACCAGAGCGCCGGCCGCCGCGGCGTACGCCTCGTCGTCCATGTCGAAGCGGGCGCCCTCGACGTTCACCGCGCGCTCCGGCAGCAGACCGAGGAAGTCCGTGAGCGGCATTCTGCGCCGCTCGCGGACATCCATGGCCAGCAGCCGTTCGCCGTCGTCCGGGGCGTCGAAGCCCCTCTCGCGGATCTGCCGGTACGGAGCGAGCAGCAGCGTGGCACGGGTGTCCTGCCCGTCCGTCCTGTCCGTCCCGTCCAGGTCAAGACCCGCCAGGGTCTCCGCCCCGCGTACCGGACCTGACAGGACCTCCACCACGTCCGGGTGGCCCGCGCCCGGCCGGTGCAGCACCGCGAACGGCTCCCCCTCCGGGGGCAGCGGAGCTCCGGCCGCCCAGGCGCTCACGCCGCGGCCTCCAGCGCCGGCAGCCGCCAGTAGGCCGTGGCGGCCACCGCCTGGAGCAGGTTGAGCCGCGGATCGCACAGCGTCGTGTAGCCAGGACCCCGTACGGGGGTGTAGCCCGCGCCGTCGCACTCGGCGATGTCGTACGGCGAGGACTCCAGATGGAGCCCCGCGCACACCCCGCCGCCCTCCGACACGATCTCCACGAACTGCCGGATCTCCGACATGATCGCGTCCAGCCTGCGGGTCTTGAGCCCGTCCGCCGTCCGCTCGCCGTTGCCGTGCATCGGGTCGCACAGCCACAGCACCGGATACCCGGCCCGCCGCACCTCCCGCACCAGCGGCGCGAGAGCACCGACCCGCCCTGCCCCGAACCGTGCGACGAGCGTGAGCCGGCCCGGAGTGCGCAGCGGGTCCAGCGTCGCGCACAGCGCCCGTATCTCCTCGACGGTGGTGGCCGGACCGACCTTGCACGCCACCGGGTTCTCCAGCTCCGCGAGGAGCCGTACGTGCGCGCCGTCGACCTGCCGGGTCCGCTCACCGATCCACGGCCAGTGAGTGGTGGCGAGATAGCTGCCACCGCCCGGATGCCGGCGCACCATCGGCACCTCGTAGTCCAGCAGCAGTGCCTCATGGCTGGTCCACACCCGGGTCGCGTCGGCCGCGCCCTCGCCGCGCCCCAGGGTGTCGATCGCCCGCACCGCCCGGCGGGCGGCGCGGTAGCCGGCGAGGACCCGGGACGGGTCGGGCCGCCTCGCCTCCGGCGTCGGCTCGGGGCCGTTGACCATCGGGCCCCGGAAGACGGGCAGCGCGGTGCCCTCGTACATCTCCTCGTCCTGCGAGCGGGGTTTGACGAACTGCCCGGCGATCCGGCCGACCCGGATCACCGGCCGGCCCGCGCCGGTGCGCACGATGTCGCTGAGGACGTCGAGCATCTCGGCCTTCTTGGCGACGGCCTCCGGCACGCACTCCGCCGGGTCCTCGGCGCAGTCGCCGGCCTGCAGGACGCAGAACTCGCCGGCGGCGGCCCGCGCGAGCAGCCCGCGCAGGGCGCGCACACTCTCGTAGCTCACCAGCGGGGGAGCCGAGGCCAGCTCGGTCTGGACGGCGGCAAGACGGCTCGCGTCCGGCCACTCGGGTTGCTGCCGGGCCGGCAGACCGGCCACGGCGGAGGCGATCAGGGTGTCGTGTTCCGTGCGGGGGAAAGAGCTTCTGGGCATGTGGGAGCCTTCACTGTCCCGCGGCGGGCCGGCTGGCCCGCCGGCGGATGCCTGGCGATGGAGGTGGGGGGTGCGGGCCCGGTCAGGCCGGGCCGTCCGCGGCGTCGTTGCCGTCGAGCTCAGCCGTCGAGCTCAGCCGTCGTACTCACTCGTGGAGCTCACCGGTGTGGCTCACCGGTGGAGCTCACCCGTGGAGCGGAAGTAGCGGATCATCCGGGAGATCGCCTGTTCGTCGATGGCCGGGTACGTCAGTCCGAGGCCCGCCAGCAGACGCGTGGTGGTGTCGTTGCCGTACCGGTCGTCGCCGAGTTCGAGCGCGCCCTCCCGGAACAGCGGGACGGCCGCGGCCAGAGCGTTGCCGCCGGGCCGGCGCGCCGACTCCTCCAGCCGGGTCAGCCACTCCTCGGCCGGCTCGACGGTCAGGGGATAGCCCTCGGCGCGGATCGCGTCGTGGACGGGGGTGAAGTCGGAGCCTTCGGGGTGGAAGAGATGCAGGGTGCGGTTCTCGGCGGCGGGATCGAGGGAGAGCGCGACGACAGCCCGGCCGACGAAGTCCACTGGCAGCAGATCCGTCGTCAGCTCCGCCGCCGGAGGCGCCGAGCCCAGCTCGACGAAGCTCTTGATCTGCCGCCACAGGAAGTCGTCGGCCTGGCAGGCGCCGGTGACGCTGTCACCGGAGATACGCCCGATGCGGTACACCGTGACCGGTACGCCTCGGCTCCTCGCCTCCCCGGCGATCCGCTCGGCCACCCACTTGCTCTGTGTGTAACCGATCCCCAGCTTCTCCGGCGCGTCCGGCACCACGTCCTCGGTGAGCACCGCGCCGTCGCGGGCCTCGCCGGGGGCGAAGACGGCGATCGTCGACATGTAGTGCAGCTGTTTCGGCCGGGTCGTGGCCGCGAACTCCACCACCCGCAGCATCCCGTCGACGTTCGTCGGCTTCACCGAGGCGTATGGCAGCACGAAGTTGATGTGCGCGGCGGCGTGGTAAACCACCTCGACCGTGGCCGTAAGACCGGTGTACACCGCCTCGGCCAGACCCCAGCGCTCACGGGACAGATCGCCCGCCACCGCCCGGACCCGCTCCCACGCCACCGACTCCACGAGGCCGTACCGCGCGGCCGTGGACCGCAGCCGCTCCAGCGCGGCGGCCTCGTCCCCGGCACGCACCAGGCAGTGGACCGTACGCCCCGGCAGCGCCGCCAGTTCCCGCAGCAGGTACACCCCGAGGAATCCGGTCGCGCCGGTGAGCAGGATCTCGCGCGCCTCGGCGGCGGGGACCGGTGCCCCGGCGGCGGCCCTCAACTCCTCGGGCAGCCGTACGTCGGCCCGCAGATCCGGCCGCAGGACCGGACCTGGACTACCGCCGTCCTGGAGCCGGGCGGCCATGCCGGCCACGGTCGGGTTGTCGAACAGCACCCGCAGCGGAATGTCGGTGTCGAAGACCCGGCGCAGCCGGTACACCAGCTCGGTGGCGATGATCGAATTGCCGCCGAGGGCGAAGAAGTCGTCGTTCCGCCCGACGGCCGCAGCCTTGAGGACATCGGCCCACTCGGCGGCGATCCGCTCCTCCACCCCGGGCCGGGGCGGCTGCGCCACCACCGGCGTCCGGGTCCGCGCCTCGCCGATCCGGGCCTCGATGAGACCGGGCAGCGCCTTACGGTCGATCTTGCCGCTGGGGGCGGTCGGGATCCTGTCGACCGGGACGAGCAGCGCGGGCACCATGTAGTCCGGCAGGAACGCCGAGAGCTCCCGCCGCAGGGCACCGGGGTCGTCCTCGCCGCGCGCGCCTTCGACGACGGCGACCAGCCGCCGGTCGCCGGGCCCGAAGTCGACGGCCGCGACCGCCGAGGCCTCGATCCCGCCCAGCCTGTCGAGCGCCGCCTCGATCTCGGTGGGCTCCACGCGGTACCCGCGGATCTTGATCTGGTGGTCGATGCGCCCGAGGTACTCCAGGTCCCCGGCGGCGTTCCACCGCACCAGGTCGCCGGTGCGGTACATCAGGTCGCCCGGTTCGCCGAACGGGTCCGGGACGAAACGCCGTTCCGTCTCTTCGGGTCGTCCGTGGTAGCCGGGGGAGAGGACCGGACCGCCGATGTACAGCTCTCCGGGCACGCCCGAGGGCACCAGCTCCCGGTGCGGTCCGAGCACGACCAGCCGCACCCCGTCGACCGGCCGTCCGATGGCGGGCGCCTCCGGCCAGGACGACGGCGGCCCCGACAGCGGGTGCCAGCTGGCGAGATGGGTCTCCGACGGACCGTACATGTTCACCAGCCGGGCCCGGGGATGACGGGTGAAGAACTCCCGTATCTGCGGCGACACCACCAGCGCCTCGCCCACCGAGGTGATCTCGCGCAGGGCGTCGAACCGCAGGCCGGAGGCGACCGCGAGGGACGCGAACTGCTGGAGCGCGATGTACGGCAGATACATCCGGGTGATCCGCCGCTCGGCGACGAACCCGGCCAGGGCGTGCAGGTCCTTCTGGAGCTCCTCCGGGATCAGCGCGAGCTGCCCGCCGACGCAGAGGGTGCCGAGGATCTCCATCACCGACACGTCGAACGACAGCGTCATGTACTGCAAGGTGATGCCCTGGGCGCCTTCCGGGGAGCAGCGGTGCTGCGCGGCGACCAGGTTGGAGACCGTACGGTCGTCGATCACCACGCCCTTGGGCGCGCCGGTCGAGCCCGAGGTGTGGACGACGTAGATCTCGTCGTCCGGCGTCTTGACCCGTCCCGGTGTGGTCCGCGCGGCGCGGGCGATCCGCTCCACGTGCCGGTCCAGCGCGAACAGGTCGAGCCCGTCGGGGAGTTGACCGGCGACCGAGCTGTCGGTGACGACGAGGGAGACTCCGGCGTCGGCGAGGATGTACGCCACCCGGTCGCGCGGATAGGACGGGTCGACCGGGACGTACGCGGCGCCGGACTTCAGGATCCCGAGCAGCGCGGTGACCATGCCGAGCGACCGGGGCAGGAAGACGCCCACCCGGCTGCCCGCCCCGATTCCCGACTCCCGCAGGATGTGCGCGAGTTGGTTGGCGCGCTCGTCGAGCTCGCGGTAGGTCAGGCTCTCGCCGCCGTGGGTGAGGGCGATCGCGTCGGGGGCGGCGGCCGCCCGTGCCTCGAACAGCTCCGTCACCGGCACCGCCTCGGCGGCCCGGGCCACCCGGTCGCCCCGGGCCAGCAGCGCGCGCTCCTCGTCGGGGCCGAGCATGCTCAGCTCCCGCAGCGGCGCGTCGGGCCGGGCGACGAACCCCTCCACGACGTGCCGGAACCGCGCGCCCATGGCCCGTACGGTCGACTCGTCGAAGAGATGGGAGTCGTACTCCAGCATGCCGTGCAGCCCGTCCGGGTCCCGGTCGAAGACCAGCGACAGGTCGTACTTCGCGCCATGGCCTCCGCCGCGCTCGATCCGCAGCTCCGTTCCGGCGTGCCGCAGCCGGCCCGAACCGGTCTGTGTCAGCACCAGCATGGTCTGCACGAGCGGGGTGTAGCTGCTGCTGCGCCGGGGCTGGAGGCGCTCGACGACCTTGTCGAAGGGCGCCCACTTGTGGCGCAGGGCGTCGGTGACCTCCTCGCGCGCCAGGCGCAGCACGTCCCGGACCGTCATCCGGTCGTCGATCTCCTGCTGGAGGACGACCAGATTGACGAAGTAGCCCACCAGGTCCTGTGTTTGGGGATCGTCCCGCAGGGAGACCGGGCTGCCGATCAGGACGCGGCGCCGTCCGGTGTGGCGGGCGAGGAAGACGGCGTACGCGGCGAACAGCGCCATGAAGAGGGTGACGTCCTCCTCGGCGGCGAGCTCCTCGAACGCGTCGGCGAGACCGGCCGGGAGGCTGAAGGTGACCGTGCCGCCCTCGTGCCGTTGGACGGCGGGCCGGGGCCGGTCCGTCGGCAGGTCGAGGACGGGCAGCTCACCGGAGAGCTTGTCGGCCCAGTGGTCGAGCAGCTTCGCGAGGGCGGGCTCGGGCAGCCGCTCGCGGTACCAGTACGCGAAGTCCGCGTACGTGGGCCGCTCCGGGGCGGCCACCACAGGCAGGCCCTGACCGATCCGCTCGTAGGCGTCGAGGAGTTCCCGCACGAAGACACCTGCCGACGCGGCGTCGGAGGCGATGTGGTGGATGTTGCAGATGAGGGTGGACTCGCCGTCCGGGCCCAGTGCGCAGACCACGGCGGTCAGCGGTCCGTGCTCCAGGTCCAGGCGGAGGTTGGCCACCTGGTGCAGCAGCGCGTCGCGTTCCTTGTCGTCGGCGTAGTGCTCGACCGCGAAGTGGAAGAGGGAGTCGTCCTCCGAGACGACCGCGAGAAGCTTTCCTTCCATCAACGAATACCGGGTCCGCAGCGCCTCCTGGCGCCGCAGCGTCCCGGAAACCGCTCCACGTAATCGCTCCGGATCCACCGCGAAAGGCAGCCGGACGGAAAAAGGGCCGTTGTACGCGGCGGGGTTGGGCAGATATTGGTCGATGAGCCAGATGCCGTGCTGTCCGTACGACGCCTCGGCGGCTCCCTCGACGCGCGGCGCGGATCCGGCCCTCAGCTCCGGCGCTCCGGTGCCGGTCCGGCGGCGGTCGATGTGCTCCATGACCTTGGCGACCGTGTCCGACGTGCGCAGCCGCGCACCGGTGACGTCCACTGCGAAAACGGCTTCGAGCACCGTGGCGAGCCGGTCGAGCCGGTCCGTCGGGTCGGGCTCGGGGCATTTCTCGACAAAGGATTCGTCGGGGCGCAGTCCGACGATTCCCATGGTCTGGCGGGTCAGATCGAGCAGGGCGGTTTCCAGTGGATTGTTCACCGGTTCCTCTGTCCTCCGAAGGGTTTCACCAGCCGCGGAAGGCGATTTACTGCGCCTGTGCGGTGGAATCCCGACCCGCGCTGCGCGACTCCTCGACGAAACGGGTCAGCTTCTCCACGGTGCCGTGCCGGAAGACATCCTCGGTGGCCACGTCGACCCCGAATATCTTCTGCAGCCGGGAGGCGAGCTGGACGAAGTGCAGCGAGTTTCCGCCGTGTCCCAGGAAGGAGTCGGTGGTGCTGAATTCGTCGACTCCGGAGATGTCCTTCCACGCCTGGAGGACCACCGACTCGAGCGGATTCTGCATGACGGTGTCACCTTTCGCTGAGGGGTCGGCTTTCGCCGAGGGGCCGGCCGGGGCGGCCGGGTCGGTGAGAGCGGTGCGGTCGACCTTGCCGTTCACATTGGTCGGCATGGCGTCGAGGTGCCGGAAGGTCGAGGGCACCATGTACGAGGGGAGCTGCGCGCCCAGACGGGCGGCGAGGTCCTCCGGGTCGGCGGCCCGGCCGTCCGCCGTCGTGTAGAAGGCGGTGAGGGCCTTGCCGCCCAGGCCGTCGGGGAAGGCCTTGACGACCACGTCCCGGACACCGTCGAGGGAGCGCAGGGCGAGGGCCACGGCGGTGGTCTCCACGCGGTAGCCGCGGATCTTGACCATGCTGTCGGACCTGCCGACGATGACGATGTCACCGTCGGGTGTGGCGCGGGCCAGGTCACCGGTGAGATAGCGCGGCAGGCCGTCCGGCGCGGTGACGAACTTCTCCGCCGTCAGCTCCGGCCGGCCCAGGTAGCCGAGGGCGAGTCCGGTGCCGCCGACCGCCAGCTGGCCGGTCGTGCCGGGTCCGCACGGCCGCAGGTCGTCGTCGAGCACGTCCAGCGTGACGGTGGGCAGCGGCCGGCCGATGGGCACCCGGTCCGCCTCGCGTACGTCGTCGGCGGAGCGGATCGGGTACACGGCCGTGATCGAGGAGTTCTCGGTGCAGCCGTAGCCGTTGTAGATCGTGGCGGGGGTGAGCGCCGCGGCCCTCTCCAGATGCTCGGGGGAGGGGAAGTCCCCGCTGAGCAGGACGATCCTGAGTCCGGCGAGGCTGTCGGGTTCGTTGTCCACGAGGACGTTGAAGAGCCCGCAGGGCAGGCACAGCACGCTTACGCCGTGCCGTACGACGGCGTCGCGCAGCACCGCCAGGGACGGCAGCCCGGGCGGCATGACGACCAGCTTCGCGCCGTGCAGCAGCGCCAGCCAGATCTCGATGGTGGAGGCGGCGAAGGAGAACGCGGCGGACTGCACGAGGCAGTCGTCGGGGCGGATGTCGAGCACTCCGCTGTGCGGCCCGAGCCGGGCGAGTCCCCGGTGCGCGATCCGTACGCCCTTCGGCTCGCCGGTCGAGCCGGAGGTGAAGAGGAGGAACGCCGTGCTCAGCGGCCCCGGCGCCGCGCGCGGGTCGGTGTCGTCGAGGTCCGCGCTCGCCTCGGCGAGCGCGCCCACGGCGAGGCGTGAGCCGCGGACGGTCTCGGGCAGCTGGTCCGTGTCGTCGTGGACCACCGTGTGCAGAGACGATTCTTCGGCGATACGGGCGAGGAACGGCGCCGGATGCTCGGGGTTGAGCGGTACGACACAGCCACCGGCCTTCAGAACGGCGAGGGTGACGGCGTACAGCTCCAGGGACCGGGCCAGGTGGACCCCGACGGGGGTGCCGTCGCCCACTCCGGTCGCGCGCAGCCGGCGGGCCATGCGGTTCGCCCGTCGATTCAGCTGGGCGTAGGTGAGAGCCTCGTCGCCGAAGGCGAGGGCCGTTCTCTCTCCATGGGTGCGGACGATCCGCTCGAACAGAGTGGTTAATGTCAAGGAATCGTCAACGGCTAACGGACTTGAATCCTTCTCCATGCGCAAAGGTCCCTCTGGGTCGATTCAGCGCGGATTCTGCGACGTCAGAAGCGGTTCAGATCAGGATGGTTGTCGTACAGAAATTACCCTAGGTGTGAGGTAGTTGGAGTGTCAACCCTGTTTGGAATGAGTCGGTGACGGTGTGTCAATTCAAACGAGGTGGTTGCCGGACGGAAATTAGTTGGACTTGATCACGGGCTAGCTTCCCTCATATGGTTGCCACTCGGCAATCATTAGAGAGAGGAGCCGGTATGTGGGAGTACGAGCGCACCGAGGATGCGGAGGTCTCCAGGGCGGCGGTCTGGCCGTGGTACAGCCAGGTCGGGCTCTGGGCGCAATGGGACGACGAGGTGCGGGAGGTGGAGCTCGACGGCCCGTTCGCCGAAGGGGTGACGGGACGGCTCACGCTGAAGGGGCAGGAGCCGGTGCCCTTCCGGCTCACCGATGTCGAGGAGGGGGTGTGCTTCACCACCTGGACCCCGGTCCCCGGTGCGGAGCTGCGCTTCACCCACCGGCTGGCGGACCTGCCCGGCGGCGGCACCCGCATCACCCATCAGGCGGCGATCGAGGGCCCCGGCGCCGCCGGACTCGTCCCCGTGCTCGCCCCCTCCATCGAAGCCGGGCTGCCCGTGGCGCTGCGGTCACTTGCCCGAACGGCCGCCCGCGGAGGCGCTGTGGGATCGTCCGACGTGAGCGGCTGACGCACATGGCCGACGCGCGAACGTCGCGCGGATGACCCGCAGTTGACGCACGGATGGCGAGGCCCGTTCGCTCCCGCGACCGCGGGAGCGAACGGGCCTGTGCGGTGGGGCCGGGGCTAGCGCACCGGCTCACGGTCGGCGGCGGTCGCCTGCCCGGCCGCCTCACGCCGGTCGCCCGCGGCCGGCCGGCCGCCCTGGCCCAGCGCGGGCAGCAGGGACAGCAGTCCGGCCAGCGCCATCGCCGCGCCCACCCACAGCGGTGCGCGCAGCCCCATCTCGGCGCTGATCGCCAGCCCGGCCACCCAAGGCCCCAGTGCCACACCGACGTTGACCGCCGAGGCGTTCACCGTCGACACCAGCGGCCCGTCGTCGGCCAGCCGCATG
The DNA here is from genome assembly GCF_055639315.1 of Streptomyces sp. NPDC039465. Lineage (NCBI taxonomy): Bacteria > Bacillati > Actinomycetota > Actinomycetes > Kitasatosporales > Streptomycetaceae > Streptomyces > Streptomyces sp. NPDC039465. The sequence goes on along the minus strand of NZ_JBVKAP010000009.1, from coordinate 93,403 downwards.
ACCCGTACGCCGAGTGCGGGGTTGAGGGGGAGGCCGATGACCCCGAGGACCGCCACAGCCGCGACGGTGGCGGGCTTGTTCTCCGCCACCAGCGCGAAGACGGCGAGCACGGCGGTCAGTCCGGCCAGCCCGTACAGCAGCACGGGCATCATGAACCGGTCGGCGAGCCGGCCGGTGACCATGTTGCCGGCGATGGTGCCGATGCCGAACAGCGCGAACAGCAGCGGCGTCACCCCGGACGGGAAGCCGGTCAGCTCCTCGAAGATCGGGGCGAAATAGCTGAAGGCCGCCACCACCGAGCCGATGACCAGGGCGTTGGTGCCGTACGCGGCCCACAGGGCGCGGTTGCGGAACGAGTCGAGCTCGCCGCGCAGGTTCACCTTCTGCGGTACGGGGGAGTCGGGCACGCGCGCCCACACCAGCAGGGCGCAGAGCGCCGCGAGCGCGGCGAGTCCGTGGAAACTGGCGCGCCAGCCGAAGTGCTGGTCGACGAAGGCCGCGACGGGAAGCCCGACGACCTGCGCCACCATCATGCCGCTCATTAGCACGGACAGGGCGCGGGCCCGCATGTCCGGGCCCACCAGGCGGGCGCTGACGGCGACGGCGATGCCGTAGAAGGCGGACGCGGCGAGCGCGGTGACGACACGGGAGACGACCAGCACCCAGTAGTCCTGGGCGACGGCGCCCAGCAACTGGCCGGCCACGAACACCAGAAGCAGCCCGATGAGGGCCTTCTTGCGGGACGCGCGCAGCAGCGCGACCGTGAGCAGTGGTCCGCCGACGACCATCGTGAGGGCGAAGACGGAGACCAGATATCCGACGGACGACACGGAGACGCTGAAGGCCTCGGAGATGCTGGGCAGCAGTCCGGCGACCATGATCTCGGTGGTGTTGACGCAGAAGACGCCGACGGCGAGGACGGCGATGGCTAAGGGCATGATGCTCCACCAGCGGGAAGGAGGGGTGTGGTTGCCGAGCGACAAACGCTTTCAAGGGCGGCTCACGATAGCATTGGTTTCCGATCGGAAACGATTCCTCAAGTTCGACCGTGCGCATGTTCGGTTTGGGTGACACGTGTGGTTTGTGGCGGCCTGGGGTGAGTGGGAAGCGTTGTTTCTTCTGGGCAACTGTTCGGTCGTGGTGATCTCCTGCCGGGACGGGCCCGCGCACACTTAGGATGTGGGTCTGATCGAGACACCCAGCCGCCCTCCGACCAGCGAAAGTGCCCTCATGACGAGATCCGATGCCTCGCCGGACCTGCCGGGCGAGCCCAGTGAGCTGGAGAACGCGCTGTCGCACCTGCAGTGCGTCCTGGTCGCCCGCCGGACCCGCTCGAACCCGGAGGGCGTCACCTGGCAGCAGTACGACGTGCTCGAACTGCTCCGCATCCGGGGGGCGATGACCCCCTCGGTCCTGAGCGCCTCCCTCGGGGTGTCCCGGCAGACGACCTCCAAGGCGCTGCGCGTCCTCAAAGACCTCGACCTGGTCGTCCAGGAGGCCATCGGCGAGGACCGCCGCGAGCTGACGACCTCCCTCACCCCGACCGGCTGGGCGTTCCTCGCCCGGGTGGCCCAGCAGCGCCGGGACAACGCCCGCATCGCGACCGCCGCCCTCAGCGCCGGCGAGCGCGCCATGTTCGTCGAGCTGTGCGAGAAGGTCGTCGCGGCCTTCGAGTCCCAGCTCGAACCGGTCGACTCCTGACGCTCCACCCACCCGGAGGCCCCCCCGCCATGACCGATCAGCGCGTGTACATCGTCACCGGCGGAGGCACCGGAATCGGGGCCGCGACCGCCCGCCTCCTGCGCGCGGCCGGGCACCATGTCGTCGTCTCCGGGCGCCGGGAGGAACCCCTGCGGCGGATCGCGGCCGAGACCGGAGCCCTCGCCCACCCCTGCGACATCGGCGACCGGGCCGCCGTCGAAGAACTGGTCGCCGCGGCCGTGTCCGCCTACGGACGGCTCGACGGAGTCGTGCTCAACGCGGGCGTCGGGCGCGGCGGTGCGGTGGGGACGCTCTCGGACGAGGACTGGGCCCTCGTCCTCACCACCAACCTCACCGGCCCCTTCCTCCTGCTGCGCGCCGCCGTCCCGCATCTGCTGGAGACCCGGGGCTCCGTGGTCGCCGTCGCCTCCGTCTCCGCGCTGCGCAGCGGCGTCGCCAACGCCGCGTACGCCACCTCCAAGGCCGCGCTGCTCCAGCTCTGTCGCTCCGTCGCCGTCGACTACGGCCCCCAGGGCGTCCGCGCCAACACCGTCTGCCCCAGCTGGGTCCGTACCGACATGGCCGACCGGCGCATGGCACGCTTCGCCGACGAGGCCGGGCTCGGCGGCGAAGGGGTCGACGCGCTCGACGCCGCCTACGAGGAGGCGACCCGGCTCGTTCCGCAGCGCCGCTCCGGAGAGCCCCGTGAGGTCGCCGAGGCCATCGGCTGGCTGCTCTCGCCCGCCGCGTCGTTCGTCAACGGCGCCGTCCTCACCGTCGACGGCGGAGTCAGCGTCGTCGACCCCGGCACGGTCGCCTTCGACTTCACGATCACCCCCCGCGGTTCCGCGGACTGAACCGGCCCGCCCCCGCCTCGGGTGATCACCCACGAAATCGAACGGTAGGATTTCCGGCGCTGTCCGGACGTAGCGCAGAGGCAGGCGCACCGGTCTCGCAGGTCGGGCACGCCGGTTCGAATCCGGCCGTCCGGGCAGTGCACACCGTGGCCTCCGTAGCGCAGGGGCAGGCGCGCCGTCCCCTCCAGGACGGACACACCGGTTCGAATCCGGTCGGGGCCGCGGACCATTCGAACGGGGGGCAGGGGCGGTGGCCGAACACATCAGCGACGAGGAACTCGCCGCCTTCGACCGTACGGTGCGCAAGCTGCGCGACCTCCCCGCCGACGACCCGGTACGCCTGCGCGCCGAACAGGTCGCCGCCTCCTTCGCCCGCGAAGGACGGCAGCGCCGCCGCAAGCACCGCAACGACGCCCGTGCCGAGGCCGACTCCGCCGTCATGGCCGCCACCGCCACCGGCGCGCTCACCCGCCGCGAGGACGCCCCCCTCGACACGGCGGAGAGCGTCGGCACCGCCGGGCGCTACCTGCGCCCCCGCCGCTGCTACGTCTGCAAGGGGCTCTACCAGCAGGCCGACGCCTTCTACCACCTGCTCTGCCCGGACTGCGCCGCCGACAACACCGCCCGCCGCTCACTGAGCACCGACCTGACCGGCCGCCGGGCCCTGCTCACCGGCGGCCGGGTCAAAATCGGCTTCCAGCTGGCGCTGATGATGCTCCGCGACGGCGCGGAACTCCTGGTCACCAGCCGCTTCCCGGCCGACACCCTGAACCGCTTCCGGGCCGCGCCGGGCAGCGAGCGATGGCTGCACCGGCTCACCGTCGTCGCCGTCGACCTGCGCGACCCCCGCCAGGTCCTCGGCCTGTGCGAGCGGCTGCGGGAGGACGGCGAACCCCTCGACATCCTCGTCAACAACGCCGCCCAGACCATCCGCCGCCCACCCGAGTCGTACGCGGCGCTCGCCGCGGGGGAGAGCGCCACGCTCCCCGAGGGCGCCTGGCAGGCCCCCGGCTACACGCCCATGCGCGCCCTCGAAGCCCCCTCCGCCCATGGCGCACTCGCCCTGGTCCTGGCCGAGGCCGACGAGGCAGGGCTGCTGCCCGACCGCGCGCCCGCCAACTCCTGGTCCGCCCGCATCGGCGAGCTGGACCCGGCCGAGCTCCTGGAGACCCAGCTCGTCAACGCGCTCGCCCCGGCCCTGCTCGTCGACCGCCTGCTGCCGCTGCTGCTGGCCTCGCCCCGGCCGCACCGCTACATCGTCAATGTGACGGCGGTCGAGGGCCGGTTCACCGTACGCCGCAAGACCTCCGGACACCCGCACACCAACATGGCCAAGGCCGCGCTCAACATGCTCACCCGCACCAGCGGACCCGAACTGGCGGCGCAGGGCGTCCATATGTGCAGCGTCGACACCGGCTGGATCACCGACGAGAACCCCCTGCCGGCGAAGCTCCGGATCGCCGCGGCCGGCTTCCGTACCCCCCTGGATGTCGTGGACGGAGCGGCACGCGTCTACGACCCGATCGTGCGGGGCGAGGCGGGCGCGCCCGCGGCGGGCGTGTTCCTCAAGGACTACCAGGAAGCGGCATGGTGAGGCGCTCACCCGTCTGCGTGATCTAGGATCAGCCCCAAGGGCGGGGTCGTAGCGCAGAGGCAGGCGCATCCGGTCTCCAAAACCGGACCACGCTGGTTCGAATCCAGCCGCCCCGCCCCCCTTCCGCTACACCGTCACCGGTCGTCCGGCCGCCGCCTCGAAGAGCTCCGGGACCGTTCCCCGGAAGTCCCCCAGCAGCCCGGCCACTGCCTCCCAGGCCTCCACGTCCCCGCCCAACGTCCCCCGCACCAGGGGCCGGAGTACCTCCACGGCCTCCGGCAGACGAGCGGGGAACGCCCAGGGGCCGGTGTCCAGCGTGGCCAGCACCACGCGCGCGTGGCGGCCCTCGCGCGCGTACTCCCCAGGCCCGTCGAAGATCCCGCCCGCCCGCATCCGGTGGGCGAAGCCCGGGTGGTCGGAGAAACGTGCGCGCAGCGGCAGCGGACAGTCGATCCGCAGGGCCAGCGCCCACCGGGCGAAGCCCGGCAGCGGCCGGGCCGCGTCGGCGTCGGCGACCCGCGGCCAGTCCTCGCGGGTGACCGCGCCTGCCGCGCGGCGGCCCTGGCTCATGGTGGTCGCCGAGCGCAGCGCGGGGATCGGCCCGCCCGGGCCGAAGTCCACAAGACCGTCGGGCAGTCCCTCCCCGCGCAGCGCCTCCACCACCGGGATCCGGCCCGTGGCGCCGGGGCCGAACGGCACACCACGCAGGATCTCCCGCCGGATCGGCGCGCTCACCCCGGCGCGGTATACGACCTCGTTGAGCTCGGGCCGGTCGGCCTGGAGCATCCACAGATAGACGGAGTCCGGCAGGACATAGGCGCCGACCAGCCGGGCCGCCTCCCGGGCGGTGCCGGGTATCCCCGCCCCCGCGGGCCGCGCCGCCTCCGGCAGCCCGATCCGCCGCCGCGCCCGCCGCGCGTCGTCCGCGTCGGCCAGAGAGAGCAGCAGATGGAGCGCCCGGCTCGTGACGGAGTCAAGAAAAAGCACGCCCGATCCTCCCCGAAAATCCGATGACGGGCCGATCATGCCAGGTCGCAGCCGGTGAGCGGATGGGTGCGCCGGCCCGCCGTCCGGGGTCCGGCGTGCGGCCGGTTCCCGGAGGGCGGAGCATGAACGTGAGAAGGGACGGCAGAGCTGCGAGACGGTGACCCTGGAGGGTGCCATGCCCGGGCAGGACGACGCACACGACACGGCCGCGCACGCCGACGGCGCACCACCCCTCGGCGCGCGGGACGGCGACGCGCTCGTCGTCCTGAAGAACGTCGACAAGCACTTCGGCGCGCTCCACGTCCTCCAGGACATCGATCTCACCATCGGCCGTGGTGAGGTCGTCGTCGTCATCGGCCCGTCCGGCTCCGGAAAGTCGACGCTGTGCCGTGCCATCAACCGCCTGGAGCCCATCGACAGCGGCGAGATCGTCATCGACGGCAAGCCCCTGCCCGCCGAAGGGCGGGAGCTGGCGAGCCTGCGGGCCGACGTCGGCATGGTCTTCCAGTCGTTCAACCTCTTTGCCCACAAGACCGTCCTGGAGAACGTCACCCTCGGTCAGATCCGGGTCCGCAAGAAGGACAAGAAGACCGCCGAGGCGCGGGCCCGGGCGCTTCTGGACCGGGTCGGTGTCGCCTCCCAGGCCGACAAGTACCCCGCTCAGCTCTCCGGCGGCCAGCAGCAGCGGGTGGCGATCGCCCGCGCCCTGGCCATGGACCCGAAGGTCATGCTCTTCGACGAGCCGACCTCCGCCCTCGACCCGGAGATGATCAACGAGGTGCTCGAGGTCATGCAGCAGCTCGCCCGCGACGGCATGACCATGGTCGTCGTCACCCACGAGATGGGCTTCGCCCGGTCCGCCGCCAACCGCGTGGTCTTCATGTCGGACGGCCGGATCGTCGAGGAGACCACCCCGGATCAGTTCTTCAGCAACCCGCGCAGCGACCGTGCCAAGGACTTCCTCTCGAAGATCCTCCACCACTGAGCCCGCACCGCACCACGCACTCCCCAAGGGTGATGACCATGAAGACACTCAAGGCCTCCGTCGCGGCGGCCGCCGCGCTCGCGCTCGCCCTGTCCGTCAGCGCCTGCGGCGACGACGGCGGCGACGGCGGTGCAGGCGGCGACGGCGACAAGATCACCGTCGGGATCAAGTACGACCAGCCCGGCCTCGGCCTGAAGACGCCGGACGGCAAGTACACCGGCTTCGACGTCGACGTGGCGACATACATCGCCAAGGAGCTGGGGTACGAACCCGGCGACATCGAATGGAAGGAGGCCAAGAGCGCCGACCGCGAGACGCTGCTCCAGCGCGGCGACGTCGACTTCATCGCGGCTTCCTACTCGATCAACGACGAACGCACGAAGAAGGTCGACTTCGCCGGGCCGTATCTCCTGGCCCACCAGGACGTCCTGATCCGCTCCGACGACAACACCATCACCAAGCCGGAGGACCTGAACAACAAGAGGCTCTGCTCGGTCACCGGCTCCACCTCCGCGCAGAACATCAAGGCGGACATCGCCCCCCGGGCCCAGCTCCAGGAGTACGGCGGCTACTCGGAGTGCCTGACCGGCCTGGAGAACAAGGTCATCGACGCGCTCACCACCGATGACTCGATCCTCGCCGGATACGCCGCGCAGGAGCAGTTCAAGGGCAAGTTCAAGCTCGGCGGCTTCAAGCTGAGCAACGAGAACTACGGAATCGGCGTCCAGAAGGGAAGCGACCTCAAGAACAAGATCAACACTGCCCTGGAGAAGATGGTCCAGGACGGCTCCTGGGAGTCGTACGTCCAGAAGAACTTCGGTCCGGCCAACTACAAGAACGAGCCGCCACCGAAGATCGGCGTGGTCGTCGACTGAGAGGCCACCGTGTTCGACTTCCTCGAAGGCTACGACCTGCTGGGAGCGTTCTGGGTGACGGTACAGCTCACCGTCTACTCCGCGATCGGCTCCCTGATCTGGGGGACGCTGCTGGCGGCCATGCGCGTCAGCCCCGTCCCCCTGATGCGGGGCTTCGGCACCGCCTACGTCAACATCGTCCGTAACATCCCGCTCACGGTGATCATCGTCTTCACCTCGCTGGGCCTCTTCCAGACGCTCAACGTCTCGCTGGGCGCGGACGACTTCACCACGATCAACTTCCGGCTCGCCGTCGTCGGGCTGATCGCCTACACCGCCGCGTTCGTCTGCGAGGCGCTGCGTTCGGGCATCAACACGGTCCCGGTCGGACAGGTGGAGGCGGCCCGCGCCATCGGGCTGAGCTTCCCGCAGACCCTGCGTCTGATCGTGCTGCCGCAGGCCTTCCGCTCGGTGGTGGGCCCGCTCGCCAACGTCCTGATCGCGCTCACCAAGAACACCACCGTAGCCGCCGCGATCGGAGTCGCCGAGGCGGCGCTGCTGATGCGCGAGATGATCGAGAACGAGGCCCAGCTCATCCTCATCTCGGCCATCTTCGCCGTCGGCTTCATCTGCCTCACCCTCCCCACCGGCCTCTTCCTCGGCTGGGTGGCCAAGAAGGTGGCGGTGAAGCGATGACCAATGTGCTGTACGACGTGCCGGGGCCGCGCGCCAAGCGGCGCAACCTCCTCTACACCGTGATCTTCCTCGCCGCCCTCGGCGTGCTGATCTGGTGGGTGGCACAGAGCCTCGCCGACAAGGGCCAGCTCGAATGGTCCAAGTGGGCGCCGTTCTTCACGGACTCCCGCACGTGGAGCACGTACCTCCTGCCGGCCCTGGAGAACACCCTCATCGCCGCCGCGCTCGCCATGGTCATCGCGCTGCCGCTCGGCGCGCTCTTCGGCATCGCCCGGCTCTCCGACCACTGGTGGGTGCGCGGCGCCGCCGGCACGGTCGTGGAGTTCTTCCGCGCCATCCCCGTGCTGATTCTGATGCTCTTCGCCAATGCCGCCTACTCGGAGTTCACCGACATCAGCCCGAACAGCCGGCCGCTGTACGCCGTCGTCACCGGCCTCGTCCTCTACAACGCCTCGGTCCTCGCCGAGGTGGTACGGGCCGGCATCCTGGCGCTGCCCATGGGGCAGACCGACGCGGCCAAGGCGATCGGCATGCGCAAGGGCCAGACCATGACGTACGTGCTGCTGCCGCAGTCGGTGACCGCGATGCTGCCGGCGCTCGTCAGCCAGCTCGTGGTCATCGTCAAGGACACCGCGCTCGGCGGCGCGATGCTCGGCTTCTCCGAGCTGCTCGCCTCGGTCCGCCCGATGAGCGCCAACTACGGTGCCAACACGATCGCCAGCTTCACCGTCGTCGCCGTCATCTTCGTCGTGCTCAACTTCGCCCTCACGAGCTTCGCGGGATGGCTCGAAGGCCGGCTGCGGCGCGGCAAGAAGTCCACCGGCGCGGTCGTCGGCGTCGACGCCGTGGAGGAACTGGCCACCCCCGGCGAACATGTCGGCCCCGCCGAGGAGACCAAGTAGCCCGCGCCCCCCCGATCCCGCGCCCTCAGACCCGTGCGGTCAGGCGCGGATGGGTGCCGTTGAGATAGTGGTCCCCTATGTCGCGCAGCCGGTGGTCGGGTGAACTCCTCGCGGTCAGCACGCGCGCGTTGCGCCAGAACAGGTCGAAGGCGATGCCCTCGCCGGCGGCGGGGGCGAGGGACCCGGAGCCGTCCTTTAGCTCGAGCACCCGCGTCGTGATGTGGACGGCGGACCGCGCGGTGACCGCCTCGGCCGCCGCCACCAGCACGGCCGTCTCGGCGCGCTCGTCGACGGTCACACCGGCGCCCCGGAGCAGCCCGCGCGCCAGCGCGTCCGTGGCCCGCTCCACCACGGCCGCCGCGGTGTGCGCCGCCGTGGCCAGCTCCCCGTACGCCAGGAGCAGATACGGGTCCGTGCCGCGCCGCTCCCCGTAGTCGCCGCCCCGCGACCGCAGCCACGCGGCCTGCGCGGCGCGGCTGGCGTCCCGCGCCTCGGCCAGCGCCCCCTCCGCGATGCCCAGGGCGACCTGGACGAGGGCCAGCCGCAGCGCGAGCGGCGCCAGCGCGCTGAACGGGGAAAGGGCGTGTTCGTCGCGCGGGACGGTGCCGAGCACGTCCCGCGCGCTCACCGGCACCTCGTCGAAGGAGACGCTGCCCGCGCCGGTGAGCCGCTGCCCGACGCGTTCCCCGGCCGGGTCCGCGCGGACCCCGGGGTGTGCCGGATCCACCAGGACGATCAGCAGGTCGCCCGTGTCGGCCGAGCGGGCGCCGACGACCAGCCGGTCCGCGACGGTCGCCCCGGCCGCGAAAGCCCGGCGCCCGTGCAGGACATGCCCCTCCTCGGCTGGTACGAGCGTGAGCTCGGGCCCGGCACCGGCCTCGGGCGCCTCCACGCCGCCGCCGAGCAGCCACTGCCCCTGCACGACCCGCTGCTCGAAGCGGGCGGCGTCCCGCGCGGTGCCGAAGAGCCGGGCGCTCCACGCCAGCACGAGGTGGCGGGCGAGGAGTTCCCCGATCGAGCTGTCCGCCTCCGCGATCTCCCGGACCACGGCACACGCCGCCCGCCAGTCGCTGCCGTCGCCGCCGGGGGCCGGCGGGGTGAGCAGCCCCGGCAGCCCGGCCTCGCGCAGCCGCGCGACCTCGTCGTACGGAGTGTTGCCGGCCCGGTCACGGGCGAGCGCGTCGGCGGCGAGATCCTCCGCGACCTCGCGGGTGACACGGCGCCAGATCCCGGCACCGTCAAGGGGGACGGCCTCCGCGGATGCGGACCCCGTCTCCCGGTCAGCCGCCCGTTTCCTCGGCATGCCGTCCCTCACCGTCCCCTCCTGGCGCCCGCGCGGGGCAATCCCAGTATTCCCACTGGATTAGTAGGGATAGTGCCAGTCCGGAGTCCCTTACCCCAAGGGGGTGTTCACCAGATGGACCGGAAAATGGACACGCTGGGGTCTCTCGCGAGGTTAGGGGTTGGTCCACGCCGCCGGGTCGTCGGCCAGCGCGGACACCTCGGCGGGCAGCCGTGCGGCGGCCACGTCGGCCAGCGTCACACCCTCCAGGATCTGGCGGACATTCGCCCGCAGCGCGATCCACAGCGGCAGCAGCGACTCGGCGGGCCCGGTGTACGACAGCTCAGGTGGGCGTACCCCGCGCACCGACACGAGCGGACCGTCCACGACCCGTACGACATCGGCGATGGTGATGGCGTCCGCGGGCCGCGCCAGCCAGTAGCCGCCGTTGCCGCCCCGCTGGCTGCGCACCAGCCTGCCCCGGCGCATGTCGGTGAGAATGCCTTCGAGGAACTTGTGCGAGATGGCCTGCGACTCGGCGATCGCCTCGGCCTTGAGCGGCCCCGAGTCCTGGGCGGCGGCGAGCTGCAGCGCGGCACGAACGGCGTAGTCGGCCCTGGCTGAGATGCGCATGCCCCGCATTATTCAGCACCGCGTCATTCAGCACCGCCGGCCCCGCCCCGGACCGCGCGCCCCACGACGCGCGGCCCGGCCCCGCCGGGGGGCAGGGTCACTCCTTGGCGGCCAGTACGAACGCCTGCCGGGTCCGCTCGTCCTCCAGTCGCTCCCGGACGGTCCGGGCGCGCGGAACGAGCCCCGCCTCGGCCAGCAGGGCGACGACCTGGTCCGGGTCGCGCCGGTGGAAGGTGAGGCGGACCGGATGGCCGAGCGCCTCCGTCATCACCAGCGGCTCCCCGTCGCACTGGAAGGCGAGCAGCAGCTGCCCACCGGGGGCCAGGACCCGCGCGAACTCCGCGAAGGCCTGGGGGAGTTGCTCCTCGGTCAGATGGACGGTGGAGTACCAGGCGAGGACACCGCCGAGCGAACCGTCCGGCACGTCCAGAGCGAGGATCGAGCCCACGTCGAAGCGGATGCCGGGGTGCTTCTCGCGCGCCACCTCCACACTCCGCGGGGAGAGGTCCACGCCGGACACCGGTACGCCCAGCCCGTGCAGCAGGGGCGTCACCCGGCCCGTCCCGCAGCCCGCGTCGAGGACCGGCAGGCCCGTGGCACGGGCCTGCTCGGCGAAGGCGGCGATCAGCGCCCGGTCCAGCGGCCGGCCCGAGAGTTCGTCATCGAATTGCTCGTGCAGGTCCAAGGCCAACGCGTCGTAGGACGCCCGCACGCTGTCCAGCAGCTCCTGTTCGCTCATGGAGGCGACCCTACTGCGGGTCGAGAAGGCCGCCCTGCCCGGCGCCGAGGTCAGCCCTGACGGGCGCCGGCGAGGCGCTCGGGGGTGAGCAGCGTGGCCAGCCGGTCGGGGGGCAACAGGCCCTTCTCCAGGACCAGTTCGGCCACCCCGCGGCCCGTGGACAGCGCCTCCTGGGCGATGGAGGTGGCGGCCGTGTAGCCGATGTGCGGGTTGAGCGCGGTGACCAGGCCGATGGAGTTCTCCACCGTGGCGCGCAGCACCTCGGTGTTGGCCGTGATGCCGGACACGCAGCGCTCGGCGAGCGTCACACAGGCCGCGCGCAGCGAGGTGAGGGAGGTCGCCAGGGAGTGCAGGATGACCGGTTCGAAGGCGTTGAGCTGGAGCTGTCCGGCCTCGGCGGCCATGGTGATGGTCACGTCGTTGCCGATGACGGTGAACGCGACCTGGTTGACGACCTCGGGGATGACCGGGTTGACCTTGCCCGGCATGATGCTGGAACCGGCCTGCACGGGCGGCAGGTTGATCTCGCCCAGGCCCGCGCGCGGGCCGGAGGAGAGCAGCCGCAGGTCGTTGCAGCTCTTGGAGAGCTTGACGGCGATCCGCTTGAGCACCCCGGACAGGTGCACGAACGCGCCGCAGTCCTGGGTGGCCTCGACCAGGTTCGCGGCGGTCACCAGCGGCAGGCCGGTGATCGCGGCGAGGTGACGGCGGGCCGTCTCGGCGTATCCGGGCGGGGCGTTGAGACCGGTGCCGATCGCGGTGGCGCCCAGATTGATCTCGTGGATCAGCTCGACGGCCTCGGCGAGCCGGCTGCGGTCCTCGTCCAGCATCACGGCGTACGCGGAGAATTCCTGGCCCAGGGTCATCGGCACCGCGTCCTGGAGCTGGGTGCGGCCCATCTTCAGGATGTCGCGGAACTCGACGGCCTTGCCGGCGAACGCGTCCTGGAGGACGGCCATCGCGCGCAGCAGCCCGTGCACGGCGCTGATCGTCGCCAGCTTCACGGCGGTCGGATAGACATCGTTGGTGGACTGGCTGAGGTTGACGTCCTCGTTGGGGTGCAGATGCTGGTACTGCCCCTTGGCGTGGCCGAGGAGTTCCAGCGCCCGGTTGGCGACGACCTCGTTGGCGTTCATGTTGGTCGAGGTCCCGGCGCCGCCCTGGATGACGTCGACGACGAACTGGTCGTGCAGGGCGCCCGCGCGGATCTCCCGGCAGGCCGCGACGATCGCCGCGGCCTTCTCGGCCGGCAGCAGCCCGAGCTCCTCGTTGGCCAGCGCCGCGGCCTCCTTGACCGCGGCGAGCGCCTCGATCAGCTGCGGATAGACGGAGATCGGGGTGCCCGTGATGGGGAAGTTCTCCGTGGCGCGCAGGGAGTGGATGCCCCAGTACGCCTCGGCGGGGACGTCACGGTCCCCGAGCAGATCGTGTTCGCGGCGGACGGCGGCGACGGCGGTCATGAGTCCTTCAGTGGTACGAGGAGATGGCTGGAAGGAAGGTCAGGCGGAGAGGGCGGCCAGGACGGCGCCCGCGGGCTCACCGGCCGGCTGACCGAGCAGTCGGCGCAGCACCTCGGTCCGGGAGTCGGCCTCGGCGTCGAGCAGCGCCGCGAGGACGGCGATCCGGGCCTGGCCCGCGCGGAGCGTGCCGGTCGGCACGGCGCCCGCCGCGACCAGGTCCACGGCGCCGCCGTGGGTGTAGATCTCGGTGACCGGCCCGGCCGCCACCCGCGTGGTGAGCGCCACCAGGACGCCCCGCTCCACGGCGGCGGCGACCGCGTCGACGAACTCGGGGGTGGCGTTCCCGGCGCCGGTGGCGATCAGCACGATGCCCTGGGCGCCGGCCTGCACGGCGGCGTTCAGCAGCAGCGGGTCGGCGTCCACGTGGTGCATGACCATGTCGACCCGGGGCAGCGTGTCAGGCGTGGCGTCCGGGAGCCCGAGGGGCGCGGGGCGCTCGGGGTGGCGCAGGACGGTGACCTTACCGAAGCCGACGTTGCCCAGGCGCGGCCCGGACGGGTCGGCGAACGCGTCGAGGGCCAGCGTCTGCGCCTTGACGGTGCCGCGGGCCGCATGGACCTTGCCGTCGAAGACGACCAGGACCCCCAGGCCGCGTACCGAGGCGGCGGTGAGCAGGGCGTCGTAGAGATTGCCCGGACCGTCGCCGTCCTCCGTGCCCATGGGCCGCTGCGCGCCGGTGAGGACCACCGGGCGCGGGTCGTGGTGGTACAGGTCGAGCAGGAAGGCGGACTCCTCCAGGGTGTCCGTGCCGTGGGCGACGACGATCCCGGCCACGCCCGGGTCGGCCAGCACGTCGTGGACCGTGCGCAGCAGGGTGAGCTGCTGGGCGGAGGTCAGCCGGGGGCTGTTCACGCTGAAGAGGTCGACGACCTCGACGGATATCCCCTCGGGGAGCGCCGCGGTGGCCATCACGTCCCGGCCGCTGGCGTCGGCGGCGAATCCGGTGCCCTGCCAGCGGCTGGCGATGGTGCCGCCCGTGCTGATCACGACGATCCGCCGCTGCTGCTCCGGTGTCTCTACCCGCTCCACGCCATGCCCTTCCCAGTGCTTGTATGACAACCGCAACGATAGGTGGATCGGCGCGCAATGTGCTTGCCAAGATCCGCGAGGTTCCACCGGAATCGTGGGGGATAATTGCGTCATGGACGCTATCGATCTCAGTATCTTGCGCGAGCTCCAGAGCGACGGGCGGCTCACCAACCAGGAGCTCGCCCACCGCGTGGGCCTGAGCCCCTCGCCCTGCATGCGCCGGGTGCGCCAGCTGGAGCAGGACGGCGTCATCCAGGGCTACCGCGCGATCGTCGACCCGGAGGCGGTCGGCCGCGGCTTCGAGGTGCTCGTCTCCATCGAGGTGCGCCGCGACCGGGAGACCGTGGAGGCGTTCGAGGAGGCCCTGAAGACGATCCCCGACGTCATCGAGGCGTACCGCCTCTTCGGCAGCCCCGGCTGTCTGCTGCGGATCGCCGTCGCCGACCTCGCCGCGTACGAACGGCTGTGGATCGAACGCCTCACCACCCTCGCCGGAGTCACCGAGGTCAACTCCCAGATCATCATGAAGCGCATCAAGGAACCGCGCGGCCTGCCGGTCGAACGCTGATCCGCCGCACGTCCGGCCGCCCGGCCCGTGCCCGATCCAACCGTTGCGACTGTTGGGTCGATTCACCCCTGCGGGACGCCCGGCGTGGGCACGCTGGGCCCCATGACAGACCTGGGTGACAACGTGCCCGCGTACCGCACGATCCGTATGACCGCCCTCGACCAGCCGGTCGCCGCGGTGGCGGACGTGGAGGCATGGGAGGCACGCGAGAAGTATCCCGATCTCCTCTCCGCCGGCGGTGCGGTCTTCGGCGTCGCGCGGGAGCGCGAGCACGGCGGGTGGGAGCTGCTCGACTCCGTCTCCGGCGACACCCCGCAGGACGGCCGGGACGCCATGGGGTCCCAGTTCCGCAGACTCCTCCAGCAGGCCGAACAGGACGGCGACCGGGCCGCGCAGGAGGCGTGCGCGCGGGCGGTCGAGCTCATGGACTGGGAGCCCCTCGACGAGCTGACCGTCCTCGGCGTACGCCACCGGGTCGTGCGGGCCGAGGTCTTCGTCCGCTCCGGACCCGACGGGCCCGAGCCGCCCCGCCCCTCCGACCCCGACCCGGCCCCGCCGGGCGGGTCGCACAGCGCGCGCTGCCCGACCGAAGGGTTCGTCATCGACCCGCTGACGGCCACCGGCATGTCCGAGGGCATCCTCAAGGTGGAGCTGCTCTCCCTGGTCCGCAAGGCCGGCACCGTCCCCGACGACGTCCGCGAGGACTCGGTGCGCGCGGCCCGGACCCACCCGGGCGGCGTGCTGCTGCCCGCCACCTTCATGACCGCCGAGCACGTACGGGGCCGCTGGCGCCCCGAGTCCGGCGGCGCCTGCATCACCCCGCAGGCCGCCCGCGACGGCCTCGCCATGAAACTCCGGGTGATGATCCCCTGGGAACTGGGACCCGATCCCGCCCTGCACGCCCCCTACATGGCCGCGGCCGACCGATTCGACGAGCGGCGCACCGACGAACTGACCGTCGAGGGACGCCGGTTCAGGATCGTACGGGTCGAACGGCTGGTCCGGGTCGGGCCCGAAGGCCCGGAGGGCCCGCGCCCCTCCGACCCCGATCCGTACCCGCCCGTGATGGTCTACGACCGGCAGCTGCGGGAGCAGGGCGTCCTCACCGGCGAGGACGAGAAACGGCCCATCGTCCTCAGCCCGGAGACCCAGCGCCTCGCGGACCTCGTCCACGCAGAGGAGGACCGCCGCCGAGCCCTCCGCCGACGGCCCTGACCACCCGGCCCCGCGCCTGCCCCACGCCCCGCCCCTGCCCTGGAGCGCCGATGTGCCGTCGTACAGCCTTGGGCAGGCGGCGGGGCTGCTGGGCGTGAGTTCGGAGACCGTCCGTTCACGAGGCGAGTGCGAGTGATTCCGCGATGCGAGCCTCGGTTTCTGGATCGTGGAACTTGTCGCTTTCTCTAAGCGGCCTGGCATCTGCTACAGAAATCGCGGCGATCAATTGCACATAAGAGGCCAGGCGGCCTAGCGTGTCGCATATGCAGTCCTACACGATCGGTCAGGCGGCCCGTCTCCTCGGTGTCTCACCCGACACCGTCCGCCGCTGGGCGGACGCCGGGCGGGTCGCGACCCATCGCGACGAGGCCGGCCGGCGACTCATCGACGGCCGGGATCTGGCCGCGTTCTCCGTCGAGGTCGCCCAGAGCGGCCAGGGCGAGGACGAGGCCCCGTACACCTCCGCCCGTAACGCCTTCCCCGGCATCGTCACCGCCGTCAAACTCGGCGACGTCGCCGCGCAGATCGAGATCCAGGCCGGCCCCCACCGCCTGGTCTCCCTGCTCACCCGGGAGGCGGTTGAGGAGCTCGGTCTCGAGGTCGGCATGCAGGCCACCGCCCGCGTGAAGTCGACCAGCGTGCACATCGACCGCACCTGACCCCTCGGCCGCCTCCCCGCCCACGTCCCCGTTCATCTCCTGCTCCCCAGTGCCACACCAGCGACACCAGTGACACCAGCGGCGCCGCCCGTCCCCGGCGTGGCTCTTCACCGTCCGCTCGGACGGCTCGTGCCCGCCGTCCACGCCCTCCAGGAGCTCCACCTCCATGACCCTCAACCGCCGCCGCGCAGCCGCCGCCGTGCTCACCGCAGCCCTCCTCGTCCCCCTCGCCGCCTGCGGCGACGACGCCACGAAGGACTCGGGCGCCAAGGGGTCCACCGCCCCCGGGACGAAGCTGACCGTGCTCGCCGCGGCGTCGCTCACCGACGTCTTCAAGACCGCCGGCGCCGCCTACGAGAAGTCCCACCCCGGCACCAGAATCACCTTCTCCTTCGCCGGCTCCCAGGAGCTCGCCGCCCAGGTGAGGCAGGGCGCCCCCGCCGACGCCCTGGTCACCGCCGACACCAAGACGATGGACGGCCTGCGGGCCGAGACCGGCACGCCGACCGTCATCGCCAAGAACCGCCTGGTCATCGCCACCGTCGAGGGCAACCCGAAGAAGATCGACGAGCTGAAGGACCTCGGCGACCCGAAGCTCAAGGTCGTCCTCGCTGCCCCCGAGGTCCCCGCCGGGCGCTACAGCAAGAAGGTCCTGGACGCGCAGAAGGTCACGGTCAAGCCGGCTTCCCAGGAGCCGAACGTCCGGGGCGTCCTCAGCAAGGTCGAGCTCGGCGAGGCCGACGCCGGTCTCGTCTACAAGACCGACGCCGCCGGCGCGGCCGACAAGGTCGACGCGGTGGAGATCCCGGACGCGCAGAACCAGATCGCCTCCTACCCGGCGGCCACCCTGAAGACCTCCAAGAACGCCGACGCCGCGGCCGCCTTCGTGGCCTGGCTCAGCACGCCCGCGGCCCAGAAGATCCTCCAGGACGCGGGCTTCCAGAAGCCGTAACCCCGCACCCGTACGCCCCGGCGTACCCGCTGTCATGGGACTCGCCGGCCGGGGGACCGGGCAGCCCCTCCCCTCCCCACCCCAGGACCCTCCGATGAGCCGCCTCCCCGCCCGCCGCGCCCGCGGACCCCGCACCCCGCTCACGCTCGCCGTGCCCGCCGCGCTCGCCGTCGCCTTCCTGCTGCTGCCGCTGATCGGCATCCTGTTCCGTACCCGCTGGAGCGAACTCGCCGCCCACCTCAGCAGCCCCGGCACCACCGAGGCCCTCAAGCTGTCGCTGGTCGTCTCCCTCTGGGCGCTCGGCCTCTCCCTGATCCTCGGAGTGCCGCTGGCCTGGCTGCTGGCCCGCGTCGACTTCCCCGGCAAGGCGTTCGTACGCTCCCTGGTCCTGCTGCCGATGGTCCTGCCGCCCACCGTCGGCGGCGTCGCCCTGCTGCTCGCCTTCGGCCGGCGCGGACTGCTCGGCCCCTGGCTGGAGGACACCTTCGGCCTCACCCTGCCGTTCCACACCTCCGGCGCCGTCGTCGCCGCGACCTTCGTCGCCATGCCGTTCCTCGTCATCAGCCTCGAAGGGGCGCTCGGCGGACTGCGCCCCGGCTACGAGGAGACCGCCGCGTCCCTCGGCGCCTCGCCGGTACGGGTCTTCTTCACCGTCACCCTGCCCATGGTCGCCCCCGGCCTCGTCGCCGGAGCCGCCCTCACCTGGGCCCGGGCGCTCGGCGAGTTCGGCGCCACCATCACCTTCGCCGGCAACCTCCCCGGCACCACCCAGACCTTGCCGCTCCAGGTCTATCTGCTGCTCCAGGAGGAGCCCGAGGCGGCGACCTCCGTCTCCCTGCTGCTGCTCGCCATCGCGATGCTGGTCCTCATCGCCCTGCGCGGCCGCTGGACCGCCACGCCGACCACCCGCGCGTACGCCGCCAGGCCCACGCCGCCCGACACCGAACCGGCCCCCGCCGAGACCCCGGCCCCCGCCCCCGTACCGGCGCCGCGCGAGTCCTGGCCCCTGCACGCCGAGGTCACCGGCTTCAACCAGCTCACGCTCGACGCCGCACCAGGCACCACCATCGCCGTCGTCGGCCCCAATGGCGCCGGAAAGACCACCCTGCTGCGCGCCCTGCTCGGTCTCACCCCGCGCGCCCACGCCGCGCTGCGGCTCGGCGGCACCGACGTCACCGATCTGCCCCCGCACCGCCGCGGTGTCGCCTGGGTCCCGCAGGACGGCGCCCTGTTCCCGCACATGAGCGCCCTCGCCAACACCGCGTACGGGCTGCGCGCCCACGGCGTGTCCCGCGCCGAGGCCCGGCGGACCGCGCGGCAGTGGCTGGAGAGGCTCGGCGTCGGCCACCTCGCCCACCGCCGCCCCGGCCAGCTCTCCGGCGGCCAGGCCCAGCGCGTCGCCCTCGCCCGAGCGCTCGCCGCCCGGCCCCGGCTGCTGCTGCTCGACGAACCCCTCGCCGCCCTCGACCAGACCACCCGCGCCCATGTCCGCCACACCCTGCGCACCCACCTCGAAGGCTTCGGCGGGGTCTGTCTGATCGTCACCCACGACCCGGTCGAGGCGGTCTCCCTCGCCGACCGCGTCCTCGTCCTCGACGACGGCCGCGCCCTCCAGGACGCGCCGCCCGCCGAGGTGACCCGCCACCCCCGCTCCCCGTGGGTCGCCCGGATGCTCGGCCGCAACGCCTGGCCCGGTACCGCCACCGCCGACGGCCTCAGCCTCCCGGGCGGGGGAGTGCTCGTCGTCGCCGACCCGCTGCCCGCCGGCACCGACGCCCTCGCGATCATCGCCCCCGAGGCCGTCTCCGTCCACCGCGACCGGCCCGGCGGCAGCCCCCGTAACGTCTGGCCCGGCACCGTACGGGAGATCACGGCCAGCGGCAGCCGGCTTCGCGTCCTGATCACCTCGGAGCGGGTGCCCGACCTGGTCGCCGAGATCACCCCGCAGGCCGCCGCCGAACTCGCCCTCGCCGACGGCACGGAGGTGTGGACCAGCGTCAAGGCGACCGAGACGACGGTCGTGACGCTGTGAGCCCGGCACACCGACCGTCTGGAAGGCAGCGCGGTAGCGGAGCGTAACCCTTCAAGATGCGCATGCGCGGGGGTGCTGGTTGCCTGAAGGGGCACCAGCTCCCCCTAGTCACAAGGAGTGACCATGAGCGTTGCAGACGAGTCCCGCAACCGTGCCCAGCAGATGCGCCAGAAGGCTCAGCAGCTGACCGAGCAGGCCGAGCGTGCGACCGACCCGCGTGAGCGCGAGAGGCTGCAGGAGAAGGCCCGCAAGCTGCAGGAGCAGAGCGAGCAGGGCGACATCGGCGGGGCCATGTAGCGCCCAGGCCGTCGCCGTTCGCGGCAACTGCCGTACCAGGCAAAAGTCGGTGGCCTCCCACGCCTCGCGCGTGGGGGGCCACCGGTGCACCCCGTTCGCGGCGTGTTCCCGCCCCCGCTCACCCGCCCGGCGTAGCCCCGGCCCCCGCCCGGCCGCCTCCCCGCTCCAGACTCCCCGTCACACGGCGTCACCGCGCCGGTCGCGTGGGCCAAGGCCCGCGTGCAGGATGGGAGGTCCGGGCCCGTGTCAGGAGGTCATTGATGCTGCTGCCCGACAAGACCACCATCGAGCGGCTCCTGCACCACTACCGGGTGCAGGAACGTGTGGTGCTGTCGAAACCGCACGACCTCGCCGTACGCAGGCGCTTCGAGGACACGGCCTACACCCTCTGTGTCCTCATGGGAGAACGCACCGCGCGTGAGGCGGTGTACGCCGCCGAGCGCTACCTCGGCAAGGGCCGCCCCGTCGGCCGCCTCGCCCCGAACGCGCCCCAGGCCACGACCGGCGGCCCGCCCACGCCCCCGACACCCCTCACCGGCCGCAAGGGACGGTGACCCCCGCGCCGGACGGGCAGCCTCGGTCGGGCAGGACGGAGGGGCTGGGGAGCCCGATCCGGGGCAGGATCCTTACGCGAGGACCATCCGAAGAAGGCGGTGGACCGATGGCACCGGAGAGCGCACCAGAAGCCGCCCCGGGCACACCCGGGGAGCCGGGGGACAGAGGCACGGCGGGGCGGGGACGCTTCGGCGTCGCGGTGCGCCAGGCCGAGGGCGCCGTCGTCCTCGCCCTGGACGGCGAGCTGGACCACGACACCGCCGCGCCCCTGCGTACCGCCCTGGACGAGGAGATCTCCGCGGGCTCCGGCCGGCTTGTCGTGGACTGCTCCTCCTTGAAGTTCTGCGACTCCACCGGGCTGAACGTCCTGCTCCGGGCGCGGCTGGCCGCCCTGGAAGCGGGCGGCTCCCTGGAACTGGCGGGGCTGCGGCCTCCTGTGGTGCGGATGTTCGAGATCACCGGCGCGCACGCGGTCTTCCGGGTGCACTCCGACCTGGACGAGGCGTTGGCTCAGCCGCCCCCTGAGCGGTGAGAGAGGCCGTGGTGGCGATGACGGAGAGGCAGCCCGAGGCGGGCCAGACGCGCCGCCTGGCGCTGTACGGCACCAAGGGAGTGGTGACCCGCTGCCGTGACTTCACCGCGCGGGCGCTCGCGGACTGGGGGTGGACCCCGCCCGCGGACGAGGAGGACCGGGAGTGCGTCGAGGACGTGCTGCTGCTGGTCTCCGAAGTGGTGACCAACGCCTGTCTGCACGCGGGCGGCCCCCAGGAGCTGGTCCTGCGCCACCGGGAAGGGCAGCTTCGCGTCGAGGTCGCCGACGCCAACCCCGACCCGCCCCTCCCACGCGCCCCCCGGGACGCCTCGCTGCCGGGCGGTCACGGCCTGATGGTGCTCCAGCGGCTCGCCGAGGACTGGGGGTCGGTGGCGCGCGACCGCGGCAAGGTCGTATGGCTGGAGATCACGCTGCCTTCGCGCGCGCCGCGGCACCGGCCGGCGGGCCGGTAGCGCCGTCGTCCGGCGGATCCTCCAGCAGACCGGCCCGCAGCCGCTCCAGGATCCCGGCCAGCAGCCGTGAGATGTGCATCTGGGAGAGCCCGAGCCTGGCCCCGATCTCGGACTGGGTCAGCTCCTCGCCGAACCGCAGCCGCAGGATCGTCCGCTCGCGCTCGTCGAGTCGGGCGATGAGGGGCTTGAGGGACTCCAGCGACTCCACCAGATCGAAGGCATGCTCCTCCATGCCGAGGCGGCGTACGACCGTGTTGGTGGCGGGCTCGTCCTCGTCGAGCGGGGAGTCGAGGGAGCGCGCCGCATAGCCGTTGGCCGCCTGCTCACCCTCCGCAACCTCTTCCTCGCTGACGTGGAGGTACGCGGCGAGCTCGGCGGTGGTGGGCCGCCGACCCAGCTCCTGCTCCAGCACGTCCAGCGCCTTGGCCAGGGCGATCCGCAGCTCCTGGAGGCGCCGGGGCACCTGCACGGCCCAGCTGGTGTCACGGAAGAAGCGCTTCATCTCGCCGACGATCGTCGGCAGCGCGAACGACGCGAACTCCACCTCGCGCTCCACGTCGAACCGGTTGATCGCCTTGATCAGGCCGATCGTGCCGACCTGGACGATGTCCTCCATCGGCTCGGTCCGGCTCTTGAACCGCCGTGCGGCGAACTTCACCAGGCTGAGATTGAGCTCGACCAGCGTGTTGCGGACGTACGCGTGCTCGGCGCCGCCCTCCTCCAGCTCGGCGAGCCGCCGGAACAGCGCCAGGGAGAGCGTCTGCGCGTCGTCCGTACCGACCTCCCGGGGCCGGGAGATCTCCGGCAGACCGTCCAGGGCGATGCGCCGCACCTCCTGCGCGTCGGTCGCGGCGGGGGAGCGTGCGGGGACGGCGTTGCGGCGGGTGGTGGACATCATGCTCCTTCGACGGGTCGGGGGCCCTGCGCCGCCTGGCAGCGGGCGGGTCCGTCGTCCGAGCGTCCTGTCACCAGGATGCCCTTTTGATGAGCTTTGACGCTATTTCTTGTGCTTCGAATCTCGGTTCCTGGGAAGCGGCACCGTATGAATCGCGGACAACTGGAGGGGTTGCGAACCGACAGCCGGCGCTTCCCGGTGGACGGCGGGCAGGGTGTGGTGGGTACGTGCCGGGACCTGACCCGCCAGGTGCTCGAGGAGTGGTGCGTCCTGCCTGAGCCCGAGGACCGGGCGCTGGCCGAGGACGTGCTGCTGCTGGTCTCGGAGGTCGTCACCAACGCCTGTACGCACGGTGGCTCGCCGTACGAGCTGCGGATCGACCGCACCGACGACCGGCTGTGGATCCAGGTCAGCGACACCAGCGCCGTACGCCCCCAGCCGCACCGGCACCGGGCCGCCACCCCCTCCGGGCACGGCCTGTACCTGCTGCAACGGCTCTCCACCCGGTGGGGATGGGCTCCCCGGACGACAGGAAAGGCCGTCTGGTTCGAGATGCCCGCGCCCCGCTGAGCGGGCGCTCCCACCCCCGCCGGGGCTCCGGATGTCGACGGGCACCCGCCGTGCCAGAGTGGAGGAGCCGTACGAGCACGTCCTCGGGCGCGCCGCCACGGCACCGACACCGTGCGTCATGACAGCGCGAGGCGACGATGGACGTGCATCCCCGTCCGCCCGATCCCGGGCAGCCGGCCCGCGGTCCCTCCGCCGAACTGGGCGAGGAAGGACTGCGCAAGCTGCTGGCCGGTCTGACCGCCGTACGGGACGGAGACCTCTCGGCCCGGCTCCCCGACGACGCCGGCGGGCTGCTCGGCGAGATCGCGACCATCTACAACGGCATGGTCGAGCAGCTGTCCCTGGTCACCTCCGAGGTCACCCGGGTCGCCCGCGAGGTCGGCGGGCAGGGCCTGCTCGGTGGCCACGCCAGGGAGCCGCGCGTCCGGGGCGTGTGGCTGGAGCTGACCTCCGGCGTCAACACCATGGCCGACAACCTGACCTCCCAGGTCCGCTCCATCGCCCAGGTCGCCACCGCCGTCGCCCGCGGCGACCTGACCCAGAAGATCAGGGTCGACGCGCGCGGGGAGATCCAGGAGCTCAAGGAGACCATCAACACCATGGTCGACCGGCTCTCCTCCTTCGCCGAGGAGGTCACCCGCGTCGCCCGCGAGGTCGGCACCGAGGGCAAGCTCGGCGGCCAGGCGACCGTACGCGGTGTCTCCGGCACCTGGAAGGACCTCACCGACAACGTCAACTCGATGGCGACCAACCTCACCAACCAGGTCCGCAACATCGCCCAGGTCACCACCTCCGTCGCGCGCGGCGACCTCACCCGCAAGATCGACGTGGACGCGCGCGGGGAGATCCTGGAACTCAAGACCACGATCAACACCATGGTCGATCAGTTGTCGTCCTTCGCCGCCGAGGTCACCAGAGTCGCCCGCGAGGTCGGCAGCGAAGGACGGCTCGGGGGACAGGCCGAGGTCGAAGGCGTCTCCGGTACGTGGAAGCGGCTCACCGAGAACGTCAACGAACTCGCCGGGAACCTGACCCGCCAGGTCCGGGCGATCGCCGAGGTGACCAGCGCCGTCGCCGAGGGCGACCTCACCCGCTCCATCACCGTCGACGCGCCCGGCGAGGTCGGCGACCTCAAGGACAACATCAACGCGATGGTGGAGTCCCTGCGGGCCACCATCCGCGCCAACGAGGCCCAGGACTGGCTCAAGACCAACCTCGCGCGCGTGTCCGGGCTGATGCAGGGCACCGGCAACCTCCCCGCCCTCGCCGAGCTGATCATGACCGAGGTCCCGCCGCTCGTCTCGGCCCAGTACGGCGCGTTCTTCCTCGCCCAGGAGGACGACGACGGCACCGTCCTCGTCATGACCGCCGCCTACGGCTCACCCGACGACCCGGCCACCCCGCCCCGCAGCTTCCGCCTCGGCCAGTCCCTCGTCGGCCAGGCCGCGCAGAGCCGGCGCACCATCGTCGTCCAGAACGTCCCGGCCGGCTACGCCACCATCGCCTCCGCCACCGGCTCCGCCGAACCGGTCCAGCTGATCGTGCTGCCCGTCGTCGTCGAGGACCAGGTCCTCGGCGCCGTGGAACTCGCCGCCCTGCACCCCTTCTCCGACATCCACCGCGACTTCCTCGACCGCTTCATCGAGACCGTCGGCGTCAACGTCAGCTCCCTGATCGCCAACGTCCGCACCGACGAACTCCTCGCCCGCTCCCAGCGCCTCACCGCCGAACTGCGCACCCGCTCCCAGGAGTTGCAGGAGCAGCAGCAGGAACTGCGCCGCTCCAACGCCGAGCTGAAGGAGAAGGCGGCCCTGCTCGCCGAGCGCAACCGCGACATCGAGTCCAAGAACCTGGAGATCGAACAGGCCCGCCAGGAGCTGGAGGCCCGCGCCCAGCAGCTCTCCCGTACCTCCATGTACAAGTCCGAGTTCCTGGCCAACATGAGCCATGAACTGCGCACCCCGCTCAACAGCCTGCTGATCCTCGCCCGGCTCCTCGCCCAGAACCCCGACGGCAACCTGACCGACAAACAGGTCGACTACGCCGAGGTCATCCACTCCGCCGGCTCCGACCTGCTCCAGCTGATCAACGACATCCTGGACCTGTCGAAGGTCGAGGCCGGAAAGATGGACATCCGGCCCGAACCCTTCCCGCTGCACCAGCTCCTGGACTACCTGGAGGCGACGTTCCGGCCCGTCGCCGGCGAACGCGACCTGGAGTTCCGGGTGGTGGCCGCGCCCGACCTGCCCGGCGAACTCACCACCGACGAGTCCCGGCTCCGCCAGGTCCTGCGCAATCTGCTCTCCAACGCGCTCAAGTTCACCGAGGAGGGACAGGTCGAGCTCGCCGTCCACCGCGCCACCGACGACGAACTCCCCGCCGCCCTGCGCGATGCCGGGCCGGTGCTCGCCTTCCACGTCACCGACACCGGCGTCGGCATCCCGCCGGAGCGGCTGGAGAGCGTATTCGGCGCCTTCCAGCAGGGCGACGGCACCACCGCCCGGCAGTACGGCGGCACCGGCCTCGGCCTCTCCATCAGCCGCGAGGTGGCCCGGCTCCTCGGCGGTGTCATCACCGCCGAGTCCACCGTCGGACACGGCAGCCGCTTCACCCTCTACCTCCCGATGCGCGAACGAGCCGAGGACTCCACCCCCGCCGCCCCCGCCGACCTGCTCGGCCCGACCACACCCGGCGCCCGCGCCCCCGCGACGCAGGGACGGACCGTACTCGTCGTCGACGACGACCCCCGCAACGTCTTCGCCCTCACCCAGGTCCTGGAACGGGAAGGCCTACGCGTCCTGCGCGCCGACAGCGGCCGCGCCGGCATCGACCTGCTCGCCCGGCACGACGAGGTCGACCTCGTCGTCATGGACGTGATGATGGCCGGCATGGACGGCTACGCCACCACCGCCGAGATCCGCGCCATGCCCCGCTTCGCCGACCTCCCCATCATCACCGTCACCGCGAAGGCGATGCCGGGCGACCGCGCCAAGGCCCTCGCCGCCGGAGCCAGCGACTACGTCGCCAAACCGGTTGACGCCGACCACCTGCTGGGCCTGATCCACCACTGGCTCACCCACCGCGCCCCACCCCGCCCCCACTGAACGGCCGGCCACCGCCGCTCCGGGCCGCTCAGTCCTGGACGCGGATCGCGACCACGCTCGTGTCGTCGTCCGTGTCGCCGGCCGCGCCCGCGAGCAGGCCCTCCACCTGCTCACGCATCGCGCACCCGCTCAACTTCTCGGCCACCTCCACCAGATGGGCCAGGCCCTCGTCCAGGCCGTCGTGCCGCCGCTCGATCAGACCGTCCGTGTACAGCAGCAGCGTGTCGCCCGGCCGCAGTGGCGTCCGGACCTCCCGGTACGTCACCGACGGCACGGCCCCCAGCAGGACGTCGCCCGGCGTCTCCAGCAGCCGCGCCCGGCCCTCCCGTAGCAGCAACAGCGGCAGATGGCCCGCGCTGGACCAGGTCAGGCTCCGGTCGAGCGGGTCGTACAGCGCGCACACCGCCGTCGCCGTCGGGTGGCCGCTGGTGTGCAGGGTCACCTCGTTGAGCCACTCCATCAGCCGCCCCGGGGTGCTTCCCGTGACCGCGAGGCCGCGCAGCGCGTTGCGCAACGCGACCATGCCAGTGGCCGACTCGATGCCGTGCCCCGCGATGTCACCCACCGCCATCAGGACCCGGTCGCCGGAGACGGGCAGGACGTCGTACCAGTCGCCGCCCACCCGGTACTCCTGCACCGCCGGTCGGTACCGGGCCGCCGCCAGCAGCCCGGGCAGCCGCCGCAGGTCCGGCGTCTCCGGCACGATCGCCTGCTGCAGCCGCAGCGCCAGCTGATGGCGGACCGCGGCCTGCTTCTGCACCGCCGTGAGCTGGTCGAACGTGGCCGTCAGCGCCGCCTCGGTACGGCGGTTCTCCGACACGTCCTGGTAGACGCCCGTGACGCCGGTGACCACCCCTTTGTCGACCAGCGGCTCCGCGGCGACCCGGACGTACCGCGTCGTGCCGTCGTCACGCACGATCCGCAGCACCGAAACGCCACCGGTCTGCCGCTCGGTGAGCGACTCCAGCAGCTCGGTCAGGGCCTGGCCGTCGTCCGGATGGACCCACGGCCGCAGCGCGAGCAGCGGCAGCGGAGGCGACTGCGGATCGATGCCGAAGATGCGGTACGCCGACGCGGACCACACGGTCCCCCCGCCGGAGAGGCTGTCTTGGAAGGTGGCCACGCCCTGCAGATGGCCCATGGCCCGCGCCGCGGACAGCCCGCCGTCGCTGCTGACGTGCCACAGCACCACCGTGCGCTCCGGCCCGGCCGGCAGGATCCGTACGTCGAGCAGCGGCGCGGCCGCCCCGGCCCCCCGCACCCTCGGCAGCCGGGCCGCGTCCTGCACCCGGTGCACCGCGTGGGCCCGGCGCGCCAGCCGGGCCAGTTCGGCGTGGGCGAAGGGCAGGGCCAGCGTGAGGGGCTGCCCGGCCGGCGGGGACGTCCCGCCCAGCGCGCCGAGCGCCGCCTCGTTGAGATGCTCCACCGTCAGGGCCGTGGCCGCGGGGTCCCCGCGCAGCACCATCGCCGGTTGCGCCAGCGCGTCCAGCACGTCCATGAGCGCCGGGGCGGTGGGCGGCTCGGACGCGTCCGCGTCCAGGACCGTGCCCGCCACCTCGATCAGACCGGACAGCGACCGCCGTACCGCCTCGTCCAGCTCGGCCGGCCCCGGCCATACGGCGAGCGCCACCCCCACCGGTACGCCCTTGACCCGCAGCGGCAGCAGGGCCCGCGCGGCCCGCGGTCCCGGCCCCGGCAGCACCTGCTCCGGGCCCGGACCCGACGCCAGCCAGCGCGGCGCGGCGTCCGCCACCACCGCGTGGAAGAGGGTCGGCCCCACCGGGGGAATCCACTGCCACACCGCCGCCTCGGCGGCGCTCACCCCGGCCCGTCCGGCCAGCCGCAGGCATCCGTTGTCGGTGAGCCGCCACAGCCACAGGCTCTGTACGCCGAGCGGCGTCAGACCGCCCTCCAGCAGCGTCGCCGCCGCCTCGTCGACGGTGGACTGCGCCTCCGCGGCCGTCGCCACCCGCCGCGACCGCCTCGCGTCCAGCGGACCTTGGGAACCTCCACCGACCGGCGGCGCCGCGTCGGAGGTGCCGGCGACACCGTTCACGACGTCCGCGGCGAGATCCTCGGGGCTCAGCCCGGTCACCCGCGCCAGGCTCTCGAGATGCTGCCCGGCCTCGGCCGGAGACGCGCCCAACTGGGCCGCCAGGATCCCGGTGGCCAGGTCCAGCAGATGCCGCCGGGTGAGCTCCCCACGCAGACGGCCGATCTCGGCGCTCAGGCCCGCGATCGTCGAATCCGTCCGCGTGGCGTCGGCCCCGGCGGGCCCCGACGCAGACGCGATCACGTTCTGGATTCTACTCGCGGCTCCCTCCACATACCTGGGAGCGAGCCGGGTACCCGCGCGGTGAGGGGGACCGGTCGAGGGGGGAGACCCGAGCACCAACAGGAGGGATCATGCCTCGCGGTTCGAGCCCAAAGAGGGAACGGCAGTACGAGCACATCAAGGAAAGTGCCCTGGACAGGGGGGAGAGCAAGAAGCGGGCCGAGGAGATCGCCGCGCGGACGGTGAACAAGGAACGGGCCCGCTCGGGCGAGTCCAAGACGGCGAGCAAGAGCTCGACCCAGGACATGTCCTCCTCCAAGCGGGGCGGCCAGCGCTCCCACAAGGGCAGTCAGGGCCCTACGTACGACCAGCTGTACGCCGAGGCCCAGCGCCGCAACATCCACGGCCGCTCGTCCATGAACAAGGAAGAGCTCAAGCGCTCCCTGGGCAGCTCCTGACCCCTGTGCCCCGAGGCCCGCCTCGGGGCACACCCCTGTCCTGCGGGCCGCCGTCCTCCGGGCAGAGCGGCCGACTCAGCCGCCCCACCCGCGCCGCGTACCGCGCCGCCGGGCCAGCCACAGCAGCGCGCCGCCCGCGCACGCGGCCGACACGAGCGACACGGAAGGCCCCGCGTCCGGCGAGGAATCCGACCCGGCGACGACCTGCGTCTGGGAGAGCGGGGACAGGGTGGCGGGTGAGGGCGTGGGCGCCTCGGCGCGCCCGGCCCCCACCCCGGCGGCGGCGGGCGGCGCGGCCGCGGCCGTCGCATGCGCGGCCTTCACGGGCTTCACGGCCTTCGCCGCCTTCGTGACCTTCACGGTCTTCGCCGACCGTGGCGGGGCCGGGGCGAGGGAGCCGACCGGCCGGATCCGGCCCGCCACCTCGAAACCCCAGTCGAGCAGCTCCCGGGCCTCCTCGTACACCGCGCGGGCGCCGCCCCAGCGCGGATTCATCACCGTCACCACCAGCGTGCGCCCCTCGCGCCGCGCCGCGGCGATCAACGTGCTGCCCGCCCCGCTTGTGTAGCCGTTCTTGACCCCGATCAGCCCGGGGTAGCGACGGACCCCGTCGGCGCCGGTCAGCAGCCGGTTGGTGTTCCGGATGCCGTACGACCAGCCCCCCGACGGGAACCGCGCGTACGCCGTCCCCGCGTACCGCACGAAGTCGGGGTTGCGCAGGCCCTCCCGCCCGAACAGCGCCAGGTCGTACGCCGAGGACACCTGCCCCGGCGCGTCGTACCCGTCCGGCGAGACCACGCGGGTGTCACGGGCGCCCAGCGCCTCCGCCTTCTCCTGCATACGCCGGGCCGTCGCCTTCCAACCGCCGCTCATCGAGGCCAGGACGCGCACGGCGTCGTTGCCGGAGCTGAGGAAGACCCCGTTCCACAGGTCCGACACCCGGTAGGTGTACCCCGCCTGCACGCCCACCAGGCTGCTGCCGGACCCGACGTCCTCCAGCTCCTCCTCGCTGACGCGGTGCTCCTTCGACGGGTCGAGCCCGGGCAGCGCCGTCACCGCGAACAGCGCCTTCAGGGTGCTCGCGGGCGGCAGCCGTCGGTGCGCGTCGTGCGCGGCCAGCACGTCCCCGCTCTGCGCGTCCGCCACCAGCCAGGACCGCGCCGACACCTCCGGCGGCTCACCCGGCCCGTCCGGCACAACGTTCACCTGTGTCCCCGAGCCATACAGCCGTGCCGGGTCGTAACGCGCCGTGCTCGGCGGAGTCGGCTCGTCGACGGTGGCAGCGGCGGCGGGGGAGGGGAGCTGGAGCAGCAGCGCCACCGCGACCGCGGCGGTATGACGGACGCCAGACATGACGATCATTCAGTCACCGTACGAAGAAAGCGGCGTCACCCGCAGGACCGAGTGAGCCGACCGGCCTAGGACTTTCCGCCGGGAGCGCACCGCACCACTCCCGCCGCCCTCTCGCGCCTCGCGCGCCGGGGCAGCCCTGCTCACCGACCACGCGACGGACACCCCGGCGGCTGCCATTCGCGCTGGTCTAGGGTGATCACGAGGCCGCCTTCCGTACTCCGAGGACCGCATCCGGCGGCCCTGGGGAGGGACCATGAACACGACCGCCGCCCATCGCGCCGCAAGCGGCACCGAGATCGCCGGCATACGACTGCCCGGCGGCGCCGCCGTCGAGGCGGCCCGCCTGGTGTGCGCCGAGTACACCAACGAGGCGCTGTTCCACCACTCCCTGCGCTCCTACCTCTTCGGCGCCGCCTACGCCCAGGACCGCGGCCTCGACTTCGACGAGGAACTGCTCTACGTCTCCGCGCTCCTGCACGACCTGGGGCTCACCGCGCCGTTCGACAGCCACACCCTGCCCTTCGAGGAGGCGGGCGGGCACGCCGCGCGCCTCCTCACCGCCGGGCTCGGCTGGCCGGTGGAGCGCCGCGACCGGGCGGCCGAGGTGATCGTGCTGCACATGCGCGACGACGTACCGGCCGAGCAGGACGTGGAGAGCCACCTTCTCCAGATCGGCACCACCGCCGACGTGTCGGGCGGCGGACTCGACGCCTTCGCCCCTGAGTTCACCACCGAGCTGATGCGCGCCCTGCCCCGGGCCGGATTCGGCGCCGTGTTCCTGGACCTCGTCCGCGACCAGGGCACCCGCAAGCCCGACTGCGCCGCCGCCGGGCTGGTGCGCGGCGGCGTGGCGGACCGTATCGCCGCCAACCCGCTCGAACGCCTCTGAGCCGCCCGGGGGGCGCCGCAAGTAGGCCGGTGACCTCGGGCCGCGGTGCGCCCGCGAGTTTATGACGTATACTTTGCTTACGCTGTATACGTGGAGGGACGCATGGCTCGCACAGGTCGCACGGGTAACCCAAGTGGCACAGCGGACGTGAGAACGGTTGCCGACCTGCTGTGGCGCATCGATGCCGAACCCGCCGACGGGACTCGCATGCGGCTCAGTACCAGGCTGATCGTCGACGCCGCGGTCCGTGTCGCCGACGCGGAAGGGCTGGACGCGATCTCGATGCAGCGCGTCGCTTCGGAACTGGGCTGTACGGCGATGGCGCTCTATCGGCACATCCGGAGCAAGGATCACCTCGTCGCAGCCATGGTTGATGCCGCCACCGGCCGACCGCCTGCACCCTCCGCCGCGGACACCGCGTGGCGCACCGAGGCCGAAAGGTGGGTGGAGGCGCTGTGGCAGTTGTATCTGGGCCACCCCTGGATGCTGCGCGTGCCCACCCCGAGCGCTCCGGTCGGGCCCAATGAACTGGCCTGGCTCGAGGCCCTTCTGCGCCCCCTCCACCGCGCCGGCCTCCCCCGCGCAGAGCTGATTCCGATCGCCGCCTTCGTCTCCAGCGCGGTACGCGACCTCGCGCGAGTGGCCACCGAACTCGACCCTGCTGCCGCCGCCGCGTACAGCCAGGTCCTGGCGCAGCGCCTGAATCCCGAACAGTTCCCCGTCCTGTGCTCGCTGGCAGGGGAGGAAGGGCTCGACGAAGCGGAGGACGCCGACGTCACCCCGATCGTCCACCACGGCATCCAGCGCCTGCTCGACGGCGTGGAGGCGAGAGTCACCGAACATGTCCACTGCGCACGACGGAAGGAAACTCACCATGGATGACCTCCGCGTACGACGGCTCACGGCTGTCTGCGGAATAGCCGCCGGTCTCCTCGCCGCTGTCGGTGTCCCCCTCTACTTCGTGTACTCAGGGCCGCCCCCGGCGGCGAACGTGCTCAGCAGAATCCTGCTGAACATCCTGACGTGCGGCGCGCTCCTCGTCTTTCTGACGGGGCTGCGACACATGATCCGGAGCGCGGGCGCCACATTCGAGTGGGTGGCAAGCCTGGTGTTCGGCTCCGGACTTGCCTATGTCACCGTCACCCTGGTCGCGGCATCGATCGAGGCCGGGACCGTCCTCGAGCACCCCGGCGGTACGCTCGACCCGACTGTCGACGGCACGCTCGCCCACGCCAACATGCTCTTGCACGGGTCGGTCGCCAGACTCCTTACGGCAGTCATGCTCACGGCGGCCGGATACGCCATCCTTCGCAGCGGTGTGCTGCCCTCGTGGACCGGACGCCTCGCGTATGCCGTCGCGGCGGTCAACCTCGCCTTTGTACCGTCTCTGTTCTTCGGGACGGATGCCGCCGACTTCTACAGCGCCGTCGGCTGGGGCAACACCGCTCTCACCGCCGCCCTGGTCGTCTACTGGGCCCTGGCGGTCGGTATCGCAGTCGGCAACCGCTCCCTCCGGCAACCACCGCACGCCGTCTGACCGGCCACGTTCGTGTCGGATACCTGCCGGACTCGCGCCTGCCCGGCTGCTGAACTGGCTGGAGACCAGTCGCCGATCCGGAGACGGAGCCCTTCGCGCCATGTCCTCAGCATCCTCCATGTCCACCATGAGATCCTCCATGTCCACCACGAGCCGGTTCGCGCCGGCCCGGGCTCCCCGGCGTGGCGGCTGGCCGGCCGTCCTTTCGCTGACCGCCGGAATCTTCTGCATCGTCACGATCGAAATCCTGCCCATCGGCCTGCTCACCTCGATCGGCTCCGACTTCTCCGTCTCGAACGGCATGGCGGGCCTGATGATGACCACGCCCGGCCTGCTGGCAGCGGTCTGCGCACCTCTGGTCACCGCCGCCACCGCCAGGATCGACAGGCGCACGATGCTGTGCGCGTTCACGGCGGTGCTGGCCGTGGCGTCCTTCGCCGCCGCCCTCGCGCCTGGCTACTGGGCTGTGCTCGTTTCCCGTGTGCTCGTCGGCTTATGCATCGGCGGCTTCTGGTCACTCGGTGCGGGGCTCGCCGGACGACTGGTCCCGGCGGCTTCGGTGGCCAGGGCCACCGCGGTGATCTTCGCGGCCGTTCCGCTCGGTTCCGTGCTGGGTGTTCCGGCGGGCACGTTCGTGGGCGGGGTCGCGGGGTGGCGTACGGCTTTCACCGTCATGGGAGTTCTGACGGTCGGTGTGCTGGTTGCCATGACCCTGGTGCTTCCCCCACTTCCCGCCGGAGAGCCGACTCGGCTGGCGCTCCTGCGCAGGGTGGTCCGTGCCCCGGGCTCCCGTGTCGCCCTCCTGTTGACGTTCCTCGTCGTGGCGGCCCACTTCGGTACGTACACCTATGTGACCCCCCTGCTGGAGCAGGTCACCGGAGCGAGCCCCGCCCTGATCACCGGCCTGCTCCTGCTCTTCGGCGTCGCAGGCGTCGTGGGCAACTTCCTGGGTGGTGCCTTCGTTGCCCGGCGACCGCGTGCGGCGTTCGCGGCGGCCTCGGCGCTCGTCGCCGCAGCGGTTCTCCTGCTCCCGGTAACGGGTCACCGGCCGGCTGCGGCCGCCCTGTTGCTCCTCGTGTGGGGGCTCGCCTACGGCGCCGTACCGGTGTGCTCGCAGACCTTTTTCGCCCGTGCGGCCCCGGCCACCCCGGAGGCGGCATCGGTCCTGTTCACCGCGTCGTTCCAGGCGACGATTTCGCTCGGGGCGCTGGCCGGCGGGATGGTCGTGGACAGCCTGTCGGTGTCGGCGGTCATGGGATTCGGTGGGGTGACGGCAGCCCTGGCGGTGGCCGTGATCGCACTGTCGGCACCCGACGGGGGGAGAGACCCGGCGGCCTTTCACGCAGGGACCGTCGAGGTCTCAACCAGCCCTGACGTCAACCCGCTCGAACGCCTCTGAGCCGCGCGGCGTCCGCAGCAGGCGGTGCAGTGCCGCCGCGGCGAGCTGCACCGCCGCGGCCGCCAGCCCCACCGCCGCCGCCCCGCACGCCGCGGCCGAGATCTTCAGTCCGGCCCCGAGCGTGAACACCTGAGGCCGTAGCCGCGCCGGCGCGTGATCCGCCCGGATGCGCAGGGTCGCGCCGAGCAGCGGCCCGTCGCACAGCCCCGCCAGCGCGAACAGCGCCCCCGTCAGGGCCGGTACGGGTACGAGCGCCGCCGTGCCCAGCGCGCAGCCGGTGCCCAGCAGGCCGACCCCGGCCAGCCGTGGGGCCGGGGCGTCCGGCCACCAGCGGGCGACGGCGACCGAACCGACCAGCGCCCCGACGGCGAACGCGGTCATCAGGAGCCCGCCGTCGCCCGGCCGCCCTCGCTCGGCGCTCAGCAGCACCGCCAGGGTGGTGAGCCCACCCAGACCGAAGAAGGCGAGCGTGGTCTCGGCAGTGATCGCCCGCAGCTCCCGGATCCGCCACACCGCGGCGAGACCGGCCGCGAGATCGGCGCCGAGCGTAGGCGCGCCGGGTGAGCTGAACAACTCCCCCTCCACGCGTACCTGTTGGCCGCAGGACCCGGTGCCCCGGCCCCTGGCGCGGCTTCACGCCCGCTTCCCCGAACTCGACCTGGCCGCCGAGGAGGTGGAGCCTCCGCGGCACGCGAGTTTCGTGGGTAACAGCGTGCGGGAGCTGCCGGTGCGACTGCGCTCCGGCGTAGTAGCCTGAACGATGGTGGGTTCTACGCCCGAACGAGTGGCACGCCGGCGCCGGCCGGTACCACCTTCCCCCACCGGCGTTGGAGGCACCGGGGGAAGTTACGGCGTGCGGCGGACCCGCTTCGAGGGTGCTCCCTACCTCGGGCGCGAGTCGGCCGCGCGTGCGCAAACCGCCCAATTCGCCCGAAGTGCTGCACTATGGGAGTGGGCGGGGAGCACAGTGATGGCAGGCCCGCGCCTGCCATATATCACTCATACTCGAAAGGCACTCCATGGCTACCACTCTCGTCTCCGCGGCCAGCAGGCCAGGGACCGTCTCCCGCCGTACGTCCGCTCCCCGGACGCAGCTGACGAACCGGACCGCGGTCCGGGGTGGAGGGGAGCGGTCCGCCGCTTCCCTGAGCCATCTTGTGCCGGCCACCGGCGCCCCGGCCCCCCAGGTGGACGCAGCCTTCCAGTCATCGCTCTGAGTCACCGGGACACCGTCACCCCATGGACCGCCCCCCGCCCTCTCTCTCCCAGTTCGTCGTCAAGGTGCACAGTCGCTGCGATCTCGCCTGCGACCACTGCTACGTCTACGAACACGCGGACACGAGCTGGCGGGGGCGGCCCAAGGCCATCACCCGGGCGATCCTGGCCCGCAGCGCCGACCGGATCGCCGAACACGCCCGCGCCCACGGCCTGACCGCCGTCCACGTCGTGCTGCACGGCGGCGAACCCCTCCTCGCGGGACCCGCCGGACTCCGCATGGCCGCCGAGGAGTTCCGCCGCGCCACCGACGGCGTCACCACCCTCGATCTGCGCATCCACACCAACGGTGTGCTGCTGAACGAACGCTTCCTCGACCTCTTCGACACCTACGGCATCAAGGTCGGGGTCTCCCTCGACGGCGACCGCGAGGCGAACGACCGCCACCGCCGCTTCCGCGACGGCCGCAGCAGCCATGCCCAGGTCCTCAAGGCCGTCGAACTCCTCAACCGGCCCGCTTATCGTCATCTGTTCGCCGGGCTCCTGTGCACCATCGACATCGAGAACGACCCCGTCGCCGTGTACGACGCCCTCGTCGCCCTCGACCCGCCCCGCATCGACTTCCTGCTCCCGCACGCCACCTGGGACGAGCCCCCGCCCCGGCCCGGCGCCGCCCCGGCCCCGTACGCCGACTGGCTCATGGCCGTCTTCGACCGCTGGGACGCCGCCGGCCGCCCCGTCCCTGTCCGCATGTTCGAATCGATCCGGCGGACCCTGCGCGGTGAGAGCAGCCTCATCGAGTCGCTCGGCCTCACCCCCGCCGACCTCGTCGTGATCGAGACCGACGGCACCTTCGAGCAGGCCGACAGCCTCAAGACCGCCTACGACGGCGCACCCGCCACCGGCATGGACGTCTTCAGTCACACCCTCGACGACGTCCTCGCCCACCCCGGCATGGCCGCCCGCCGGCAGAGCGCCGACGAACTCTGCGCGCAGTGCCGCGGCTGCCCCGTCGTCACCTCCTGCGGCGGTGGCCTGTACGCCCACCGCTACCGCACCGGCCCCCGCGGCGGCAGCTTCGACCACCCCTCCGTCTACTGCCCCGATCTGCTGGCCCTGATCACCGCCGTCAGGGACCGCGAGGAAGCCGCCGCCCCCGCCCCGCGCGCCTGGCCGGCCACGGCCGACGACCTCGACGGCTTCGACGCACTCGCCGCCGGCCACGCGGACGCCGCCACCGTCGCCGCCCTGCGCGACGCCCAGATCGTCGCCAACTGGGACCTCCTCGGCGCCGTACGGCACACCGCCACCCCGGACGACCGCACCTCCGCCGCCGCCTGGGAGCTGCTCACCTCCCTCGACACCGACGCGCCCGAGGCGCTCGACTCCGTCCTCGCCCACCCCTGGACCCGCCCCTGGGCCACCCGGACCCTCCAGCACGGCACCAGCCCCACCCGCGGACTGGCCGAACTCGCCGCGGCCGCCGCCCTGCGCGCCCGGCGCGGCGACACCGTCACCGTCCCCCTGCGCGACCGGCGACTGCGCCTGCCCGGGCTCGGCGTCGTGATCCTCCCCGACGCCGCCACCGACGCCCCGCACGCCCACGTCACCGCTGACGACGAGGAATTCACCGTACGGGCCGGACGGCACACCCTCCGTATCGCCTGGAGCGAAGGCGTCGACGGCTGCTCCCCGTACTGGCACCCGGTACGCGTCGTCGAACTGCCCGGCTGGGCACCGGCGCTGGAGGACACCGACCCGCTGCGCGACCACGACGGCTGGCCCGCAGCCCCCCGTACCACCGCGCGCGCCATCAAGATCTGGGCCGAGGACCTCACCGCCGCCTGGACCCTCCTCACCACCCAACTGCCCTCCGACGCAACGGCGTTGGCGGAGAGCGTTCGCTCCGTGGTGCCCCTGCGGGCCCCGGACGGGCTTGACGGACCCGACGGCGGGCTGATTGCCACCACCTCCCGCCAGGTCACCGGCGCCGTCGGTGCGGCCCTGCCCGCCTCGCCCGATCTGCTCGCCCTGCTCCTTCTGCGCTCCTTCCGCCACCTCACCCTCGGCGCCCTGCTCGACCGCTACGCCCTCTACACCCCCCGGGCCGCCGACCCCGCCACCTACGGCCCCCTCGCCCCCGCCTACGCCGCCCTCGCCGTCACCGACTTCTGGCACGCCCGGCGACGGGCGGGCGCCGGACTGGTCGCCGAGTCCGAGTTCGCCACCTGGTACGCCCGCACGACCGCGGCCGTACGGCGTCTGACGGACGCACCCGAACTGACCGTGCTCGGAGCCCGGTTCGTCGCCCGTATGCACGACACACTCGCCGCCCGATACAGCTGATCCGGCCAACTGGCCCGTTCATTCAGTCCGTTCACGCTATTCCGTCAATGAATTGGCGTTTCCTACACTGACCTCCCATCTGCATGGACGGGGGGAGTCGTTCGTGTCTGGCAGCAACGGGTCGGGCAAGGCCGCGCCAAAACCTTACTTCTTTCTCAGCTACGCCCATACGCCCAAGAACCACCCCAAGGACCGGGACCCGAATCTCTGGGTGGAGCGTTTCTACCGGGATCTCTGCGATCACGTACTGCAGATGACCTCGCTGCCCGCCGGAGTTCCGGCCGGGTTCATGGACCAGGAGATGCAGCCCGGCGAAGGCTGGCAGGAGCGGCTCTCCGAAGCGCTCGCCTACTGCCGGGTGTTCGTCCCGCTGTACTCGCCGCGCTATTTCCTCAGCGAGCAGTGCGGCCGCGAATGGTTCGCCTTCTCCAAGCGCGCCGTGCACCACCAGTCGCGCAGCAACAGCCAGTCCGTCAGCGAGATCGTGCCCGCGCTGTGGGTACCCGTACCGCTCAAACAGCTTCCGCAGCCGGCCGAAAGGCTCCAGTTCAACCACGCCAGCTTCGGCAGCGACTACGCCGACGAGGGCTTCTACGGCCTGATCAAGCTCAGATATCTGCGGGAGCAGTACGAACGGGCCGTCTACCTCCTCGCCAAACGGATCGTCTCCGTCGCCGAGGAGACCGAGATCGAGGACGGGGACCCGCACCAGGACTACCTCTCCGTGCCGAGCGCGTTCGGCCCGCCGGGGCCCGCCCGCGAGCTGGACCTCTCCGTCCTCGCCTGCTCCCGCTCGGACCTGCCCCGCGACCGCGGCCCCGACTGCTACGGCGCACACGCCAGGGACTGGAACCCCTACCTGCAGGAATCCTCCCGGCCCCTCGTGGAACACGCCGCCGACCTCGTACGCAACCTCGACTACCGGGTACGGGTGGGGGAGTTCGACGCGGACGCCGCCCGGCTGCTCGCCCCGGGCCCGCCCAAGGCCCCCGGCCTGCTGCTGCTCGACCGCTGGGCCCTCGCCACCCCGCACGGCCGGGAGCTGGTCCGCCGCCTCAGCGCCGAGGACCGGCCCTGGATCAGCGTCATGGTCCCCTGGAACCGGGACGACCCGGAAGCCGCCCCCCGCGACGACGAGCTGCGGGCCGCCGTCGACGACGCCCTCGCGCCGCGCGTCCAGGAGAGCAGCGGCCACCGCTCACCCGGCGGCGGGCCGGCCACCCTGGAGGCCTTCAGCCAGGAACTCCCCGGGGCAGTGAAGGCCGCCGAAAAGCACTACACGGCACACGCCCGCACCTACCCTCCGGAGGGGCCGAGCGAGCCCATCCCGCACGTACTGCCCACCGGCATCGGCTACGGCTCCGGTGTCCCCGCACGCCCCGTTCATGGCACGGACCACCCATCGATCGACGCCGAGAAGTCTGAGGGGTCATGACATGACCGAGAACCGTGAAGGAACCGTCGTCACGTTCTACTCGTACAAGGGCGGCACGGGCCGCACCATGGCCCTCGCCAACACGGCCTGGATCCTGGCGGCCAACGGTTACCGGGTCCTGGCCGTCGACTGGGACCTGGAGGCGCCCGGCCTGCACCGCTTCTTCCACCCCTTCCTCGACCTCGCCGACCTGGAGGCCACCCCGGGTCTGATCAATCTGATCACCGAATACCAGGAGGAGGCCCGGCGGCCCGCCGACCGGGAACCGGACTGGCACCGTGACTACGCCCGGGTCCGCCCCCATGCCACCTCCCTCAACTGGTCCTTCCCCTACGGCGGAAGCCTCGACTTCCTCTCCGCGGGGCGCCGTAACCGCGACTACTCCTCGACGGTCGGCCGGATGGACTGGGACGACTTCTACGAGCGGTTCGGCGGCGGCCAGTTCTTCGACGCGATGCGTTCCGACATGCGCCGCCACTACGACTACACCCTCATCGACAGCCGTACCGGCCTCAGCGACATCGCCGACATCTGCACCGTGCAGATGCCCCAGATACTGGTGGTCTGCTTCACCCTCAGCGACCAGAGCATCGACGGCGCGTCCGCCGTCGCCCGGGACATCGAGGAACGGTTCGGCGACCGCAACATCCGTATCCTGCCCGTCCCCATGCGGATCGACGACGGCGAGAAGGAGAAGGCCGACGCCGGGCGAGCGCTCGCCCGCAAGAGCTTCCCCGGCCTGCCCTCCGGCATGAACAGCGAGGAACTCGCCCACTACTGGGGCTCCGTGGAGATCCCGTACCGGCCCTTCTACGCCTACGAGGAGATCCTCGCCACCTTCGGCGACGCCCCGAACGTGTCGTCGTCGCTGCTCACGGCCTGCGAACGGCTCACCTCCGTCCTCACCGAAGGCACCGTCAACGCCATGCCCCCGCTCGACGAGGCGGAACGGCTCACCTACGTGGCCGCCTACACCCGCCGCCGGCCCGTCCCCCCGTCCAACGTCGTCGTGTCGTACGTGGCCGAGGACCAGATGTGGGCCGACTGGATCGCCGCGGTGCTCACCCAGGCCGGATTCCACGTCGTCCCCGTCGACGTCCACACCACCCCCCTCGCCGGCATCGAGTCCGAGTTCTCCACCGTCGGCGGCTACCGCATCGTCTCCGTCGTCTCCCAGGGCTACCTCAACTCCCGCCGCGCCCGCGCCCTGTGGGAGACCGGCGCCCACCTCGACCCGGCCGCCGGGCGCCGCCAGCTCGTCCCCGTCCGGGTCGGTGACGTACGCCTCGGGCTGCCGCTCAGCAGCCGCGGTGTGGTGGACCTCGTCCGGCTCGACGCCCCCGACGCGGCCACGGCTCTGCTGACCGCCCTGGACCGGGAGGAGGCCGTCACCACCACGCCCGTCCCCGCCGGCGGGCCCCGCTTCCCCGGGGCCGTGCCGCAGGTGTGGAACGTACGGCCCAGGCACGCCTGGTTCACCGGCCGCAGCTCCATGCTGGAGCGGCTGCGCGACCAGCTGCGCGGCGACACCCGCGCGGGCCAGCGCTTCCCGCAGGTCCTCTACGGCCTCGGCGGTGTCGGCAAGACGCAGGTCGCCCGGGAGTACGCGCACCGCTTCCGCGCCGACTACGACCTGGTGTGGTGGATCGAGGCCGAACAGCCCGACCGGGTCGTCTCCTCGCTCGCCGAACTCGCCGTGGAGCTGGACATCTCCTCCGGCGACAGCGTCGCCGAGGCCGCCACCGCGGCCCTGAAGGCCCTGCGGTCCGGGGTACCGTACGCCCGCTGGCTGCTCATCTTCGACAACGTCGAGGACCTCGACCGCACCCTGGAGATGCTGCCCGACGAGACCGGGCCCATCTCCGACTCCCTCTACGGGCACATCCTGGCGACCTGCCGCAACAAACCCGTCTCCACCCGGGTGGAGACCATCGAGGTCGACGTCTTCACCCGGCCCGAGAGCGTCGAGCATCTGCGCCGCCGCGTGCACAAACTCCCCGCCCAGGACGCCGACCGGGTCGCCGACGCCGTCGGGGACCTGCCGCTGGCCGTCGAGGTCGCCGCCGCCTGGCTGGCCGAGACCGCCACCCCCGTCGACTCCTACGTCGAGCAGCTGCGGGAGCAGTCCACCAAGGTCCTCGCCCTCGGCGGCAAGCCGGAGGACTACGCCCAGCAGATCGGCGCCACCTGGAACATCTCCATCGCCCGGCTGCGCGGCGAGTCCAAGGCGGCCGTCCGGCTCCTCGAACTGTGCGCGTTCTTCTCCGCCGAGCCGATCTCCATGCGGCTGATCGGCAGTGGAACGATGCTGGAGGCGCTCCGCCCGTACGACCCCGACCTGCGGGAACGCTTCATGCTCGGCAAGGTCATCCAGGCCCTCAACCGGTTCGCGCTGGCCAAGGTCGACCCGGCGGACAGCAGTATCCAGGTCCACCGCCTCGTCCAGGCCGCCGTCCGCGCCGGGCTCACCCCGGAGGAGCAGGACGCGGCCAAGCACGAGGTCCACCGCATCCTCGCCGCCGCCCGCCCGGCCGAGGTCGTGGACACCGACAACCCCGTCAACGACCCCAAGAGCTGGCCCGCGTTCGAGCTGATCTGGCCGCACCTCGGCCCCTCCGGCATCGTCGACTGCGACGAGGAGAAGGGCCGCCAGCTGCTCGTGGACCGCGTCCGCTATCTCCTCAAGCGCGGTGAACTGGAGAGCGCACGGGTGCTCGGCAACCAGCTCAACAAGACCTGGACCCGCGAACTGGGCGAGAACGACCTGCAGACCCTCAACCTGCGCTTCGAACTCGCCAACGCGCTGCGCTCGCAGGGTAAGTACGCCGATGCCCGCGCCATGGACGAGGACACCCTCAACCGCCAGATGCAGGTCCTGCACGAGGACCACCCCAGCATCCTGATCACCTCCGGCAGCCTCGCCGCCGACCTGCGGGGCCTCGGCCGCTTCGAGGAGGCGCTCGAACGCGACCTGCGGATCTACCACGGGCTGCGGCAGATCTTCGGCGAGAACCACCCCAGGACCCTGATCGCCGCCAACAACCTCGCCATCGACCACCGCCTCACCGGCGACAGCGAGGAGGCGCGCCGCCTCGACGACGAGACCCTCGAACGCCGCAGCGCCCTGCTCGGCGACGACCACCCCTACACCCTCACCACCAAGGGCCACCTCGCCCGCGACCTGCGTGACTCGGGCGACTACCGCGAGTCCGTGAAGGTGCTGCGGGAGGTCACCGCCTCCTTCGAACGGGTCCTCAACGCCGACATGCCCGAGGTGCTGCGCACCGCCAAGAGCCTCGCCGTCTCGCTGCGCAAGGCCGGCTACCCGCACGAGGCGAAACGGATCACCGAGGACACCTACAGCCGCTACCGCGAGCGGTACGGCGTGAAGGTGCCGGACGCCCTCGCCTGCGGCCTCAACCTGGCCGCCGACTACTCGGCCGCCGGGGACAAGCAGGCCGCGCTCGACCTCGCCCTGCAGATCCTCGACGGCTACCGCGAACAGCTCGGCGCGAGCCATCCCTTCACCCTGGCCTGCCGCAACAACCTGGTCATCTACCTGCGCGGGGTGGGGGCCGCCGCGGAGGCCGCGCAGGAGGGCGAGGCCGTACGGGCCGCGCTGGAGGAGGCGCTCGGCCCCCGCCATCCGCACACGCTGTGCGCGGCGGTCAACCTGGCCAACGCGTACGGGGACATCGGGCGGGTGGATCTCGCCGAGCGGTGGGAGCGGGCCGCCCTGGACGGGCTCCTGGAGCGGTACGGCTCCGCCCACCCGGACGTGCTGGTCTGCCAGTCCAACCTGGCGGTGACGCTGCGCTCCATCGGCCGGGAGGAGGAGGCGCAGAAGCTGCGCTCGCGGGCCCTGGAGCTGGCCGCGAAACAGCTCGGCGCCGACCATCCGATCACCGAGGGCGCGCGGTCCTGGCGCCGGCTCAACCGCGACCTGGAGCCGCAGCCGGTCTGACGCGGCCAGGGCCCCGGGCCGCGCGCCCGGGGCCTCAGGGCGCGGCGCGCCGCACGCGCGCCGCGGCCCAGGCGCCGGATCCGGCGGTGGCCGCGCTCACCACGTGGTCCAGCTCAGGACCCGGGTGAGCACGCGCAGCGCCCCGAAGTGGGCCGCCCCGCGCTCCACCACCATCTCGGCGCGGGGGATCCGCTCGGCCAGCCAGCGGGTGTGCTGGACCGGCGCGAACACGTCCTTCTCGCCGTGCCACAGCAGCACGGGTGTCCGGATGTCCTCGGGCCGGAACTCCCAGTCGGTGGAGAACGACATCACGTCGTCCACCCAGCCGTCGGCCGAACTGCGCAAGCCCTCGGCGAAGTTCCGTACCAGCATCGCGCGGATTCCGCTGTCCGCCACGATCACCCGGTCCGGCTCCGGCAGCGCGCTGCGCATGTCCGCGATGGAGGCCGCCGGATCGGCTCGGATCGTCAGCGTGCGGAACTCCAGCGAGCCGGTGAGCTGGCGCCGCCCTGCCGCCGCGTTGAGGTACTCACGGACGTTCGACTCGGTCATGCCCTCGAACCAGTCCAGGCCCTTCGCGTCCCG
This sequence comes from Streptomyces sp. NPDC039465, assembly GCF_055639315.1. NCBI lineage: Bacteria > Bacillati > Actinomycetota > Actinomycetes > Kitasatosporales > Streptomycetaceae > Streptomyces > Streptomyces sp. NPDC039465. Next base: position 50,316 of record NZ_JBVKAP010000009.1, on the reverse strand, counting down.
GGGCGCGAGCCCGACCAGCGCGGCCGCCTTCACCGTCCGGTCCGGCAGCAGCGCCGCGCAGGCCAGCGCGTGCGGCGCGCCGCCGGAGCGGCCGACCACCGCGAACTCCTCGACGCCCAGGGCGTCGGCGATCGTCGCCACGTCGGCCGCGGCATGCGCGACCCGCCGCCCCGGCAGCCGGTCCGAATCGCCGTAGCCGGCCCGGTCGTACGTGATCAGGCGCACGCCCAGCCGGTAGAGCACCGCCGTGCGGGGGGCGGGTCCGAGCCTGCTGCCCGGCGTGCCGTGCAGCAGGAAGACCGGTCTGCCGCCGGGATCGCCGCGGTGTTCCACGGCGAGCTCCCGGCCGTCCTGAGTACGAATCAGCTCCGCCACCTGGTGCCTCCCCCGTACGACCGACACGCGGCCAGTATGGGGCGGATGAATGCGAAGGAACATACCGGCACCGGCCGAATAACCGGCCTTCGGCGGCGGGGCGGGAAAGCCGGCCCCGGCGGGCTACGCACAGTGGGCCGGGCCGGCCGCGCGCAGGGTCGACACCAGGCGCAGCAGATGCGCCTCGTTCCCGCTGAGTCCGGCTGCCCGGAGCGCCTCGTCGGCCTCGGCCATGGGGTGGGACAACACCAGCCCCGCCATGGGGGCGAGGCCGGGATCGGAGAGCACGGCCTGGGCGGTCTCCATGAGGCGGAGGTAGGCCTGGGCGGCGGCGCGCTCGGGGGCGGTGAGCGTCATGGTCGTCATGTCGGGCTCCTTGTCGACAGGTTGGCACCTCCCACCATGTCGTAAGGGTCTGACAATCAGCCTTCGTCCGGCCCGGGGCCCGCCCCGTCGCCCTGCCCGCCGAGGTGGCTGACCAGCCGGTCCAGGAAGACGCGTTGCCCCGCCACGAGCAGCGGAGCGGCCGCTTCCGGGGTGAACCAGCCCACCTTGTCGATTTCCGGGAAGTCCTGGAGGGTGCCCGAGCCGCGGGGCCATTCCATGGAGAAGGTGCCGGGGACGACCATGGTGGGATCGAGGTCGGCCTCCACGGCCCACACCGTGACGATCTTTCCGCCGGTCTGCCGGGCCTCGCCCAGGGGCACCGGCTCCCCGTCCGGTGCGGGCAGGCCCAGTTCCTCCTCGAACTCCCGTCGAGCGGCAGCCTCGGCGGGCTCGTCGGGGCCGTACTCGCCCTTGGGGATCGACCAGGCGGACACGTCGCGCGACGACCAGAAGGGCCCGCCCATATGGCCGATGAGCACTTCCAGGCCGTCGTCCGTCGTGCGGTAGAGAAGAAGACCCGCGCTGCGCTTGACCGGCATGCCGTCAAGTCTGGGCGAGCGCGGGTCTTTGTGCCAGTGGGCTCAGATGCCGCAGCTGCTCGCCGACCAGAACCGGCTCGCGCGGGTGTCGACATGGGTGTGGTCGCCGTGGCCCGGGTAGCCCGGCCCGAGGATCCCGTTGAAGCCGTGGTTACGGGCCTGCTGGGCCAGCCGGCACAGCGAGGGCGAGCCCGTGAGGTCGATGCCGTCGCCGTAGAGATGGCGGCTGTCGGAGGCGCCGCCGACCGCGTCGTTGCAGGCCCGCGAGCGGAAGCCGCTGGTGACGTTGATCGGCACGTCACCGAGCGCGTGCCGCATCGCCTCCAGCTTCCACATGGCGCGCAGGGCGTTGGACTTCGCGGTGGCCGCGCTCACCGCCCCGCCGGAGAAGTCGGAGTTGCACTTGTTGAGCTCGGCGTAGGTGAAGTGGACGGGGGTGCAGTCGGCGTCCTGGAGTGCGTAGATCTTGGCGAAGGTGGCCGGGCCCGCGACGCCGTCGGCGGTCAGCCCGTACGCCTGCTGGAAGCGGGTGACGGCCGCCTTGGTGGCGGGGCCGTAGGCGCCGTCGACGGCGAGGACCGCGCCGTAACCGGGATGGCCCGCGACCCGGATCTGCAACTGGGTGACGTCCGCGCCGGACATGCCCGAGGAGAGGGTGCGTCCCCAGGTGTAGCACTCGTCGGCGTGGGCGGTGCCCGTGGTGGCGACGGTGCCCGTGAGGGCCGCCGCGATCACCATGACCATGCCGAGCAGGATTCGTGTCGTACGCCGGACCATGACACCTCCGTGTCGTGAGCGGGCCCGGAACGGGGCCGGGGAGACCCGTCTCCGGATGTGGCATGAGCATGGCGCTGCCCGGCCCTGCTGGTCAACGGCGCGCGGAGAGCGGCACAGGACCTGACCTCTGGCGGGTCGATCGTGCGTAGACACTGTCTACTCACTCCTGGTAGACAGTGTCCATGAACGATCACGACATGGATCTGAAGGCCCGTCTCGTACAGGTCGGCGTCGACCTCGTGACGGAGGAGGGCGCCGGGCCCCTGACCCTGCGGGAGATCGCCCGTCGGGCGGGTGTCTCCCACGGGGCGCCCCGCCGCCACTTCCCGACCCACCTCGACCTGCTGTCCGCCATCGCCCGCCGCGGCTTCGAGGAACTCGCCGCCAGGGCCGCCGAGGCGACCGAAGGGCGACCCGACCCACGGGAGCGGCTCACCGCCCTGGCCCGTGTCTACCTCGACTTCGCCCGCACCCGCCGCGGCATGTTCGAGCTGATGTTCCGCCACGACCTGCTGGAGAGCGGCCGCCTGGGCCTGCGCGACACCAGCCTGCCGCTCTTCGCCACCCTCACCGAGCTGGTGGCCGCGCTCCGTCCGGACCAGGACCCGCGCGTCCTCGCCGGGGCCCTCTGGGCCAATCTGCACGGCGTCGCCCAGCTCTGGGGCTGGGGGAGCCTGCGCCTGGCCACCGGCACCGACGACGTCGAACCCCTCCTGCGCGCCACGCTCGACGCCCATCTGGGACCGGCCGCCCGATGACCCCCGCACCCGCACCCGCCCCCGCCCCCGCCCCCGAAGCCGTCACCGAAGACGGCCCGCGCTCCAGGCGCCACCAGCGTCTCGTCCTCGCCGGAAGCATCACCGGCGCCGTGATCGTCGCCGTCGACGGCACCGTCCTCACCATGGCCCAGCCCACCCTCCAACGGGACCTGGACGCCTCGCTCGCACAGGTCCAGTGGACCAGCACCGCCTACCTCATCGCCGTCGCCGGGCTGCTCGTCCTCGCCGGCCGCCTCGGCGACCGCTACGGCCACCGCCGCCTCTTCGCCGTCGGGATCCTCGGCTTCGCCGCCACCTCCGCCGCCCTCGGCCTGGCCCCCGGCATCGGCTGGGTCATCGCCCTGCGCGCCGCCCAAGGTGTCTTCGGCGCGCTGCTGCAACCCGCCACCCTCGGCATGCTCCGCGCCGTCTACCCCCGCGACCGGCTCGGCGGCCCGCTCGCCCTGCGGACCGGCGCCATCGGCCTGGCGGCCGCCGCCGGACCCCTCATCGGCGGGGCGCTCGTCACCCACGCCGGCTGGCGGTCCGTCTTCCTCATCGGCGTCGTGCCCGCCCTCGCCGCGGGCCTCCTGGCCCTGGCCGTACGGATACCGGAGCCTTGCCCCACCACCCCCGCCGGCCTCGACCTGCCCGGCGCGGCGCTCCTCGCGGCGGCCCTCATGTGCCTGGTGCACACCCTTGTCACCCTCCCGCAGGCAGGCCGGCCCGCGGCCACCGCCGCCGGGTTCGCCGCCACGGTCCTCGCCGCCGCGGCCTTCGTCCACCGTGAACGCCGCACCACCAGCCCGCTGATCCCCCCGAGCGTGCTGCGCACGACCGCCGTCACCCACGGCCTCGGCGTGCTGCTGTGCGCGTCGGCCGCCCTGTTCGGCGCCCTCTTCCTCGCCACGTACCTCCTTCAGGACGTCCTCGCCCTGGACCCGCTCACCACGGGGCTGTGGATGCTCCCCCTGGCGGTGACGATGGTCCTCTCCGCACCCGCCTCCGCCGCACTTCTGCGCCGCCAAGGGGCGCGCCTCACAACCGTCGCGGGCATGATCCTGCTCGCGCTGGGCGCCCTCGCGATGTCCCGGCTCGACCAGGGCTCCGGCGCACTGGCGACCGGCGTCTGCTGCGCCCTCCTGGGCGCGGGCTTCGGGACGGCGATGGTCACCGCCACCACCGTCGTCGTCCAGCGGGCACCCCGGGACGCGGCCGGGGTCACCGGCGGACTCCAGCAGACCGCGATGAACACCGGCCCCGCCGTCGGCGTCGCCACGGCCACGATGCTCACCGGTCTCACCGCACCCGGCCCCACCCTGGCCGCCCTCGCGGGCATCGCCCTGCTCGGCGCGTTCCTCGCCACCCGGCTGCCGGACCGCGAGCGCCGCGGCCGGACCCGTCCCTGACCGCGACCCGGCCTACACCACACCGATCACGACGGGCCCGCCGTCCAGGTCGACCCGCGCCGTCCACCGCAGCGGCAGCCGCATCGACCGCGACGGCGAGACCGGACCCAGGACCCGCCCGCGGTGCAGCGGCACACCGTCCTGAACGACCGTCACCACCGGGTTCATGAGCGGCGCCCCGGACCGCAGCAGCATCCGCCCCGCGCCCGGCCCCGTGACCCGGTTCGGCGACACCCACACCAGCGGTGCCCGTACCACCAGCGGCGGGCCGGGCACCGGCCACGGCGCGCCCGACAGATGGGCGACGACCTGATCGGCCGCGGCGGCGCCCTCCGCGGCCGCGGTGGAGGCGCGTTCGACGCCCCGGAGCACGTTGCCCACCGCGAAGACGCCCGGCTCGGACGTACGGAACGACGCGTCCACGGCAGGTCCGCGGGTGCACGGGTCCAGGGCGAGACCGCCGTACCGGGCCAGTTCGTGGTCGGGGATCCAGTCGCCGGTGAAGACGACGGTGTCGCAGCCGACGACCCCCGAGCGGCCGTCGGCGTGGCGGATGCGGACCCCGGACAGCCGGCCGCGGCCCAGCAGTTCGGTCACCTCGGTGCCGGTGAGCAGCGGAGGCGGGGGAGCGAGCGGCCCGCCCCCGGCCCGGCCCGCGCCGAGCACCCCGGCCGTAGTTCCCGCCCAGGCGCTGCGCGGCCGCTCGGTGACCACCGCCACCACCCGCGCCCCCGCCCGCCGCAGTGTGCGCACCGCGTGGAACGCCACCGGCTCCGCGCCGACCACCACCGCACGGCGGCCCACAGGCTGCCCGTACAGATGGACAGCCTGCTGCAACTCGCCCGTGGTCAGCACCCCGGCGGGCCGGGCACCGGGCACCAGCCGGGCGCTGCGCGGCCGTTCCCGCGCGCCGGTGGCGAGGACCACGGCCCGTGCCGTGATCCGCTCAAGACCGCCCGGCCCGGTGACCTCCAGCGTCAGCGGCCCGTCCCAGCCGGTGGCCGACACGCCGGTCCGCACCGTGGCCCCGAACCGCACGGCCGCATCGGTGAGCCTCCGCGCGTACACCGGCCCCTGGAGCCACCCGCCGAAGCCGCCGTGGTGGCAGTGCCGGGGCACCCCGCCCGCCTCGGACTCCCGCTCCAGGACCTCCACCCGGCCCGCGCCCAGCGCCGCCAGTCGCGCCGCCGCGGCCAGACCCGCGGGCCCGGCCCCGATCACCAGCACGTCGACCGTACGGTTCACTGCCCCGCTCCCGCCTGCTCGAACAGCGCCTGGACCGCGGGTCCGCAGGAGAACCCCTGGCAGCGTCCGCCCCGGGCGCGGGTGCGCCGCCGCAACCCGTCGAGCGAGCCGGGCGGGATCGCCCCGGCCAGCGCGTCCCGGATCTCGCCGCGGGTCACCCGCTCGCAGTGGCAGACGATCCTGCCGTAGTCGGGATCCGCCGCGATCATCTCGGCACTGCGGTACGGGCGGGGGAAGGCCTCGCCCAGATTCGGCATCCGCACCGGCGCGAGCTCGCGCGCCCCGCCGAGCGGCAGCCCGCCCTCACCCAGCAGATCCACCACATGCGCGGCGATCGCCATCGACGCGGTCAGGCCCGTCGAGCGGATCCCGCCCACCGTCACACAGCGCTGCTCCGGCCTGGCGACCATCCGGTAGTCGTCGTGCTCGGTGGCGGCCCGCAGCCCCGCGTAGACCGCCGTGACCTCCTCCGCCAGGAGCGCGGGCAGGATCCTCCGGCCCTTCTCCCGCAGCTGGGCGAGGCCTTCGGCGGTCGAACCGGTGGCGGTCTTGTCGTCCAGATCCTCGGCGGTCGGGCCGAGCATCACGTTCCCGTACACCGTCGGCGAGACCAGCACCCCCTTGCCCAGCGCGCCCGGCACGGGCAGCAGGATGTGCCGCACCAGCGGACGGGCGAACTTGTCGAAGACGATCAGCTGGCCGCGCCGCGGCGTCACCGTGAAGTCCGCGTGCCCGAGCAGCCGGTCCAGCTCGTCCGCGTACAGCCCGGCCGCATTGACCAGATGACGCGTACGCAGCACGCCCCGCGATGTCCCGAGCGTATGCGGCTCACCCGAAGTTATTGTCCGCACCCGGCAGTTGAGATGGAGATCGACTCCGCCGCGCACGGCCTGCGTCGCGTACGCCAGCGTCGTCGTCCAGGGGCAGATGATCGACTCACCGGGTACGTGCAGCGCTCCCAGGGCCCCCGGGCCGAGACCCGGTTCACGGGCCCGCACCTCCTCGGCGTCCAGGATCCGGGCCGCGTCGTAGCCGTTCCGCACCGCCTTCCGCGCGAGTACGGGCAGGGCCGCCAGCTGCTCCTGGTCCCAGGCCACGAGCAGCGCGCCGAGCGGCTCGACGGGGATGCCGCAGTCGGCGGCGTACGCGGCGAGCATCCGCTGCCCCTCCCGGACGAGCCGGGCCTCAAGCGAGCCCGGCACCGCGTCGAAACCGGTGTGCAGGATCGCGGTGTTCGCCTTGGAGGTGCCCTCGCCCACGTCGTCGGCGGCCTCGACCAGGGCCGTACGCAGCGGCAGCCGGGCCAGCTCGCGGGCGATCGCGGAGCCGACGACACCGGCGCCGACCACGGTGACGTCGTACACCTCCTCCGGGAGCGGCCCGGCCGTGGTGACCGTCATGCCGGACCGTCGACCAGCGCCGCCACCGCTGCCCGGAACCGCCCGAGCCGCTCCGCCGCCCGCTCCGGGCCGATCCGCGGCTCGTAGACGGCCGACGGCCGCCACGGCGGCACGGCGTCGCCGAGTGCCAGACCGCGATCGTGCCCGAGCCGGGCCACCGCACCCACACCGAGCGCCGTGACGTCCGGCAGCGCCGAGACCTCCACGGGGATCTGGAGGAGGTCGGCCTGTGTCTGCATGAGCAGCGTCGAGCGGGTCAGCCCGCCGTCGACGCGCAGGGCGCTCAGCGGCGCGCCCAGGTCGGCGGCGGCCGCGTCCGCGAGCTCCACGACCTGCGCTGCGATGCCGTCGCACAGCGCGCGCACCAGATGGCCGGCGGTCGTGTCGAGGCCGAGACCGGTGACCGAGCCGCGCAGATCGCCGCGCCACCACGGCGCGGCGAGCCCGGCGAGCGCCGGTACGAACGTGACACCGCCCGCGTCCGGCACGCTCGCGCCGACGGGGTCGATGTCCTCGGCGCCGGACAGCACGCCGAGGTCGGTCAGCCAGCGGACGGCCGAGGCGGCCGTGTACACCTGCCCGTCCAGGCAGTAACTGGTCCGCCCGGCGATCCGCCAGGCCACACAGCCGACCAGGCCGGAGCCGCTGCGGCGGGGGAGCGGACCGGTCTGGGCGAGCAGGAACGCCCCCGTGCCGTAGGTGCACTTGGCGACGCCGGGCTCGGTGACGCTCTGCGCGAGCAGCGCGGCCTGCTGGTCCACCAGCAGCCCGGTGAGGGGGAGTTCGGGCCCGAAGGCGGAGGTGGTGCCGACCAGGGTGTCCGCGTCGACGACCGCCGGCAGCCGTTCGTCGGCCAGGCCGAAGACGGCCAGGGCTTCGTCCGACCAGGCGACCGTGTCGAGGTCGAGCAGCTGGGTCCGCCCCGCGGTGGCGGCGTCGGTGACGAACGCGCCGGTGAGCCGGTGTACGAGCCACACGTCGCTGGTCGTCACGACCCCGTCCCCGGTCAGGTGGCGGCGTATCCAGGCCATCTTGGGAGCGGCGAAGTACGGGTCGAGCGGCAGCCCGGTCCGTTCGCGCAACGCCTCGGCGTACGAAGCGAGTTCGGCGCAGAGCTGCTCGGCCCGCCGGTCCTGCCAGACGATCGCGTCGGTGAGCGGCTCGCCGGTGGCGGGGTCCCAGGCCAGGACGGTCTCGCCCTGGTTGGCGAGTCCCACCGCCACGACCGGCTCACCCGCCTCCGCCAGCGCCTGGCGGCCCGCGGCGACGACCGAGGCCAGCAGCTCACGCGGATCGACCTCGACCCGGCCGCCCGGCAGGTACCGGGGCCGTACGGGCGCGGACCCGGAGCCGATGACACCGCGCCGGGGACAGATGACCAGTGCCTTGGTGCCCGATGTGCCCTGGTCGACAGCGAGCACGGGGCCCGTCATTACCACTCCCGTTCCTGGTGTCGGCATACGTGGGAAGACGCTTGATCGTCGGCGGAAAGCCTTCATCAGCCGGACGGGCGGCGTCAAGGATCCGCCGTGTCAAGACCTGAGCTGACGTAAAGTCAAATTCAGCCGATGGCTTGATAGTTGCGTTCGAACGAGAATCCGGATGCGTAGGCGCCATCGGCCTCTATAGTGATCGCCGATCAACGGCGAGTGACGCCGCCGGGGGTCAACGCCAGGACTCCGCCGAGCAGTTCGGGGCTCCTGACGTCGGCGCGGCCGCAGCGCGGCGACCGCACGCCGTACCGACCCACCCCCCATGTGATCCGAGGACCGATGCCCACGACCACCGCACGACCACCACGCCGCCACCGTCCGCCGACCGGGACGGGGTGATGGGCGGCAGCCAGTTCCGCCCCGTCTACCACCCCGCGGGCCATGACAACGCCCTGCGGGTCGCCGTCCAGGACCTGCGCACCGGCCGCTGGGTGTCGATGGCGCAGCTCCTCGCCCGGACGCCCGACTGGGGGCTGTGGACCCAGCGCACACAGGTCCTGGCCGCCGTCGCCGCCGGATCCGACGTCGTCCAGGCCTGGCGGGCCGAGGAACCCCACAGCCTCGCCGCGGCCGTGATGCACACCCGCGTCACCGTCGAACGGGCCGTACGCGCCCACCGCGGCGGCCATCCGCGCACCCGCGAACTGTGGCAGGAGGCGTGGGAGGCCTGCCGGCTCACCGCCCACGCGGCCCCCGCCGACCCCGTGCCCTGGGTCTGCCTGCTGGCCCTGTCCCTCCTCGACGAACAAGGTCAGATGGAGGAGCACCGCCTCGCACCGCCCGGCCCGATGCTGCCGCCCGGCCCCTGGGGCCTGCTCGCCGAGGCCGACAAGCGCGACCCGCACAACCGCGAGGCGTACCACCGCATGCTCCAGTTCATGTACGCGCGCAGCCGGGGCCCGCTCTCCGAGGCCTTCAACTTCGTCCAGTGGGCGGCCGGTTCCGCCCCCGCCGGCTCGGCCCTGCACGTCCTGCCGCTCTACGTCCGGGTCGAGCGCTACCGCCGCGAACGCGGCCAGGAAAGGGCGCTCGACCTCCACTGGGTCGCCGAGGACGCCGTACGCGACGCCCAGCACGCGCTGGACACGTGGTTCCTCCTCACGGCGACGGACCTGGCCTCCCCGCTCGACCTCAACCACCTCGCCCACGCGCTGTGGGGCGCGCTCCACTTCGGCGACGCGGCCCGCGTCTTCGAGGCGATCGGACCGTACTGGACCACCCACCCCTGGGCCTTCCGCACCCGCGACCCCGCCGACCAGGCCCTCGCCGAGGAGGTGTTCGTACGGGCCCGTGCCCGAAGCCTCTCCGGCCGCGGCTGAAACCCCCGCACCCCCCGTGCACCACCGTCCCCCGTGCTCACCACCCCCGGAGGTACCACCGTGTCCCGCACCGCATGGGCCGCCCGCCGGCCATCCCAGGCCGCCGCTCCGCAGGACGAGGAGGAGCGGCTCAGAGAACTGGGCTACCAGCCCGTCCTCGCCCGCAGGATGGGAGGCTTCGGCAACTTCGCCATCAGCTTCTCCGTCATATCCGTCCTCTCCGGCTGCATGACCCTCTACGGCTTCGGCCTCGGCACCGGCGGGCCCGCCGTGATGATGTGGGGCTGGGTGGGCGTCGGGCTCTTCGTCCTCTGCGTCGGCCTCGCCCTCGCCGAGGTGACCAGCGCCTACCCCACCTCCGGCGCGCTCTACTACATGGCCGACCGGCTCGGCGGCCGCCGCTGGGGCTGGTACACCGGCTGGCTCAATCTGCTCGGTCTGCTCGGCGCGATCGCCGGCATCGACTACGGCGCGGCCCTCTTCACCGGCGCCTTCCTCAACCTCCAGTGGGGGTTCGAGCCCACCCCCGGCTCCACCTTCCTGATCTTCCTGTGCATCCTGCTGCTGCACGCCACGCTCAACCTCTTCGGCGTCCGCCTCGTCAGCGTCCTCAACTCGATCAGCGTCTGGTGGCATCTGACCGGTGTCGCCGTCATCGTCGGCGCCCTGGCCCTCGTCCCCGACCGTCACCAGTCACCCCAGTTCGTCTTCACCGAATTCGTCAACGACACCGGCTGGGCCAACCCGTTCTACGTCGCCGCGATCGGTCTGCTGCTGGCCCAGTACACCTTCTCCGGCTACGACGCCTCCGCCCACCTCTCCGAGGAGACCTCCAACGCCTCCGTTTCCGCCGCCAAGGGCATCGTCCGCGCCATCTGGGTCTCCTGGATCGCCGGATTCGCGCTGCTGGCCGGGCTGACCTTCGCCATCCAGGACTACGCGGCCACCCAGGGCAGCGCGACCGGCGTCCCGCCCGCCCAGATCTTCCTCGACGCACTCGGCTCCGGCGGCGCCACCGCCCTGCTGCTCGTCGTGATCGTCGCGCAGCTCTTCTGCGGCAACGCCGAGGTCGCCGCCGCCAGCCGGATGGTCTTCGCCTTCAGCCGCGACAACGCCCTGCCCGGCTCCGCGCTGTGGCGCAAGGTCAGCGGCCGCACCCAGACGCCCGTCCCGGCCGTATGGCTCTCGGTCGTCGTCGCCGGTGTGCTCGCCCTGCCCTCGCTCTACTCCGCCACCGCCTATGGCGCGGTCACCGCCATCAACGTCATCGGCATCACCCCCGCCTACGCCATCCCCATCTATCTGCGGCTGCGCGCCGGTGACCGCTTCCAGCCGGGGCCCTGGAGCCTGGGCCGCTGGAGCAAGCCCATCGGCTGGACCGCCGTCGTCTGGGTGGCACTGGTCACCGTCCTGTTCTGCCTGCCGCAGAAGTCCCCCGTCACGGTCGACTCCATGAACTACGCCGTCATCGCCCTGGCCGTCGTACTGGTCCTGGCCAGTGTCTGGTGGTACGTCGCCCGGCGCTCGTACGGCACCCCGTCCGCGTACGGCAACGCCCGCGAGCAGGCCGAGATCGCCGAGGGCATCGTCTGACCGCCCCTTCGGACCGGCCTCCTCCGGCCCGCGCGGCGGCCCCCGCTCCGGGGGCCCGTCAGCCGGAGAACTCGTAGGTCCAGTCCGCCGCGTGCGCGGCGAAGTCGATGTCCGTGATCTCCAGCGCGTGCCCGTGCTGGTCGCTCACCACCCGGTGGACGGCCAGCCGGGCACCGCCCGCCTCCGGCCCGCGCACCAGCCCGCCCGCCCGGCCGATGGAGTCCGGCTGCTGCACCCCGATCGTCTCCCGCCTCGTCAGCCGCAGCCCCGCCTGATGCATCCAGTGGTACAGCAGCCGCAGATCGGGCTGCTGGTCGCAGTCCTTGCCGCGCCGGTAGCGGCGCAGCTCCGGGATCTCGGCGAGGGCGTGGGCGGAGAACCGGGAGACCGACCGCTGCACCGGAGTGCCGCTCGGCGTCAGGACCCGGTGGTGGTGGACGAGCGTGGGCTCGCCGGGCGCGAGCGAGAGCTGCGCGGCCAGGTCCACGGCCGGGGCCTCCCAGGTGAGCCCCGCCCTGATCAGCGCGCCCGTGGCCTCCGTACCGCCCGGGAAGTACTGCTGGCCCGGCGTCAGGACCGGTCCGCGCGCCTCGTGTTCGCCGCTCGCGGCGAAGGTGCCGCGCCGGTCGGTGACGACCAGCCGCTGGTCCCGCAGGAGCTGGAGGGCGCTGCGGACGGTCTGGCGGTTGACGCGGAAGCGGTGCGCCATCGACCGCTCCGAGGGCAGCCTGCTGCCCGGCGGGATGCGGCGGTGGGTGAGATCGTCCCGCAGGGCGGTGGCGACCCGGAGGTACAGCGGAAGCTCCGTACGGTCGTGATCGGGCTCAGCCATGATCAACCTCTCTTCGGCTCTTCGGTCCGTGCGCTGTTCTTCGCTCAGCGTAACCGCTTGGCCCGTATGGGTGATCAATCTCTATCATTGGTCTAAACCTGTTTGGAAGGGCTGCCCCAGAGTCTGGCCGAAAGTGCGGCCGGCAGCGGGCCAAGGGCCCCATGAACACGGGCCTGCTACCCCGCCGCTCCGGATGCGAACGCCCCGTCATGGCCATTTACTGGGTCCAGACGAGCGCCCAGGAACGCACCCGAGTGAGGGAAGTTCCGGATGTGGCGTGAGAGGCGGGTGAGACCGATGCTGACGCCCTCCGAGCGGGCTGCGCGCGGACGAGCCGCCCGTAAGACCGTCTCCCGGTCCTCCCACGGCCGCTGGATACCGGCCCCGCACCGCCCCGACCCCGTGACCGTGCTGGAGAAACAGGCCGCCGGCCGGCTCCCCGGCCTGCTGCCCGTCCGCTACGGCCGCATGGCCGTCTCGCCGTTCGCCTTCCTCCGCGGCGCCGCCGCCCTCATGGCCGGCGACCTCGCCGCCCAGCCCCACACCGGCCTCACCGTCCAGCTCAGCGGCGACGCCCACCTCCTCAACTTCGGCCTCTACGCCTCGCCGGAACGCGCCCTGCTCTTCGACCTCAATGATTTCGACGAGACCCTCCCCGGCCCCTTCGAATGGGACGTCAAACGCCTCGCCGCCAGCGTCGCGGTGGCCGCCCTGCAGAACGGCAGCACCCGCGCCAAGGCGCAGGCCGCCGCCCGCGTCGCCGTCGAGTCGTACCGCCTCTCCGTCCGCCGCCTCGCCGCACTCGGCGAACTGGACGTCTGGTACGAACGCATCGACGCGGCCGACCTGCTTCCGCTCGTAGGCCGCTCGCGCAGACGCCGCGTCGAGGCCACCCTCGCCCGCGCCCGCCGCCGCACCAGCCTGCACGCCCTCGGCAAGCTCACCGAGGAGACCGACGACGGCCGGCGCATCATCGAGGACCCGCCCCTCCTTGAACGGGTCGACGGCGTCGACCGCACCGGCCTCGGCAAGATCTTCAGCGACTACCGCAGCTCCCTCTCCGAGGAACGCCGCGTCCTGCTGGACCGCTACCGTTTCGTCGACGCCGCGGCCAAGGCCGTCGGCGTCGGCAGCGTCGGGACCCGCTGCTTCGTCCTGCTGCTCGAAGGACGCGACGCCGGCGACCCCCTGTTCCTTCAGATCAAGGAGGCGGGAGCATCCGTCCTCGAAGAACACCTCGGCCCCGGCCCCCACACCCACCACGGCCACCGTGTCGTCGCCGGACAGCGCCTGCTCCAGGCCGCGAGCGACATCTTCCTCGGCTGGATGACCGGACCCGAGGAACGCCACTTCTACTGGCGCCAGTTGCGCGACATGAAGGGCACCGCCGAGGTCGAGGCGATGCCCCCGTCCATGCTCCGTGAATACGCCGGGCTGTGCGGCCGCGCCCTCGCCCGGGCCCACGCCCGCTCCGGGGACCGGATCGCCGTCGCCGCCTACCTCGGCGGCTCCGACACCTTCGACCGCGCCGTCGCCGACTTCGCCATCCGCTACGCCGACCAGAACGCCGACGACTACGCCGCGCTGACCGCCGCCGGCACGATCAGCGCGGCGCCGGACGTCTGAGCGCGCGCGTCCCCTCAGCGGGCGGCGCCCTCGCGCAGCAACGGCGGCTCCAGCGGCGTCATCGCCTGGGGCTTGAACAGCACCGCCCGCACCACCTTCGGCGCGAACAGCACACCCAGCGGCGCGCTCAGCGTCAGTACGGACCGCAGCGCCGCACCCACCACCGGATCGCCGGTGTAGCGCGCCAGCGCCCGCTCCAGATACCAGCCCGCCACCTTGTCGCCCGGCTTCGACCGCAGCCCGTCCCCGCGCGCCCCCGGCATCTTCTTGTCCGACCCCGAGGAGATGTCCCACGCCTGCCGCGAGGCGTCGAACAGCGCCCGCTGCACCCGGAACGTGGTCGGCGTACGCCGCGGATCGGACAGGGCCCGGCGCAGCGCCACCGCGCCGATCGCCGCCACCGCCATGCCCTGGCCGTAGACCGGGTTGAAGGAGCACAGGGCGTCACCGGCGGCGAGGAACCCGGCCGGGCGGCGGCCCGGACGGTCGTAACGGCGACGGATGTTGGCGGTCTGCCGGAAGCCGTGCACCGGCGAGTCGGGCTCGGACCCCGCGATCCACTCCCGCAGCACCGGATGCGGCAGCCGGCCCGCAAACTCCTCGAACCCGGCCTCGTCCGTGGGCGGTTCGGAGCCGCGCAGCCCAGAGAGCGTCACGAGCACCCGCCCGTCCTCGACCGGCAGCGCCACACCTCCGTACACCTGACGGGGATTGGGCATGATGTAGTAGCCGAGATGATCCCGGCCGATGCGGCCCTTGGTGTCCTTGTAGACCCGCGTGGCGTAGGCGAGGCCCGTGTCGAGGGTCTCCTCGTGCGGCGCCTCGGCCCCGATGGCGGCCAGCCAGTCGCCGGCGCGTGTGCCCCGGCCCGAGGCGTCCACGACCAGGTCCGCCTCCAGCGGGCGGGCCTCCTTCGCCGCGCCCGCGCCCCGCTCCCGTACCAGCACTCCGCGCACCCGGCGGGAGTCACCGAGCAGTCCGACGACCTCGGTGCCCTCGACCGTCCGGATCCGGGGATCGGCGAGCACCCGGCGGCGCACCAGCGCCTCCAACTGCGGGCGTGAGCCGGTGAAGAGATGCGAGGTCGCCGGAAGGCGGCGGAACCACCGGCCGTTCTGCCACTGCACCAAGTCCTCGGGCATGCCCACCCGGGGCGCGCCCTGCTCCCGCAACTCGCCGACCAGGCCCGGCAGGAGCTCCTCCAGCGCCCGCTGACCGCCCTCCAGCAGGACATGGATGTGGCGGCCCTGCGGCACACCCGGCCGGGGCTCGGCGCCGTCGGGGAACCGGTCGCGCTCGACGACGGTCACCTCCTCGGCGTGGTCGGCGAGCACCCGGGCCACGAGCAGCCCTGCGACGCTGCCGCCGACGACCACCGCGTGCCGTGTCCGGAGCCCTGTCCCTGCCGTCAACTGGTCCTCCATGCCCGCCCCTTCAGCCACCACGAGGTTGTCGATCTACGACTGACCAGTATCCACGGTCCGATGGGGCACCTCACGTGCGCCGAGCCGCAGATGCTCGATGTGGTAGACCGCCTCGTCCAGCAGCTGGGCGACATGGTTGTCGTAGAGGCTGTACTCGATCCGGCGGCCCTGGCGTACGCCGGTGACCAGCCCCAGCGCGCGCAGCAGGCGCAGCTGGTGGGAGACGGCCGACTGCTCCATGGCGACCGACTCGGCGAGTTCGGTGACTCCGCACGGCCCCTGCCGCAGCCGGGTCAGGATCATCAGCCGGGACGGGGTGGCGAGGGCCTGGAGCGTGGCGGCGATGGTGGCCGCGGACTCCGGGTCCAGGTGGGTTGCCGGGGTCGTCTCGCCGTTCACTCCGTGTCCCATGGGCACATCGTATCCGCGCACGTCCCGGGGGCATGGAACGTTTCATCTGATGAATGAAGAGCTCTTCATGTATTCCGCTATGGTGGTCGCGCCCCTCCCGCCCCGACCCCCGAAGAGGAGTGCCCGATGGCATCCCCGGTGCTCGACACCCAGGCCGCCACCCCGCCCCGGCAGGGCCCGAGACCGGCCAGCGTCACACGGCTGTTCGCCCTCCCCGAGATCCGCTGGGCCGCCCTGGCCGCCGCCGCGTTCCTCTGCGCCCTGCCCCTGGACCTGACCGGCGCCCCCGCCTGGACCTGGGGTCCGCTGTACGCCCTGTGCTACGCCGCCGGAGGCTGGGAGCCGGCCTGGGCCGGGCTCCAGGCCCTGCGCGAGAAGTCCCTCGACGTCGACCTGCTGATGGTGGTCGCGGCCCTCGGCGCCGCGGCGATCGGCCAGTTCCTCGACGGCGGCCTGCTGATCGTCATCTTCGCCGTCTCCGGCGCGCTGGAGGCCCTCGCCACCCGGCGCACCGCCGACTCCGTCCGGGGACTGCTCGACCTCGCCCCCGCCCAGGCCGTACGCCTGACCGGGGGCGGCGAGGAGCGGGTCGATGTCACCGCCCTGCGCGTCGGCGACACCCTCCTCGTACGGCCCGGGGAGCGGCTGCCCGCCGACGGCACCGTCCTCGACGGCAGCAGCGACGTGGACCAGGCCACCATCACCGGCGAACCCCTGCCCGTCCCCAGGTCAACGGGCGACCAGGTCTTCGCGGGCACGCTCAACGGCACCGGCGCCCTCAAGGTCACCGTCGACAAGGACGCCGACGACTCGGTCATCGCCCGGATCGTCGCCATGGTCGAGGAGGCCAGCGCCACCAAGGCCCCCACCCAGCTCTTCATCGAGAAGGTCGAACAGCGCTACTCGATCGGCGTCGTCGTCGCCACGCTCGCCCTCTTCGGCATCCCGCTGGCGCTCGGCGCGGACTTCACCGAGACCCTGCTCCGGGCCATGACCTTCATGATCGTCGCCTCGCCCTGCGCGGTCGTCCTCGCGACCATGCCGCCCCTGCTGTCGGCCATCGCCACCGCCGGCCGCCACGGCGTCCTGGTCAAGTCGGCCGTGGTGATGGAGCGTCTGGCCTCCGTCACCCGGGTCGCGCTCGACAAGACCGGCACGCTCACCGAAGGCGCCCCGACGGTCGAGCGCGTACGGCTCCTGCCGGGCGGCGGACTCGACGAGGACACCGTCCTCGCCCTGGCCGCGGCCGCCGAGCGGCCCAGCGAACACCCCCTGGCCCGCGCCGTGGTGACCGCGGCCCAGGAACGCGGGCTCCCCATCGCCGACGCGAGCGGCTTCTCGTCCCGCCCCGGCCACGGCGTGCGGGCCGTGGTGGACGGCCGGGAGGTACGGGTCGGCGCCCCCGACGGCCTCCAGGTCCCGGACGACGGCGCCCGCACCCAGGTCGCCGTCCACGTCGACGGCACCCTCGTCGCCGTGCTCGCCCTCACCGACCGGCTGCGCGACGGCGCCCCGGCCGCGGTCGCCGCCCTGACCCGGCTCACCGGCACGCCGCCCACCCTCCTCACCGGCGACAACGACCGCGCCGCGCACCGCATCGCCGCCGAGTCGGGCATCACCGACGTACGCGCCGGACTCCTGCCGCAGCACAAGGCCGCGGCGGTGGGGGAGTGGGAAGGGGCCGGGGAGCGGGTCCTGATGGTCGGCGACGGTGTCAACGACGCCCCGGCCCTCGCCGCCGCCCACACCTCGGTCGCGATGGGCCGCGCCGGCTCGGACCTGGCCCTGGAGACCGCCGACGCGGTGGTCGTACGCGACGAACTCGCCACGATCCCGGCGGTGCTGACCCTCGCCCGCCGCGCGCGCCGCCTGGTCGTCCAGAACCTGGTCATCGCGGGCGTCTGCATCGGCGCGCTCGTCCTCTGGGACCTCTTCGGTCACCTCCCGCTGCCCCTGGGCGTGGCGGGGCACGAGGGCTCCACGATCCTGGTGGGCCTCAACGGCCTGCGCCTGCTGCGGGACGCGGCCTGGCGGAAGGCAGCCGCCTGACATACGACGGGCCCCGGATCGCTCCGGGGCCCGCCGCACGTCTCCGACCCGCGGCCGTGACCGGGCCGCTGGCCGTCCTCGGCCCGGCGATCGTCCCCGGGCCGTCGCAGGTCACCGGCCTGGCGGCCGTTCCCGGGCCGCCGCACGTCTCCGGCCCGGCGGCCGGGCCTCCAGCTCCGCGAGCTCCTTCAGCGCCTGGGTCAGCCACTCGATCCAGAAGCGCTCCATGTCGATCCCGCCCCGCAGCACCAGATGCCGCAACCGGTCCTCCTCGGCGTCCCGTTCCGGGGGGAAGTGCCGTTCCTCGATCGACCGGTATTCCTCCAGCTGGCGCCGGTGCAGGGCCAGATGGCGTTCCAGCTCGGCGCGCAGGCCCGCGGTGCCGACGACCGCCGCCGCGCGCATCCGCAGCAGCAGCGCGTCCCGTACCGGCTTCGGGTCCTCGCTCGCGGCGACCCACTCGGTCAGTTCGGCGCGGCCCGCGGGCAGGACCTCGTACTCCTTCTTCTGTCCGCGGGCCGGCGCCTCGCTGGGGAGGGCTCGGATGTATCCGGCCTGCTCCAGCCTGCCCAGTTCGCGATAGATCTGCTGGTGCGTGGACGACCAGAAGTAGCCGATCGACCGGTCGAAGCGCCGGGTCAGTTCGAGACCGGAGGACGGCTTCTCCAGCAGTGCGGTGAGAATCGCGTGCGGCAGGGACATGACCGCATCCTAGGCCGGGGTGATCACAGGGCGGCGGCGAGCCGCGTGCCCTGGTCGATGGCGCGCTTGGCGTCCAGTTCGGCCGCGACGTCGGCGCCGCCGATCAGGTGCACCGGGCGGCCCGCCGCCGACAGCTCCTCGTACAGGTCCCGGCGCGGCTCCTGGCCGGTGCAGAGTACGACCGTGTCCACGGGCAGGGTCTGCGCCTGGCCGTCGACGGTGATGTGCAGGCCCGCGTCGTCGATCCGCTCGTAGGACGCTCCGGCGACCATCGTCACGCCCCGGTGCTTGAGTTCGGTGCGGTGGATCCAGCCGGTGGTCTTGCCGAGCCCGGCGCCGACCTTGGAGGTCTTGCGCTGGAGGAGGTGGACCTGACGCGGCGGGGCGGGCCGCTCGGGGGCGCGCAGTCCGCCCCTCGTCTCGTAGGAGGTGTCCACGCCCCACTGACGGAAGTACGTCTCCGCGTCCTGGCTCGCGCCCTCGCCGCCGTCGGTGAGGAACTCGGCGACGTCGAAGCCGATACCGCCGGCACCGATGACGGCGACGCGTTCTCCGACGGGCGCCCCGTCGCGCAGGACGTCGAGGTAGCTGACGACGCTCGGGTGGTCGATGCCCTCGATCTCGGGGGTGCGCGGGGTGACGCCGGTGGCGACCACGATCTCGTCGAAGCCGTCCAGGTCGCCCGCCCCGACCGGGGTGTCCAGGCGGACGTCGACACCGCGTAGGTCGAGCTGCGTACGGAAGTAGCGCAGCGTCTCGTTGAACTCCTCCTTGCCCGGCACCCGCTTGGCGATGTTGAGCTGGCCGCCGATCTCCGGCGCGGCGTCGAACAGCGTGACCTGGTGGCCGCGTTCGGCGGCCGAGACGGCGCAGGCGAGACCGGCCGGGCCCGCGCCGACGACCGCGATCCGCTTGGCCAGCCGGGTGGGGGAGAGGACCAGTTCGGTCTCGTGGCAGGCGCGCGGGTTCACCAGACAGGAGGTGATCTTGAGGCTGAAGGTGTGGTCCAGGCAGGCCTGGTTGCAGCCGATGCAGGTGTTGATGGTGTCGGCGCGGTTCTCGGCGGCCTTGGCGACGAAGTCGGGATCGGCGAGGAACGGCCGGGCCATCGAGATCATGTCCGCGCGGCCCTCGGCGAGGATCTCCTCGGCGACCTCGGGCGTGTTGATGCGGTTGCTGGTCACCAGCGGCACGGAGACCGCGCCCATCAGCTTCTTGGTGACCCAGGTGTAGGCGCCGCGCGGCACCGAGGTGGCGATGGTGGGGATACGGGCCTCGTGCCAGCCGATGCCGGTGTTGATGATCGTGGCCCCGGCCGCCTCGATCTCCTTGGCGAGCGCGACGACCTCCTCCAGGGTCGAGCCGCCGGGCACCAGGTCGAGCATGGAGAGCCGGTAGACGACGATGAAGTCCTCGCCGACCCGCTCACGGATACGGCGGACGATCTCCAGTGGGAAGCGGGTCCGGTTCTCGTAGCTGCCGCCCCAGCGGTCCGTGCGCCGGTTGGTGGCCGAGGCGATGAACTCGTTGATCAGATAGCCCTCGGAGCCCATGACCTCGACGCCGTCGTAACCGGCGGCGCGTGCCAGCTCGGCGCAGCGGGCGTAGTCCTCGACGGTCTGCTCGACTTCGGCGTCGGTGAGCTCGTTGGGGACGAAGGGGCTGATCGGGGCCTGGATCGGGCTCGGCGCGACGAGGGCGGGGTGGTAGGCGTACCGGCCGAAGTGCAGGATCTGCAGGGCGATCCGGCCGCCCTCGGCGTGCACCGCGTCCGTGATGAGGCGGTGCTCGGCCGCCTCCTCCTCGGTGGTGAGCTTGGCGCCGCCGTCCCAGGGGCGCCCGGCCTCGTTCGGCGCGATGCCGCCGGTGACGATGAGGCCCACGCCGCCGCGGGCCCGCTCGGCGTAGAAGGCGGCCATGCGCGCGAAGCCGTTCTCGGCCTCCTCGAGCCCGACGTGCATCGATCCCATGAGCACCCGGTTGGGCAGGGTGGTGAACCCGAGGTCGAGCGGGCTCAGCAGGTGCGGGTACGGGGTCATGGGGGGCGCCTCCTCGCGCAGTCTTCGTCGACCTCCGTTCTAAGGGACCCCAACCGGTTATGCAACTAGTTGCAGAAGGGTGGGGGTGTGAGCTCTACTACTCGGTAGCAAAGCCGCGGACGAACCCGCCTTATCGGGCCGCCACCCAGGCGTCCAGCTCCTCTGGCGTACGCGGCCCCGCGGCACCCTCGTCCAGCAGGCCCTGCGCGCGCAGCACCGCCGCCACCGCCATCCCCCACGGCCGCCGCAGCCGCGCCGCGTCCAGCAGCGCGTCGTCGGCCAGGAGCTCCGCGATCGGGCCGGTCCGCAGCCCCTGGGGCGAGAGCACCGCCGCGTCGTCCGCCCAGCGCAACGCCAGATCCACGTCGTGCGTCGCCATCACCACCGTCGTCCCGGACGCCCGCAGCCGGGCCAGCGCCTCCAGCAGCCGCTCCTGCCCGTGCGGGTCGAGCCCGGCCGTCGGCTCGTCCATGATCAGCACCCGGGGCCGCATGGCGACGGCGCCCGCGATGGCGGCCCGCTTGCGCTGCCCGTATGACAGCAGATGCGTCGGCCGGTCCGCCAGCGCCACGATGTCCAGCGCCTCCAAGGCCTCGGCCACCCGGGCCCGTACCTCCTCCTCGGCCAGCCCCAGATTCATCGGCCCGAACGACACGTCCTGCTCGACCGAGGCCGCGAACAGCTGGTCGTCCGGGTCCTGCACGACCAGCTGCACGGTCGTCCGCAGCCGGGTAAGACCCTTGCGGTCGTACGACACATCCTCGCCGTCGAGCAGCAGCCGGCCCCGGCCCACCCGCAGCCCGCCGCTGAGCAGCCGCAGCAGCGTCGTCTTGCCGCTGCCGTTGCGGCCGAGCAGCGCCATCGCCCGGCCCCGCGGTACGGCGAAGGAGATCCCCTCCAGGACGGGCGGGCCGTCCTCATAGGCGAAACCCGCCCCGACCAGCTCAACAACAGGCGACTCAGGGCTCACGGCAGGGACCTTTCCAGTACGAGAGTGACGGCGACCAGACCCGCGAGGAGCGCCCCGGTCGCGGCGAGGAAACGGCGGGAGACGACGGCCTCGGGCACCAGCACCCGCAGCGTGCCGTCGTAGCCGCGCCCGGCGAGACCGCCCTGCAGCCGCTGGGCCCGGTCGAAGGCGCGGACGAACGCGGTCGCGCCGAGCCCGGCCAGCGAGCGCCAGGCCGCTGCCCGGGTGGTCAGCCCCAGCCGCGCGGCCTGCGCCTGCCGGATCCGGGCCATGGCGTCGAGGAGCAGAAAGCTGATCCGGTACATGACCAGGGCGACATCCACCACGGGCGCCGGAACCCCGGCCCGTACCAGCCGCGGCAGCACGTCGGAGACCGGTGTCGTGAAGGCGAACAGCAGCACCCCGAGCGACGCGGACGAGGTCCGCAGCAGCAGCTCGCCGGCCCGCACCGGCCCGTCGGGGGCCAGGGTGACGAACCCCTCCGCCCCGCCGACCTGGAAGAGCAGCGGCACCGCCCCCGTCACACAGAAACCCAGCGGGATCCGGAATGCCCGCCACAGCTGGCGCGGCGCGACCCCCGCCGGGCCAAGGAGAACCGCCAGCGTGACGGCCGCGACCAGCACGGCCCCCGGCCACGGCGGCAGACAGACCGCGCACAGGGTCAGTCCGAAGCCGAGCGCGGCCTTCTCGCACGGATGACGGCGGCGCCAGCGACTGCTGTGCGCCGCCGCGTCGATGGGCAGCACCGGCGGCTAGGGGAGCGGATGACCGGCGGCGGATCCGTCACGGGCACCGTCGCCGGTCCCGTGCGCCTCGGCCACCTCGTGGTGCTCGGCGGCCTTGGCCCGGGCCTCGCCCTGGCGGCGGCCCCTGCGCAGCCCGAAGTAGTACGCGAGGACTCCGGCGCCGATCGCCGCCTGGAGGGAGAACAGCGCCGACTCGATCTCGCCGGACGGCGGCTCGTACAGCGGGCTGAACCACGGCTCGTAGTCCGGCTCGATCTCCGTGATCGCCGCCTCGGCCTCGCCGTCGGCGCCGGCGAACGGCTCCTCCTTGTGGTCGCCGAGCCCCAGCACCAGCGGCAGGACGGCGAGCGCCGCCACGACGAGCAGCAGCAGTGTGTTGATCTTCGCGTTACGGCTCATCGGACCGCGGCCTCCGTCGTCGTGTCGCCCTTGCGCCCGCCCTGGAGCAGCACGCCGAGCCGGGTCAGTTCACCCTTGCTGGACTGGATCAGCAGCCGCATCACCAGGACGGTGAGCAGGCCCTCGCTGACCGCCAGCGGGATCTGGGTGACGGCGAAGATGGAACCGAACTTGGCCAGCGCGCCCAGGAAGCCGCTGCTCGGGTCGGGGAACGCCAGGGCGAGCTGGACGCTGGTGACGCAGTACGTCACCAGATCCGCGACGAACGCGCCGAAGAACACGCTCACCATCAGCGGCACGTCGAAGCGGCGCAGCAGCCAGTACACCCCGAAGCCGGCCCATGGCCCGGCGATCGCCATCGAGAAGACGTTGGCGCCCAGGGTGGTCAGACCGCCGTGCGCGAGCAGCAGCGCCTGGAAGAGCAGTGTGATCGTGCCAAGCACCGCCATGATCGGCGGCCGGAAGAGGATCGCGCCCAGACCCGTCCCGGTCGGATGCGAGCAACTGCCCGTCACCGACGGAATCTTCAGGGCGGAGAGCACGAAGGTGAAGGCGCCCGACGCGCCGAGCAGCAGAGTGGACTCGGGATTGGCCTTGACCTCGCGGGTCAGGGCACGTACGCCGTGGACGACGAAGGGAGCGGACGCGACGCCCCAGGCGGCCGCGTGCAACGGGGGCAGATACCCCTCGGCTATATGCATGGTTGGGAGACCCTCTCCAGCACCTCGTGGATGGACTGACGCGCCTTGGCCGGTCTCCTGGCTGACGGGTCCTGCCGCCCGGGCTCCGCCTTCCCGGACGCCGCGGTCTCCCGCGGCGGTCCAGTGGCTTCCTTGCGGAGGGAGCCGGACTTCCCGATCACAGTGGCGAGGGCCGCACCGGTACTTCACCGGTTTCCCGTTCACCAAGGCGGTGTGACACTAGTGCGTTGACCTGCTGCATCACAAGCCGCGCACGGATGCGTACGCATCATGACTTGCGGTACGCGTACGCCTCCCCGGCCGCCGCCTCTACCGCGTCCAGGTCCCCGCCGGCCGACGCCGTGACGACCGCCGCGACGGCGCCCTCCACGAACGGCGCGTCCACCAGCCGGGTCTCCTCGGGCAGTTCGTCCCCCTCGGCGAGCAGCGCCTTCACCGTCAGTACGGCGCTGCCCAGGTCGGCCAGGACCGCGACGCCCGCGCCCCGGTCGACCGCCCGCGCGGCCTCGGTGATCAGCTCCACGCTGGTGCCGAGCCCGCCGTCCGGCGCCCCGCCGGCCGGGGCGACGGGTGCGGTGGCGCCGCCCGCCGCCAGCCCCACGGCCAGCTCGGCGACGGCGGCCGCGACCTGCGCGCTGTGCGACACCAGCACGATCCCGACCGGTCCTACGGCGCTCACCGGGCCACCTCTTCCAGGGCCGCGACGAGCAGCGCCGACGAGGTCGCCCCCGGGTCCTGATGCCCCACACTGCGCTCGCCGAGATAACTGGCCCTGCCCTTGCGCGCCCGCAGCGGTACGGTAGCCAGCGCGCCCTCCTCGGCGGCCTCCCGCGCCGCCGTGAACGACTGGCCGAGCGCCGAGGCCGCCGGCTCCAGGGCGTCCAGCATCGTCTTGTCCCCGGCCACGGCGCCGCCGAGCTGGGCGACCGCGGCCACGCCCGTACGCAGCGCCTCGGCCAGCTGGTCGCGGCTGACCTCGGAGGCCTCACCCAGCGCCTTGCCGGTGCTCCGCAGCAGCGTCCCGTACAGCGGCCCGGACGCCCCGCCGACGGTCGAGATCAACTGCCGCCCCGCCAGGGTCAGTACGGCCCCGGGCGTGGCGGGCTCCTCCTTGTCGAGGGCGGCGGCGACGGCGGCGAAACCGCGCCGCATGTTGGTGCCGTGATCGGCGTCGCCGATGGCCGAGTCCAGTTCGGTGAGCCGGTCGGCCTCACGGTCGACGGCGGCCGCGGCGGTGGTCAGCCAGCGCCGGAAGAAGAGCGCGTCCAGAGCGGTCGGGTCGGACATGGCGGCCCTCACCGTCCCCAGCGCAGGGCGGGCGTCTTCACCGGCGCGTCCCACAGTCGCAGCAGCTCCTCGTCGGCCTGGCAGAGGGTGACGGAGCAGCCGGCCATGTCAAGCGAGGTCACATAGTTCCCCACGAGCGTTCGGGCGACCGACACCCCCCGCTCGCTGAGCACCCGCTGCACCTCCGCGTTGAACCCGTACAGCTCGAGCAGCGGTGTCGCGCCCATGCCGTTGACCAGGACCAGCACCGGGCCGCCGGGCCGCAGATCGTCCAGGACGGCGTCGACGGCGAGGTCCGCGATCTCCCGCGACGTCATCATGGCGCGCCGCTCACGCCCCGGCTCGCCATGGATCCCGATCCCCAACTCCAGCTCGCCGGGGGCGAGATCGAAGGTGGGGCTGCCCTTGGCCGGAGTGGTGCAGGCGCTCAGCGCCACCCCGAAACTCCGCGACCTCTCGTTCACCCGCCGCGCGACGCTTTCCACCAGCTCCAGAGGCTGCCCCTCCTCGGCCGCCGCGCCCGCGATCTTCTCCACGAACAGGGTGGCGCCGGTGCCCCGCCGTCCGGCGGTGTAGAGGCTGTCGGTCACCGCCACGTCGTCGTTGACGAGGACCTTGGCGATCTGGATGCCCTCGTCCTCGGCGAGCTCGGCGGCCATGTCGAAGTTGAGGACGTCCCCCGTGTAGTTCTTGACCACGAACAGCACCCCGGCCCCGCTGTCCACGGCGGCCGCGGCCCGCACCATCTGATCGGGCACCGGGGAGGTGAACACCTCCCCGGGGCAGGCGGCCGCCAGCATCCCGGGCCCCACGAACCCCGCGTGCAGCGGCTCATGCCCGGACCCGCCACCGGAGATGAGCGCGACCTTCCCGGCCATCGGCGCGTCCCGCCGCACCACGATCCGGTTCTCCACGTCGACGGTGAGCTCCGGATGCGCGGCGGCCATGCCGCGCAACGCGTCGGCGACGACGGTCTCAGGGACGTTGATCAGCATTCTCAACGGAATCTCCTCGCGGATCGGCCGCACGATCGACGGGGCGTCGGTCGTCCATCCCATCCTTCACACGCGTCGCGACGGATATTCCCTCCTCGCGCGCCAGGGGGCGCCGCTCAGCCGCTGTACTCCGTCAGGTCGATCGCGTGCACCAGCAGCGGGAAGCCGAACCGCGGGTCGACGGTCTCCCGCTCCAGCCGCATGCCCAGCTTGCGCATCACGTTCTCCGCGGCGTCGTGGCCGGCCCGGCAGATGCCGACCACCCGGTCGAGCCCGCGGTCCTGCAGGGCGAACTCCAGCGAGGCGTGTGCGGCCTCCGAGGCATAGCCCTGGCCCCAGAACGGGGTCCCGAGCCGGCAGCCGACCTCCACGGCCGGCAGCACCTCGGGCAGGAACTCAGGCACGGAAAGACCGGTGAAGCCGGCCAGCTCGCCCGAGCCCAGCAGCTCGACCGCGAACAACCCGAAGCCCTCGTCGTCCCACTCCTCCTCCCAGCGCTCGATCGCCTCCGCCGTCTGCTCCAGGTCGAGCACGGACCCGTCGCCGATCCAGCGCATCACGGCCGGATCGGCGTTGATCTCGGCCATGGCGATCACGTCCTCCTCGCGCCAGCGGCGCAGCAGGAGGCGGGGAGTGAAGATCTCGGTCATGCCTCCATCCTGTCACCGCGCGTCGGCCGCCCGAGAGGCGGCGTCACACCCCTCGGGTCCGGACGCGGGCCGCCCGGCCTACGAGGTGCCCGCCGTGCGCAGCACCGTGCCCCGGCGCTCGTACTCCATCAGAGCCTCGACGGACGTCGCCGCCTGGGAGCCGAGCTCCCGTTCCAGGAGCCACAGCGCCCCGTCGATGCCGGAGCTGACCCCGCCCGCGCACACGAGGTTTCCGTCGTCCACCACGCGGACGGTACGCACGTCCGCGCCCTCGTCCTTCAGGTACTGCTGGGCGCGGTGGTGGGTGGTGCAGGGGCGGTCGCCGATCACGCCGGCCGCGTGCAGGACGATCACTCCGGTGCACACCCCGAGCAGGGTCAGCGACGGCCGTTCGGCGCGCCGCAGCCCGCGGGTGAGGACGCCCTTGGCGATCTCGGACCAGACTCCCGGCCCCTGCCGGTTCCGGAAGCCGCCGCCGGGGACGACGATCACGTCCGCCGCCCGCGGATCCCAGGAGCCCGGGACCGCGATGTCGGTGCCGAAGCTCGCCGTGACCCGGCCCGGCCCGCCGCTGGTCACCAGCAGCGGCCGCACCGGATGCCCCATGGAGGCCGCCGCGGCGAACACCTCCAGTGGGCCGAACACATCGAGCTCCTCCGCGCCGTCGAACGCGACGATGTGCACCCGCAGCGGCTCCCGCGCACTGCGCAACCGCGGCGCGGCCGCCGCCGCGGTCCCGGCCGCCACGCCCCACGCGGCGGCGCCCACACCCGCCGCCGAGATCAGCGCGCTCCGACGATCGATCCCCACCATGGCTCCAGCCTCCGCCCCGCCCGTCCGCGCCGCCGAACCCCGGCGGCCTCACGGGAAGTTGGTCGCATCACCACTCAGTGGAGTTCCCGTGCGTCTCGGAAGGGCACGGACCGCGGCCGGAAAAATCATGTGCGGCCTTCGCGGCTGCCTGTCTACCGTGCTCCGTATGAAGCGCGCTGCCATCACGACGACGCCGGAGAGTGTCCCGGCGCGCTGAACGCTGTCTCAGTCGAAAGCCCCGGGGCGAGTGCCCCGGGGCTTCGTCGTGCCGGGTCACCCGCCCCCACCCGCGAGGAGACCACCGTGCACGACCACCGCAAGCTCGGCCGCGAGCTGGACCTGTTCGACACCGACCCGCTGATCGGGGCGGGGCTGCCGTACTGGCTGCCCGACGGCGCGACCGTCCGGCACACCCTGGAGGAGTACATCCGCGCCGCCGAGCGCCGCGCCGGCTACCGCCACGTCTACTCCCCGGTCCTCGGCAAGCGGGAGCTGTACGAGATCTCCGGGCACTGGTCCCACTACAGCGACGACATGTTCCCGCCCATGGACCTCGGCGGCGAGCAGGTCGTCCTGCGGCCCAGCCTGTGCCCCCACCACGCGGTGATCTACCGCTCCCGCCCCCACAGCTACCGCGAACTCCCCCTGCGTATGGCCGAACTGGGCGGAATGTACCGCTCCGAGCTCTCCGGCGTGCTCGGCGGACTCACCCGCGTCCGGGCCATCCAGCTGAACGACGCGCACATCTTCTGCACCCTGGACCAGGTCGCCGAAGAGACCCAGAGCGCCCTGGAGATGATCCGCCGGGCCTACGCGGCGCTCGGCATCCGCCCCGTCCGCCACCGGCTCTCCCTGCCTGGCCCCGGCGGCAAGTACGTCGCCGCCCCCGAGCTGTGGCGGCGTTCCGTCGCCCTGCTGACCGACGTCCTCGACCGCTCCGGGCTGCCCTACGAAGCGGCCGAAGGAGAGGCCGCCTTCTACGGCCCCAAGATCGACGTACAGGTCGCCGACGCGGCCGGCCGGGAGTCCACCCTCTCCACCGTCCAGATCGACTTCCACCAGCCCGAGCGCTTCGATCTGCACTACATCGGGCCGGACGGCGCGAAACACCGGCCGGTCATGGTGCACCGCAGCATCATCGGCAGTGTGGAGCGGGCCGTCGCCCACCTCGTCGAGCAGCACGGCGGCGCCTTCCCGGCCTGGCTCGCCCCCACCCAGATGGCCGTCCTGCCCGTCTCCGAAGCAGAGCTGCCCCAGACCGAGGCGCTGGCCCGGCGCTGCGCCGGGCTCGGACTGCGGGCCGAGATGGCCGCGCCCGACCGCGGCAGCCTGGGCGCCCGGATCCGGGAGGCCCGGCTGGTGCCGTACCAGGCCGTCGTCGGCGCGAAGGAGGCCGCCGACGACCAGGTCGCGCTGCGCCTGCGCGACGGACGCCGCCTCGGTCCGCGCCCGGTCGGTGAGGTCCTCGCCCGTATCGGCGCCCTCGTCGCCGCCCACAGCACCGAACTGTGGGACGAGAGCGCCGGCGGCGTGTTTCGAAAGTCCCGTCTGGTTCAGTGGACCCCGCCCGCCGGGACCAGGCGGGGCACCAGTCGTACGTAGGCGACCATGCCGACCACCTCCACCAGCGTCTGGGTCACCACCACGACCGCCGCGACCGCCAGCTCGCCCGGCAGGGCCAGCGCCAGCGGCAGCACCACCAGGGAGTTGCGGGTCGCGCCCGAGAAGACGACCGCCCTGGCCGCCGGGGCGTCCAGCCGCAGCAGCCGGGCCACGGCCCGGCCCGCGAACGCCATCACCACCAGGAACAGCACATAGAAGGGCACGACAGCCGCCACGTCACCCAGGCGGCCGCCGAGCTTGGGCACCTGGGAGGCCGCGACGACCAGCAGGACCGCCGCCATCAGCGGCACCATCGTCGTGGCCGCCGCGGCCGACACCCGCCGCCCCGCCGCCCCGCGCGCGGCCCACGCCTGGGTCGCCCAGGCCAGCGCCAGCGGCAGCACGATGAGAAATCCGAACGCCTCCAGGAACGGGCCCAGCGCCACGGTGTCCGCCAGCCCCGGACCCATGAACAGCAGGAGCAGCGGCGCCAGCGCCGCGATCTGCGCGAGCAGCAGCACCGGCGTCGCGGCCAGCAGCCGCCGGCTGCTGCCGCCCGCCAGACCGCTGAAGACGATCACGTAATCCACGCACGGACACAGCAGCACCAGCAGGACCCCGAGCCGCACCGCCTGGTCGGCGGGGAGGAAGGGGTACAGCGCGGCGACGACGAGCGGTACGACGACGAAGTTGACGCCCAGCGCCGCCGCCAGGAACCGCCCGTCCTGCAGCGCGCGCACCAGCTCGGCGGCCGGGACCTGAAGGAACGTCACGTACAGCAGCGCCCCGAGCACGGGATTGATGGCACGCTCGAACCCCGGCCCCGCACCGGGCGCCGCCCACCCGAGCAGCGCCCCGGCCGCCAGCGCACCCAGATAGACCGGCACCTGACGGCGCTCCAGCCACCCGGCCAGGTCCTGCGTCCTCGGCGACACCCGCACCGCTCCTCGTTCCGTCGGTACTCCCCGTCGGGACGAGCACATCACACGATCCGGTGACGCCGCCGCCGGGCACGGGGCCGGGCCCGCCGAGCCGGGAGGATGAGCGGGTGACGCAGACGGCCCGGACACGCCGCTCCGGGCCGTGACGGGCCCGACGAGGGAGCTGACCTGATGGCCAACACCTGGCTGCCACCCGCCGAGTACATCGCGACCCTGCCGAAGGTCACGGCGTACGCCTGCCTCTACTTCACCGACACCCAGGGCCGCCCCTTCCAGCTCAAGGCGAGGTACGGGACGGAACGGTGGCAGTGGCCCGGCGGCAACATGGACCCCGGCGAGACGCTGTGGCAGACCGCCGTCCGCGAATGCCGGGAGGAGACCGGCATCGTCTTCGACGGCGAACCCCGCCTGCTCGGCGCCCACTTCAACGCCCCCGTCGGCGACGACTGGCCCGCCAGCCACGTCGGCTTCATCTTCGACGGCGGCACCCTCACCGACGCCCAGCTCGAACAGGTCGTCCTGGACCCCGAGGAACACACCGAATACCGCGTCTGCTCGCTCGACGAGTGGGAGCGGACCATGACCCCGCGCACCTTCGCCCACCTCGCCCAGGTCGACCGGGCCCGCCGCAGCGGCGAGGCCGTATACCTGGAGACGGGATTCGCCTGACGGACCCGGCCGCCGGAGGAATCGGGTCACCACCCCGTCCCGCGGTCCCGCCGATCGTCCCCCCTGGCTCAGCCGGGGGACCCCCAGTGGCCGGCCTTCGCCAGCGACAGCACCAGGGCGGCGATGTTCCAGGCGTCGTCCTCGCCCCGGTGGTGCCGCCCCTCCAGCGGCAGCCCCGCGATCCGCAGCGCCTGCGCCATGCCCGGGCGCTTGCCAAGGCCGTGCGCGTCGGTGAAGACGGCCTTGGCGTTGGTGTGGCGTCGGCCGAAGGGGTACGGGGTGCCGGTCGCCCGGCACTGGCGGGCGAACTGACGGCGGTCGTAGTCGCCCCAGCTGGCCCACGGACGCATCCCGGCCGCGTGCTCGACGGCGAGCGTCCGGCACGCCTCGGCGAAGGACAGGCCGGTGTCCACCTCCTCCTGGGTGAGCCCGGTCAGTTCGGTGCAGAAGGTGCTCACAGCCGAGCGCTCGGGCCGCACCAGGATGCGGTGGCGGGCCGACCGCTCGCCCGCCCTCAGGTCGACCACGGTCAGACCTATCTCGATGATCTCGCTGACGGCCCCGGGCGGCGGTTGGCCGTCCCAGCAGGTCGCCTCCACGTCGACGACATTGAGGACATCGGCACCCTGATCCACGTGATCCATGGGCCGAGGGTAGAGAGCCGCCGGCCGCCCGCGCCATCGCATTGTGGCGCCGGGCATGTGCTGGGCGTACTGAGTCCCGGGCGGCGGCCCGGCCGCCCGCGCATGCGCCGCTCGACGCTCCACCGGCACGCCCTCCGCGCGGTTTTGACACCCCGTCCGCCCGCTCCGGAGCCGCCCCCGCGCGGTCGCCGTGTCAACACCTCGCAAAGCATCGTCAGCGTCCCGTCAAGAGGCGCCGAGGGGACCCGTGCACCGGGCATAGCGTCACAGGGCGGGCTCCGGTTCCCCGCTCCGCGGCCGGAGCTCGAACGGACCCACACCCCGTCACGAAGGAAGCCCATGCCCGAGTTCACCCGCCGCAGCGCCTCCGACGGCGACGACCCCGACCCTTCACCACGGCCCCCGGCCGGACCCCTGTACGTCCCGGTCCGGCCGGCCCCCTCCGGATACGCCGCGCGGCTGTTCCGTACGCCCCTCGGCGCCCGGACCGCCGTCGGCTTCACCACCGAGCGCCGGCTCCACGCCGTCCTCGGCGCACACCAGGCATGGATCAGACTCGCGGAGCCCGCGCTGCGCGCGCTCACCGCGCCGCTCGGCGTCGGCGCCCTCACCGTCGACCCCCAGCTCGCGGCCCCCGCCGCGACACCCCTGCCCGCCGGCGACCGGGACGCGCCCGGCGAATCCGCCACCGGCCTGGCGGATCAGCCGGTCGGGACCGGCCCGGCCGGGCGGCCCGCGCGCCCCTGGGGCGACCGCCCGGCGGCGCCCGCCGACGCGCTCACCCCGTGGACCGGCTGAAAGGAACCCGATGACCACCATGCCGCTCGTACGGTCCGTGCCCCGGGCCCGGACCACCGGCGACGACCTGTCGGTCTGGCCCGCCTCCACGACCCGGCTCGACGGCGCCGACCTCGCCGTCGGTGGCGTCCCGCTCACCGAGGCCGCCGCCCGGTTCGGCACCCCCGTCTACCTCCTCGACGAGGCCGAGGTGCGCGCCCGCTGCCGCGCCTACCGCGCGGCGTTCCCGGACGCCGACGTCGTCTACGCCGCCAAGGCGTTCCTGTGCCGGGCCATGGCCCGCTGGGTCGACGAGGAGGGCCTCGGCCTCGACGTCTGCTCCGCCGGGGAGCTCGAACTCGCCGTCACCGCGGGCTTCCCGCCCGAACGGATCGTGCTGCACGGCAACGCCAAGAGCCCCCGGGACCTGGAGACCGCGCTGCGGCTCGGCGTCGGCCGCATCGTGATCGACAGCGCCTCCGAGATAGCCCGCCTCGCCGCCGCCCTCGGCCCGAACGGCCGGCAGAAGGTGCTGGTCAGAGTGGTGCCCGGGATCACCGCGGGCGCCCACGACAAGATCCGTACCGGCACCGACGACCAGAAGTTCGGCCTGTCCGTCGCCGACGGCTCCGCCCTGCACACCATCACCCGCATCCTCGCCCGGTCCGAACTCCAACTCGTCGGACTCCACTGCCACCTGGGCTCCCAGATCACCACCGTCAAACCGTTCCTGTCCGCCGTGCGCCGCATGGTCGGCGTGCTGGCCCGCATCCGCGACCAGCACGGGGTCCGGCTGCCCGAGCTCGACCTCGGCGGTGGCCACGGCGTCGCCTACCGGCCTGGCGAGGAAGCCCTCGACATCGCCGTCCTCGGCCGCCGGGTGCGCGCCGCCCTCGCCGAGAGCTGCGCCGCCGCCCACCTGCCCGTGCCCCGCCTCACCGTCGAGCCCGGCCGGGCCGTCGCCGGGCCCGCGGGCATCGCGCTCTACCGCGTCCTCGCCGTCAAGCGCACCGGAGAACACACCTTCGTCGCCGTCGACGGCGGGATGAGCGACAATCCCCGGCCCGCGCTGTACGGGGTGCGGTACGCGCCCCGCCTCGTCGGCCGCGCCACCGACGCCCCGCCCGCCACGGCCACCGTCGTCGGCCGCCACTGCGAGGCCGGTGACATCCTCGCCGCCGACGTGCCGCTGCCCGGGGACGTCCGCCCCGGCGACCTGCTCGCCGTGCCGGTCGCCGGGGCCTACCACCTCTCCATGGCCTCCGGCTACAACCTCGTCGGCCGGCCCCCGGTCGTCGCCGTCCACGACGGCCACGCCCGGCTGCTGGTCCGCCGGGAGTCCCCGGAGGACATGCGGGCCCGCGACATCGGCCTCTGAGCCGCGGCCACTGAGCGGCCGGGGTCCACGGGCCCCGGCAAGCCCGGGAGGAGCGCGCCCCACCGCGCCCGCCCTGGCACACACGGGAGGGGCGCGCCCCACCGCGCCCCTCCCGTCACCCGCTCACCTCAGCCGATCCGGCGCCCCACGAGCGGACCCGTCAGATCGCCGCTGCCCTCCCGTACGCCACGCAGGAAGGCGGTCACCGCGTCCAGGGCGCTCTCCGTGGGCCGCCAGCCGAGCTCGCGCTCGGCCCGTGCCGTGGACATCAGCGGCAGCCGCAGCACCGCGTCGAACAGATCCGGCGAGGCCGGCGCCACCCGCATGTGCCAGGCCGCGGAGATCGCGCCGTGCGCGGCCCGTCGGGGCAGTCGCACGATGCGGGCGTCGAGGAGTTCGGAGAGCCGCCGCGCGTCGATCACCGGATCCGCCGCCAGGTTGAACGGCCCTCGGGCGTCGCCGATGACGGCCAGCCGGTAGGCCTGCGCCGCGTCGTCGGTGTGCAGGGCCTGGAAGCGCAGCCCCTCGATGTCCGGGACGAACGGCAGCAGCCCGGGCCGAAGCAGCGGACCGGGGAAGAAGCGCCCGGCGAAGATCCGGCGCTGCTCGCTCGCGGACTGCTCCTTGAACATGAACGCCGGCCGCATCCGCACCACCCGCACCTTCGGATGGTCGCGCTCATAAGTGTCCAGGACCCGCTCCAGATACGACTTCTCCCGGCAGTAGGCGGCGCCGGGCCAGCCGTGCGTCGGCCACGACTCGTCCACCCCGGGCTCGGTCTTGGGGCCGGGGGAGTACGCGCCGACCGACGAGGCGTAGACGAGCGAGGGCACCCCGGCGGCCGCCACCGCCTCGAAGACCCGCAGCGAGCCGAGCACGTTCGCCCGCCAGGTCGTCCCGGGATTGTGGGTCGGCTGGAACCGCCAGGCCAGATGGACCACCGCGTCCGCTCCCCGGACGCACGTCAGGAGCGCGCCCGCGTCCTCGTTCTTCGACAGGTCGACCTCTTCCCAGCGCGTCTTCGGCAGTTCGAGCCCGGGCCGCCGACGGGCGATGCCCACCACGGAACCGACCAGCGGCTCCGCGACGAGCGCCCGTACGACGCTCGTGCCCACATTGCCGGTGGCGCCGGTGACGACCACCCGCAGACCCGAGTCGCTGTTCATGTCAGGCTGCATGGGGTCAAGCTCCTTCGGGTCAGGCTCCTTGCGGTCGGGCTCCTTGGGGAGATCACGCCCGCAGCGCGGGGAGCAGCTCCTTGTGGGCCCAGTCCAGGAACGGCCTCTGCTGGTCGCCGCCGACCTGGACGAGGGCGACCTCCGTGAAGCCGGCTTCGGCGAACTCGCCCACGGCCTTGACGACCGCGTCCACGTCGTCGCCGCAGGGGATGGTCTCGGCGACGTCCTCGGGCCGTACGTGCTGGGTGGCCGCCGCGAACCCGGCGGGCCCGCGCAGCTCGGCGTTGACGTCCCAGCCGCCGACCGACCAGCGGAACTGCTCGTGGGCCCGGGCCAGCGCCGCCTCCTGGTCCGTGTCGTAGCAGATGGGCAGCTGCCCGACCCGGGGCTTGCCCGCGCCGCCGTGCCGGTCGAACGCCTCCACCAGCTCACTCTTCGGCTCGATCGCGACCAGCAGATCGCCCAGCCGGCCGGCGAGGGCACACGACCGGTCGCCGGAGGCGGCCACGCCGATCGGCGGCGGGGTGTCGGGCAGGTCCCACAGCCGCGCGTTCTCGACGTCGTAGTGGGGGCCGTGATGGTTCACCTCTTCGCCCTCGAAGAGGGCGCGGATGATGCCGATGGCCTCCTCCAGCATCTCCAGGCGGACGTGGGCGGCGGGCCAGCCGGCGCCGACGACGTGCTCGTTGAGGTTCTCGCCGGAGCCGAGGCCGAGACGGAACCGTCCGCCGGACAGCAGCTGCATCGTCGCCGCCTTCTGCGCCACGACCGCGGGGTGGTAGCGGACCGTGGGGCAGGTCACGTACGTCATGAGCGGGATCCGCGAGGTGGCCTGCGCGGCGGCGCCCAGCACGCTCCAGGCGTACGGGGCGTGCCCTTGGGTGTCGAGCCACGGGAAGTAGTGGTCGGAGGTGACGGAGAAGTCGAACCCGGCCTCCTCGGCCCGTACGACGTGCTCGACCAGCTCCTGGGGGCCGGCTTGCTCGGTCATCATTGTGTATCCGATGTGCACCATGTCGGGCGGTTTGCCGGTCCGGCCGCGCCGAAACGTGCGGACCGCCCGAATGTCGTGTTTTGCGTTCCGCGGTCTGGGAAGCCGCCCAGTGGCCGCGGCGCCCACCGCCGGTACGGCACCGTACGTCAGCCCGGGGCGCCCCGCACGTCGAGGAGGCCACGGTGAGTGACGAATACAGGGCGCGTGACGGCGCACGCGCGCGGGCCGAACACCAGCGCGACAAGGCCGAGAACCTGCTGCGCCGGGCCCGTCTGTCCACCGACCCCGAGGAGGCCCAGCGCCTCCGCGACCAGGGAGAACGGCTCAAGGAGCAGAGCGAGCGGGCCCTGAGGCAGGAACCGGAGACCGAACGGGGAGACATCCGCGAGGAATACCCGCGCTAGGCGGAGCCTCCGAGCGGCTCCCTGCGGAGCCTGGGGCGAAAGGCGGGCGGCCACGGCCGCCCCGAACCCGAGACGAGGTGGCGGCATGACGCGCGCGGCACTCTTCGACGTCGACGGCACGCTCGTCGACACCAACCATCTCCATGTCGTCTGCTGGTGGGAGGCGTTCCGCCAGGCCGGCCACCGCGTGCCCACCCATGACATCCACCGGGCCGTCGGCCGCCCCGCCGAGGACCTGATCGCCCATGTGCTCGGCGAGGACCGCGACAAGGACGAGGACGAGTCCCTCTCCGACGCCCACAAGACCCTCTACGGCACGTACTTCGAACGGCTCACCGCCTTCGCCTCCGCGGGGAAGCTGCTGAAGACCCTCGCAGGCCAAGGCCGGAAGGTCGTCCTGGTCACCTCCGCCGAAGGCACCGAACTCGACGCGCTGCGCCGCGCCATCGACGCGGACGAGGCCATCACGACCACGGCGAGCGCCGACGACGTGGAGCAGGGCAAACCCGCCCCCGAACCCGTCCAACAGGCCCTGGAGGCCGTCGGCGCCGACCCCTCGGACGCGGTCTTCGTCGGCGACACGGTCTGGGACATGAAGGCGGCCAGCCGCGCGGGCGTCCCCTGCGTCGGCCTCCTGTGCGGCGGCATCCCCCGCTCCGACCTCGAAGCGGCGGGCGCCAAGGTGGTGTTCCGCGACCCGGCCGACCTGCTGGCCCACCTGGACGACAGCCCCTTCGGCCCGGACGGATGACCCGAAGGGCCACCCGTCCGAGCCCGCCGGAGGTCACACCACCGCGCCCGTACCCTTCCGCGCCGCGCCGCGCTCCGGACGTACCGGCGCCGGATGACGGGTCTCCAGCACGACCGCCAGCGGCATCGCCGTGAACACGGACGACGCGATCCCGGCGACCACGCCCGCGAGGAGCGCGATCGAGAAGTCGGTGAGCGAGTCCCCGCCGAGCACGGCGAGCGCAAGCAGCACGAACAGCGCGCCCATACCGGTGTTGACCGTCCGCGGCACGGTCTGCGTCACCGCGCGATCGGCCAGCTCCGGCCACACCGGGCTGCGCCCGGCCGCCCGGCGCAGCTCGCGCAGCCGGTCGAAGACGACCACGGTGTCGTTGACCGAGTAGCCGATCACCGTCAGCAGCGCCGCCAGGAACACACTGTCGACCGGCCTGCCGAGCCAGGCGAAGAGCCCCACCACCAGCAGGACGTCCTGCACCATCGCCGTGACCGCCGCGGCCGCGAACGTCCAGCGGAACCGGACGGTGAGATAGACCAGTTGGGCGGCCACCGCCACCCCCAGCGCGATCAGCGCCTTCGTGCGCAGCTCACTTCCGAGGCTCGGCCCGATCAGCTCGTCCCGCTCCACGCTCGCCGACCCCCCGGCCGCCGCCAGCGCCGCCCGGATCCGCTCCTGCTCGTCGTTGGAGAGCTCCCCGGTGCGTACGGTGACCCCGTCGCCGTCCGACGTCTGTACCACCGCCCGCGGGAACCCGGCCTCCGACACCGCCGCCCGGGCCGTGTCCGCGTCGAGCGTCCGCCCGGTCGCGTACTCGACGACCCGCCCGCCGGTGAACTCGACCCCGAGCTCCAGGCCGCGCACGCCGATACCGGCCAGCGCGCACAGCACGAGCCCCGCGCACAGCCCCAGCCACAGCCTGCGCCGCCGCATCAGCCGCGGCCGGCGACGGTCGAGCCAGGCGCGCACCCGGCCCGTGCTCGCCATGCCGGTGAGCCCCGGCCGCCGGGCCACGAACCGGCGGCGCACCGCCCACTCCGCAAGGACCCGCGTGATGACCAGCGCCGACAGCATCGACGCGACGACGCCGACGGCCAGCGTCACCCCGAACCCCTTGACCGGGCCCGTCGCGAAGAAGAACAGTAGACCGGCGGCGAGCAGCGTGGTCACGTTCGAGTCGACGACGGCGCTGAACGCCTTGGCGAAACCGGTGCGCAGCGGCCGCCGCAGATCCCGCACAGCGCCCGCCCCCTTGGACCGCGCGCCGCCGTTCGCGTACTCCTCCCGGGCCCGTTCGAAGACCAGCACGTTCGCGTCCACGGCCATACCGACCGCGAGGACGAACCCGGCGAGACCGGGCAGGGTCAGCGTGGCGCCCAGCGCGACCACGCACGCGTAGGCGATCAGCCCGTACAGCGCGAGCGCCACCGTCGCGAGCGCCCCGAGCAGCCGGTACACGACCATCACGAAGACGGCGGTGCACACCAGACCGATCAGGGCCGCCTGCGCGCTGGCCCGGATCGCGTCCGCGCCGAGCGTCGGGCCGACCGTGGACTGCTCGACCGTCGTCACCGGCACGGGCAGCGCGCCGCCCTCGACCAGCGCGGCGAGCTCCCGGGCCGCCGCCGCGTCGAATCCGCCGGTGATCTGGCCGGACCCGCCCTGGATCCCCGCGCCGCACGGGACACCCGTCTGCATGCCCGGCGCGGACACGATCCGCCCGTCGAGCACGATCGCGACCCTCCGCTTGGGGTCGCCCTGCGGGGCGCACGCCGCCTCGCTGGTGATCCGGGCCCACTGCTCGCCGGCCTTGCCGCGGAAGGCGAGATCGACCCGCCAGCTTCCCGACTGGGCGTCGAGGACGGCGTCGGCGCCCTTGACCCCGTCGCCGGTGAGCGCGGCGGGGGCGAGGCGCAGGGCGCGGCCCGGGGCGTCCGGGTCGGCGAGGACGTTCTTGCCGTCGGGCGTCGCGGCCTGGCCGAGCACGGGGTGGAAGGACAGCTGGGCGGTGCGGCCGATCAGCGCGGCCGCCTCCCGCGGATCGCGTACGCCGGGCAGTTCGACGACGATCCGCCGCTCACCGGAGCGGGCGAGCGTCGGCTCGGCGACACCGAGCGCGTCGACCCGCTGCCGGAGCACCTCCAAGGCACGGTCGGTGGCCGCCGCGTCGGCGCGCACGGTGGGGGAGTCCTGGGTCTCCAGGACGATACGGGTGCCGCCGCGCAGATCGAGTCCGAGACGGGCCGGGGCATGGAAGGCGAAGAAGAGGGACACGGCGACGACGGCGAGCGCGAACAGCGCACGCCAGGCCGTGGCACGAGAAGACATGGGTCTCTCCACGGAGAAGAACCCGTCGGCACATGGGGCCGACGGGGCATACGGGCAGGGCGGAAGGCTCAGCTGCTCCGCGTGGAGGGTGGTGCGCGGCTGTGGCGCGGGTGGTACGCGTGGGACGGCGGCGCCCGCTCCTGGCGGGGCAGCACCGACTCACCGCCGACGAGCGGCCGTTCGTCGCCGTAGGGCGCCGGCCCTTCGAGCGCGCCGGTGGGCACCGGAGGCCGCGCCGTGACGTCGGTGGCCACCGCTTGCCGTGCCACCGGCGCCCGTTCGGTCTGCCGTGCCTGCCGGGTCTCCCGGGATTCCCGGAGACGGGTGGGGGCGTCGGCGCGTACCGGCTGCGACATCGCCGCGGCGGCCACCGGGGCGGCCTGGGTGGGCGGGGTGGTGGCACCGGTGAGGACGAGGAAGGTGGCCCACACGCCGAGCAGGACGGACGGCAGTACGGTCGCGACGATGCCGCGCACACGCTGTCGCATCAGCCCCCGCCCCCCGCCGTGGTCCCCCGGTCCGAACACGTATCTCCGGCAGACTCTACAGCGCCCTCCCGGTGGTGGGCCCTGCCCCGGGAACCCCCCTAGCATCAGACCCATGGGACAGAGGAGTACGGAGAGTTCGCAGGGACCCGGGCCCGGACCGGGATCGGGATCGGGATCAGGAGCGGCCTCGGGTCCGGCGGACCTCAATCTGCTGCGCACCTTCCTCGCCGTGCACCGCTCCGGATCGTTCACCGCCGCGGCCCGGCTGCTCGGCCTCTCCCAGCCGACCGTGACGACCCAGATCCGGTCCCTGGAACGGCAGATGGGGCGCGAGCTGTTCGAGCGGCTGCCGCGCGGGGTCGCCCCCGCGCCGTACGCCGACGAACTGGCGGCCCGGATCGGGGCACCCCTCGACGCGCTGGCCGCGGCCACGGGCGAGGAGGACGGCCCGGGCGGGAGCCGCCCCGCCGAGCCGGTCCATCTGGCCGGCCCGGCCGAGGCGCTGTGCGTCCTCGCGCTGCCCGCGCTCGCACCGCTGGTCGACGCGGGCGTCCGGCTGCGGGTGACCACAGGACTGACCGATCCGCTCCTGGAGGAACTGCGCGCGGGCCGCCATGACCTGGTCTTCTCCACGGCCCGGCCGAAGGGGCGCACGCTGACCGCCGTGCCGCTCGCGGACGAGGAGTTCGTCCTGGTCGCGGCACCGGTCTGGGCCGAGCGGATCGGCGGCCCCGGCCGGGTGGCCGCCGACGGCCCCGCCGCGCTGCACGGCGTCCCGCTGGTCACCTACGCCGAGGACCTGCCGATCGCCCGCCGGTACTGGCGGCACGTCTTCGCCGCCCGGCTGACCCGGCACGCCGCCGTCACCGTTCCCGACCTGCGTGGGGTCCTCGCCGCGGTGACCGCGGGCGCCGGGTTCACCGTGCTGCCCCGGTATCTGTGCCGGGCCGAACTGGCCTCCGGGGCGCTGGTCGCGCTCCACGACCCCGACGACCCGCCGATCAACACCGCCTATCTCGTCCAGCGTCCGGGCACCGGCGCTCACCCGCATGTCGCCCTGGTCCGCGACCGGCTCCTGGCGGCGGCCCGGGACTGGTGATCCCCCGTCAGACGCCGTCCTCGGGCGCCTGCGCCATCAGGTCGTGCACGACCCGTCCGTCCACGACGGTCAGCAGCACCGGCATCCCGGGGATCTCCCGCGGGTCGGCGTCGAGCAGCTCCCCGCCGAGCACACACAGATCCGCGACCTTCCCCACCTCCAGGGAGCCCTTCCAGTCCTCGGCGAAGTCCTGCCAGGCCGCGTCGGCGGTGTACGTCCGCAGGGCCTCGGCGAGCGAGATCCGCTGACCGGGACCGCTGACCCGGCCACCGCGGGACTCGCGCAGCATCATCGTGGACACCCCTTGACGCCAGTCGGGGAAGGTGACGGGTGCGTCCGAACTGCTGGTCACCGTGACGCCCGCGTCCAGCGCGTCGCGGTACGGCCAGGCGTACGCCGCCCGCTCCGCCCCGACCAGCTCCTCCTCCATGTCGGCCACCGCCCACTTGAGGGTGGGGTTCATGTTGACGCCGTAGCCGAGCGCCGCCAGCCGCTTCATCGCACCGGCCGGCAGGAAGTCGCCGTGGATGAGGTAGTGCCGGGCGTCCGCCCGCGGATCCGACTCGGCCGCCGCGGCGAGCGCGTCGACGACCGTGTCGATGCCCCGGTCACCGGTCACATGGATACCCAGCTGGAGACCGTGGCGGTGCCCGGTGAGCACCATTTCCCGTATCGCGGCGATCCGCTCCGGGTCGTCCGCGCCCTCCACGGCGAGGGCGCCGCAGCCCCCGGACACGTACGGCTCGTGCATCCAGGCCGTCTTGTTGGGCGGCACACCGTCGGCGAAGATCTTCAGCCCGATGACGTTCAGCCACCGGGGATCGGCGCCGTCCTCGACCGGGACCAGCGCCTCGGTCACACGCGCGAACTCCTCCGCGGTGCTGCTCAGTCCGGTCGGCAGGAGCAACACCGCCACCCGCGCGGTCAGTTCACCGGCGGCCAGCAGTGTGCGGTACGCGTCGAGGGTGCCCGAGCCCATCGAGCCGCCGGACATGTCCTCGCCGCCCGGGCCGAGCCCCGGCTCGGTGAAGCTGGTGATGCCGAGCGCCCGCAGCTGGGCGAGGGCCGAACGGATCGCGTCGGCCCGGACCTGGGGCGTGAGCGCGGGCACCGCCTGCTGCACCAGCGCCTGGGCGCCCTCCCGGAGCAGACCGGTCGCTTCGCCCTGGGCGTCCCTGACGATCTCGCCGCCGGGCGGGGCGACGGTGTCCTGGCCGATTCCGGCGAGGGCGAGCGCGGCGGAGTTGGCCCAGGAGGCGTGTCCGGAGAGGTCCTGGAGCAGGACGGGGTGGTCCGGCGCGGCCGCGTCCAGGTCCGCGCGTCAGGGCAGACGCTCCGGCTCGGCGACGCACTCGGCGAGCGTGCTGGTGTCCCAGCCGATGCCGGTGAGCCACTGCCCGGCGGGGGCCGACGCGGCGGCGGCCCGTACCGTCTCGGCGATGTCGGCGATCGACCGCACCGCCGGGAAGGCGATGTCGAGTGCCATCGGGGGCGTGCTGAGCCCGAAGTGACAGGCGTGCAGATGCGAGTCGTTGATGCCGGGCAGGAGCGTGGCGCCCTTGAGGTCGACGACCCGCGTGTCCGGGCCGATGTACGGCTCGACATCGGCGCGTCCGCCCACGGCAGTGATCACCGAACCGGTCACGGCGAGGGCGGTGGCGACGGTGAACTCCCGGTCCACAGTCACCACCGTGCCGTCGAGGAACACCAGGTCCGCGGCGCGGGAGGGAAGAGAAGTAGCCATACCGCCACAGAAGCCGATCATGGTCTCGGCTGTCCACGCGGCGGTGCCGTACGTCCGTTCGGCCACGCCGTACGGGCCGGGTCAGGCCACGCCGCGCGTCGTGCGGGCCGGGTCAGGCCACCCGTAGCCGCTCGGCCACCTCCTCGACCACCGCGCCGGTCCCCTCGGCCCAGATCAGCGCGTGCACCAGCGTCGGAGCGCCCTCCAGCGGGCGCCAGGCGAGCCCCTCCCCGTCCGCCAGCGCCCAGCGCGGCCGCAGCGCCACCAGCCGGGGCTCGCTGCGCAGCTCGGTGACGAAGAGGTTCCGGCGGGGCGGACGGGCCCGCAGCCGCGGCCACCAGCCGGCCGCATGGCAGACGGACAGTACGTCGTCGTGGTAGCCGGGCGCCAGATCGCGCGGGAACCAGAGCAGTTCCTCGCCGTCCAGATCGTCCCAGGTGAGCCGGGACTTGGCGGCGAGCGGATGATCGTGCGCGACGAGCACGCCCAGTTGCTCGTCGCTCACCGGCGCGGTCCGCAGGCCGCCGGTGTCGGCGGGCAGGACGACAAGGCCCGCCTCCAGCGCCCCGTGCCGTACGGCACAGAGCTGGTCGGCCGTCGGCACGTCCAGCAGTTCGAGGGTGCGCTCCCGGTCCTTGAAGCACTGCCAGAGCCGCTCGACCACGGTGTGCGGGCTGCCAGGAGTGACCCCCATCCGGATCACCTGCCCCGCCGACGCCTCCCGCACCGACCGTGCGGCGGCCCGAGCCGTCTCCAGCAGGGCGCGGGCGTACGGCACCAGCGCCAGGCCCGCCGGGGTCGGCTCCATCCCGGAGGGGGTGCGGTGGAAGAGCGGCGCGCCGAGCGTCCGCTCCAGGGCGATGATCTGCTCGCTCAGCGACGACGAGCGCAGCCCGAGGGCCTCGGCGGCGCGGGTGAGGTTGCCCTGCTGGACGACCGCCTCGAAGTAGCGCACCTGCCGTAGCTCCACACCCGCCCCCACCAAGATCATCAAGCCTGTGGTCCCGACTCTAGACCTGGCCCCGCGGGCCGCGGCCGCGGGGGCACACGAAGCTGTGTGAAGTGGCCGGACAGGGGCAGACGCGCGACTGGAGCACTACCGCACCAAGACGAGCGCGAAGGAAGTGAGCGTATGCGCGTCGCGTTCCTGATGGCTCCCGAGGGAGTCGAACAGGTCGAGCTGACCGAGCCCTGGCAGGCCGTCCTGGACGCCGGCGGACAGCCGGCCCTCGTGTCCACCAAGCCGGGCCGTATCCAGGCCTTCAAGCACCTGGACAAGGCCGACACCTTCCCCGTGGACGCGACGGTCGCCGACAGCTCGGTCGAGGACTACGACGCCCTGGTCCTGCCCGGCGGCGTCGCCAACCCCGACGCACTGCGGCTGGACGCGGCCGCCGTCGGGTTCGTACGGGACTTCTTCGGGGCCGGGAAACCCGTCGCAGCGATCTGTCACGCGCCCTGGACGCTGGTGGAGGCCGACGTCGTACGCGGCCGGACCCTCACGTCCTGGCCCAGTGTGCGCACCGACATCCGCAACGCCGGCGGGATCTGGGTGGACGAGGAGGCCGTGGTCTGCCACGCCGCCCCCTCGACGCTGGTCACCAGCCGCAAACCGGGCGACCTGAAGGCGTTCAACAAGGCGCTCCTGGCCGAGTTCGCGGCCCTGAGCAGCCGGTAGGAGGTGTCATGACCCAGCCGCCGCCAGACGGACCGGGCCCGGTGCCGACCACCCCCGATCCCGTACCGCACGACCCCCAGCCGCCCGAGCCCGACACGGACGAGCCCCGCCCGCCGGAGGAACCCCCCATGGACCCGGAGCCCGGCGACCGTCCCCTGCCGGAACCGCCCGACTAGACACGACCCGGCCCCTGCCTAGGGGGGCCGGGTCGTCAGCGGCTCGGCAGGTCCGCGCGGTCGATGCCCAGCTCACGGGCGAGCGCGTCGTCCGTCCAGTCCAGCATCCGGGCGCGGGTGAGCCCGCCGGGTGCGCCGGCGTACGACGTCATCTGGATGGCGAGTCCGTCCAGGAGCGCGGTCAGGCGCCAGGCCGCGTCGGCGGGGGACGCGCAGCGGAACTCGCCCGACGCCGCGCCCTCGGCGATCACGTCGGTCAGCGCCGCCTTCCACTGCCGGTCCAGGTCACGGGTGACCGCGCGCAGCCCCGGCTCCCGCAGAGCGGCCCCCCAGCCCTCGATCCACAACCGCCAGCCCTTGGCCTGCCCGGTCGGCGCGTACCAGCGCATCGCGGCGTGCAGCCGGCGTACGGCGGTGGTGCGGCGGCCGAGCAGCTTGCGCAGATGGGCCAGATCGCTCTGGGCGGCGTACGCGAAGGCCGCGGCGACGAGCTTCTCCTTGGACGAGAAGTGGTACAGCACCAGCGCGTTGCTGACCCCGAGGGCGGAGGCGACATCGGCGATCCGGACCGCCGTCACCCCACGCGCCTCGATCTGTTCGACGGCAGCGCGCATCATCTCCTCGCGCCGCTCCTCCACGCTCAAGCGAACTCTGGCCACGGCGTCACAGTACACAGCGCCACGACACCCCCGGCCCGGCCGCGGCCCCCTCTTCCGTGCCCCGCTGAGTAGGGTCGGCCCCATGGCGTATCTCTTCCAGGTGACCGTCGACTCGAACGAACCCCACGCGCTCGCCGACTGGTGGGCGGACGCGCTCGGCTGGGAGGTGGAGCCG
Source organism: Streptomyces sp. NPDC039465 (assembly GCF_055639315.1). NCBI lineage: Bacteria > Bacillati > Actinomycetota > Actinomycetes > Kitasatosporales > Streptomycetaceae > Streptomyces > Streptomyces sp. NPDC039465. The sequence continues at coordinate 5,698 of NZ_JBVKAP010000009.1, read as the reverse complement.
AGCGACGAGCCGTTCATCCGCCGGATGGTCGCCGAAGGCGCGGCCACCGAGGACGACACGACCACCCACCGTGGCACGCTGGTGTGGAAGGCGGGAGCGGGGATCCGCCACCCGGAGGGCCCGGACCGCGCGCCCCGCATCCTCTTCCAGCTCGTCCCGGAGCCCAAGCAGGTCAAGAACCGCATCCATCTCGACGTCACCACCGGCGGGGACGACCCCGAGGCAGTCGTCGAACGACTCCTCTCCCGCGGCGCGACCTTCCTCCACCACGGCCGCCAGGGCCCGTACACCTGGACCACCCTCACCGACCCGGCGGGCAACGAGTTCTGCATCCTCCACTGAGATACCGGATGAACAACAGGGGCGAGTCCCCGGAGCGGGTGCACACCCAGATCGTGGAGTTCTGGGACCAGCTCGGCGAGATGCGCCGCATCATGCGGCGGAGCATCGGCGTCCCGCCCGACGGCCTGGGCGGCGCGAAGGCCGCCACCGAAGACCGACCCTAGGGGTACCAGCCGCACCGCTCCGCGATCAGGGGCAGCCGGTCCTCGGCCAGGGTGTGTGCCGCCGATCGGGGTGTGGTGGCGTCGCGTTCGGCGGGGGTCAGCATGGCGTCGACGAGGGACCGCATCGACCGCCGGATGTGCGTGAACGCCTCCTGCGCGTCGGCGCCGATGTCACCGAAGAGGGTCCACCACCACCAGGCGTTGGTGGCGGAGTTGACGACGACGTCCGGCAGGACGGTGATCCCGCGGGCCGCGAGCAGTTCCTCGGCCTCCGGCAGGACCGGCATGTTGGCGGCCTCGACGACCCAACGGGCCGTGATCCGTGCCTGGTTGGCGGCGTCGATGACGTACGAGACGGCGGCCGGTACGAGCACCTCCGCGTCGGCCGACAGCCAGGCGTCCCCGGGCAGTTCCAGGTCGCCGGGGCGGAGCGCGCCCCGGTCCACAGTGCCGTGGTGGTCGCGCGCGGCGAGCAGCGCCTCGACGTCGAGGCCGTCGGGGTGGGCGATCGTGCCCTTGACGTCGGCGACGGCGACGACGCGCAGCCCGGCGGCGGCCAGGAACCGGGCCGTGGCCCCGCCCATCGTGCCCAGGCCCTGAACGGAGACCCGGGTCCCGTCGTACGGCACACCCGCGCGGTCCAGGACGGCGAGGACGGACTCGGCGACGCCGCAGCCGCCCGCCAGTTCGTCGAGGCCGATGCCGTCGACGTCCACCGCGAACGCGGCCGCGAGCCGCTCCCGTGCCGTCCCCTCGTCGTCCAGCAGGGGTAGACGGCCTGCACGGAGGAGACGAGACCGGCCTCGGCGGGGGCCCGGTCCACGAGGTCCTGGGTGAGGCCCAGGTCCTCGCCGGTCGTCCAGAACCGCTCGATGTAGGGCCGCATGGCGTGCAAATAGCGCACCAGCAGGCCGTAGGCCTCCGGATCCCGGGGGTCGCAGTCGATCCCGCCCTTGGCGCCGCCGAGCGGGATGTAGCGGGCCGTCGGGTCGTAGTGCAGGGCCTCCTTCATCGTCATCCCGCGGGCCAGCCCCGCGACCTCGTCCCGGGTGCAGCCCGCCCGCATCCGCAGCCCGCCGCTGCACACCCCGCGGACGAGCCGGTCAATCACCAGAAACCCCTGTCGGCCGGTGACATGGTCGGTCCAGGTGGACGACATCAGCGGCGGCGGGACCGCGGGCGCCGCCGGGGTCGTCGCCGCGGTCGCGGCCGGGCTCGTCGTCACGGGTCATCGGGAGGCCTCCTCAGGAACGGTGACGAGGGTAGGCCCCGGCGTGCGTGTCAACGAGCCCAGCTACTGACTCCTCATTCAGTCCGGTGGTGCGGGCGAGGCGGGTGAGGGTGGGACGTCCTCGGGCGAATCGGGCGGCGGCGCGGTCTCCGCGGACTCGGAGGCCGGGGAGCCGTACTGCGTGTCCGGCTCGGTCCCGGTCTCCGTCTCGGTCGGGGTCCCGGTGTCCGGCGACCGGGTCTCCGGTGACTGGGGCGCGGGCGAGCGGGTCTCCGGTGACCGGGGCGCGGGCGACCGGGTGTCGGGCGACGCGGTGTCCGGGGACTTGGGAGGCGGGGCGCTGGAGGTGGGCGGGCACGGGATCGCGGTGCCGCTGTACTCGCCGTCACCCGTCACCGTCACGCACGGGGTCGGCCCCACGGGACTCGGAGGCATCGGCGACACCGGAATCGGAGGCTGCTTCGGCGGGCGGGTCTTCTTGTCCTTCTTTCCGTGGTCACCGCGCTCCCGCGCCACCCATTCGCGGTTCTTCTGGTCGTAGATCACGAAGACCTTCACGATCGTCACCGACGGCCGGACGAACACCATGCTGGCCGGGCGATAGGCCGGCCAGGCGGCGCCCTTGGGCTGCGGGTTCGACTGGGGCACCGGCTCCTTGAGCGGGTTGCCGCAGGCGCAGCGGACCCGCGGCACGCCCCGGGGGTCGACCAGGACCGCGGTCCCGGCCTGCAGGACGGCCTGGTAGGCGTTGGCGCGCCCGTCCCGGTAGCCGTGGTTGGTGACACGGGTGTCGTACCGCAGCTGCACCGGCGTCAGCCCGCGCAGATACCCGGCGACGGCGTCCGGCTGGATCCCCAGGACCGACGCGAACGACGACTTCTTGGCCGGTTCGGCGTCGAGATACGCGACCTGCCGCTCGACGTCGCAGCTGGCGACGTTCCTGGTGCCGCCGTACAGCCCGGGCGACGATCCGGTGACCCCGCGCGTCGTGTTCGTCCCGCCCTGGGTCGGGCTCGGGAGCGGGGCGGGCGACTGCGGTACGGCGTTCTCGTTGGCGGTCGACTTCGTGTACGGCTCGGCGCCCTCCGCGGCCGCGGCCTCGAGGAACACCTCGCCGCCGCCCCCGGCCGCGCCGCCTCCTCCGTCCCCGTCCGAACGGGTGAGGACGACGGTCAGCGCGGCCGCCGCGACGAGAACGGCGGTGAGCGCGGCGACCTTCGGCACGGACCGCCACCACGGGCCCCCGCCACCGCCCTCACCGCCGGGACCCGCGGGCCCGCCGGGACCGCCCCGGCCCCCAGGGGGGGCGGGCGGCGGGGGCGGACCGGCCTGCCCCGGCCCTGAGGAAGGACCGGAGGAGGGGCCGGACAGAGGACCCGAGGGAGGACCGGTCGGGCGGCCGGAGGGAGGCTCGGAAGTCACGTTTCATCCCTTTCTTCCGGATCGGCGCCATTGTGTGGTCGCACGCCCCTCGCCGCACGGCGGGGCGGGCCCGGGTCGCGTCGGAGGCCTCCGCCCACATGGACCCTCCGACGGGCGAGGGCGCGAGAGGCGGCCTAGCGTGGGCAGGGTGAGCCGTCAGGGACCCACCGCCGCCATGACCGGCGCTCAGCGCGCCGCGTACGACTGGCGCGACGCCCTCGTCGCCGTGGTCGCCGGATTCCTCGCCATGATCGTCTTCGCGGCGCTGGGCCTGTGGGCCGCCGGCGCCGCGGACCTGCCCGACGGCTCCTTCCCGAGCGTGGTCGCCGCTGTCGTCGTGATGGCCGCCGGCGGCTCCATCGACGTGACCGGCGACGCGGGACCCCTCGCCGGGACCGAGGCCGAGCTGTCCGCCATGCCCCTCACCGTCACCCTGGCCGGCGCCCTCGCCACCGGCATCGCCTTCCTGCGCCCCCTGCGCCATCGGGCCATCGCCTCGACCGGCGAACTCCTCGCCCGGATCGCCCGTACGACGCTCCTCTGGCTGGCCGCCCTCGTCGGCGCCGCCGCTCTCGCCCGGCACACCTTCGGCATCACCCCCGACCTCGGCCAGGACCCCACGGCCGAGATCTTCGGCGAGCTGCTCGAAGACGCCATCACCGTCGGTTTCGAGGCCGACATGGGCCCGACCGTCCTCTTCGGGCTCCTGTGGGTGCTCGGCGTCCTCACCATCGCGCTGCTCGTCTCCCGTACGGCGCCCCTCCCGGCCCGGTTCGTCCGCTACCAGGAGCCGGTCCGTCCCGCCGCCTTCGCGATGCTCTTCCTGCTGCTCGCGTGCGCGGTCTTGGGCCTGGTCATCGGGCTGGTCGTGGCCGCCACCCGCGGCCACCCCGCCGAGACGTTCGCCGTGATCCTGCTCGGCCTGCCCAACGTCTCCTGGCTCGCGCTCGGCCTCGGCATCGGCGCCTCCTGGGAGGGCAAGGTCGACGGGCCGTTCGGGCTGCCCATGCCGCACATCCTCGACCAGGTGCTCCGCGGCCGGGAGAACACCACCCTCGACCTGGGCGCGCTCACCTCCTACGACCAACGCGCCTGGTGGCTGGTGCCCATCGCCGCCGTGCTCCTGCTCGCCGCCGCGTTCGTCATGGCCGTGCGCTCCCCGGCACGGACGCGGCTCTGGCAGCACGCCCTCCACCTCGGCGTCGCCTTCGCCCTGACCCTGCTCGTCATCGGCCCCGTCACCCGGATCTCCGCCCGCTACGGCCTCTCGCTCCTCGGCATCGGCGACATCGAGGCCCTCGGCGGCGAGGTCCTCCTACGACCGCACCCGTGGGCCGCGGCAGGCCTGGCCCTCCTGTGGGGCCTGGTCGCCGGATTCCTCGGCGGCCTGCTCGCCTCGCACGTGCGCCGCCGCGGCGAAGTCCAGGACTAGGTGTATTGACCCGGAGCGTTGTTGACGCGGCTGATGGGCGGGTGTCCGTCCAGTGCGGTGTGGCAGCGGTGGTGGTTGTAGGTGTGGAGGAAGTCTGCCAGGGCCTCGGTCCGCTCGGTGTTGCTGGTGTAGGGCCGTAGGTAGGCCCACTCGTCCAGCAGGGTGCGGTTGAAGCGTTCGACCTTGCCGTTGGTCTGCGGGCGGTAGGGGCGGATGCGCTTGTGGGCGATGCCGGCAGCGGTCAGGGTCTGGGTGAACAGCTTGGACTTGTAGCAGGAGCCGTTGTCGGTCAGCACCCGCTCGACGGTGATGCCGTGGGTGGTGAAGAACGCCTGGGCCCGCTGCCAGAACGCTGCGGCGGTGTGCTGGCGTTCGTCGGGCAGGACTTCGCTGTAGGCCAGGCGGGAGTGGTCGTCGACGGCGGAGTGGATGTAGCTGTAGCCGATGACCGGCTTGCAGCTCTTGCGCTCGTCCGTGGTGGCGATCTTGTTGTCCATGGCCCGGCGGCGGTCCAGGACCTTGTGGCCGCCGCCGTCGGGGATGTTGCCGAGCTTCTTGATGTCGACGTGGACCAGTTCGCCTGGCCGGACACGTTCGTAGCGGCGGACGGGTTCGCCGGTGGGCCGGTCGAGCCAGGCCAGGCGGTGCAGGCCGTGGCGGGTCAGGATGCGGTGCACGGTAGAGGCGGGCAGGCCCAGGATCGGTCCGATGCGGGCCGGGCCGAGTTTGCGGGCCTGCCGCAGGCTGCAGATGCGGGCCTCCAGGGCGGCCGGGGTGCGGTGCGGCGTCGTGCGTGGCCGGCTGGAGCGATCGACGAGCCCGGCCTCGCCCTCGGCCCGCCACCGGCGCATCCACTTGTGGGCGGTGGCCCGCGAGATGCCCATTTCGGCCGCGACGTGCGCGACCGGACGACCCGAGCGGACACGTTCGACCAACAGCCGCCTCCCGAAGACGGTCAGCCGGGCATTACGGTGGGACACGAAGACCTCCGTGTGTGGTGTGGAGCCTATAACTTGATCTTTAACCTGTGCGGCGGGGGCGGGGAGTGGTCGACTTCTTGTTCCGGGACGTGGTAGCGCCCGTCTTGCGGGATGTGTGGACGTCGTG
>NZ_JBVKAP010000008.1:0-337697 GCF_055639315.1 Streptomyces sp. NPDC039465 | reverse complement strand
CAGGGGGGACCCTGTGGGAGAGTAGGACGCCGCCGAACAATCATTGTGGGAAAGCCCCGCACCTTATGGTGCGGGGCTTTTCTGCGTTCACCACCAAACCGGACCCCTGTGCATCTGCCGTCAGCTGCTGAAGGTAAGGTCAGGGGCATCATTGGCACGTTCCCACAGGAGGCCCCCGGGTGGAGGTCCAGGAGACTCGCGTTCAGACGGACCGGGTCCTCACCATCCCCAACATCCTGAGCATGGCTCGCCTGGTGGGCGTGCCCTTGTTCCTGTGGCTGATTCTCCGTCCTGTCTTCGGCGGGCCCAACAGCGATGGCTGGGCACTGCTCGTCCTGATGCTCAGCGGTGTCAGTGACTACCTCGACGGCAAACTCGCCCGTCGCTGGAACCAGATCAGCAGCCTGGGCCGGCTCCTCGACCCCGCGGCCGACCGGCTCTACATCCTTTCCACGCTCGTCGGCCTGACCTGGCGGGAGATCCTGCCCCTGTGGCTGACCGTGGCGCTTTTGGCCCGTGAGCTGATGCTTCTCGTCATGGTGGGAATCCTCCGCCGGCACGGCTATCCGCCGCCGCAGGTGAACTTCCTCGGGAAAGCTGCCACGTTCAACTTGATGTACGCGTTCCCGCTGCTGCTTCTCAGTGACGGAGACACATGGCTGGCGTCACTCGCTGAAGTTTTCGGGTGGGCCTTCGCCGGATGGGGTACAAGTCTCTATTGGTGGGCAGGGATCCTCTACGTGGTCCAGGTCCGCCGACTCGTCAAGGCGGATACCGCGGCCGATTGAGCCCGCCCCGTCCCGTGCTGAGCAAGGGCGCCAGTACGAGACAAGACGTTTTGGGCCACAGTGCGGGTGGGTGAAGTCGGCTGACCGTCGTCTCTTCAAGGAGGACGCTTCCGACATGAAGGCCGTCGTGATGGCCGGTGGCGAAGGAACCCGGCTTCGCCCCATGACATCGAGCATGCCCAAGCCACTTCTGCCGGTAGCCAATCGGCCGATCATGGAGCATGTCCTACGTCTGCTCAAGCGGCACGGTCTCACCGAGACCGTGGTCACCGTGCAGTTCCTCGCCTCGCTGGTCAAGAACTACTTCGGTGACGGGGAAGAGCTCGGCATGGAGCTCACCTACGCGAACGAGGAGAAACCGCTCGGCACCGCGGGAAGCGTGAAGAACGCCGAGGAGGCGCTCAAGGACGACGCGTTCGTCGTCATCTCCGGCGACGCCCTCACCGACTTCGACCTCACCGATCTCATCGCCTTCCACAAGGAGAAAGGCGCCCTCGTCACCGTATGCCTGACCCGGGTGCCCAATCCCCTGGAATTCGGCATCACGATCGTCGACGAAGAGGGAAAGGTCGAGCGTTTCCTGGAGAAACCGACCTGGGGCCAGGTCTTCTCGGACACGGTGAACACCGGCATCTATGTGATGGAGCCCGAGATCTTCCGGTACGTCGAGCCCGACGTACCCGTCGACTGGTCCGGCGACGTCTTCCCTCAGCTCATGAAGGAAGGCCGGCCGATCTACGGCTATGTCGCCGAGGGCTACTGGGAGGACGTCGGCACCCACGAGAGCTATGTGAAGGCCCAGGCCGATGTGCTCGAAGGAAAGGTCCAGGTCGAGCTGGACGGCTTCGAGATCTCGCCGGGGGTCTGGGTGGCCGAAGGCGCGGAAGTCCATCCCGACGCCGTGCTTCGCGGCCCGCTCTACATCGGCGACTACGCCAAGATCGAAGCCGATGCGGAGATCCGCGAGCACACGGTCGTGGGATCGAACGTCGTCGTCAAGACCGGCGCCTTCCTCCACCGGGCCGTCGTCCACGACAACGTCTACATCGGGGAACACAGCAATCTCCGAGGCTGTGTCATCGGCAAGAACACCGACATCATGAGGGCCGCCCGGATCGAGGACGGCGCCGTCATCGGTGACGAATGCCTGGTCGGTGAAGAATCGATCGTGCAGGGCAATGTCCGGGTCTACCCGTTCAAGACCATCGAGGCCGGTGCGTTCGTCAACACCTCGGTGATCTGGGAGTCACGCGGGCAGGCCCACCTCTTCGGCGCGCGCGGAGTCTCCGGAATCCTCAACGTGGAGATCACACCCGAGCTGGCCGTCCGGCTGGCCGGCGCGTACGCCACCACCCTCAAGAAGGGCGCCACGGTCACCACGGCCCGTGACCACTCCCGTGGTGCGCGGGCCCTCAAGCGGGCCGTGATCTCCGCGCTGCAGGCCAGCGCCATCGACGTACGGGACCTGGAGAACGTACCGCTGCCCGTGGCCCGTCAGCAGACGGCCCGGGGCAGTGCCGGCGGGATCATGATCCGGACGTCGCCCGGTGTGCCGGACTCCGTGGACATCATGTTCTTCGACGAGCGGGGCGCGGATCTGTCGCAGGCCGGTCAGCGCAAGCTGGACCGGGTGTACGCGCGTCAGGAGTACCGGCGGGCCTTCCCCGGCGAGATCGGTGACCTGTCCTTCCCGTCCAGCGTCTTCGACTCGTACACCGGATCCCTGCTGCGCAACGTGGACACCACGGGCGTCGCCGACGCGGGTCTCAAGGTCGTCGTGGACGCCTCCAACGGCAGCGCGGGGCTTGTTCTTCCCAGTCTGCTCGGGCGGCTCCAGGTCGACTCGCTGACGATCAACCCGGGGCTGGACGAGTCGAGACCCACCGAGTCCGCCGAGACACGGCGAGCCGGGCTCGTGCGGCTCGGGGAGATCGTGGCGTCGGCGCGAGCCGCGTTCGGAGTGCGGTTCGACCCCGTCGGCGAACGGCTCTCGCTGGTGGACGAGCGGGGGCGGATCATCGAGGACGACCGTTCGCTCCTGGTCCTGCTCGACCTGGTCGCGGCCGAGCGGCGCAGTGGCCGGGTGGCGCTGCCGGTGACGACCACCAGGATCGCCGAGCAGGTGGCGGCGTACCACGGCACGCAGGTGGAGTGGACGACCACCTCGCCGGACGACCTGACCCGGGTCGGCCGGGAGGAGTCGACCATCTTCGGGGGCGACGGCCGCGGCGGGTTCATCGTGCCGGAGTTCAGCAGTGTCTTCGACGGCACCGCTGCCTTCGTCCGGCTGATAGGGCTTGTGGCGCGGACCCAGCTCACGCTCAGCCAGATCGACGCGCGCATTCCGCGGGCGCACGTGCTGCGCAGGGACCTTGCGACCCCGTGGGCCGTCAAGGGCCTGGTGATGCGCCGGGTCGTGGAGGCGGCCGGTGATCGTCATGTGGACACCACCGACGGTGTACGGGTGGTGGAGGCCGACGGGCGCTGGGTGATGGTGCTGCCGGACCCGGCGGAAGCCGTCACCCATCTGTGGGCGGAGGGGCCGGACGACGCCTCCGCGCAGGCGCTGCTCGACGAATGGTCGGCCGTGGTGGACAGCGCCGGTCACTGACGGGTGGTACGGATGTGCCGGGAGGTGTCCTTGGGCGCCTCCCGGCACAACGGTGGGGCCATTCGGCGGTAGCCCGCGCGACGTGCGACGATGTGCGGCATGTCGCAGCAGCCCCCCGTTCGGAGCACCGGCTCCCCGCCACCGCGTCCCGATGCGTCCATGTCGCTGCTGACCAATGTGATGGACCACGCCCTGGACGACGGGTACGCGGAGGCGACGGCGCGACGGCAGGCGGAGGGCGGTCTTCCGCGCACGCTCCGGGCCAAGCTGGCGCTCGCCGCCGGTCTTGTGCTGGCGGCGCTGGTGGTCACCGTCGCCGCCGCGCAGACCCAGGTGTCGGCGCCGGTCGTCGCCAAGGAGCGCGAGGAGCTCATCGACCGTATCGAGGCGGAGACCTCCGCGGCCGACAAGCTGGCGGCGGATGTGGAGAAGCTCCGCGGCGAGGTGGGGGAGCGGCAGCGCAAGGCGCTGGAGGAGCACGGCGGGGACCAGGCCGAGCTCGTCGCGCTGCTCTCCGGCGCCACGGAGGTGCGCGGGCCCGGGGTCAAGCTGGTCGTGGACGACGCCAAGGACACCGACCAGGGCGGCGGCGGACCGCGTGAGAGCAGCGGCTTCTCCGACACAGGCCGGGTGCGGGACCGGGACATGCAGCGGGTCGTCAACGGGTTGTGGCAGTCCGGCGCCGAGGCGATCGCGATCAATGGGCAGCGTCTGACGTCGCTGTCGGCGATCCGGGCGGCGGGCGACGCCATACTGGTCGACAACAAACCGCTGGTGCCGCCGTACACCGTGCTGGCGGTGGGGGACGGGAAGAAGCTGAGCACCGCGTTCCAGGACAGCGCCGACGGCCAGTACCTGCACGCGCTGCAGGAGAACTTCGGTATCCGCACCAGCATTTCCGCCCAGGACGAGGTGCGTCTCCCGGCCGCGCCCAGCCTGATCGTACGTACAGCAGAGCCGAGGGACGCCCGGGCCGGCAAGTCCGGCGGGCAGGCCACGGCCGACACAGGGAAGGGCACATCTTGATCGCCGTACTGGGCCTCGTCGTGGGAGTCGTGGTCGGACTGTTGGTCCGGCCCGAGGTGCCGGCGGTGGTCGAGCCCTATCTGCCGATCGCCGTCGTGGCCGCGCTCGACGCGGTCTTCGGCGGTCTGCGGGCCATGCTCGACGGGATCTTCGTCGACAAGGTCTTCGTGGTCTCCTTCCTGTCGAACGTGGTCGTGGCCGCGCTGATCGTGTTCCTCGGCGACAAGTTGGGCGTGGGCGCCCAGCTGTCCACCGGTGTCGTGGTCGTCCTCGGTATCCGGATCTTCTCCAACGCCGCCGCGATCCGGCGGCATGTGTTCCGGGCGTGAGGCCGATGAGCAACGACGAGACCCCGCAGAACGACGTCCCCGAGAGCGGCCTTCCCCGCAAGGAGGAGCCGGTCCGCAAGGAGGAGCCGGTCCGTGAGCCGGCGCCGGCCCGTGAGCCGGAGCCCGCGGAGCCCGCTCCGGCGCCGCTGACCGGCCGCCAGCGGCTGGCCGCCGGGCTGTGGCCGCCCCGCTTCTCCCGTGCCCAACTGATCGTCGCCGTGCTGCTGTTCGTGCTCGGACTGGGGCTGGCGATCCAGGTCCGCTCCACCAGCGACAGCAGCGCGCTGCGGGGCGCCCGGCAGGAGGACCTGGTCCGGATCCTCGACGAGCTGGACGACCGCACCCAGCGCCTGGAGGACGAGAAGTCGCGCCTCGAGGACCAGCGCGCGGAGCTGGACAACAGCTCAGACCAGGCCGAGGAGGCCCGTAAGCAGACCCGCGAGAAGGAACGCCAGCTCGGGATCCTGGCCGGCACTGTGGCCGCGCAGGGCCCCGGCATCACCCTCACCATCGCGGACGGCGCCGGGGCGGTCGAGTCGGACATGCTGCTCGACGCCATCCAGGAGCTGCGCGCGGCCGGCGCCGAGGCGATCCAGGTCAACGACGTCAGAGTGGTCGCCGACTCGTACTTCTCCGGAGGCGACGGAAGTCCGATAGAAGTCGATGGAACGAAGGTGTCCCCTCCATACGTCTTCAAGGTCATCGGCAAGCCGGAGGACCTGGAGCCCGCGCTCAACATCCCCGGCGGTGTCGTCCAGACACTGGAGAAGGAGCAGGCCACGGCCACGGTGCGGCGTTCCGACAAGATCGTTGTGGACGCCTTGCGACCTGCGGAGCGGCCTGACTACGCTCGGTCGTCGTCGCAGTGAGGCGGGGGTGCATGAGGGTCGCGCGACAAGGGCATGACGTTGCGGGGGGTCGACGCACCACCAGCCTGCCGCGTGGTGGAAACTGTCCGGAGGATACGGACGTTGTGAAGGTGTCCGGGTCGGCAGGTGTGTTCATTCAGGGTTCGTCCTGCCCCACGGGCGGGTCTGTTTCGGTCAAGGGGAATCGCCCGTGAAGTTGTTTGCGAAGTTGTTCGGCAAGAGCGCACGCGAGGACGGCGGCAGCACCGCCAAGCACCGCGCCCCGCGCCATGCCCAGAGCGAGGAGCAGGGTGGCGAACGCCCCCTGTTCCGTGACGAGGTCGCCCAGGACGGTGTCCATCCGGGCGGACAGGGCGCGTCGTCTGTTGACCCTGCCGCTTCCGGACGCATAGGTTTCGGAGAACCATCAACCTCAAGTGCGGGTGGAGGGTTTGCCCCCGGTCCGTACGGAGCCCAGGCCCCCGCGGGGCAGCCGCGGCAGGAGGATTCGTCCATGCCGGTATGTACGAGGTGCGGGCACCGCAACGCCGCGGACAGCAGGTTCTGCTCCCACTGCGGCGCCCCGCTGCGCGGCACGGCGCCGGCGGAGCGGGCGTCCGAGACGACGTCGACCATCTCCATCTCGGGTCTCGAGGCGTACGAGGCCGAGGCCACCGGTCAGCACGCGCTGCCGTCGCTCTCCCCGGAGGCCCAGGCGGCCGTCGACGCGCTGCCGCCCGGTTCGGCGCTGCTCGTGGTGCGACGCGGCCCGAACTCGGGCAGTCGCTTCCTGCTCGACGGTGACCTGACCACGGCCGGCCGTCACCCGCAGAGCGACATCTTCCTGGACGACGTGACGGTCTCCCGGCGTCATGTGGAGTTCCGCCGTACCCAGGAAGGCACCTTCACCGTCGCGGACGTCGGCAGCCTGAACGGCACGTACGTCAACCGTGAGCCGATCGACTCGGTCGTGCTGCTCGCCACCGGTGACGAGGTTCAGATCGGCAAGTACCGGCTGGTCTTCTACCCGAGCCAGCGGGGCGTGTGACCCACCCCCGGACTCCGTTCCGGGGGGACCCCTAAGGAAGGTCCATGCTGCGAACACCGACGGGCGGTGCCGGCCACGGCACCGCCACCGCGGGTGACCGGCTGGTCAGTATCGGTACGGTGCTGAACCAGCTCAGGGACGAGTTTCCCGAGGTCACGATCTCCAAGATCCGGTTCCTGGAGGCCGAGGGCCTGGTCGAGCCGCGGCGGACCCCTTCGGGGTACCGCAAGTTCAGCCCCCAGGACGTCGAGCGGCTGGCGCAGATCCTGCGGATGCAGCGGGACCACTATCTGCCCCTGAAGGTCATCAGGGAGCACCTGGACGCGCTGGCGCGCGGGGAGCAGGTGCAGCTGCCGGCCCAGGCGCCGCAGCGCGAGCCGCTGGACGTCCCCTGGGACCAGGAGGCGCAGCGGCCGACCGCCGCCCGCGTGGGGCGTGCCGAGCTCCTGGCGGCCGCCGAGGTCACCGAGGAGGAGCTCGCCGACTGGGAGTCGTACGGGCTCATCGCTCCGGACCCGGACGGTGGGTACGACGCCGAGACCGTGACGGTCGCCAAACTTGTCGCGGATCTGGGGAGATTCGGTCTCGAAGCGCGGCATCTTCGCGCCATGAAAGCGGCCGCCGACCGGGAGGCGGGGCTGGTCGAACAGATCGTCGCACCGCTGCGCCGGCACCGCAATCCGCAGACCAGGGCGCATGCGGAAGCCACCGCGAAGGAGCTGGCGGGGCTCTCCGTACGGCTGCATTCGGCCTTGGTACAAACCGCGCTCGGAGTCCGCTTCCAGTGATCTTGGGGGAGCCCGACTACCCAAACCGGTCGAGCACGTCCTAGGGTTGCTGTGTGAACGAGCTCGACGTTGTGGGTGTCCGGGTGGAAATGCCCTCCAACCAACCGATCGTGCTCCTGCGTGAAGTGGGAGGCGATCGGTACCTCCCCATCTGGATCGGACCGGGTGAGGCGACCGCGATCGCCTTCGCCCAGCAGGGCATGGCCCCTGCCAGGCCTCTGACCCACGACCTGTTCAAGGACGTGCTGGAGGCCGTGGGCCAGGAGCTCACCGAGGTCCGCATCACGGACCTGCGTGAAGGGGTCTTCTACGCGGAGCTGGTCTTCGCCAGTGGGGTCGAGGTCAGTGCCCGGCCCTCCGACGCCATAGCGCTCGCCCTGCGCACCGGAACGCCGATCTTCGGCAGTGACGGGGTGCTGGACGACGCGGGTATCGCGATCCCCGACGAGCAGGAGGACGAGGTGGAGAAGTTCCGCGAGTTCCTCGACCAGATCTCGCCGGAGGACTTCGGAACCAGCAGTCAATGACCGGGCCTTCGACCCGCCGCGCTGCTCAGGATGGCCCCAGGGCATTCGAGTAGCCGTTCCCCGGAGAGAGACACGGGAAACCACTCTCAGGGTGATTATCACTCGGCGTGCCGAGTGTGGCGATCGTTGACGCACCCCGAGTGACTGCCTACCTTCGTGTGGGCAGGTCAAGGACGGAGGGTCGGCGTGATGAGCAGCGGCGACGGTACGGCAGGGGGTCTCCCCGGACGGAGTCCGGTGGAGAGCGGGCCGTATCCGCTTCACGGAAGTGCGGCGAGTGCGGCTCACGTGAGTGCGGCCGACACCACCACCGACACCATCGGATACCGGGGGCCGACCGCCTGCGCGGCGGCTGGGATCACCTACCGGCAGTTGGACTACTGGGCGCGTACGGGGCTCGTCGAGCCGAGTGTGCGCCCCGCTTACGGCTCGGGAACGCAGCGGCTGTACAGCTTCCGCGACGTCGTCGTCCTCAAGATCGTCAAGCGGTTCCTCGACACCGGGGTCGCGCTCCAGAACATCCGCGCGGCCGTGCAGCATCTGCGCGCGCGGGGCTTTCGCGATCTGGAGCGGATGACGCTGATGAGCGACGGCGCCACCGTCTATGAGTGCTCATCGCCGGACGAGGTGGTGGACCTCCTCCAGGGCGGGCAGGGGGTCTTCGGGATCGCCGTGGGCGTCGTGTGGCGGGACGTGGAGGCCGCGCTGTCGCAGCTGCACGGGGAGCGCGTCGACACCGGCGAGACACTGGTCGGCCACAATCCGGCCGACGAACTGGCGCGGCGCCGCCGGGACAGGGCGGTCTGAGACTCCGGTCTTCAGAGCTCCCGCCCGCGTTTCGCACAGAAGTACGGGTCCACTGTCAGTGCCGTAAGGCAGCATCTGAGGTGTGAGAGCCGCGCCGACGATCCTGCATCTGGACATGGATGCCTTCTTCGCCGCCGCCGAGCAGGCGGCGAAGCCCAGTCTGCGCGGAAAACCGGTGGTCGTCGGCGGCCTCGGGCCGCGGGGTGTGGTGGCGACGGCGTCGTACGAGGCGAGACGGTTCGGGGTGCACTCGGCCATGCCGATGGCGCAGGCCCGGCGGCTCGCGCCGAACGCCGCGTATCTGGTGCCGCGCTTCTCGCTGTACCGCTCGGTCAGCGACCAGGTCATGGCGCTGCTCGCCCGGCTGTCCCCGCTGGTCGAGCCGCTGAGCCTGGACGAGGCCTTCGTGGACCTGGAAGCGGGTGGCGCGGCATATGACTCGGCCACGGCGCGGGAGGCCGGTGAGCGGCTGCGCAGGGACATTCTCGGCACCACGGGGCTGACCGGCTCGGTGGGTCTGGCCGGTTCGAAGATGCTCGCCAAGATCGCCTCGGAGGAGGCGAAGCCGGACGGACTCGTGCTGATCGAGCCGGGCACGGAGCGGGAGCTGCTCGGGCCGAAGTCGGTGCGGATCCTGCCCGGGGTGGGGCCCGCGACCGGGGAGCATCTGCGGCGGGCCGGGATGACGACGGTCGCCGATCTGGCGGAGGCCGGCGAGGACGAGCTCGTACGGCTGCTGGGGCGGGCGCACGGGGCGGCGCTGGCCAGGATGGCCCTGGGGCACGACGACCGGCCCGTGGTGGCCGAGCGGGACGCGAAGTCGGTCTCCGTGGAGGACACGTTCGACACGGACCTGCACGACCGGGTGCGGATCCGGATCGAGGTGGAGCGGCTGGCCGACCGGTGTGTGGAGCGGCTGCGTGCCTCAGGGCACTCCGGGCGGACGATCGTGCTGAAGGTGCGGCGCTACGACTTCTCGACGCTGACCCGCTCGGAGACGCTGCGTGGGCCGACCGACGCCCCCGCGGTCGTCCGCGAGGCCGCCGGGCGGCTCCTGGAGGCCGTCGACACCACGGGCGGGGTGCGGCTGCTGGGTGTGGGTGTGAGCGGTCTGGCCGACTACACCCAGGAGGACCTCTTCGCGCAGGCCGCCGACGAGCTACGGGAACCGGCGGAGGGCGAGCCGGCCCAGACCGCGGAGGACGAGCGTACGGCCGAGCCGGAAGCGGCCGCGGTCCCGGCCGAGCGGCACTGGCCGGCAGGGCGGGACGTACGGCACGCGGTGTACGGGCCCGGATGGGTGCAGGGCAGCGGGGTGGGGCGGGTGACGGTGCGGTTCGAGGAGCCGGGGTCGCCGCCGGGGCGGGTGCGGACCTTCCTCGTCGACGACCCGGATCTGGAGCCGTCCGATCCGCTGCCGCTGGTACCCCCGCCCGTGTGAGCCCCGTGTGAGCGCGGGGCCGGCCCGGTCAGTCGTCCTGGCCCGCGATCCGGCCGAAGTCCCGGTCCGGGGGTGCGGCGGTGGACAGTGGCGGGATTTCTATCCCGTAGTGGTGGTAGAGCTGGAGCTCCTGCTCGGGGGAGAGGTGGCGGCCGACGCCGAAGTCGGGGGCGTCCTTGATCAGCGCGCGTTCGTACGGGATGTGCAGCGCGTCGTTGACCAGCTCACTCGGCTCCAGGGGGACGAAGGCGTCCCGGCTGAACAGTCCGGTCCGTACGGCCGCCCATTCGGGGGCTCCTGTGGCGTCGTCCAGGTACACCTCGTCGATGGTGCCGATCTTGGTGCCGTTGCGGTCGAACGCCTTCCGGCCGATCAGGCTGCGCGGATCGATGTCGGTCTGCACGGTCCCTCCAACTGGTCGCACCTGCTCTTCAAGGACTACGAAAGTGCACAACGGGGATGTCGGCCACTTGAGGGAACCCCGAGGAACCTCGCTGGTAGGCTGGCTGTGGCTGCTGACCCCGTGCGGGAGAGTCCAGCGAAGAAACCTTTCGGTGGCGCCGAAGGAGCAACTCCTCCCCGGAATCTCTCAGGCCCCTGTACCGCACGGACGAGGTCACTCTGGAAAGCAGGGCGATGTCCGACGGCATCCGCTCTCACCGACGGTGAAAGTCGGCCACGTCCGCGTGCGCCGGTGAAGCTCTCAGGTTGAGATGACAGAGGGGGAGGCCGTCCGGGCACCCGCGCCGTGGTGCCCCTCGCAGGTCGTGACGACCAGGAGGCCTCCGTACATGACCGCCAACCGCATTCCGCTCTCCGTGCTGGAGCAGGGCATCCCCTTCGAGCAGCGGCACATCGGGCCCGACGCCGAAGCCCGGGCGAAGATGCTCGCCCAGGTCGGCTACGGCTCGCTCGACGAGCTCACGGCCGCCGCGGTACCGGACGTGATCAAGAGCGCCGAGGCGCTCGGGCTGCCGGCCGCCCGCACCGAGGCCGAGGTCCTGGCCGAGCTGCGCACGCTCGCCGACCGCAACAAGGTCCTCGCCCCGATGATCGGCCTCGGCTACTACGGCACCTTCACGCCGCCGGTCATCCTGCGCAACGTCATGGAGAACCCGGCCTGGTACACGGCGTACACGCCCTACCAGCCGGAGATCTCGCAGGGCCGGCTCGAGGCGCTGCTCAACTTCCAGACCATGGTCGCCGACCTCACCGGTCTGCCCACCTCCGGCGCCTCCCTCCTCGACGAGGGCACCGCGGCCGCCGAGGCGATGGCGCTGTCCCGGCGCGTCGGCAAGGTCAAGAACGGTGTCTTCCTGATCGACGCGGACGCGCTGCCGCAGACCGTCGCCGTCATCCAGACCCGCGCCGAACCGACCGGTGTCGAGGTCGTCGTCGCCGACCTGTCCGAGGGCATCCCGGCCGAGATCGCCGAACGCGGCGTCTTCGGTGTGCTCCTGCAGTACCCGGGCGCCTCCGGCGCCGTACGGGACATCAAGCCGCTCATCGACGCGGCCCACGAACTCGGCGCGATCGTCACCGTCGCCGCCGACCTGCTCGCGCTGACCCTGCTGACCTCGCCCGGCGCCCTCGGCGCCGACATCGCGGTCGGCACCACCCAGCGCTTCGGCGTCCCGATGGGCTTCGGCGGCCCGCACGCCGGCTACATGGCCGTCCAGGACAAGCACGCCCGCTCCCTGCCGGGCCGGCTCGTCGGCGTCTCCGTCGACGCCGACGGCAACAAGGCCTACCGCCTGGCCCTACAGACGCGCGAGCAGCACATCCGCCGCGAGAAGGCCACCAGCAACATCTGCACCGCGCAGGTGCTGCTCGCCGTCATGGCCGGCATGTACGCCGTCTACCACGGCCCCGAGGGCCTCAAGGCGATCGCGCAGCGCACCCACCGGTACGCCACCATCCTCGCCGCGGGCCTCACGGCCGCGGGCGTGG
Source organism: Streptomyces sp. NPDC039465 (assembly GCF_055639315.1). Lineage (NCBI taxonomy): Bacteria > Bacillati > Actinomycetota > Actinomycetes > Kitasatosporales > Streptomycetaceae > Streptomyces > Streptomyces sp. NPDC039465. The sequence continues at coordinate 325,534 of NZ_JBVKAP010000008.1, read as the reverse complement.
AGGTCGTCCACGGCGCCTACTTCGACACCCTGACCGTCAAGGTGCCCGGCAAGGCGGCCCAGGCCGTCGCCGCCGCCCGCGAGGGCGGGGTCAACCTGCACCTCGTCGACGCCGACCACGTCTCCGTCTCCTGCGATGAGACCACCGGCCGCGCCCAGATCGCCGCCGTCTGGGCCGCCTTCGGCGCGGACGCCGACATCGAGGCGCTGGACGCGGAAGCGGCCGACACGCTGCCCGAGGCCCTGCTGCGCACGGACGCGTACCTCACCCACCCGGTCTTCCACGCGCACCGCTCCGAGACCGCCATGCTGCGCTACCTGCGCAAGCTCGCCGACCGCGACTACGCGCTCGACCGCGGCATGATCCCGCTCGGCTCCTGCACGATGAAGCTGAACGCGACGACCGAGATGGAGCCGGTGACCTGGCCGGAGTTCGGGCAGATTCACCCGTTCGCACCCATCGAGCAGGCCCAGGGCTACCTCACGCTCATCACCGAGCTGGAGGAGCGCCTCGCCGAGGTCACCGGCTACGACAAGGTCTCGCTGCAGCCCAACGCCGGCTCGCAGGGTGAGCTCGCCGGTCTGCTCGCGGTCCGCGCCTACCACCGCGCCAACGGCGACACCCAGCGCACCGTCTGCCTGATCCCCTCCTCCGCGCACGGCACCAACGCCGCCAGCGCCGTGATGGCCGGGATGAAGGTCGTCGTCGTCAAGACCGCCGACGACGGCGAGGTGGACATCGAGGACCTGCGCGCCAAGATCGAGCAGTACCGCGACGAGCTGTCCGTGCTAATGATCACCTACCCGTCCACGCACGGTGTGTTCGAGGAGCACGTCGCCGACATCTGCGCCGCCGTGCACGACGCCGGCGGCCAGGTGTACGTCGACGGTGCCAACCTCAACGCGCTGGTCGGCCTCGCCAAGCCGGGCAAGTTCGGCGGCGACGTCTCGCACCTGAACCTGCACAAGACCTTCTGCATCCCGCACGGCGGCGGCGGCCCGGGCGTCGGCCCGGTCGGTGTCCGGGCGCACCTCGCCCCGTACCTGCCCAACCACCCGCTCCAGCCGAGCGCCGGACCGCAGACGGGCGTCGGCCCGATCTCGGCCGCCCCGTGGGGCTCGGCCGGCATCCTGCCGATCTCCTGGTCGTATGTGCGCCTCATGGGCGGCGAGGGCCTGAAGCGGGCCACCCAGGTCGCCGTCCTCGCGGCGAACTACATCGCCAAGCGCCTGGAGCCGCACTACCCGGTGCTCTACACCGGTCCGGCCGGGCTCGTCGCCCACGAGTGCATCGTGGACCTGCGTCCGCTGTCCAAGGCGACCGGGGTCAGCGTCGACGACATCGCCAAGCGCCTGATCGACTACGGCTTCCACGCGCCGACCATGTCGTTCCCGGTCGCCGGCACGCTGATGATCGAGCCGACGGAGAGTGAGGACCTCACCGAGATCGACCGGTTCTGCGACACGATGATCGCGATCCGCGCCGAGATCGAGAAGGTCGCCTCCGGCGAGTGGCCCGCCGGGGACAACCCGCTCGCCAACGCCCCGCACACCGCGGCCGCGCTCGGCGGCGAGTGGAACCACCCGTACACCCGCGAGGAGGCCGTCTTCCCGGCCGGGGTGTCGGCCGCGGACAAGTACTGGCCGCCGGTGCGCCGGATCGACGGCGCCTTCGGCGACCGGAACCTGGTCTGCTCCTGCCCGCCGCTGGACGAGTACGACAACTGACGTACGGCGCCTGGGGCAGGGCCCTGGGCGCGCCTACGCGAGCACAGGTAAGGGCCGGTTCGGAGAAGCTCTCCGGGCCGGCCCTTCGGCTTGCTTGCCGCCTGCGTCAGGCGGCGGTCACCACCCCCGGCGGCCGGTGCGGCGCGATGATCTGGCCGTCCGGCAGCAGCTCACCGGTGTCCTCGAAGAGCAGGACGCCGTTGCACAGCAGGCTCCAACCCTGCTCCGGGTGGTGCGCCACGAGGCGCGCGGCCTCCCGGTCGGCGGAGTCGGCTGTGGGGCAGGGTGGCTGGTGCTGGCACATGGATGGGTTCTTTCGCTGCGGTGTGGTGTGTGTCCTGCGGCTCGAAGCGGAGTTCATGGCCGCCCCCCGTCGGTCGTTTCGGTGGTCCCAGTCTTCCCCTGCGGAGGTCGATCCGCAGGGATTTCGCGTCAGCTCTTCCTACTGCACAAGGACGTATCACCCGCCCGGGCGGTTCAGTTCAAGTGCACTGTCACTTCGGATGGTTCGGGGTGGTCCCAGTGGGCTAGTCCGTACGGGGCAGCGTACGGCGACCCGTACGAATGCGCTCCTCGCGTGCGCGTACGGGTTTACGGGCGTACAGCGATGCCCCGCGCCGTCGGAACGCGGGGCATCGCGGGTGGAAGCGGCCGGGTCAGGCCGGTGACCCCAGCAGCGGTGCCGGGGCCAGTCGGAGGGTCAGGACGGGCAGCAGGTCGGCGACCTGGTGGGCGCGGTGTGCGGCGATCCCCGGTGGCGCGGGCGCCAGGGGGATCAGGAGATCGGTCGGCGCCGGGGAGCCATCGGCCCCGTCGGCGTCGGTGTCCGCGTGCAGCCAGAGCGTCAGCATGTACAGCTCGGGGACCGACAGCAGACGTGGCTGGAACGGTGTGGTGACGGACTCGGCCTGGCGCAGCGCGTGTTCGGTGGCGGTGACGTACGGCCCTTCGAAGAAGTGCGAGAAGGACCAGCCGTCCGGAGTGAGCATCGTGTCCGCGGCGGCGATGGAGCGTTCGCCGCCGCGGATCAGGAACCGCCAGCCGGCGAGCCTGGTACGGGGCGTGCGGCCGGGCGGGACGACCTGATCGAGAGTGTCCAGGACGTGGACGGGCAGGGGCAGTTCGGGGGTGAGCGGGCCCTGGAAGGAGCGGAGAGCCGGGGTACGTGCGTCGCGGACCGCGGTGGGGGAACCGAGGGCCACGAGCACACTGCGCAGGGCGGCCGAAGGGGCCGGAGGGATGTGGAGCATGGTGGGTCGCCTCTCACTCAGGAGACACGGTGAAGCGGGGGCAGTGCGGACGACGCTGTCAGCGCGGGGCCAGAGGGGGCCAGAAGGCCGTGGCCGGGCGCCAACTCTCTGCCTCGTTCGCGGAGTTTATACGACGCGTGTTCACGCAGTGTTTCTGCTACCGGCCCCCGGTATTGCCGCCAAGGCAGAATTCGGCCTTTGATTTGCGGCATTTCGATGGATTTTGCGTCGGCGCACGTCTTTGACCTGCACGGTAATCCCCGCTACGACGGCCGGATCCCGTCGGCGAATCGACCGTGCCGTCGCGACGGAATGTGCCCCGCGCATCCCGTCCGGCGAATGGGCCGCCGGAATGGGCCCATGGAATGTGCCGTACGGCTCATGTTCTCAGCCTACCGTTCGGCCGGTCCGCGTGCGGGCGTTATGGATCAGTCCGGCTGGGCATTATCGACCGTGACGCGAGCGGCCGAGCCGCGGGCTGCCCACTCGAGGAGGGACGCTCCGATGGGGGAGAAGATCGTGGCAGGCGGGTTCGACCTGTCCGATCGGCAGAGATACCGGCGCAAGCTCCAACAGTGCCTGACGGGGCTGGGGAGGCTCCTGGCGGAGAAGAGGTTCGACCGGCCCAAGAACATGATGGGCCTGGAGATCGAGCTGAATCTCGCCGGTGGAGACGGCATGCCCCGGATGATGAATGCCGAGGTGCTCGACCGCATAGCGAGCAAGGATTTCCAGACCGAGCTCGGAATGTTCAACCTGGAAGTGAACATCGCGCCGCACCGCCTCGGCGGCCGGGTATTCGACCGGCTCGCCGAGGAGTTGCGTACGGGTTTGGGATATGCCCACCGCAAGGCCCAAGAGGTCGACGCGGGCATCGTCATGATCGGTATTCTGCCGACGCTCACCCCCCAGGATCTGGTCTCCGCGAACCTCTCCGAGGTCGACCGCTACATGCTGCTCAACGACCAGATCGTGGCCGCCCGCGGGGAGGACTTCACCCTCGACATCCACGGCGTGGAGCGGCTGACCTGCACGGCGACGTCGATAGCGCCCGAAGCGGCCTGTACGTCCGTGCAGTTGCACCTCCAGGTCACCCCGGCCCGCTTCGCCGCCGTGTGGAACGCCGCGCAGGCGGTGGCTGCCGTGCAGATCGCGGTGGGCGCCAACTCGCCCTTCCTCTTCGGCCGGGAGCTGTGGCGCGAGTCCCGGCCGCCCCTCTTCCAGCAGGCCACCGACACCCGTCCGCCCGAGCTCCAGGCCCAGGGGGTGCGGCCGCGCACCTGGTTCGGGGAGCGGTGGGTGGACTCGGCGTACGAGCTGTTCGAGGAGAATCTGCGCTTCTTCCCCGCGCTGCTGCCGATCTGCGACGAGGAGGATCCGCTGCGCGTCCTCGACGACGGGGGAGTGCCCCGGCTCCAGGAGCTGGCGCTGCACAACGGCACGGTCTACCGCTGGAACCGGCCCGTGTACGGACTCACCGACGGCGTCCCGCATCTGCGCGTGGAGAACCGCGTGCTGCCCGCCGGCCCCACCGTCACCGACGTCGTCGCCAACGCCGCCTTCTACTACGGACTCGTGCGCGCGCTCGCCGAGGAGCCGCGCCCGGTGTGGAAACGGCTCACCTTCCAGGAGGCCGAGGCCAACTTCGACACCGCCTGCCGCCACGGCATCGACGCGGAGCTGCGCTGGCCGCGCCCCGGCCGCTCGGGCGGCATCACCGCCGTGCCCGCCGTGAAGCTCGTACGGGACGAACTCCTGCCGCTCGCCGCGGCCGGCCTCGACGCCTGGGGCATCGAACCGGCCGACCGGGACGCGTATCTCGGTGTCATCGAGGAGCGCTGCCGGCGGCGGGTGAACGGAGCCTCCTGGCAGGTCGACACCTACCACCGCGGCCTGGAGGCGGGGCTCGGGCGGGAGGAGGCGCTCGCGGTGACCACCCGGCGCTACGCGGAGCTGATGCGCCGCGGCGAGCCGGTGCACGCCTGGCCGTCCGGGCTCGGAGACTGAGGAGCGCCACCAGCGCGCCGGCGGCCCCGATCCACGTCCGGCACGCGGCGGGCGACCTCGCCCTCGGCGCTGCCGTGGGACCCGGCCGTGCCCGTCGCCGTGGCATCGGGCAAGCTGTGACATCCCAGAACGGTGTGCAGCAGGAGGCAGGGCGCGTGGCCGACACTCTTCCCCACGAGGGCCTCTCACGGGGGATCCTGCGGTCCGAGACCATGATCGTGCTGGCGCTCTCGCTCGGCGCGAGCGCGGTGTCGTCGCTGATCAGCTTTATCGGGGCGCTGACCAAGCCCGGCGGGCTCAAGGACCAGGCCGCGATGCTCAACAGCTCGTACGCGCCGGGACGGCCATGGCTCGACCTGGCGTGGCAGCTGTTCGGCATCGCGACCGCGCTCGTGCCCGTCGTGCTCGTGGCGCATCTGCTGACCCGGGAGGGTCCTGGCCTGCGGGCCATCGGCTTCGACCGGACGCGGCCCTGGCCCGATCTCGGACGCGGGGCGCTGGTGGCGGCCGCCATCGGCAGCGCGGGGCTCGCCTTCTACCTTCTCGCGCGGGCCGCCGGCTTCAACCTGACGGTGGTGCCCGAGTCGCTGCCCGATGTGTGGTGGAAGTACCCGGTGCTCATCCTGTCGGCGGTGCAGAACTCCGTACTGGAGGAGGTCCTCGTCGTCGGCTATCTGCTGCGCAGGCTCGGGCAGTTGGGGTGGACGCCGATGGCCGCGCTGGTGGCGAGCTCGGTGCTGCGTGGCTCGTACCACCTGTACCAGGGCATCGGCGGCTTCATCGGCAACATGGTGATGGGCGCGGTGTTCGTGCTTCTCTACCGCCGGTGGGGGCGGGTCGGCCCGCTGGTCGCGGCGCACGCGCTGCTCGACATCGTGGCCTTCGTCGGATACGGCCTGCTGGCCGGAAAGGTGGGCTGGTTGCCCACCCCGTGAGACCCACCCCGTGAACCGGGGCGGCTGAAGGGAACAGGGGCGTACGGCCGGTGCCGTACGCCCCTTCGTGCTGTCCGGGCCGGTCAGACGAGGAGGTCGCCCTCGATCACCGTCACCGCCCGGCCGGTGAGCAGGGTCCGCTCGCCGCGCAGGGTCGTACGGACCAGGCCCGTACGGGCGCCGCCCTGCAGGCCGGTGAGCTCGTCGCGGCCGAGGCGGGCTGACCAGAACGGGGCGAGGGCGGTGTGCGCGCTGCCCGTGACCGGGTCCTCGTCGATGCCGACGCCGGGGAAGAAGCCGCGTGAGACGAAGTCGTAGCCGCGCGAGGGGTCGTCGGCCGCGGCGGTGGCGATGATGCCCCGGTCCGACAGGGACACCAGCGCCCGCGCGTCCGGCTCCAGGGACCGTACGGCCTGCTCGTCGGCGAGTTCGACGATCAGGTCGCCGATGTGCGTGCCGGTGTCGTGGACCGAGACGGGCTTGGCGCCGAGCGCCTCGGCGAGTCCGGCGGGGGCTGTCACAGGGATGAGCGGCGAGGTCGGGAAGTCCATCGTGATCGCGCCGTCCTCGGCGGCGGTCGCGCGCAGGATGCCGCAGCGGGCCGTGAAGCGGATGGTGCCGCTCGCGCGGCCGGTGGTGTGCAGGACGTGCGCCGTGGCGAGGGTGGCGTGGCCGCACATGTCGACCTCGGTGGTCGGCGTGAACCAGCGCAGGGCCCAGTCGGCCTCGCCGCCCCTGGGGAGGGGATGGGCGAAGGCGGTCTCCGAGAGGTTCACCTCGGCGGCGACCTTCTGGAGCCAGTGGTCCTCGGGGAAGCCGTCGAGGAGGAGAACCCCTGCCGGGTTGCCGGAGAAGGGGCGGTCGGTGAACGCGTCGACGATTCGAATCCGCATGGACGAGACCGTAGGCGGCCGGCGAAGCCGCGGGCCAAGGCCAATTCGTGACCACTGGACCGGTGGCCGGACGGCGCCGGTCAGGGTGTTGCTCGGAGAACGGTGCCGATATATCGTTGAAGCATCGCGACAGATCAACGATGGAAGGAGCGTAGCGATGCGTTCACAAGGACACGAGCATGAGCACGGCCGAGGGCACGGACACTGCGGACCCGGCCATCGCGGTTGGGCCGACGTCGAGGGGCGGCGTGCCGCCTTCGGTCCGTTCGGACCGGGGTTCGGGGGCGGCGGCCCCTGGGGCGGGCGTGGCCGCGGAGGCGGCGGTCGGGGCAGGGCGCGGCGCGGAGACGTGCGCGCCTCGATCCTGACGCTGCTGAAGGACCGTCCGATGCACGGTTACGAGATGATCCAGGAGATCGGCGAGCGCAGCGGCGGGGCCTGGAAGCCCAGCCCCGGCTCCGTCTACCCCACCCTCCAGCTGCTGGAGGACGAGGGCCTGATCACCAGCGCGAGCGAGGGCGGCAAGAAGCTGTTCACGCTCACCGACGCCGGGCGGGCCGAGGTCGAGGCGGGGCCCGACGCCCCGTGGGAGGAGGCCGGGCGCGGTGTCGACTGGGAGGCCCTGAACGAAGTCCGGCAGGCAGGTTTCGGCCTGATGGAGGCGTTCGGCCAGGTCTGGAAGACCGGCAGTGCCGAGCAGCGGCAGAAGGCCGTCGAGGTCATCAACGACGCCCGCAAGAAGCTGTACCTGATCCTGGCCGACGAGCACTGAGTCGAAGGCGAGCGCTGAGTCGGATCAGAACTCCCGGTCAGGGCAAGGGTCCCGTGGCATCCGTGCCACGGGACCCTTCCTGCCTCCGGAGTTCAGGCCACCAGCGCGCCGAGCCTGCGCAGCGACTCGTTGAGCGCCGCCGTGGCCGAGTCCTTGAGTTTGCCCGCCATAAGGGAGACCGCGGCGCCGGTGAACTCGCCGTCGATCCGCAGCGTCGTGGCGTCCCCGTCCGCCGTCAGCGAGTAGCGCGTACCGACACTGACACCCATCGGGCCCTTGCCGCGGATGGCCAGAACCCGCGCTGTCTCCAGCTCCTCGACCGTCCAGAGCACCTCGGCCGGGAAGCCCATCAGCTTCATGTTCTCCTCGAACGTGGCGCCGGGCTCCAGGGTGGCGGGACCCCCCTTGGGGAAGCTCGTGTGGGTGGCGTTCCACCGGTCGTACGAGGTGAAGTCGGTCAGCTGCGCCCAGACCTTCTCGGTCGGTGCCTCGATACGTGCCTCCGCGCTGACATCGGCCATGCGACCACTCCTCTTGTCGGACTCCGTGGCGCGGAACGTAGCCGGGGGCCGGTGAACATTCAATACTGATGGGCCGTCAGATCTGCTCGGTCCGGCCGGTCGTCGTCGAGTCGGCCGAGGGGGCGTGAGGCAAGGCGGCGCGCGCCCCTTCTGTCATTGCCTCGCAATCTCATCCGTAAGGATGAGGAAAGAACGCGCCATGCCCACCTCCCGTGGGATGGAGACATGGTTCCCGGCGGGGATGGTCATGGCCCGGCAGGGCTGATGGGATGGGACGGTGCAATTTCCCGTACCACGGGTGCCTCAGCCGCCCGCCGCATCCCGCGGAGCGATTGACGCCCGGCTCACCGTCGAGCTGAGCAAGCTCACCGTCGAACTCGCCTCGGTCGTCGCGGGCGCGCGCCGAAGGGCGCTGCGGGACGGGGACCGGCAGATCGACACCGCCCATCTGCTCCATTCACTGCTGGAGTGCGACCCGGCGGTCGGCGCGGCCTTCGACGGCCCCGGCCGGGTCGCCCGCGTCCTCGGCTACCTCGTCCAGCGCAGCATCGGGTACGGACTGCGCTGGCGGGGCGCCGTGGAGGACTCCGGGGTCGCCCCCCTCGTCGTACGCAAGAACCAGATGGCGGGCTGGTCGCCCTCCGCCGTGGCCGCCATGGCCCGGGCCCTGGACCGCGCCGCACAGCGCGGGGACGCCCGCGCCCACGGCCTCGACCTGCTGGCCGCCCTGGTCGCCGACCCGGACTGCCGGGCCGTGGAGGTCCTCGGCCGCGCGGGCGCCGATCCCTCCGCCCTGACCCTGCGGATCGCGGAGCTGTCTCAACAGGTGTAACGGGCCTTACGCACCTGACGTGCCGCTGGCATGATGGCCCGATGCACGCGTCTCAGGGGAGAAGCGCCGGCCTGGGACTCGCCCTGGCCTCGGCGTTCGCATTCGGTGGATCAGGTGTCGCGGCCAAGCCGCTGATCGAAGCGGGGCTCGACCCGCTGCATGTGGTGTGGCTACGGGTGGCCGGCGCCGCGCTCGTCATGCTGCCCGTCGCCTGGCGCCACCGCGACCTCCTGCGGCGCAAGCCCGCCCTCCTCGCCGGCTTCGGTCTCCTCGCCGTCGCCGGCGTCCAGGCCTGCTACTTCGCGGCGATCTCGCGGATCCCGGTCGGCGTTGCCCTGCTCATCGAATACCTCGCCCCCGCGCTCGTCCTCGGCTGGGTGCGGTTCGTCCAGCGCCGTCCCGTCACCCGCGCCGCCGCGCTCGGGGTGGTGCTCGCCGTCGGCGGGCTCGCCTGTGTCGTGCAGGTCTGGTCTGGGCTCACCTTCGACCTCCTTGGGCTGCTGCTCGCGCTGGCCGCCGCCTGCTGCCAGGTCGGCTACTTCGTCCTGTCCGACCAGGGCAGCGACGAGGCCGAACCCGCCGATCCGCTCGGCGTCATCGCGTACGGACTGCTCGTCGGCGCGCTCGTCCTGACCGTCGTGGCCCGGCCCTGGGGCATGGACTGGTCCGTCCTCGGCGGCACCGCCGAGCTGAACGGGACCGCCGCCCCGGCCTGGCTGCTGCTCGGCTGGATCGTGCTGATCGCGACCGTCGTCGCCTACGTCACCGGCGTCGTGTCGGTGCGCAGGCTCTCCCCGCAGGTCGCCGGAGTCGTGGCCTGCCTGGAGGCGGTCATCGCGACCGTGCTGGCGTGGGTGCTGCTCGGGGAGCACTTGGCGGCGCCGCAGATCATCGGTGGCGCGGTCGTCCTCGTCGGCGCGTTCATCGCCCAGTCCTCGACGCCGAAGGCGCCGTCCCGGCCGGTCGCCGGCTCGGAGCAGGCCGAGCACGAGGACCGGCCGGCCCCGGAGCGCACCTCCCTCCAGACCTCCAAGTAGGGTGACGATCATGCATTCGACCGTTCTTCCGCCGCCTGCCGCGTAACGCGGGCGGTACCTCTCCAGACGAAGACCCGGCTCGGGCCGCCATGGCCGCCGGGTGGACCGTCGCTGCCCGCACACGGAGCCGAGCGACCATCCACCTGTCTTCACACGGAGAAACCACGTGTCGAACTCCCCCCTGCCCACGGCGCTGCCCGTCGGGCGGAGCCTCTTCTACCTGATCGTCGCCGGAATCGCCTGGGGCACCGCCGGCGCGGCCGCCACCCTCGTCTTCCGGATCAGCGATCTCGGCCCCCTCGCGCTCTCCTTCTGGCGGTGCGTCGGCGGACTCGTCCTGCTCCTCGGCGCGCTCGCCCTGCGGCCCCGGCGGGCCGCAGCGCCGGTGGCTGAACCGCGCCGCCGCAAGCTGCTGCGGATCCTCGGGACGGGGATCGGGCTGACCGTCTTCCAGAGCGCGTACTTCGGCGCTGTGGAGGCCACCGGTCTCGCCGTGGGCACCGTCGTCACCCTCGGCGCCGGGCCCGTCCTCATCGCGCTCGGCGCCCGCCTGACGATGGGCGAGCAGATGGGCCGGGGCGGTGTCCTCGCCGTGGGCGGGGCCCTGGCCGGGCTCGCCGTGCTGGTGCTCGGGGGCGGCCAGGCCGAGGTACGCCCCTTCGGCGTGGCCCTGGCGGTGCTGTCCGCCGCCGGGTACGCGGCGATCACCCTGCTGACCCGGTGGCTCGGCCGTGACGGCGGTGGAGGGGACGCGCTGACCACCACGGTCTGGGCGTTCGTCATCGGCGCGGTCGGCCTGCTGCCGATGGCGGCGGCCGAGGGCCTCGTCCCGCACACCGACCACATGGGCACGGTGGTGGGCCTGTTGGTGTACGTGGCCGCCGTGCCGACGGCCCTCGCGTACGCCCTCTACTTCGCGGGCGCGGCCGTCGTCCGCGCCGCGACCGTCTCCGTGATCATGCTCCTGGAGCCGGTGAGCGCCGCGGTCCTCGCCGTCACCCTGCTCGGTGAGGAACTCACCGCGACCACCCTCGCCGGCACTCTCCTCCTGCTGACGGCGGTCACCGGCCTGGCGGCGGCCGAGGCGAGGGGCGCCGCGGCCCGCAGGCGCGCCGAGGCCCTCGCGTAGGCCGTCCCGCCGGGGCCGCGGGAGGTCCCGGGGCCCTCGCCTACGCCGTCGCGCGGCGGCGCAGCTGGTGGGCGAGGGCCGCCCGGTCGCGGGGGGCGTCACGCTCCTTCAGGCCGGCGGCCAGGCGGTCCTGGACCTCGGCCGGCTTGTGGTTGGCGTATTTGAACTTGGCCTGTACGTCCGTCACTTCGAGGCGCAGGCCCCGCAGGCCCGACAGCAGCCTGCCGTACGGGGCCTGCCCGACGGAGACCTCGGCCGAGCCGCCCTCCGGCTGGAAGTGGGACGTCTGGCGGTTCAGCAGAGCCGCCTTCTCGGCCGGGTCGTCGATCACGTGCGCGGTGCAGCGCAGTTGGACGGCCGCGTAGAACGAGGTGGGGACGCCGTGCTCGGGCGGAGCTGAGGGCGGCGCGGCCCACGGGCCCGGCACGAAGACGTAGTCGTCGACCACGCTGAGCAGGACGTCCGGGCACGCCTCCAGGGCCGGCCAGAGCGGGTTCGGCCGGGCCAGGTGGGCGATGACCCGGCCGTACGGGCCGGGCTCGGGGTCGTAGCGGAAGTGCAGCGGCTGCACCCACGGCGGCTCGCCGGGCAGGCCGTTCACGGCGAGCTGGCCGAAGTCGTGGGCGGCGAGCCAGCTCTGCCACTCGGCGGGGTCGTGGGCCGCGTCCCAGGGGTGGATGAGCATGGCGGGTCAGCCGAGCGCGGTGACGTACGCGGGCACGGAGACGGCCGGGTCCAGGTCGTCGGCCGGGACGGGGGTGCCGTAGCGGCGCGCCACCGGGACGACACCGGACCAGTACGGCAGGGCGAGGTCCTCGGGCTCGTCGTTGGGGCCGCCGGCGCGGACCTTCGCGGAGACCTCCTGGAGGTCCAGTCGCAGGACGGCCGTGGCCGCGAGCTCCTTGGCGTCGGCCGGGCGGGAGTCCAGCGCGCGGCCGGGGACGACATGGTCGACGAGCGCGTCGAGGGCGATGCGCCGCTCCTCGGGGTCGGTGACCTGGCGGGCGACGCCGTGCACCACGACGGAGCGGTAGTTGATCGAGTGGTGGAAGGCGGACCGGGCGAGCACCAGACCGTCCACGTGGGTGACCGTGAGGCACACCGCGAGGCCGGGCGCCTCCTCGCCGCCGCCCTGGCCGGCCATCCGCAGGGGGCGCGAACCGGTGGAGCCGTGGACGTACAGCCGCTCGCCGACCCGCCCGTAGAGCGTGGGCAGGACGACCGGCGCGCCGTCGCGGACGAAGCCGAGGTGGCAGACGTAGGCCTCGTCGAGGATCGCGTGGACCAGCTCGCGGTCGTACGAGGCGCGGTGCCGGGACCGGGTGGGAACGGTCCGGTCGGTCGGCTCGTAGCCGGATGCCTGCGACATTGCGTCCTCCATTGCACTAGTGCATAATCTCTTTTGTGCTAGGAGAGTATCGGATCGCCGGGCGGCGTGCATCGGAGATCGCTGCGAGCGTGGAGCAGGGCGTGGGCAGCGGAGCCCTTGCGCCGGGTCAACTGCTGCCGCCCATGAGGGAGTTGGCGACGGAGCTGGGGGTCAACCCCAATACCGTCGCCGCCGCCTACCGCACCCTGCGGGAGCGGGGGGTCATCGAGACCGCGGGCCGCCGCGGCAGCCGCGTACGCCCCGAGCCCGCCACCACCGCCCGAGGATCGCTCCGGGTCGACGCCCCGCCGGGCGTCAGGGACGCGGGGAAGGGCAACCCCGACGCCGCGCTGCTGCCGCCGCTCGCCGAGGCGTTCGCTGCGGCCGCCCGCCGCGCCGACGAACGCCCCGACCTCTACGGCCAGGCTCCCGTCGACGCCGGCTTCGCCCGGCTCGCCCGGGCCGCCCTGGACGCCGACGGCGTCCCCGACGGGCCCGTCGCCGTCACCTCCGGATCACTCGACGCCATCGAACGGGTCCTCGCCGCGCATCTGCGCCCGGGGGATGCCGTGGCCGTCGAGGACCCGGGCTGGGGCGGCCTGCTGGATCTCGTACCGGCCCTCGGCCTCAAGCCCGTCCCCGTCGAGATCGACGACGAAGGGCCCCTCGCCCACAGCATGGAGCGCGCGCTACGGGCCGGCGCGCGCGCCGTGGTCGTGACCGACCGCGCGCAGAACCCGACCGGCGCGGCGGTGAGCGCCGAGCGCGCGGCCGCCCTGCGCGCGCTGCTCGCCCGCCACCCCCGCACCCTGCTGATCGAGGACGACCACGGCCACGCCATCGTCGACCTCCCCCTCCACCCGCTCGCCGGCGGCACGGAGCACTGGGCGATGGTCCGCTCGGTCGCCAAGGCCTACGGACCGGACCTGCGGGTCGCCACCCTGACCGGCGACGCTGTCACCCTCGACCGGGTGCTGGGCCGCCAGCGGCTGGGACCGGGCTGGGTCAGCCGACTGCTCCAGCGGGCCGTCGCCCACCTCTGGGAGACCGGCGCCGTGGACGTCGTGGCCGTGGCCAGGTCCTACGGAGAGCGGCGCGACGCCCTCGTGCGGGCCCTGGCGGAGCGGGGCGTCGAGGCGCACGGGCGCAGCGGCATGAACGTATGGGTCCCGGTCGCCGACGAGACCGGGGCGGTCGCCCGGCTGCTGCAGGCAGGGTGGGCGGTCGCCCCCGGCGCCCGCTTCCGCATGGCCAGCCGCCCCGGAGTCCGGCTGACCGTCTCCGAGATGTCCGTACGGGACGTCGAAGAGGTCGCCGACGCGCTCGCCGCGGCCGCCGGGCCGGCCCCCGCGCTCAGCTACGGCTGATCCTCCCGGGCCCGCCGCCTCGGCCCGCGGCTCTGGGTGAGGGCCGCACCGGCCAGCACTATCAGCGCGCCGACGGGAGTGTTCCAGCCGAGGTGCTCGTCGAGGAGTGCCACGCCCGCGGCGGTCGCGATGACCGGGATGAAGTACGTGACCATCGAGGCCGTCGTCGGCCCGACCTCGGCGACCAGACCGTACTGGAGCAGTACCGCGACTCCGGTGCCGAGCGCCCCGAGCGCCACCACCGCGAGCAGCTCCACCATCGGGAACGATGTGGGGAAGCTGGTGAACAGCGGGGTGACGACGGCCAGTTGGAGCATGCCCAGGAAGAGCTGCGCACCGGTCAGGGACAGATGTGACTCGCTGCGCCCGGCCAGGGTGCGGCGGACGTAGATCCAGCCGACCGCGTAGCTGAGCGAGGCGAGCAGGGCCATCGCCGTCCCGCCCAGATCGAGTCCTGAGAAGCCCTGCCAGGCGCCGAGCACGGTCAGCACGCCCACGAAACCGATACCGAGACCGGCGGCCCGGCGGCGGGTCGGGCGGTCCTCGGAGAGGGCGACCATCGACAGGGCCATGCCCCACAGCGGGGTCGTGGCGTTGCAGATCCCCGCCAGGGTCGAGGGGATGGTCAGCTCGGCGTAGGCGAACAGGGAGAACGGCAGGGCGTTCAGGAAGAACGCGGCCACCGCCATATGGGCCCATGTGCGGGCGCCGCGCGGCAGCCGCGAGCGCTGGACGGCCATGGCGACGGCCAGCACCGTCGTACCGAAGAACAGCCGTCCGAAGGTGACTTGGAACGGGGCGTAGCCCTGCGTGCCGACCTTGATGAGCAGAAAGCTGAAGCCCCAGATCAGCGAGAGGACGGCGAAGCGGATCCGCCAGTCCACCGCGCGGCGGCGGGCGGGGGAGGAGAGGGCGGGAGGACGGGTCGGAGTGGCCCTGGCCGGGGCGACGCTGCTCATACCCGCCACGATGACGGACACGATCTCGTAGAACAAGCGAGTTTTCTTCGAGTACATCGCTTAGCATTGCTTACATGTTGAATCTGGAGCGCCTGCGGACCCTGGACGCCCTCGCCCGCCACGGCTCGGTGAGCGGCGCGGCGGACGGCCTGCACGTCACCACCTCGGCCGTCTCGCAGCAGCTGTCCAAGCTGGAGCGGGAGGTCGGGCAGCAGCTGCTGGCCAAGAACGGGCGGGGTGTGCGGCTCACCGACGCCGGACAGCTCCTCGCCGACCACGCCGCGCGGATCCTCTCCCAGGTCGAGATCGCCCAGTCCGACATCGAGGCGCAGCGCGGGCAGGTGGTGGGGGAGGTGCGGCTCGCCGCGTTCCCGACGGCGATGCGCGGCCTGTTCCCTGCGGCGGTCCCGGCCCTGCGGGTGAGCCATCCCGAGCTGCGCGTACGGACCCGGGAGCTGGAGCCGGAGGCCGGGATCCAGCACGTCCTGCGCGGCGACATGGACCTCGCGGTCGTCCTCGACTGGCACAACAAACGGCTGCCGGTGCCCGGCGGCCTCGCCCGGGCCCATCTGCTCGACGACACCGCGGACATCGCCATGCCGGTCGGACATCCGCTCGCCGACCGCGAGGAGCTGGACCTGGAGGAGCTCGCCGACGAGGACTGGGTGTCCTGGCCCGAGGGCGAATTCTGCTACGAGTGGCTGATGTTCACCCTCCGCTCCCAGGGCATCGAACCCCGCATCGCCCATCTCGCCGAGGAGCACCACACCCAGCTCGCGATGATCGCCGCCGGCCTCGGCGTCTGCATCACCCCCCGGCTGGGGCGCGGACCGGTCCCGGAGGGCGTGGTGTTCGTGCCCGTACGGCACAAGATGCGGCGGCACATCTACGCGGTGTGGCGCACCGACGCCGACCGGCGGCCGTCGATCAGGGCGGCTGTGCAGGCGCTGGCCGAGGCGGGCCAGGGCCTGTCGGCGCGGGACTGAGGCGGGCCAGACCCTGTCGGCGCGGGACTGAGGTGGCCGCGCCATGGCCTGGTCAGCCGTCGCCTCCGCCCCGGAGTGCGGCGAGCTTGCGGAAGTCCCAGGACGCGATCGCGTCGGGCGTCAGCCGGAGCCAGGCGTGCCGACCGTCGTGCGGCATGCTGGCCAGGCCGAAGTTCTTCCGGGCGAACAGCCGCTCCACCCCGTCCAGTTCCGGACAGGGCTCGCCCGTCCTCGGGGCCTCGCCGACGAAGACCGCGGTGCCCGACAGCTCCACCCCGCGCAGCTCGCCGTACTCCTCCCCGTCGTCCACCACGACCGCGATCCGCGGGTCGCGGCGCAGCTCGGCCCAGCGCCGGCTGCGCGTGATCGAGTACAGCCACAGCGAGGTGCCGTCCCAGGCGAACCACAGCGCGCTCACATGCGGGCGCCCGTCCGCGGCGACCGTCGCCACCCGGCAGGTGCGCTGCTCGGCGAGGAACGCGTCCCGCTCCTTCGGCGTCATCATGATCCGGCGGCCCCGGCGCTGTGCGACGGTCATCGGCCGTCCCCTTCCCGCAGTGCGGCAGAAGCTTTCTGACTATGCGTCAGAAAGCATGGGGGCTCTTCCCTCGCGGCGCAATGGTGGCTAGCCTCGCGCACCCCAGGGCGCGTCCGAGGGGGACCACACGGCTCCGCGGGGGACCGCACCGCTCCAAGGGGGACCGCATGGCGTCGTACGAACAGCTCGTGGAACAGCTCGATCCGGACGGCACCGTGCTGCTCACCGTCGAATGCCAGCAGGGTGTCGTCGGCCCGCACAGCGCGCTGCCCGAACTCGCCGCCGTCGCACGCCACTCGGGCGCCCTCCACCACATAGCCCGGCTCGTCGCGGGCGCCCACGACGCCGGGGTGCAGGTCCTCCACGCGGTGGCCGAACGCCGCCCCGACGGCCGCGGCTCCAGCCGCAACGCCCGCCTCTTCCGGGCTGCCGAGCGCCTGCCCGTGCAACAGCACAGCGGCAGTTCAGCCGTACGGATCGCCGAACCGATCCCGGTCGCCGACGAGGACCTCGTCGTCCGCCGTCTGCACGGTCTGTCGCCGCTGGCCGGCACCGACGTCGACGCGCTGCTGCGCAACCTCGGCTGCCGCACCCTCGTCGTCACCGGCGTCTCGGCGAACGTCGCCGTCCCCAACGCGGTCTTCGACGCCGTGAACCTCGGCTACACCGCCGTCGTCCCCTCCGACGCCATCGCGGGGGTGCCCGCCGACTACACCCCCGCGATGATCCGCCACACCCTGTCCCTGGTGGCGACCGTCTGCACCACGGACGACGTCCTGGGCTGCTGGAAACGCCCCCGCCGGACTACGCGAGCTTGATCGACGTACCGTCCACCGTGATCGACGCGGCGGGCAGCGGGCTCGTCGCCGGCCCGCCCTTCACACTGCCGTCGCCCGCGTCGAACGTGCTCTGGTGGCATGGGCAGACGATGACCCCGTCACTGACACCGCTGACCGCACACCCCTGATGGGTGCACTTGGACGAGAAGGCCTTGAACTGGCCGGCCTGCGGCTGGGTGACCACCACACCCTTGTCGGCGAACACCTTCCCGCCGCCGACCGGGATGTCCGCCGTCGCGGCGAGCACCTCACCGCCACCGGCGGGCGCCCCCGCCCCGCCGTCCGCCGGCTTCTCCCCGACGGTCTTCGCCGGAGTGTCCGAGCCGCCGCAGGCGGTCAGCGCCGCGGCGAGACCCGCCCCTCCCGCCGCCGCGACGACGGTACGGCGCGCGACCTTCCGAGCGGTCCCCTGCGATCCGGTCATACGGGCTCCCCTTCCAGAGCGAACAACGATTCACCGTGCTGTACGCGCCCCTGAGGCCACCCGTTCAACGAAGACGACGACTACCCGGAAGTAATGTCCAGGCGGAGGCGCCGCGCCCACGGGCATCCGTGAGCCGGTGGTACGACGAAGGGCACAGTGAGCCGGGGCAGCGGCCCGCCGGCGCGCGGCCGCGCGGACCCCGTGCCCGACCGCCGGGACCCGGGCGGTTCCACGGCCTGGCAGACTGCGCCTCGCGTCTCCCCGCCAGGGGGAGGCTCGCGACCCCCTGGAGGCTCCGAATGACCGCGCAGACCCCGGACCGCGCCGTACGGGGCGAGTCCGGCGCCCTGGTGCTGCGCAGTGCCCCGCCCGTACCGACCGCGGCCGTCCTCCTGCTGCACGGTGGCCGTGCGGACGCGTTGGAGCCGCCGCCGTTCCTCAACCTGCCCGCACTGCGCATGCGCCCCTTCGCTGCCGCCACGGCCCGCGCCGTCCGCGGCCGGGACGTGCTGATCGCGGAGGTGCGCTACCGCCACCGCGGCTGGAACGGCGCCCGCGCCGACGCGGCCCAGGACGCCGAAGCCGCCCTCGCACGGCTGCGGGAACGCGTCGGCTCCCTTCCCGTCGTCCTCGTGGGCCACTCCATGGGCGGCCGCGCCGCCCTCCGGGTCGCGGGCGACCCCCTGGTCCGCGGAGTGGTCGCCCTCGCGCCCTGGTGCCCCGCCGGGGAACCGGTCGACCACCTCGCCGGACGCCGCCTCCACCTCCTCCACGACGAGAGCGACAAGGTCACCGCGGCGCGCGAGTCCTGGGAGTTCGTCCGCCGGGCCCGCGCGGCCGGCGCCGACGCGGAGGCCGTCACCATGCCGACCGGCGGCCACGCCATGCTGCGCGGCGCGGCCCTGTGGCACCGTCGCACGGCCGCACTCGTCGCGGGGCTGCTGGCCGACCGGTGAGAGCCTGAGACCCGAGCCGGCCGTCACCCGGCGGCTGTGAACGCCCCCTCCACGAGGACGGGCACCACGGCGCAGCCGTCCAGTTCGGTGGCGACGGCGACGTCCTGGGCGAAGCCGTACTCGACGAGCTCCCGACCGGAGGAACTGGCGGTCACCGCGGCGACCACGTCCGGTGTCGTCCGGAACGCCGCGGCCGCTACGGAGGCTTCGGGCGAGAGCGTGTCACCGACGTGCTCGCGGAGCGCCGCGACGACGGCCCCGGCGCCGAGCAGGTCCTCCAGGGCCGGCCGCAGGCTCCCGTCGGGCCACCGCTCGCCCGATGCGATCACCCCGACGGGCCGCGCGGGCGTCCCGTAGCCCTGCCGGGTGAGCCACTCCCCGACGGCCTTCGCGTTACGGAGCGCTCCCGCCACCACCCGGGCCTCCCCGGCCGAGGCGGAGATGGCGGATCCGTTGGGTGAGGGAAGGACCAGGCGTGGCGTGAAGGGGGCACCGCGCAGCGCCGCCGGAGAGAGCGACCACGGCGACGACGGACCGGCCTCCCGCCGCCCGACCGCCAGGTCCGCGCCGTTGCGCTCGGCGAACGCCGCGGCGGTCGCATCCCGCCAGCGGTAGGGGAACACACGCGTTCCGGCCTCCACCGCGACCGTCACCGAGGTCGTGAACGACAGCACGTCGACGACCACGACACAGTCGACGCCCGCCGCCAGCCGCTCCGCGCCCTCGGGACCCCACTCGAAGCGGACACCGTGGCCTGTCTGCAGGTACCAATCGCCCATGCGTGATGATCATGCCAGGCGAGTATCCGGACGTCCCGGGAATCCGCGAGCCTGCCGGAGGCACCCGACGCGGCCTCCCGTGACGTGCCGTCACCCACGCCGCGCGGGCGGCGGCCGCAGGGCCCAGCGGACGGCCGCCGTGACGGCGTGGCCGCCGGGGCGGGCCAGGGGCCGCAGCAGCCGTATCCCGTACGGGACGTTCAGGGGTTCCCGCGCCCACGGCGGCAGCAGATCGACGGCCGCCGCGGCGAGCAGCGCGTACGCCGGGCGGACCAGGGCGGGCAGCGGCGGGTCGGCCAGCAGGAAGCGGGTCGTCTCCCGGCAGGCGGGGGTGGCGCGCAGCTGCGGCCGGTACGAGGCGATGCGTGCGGCCAGCGCGCGACGGTCCGTCGGCGGGTGGTCGGCGCCCAGCGCCCGCGCCACGCGGGCCGCGTCGGCGAGGTACGCGTCGTAGTCGGCCGGGGTCAGCGGACGGCGCCCGTACCGCTCATGGGCCCGTGCGAAGCACGCGGTCTCCGCGATGTGGACCCAGGTGAGCAGCGCGGGATCGTCGGCCCGGTAGGGCACGCCCTCGCTCGTACGCCCACGGATCCGCGCGTGCACCGCCCGCACCTGGGCGACCGCGGCCTCGGCGTCCTCGCTCGTCCCGAACGTCGTCACCGCCAGGAAGGTGCTGGTCCGCTGCAACCGGCCCCATGGGTCGCCCCGGTAGCCGGAGTGCGCCTCGACCGCGGCCATGGCCAGCGGGTGCAGCGACTGGAGCAGCAGCGCGGCCAGCCCGCCCACGAACATCGAGGCGTCCCCGTGGACCTCCCGGATGGGCCGCTCGGGCCCGAACCACCGGGGCCCGGGGGTCTCGTGGATGCGTGCGCGGGTCTGCGGCCCGGAGGGACCGGCGATCCGGCGGAAGAGGGCCTCACCCGCCCGCTCCCGGAACGCCCCCAGAGCGCCCCGCGCCGCCGACGACCGGGGCATGTGGCCAGTATGCGCCCGCCCGCGCCCGCTTCTTGCGGCACCCGGAGGCCGCGATAAACCGTGGATCATGAGGCGAGTCCGGCGGATAGCCTGTCGGAATGCTCTCAGAAGTCACAGCGACCCGATATGTCACGCCGTTGCGTGAAGGCGGCTCGCTCCCGGGCATCGTCGAGGCCGACGATCTCGGCACATACGTCATGAAGTTCACCGGAGCCGGACAGGGCCGCAAGACCCTCGTCGCCGAGGTCATCTGCGGGCAGCTGGCCCGCCGTCTCGGACTGCGGGTGCCCGAACTGGTCGCCATCGAGCTCGATCCCGTCATCGGCCTGGCCGAGCCCGACCAGGAGGTCCAGGAGCTCCTCAAGGCCAGCGGCGGCCTCAACCTGGGCATGGACTACCTGCCCGGATCTCTCGGCTTCGATCCGCTCGCCTACGAGGTCGACCCGGCGGAGGCGGGGCGGATCGTCTGGTTCGACGCGCTGATCAACAACGTGGACCGCTCCTGGCGCAACCCCAACATGCTCGTCTGGCACGGCGACGTCTGGCTCATCGACCACGGCGCCACGATGATCTGGCACCACAACTGGCGCGGCGCCGAGGCCTCCGCCGCCAAGCCGTACGACGCCTCCGACCATGTCCTCGCCCCCTTCGGTCCGGACGTCGAGGGCGCCGCCGCCGAGCTCGCGCCGCGCGTCACCCGCGAGCTGCTGCGGGAGGTCGCCGCCGACGTGCCCGACGAGTGGCTCGTCGACGAACCCGGCTTCGACACCACCGACGCGCTGCGCGACGCCTATGTCGAGGCGCTGCTGCCGCGCGCCGCGACCATCCACGAACGCATCACCCTCGGCCCGCGCAGCGAGCACCGGCCCTCCCAGGCCCCGGGCTGGCTCACCGACCATCTGGCCCCCTGGCCCCACACCACCAAGAAGGACAGCACCACGTGAGCGACCGGGACGTCTTCGAGTACGCGCTGCTGCGTGTCGTGCCGCGGGTGGAGCGCGGCGAGTTCTTCAACGCGGGGGTCGTCGTCTACTGCCGCGCCCGGTCGTTCGTGGCCGCCCGCACCCACCTCGACGAGACCAAGCTCAGGGCTCTCGACCCGGCCGCGGACGTCACGGGCGTACGGGCGGCGCTGCATGCCGTCGAGGGCGTCTGCCGGGGCGGACCGAACGCCGGCCAGGCCGCGCGCGACGACGCCGGCCGACGGTTCCGCTGGCTGATCGCCCCCCGCTCCACAGTGGTCCAGCCGGGGCCGGTCCACACGGGCCTCACGGCCGACCCGGAGGCGGAGGTGGAGAGGCTGCTGAACCTGCTGGTCCGCTGACAGTCGCCCCGACCGCCTAGAGGCCAACCCCGGCCGCCTCGGCGAGTGACCCGCACGCTCAAAGCGCCCCGCAGGTGAACCGAGCCCTCCAAAGAGGAGCCGCCGTTGACACGGGGTGCCAGGGCTTCTAGCGTCTCGTCTGCCGGAAGGTACTAAGCGGTCGCTCATTTTTCGCCGCCGTACTGGATGAGCCGCATCCCAGGGATTCCAAGGGCGAGGAGAACAGCATGTCCACCACCGAGCAGCGCGTTGCCGTCGTGACCGGCGCGGCGCGGGGTATTGGCGCCGCGACCGCGGTACGCCTCGCGGCCGAGGGGCGCGCCGTCGCCGTGCTCGACCTCGACGAGGCGGCCTGCAAGGACACCGTCGAGAAGATCACCGCCGCCGGCGGCAAGGCCCTCGCCGTCGGCTGCGACGTCTCCGACGCCGCCCAGGTGGAGGCGGCCGTCGCGCGCGTGGCCGCCGAGCTCGGCGCGCCGACGATCCTCGTCAACAACGCCGGCGTCCTCCGCGACAACCTCCTCTTCAAGATGTCCGAGGCCGACTGGGACACCGTGATGAACGTGCACCTCAAGGGCGCGTTCCTGATGACCAAGGCCTGCCAGAAGCACATGGTCGGGGCGGGCTGGGGCCGGATCGTGTCCCTCTCCTCCTCGTCCGCCCTCGGCAACCGCGGCCAGGCCAACTACTCCGCCGTCAAGGCCGGTCTCCAGGGCTTCACCAAGACCCTCGCCATCGAGCTCGGCAAGTTCGGTGTCACGGCCAACGCCGTGGCTCCCGGCTTCATCGTCACCGAGATGACCGCCCAGACCGCCGCGCGCGTGGGCATGGGGTTCGAGGACTTCCAGGCCGCCGCCGCCACCCAGATCCCCGTCCAGCGGGTCGGCCACCCCGAGGACATCGCGAACGCGATCGCCTTCTTCACGGGTGACGACGCGGGCTTCGTCTCCGGCCAGGTCCTGTACGTGGCCGGCGGCCCGCTCAACTGACGCGAAGGGTGACGACGGACATGACCGCAACCGAACTTCCCCCGCTCTCCGGCAAGGTCGCGCTGGTCACCGGCGCCAGCCGGGGCATCGGCTACGGCATCGCCGAGGCGCTCGTGGCCCGTGGCGACCGGGTCTGCATCACCGGACGGGGCGAGGACGCCCTCAAGGAGGCCGTGGAGCGCCTGGGCGCCGACCGTGTCATTGCGGTGGCCGGAAAGGCCCACGACGAGGCCCACCAGGCCCTCGCCGTCGAACGGACCATGGAGGCCTTCGGCCGCGTCGACTTCCTGGTGAACAACGCCGGCACCAACCCGGTCTTCGGCCCCCTGGCCGAGCTCGACCTCAATGTGGCGCGCAAGGTCTACGAGACCAATGTGATCTCCGCGCTGGGCTTCGCCCAGCGGACCTGGAAGGCCTGGCAGCAGGAGCACGGCGGTGCGATCGTGAACATCGCCTCGATCGCCGGCGTCTCCGCCTCGCCGTTCATCGGCGCGTACGGCATGAGCAAGGCCGCCATGGTCAACCTGACCCTTCAGCTGGCGCACGAGTTCGCCCCGGCGGTCCGGGTCAACGCCATCGCGCCAGCCGTGGTCAAGACCAAATTCGCCCAGGCCCTCTACGAGGGCCGGGAGGCGGAGGCGGCGGCCGCGTATCCGCTGGGCAGGCTGGGTGTGCCGGAGGACATCGGGGGCGCCGCCGCATTCCTCACCTCCGACCAGTCGGACTGGATCACCGGCCAGACCCTGGTCGTCGACGGCGGAATGTTCCTGAACGCCGGTGTCCACTGATCCGGATTCCGCCCGATTCACTGCTGAATGACTCGAGTGCCCCGCCAGAGTCGCCCATTGACCTGGCGGGGCGCTGCGGTATGGTCGGCCGACCCATGGCTGAACGAGGAGCGTGTGCACGTGTTCAACCGGACCAGTCTGCAGGCCGCTGCAGCCCTTGCGTCCATATCCCTGGTGGCGGGATGCAGTGCCTTTTCCGATGACGACGCCGATGGGGAGAAGCGGATCGTCGTCGGTACGACCAGCGCCCCCAGCACGCTCGATCCGGCTGCCTCCTGGGACGGCTCGTGGGAGTTGTACCGCAACGTCTTCCAGACGCTGCTGAGCTTCCCGACCGGCAGTACGACCCCGCAGCCCGACGCCGCCGACTGCAAATTCACCGACAAGTCGAGCAAGGTCTACGTCTGCACGCTCAAGGAGGGCCTCAAGTTCTCCAACGGGCATGTGCTGGACGCCAAGGCGGTCCAGCACTCCATCGAGCGGATCCGGACGATCAACGTCAACGGTGGCCCGAACGGTCTGCTCGGATCCCTCGGAAAGATCGACGTCGAGGGTGACCGGAAGCTCACCTTCAATCTGACCCAGTCGGACGCGACCTTCCCGTTCATTCTGGCCACGCCCGCAATGTCTCTCGTGGACCCGGCCGAATATCCGGCGGACAAACTGCGCGAGGACGGAAAGCTCACCGGCTCCGGCCCTTATGTCCTGGAGTCGTACGAAGAGGGCAACAAGGCCGAACTGGGCAACAATCCGCATTACAACGGATTCGCCGACCGTAAGAACACCGGTGTGACCATTCGGTACTTCAAGGAGTCCGAGGCCATGGTCGGCGCGCTGAAGAAGAAGGAGATCGACGCCACCAACCGCGGTCTGACCGCGCAGGAGGTCGTCGAGATCCAGGAGAAGGGCAAGGGCACCGAAGGCCTCCAGCTCGTCGAGTCGACCGGCGCCGACATCCGCTACCTGGTCTTCAACACCGCCGACCCGTCCGTGCGCAAGCTCGCCGTCCGCCAGGCCATCGCCCAGCTCGTGGACCGCGACGCGCTCGTCGCCAAGGTCTACAAGGGCACCGCCGAGCCGCTGTACTCGATGGTCCCCAAGGGCATCTCCGGCCACACCACGGCCTTCTACGACCGCTTCCAGAACCCGAGCGTCGCCAAGGCGAAGAAGCTCCTCAAGGACGCCGACATCGACGCGCCGGTGGAGCTCACCCTCTGGTACACCACCGACCGGTACGGCTCCGCCACCGCGCAGGAGTTCAACGAGCTCAAGCGCCAGCTCGACGAGTCGGGCCTGTTCAAGGTGACGGTCAAGGGCAAGCCCTGGAAGGAGTTCCAGGCCGGCTACCAGAAGGGCGAGTACCCCGTCTTCGGCCGAGGCTGGTTCCCCGACTTCCCGGACCCGGACAACTTCATCGCCCCGTTCGTCGGCAAGAACAACGTGCTCCGCACCCCGTACGACAGCCCGGAGATCACCGGGCAGCTGCTGCCGCAGTCCCGGCGCGAGAGCGACCGCGGCTCGGTCACCAAGCAGTTCGAGCGGGCCCAGGAGATCCTCGTCGGCGATGTGCGGCTGCTGCCGCTGTGGCAGGGCAAGCTGTACGTGGCGGCCAGCGAGGACATCGCCGGCGGCGAGCGCGCCATGGACCCGCAGACCGTCATGCAGCTGTGGGAGCTCCAGCGGAAGAAGAGCTGGTAGCGGCCGGATCCGCCCCGCAAGGGGCGGCCGGCGGACTCGGGCGGGCGTTGTCAGTGGTGCCCGGTAGGTTCTTGACCGAGAAGTGATCGCCTACCGGAGGTTGTTGACGTGACCGACACCGACATGCTGCCCGAGTCCTGGCGCGGCGTCCTCGGCGAGGAGCTGCAGCAGCAGTACTTCAAGCAGCTCACCGAGTTCGTCGAGGAGGAGCGGGCCCGGGGGCCGGTCTACCCGCCGCGTGAGGAGGTTTTCGCCGCCCTCGACGCCACGCCGTTCGACAGGGTCAAGGTCCTCGTCCTGGGCCAGGACCCCTACCACGGGGAGGGGCAGGGACACGGTCTCTGCTTCTCCGTCCGGCCCGGCGTCAAGACGCCGCCCTCGCTGCGGAACATCTACAAGGAGATGAAGGAGGAGCTCGGCCACCCGGTGCCGGACAACGGCTATCTGATGCCGTGGGCCGAGCAGGGTGTGCTGCTGCTCAACGCGGTGCTGACCGTCCGCGCGGGCGAGCCCAATTCGCACAAGGGCAAGGGCTGGGAGAAGTTCACGGACGCGGTGATCCGGGCCGTCTCCGACCGGCCCGACCCGGCGGTGTTCGTGCTGTGGGGCAATTACGCGCAGAAGAAGCTGCCCCTGATCGACGAGGAGCGGCACGTGGTGGTGAAGGGCGCGCACCCCTCGCCGCTGTCCGCGAAGAAGTTCTTCGGCTCCCGGCCGTTCACCCAGATCAATGAGGCGATCGCGGCGCAGGGCCATGCCCCGGTCGACTGGCGCATCCCGGACCTCGGCCTCCAGGGCTAGGGCGTGTTTCGAGAGTAGCGTCGTCCGCCCGGCGGGGGCGTACGGCTGACAGGCCCGGGACCGCACCCGAGCCTGTCGGCCGCCGGGGCCGGTGGCGGCTAGCGTCGAGGGGACCGAGCGTGGACACGTGGACCCGGCGCGGAGGCCCCATGAGCGAGCAGCGGAAGCCCGACGACGGCGTCCTGACCAAGATCGGGCAGGCCACGATGCTGCTCCACGCCGGTGACCGGGAGGAGGCCCGCAACCGCCTTGGCGAGCTGTGGGCGCAGATCGGCACCGACGGGGATCCGCTGCACCGCTCCACACTCGCGCACTACCTCGCCGACGCCCAGGACGACCCCGACGCCGAGCTGGCCTGGGACCTGCGGGCGCTCACCGCGGCGGAGTGCCTGGGCGGGGAGCGGCCCGCCGGACCAGCCGAGGCGGCGGCGCTGCGGGCGCTGTATCCGACCCTCCACCTCAGCCTCGCCGCCGACTATGTGAAGCTGCGCCGGCCCGACGCCGCGTGGATCCATCTGGACCGGGCCCGCGCGGCGTCCGACGCCCTGGAGGACGACGGCTACGGCCACGGGGTCCGGACCGCGATCGACCGGCTGGAGACGTACCTGCGCGGGGAGTAGCCCGCCGGGTTCGCGTCAGCGGGTGCCGTAGGTGTCCTCGCAGATCCGGGCCTGGCGGCTGTGGGGCTGCCAGCCTCCGTACTTCTTGCCCAGGGCGCACAGGCCCGCCCCGCCCGCCGGGGGCCGGGCCGCCTCGGGCAGCTGGACGTCCGGTGGCAGGTCGGGGAGCTCCGGCAGGCGCGGCCGGGGCCGCTCGTCCCGTGGCGTCCGTACGGACGGGGTGGCCGGAGCCCGTTCCGGCTCGGGGGCGGCGCGCGGCGGGGGCGATTCGCCGCCCGGGGAGCCGTCCGCTTCCGGTGGCGAGTCCCGGTCGGGCAGCGCGGCCTCCAGCGCCTCCTTGGCGGGACCCCCGACGATCTGCGGCGCCACGTCCTGGGCCGCGGACCGGGGGGTCTGCGGGAGCGGCGCCGGGCCGCCGGGCGGCGGCGCGACCGACACGCAGCCGGAGACGGCCGCGACCGCGACGCCGACCAGGACCCTCGCTGTGGTTCTCGTTCGATGCACCCGCGCCACTCTGCTGTGCGCAGCACGGTGTTCCCAACCCCCGGCGGGGAGAATGCCTCGCACGGGTGACGCGGGGGAGAGGGGGGCCGTTCAGTCGCCCGTGGCGCCGTCGATCCGCTCCCGCAGCAGGTCCGCGTGGCCGTTGTGGCGGGCGTACTCCTCGATCATGTGGGTATAGATCCAACGGAGGTTGAAGTCCATCGGGCGCCGCGGGTGGCGGCCGAGGGCCAGATCGTCGAGCGAGTCGAAGCGGGCCGCGATCTCCCGGGCCCGGGCGATCTCCTCCTGCCAGGTGGCGAAGGCCTCCTCCCACGTGTCGCTCTCGCCCGGATGGAAGTCGCCGTCCTGGTCGGCCGAGGTGGAGTAGATCCAGCCGGCGTCCTCCCGGCTCTCTCCGGCCATCGTCCGCCGGAACCAACCGCGTTCGACCTCCGCCATGTGCCGTATGAGGCCCATCAGCGAGAGGTCGGAGGGCGGCGCGGAGGTCTCGCGCAGGCTCTTCTCGTCGAGCCCGGCGCACTTATGGGCCAGCGTCATGCGGTGGTATTCGAGCCAGCCTTCGAGCATCTCGCGCTCGCCCGCGGTGGTCGACGGTTCGGTGCGTTCCGTTGTGGTCATGGCGCGAATCGTCGCTCACGACGGTCCCGAAGACCAGGGGGTTTCCCGCCCCGGCGCGCGAAACCGCCTCGGGGCCGGCCCGGTCACCGGTCGAGCATGCCGTGGAGCAGTTCGTCGAAGCCCGTACGCAGTTCGTCCCAGGTCGGCACCGAGGAGTGGTACGAGCCGACCGCGCAGGAGAACATCAGGCCCTCCGCCCAGGCGACCAGGGCCAGCGCGTGACGTTCGGGGGCGGCTGAGCCGGCCGCGGCCATCAGCGCGACCAGCGGCCCGCGGAAGGCCTCGCCGGTCCGGTCGAAGAAGGTGCGCAGCTCGGGACGGCGGGTGGCCTCCAGGGCCAGTTCGTAGCGGCAGACCAGGAGTTGGCGGTGGCCGCTGAGATGGCGGTGCAGGGCCGTCGCGAGCGCTTCGGCCAGCTCCCGCGTCCCCGCCGATGGCACAGGCATCTCCTCCGGGGTCAGCACCCGCGCCTCGCGTTCCGCCAGCCGCCGTACAGCCACTTCGAGGAGGGCCTGGCGGGTGCGCGCGTGGTTGGAGGTCGATCCCTGCGGCAGGCCGGCCCGTTCGTCGACGGCGCGGTGGGTGAGCCCGCGCATGCCGCGTTCGGCGAGCAGGGCGAGCGCCGCGTCGCCGATCAGTTCGGCGCGCGAGGAGGGGCGCGAGTCGGCGGGTGTGGTGGGGGTGGTGCCGGAGCTCATGAGGACAACCTACCGCGATGACTACACCCGTAGTGCGCTCGCACTACGGGTGTAGTACGGTCAATCCGTCACTACGGATGTAGTTACGTAGGAGGAGTCATGCAGCACACCCGCGCCGTCGTCATCGGCGGCGGAATCGGCGGACTCACTGCGGCCATCGCCCTGCACCGGCGCGGCTGGCCGGTCACCGTCCTGGAACGTGCCACCGCCCTCACCCCCGTCGGTTTCGCGATCGGCCTCGCCCCCAACTCCCAGCGCGCCCTGGACGTCATCGGCCTCGGCGACCGCGTCCGCGCACTCGCCGCCTGGCAGGGCGACGGCGGCCTGCGCACGCCGCGCGGACGCTGGATCGCCCGCCTGGACGCCCACGCCACCGCCGAGCGTTACGGCGGCCCGCTCGTCCTCCTCCACCGCGCGACGCTCGTCAGCCTGCTCACCGACGCCCTGCCCGAGGGCTCCGTCCGCACCGCCACGGCCGCCACGCTCACCGACCCTGGCGCCCCGGACCGGCCCGCCGTCGTCACCACCCCCGACGGCCCCCTCGAAGCCGGACTCGTCGTCGCCGCCGACGGCATCCGCTCCGCCACCCGGCGCACCCTCTTCCCCGGCCACCCCGGCCCTGCCTACTCCGGCTACACCACCTGGCGGCTCGTCATCCCCGCACCCGGCCCCTTCACCCCGCACGAGACCTGGGGCCCGGGCCGCCTGTGGGGCAGCCACCCCCTCAAGGGCGGACGGGTGTACGCCTACGCCATGGCCACGGCCCCCGCGGGCGCCCGCGCCGATGACGAGAAGGCCGAACTGCTGCGCCGCTTCCAGGGCTGGCACGACCCGATCCCGCGCATCCTCGACGCCGTACGCCCCGACGAGATCCTGCGCCACGACGTCCACTTCATGAAGGTCCCGCTGCCCGCCTTCCACCGCGGCCGGGTCGCGCTCCTCGGCGACGCCGCCCACGCCATGCAGCCCACCCTCGCCCAGGGCGGCAACCAGGCGATCGAGGACGCCGTCGTCCTCGGCCAGTACGCCCCCGTGGGCATCGACGTGCACCGCGCCCTGGCCGCGTACACCGCCGACCGGCTGCCCCGGACCACCGCCATCGTCCGTCAGGCGACCTGTGCCGGACGCCTCGCCACCTTCGGCGGCGCCCCCGCGGCCGCCGTACGCAACACCCTTATGGCCACCGTCTCCCGCTTCGGGCCCGGGATCGTGCTGCGCGGCTTCGACGGCATCGCCGACTGGGCCCCGCCGGCCCCCACGTATGCTTCCGACAGTCATGACCTGCCGGAACGGCACAACACGAACCGATAGGGAGACCCCGTGAAGGTTGGCTGCATCGGGCTCGGCGACATCGCGCGGAAGGCCTATCTGCCCGTGCTCGCCGCGCTGCCAGGAGTCGAACTCCACCTCCAGACCCGCAGCCCCGCCACCCTGGAGACGGTCGGCGAGAGCCACCACATCCCGGCCGCCCGCCGCCATGCCGACCTCGACTCGCTGCTCTCCGCCGGGCTCGACGCAGCCTTCGTCCACGCACCCACCTCCGTGCACCCCGAGATCACCACCCGTCTCCTGCGGGCCGGGGTGCCGACCTATGTCGACAAGCCGCTCGCCTACGAACTGGCCGACTCCCAGCGGGTGGTGGAGCTCGCCGAGCAGCTCGGTGTCAGCCTCGCGGTCGGCTTCAACCGCCGGCTCGCCCCCGGCTACGCCCAGTGCCTGGAGCACCCCCGCGATCTGATCCTGATGCAGAAGAACCGCGTCGGGCTGCCCGAGGACCCGCGCACCCTCGTCCTCGACGACTTCATCCACGTCGTGGACACCCTGCGCTTCCTCGCCCCAGGTCCCGTCGAGCACACCGACGTACGGGCGCGGATCCGCGACGGACTCATGCACCACGTCGTCCTGCAGCTGTCCGGCGACGGGTTCACCGCCATCGGCATGATGAACCGGATGAACGGCTCCACCGAGGAGATCCTCGAAGTCTCCGGTGAGGACACCAAGCGCCAGGTCCTCAACCTCGCCGACATCGTCGACCACAAGGGCCAGCCGAGCGTGCGCCGCCGGGGCGACTGGGTGCCGGTCGCACGCCAGCGCGGCATCGAACAGGCCGTGCTCGCCTTCCTCGACGCCGTACGCGTCGGCAAGACCCTCAGCGCCCGGGACGCCCTGACGACGCATGAGCTGTGTGAGCAGATCGTGCGGACGGCGCTGGTGCAGGCCGCCTGAGCAACCGGACCCCCTCGGCGCCGGCCAGCACGGCCAGCACACCGAGCGCGCCGTACACCGGCCAGTCGCCGAACCGTACGTACGGGGTCGTCGCCGTCGCCAGCGGTACCGTGTAGACGGCGGCGGCGCCGGTGTCCGTACCGATCGTGGGGCCGATCCGGTCGCCGTCCGGGCCGTGCACCGCGCTCACGCCGGTGAGCGTGGCATGCACCATCGGCCGGCCGGACTCGGCCGCGCGCAGCGCCGCCAGCGAGGCGTGCTGGGCCGGGGCCCAGCTGTCCTGGAAGGTGGAGGTCGCCGACTGGGCGACCAGCAGCTGGGTGCCGTCCCGGACCAGCCGCCGGCTCATGTCGGGGAACGCCGACTCGAAGCAGACCAGCGGGCCGATCCGCAGCGCGTCCCCCTGCGCGGGCAGCCGCATCACCACGGGCGCGGTGCCGCGCCTGCGGTCCTCGTTCGCGGCCTTGCCCACCGACGTCGCCCAGCCGAGCAGCGAACGCGCCGGGACGTACTCGCCGAACGGCACCAGCCGCATCTTGTCGTAGCGGTCCCCGGTGGGCCCGTCCACGCCGACGAGCACGCTGCTCTTGAAGATGCCCGGCCGGTCCGCCCGCCGCGCGTCCACATTGACCAGGATGGGCGCGTCGACCGTCTTGGCGAGCGTGGTCAGCCGGGCCGCCAGATCGGGCCGGGCGGTGAGATCCGCGGCGACACTGCTCTCGCCCCAGACGATCAGATCCACGTCCTGCCCGGCCAGTTCACGAGTCAGCTCCTCGCCCCGGGTGAAGCGCCGCTCGGGCCCGCCGACCCCGTTGAGCACACCGGGCTGCACCACCCCGACCCGTACCTCCCCGGTCTCCGGTGGGGGCTGCACCCACAGCCACATCGACGCCATGGTGGCGGCGCATACGGACAGTCCGGTGAGGGCGAGGATCGCGACCGTACGCATCCGCGCGGCCGACACCAGCAGGGTCAGGGCGGTGTTGACGGCCACCACCAGCAGGGTCACCAGCCACACACCGCCGAAGGAGGCGAGCCGCAGCGCGGGCGGCACCTGCCACTGGCTGGCCCCCAGCAGCCCCCAGGGCCCGCCCAACCCCTCCCAGGAACGGACCAGTTCGACCATCAGCCACCCGCAGGGGACGGCGAGCAGCGCGGCGGCGGCCCGGCCGGGCGAGAGCGGGCCGCCCAGCACGGACCGCACCAGCCAGCCCCACGGCGCCCACAGCAGCCCGAGCAGTGCGGCGATGAGGAGGATGAACACATGGAGGCTCGGCATCAGCCAGTGGTGCACGGCGAGCATGAAACCGATGCCGCCGAGCCAGCCTTCGAGGGCCGCGCGGCGCCCGGACGCGGCGGTGCGCAGGAGCAGCATCCATGGCACCAGGGCTCCGTACGCCAGCCACCACAGGGACGGCGCCGGGAAGGCGAGCGCGGGCAGCGCACCGGCGGCGAGCACGGCCGGCAGCCGCCACCAGGGCGGGCGCGGCCGGGGCTCGGGGGAGGGGAGCGTGCCCATACCGCGCCTCCTCGACCGGCCTCCAGGAACGATGTCCGCCTCCAGTGTGCGCGGTACGGGACGGGCGGGGACAGAGGGCATGCCGGGGCGCCCGCCGACAGCACCCGGCCGGTGTTACCGCGACGGCCCGCTCGTGCGCCGCCACTTCTCGTGGACGACCACCGACCGCAGCCGCCAGCCCGCGTCGGTGCGCTGCAGCGCGAAGGTGTAGCGCCCGCCGGACACGAAGTCGTCCCCCGACTCCAGTCGCATGGGGTTCACGTAGTCGGCGAGCACCTCGGCGCTGTCGCCCGGGTAGCCGCCGAGGTCCTGGATGCGGACCCGGCGGTTGACGATCAGATGCTGGCGTACGGGAAACAGTCGCATCGTCCCGGCCAGCCAGTCGGCGACGTCACCGGCCGCCCCCTCGATACCGCCCGAGCCCCGGTAGTCGGCGCGGCCGTCCCGGGTGAACAGGGCGCGGTAGGCGGGCCAGTCGGCGTCGTCCACGGCCACGGCGTACCCGGTGATCACCTCATCGATGGCCAGGCGGTCCATCACGGTCGCGAGCTCCACGCGCTGTGTCATCGCCTCAGTGTCGGGCAGCGGACGGCGCCGGGCCAAGAGCCGTGCGGGCCCTCTCGGACGGTGTCCGGTTCAGGCGGCTTCCCAGCGGTGCGGCCGGCCGCCGCGCCACTCGACCAGATGGGGGTCGTCGAGGATCATGTCGGCGTCGTCAAGCCCTGCGCGCCGCAAGAACTCGACCAGGTCGGTGTCGTTGTGCGCGAGTCCGACGATCTGTCCGCGCACGGTGACACGGCGCCCGCCGTCCGCGTCGGGGCGGTGCACGACGATGGGTGGTTGCCAGGCCATGGCACCAGGGTGCGCCGTGCCGGGAAAGATCGCATCGTCCGGCTTCACACGGGGTGTGAACGGAGTACGTAGATATATGCGGCGCACACGCTCGCGGGCAACGGCGGACGGCGGGACGCTCGTCAGGTCCGTTCGGATGGGGCGCAGCTGAATGAGAGGCCGTCGGAGACACCCCCGAGCCCGGCGGCCCGCCCTGGTCCGGCGCGCAGCTCGTCCCCCGTCCGCCCGGACGCGAGCCCGTCCCCCTCCCTCGCGCCGGAGCCCCGCCCCCGGCCGGGGGACGGGCCGCCCCCCGCCTCCCGCCTCCCGCGCGCCCGGTCAGGACGCGTACCGGGTCACCTCCGTCACCTTGCAGTGATGGCACCCGAGACCTTCTTGAGCCCCTGTGCGGTCACCTCCGCCTTCTGCCCGGGGGCGAGGTTGCTGGTGCCGACGAGGCTTTCGTCGACGCGGGTGCCCGAGCGGGTGACGAATTCGACGGAGACGGCGTAGCTGCTGGTCTTGCTGCTGCGGTTGGTGATCGTGAGACGGGCAGAGGCCCAGCCGGTGGTGGGATCGACCTCGCACGCGTCGATGGCCACGTCCTCGACATGTCCCCTGGAGGTGGCCGTCGGGGTGGTGGCCGGCCGCGTCGGCGGTACGGGAGTGGGGCCGTCGTCGTCCCCGCCGAGCGCGACGAGCAGGCCGACGAGGAGTGCCACCACCAGCGCGCCGATCACCAGGGCCACGACCAGGCAGTTCCGTGCGGTCCTGCGGGGTGGTGGCGGGGGCGGGGGAGCGGCCCATGCGGGGCCGGTGGGTGGCCGGCGGGGGGCCCAGGAGGGGTCTCTGGGCATGCCTTCAGGGTGCGCCGGACGTCCCCTCCCGGCACGCCGTGACCCCGCGGGCGTGTCCGCAGTTGTTCTGGGCATGAAGAAGCGCAGCATGCTCGCCGTCGCCTCCCTCGCCGCAGGTGTGGTCACGGCCCTCGTCAGCCCCCAGCAGCCCGCCTCCGCGACCGAGACCGGCACCGCCGGGCCCGGGCTCCTTCAGCCGGACACCGCCCTTGGGCCCCTCGTTTCGGAGGCCACCGGCGGCGCGGACCTCAGTGGCGTACCGATTCCGAACAGTGGCCCCATCGTCTGACCACAGAGAACGGCCGACGGGCCCGCCCCCATCCCGGGGCGGGCCCGTCGGCCGTACGGCTCAGGTCACCGGTCGCTGCTCAGGCCGCCGCCCGACTCGCCCGCGTGCGGGCTCAGGGTGTCCGTGCCGACCAGGACGAACAGCGCGATGCCGAGGATGATCCGGTAGATCACGAACGGCATGAAGCTCTTGGTCGTGATGAATCGCATGAACCACGCGATCACCGCGTATCCGACGCCGAAGGCGATGATCGTCGCGAAGATCGTCGGACCCCAGGAGACATGCCCCTCGCCGGCGTCCTTCAGCTCGTAGGCGCCCGAGGCGAGCACCGCCGGGATCGCGAGCAGGAAGGAGTAG
This sequence comes from Streptomyces sp. NPDC039465, assembly GCF_055639315.1. Taxonomy (NCBI): domain Bacteria; kingdom Bacillati; phylum Actinomycetota; class Actinomycetes; order Kitasatosporales; family Streptomycetaceae; genus Streptomyces; species Streptomyces sp. NPDC039465. Next base: position 291,120 of record NZ_JBVKAP010000008.1, on the reverse strand, counting down.
CGGGCCGCCGCCTCGCGGGTGTAGCCCATCAGCAGGCCGCCGCTGATCGTGGCGCCGGACCGGGAGACGCCGGGGATCAGGGCCATCGCCTGGCAGATGCCGTAGATCAGGCCGTCCCGCACCCCCAGGTCCTTGAGCGTCTTGCGCTCGCGGCTCGCGCGGTGCCGGCCGCCCATCTCGTCGCGGGCGGCGAGCCGGTCCGCGAGGCCGAGCACGACACCCATGACGATCAGCGTGGTGGCGATCAGCCGCAGATCCCGGAACGGGCCCTCGATCTGCTCCTTGAGCGTGATGCCGAGCACGCCGATCGGGATCGAGCCGACGATGACGAGCCAGCCCATCTGCGCGTCGTGGTCGGAGCGCATCGCCTTGTTCGTCAGCGAGCGGAACCACGCCGACACGATCCGGACGATGTCCTTGCGGAAGTAGATCAGAACCGCCGTCTCCGTACCGATCTGGGTGATCGCGGTGAAGGCCGCGCCCGGGTCCTCCCACCCCGCGAAGGCCGCCGTCAGGCGCAGATGCGCGCTGGACGAGATGGGCAGGAACTCCGTCAGCCCCTGGACGAGTCCGAGGATGAACGATTCGAACCAACTCATGGGGCTAGGGCCGTCCCGGATGTGCGTTAGCGGTCAGCGGGCAAGAAGACGGGCGGCCGTAGATCGACCGCCGGTCGCTGCGCAGCGTACCGCCCCTGGGTGAACGCCGGTCCGGTCGCCCGCGGGCGGGCTTCAGGACTCGGCGGGTCCGGTCGTCGTCCAGCCCGGACTCTGGACGTGCGGGGTGAGGCTCGTAGCGTCCGCCCGCTCGCCGCAGCAGTCGCAGACCACGCGCGGGGTGAGCGTCGCCCCGCAGGTGTGGGTGAGGACCATCGGCCGGTCGCCGCCTACATGTCGGTCGCCCCAGGCCATCAGGGTCAGCAGTACGGGCTGGAGCTCCTGGCCGGCCTGGGTGGCGCGGTACTCGAAGCGCTGGGGGCGTTCGCTGTACGCCACCTTCTCCAGGATTCCCGCCTCCACCAGGCGCCGCAGCCGCGCGGTGAGCACATCGCGCGGGGCGCCGGTGTTGCGGGCGATCCGGTCGAAGCGGCGGACCCCGAGCGAGATCTCGCGCAGCACGAGCAGGGAGTACTTCTCGCCCACCAGCGCGAGGGCGTCGGCGATGGAGCAGGGGCGCGGGTCCTTGCGCGTGGCCGTCATGGGGTCAGCCTAAAACAGCTTCCCGAGAGGGTTTGAAATTCAAACGCACAGGGTTATGTTACTGACGAGTGTTGGTCCAGATTTCCAACTCACCGGGTGATCTCCCGATGCAGCGAGGAGCCGTCAGTCATGCGCGACGCCGTCATCGTCGAAGCCGTCCGTACCCCGATCGGAAAGGGCAAGCCGACCGGTGCCCTGGCCCAGGTCCATCCGGTCGCCCTGCTCTCCCACACCCTGCGCGCCCTCGTCGAACGGAGCGGGGTCGATCCCGCCCTCGTCGACGACGTCATCGGCGGCACGGTCGACCAGGTCGGCGAACAGGCCATGAACACCACCCGCTACGCCTGGCTCGGCGCCGGATTCCCCGAGTCGGTGCCCGCCACCACCGTCGACCGCCAGTGCGGCTCCTCCCAGCAGGCCGTCCACTTCGCCGCCCAGGGCGTGCGCTCGGGGGAGTACGACATCGTGATCGCCTGCGGAGTCGAGTCGATGAGCCGGGTCCCCATGTGGTCCAACGTGCCCCCGGGCACCGACCCCTTCGGCCCCGGAGTCGCCGAGCGCTACCCCGAGGGCCTTGTCCCGCAGGGCGTCAGCGCCGAACTGATCGCGGCCAAGTGGTCCCTCAGCCGCGACGCCATGGACGCCTTCGCCGTCACCTCCCACCAGCGGGCCGCCCGCGCCTGGGACGAGGGACGCTTCGACGCCGAGGTGGCGCCCTACGGCGAGCTGAGCAAGGACGAGTCCGTACGGCCCGGCACCACCGCCGAGATCCTCGCCGGGCTGCGCCCCGCCTTCGAGGACCCCGGATTCGCCGAGCGCTTCCCGCAGATCGACTGGTCGGTCACCGCCGGCAACAGCAGCCCCACCAACGACGGCGCCTCCGCCGTCCTGATCATGGCCGCCGAGACCGCCGCCCAACTCGGACTCACCCCGCTCGCGCGGCTGCACAGCTTCGCCGTCACCGGCTCGGACCCGCTGCTCATGCTGACCGGTGTCATCCCCGCGACCGAGAAGGTGCTCCGCAAGGCCGGACTCGGCATCGACGACATCGACCTCTTCGAGATCAACGAAGCCTTCGCCAGCGTCGTCCTCGCCTGGCAGCAGGAGACCGGCGCCGACCCGGCGAAGGTGAACGTGCACGGCGGCGCCATCGCCCTCGGACATCCGCTCGGCGCCAGCGGCACCCGCCTGACGACCACCCTGGTCCACGCCCTGCGCGCCCGCGGCGGGCGCTACGGCCTCCAGGCCATGTGCGAGGCGGGCGGCCTCGCCAACGCGATGATCGTCGAAACCCTCTGACCGGGCACCGACGCGCGGTACGGGGGCGCGCCCCAGGGCCCGTCCCCGTACCCTGCCTCACCCGCGGGAGGCGTCCTCCGGGGCCCCGGCCCCCACGCCCGCCGGCTCCCGGGCCGCAGCCACGGCCTGCGGTACGGGAAGGGGAGCGGCCGCCCGCAGCCGGTGGCGCTTGTGCCAGGCCACCAGCGCCCCGCCGAGCCCGGTCACCACGATGAAGCCCGTCGAGATCATGAACGCGGGCGACGTCGGCGCGGACGCCTGACTGCCCGCGATCACATACGCCGTGGTGTTCGGCACCGAACCGATCCCCGTCGCCGCCAGAAACGGCACGTAGCCCATCCGGGACACCGCCGCGCAGTAGTTGGCCGCCGCGAACGGCACCCCGGGGAACAGCCGGATCGCCAGCATCGACCGGAATCCGTGCCGGCTCAGCTGCCCGTCGGCCGCCGTCAGCCAGCGCCCCCGCACCAGCGGCCGCAGCGCGTCCTGACCGAGCACCCGCCCAAGGGTGAACGCGATCCCCGCGCCCAGGACCGTGCCGGCCACCGCCGCCACCAGACCCGCCTGGGTACCGAAGAGCGCCCCCGCGGCCAGATTCAGGATCGGCCTCGGCACGAACGCCGCCGTACACGCCCCGTACGCGAGAGCGAACACGAATACCGCGCCCGCTCCTTCCGCCTGGGGCGGCCACCCGGCCGAGAGGAGCCGCTGCGGCTCGTACAGCACCACCGCCGTCGCCGCGCACGCCAGCACCACCACGAGCAGAGACAGCCGCGACCAGGGAGACAGCAGAGCCCGGGTGCAACGGATGGTGAGACCGTCCTGCGGCCTGGTCACGGGGTCGAGCATCCGGGGAGACTAACCGACGGGGGCCTGTGATCGCCGTAATGTGCACCGCATGACCCTCGCCCCGCCCACGAGCGCGCTCGCCGACACCGTGCTCCCGCGGCTCACCGCGGTCTACGGCGCCGCCGCGGACCCCGCCCGGGCCCAGGAGGCGGCCGCCTACATGAAGGGCGTCGCGCCCTTCCTCGGCATCCCCACGCCCCAGCGGCGCGCCCTGTCCCGTACGGTCCTCGAAGGCACCGCCCGCCCCGACGAGACCGACTGCGCGGCGATCGCCCTGCGCTGCTTCGCCCTGCCCGAGCGCGAATATCACTACTTCGCCGTCGACTATCTGCGCCGCCACGGCACACGCTGCACCTCCGGCTTCCTGCCCGTGGCCCACCAGCTCGTGCGGACCGTCTCCTGGTGGGACACCGTCGACGCGCTCGCCTCGCATGTCGTCGGCGGCCTCGTCCACGCCGACCGCGCCCTCGCCCGCCGCATGGACGACTGGATCGACGATCCGGACCTGTGGGTGGCCCGCACCGCCCTCCTGCACCAGCTGCGGTTCAAGGAAGACACCGACACCGAACGGCTCTTCGCCTACTGCCTGCGCAGGGCCGAGGACCCCGACTTCTTCCTCCGCAAGGCGATCGGCTGGTCCCTGCGCGAATACGCCAAGGCCGACCCCGACGCCGTACGGGCCTTCGTCACCGCCCACCGGACCCGGCTCTCACCGCTGTCGGTGCGCGAGGCCCTCAAGAACCTCTGAGCCGCACGGGACTTCCCGGCCGCCCCGCGCGGAAAACCATTCGACGTCCGCCCGCCGCCGGGCGATGATCGTCGACATGTCCCGGTTCGCCTTCCCCGCAGCGCCGTCCGCAGTCGCGGACGCGCCGAAGGCTGCCGGCGTGGCCGAACTCCTCACGTGCACGGCGCTCTTCGACGGCGCCCGAAGCTGACCCTTCCCGGATCGTCCGGCGGACCCCGCAGGGGGAGGGTCGGTAGGACTCCGGGGTCCCCACTCTCAGCTTCCAGCTCAAGGACGAGCCATGCCCAAGACGGCATACGTGCGCACCAAACCGCATCTCAACATCGGCACCATGGGCCATGTCGACCACGGCAAGACCACCCTGACCGCCGCCATCACCAAGGTCCTCAGCGACCGCGGCACCGGCACCTTCGTCCCCTTCGACCGCATCGACCGCGCCCCCGAGGAGGCGCAGCGCGGCATCACCATCAACATCGCGCACGTCGAGTACGAGACCGACACCCGGCACTACGCCCATGTCGACATGCCCGGCCACGCCGACTACGTCAAGAACATGGTCACCGGCGCGGCCCAGCTCGACGGGGCGATCCTCGTCGTCTCCGCGCTCGACGGCATCATGCCGCAGACCGCCGAGCACGTCCTGCTGGCCCGTCAGGTCGGCGTCGACCACATCGTCGTGGCCCTCAACAAGGCCGACGCGGGCGACGACGACATCACCGACCTCGTCGAGCTCGAGGTCCGCGAACTGCTCACCGCGCACGGCTACGGCGGCGACGCCGTCCCGGTCGTACGGGTCTCCGGACTCCGGGCGCTCGAGGGCGACCCGCGCTGGACCTCCGCCGTCGAGGCGCTGCTCGACGCGGTGGACACGTATGTGCCCATGCCCGAGCGGTACGTGGACGCGCCGTTCCTGCTGCCAGTGGAGAACGTCCTCACCATCACCGGGCGCGGCACAGTCGTCACCGGCGCCGTCGAGCGCGGCACCGTCCGGGTCGGCGACCGGGTCGAACTGCTCGGCGCCGGCGGCGAGAGTGTCGTCACCGGCCTGGAGACCTTCGGCAGGCCGATGGAGTCCGCGCAGGCCGGGGACAACGTGGCACTGCTCCTGCGCGGTGTGACGCGTGACGCCGTACGCCGGGGCCATGTGGTCGCGGCGCCCGGCAGTGTCGTGCCCAGCCGCCGCTTCCGGGCGCAGGTGTACGTGCTCTCAGGGCGCGAGGGCGGCCGCACCACGCCCGTGGCGAGCGGCTACCGCCCGCAGTTCTACATCCGCACCGCGGACGTCGTCGGCGAGGTCGACCTCGGCGAGCAGGCGGTGGCCCGGCCCGGCGAGACGGTCACCATGACCGTCGAACTGGGCCGTGACACCCCGCTGGAGCCCGGTCTCGGCTTCGCGATCCGCGAAGGCGGCCGTACCGTCGGCGCCGGCACCGTGATCGAACTGGTCTGACCGGCCCGCCGTGGCCCGCCGCCCGTGGCATCCCCACGGGCGGCGGGCGCGGCGGGGACGCGCCAGGGCGGACAATGGGGGCGTGAACGAGCAGATCCCCGTCCTGCGGGACGTCGACGGCGGCACCGCCAAACTCATGCCCGACGTGGACCGCGACCGGGCCTGGCTGCTCACCGTCGACGGCGCGCCCCAGTCGTACGTCGACCTCGACGAGCCCACCCACCTCGAATTCGAGTACGCGCGCCGCCTCGCCCACGTCCTGGACAGCGCCGCGGACGACGGCGAACCCCTCGACGTCCTCCACCTCGGCGGCGGCGCCCTCACCCTGCCCCGCTACATCGCCGCGACCCGGCCCGGCTCACACCAGGACGTCGTCGAGGCGGACCGCGGACTGCTCGCCCTGGTCACCGAGCATCTGCCGCTCCCGGCCGGCGCCGATGTCACCCTGCACGGCGCGGACGCCCGCGCCTGGCTGGAGGCGGCGCCCACGAACAGCGCCGACATCCTGATCGCGGACGTCTTCGGCGGCTCCCGGGTGCCCGCGCACCTCACCACGCTGACGTACGCGCGCGTGGCCGAGCGGGTCCTGCGCCCGGGCGGTATCTACGCCGCCAACCTGGCCGACGGCGCGCCCTTCGCCTTCCTCCGCTCCCAACTGGCCACCTTCGCCGCCGTCTTCCCCGAGCTCGCCCTCATCGCCGAACCGGCCATGTTGCGCGGCCGCCGCTTCGGCAACGCGATCCTGGTCGCTTCGCACGCGCCCCTGGACACCGCGCTGATGGCCCGCCGTTCGGCCGCCGACGCCTTCCCCGCGCGCGTGGAGCACGGCACGGCCCTGGCCCGCTTCATCGGCGACGCGGCGCCCGTACGGGACGAGGACGCCGTGCCGTCACCCGAGCCGCCCGACGGCGCTTTCAGCATCGGCTGAGCCATCGGCTGAGCCATCGGCTGAGCCATGGGCCGAGGCATCGGCCGAGCCGGGCGCGGGCGCCGCGGCCACCGGCTTCGTACGCCGCGTCAGGTTCCGTACGTCCGGCACCAGCAGCACCAGCGCGGTGACGAGCACGATCAGCGCCGCACAGCCCCACAGCGCCGTCTCCCGCCCGAAGGCGTCCTCGGCGGGGCCGGCCAGCGCCGTGGACAGCGGCAGCATTGCCGTCGAGCCGAACCAGTCGTAGGCGGAGACCCGGGAGAGCTTGTCCTCCGGGATCTCCTGGTGCAGCGCGGTCATCCACGCCACACCGAACACCTCGATCGCGACACCGCTCACGAACATCGCCACCGATAGCCCCACCACATCCAGCGGCACCGCGAGCGACGCCGACGGCAGCGCCATCGGGAAGACGCACAGGGTGCCCACGAGCAGCATCCGGCGCGGCTTCCAGCGCATCATCAGCAGCGCGCCGCCGAGCGTGCCCGCGCCGAAGGCGGCCAGCGCCAGACCCCAGGGGCGCGCCCCGCCCAGATGCTCCTCGGCGACCAGCGGCCCGTACACGGCGTCGGCGGCGCCGATGACCGCGACGACCACGGAGAACTGCGCCACGATCGACCAGAGCCAGGGCCGGCCGGTGAACTCCCGCCAGCCGTCCCGCAGATCGGACAGGAGCCCGCCGCCGGCCTCACGCGGGGCGATGTGGCCGACGTCGAGGAAGGCGCGCAGCGCCCCGGCCACGGCAAAGGCCATGGCGTCGACGGCCAGCACCCAGCCGGGGCCGACGGCCGCGATGAGCGCGCCGCCGAGCGCGGCTCCGCCGATCCCGGCGCCGTGCATGGCCATCCGGAACAGCGCGAAGGCGCGGTTGGCGTGTTCGCCGCTGACGCTGGACAGGAGCATGCCTTCGGCGGCGGGGTTGAAGAAGGCCTGGCCGGTGCCGCAGAGGGCGGTGAGGATCAGCATCTGCCACAGCTGCGCCTGGCCGGTGAGGACCAGGACGGCGAACAGGCCCTGGGAGACGCAGTTGAGGGCGTTGGCCGCGACCATGACGCGGTGCCGGGGTATGCGGTCGGCCATCGCGCCGCCGATGAGCAGGAAGAGCACCAGCGGCAGGAACCGGGCCATCGCGATCAGGCCCAGGTCGCCGCTGTCGCCGCCGGACTCCAGCACCGCGAACGCCGACGCGATCAGCGCGCCGTTGGCGCCGAGGTTGGTGACGACGGCGGCCGCCGTCAGCAGGGAGTAGTTGCGCCCGGCCCACTCGGGGCGGCGGGACCGGCGGGGTGCGGCGGCGGGTGTGGTCACCCAGGGACTATCCCCGCCGCCGCCGCAGAATCCAAACCGTTGAACCGGGGCGCTACGGGCCCTCGGTCATCTCTCGGTCAGCCCTCGCTCATCCCTTGGTCACGGGCGCGAGCCGGACCGTGGTGAGGATCTGCCGGATCATGGTGTCCGGCAGCTCGTCCTTGATGCCCTTGTTGGCGAAGAGGACGAACGACGCGAAGTCGCCCTTGGAGTTCTTGAAGCTGAACGCGATGGACTTGCCGTCCGTCTCGCACTTGGTCTTCTTGGTCAGGCCGGTGGCGGTGGCCGTGGCCATATGACCGGTGAGACCGGACTTGGTGGTGTACGGCGTGGCCGGGCTGACCTTGATCAGCTGCTTGAGCTTGTTCTCCGGCTCGTCCTGCGCGTACCCGGCGAAGACCCAGGCGCCCGCCTCGTTACGCGCGTTCTCGGAGGTGTTCTTGGCGCCCTGGGCGCCACGGCTACCGGCGGTGGCCAGGCCGCTGTCCTCCATGCGGCCGTCCTTGTCGGAGTCCTCGCTGCACCACTTGGACTTGTAGTCGGCCGGGGCCGACATGATGATGTACGCCGAACCGTCGTTCTTCTTCTTGTCGTCGAAGCCCGTGATGTGGCCGGTGCCCTGCACCTCCCAGTCGGCCGGGACGTCGAACTGCGTGCCGAACTTCGGGTTGTAGACGACCTTCCAGCCCGGGATCGTGGGCTTGGCGTCCGTCCCGCCGCGCGGGTTCTCCACCGGCGGCGCGGAGGACTCGACCGGCTTCGACGCGGAAACGGACGGCTTGGGGTCGTCGGCCACCGTCTTCTTCTCGTCGTCCTTCAGGACGAGGAAACCGGTGACACCCGCGGCCACGACCACCGCGGTCGCGGCGGCGATCGCGATGATCGTCGTCTTCTTCTTGTCCTGGCCGGGACCACCGGGCTGCGGCGCACCGGGCATGCCGTACTGCGGCATCTGCTGCGGCACGGTCGGCGGCTGCTGGTACGCGCCGGGCTGCGGGTACTGCGGCGGCTGGCCGGGCTGAGGCTGACTGGGCTGCTGATAGCCCGGCTGCTGGTATCCGGGCTGCTGGTACGGATTCGGCTGCTGGTAACCCGGCTGCTGGTACGGGTTCTGGTCCTGCGGGTTCTGCTCGCCCCCGGGCGGCTGCTGTCCTGGCCACATGGCGAGTAACCATAGAGGTGCGGCGTGATCGCTGCCACGCCCGGCCCCCTCCTCCCGTCGGCCGGAGGGATGGCCAAGGGTGCTACCGATGGGTAACATCGCGGCCATGAGCGCAGATCAGATGACCGTCGGCGAGATGCTCGCCGCCACCGTCCCCATGGCCAGGACCCTCAACCTGGAGTTCCTGGAGACCACGGCCGAGCGTGCCGTGGTGCGCATGCCGGACCAGCCCGACTACCACAACCACGTCGGCGGTCCGCACGCCGGAGCGATGTTCACGCTGGCCGAGTCCGCCAGCGGCGCGATCGTCCTGGCCGCCTTCGGTGCCGAGCTGAACCGCGCCGTCCCGCTCGCCGTCAAGGCCGAGATCGGCTACAAGAAGCTCGCCATGGGCGTCGTCACCGCGACCGCCACCCTCGGCCGCCCGGCCGCCGACGTCATCGCCGAGCTCGACGCCGGCGAGCGCCCGGAGTTCCCCGTCGCCATCGCCATCACGCGCGAGGACGGCGCGGTGACCGGTGAGATGACGGTCGTCTGGACCCTGCGCCCCAACGCCTGAGGCGCCCTCGCCAGGACCGCCCCCGTACCCCGCCTGGGGTGCGGGGGCGGTCTCGCGTCACCAGGTAGGCTTCGCCCGGCCCCGGGACCCTTGGGTGCCATGGGGTTGTCGATACGGGAGGAACCTGCGTTGCACGTCCAGGAGTGGCTCGAGACCGTGCCCCCGGTCGCTATCTATCTCCTGGTGGGGGTGGTGATCGGGCTCGAGAGCCTCGGCATCCCGCTGCCGGGTGAGATCGTTCTCGTCAGTTCCGCGCTGCTCGCCTCCCAGCACGGTGACATCGACCCGTACGTCCTGGGCGCCTGCGCGACCGCCGGCGCGATCATCGGCGACTCGATCGGCTACGCCATCGGTCGCAAGGGCGGCCGGCCCCTGCTGGCCTGGCTCGGGGGCAAGTTCCCCAAGCATTTCAGCGAGGCCAACATCGCCATGGCCGAGCGGTCCTTCGAGAAGTGGGGCATGTGGGCGGTCTTCTTCGGCCGGTTCGTGGCGCTGCTGCGGATCTTCGCCGGGCCGCTCGCGGGTGTGCTGCGCATGCCGTACTGGAAGTTCCTCATCGCCAATGTCTTCGGCGGGATCCTGTGGGCCGGCGGCACCACGGCCGTCATCTACTCGGTGGGTGTGGTCGCCGAGGCGTGGCTGAAGCGGTTCTCCTGGCTGGGTCTGGTCCTCGCGGTGGCCTTCGGTCTAACGTCCATGCTGGTCCTGAAGAGCCGTGCGAAGAAGGCCGCGGCCCGCCAGGAGGCGGCGGCCGAGGCCGCGGTCACGCCCGCGGCCGAGCGTGAGCCCGCCGGCCGCTGAAGGGGCGCGCCCACCCCGACGGCCCCGGCGAGTGAGCCGAAGGGGCGCGCGGGCGCCGAAAGGGATGGGGGTCCCCCCACCGAAGGTAGGGGGAGCGCGGAGGCTGCGAGGAACGAGCAGCCGAGCACGATCGACCGTCGGCGCACGCTCAAAGCGCCCCGGAGGAGAACCGAGCCCCCTAAAAAGCAGCCCGGTGGTCGCGTGCCAGGCCGAGGTACATCGCCGCGTTGAGGGTGAGCCCCTCGCGCTCCTCCTCTGTCAGCGTCCGCTTGACCTTCGCCGGTACGCCCGCGACCAGGGAGCCCGGCGGCACCACCATCCCCTGCGGCACCAGCGCCTGCGCGGCGACGAGTGAGCCGGCGCCGATGTGGGCTCCGTTGAGGACGGTGGCGCCCATGCCGATCAGGCAGTCGTCCTCGATGGTGCAGCCGTGGACGACGGCGTTGTGGCCGATGGAGACGCGTTCGCCGATGGAGACCGGGTAGCCGGGGTCGACGTGCACGGTGGAGTTGTCCTGCACATTGGAGTCGGCGCCGAGGGTGATGGGCCCGCAGTCCGCGCGCAGCACGGCGTGGTACCAGACGCTCGCCCCCGCGGCCATCGTCACGTCACCGAGGACGACGGACGTGGGTGCGGTGAACGCGTCCGGGTCGATCTTCGGTTGCTTGCCGCCCACCCCACCGACCAACGCACGCTCTGCCATCGCTCTGCTCCTTCGAGGATTGTCACCGCTTCGTCGCGCCGTACGAACGGTAAGCGACGGACCTGGCCGCCGGGATCCGGGGGTGGGGTGAACATCACAGCTCACCGCAGTGATCGCGCCAGGCGCCGCGGACTACCGTGTGCGGGTGCCCAAGAACAGAAACACGTTCTCGTCTCTGACCGCCTGGCGGCGCCGCGCCGTGGCCCGTGCCGTCCAGGGCACGTGGCGCTGGGCTCAGCAGGCGGGCGCCGTCACCGCCGAGCAGCCGGGGCGGCTGCGGTTTCGCCGGCTGGGGTCGGGCACGCGGCTCGCCTTCCCTCAGGGCACCGTCTTCGGTGAGCAGTGGATCGAGGTGGGGGACCACTGCATCGTCGCAGAGCAGGTGACGCTCACCGCCGGGATGATGCCGGATCTCGACCTCGGCCCGGATCCCGTGCTGACGCTCGGCAACGGCGTGGTGCTGGGCCGGGGCAGCCATGTCATCGCGGACGCGCGCGTGACCATCGGCAACGACTGCTTCTTCGGTCCGTACGTCTATGTGACGTCGACGAACCACAGTTATGACGACCCGGATGAGCCGGTGGGCCGGCAGTGGCCGCGTTCGGCGCCGGTGGAGATAGGGCCGGGCTGCTGGATCGGCACCAACGCCGTGATCCTGCCCGGCGCCCGGCTCGGCCGGAACGTGGTCGTGGCGGCGGGCGCCGTCGTACGGGGAGAGGTGCCCGACCACGCGGTCGTGGCGGGTGCCCCCGCGCGCGTGGTGCGCCGCTGGGACCGGGAGCGGGGCTGGCAGCCGCCGTTGCGTACGCCCGCTCCCGTGCCGATACCGGACGGGATCACCCCCGGGCAGCTCGCGGCGCTCGCCGAACTGGAGACCCAGGAAGGCTGATCAGCCGGAGGCGAGCAGCACCGTGCCGACCAGTGCGAGCCCCGCGCCCGCGGCCTGGAGGGTGCGCAGCTTCTCCTTGAGCACCCCGCGCGCGGCCAGGGCCGTGACGACCGGGTAGAGGTTGGCGAGGACGGCGGCGACGGTGACGGGGCCGATCTGGGCGGCGATGGAGTACGTGCCGTTGGCGGCGACGTCCGCGAGGCCGACGAAGGCCAGTGCGGGGAGCGCGGCCCAGACGGCCCGCATGCCGCCCTCCTGGGGGAGGGCGGGGGCGCCGCGGCGGACGGAGACGTACAGCGTGGCGCCGCCCACGACGACGTTGGTGACGCGCTGGACGAACAGGGCGAGGAAGAGGCCGGTCAGTGTCGTGGAGGCCTCGGCGATGAGGGCGAGGACGGCGCCGAACCCGAAGGCCGCGACGAGGGTCATGACGATCGCCTGGCGCTGTACGGGCGCGCCGCGCAGTTCCGGTCCGCCGGCGAGGACGATGCCGACGATCGCGACGGCGATGCCGCCGTACTGGAGCAGGCCCGGCCGCTCGCCCAGGAGCAGGCCGACGGAGACCGGTACGAGCACGCCGACGGAGCCGAGCGGGGCGACCACGCCCATCGGGCCGAGCGCGAGTGCCTTGTAGAAGCAGAGCATCGCGGCCGGGCCGACCGCGCCCGCCGCCACCGCGTACCAGAGCTGGGGTCCGGCTTCGCTCCAGCCACCGGTGGCGATCACGAGGGCGCCGAGGACCACGACGGCGATGGTCTGGGAGGCGACGACGACGGTCAGTGCGGGCATACGGCGTGTCAGCAGTCCGCCGCCGAAGTCGGCCAGCCCCCACAGGAGGCTGGTGGCGAGGGCGAACAGTGCTGTCATGGGATGCCTCGCAGTACAGTGCGGTGGACGGTGGAGTGCACCACACCGTAGTGCAGTATCCTAAACTCTGTCATCCAAAATATTGGACGGAATGTGTCGGATCTCGACCAGCTCACCCAGTCGCTCGCCCGCAACCTCAAACGGTGGCGCAACGAACGCGGCTTCACCCTGGACGCGCTCGCCGCCCGCGCCGGCGTCAGCCGCGGCATGATCATCCAGATCGAGCAGGCCCGTACCAACCCCAGCGTCGGCACCACCGTGAAGCTCGCCGACGCGCTCGGCGTCTCGATCACCACGCTGCTCGACCACGAGCAGGGGCCGCAGGTCAAGCTCGTCCCCGCCGACCAGGCCGTCCGTATGTGGTCCACCCCGGCCGGCAGCCACACCACCCTCCTCGCCGGCACCGACGCCCGCGGCCCGCTGGAGCTGTGGTCGTGGCGGCTGATGCCGGGCGAGGCCAGCGCCTCTGACCCGCACCCCGAGGGCACCATGGAACTCCTCCATGTCACCGCCGGGATCCTGACGCTCGACATCGACGGCGAGGAACACCAGGTCCCGGCCGGCAGCTCCGCGGTCTTCGAGGCCAACGTCCCCCACGCCTACCGCAACAAGGGCACCGAGACCGTCGAGATGACCATGGCGGTCTCCGTCCCGCCCGCCCGCTGAGACGGGGCCGCCCGCCCATCTCGGCGGCTGTTAGCGTGCCGCCATGCGTGCACCCATCGGCTCCTTCGACGACGCCCGCCCCGCCCCCGACTGCCTGGACCTGCTCACCGCGCCCGTCGCCACCGCCGTCCGCGGTCGGCAGGGCACCGTCCCGGCCGACCAACTCCTTTACGTGGACACCGACCCGGCCATCGCCGACACCGCCGTCTTCGCCGAGCACCACGGCAGGGAACTGCTCGACACGTCGGCCAACTGCGTCGTCGTCGCGGCCAAGCGGGCCGGTGAGACGACGCTGGCAGCCTGCGTCGTCCTGTCCAGGGCGCGGGTGGACGTCAACGGCGTCGTGCGCAGACAACTCGGCGCCCGCAAGGTCAGCTTCGCCTCCATGGACACGGCCACCGGCGAGACCGGGATGGAGTACGGCGGGATCACCCCCGTCGGACTGCCCGCCGACTGGCCGCTCCTCGTGGACGCGGCCGTCGTCGACACCGAATGGGTCCTCATCGGCAGCGGCCGCCGCCGGGGCAAGCTCATCGTGCCCGGCAAGCTCTTCGCCGAGCTGCCCGGCGCGGTCGTCCTCGACGGCCTCGGGATCGGCTGAGGCCGCCGGGGACGCGGGCGCGGGCGGGCCGAGCGGCTAAGGCCGGTCGGCGGCCGCGCCCGTCACGGTCGTCAACTCCCGCTCGGTGAGCGGCGGGGTGTCCAGCGGCGGCCTCCTGGGCCCGCGCAGCACCCCGAGGACGATGTCCGGCTTCACCAGCGAGGTCACCGGGGCGGACAAGGTGATGACGTCGAAGAACGCCTTGGTGATCCGCGGACGCCCGGTGGCCGTGAGCAGCAGCCGGTCCACGTAGTGACGCAGCGCCTTGGCGGCGATGCCGGGCTGCTTGCCGACGGCGCCCGGATAGAGGATGTCCTGTCCGGTGGCCAGGTCCCAGGCCGTGGCGACCGGCCGTGCCACCGCCCGCTGCACGCGCTGCGCCAGGCCCGGAGCCGCCGGACCGTGGACGGAGACGTTCTCCCGCAGCGCCACCGCGCCCTGCGCGGCCACCGAAAGACCGTGCCCGTACACGGGGTTGTACGTGGCGACGGCGTCGCCGAGCGCCACGAACCCCTCCGGCCACTCCCGTACCTTCTCGAAGAACCGGCGGCGGTTGACCGTGCTGCGGGAGACCGCCACATCGGTCAGCGGCTCGGCGTGCGCGATCAGTTCGCCCACCACGGGGTGACGGACGGACCGGGCGAAGGCCTCGAACTCGTCGACGGCGCCGCTCGGCTGGCCGCCCCGGGTGCCCGAGAGCGTGACCTGCCAGCGGCGCCCCTCGATCGGCACGATCGTCGTCGTCCGCCCCGGCCGCGGCTCACGCGCGTCCGACTGCACATTGACCACGGGATAGTCCTCGGCGCCCTCGGGGGCACGGAAGATCCGGCTCGCGTACACCAGCCCGGAGTCGACCTCCTCCTCGTGCACCCGCGGCACCCCGAGCGCGGCGAGCCAGGCCGGCGCCCGCGACCCCCGGCCCGAGGCGTCCACCACGAGATCCGCTTCCAGGACCCGCTCGGCCCCCTCGGCGTCACGGACCCGTACGCCGGTGACGCGCGTGGAATCGCCCTCCAGGCAGAGCAGTTCGGTGCGCTCCAGGACGGTCACGCCGGGCAGCGCCACGACCTCCTCGCGGACCACCCAGTCCAGCAGATCGCGACTACAGGCGATCATGAACTGCATCTCGGGCCAGCGCCGGATCCAGCCCTGTGCCTGCATCGACACCAGACCGGTCGGCAGCGGGACGCGGCGCGCTCCGGCGGCCAGCCAGCGGTCGGTCACCCCGGGCAGCAGGTCCTCGATCGCCCGGGCCCCGCCCGACCACAGGACATGGACGTGCCGGGCCTGGGGGAGGCCCTTGCGCGGCTCCGGACCGGCGGGCAGTACATCACGCTCGACGACAGTGATCGTGTCGGCGCGGTCGCGCAGCGCCGCGACGGCCAGCATGCCCGCCATGCCGCCGCCGATGACGACGGCATGCCGCCGGTCCGCCCCGTGGCGGGGCGTCGCCCGCCGCGGTTGGTGCGTCCGGCGCGCTCTATCGGGTTCGCTCATGGAATTGGCTCTCCTGCCTGGCCGCGAGCCCTCGGGCTGCCGCGACAACGGGTGACTGACGCATGGCGAGGGACATCCGCACCAGATCGCGTGGGCCCTCGGACGGCTCGAACGCGGACGCCGATCCCTCGGCCGAGCATATGATCTTGCCTTCCGGGTCCGCCGCCCGGGCCCGTACCGCGGCCGTCACCATCGCCGCGTCCGCCTCCGCCTGTGCCTGCGCCGGATCGGATCCGGCCCGTAGCGCGGCCTCGTAGGCATCGTCCCGTACCCGTGCGTCGAAGTACGGATAGAGGATCAGCATCCCGTCGTGGATGTCGGACTCCCGCTGGGTGACCCGCAGTTCACCCGACGACCACCAGAACAGCCGCACCCCGCGCGCGTGCGGCGGCGCGACCGCCGCCAGCTCGTCCCACAGCGGCTCCAGACGACGGTAGGTCACCCGTGCGGACCACGCGTCCGCCATCCGCTGGCAGGCCAGTGGCAGACAGAACCCCACCGCGCTGACCTGCGCCCCGGCCGAGGCGAGGACCGGGGCGACGGAGCTGCTCAGCTCGTCCCAGTCGTGCCCCGCCCAACGGGCGAACACCGCCGAGAACTTGGTCACCAGATAGGCGATGTTGAACAGGTAGCCGATCACGATGATCACCAGGCCGGTCCGCAGCCAGCCACGGACCCGCAGCGACCACCGCCAGCACAGGATCGTCATCGCGAACCCCGCCACCGTGAGCGCCGCGAGGTAGAGCAGGATCATCTCGCGGATGTACGGCGTGGAGCAGTAGTACGTGTCGAGGTCCCGCAGCCGCTCCACGGGCGCGTCCCCGAGGGCGAACAGCACCCACAGCGCCACGATCACCACGCTGTACCCGGCGATCCAGCGGCGGGAGATCCGCCGGGTCACCTCCGGCGGGCCGCCGCGCCAGTTGACGATGAGCACCAGACAGGACGCGGAGAACGCGCTCAGCAGCGCGTACACCAGCGGCGCCGAGAAGTTGGGGATTCCCGTCAGCCGGTTGACCTCATGGATCGTGGGCGGCGCGGCGAAGAAGAACACCATTCCGGCGAGCGCGAGCAGCGCGCACACCGACCGCAGCAGCGGATCGCGCCAGGCACGGGTCAGCGCGGGCAGCTTGAAGCCCAGCGCGATCGCCATGACGGCGGCCGGAGCGTAGTAGACCGTACCGTCCATCCCTCAGCCCCGGGGCCCTCGATATCCCAGGGACGCCTCGATCCGGCCGGCCAGTCCGTTCTCCCGTGCGGGGCCGCGCAGCGTCGACCCGGTCAGCCAGGCGCGGCACTTGCTCGCCAGCATCAGACCGAAGCTCTCCGCCTCGTTCTCCTCGGCCTGGTCGAACTGCGTACGCGCCGCGACCTGCCGTACCGCAGCCGTGAGATCGGCGTCGTCCGAGAGGACCCGGGAGGCGACCGCCGCTCCCTCGACGTGGTGACTGCAGTGACCCGCGTTCATATGCCATAACTCATGGCCCAGGATGACCAGTTGGTGGTCGGGCGCGGTGCGCTCCTCGATCACCACGAGATCCTGGTCGGCCATGTCGAGCCACAGGCCGCTGGCGGTCGCCGGCGGAAAGGCGGCCATGCGGTACTGGACCGGACGGCCCCGGCGCCTGCTCATGCCGTCGCACAGCGCCTGGTAGAGATCGGACGGCGCGGCCGGCGCCGCAAGAGTGAGCCCCGCGACCAGTTCGTCGCGCAGCCGCCGCATTTCCTTGCCCCTGCCCACAGTTCTCCCCCGGCTCACGACTCGGGCCGCTTGACGCTCTCCAGGAGCATGTCCAGCCACTCCGTCACCTTGTCCCGGTGCTGGTCGGTGGGCAGTTGCGCGGCCCGCCAGGCGATGCCACGCACGCCGTGGTCCTGCAGCAGCCGCTCCAGCCGGTCCGTCTCCCGGCCGGCCTCGCCGGGCAGCGCCGGGGCCTTCGCGCGGTCGAGTTCGGTGAGCCGCTGGAGGAGTTCCTGCTCGGTCCGCTGGAGGGCGCCCGCCAGCGCCTCGGGATCCTCGGCCGTCAGGAAGCCGGCATGGACCCGGAAGAAGCGCTGGATGGCGTCGCAGTGCTCCATGGTGGGGCGCCGGTCACCGTTGATGAGGGCCCCGGCCTGCTGCCGCGACATGCCCGCCCCGTCGGCTATCTCCTGCTGGGTGTAGCGGCGGCCGTTGGGCTTGAGCCGGGTCCGGCGCAGCAGATCGAAGCGCTGCAGGAAGCGTGTCTGAAGGTCCGGTTCCCCGGCCGGCCGGCCCGCCAGCAGCGCCCGTACGACGTCCGCGGGCACGCCCGACGCCTCGGAGAGGCGGGCGATGTCGAAGACCTCGGCCGTGGGGGCGGAGAGTTTGCCGGCCAGTTCGGTGACACGGGCGACGGTCGCGGCGAGGCGGTCCGTCGCGGTCGGGGCCGACACCGGGAAGCCGTCCGTCACCACTAGCTCTCCTCGTGTCCTGCGCAGCGGGCTCTCCGGAGGCTAACGCCCGACAGCGGCTACCGGCCAGACCTTGCCACAGCTGTGGCATTTTCCGCCGTTCAATGAGCGGTGAACGGCTGGAAATGCCACAATAGTTGACGCGCTTGCAGTGCGCGTAGCACCATCGCCACGCGGTGTGAGCGTGGCGAAAGCGTGCCACCGCGCGGCCGCCGAAGCACGAAGGAAGAGGGTCGGGAAGGGTGACATCTGCATGACGCGAGATGCGGCGGCCGGACGTCCGGCCCGCACCCGGCCGGCCCATCTGACGCTGGCCACGGGGCCCGGCTCCGGGCACCGGAGCGACCGCGCACGGGACGCCAAGGGCCCGCGCGACGACGAATACCTCCGCGACTACGGCGCCTTGATGGACGCCGTCACCCATCCCTCCGTTCTCTTCGACCATCGATGGGACGTCGTCCTCACCAACCCGGCCTACGACGCCCTCTTCCGTGGCATCGGCCCGCACCCCACCGCCATGCCCGGCGACAACGTCCTGCGCTTCGTCCTCTTCCACCCCGACGCGGACACCGTCCTGCCCGAGCGGGAGACCTCCTGGTGCCTGCCGATGCTGGCGCAGTTCGCCACGCAGGTCGAGACCCACGGGCAGGACCGCGGACTGCAGGCCATCCGGCGCGACATCGCCGACGACCCGATCATGGACGCCGCCTACCAGCAGGGCCTGCCGCACTGGATCGAGGCCGTGGGCCCCGAGACCGTCTCCCGGGACGGGGCCGTACGACCGCTGCGCCACCCCGACCCGCGCTGGGGCCGGACGCACTGCCGGGTCGTCGACGAGACCTCCCACACCCTGCGTGACATGGGGTACACCCGGATGACGCTGGTGCTGCGCCGCTCGGGCGCGGGCGCCACCGCCGACGGCGACCGGCGCCACGATCGGCGGCCCGACCGGCGCTCCGGGGGCGCGACGATCACTCAGCTGCGGGCCGCCCCGTACCGGTAACCGGTACGGAGCCGAGCCCTCCTGCCCCACGGCCCGCCCCGGCCTCAGCCGAGCCGCGGGATCTCGATCGCGGGGCAGCGGTCCATGACCATGTCGACACCGGCCTCACGCGTGCGCGCGTACGCCTCCTCGTCGATCACGCCCAGCTGGAACCAGACGGCCTTCGCGCCGATCGCGACGGCCTCGTCGGCGACGGCTCCGGCCAGGTGGCTGTTGACGAAGACGTCCACCACGTCCACCGGGAAGGGGATGTCGGCGAGGGACGCGTACCCCTGCTCGCCGTGGACCGTCTCGGCCTTCGGGTGCACCGGCACGATCCGCTTGCCGTAGCGCTGCAGCACCGCCGCCACGCCGTAGGCGGCGCGGGAGCGGTTCGAGGAGAGGCCCACCACGGCCCAGGTGTCCCCGCCGCGGGTGAGGATCTTGCGGACGGTCTCGTCGGTGCCGGCGGTCATGTCCGCCGCGGTGTCCGCCGTGGTGTCCGCCGCCGTGTCCCTCGTCACGTCCCTCTCGATGGCCACGCCGTACCTCCCGCTGCTCGTCAGTCCGTTCGCCCATGCCAACGAACGCCCGCACCGGAGGATTCCCGCCCCGGCCGGCCTGCTGCGTAGGGTGGCGGGATGCAGGAGCAGTACCGGACCATCGCCCGCGCGGGCGTGCACGAGAGCGAGATCAACCGATCCCGCTTCATCTGCGCGCTCGCGCCCGTCGCCACCGAACACGAGGCGCAGGACTTCGTCGCCCGCGTGCGCAAGGAGCACCCGACGGCCACGCACAACTGCTACGCGTACGTCGTCGGGGCCGACGCCGCCGTGCAGAAGGCCAGCGACGACGGCGAGCCGGGCGGTACCGCGGGCGTCCCCATGCTCCAGATGCTGATGCGGCGAGAAGTCCGTTATGTCGCGGCTGTCGTCACCCGCTACTACGGCGGCGTCAAGCTCGGCGCCGGCGGGCTCATCAGGGCCTACGGCGGAGTCGTCGGCGAAGCCCTCGACGAGCTCGGCACCCTCACCCGCCACCGCTACCGGCTCGCCACCGTCACCGTCGACCACCAGCGCGCCGGAAAGCTGGAGAACGACCTGCGGGCGACCGGCCGCTCCGTGCGCGAGGTCCGCTACGCGGACGGAGTGACCATCGAGATCGGCCTGCCCGACGCCGACGTCGACGCCTTCCGGGCCTGGCTGGCGGATGCGACGGCGGGCACCGCCGGGCTCGAACTCGGCGGCGAGGCGTACGGGGATGGCTGAGGCGGGGATGGCTCGGCCCGGGGTGCCTGGGCCCGGGATGCCGGAGGCCGGGAGGCCTGGGCCTGAGGTGCCTGGGCCTGAGGTGCCGGAGCGTGGGGCCCGGCGGCGGGTCCGCGCGGCGGCGGTCACGAAGAACGCCGAAGCCGCCCGGGATGTCACACCCCGCCACTACCCTCAGGGATCATGAGATTCCTGCACACGTCGGACTGGCACCTGGGACGGTCGTTCCACCGGGTCGGCCTGCTCGACGCCCAGCGCGCGTTCCTCGACCACCTGGTGGCGACGGTGCGTGAGCGCGACGTGGACGCGGTGCTGGTGGCAGGCGACGTCTACGACCGGGCCGTGCCCCCGCTGCCCGCCGTGGAACTCTTCGACACGGCGCTGCACCGGCTCGCCGACGCCGGCGTACCC
Organism: Streptomyces sp. NPDC039465; assembly: GCF_055639315.1. Classification (NCBI taxonomy): domain Bacteria; kingdom Bacillati; phylum Actinomycetota; class Actinomycetes; order Kitasatosporales; family Streptomycetaceae; genus Streptomyces; species Streptomyces sp. NPDC039465. The sequence continues at coordinate 270,497 of NZ_JBVKAP010000008.1, read as the reverse complement.
ACCGTGATGATCTCCGGAAACCACGACTCCGCACGCCGGCTCGGCGTCGGCGCCCGGCTCATCGAGCGGGCCGGCATCCATCTGCGCACCGACCCCGCCGGCGCCGGCACCCCCGTCCTGCTCACCGACGCCCACGGCGAGGTGGCCTGCTACGGCCTGCCCTACCTGGAACCCACCCTCGTACGGGAGGAGTTCGGCGCCCCCAAGGCCGGACACGAGGCCGTCCTCGGCGCCGCCATGGACCGGGTCCGCGCCGACCTCGCCACCCGCGCGCCGGGCACCCGCTCCGTCGTCCTCGCCCACGCCTTCGTCGCGGGCGGCGAACCGAGCGACAGCGAACGCGACATCACCGTCGGCGGCGTCGCCGCCGTCCCCGCGGGCATCTTCGACGGCGTCGACTACGTCGCCCTCGGGCATCTGCACGGCTGCCAGACCGTGAGCGAGCGCGTGCGCTACTCCGGCTCCCCGCTCGCCTACTCCTTCTCCGAGACCACCCACCGCAAGACCATGTGGCTCGTCGACCTCGACGCCGACGGAACGGTCACGGCGGAGCGGATCGACTGTCCGGTGCCCCGGCCGCTCGCCCGCATCCGCGGCCACCTCGCGGACCTGCTCGCCGACCCCGCGCTCGTACGCCACGAGGACGCCTGGGTGGAGGCGACCCTCACCGACGCCGTACGGCCCGTCGAGCCCATGGCCCGCCTCACCGCCCGCTTCCCGCACACCCTCAGCCTCGTCTTCGAACCCGAGCGCACCACCGAGGACCCCGAGGCCTCCTACGCGCAGCGGCTGCGCGACCGCACCGACCAGCAGGTCGCGGAGGACTTCGTGGCCCATGTACGGGGCGGGGCGGGCCCCGACGACGCCGAGCGGGCCGTGCTGCGGGCCGCCTTCGACGACGTACGGGTGGACGCGGCCGAGCGCGAGGTGACGGCCGGATGAGGCTCCACCGCCTGAGCGTCACCGGCTTCGGCCCCTTCGGCACCACCCAGGAGATCGATTTCGACGCGCTCTCCTCCGCCGGGCTCTTCCTCCTCCACGGCCCCACCGGAGCCGGGAAGACCTCCGTCCTCGACGCCGTCTGCTACGCCCTGTACGGCGCGGTGCCCGGCGCCCGCCAGACCCCCGGCACGTCCCTGCGCAGCGACCACACCCCCACCGGTACGCCCACCGAGGTCGTCCTCGAACTGACCGTGGGTGAGCGGCGCCTGGAGATCACCCGGCGGCCGGCCCAGCCACGCCCCAAGAAGAAGGGCACCGGCTTCACCACCGAGAAGGCCCAGAGCTGGCTGCGCGAGTACGACGCCCCGAGCGCCGCGTGGAAGCCGCTCAGCCGCTCCCACCAGGAGATCGGCGAGGAGATCACCCAGCTCATGGGGATGAGCCGGGAGCAGTTCTGCCAGGTGGTGCTCCTGCCGCAGGGCGACTTCGCGCGGTTCCTGCGGGCCGACGCGGAGGCCCGCGGCAAGCTCCTCGGACGCCTCTTCGACACCCGGCGGTTCGCCGCCGTCGAGGAGCGCCTCGCCGAGCTGCGGCGCGCGGCGGAGCAGCGGGTCAAGGACGGCGACGAACGGCTCCTCGCCCTCGCGCACCGCATGGCGCAGGCGGCGGCCCCCACGGCCGCCGCCGGCGTCGAGGAGCGGCCCGGTGAGCCGGGTCTCGCCGACGCCGTCCTGCGATGGGCGGCGCTCGCCCGCTCCGACGCACGCGAAGCCCTCGACATCGCCGGGTCGGCACTGACCGCGGCGGAGCACCGCCAGACCGCCGCGCGGCACGCGCTGGACGCCGAGCGGGAGCTCGCCGCGCTCCAGCAGCGGCACGCCGACGCCCGGCGCCGCGCCGACGAACTGGAGCGGCGGCGGGCCGAACGCGACGGCTGGCAGGCCCGCCTCGACCGCTCCCGCAAGGCCGAACGCGTCGCCCCCGCGCTCGCCCTGCGCGACGAGGCCGTCCGCGCCCACGACACGGCGAGCGCCGCCCACGCCCGTATCCGGGCCGCGCTGCCGCCCGGCCTCGCCGACGCGGGCGCCGAACAGCTCTCCGCGCGCGAAAGCCGCCTCCGGCAGGACCTCGGCGCCCTCGACGCCGCCCGCCGGGACGAGGTGCGCCACGCCAGGATCACCGCTGAGCGGGCGGACCTGGAACGCCAGGCCCAGGCCGACGAGGAGACCCTCCAGGAGGCGGCCGGCTGGCTGGCCCACTGGGACGCCACCCGCGGCGCCCTCCAGCAGCGCATCGCCGACGCCCAGGAGGCCGCGACCCGCGCCGAGCACCTCGCCGGCCGCCTCGAACCAGCCCGCCGCCGCCTCTCCGCCGCCCGCCGCCGCGACGCCCTCGCGGCGGACGTACGAGCCGCCGAATCCGACCTGACCGCCGCCCGCGAACGCGCCCTCGACGCGCACGAGGCCTGGCTCGACCTCAAGTCCCGCCGCCTGCGCGGCATCGCGGCGGAACTCGCCGCGGGGCTGGTCTCCGGCGAGTCCTGCGCCGTCTGCGGCTCCCAGGACCACCCGGCCCCCGCCCGCGCCGACGCCGACCATGTCGACAAGGCGACGGAGGACGCGGCCTACGAGACCCACACCCGCGCCTCCGCCGCGAAATCGACCGCCGCAGCCACCCTCGCGGCGGCCCGCGAGGCCCTCGGCGCGGCGCGAGCGGAAGTGAGGGCGGGCCTGGACGCGCCGACGGGCGGTGCGGTGACCGCCGCCGCGGGTGCGGCGGCCGACGCCGGCGACCTGGGCGCGTCGGCGCAGGGCTCCCCGACCGGAGCCGGGGGCGACCCGGTCGCGGAGGACGAGCCCACCGTCGGGGCGCTCGCGGAGGCCGTGGCTCAGCTTGAGGCGGCGCATGGAGTCGCGCGGGCCGCCGCCGGGGGGAGGCACGAAGCCGAGCAGGAGCTCGCGCGGGCCGAGAGGGAGTACGAGGAGCGGATCGAGGCACGGCAGCAGGCCGAGCTGCGGGTGTCCGCGCGGACCTCGCGGTGGGAGACGCTCGACCAGGAGCAGGCCTCCCTGGAACAGGAGTTGGCCAAGGCCCGGGGCGAGGCCGAAAGCGTCGCCGAGCGGGCCGCGCTGCTCGAGGAGGAGATCGCGCGGCTCGACGGCGCCGCCGAGGCCGTACGGGCCGTCGAGGCCACGGCGCTGCGGCTCAAGGAGGCCGACGACCGGCTCGCCGACGCCGCCTTCCGGGCCGGGTTCGACACGCCAGCCGACGCCGCGGCCGCGCTGCTCGACGACGCCGGACACCGCGACCTCCAGCACCGGCTCGACGCCTTCCAGGCGGAGGCCGCAGCCGTCGCCGACCGGCTCGCCGAGCCGGAGACCCGGGCCGCTGCCGAGCGCCCGCCCGCCACGCCGGACACCACGCAGGCCGTCCTCGCCGAGGCGGAGCGGGCGGTGCGGGACGCGGACGCCGCGCTGGGGTCCGTACGCGAGCGGTGCGCCGCGCTCGCTCGGCTCTCCCGGCAGGCGGAGGACGAGGTCCGCGCCCTCGGCCCGCTGCGGGAGGAGTACGACCGCGTCGCCCGGCTCGCCGCCCTGACGGCCGGCACCTCCGCCGAGAACGAGCGCCGGATGCGCCTGGAGTCGTACGTCCTCGCCGCCCGCCTGGAGCAGGTCGCGGCGGCCGCCACCGCCCGTCTGCGGCGTATGTCCGCGGGCCGCTACACCCTCGTCCACTCCGACGCCCGCACCGGCGGCAAGCGCGCCGGCCTCGGGCTGCATGTCGTCGACGCCTGGACGGGTGTCGAGCGGGACACCGCGACCCTCTCCGGCGGGGAGACCTTCTTCGCCTCGCTCGCGCTGGCCCTCGGCCTCGCCGACGTCGTCACCGACGAGGCGGGCGGCGTGCGCCTGGACACCCTCTTCATCGACGAGGGCTTCGGCAGCCTGGACGACCAGACGCTCGACGAGGTCCTCGACGTCCTGGACTCCCTCCGGGAACGGGACCGCAGCGTCGGCATCGTCAGCCACGTACCCGATCTGCGCCGCCGGATCCCCGCGCAGCTGGAGGTGGTGAAGGAACGGCACGGTTCGACGGTCCGGCTCCGTTCCTCACCGGTCGGCGGCTGACCGCGTAAGGCCCTTAGGGCCCGTATTGGGGAGGCGTCAGCGGCCGATGGGGCGGCGCGGCAGCGGCGACGAGTAGACGACGCTCGTCGTCACCGACCCGAGCGTGCCGATCTTCCCGGAGATCTCCTCCAGGTGCTTCATCGACCGCGTCGCGACCTTGATCACGAAGCAGTCGTCGCCGGTCACGTGGTGCGCCTCCAGCACCTCGGGTGTCGTGTCGAGCAGATCGTGGAACGGCTTGTAGTTGCCGTTCGGATAACGCAGGCGTACGAATGCCAGGATCGGCAGGCCCAGCCGCTCCTGGTCGACCACAGCGGTGTACCCGGAGATCACCCCGGTCTCCTCCAGCCGCCGTACCCGCTCGGTGACGGCGCTGGCCGACATGGACACCGTCCGCGCGAGCTCGGCGAAGCTGGCCCTGCCCTGCTGCTGGAGGGCCTCGAGGATCCGCCAGTCCGTGGCGTCGGGTGTATATCCGCTCATGAGGGAGAGATAGCAGGCCGGTCCGCGGATGATCAAGGGAGGTCCGGGGACCGGACCTACGGGGCCCGGTGGCTCACCGGTCGGCTCGCGGCGCCGAGCAGCGCGCCCAGCAGCGCGGTCCGCGGCGGGGCCGGGTCGACGCCCGCAGGCAGCCCGCTGACCTGCCCGTCGCCCACCTCGACGACGCGCCAGCGACCGTCCTCGTGCAGGGCGAGATCGGTGGTGACGAACCGGCAGCCGAGGACGCGCACGGCCGCGGCTACCTCGCCGAGCGCGGGGGAGGGGAGGTGGCCGGGGGTGTCGGGGTGCGCGGTCACGAGGACCGGTTCGCCGTCCACCCACCACACGCGCGCCTCGCCGCCCGCGACGAACCGTTCGTACTCCCGTACCACCAGCCCACCGGCGAGCGTGTCCTCCTGGAGCTCCAGGAAACGGCGCGCCACCGCCGCGAACCGGGCCCGGTCCTCTGCCCGGGGCACGTAACAGGCCTCGTCCCACTCGTGCTTGCGGGACTTCACATAGTCCTTGACGATCACCGGTCCGGCTCCGAGCCGGGCCGCCAGGGCGGCCAGCTCCTCGTCGGACACGGCCGCTCCGGCCGTCAGGGGCAGCCAGACGCTGCGCGGGGTGAGCCGCTCGAACACGCCGTACCAGCCGGGCAGTTCATGCGCCCGCCGGTACGCCGCGCCGCTGCTGAGCAGCGCGCACCCGTGCGTGGCGAGCGCCCGCTCGGCCTGCTCGTACCATACGGAGTCGACCATCCAGCCCCGGTACCAGTACGGCCCCGAGTCCCGGGGCACGCGCGCGAGGGCGCCGTCCAGGTCCCCGGCGGCCAGGGCGTCATGGTCCACGAGTGCGACGGTCCCGCCCGCGGCACGGACGGCCGCCGCCTCGTCCCGGAAGACGGGATCGGCCCGGACCGCGCGCAGCGGATCCGCCGGGAACAGGACCCCGACCCCGACCGCGACGGACCGGCCCGCCACGGCCGCGGATCCGTCCGTCACGCCCCGAGCCGTCGCCGCAACATCCCTCACAGCCGCGAGAGTTCGTCGACCAGGTCGTCCAGACCCAGCGGGCCCTGCGACAGGGCCGCCATGTGCCACGCCTTGGCGTCGAAGGCGTCGCCGTGGGCGGCCTTGGCGTTCTCCCGGCCGAGCAGCCAGGCCCGCTCGCCCAGTTTGTAGCCGATGGCCTGCGCCGGCATCGAGAGGTAGCGGGTCATCTCGCTCTCCACGAAGGCCGGCGGGCGGCTGCTGTGCCGCTGGAAGAACTCCTGTGCCAGCTCGGGCGTCCACCGCTCGCCCGGGTGGAACGGCGAGTCCGCCGGAATCTCCAGCTCCAGATGCATGCCGATGTCGACGATGACCCGGCAGGCCCGCATCATCTGTCCGTCGAGGTAGCCCAGGCGCCGCTCCGCGTCCGGCAGGAAGCCCAGTTCGTCCATGAGCCGCTCCGCGTAGAGCGCCCAGCCCTCCGCGTTGGCGGAGACGCCGCCGATGGTCGCCTGGTAGCGGGAGAGTTGGTCGGCGACGTGCACCCACTGCGCGATCTGGAGGTGGTGGCCCGGCACACCTTCGTGGTACCAGGTCGACACCAGGTCGTAGACGGGGAACCGGGTCTCGCCGTCGACCGGCAGCCAGGTCCGGCCGGGGCGGGAGAAATCCTCGGACGGGCCGGTGTAGTACGGCGCGGCCGCGCCGCCGGGCGGGGCGATCCGGGACTCCACCTTCCGTACCCGCTCGGCGAGTTCGAAGTGGGTGCCGTCGAGCGCCTCGATCGCCTCGTCCATCAGGTTCTGCAGCCAGACGCGGACCTCTTCGACGCCCTCGATGTGGGTGCCGTGCACATCGAGGTGGGCGAGCGCCTCCCAGGGGCCCGCGCCCGGCAGGATCTTCTCGGCCTCGGTCTTCATCTCGCCCAGCAGCCGGTGGTATTCGGACCAGCCGTACGCGTACGCCTCGTCGAGGTCGAAGTCGGTGCCGTTGAAATACCGCGTCCAACGCTGGTACCGCTCGCGGCCCACCGTGTCCGGGGCGTCCTTGACCGCCGGCGCGTACACGTCCCGCATCCAGTCCCGCAGCTCCGCCACGGCCCGGGTCGCGCCACGGGCCGCCGTGTCCAGCTCGACCCGCAGCTCGGCGGGGCCGCCCGCGGCGAACTCCTCGAACCAGCCGCGCCCCGTCGTCCCCTCCCCGCCCGCCCACTCCGTGAGCTGGCCGATGAAGGTGGCCGTGGCGCGCGGGCCGCCGAGCAGCTTGCGCTCCAGGCCGAGGGCGAGGGAGGCGCGGTAGCCCTCCAGCGCGGCGGGGACCGCGCGCAGCCGCTCGGCGACGGCCGCCCAGTCCTCGTCCGTTTCCGTCGGCATCACGGTGAACACGATCCGGACACTGTGCGCGGGGGAGCGCATGTTGCTCACCGCGCACAGCGCCTCGTCGGCCTCGTGCACGGCCAGTTCCGCCATGAGGCGCTCACGCAGCAGCCGGCCGCAGCGCCGTTCGGCGTCGCTGTCGGCCCCCGGCCGTGTCTCCGCCTTGTCGAGGCGGGCGAGGGTCTCCCGGGCGAGTTCGGCCAGCGCCTCCTGGCCGGCCGGGGTGAAGTCGGGGAGCAGACCTGCGCTCTTCTGGACTCCCAGGTAGGTACCGGTGATCGGGTCGAGCTCGATGAGTGCGTCGACATAGGCGTCGGCGACCTGGCGGGGCAGGAGCAGCGGGGTGCTGGAAAGCTCTGGCATGGGTCTCATCCTCGTACCTCCGATGCCTCCGCGTCACCCTCAGTCGATCTCATACGGCTGACAAGTGAGCGCCCGCGCGGGGCGGGTGTGAAGGCCCCTCGCGCCGGGCCGGGAGGACCGGCGGGGCGCCCGCGGAGCCCCTCGACGGGGCCGGTGCGACCGGCCCGTAGGCGTCGTCGCAGGTCGGCCCGGTCCGGACCTGGCGGCCCCGACGGGAGGGCGGTGGGCGGGTACGGGACCGGGGCGCGCGGAGGGCGGAAATGGCGGTGCGGCCCGCATGAGCGGACCGATCAGTTCGCGCCGGTCCGGGCGGACCCGTCCCCGACGGCACCGGCCACAGGCGCGGCCGAGTTTGGCCGGATTCCGACGGGTCGCCGTGGCCGGACCCACCGGCTGAGGTGCCGTTGCCTGCCCGCCGTCCCGCAGGTGACGTCCATGACGGGCGTTCCTGCCGCATGCCTCCGGCGGGTGGCCCGAAACCCGTCCCCGGGGTGATGGCGGGCCGGCGCGCGCAGGCGGAGCCGCGTACGCCGGAACCGGCCATCAGTGGTCCGCGCGGTGGAACTCCTCGTAGGGGAGGCGCGAGGGCACGGGGGTGGCGTCCAGCCGGGCGGTGATCACCAGCGTGCCCTCCTCGATCTGGTAGTCGAGGGGGAGGTTCAGCGCGCGCATGGCGGCGACCATGCCGGTGTTGGAGGCCTGGGTGACGGCGTAGACGCTGCCGCAGCCGGCCTCGACGGCCAGGGACACCAGCCGGCCGAGGAGTTCGGAGCCGATGCCCCGGCGCTGCCAGTCGTCCTCGACGAGCAGGGCGACCTCGGTCTCGTCGCCGTCCCAGAGCAGATGGCCGAGGGCGACGAGCCGCCCGGAGGCCGTCTGGACGGCGAGGGTGCGGCCGTAGCGCGGGCTGAGCAGATGGTTCAGATAGCGGTCGGCGTCGGCGACCGGGCCGTGGTAGCGCAGGCCGAGGGTGCGCTCGGAGCAGCGCTCGTGCATGGCGACGGCGGCGGCCAGGTCGGACTGGTCGGCGCGGCGGACCGTGATCTCGTTGCCCTCGGGGAGGGTGAGGACGTCCTGGCTGCGCGGGACGCGCGGGCCGAGACGGGCGTCGAGCTCGACCAGCGCCCGGGCGCGGGCGAACTCGGTCGGGGTGAACGGCAGATAGGGGCGCTCGATGGTGATCACGCCGCCGTTCGGGTCGCGCAGGCGGATCACCGTCTCCTCCAGCACCCCTTCGACCGGGGCGCTCTCACCGGTCGGACGGCCGGAGAGTGAGACGGCGGGGCGGGAGCGGATGGTGCAGCGGCCCAGCAACTGACGCAGGGCCAGGGGTAGTTCCGCCGCGTCGAGGGCGGTGCGGGTGGCCAGGCCGAGCAGTCGGGTCGGGGTGTCCACGAGGTCGTGGGCGTCGGCCCGCTCGATCCAGGTGGAGCTGCCGCCGGCCGCGGCGATCTCCCGGGTGAGCTGGGTAGCCTGCAGGGTCGTTGGTGCCCGCAGGAGGAACTCGTCGACCGTGCCCTCGGAGAGCGGGTGCGTCTGGAGGGTGAGAATGTCGACCTGGTGGCGGGCCAGGGCGATGCACAACGAGGCGAGGCTGCCCGGCTCGTCACGGACGGTGGTCCGCATCCGCCACAGGGCGGTCTCGGCGGCCGTCCGGTCCGCGGCCGGCCGGCCGGTCCCGGAGCGTACCGGCAGCGGCGTCGTGCCGCTGCCGGTATCACCGGCGGGGGGCGCATGGCTGTGGCGCCGTGCCCACCACGTGTGGAACGTGGCTGTGCCGATCAGGGCGATCGCCGAGAAGACCAGCAGGTAGGGGCCGTCGGGGCCGTGGACGACGGTCTTGGCGATGGTGTCGGCGACGACCACGGCGGTGAACAGAGCAGCCAGTTCGATGAGGTCCCGCCGCCAGTGGTGGGGGCGGCGGGCACTCTTCGCGGAGGTCACATCAGTCATGGATTCACTGTGACCCAGCGGTGTTGCGTGATCACGAACGATATGTGACTGATGGGTTAAGTGGCGATCTGGCCGCTTAATGACTGATTTACGACGGTTCGCTGGTGGGCCGTTCGACCTCCCGCGCCAGGGCGGCTCGCAGCCGCTTTGCCTGGACGACCAGTTGAGACCCGCCGCCCCTGCCTGCCGGTCCGTCGAGCCCCGGTATCGCTCCGACCGCCCCGCACCGCTCGACGCAGTCGGCGGCGACGGCCAGCACCTCCCCGAGCCCTCGCGGCACCGACTCCCGCGCGAGGAGTCCGGGCAGGGCCGCGGCCAGGACGGACCACATCGTGGCATACGCGCCCGTGGCCGCCGCCGTCCGTACCGAGTCGGCCAGCCGGTTGACCTTCACCGTACCGAGTCCGACCAACTCGGCAATGTCGCCGCCGAGCCGCGCCGCGTCCAACTCGCCCCGCGCCGCGAGCACCAGCAGCGCGTCCACGGCGACCAGCCGGTCCTCCGCGTGCCGGGCGCCGAGCCCGGTGGCGAGCGCCAGGTGCAGTGCGGGCCCCGCCTCGCCGCCGCTCTCGACCAGCAGCGGCAGACTCCACGTACCGCCCCGGTGGTCCTGGTCCGCGCAGGCGGTGACCGCCCTCAGCAGCCACACCGCGACACTCTCCCGGTCATGGGGGAGGATCGCCGTCCACTGCCCGTCCCCCGTCCACCAGTGGGAGCAGTACGCGGAAGTGGTGTGCGGGCGGCCGAGGAAGTGGAAGGGGCGCGGGAAGTCCCGCTGGAGGGCGAGGCGTTCCTTGGTCTCCATGACGATCCGCGGCACACCCGGGTAGTGCCACATCCACTGCGGCGAGGTCCGCTCGACCGGCTCGGCCACCCGGCGCAGCGCGGGTGGGGCGGGTTCGTCGACCGCCAGCCAGGAGGCGAGCCGCTCGCCGGCCGGGGTGCCGACGCGGCCGGCCGCGGCGGCCGCCTCGGGCTGACCGCGCCGTACGCGCAGCAGCGCCTGGGCGAAGTCGACCGGCGCGGGCTCCAGTCCGAGGTCGCGGTAGACCGCCAACCGGTCCACCAGCTCCTGGGCCTCCAGGGCGCCGGTGTGCCACGTCGGGGTGGCCAGCAGGAACGGCGGCGGTGTGGTCACGGCCAGCAGGGCCGCCTCGCGGGCCCGCGCGGCCGGGACCTGGGCCAGCGCCGTGTGCGCGCAGTCCGGTGTCGGGGTGCGCTGCGGCGAGAACTCCTTCTCCAGGGCCTTGCGCCGGATCGTCCCCACCAGTGCGGCCACCACCGTCGCGACCGGCGACAGATGGCCGGGGTCGGGGCTGTTGTAGGTGTACCACCATTCGTTCTCGACCAGCGGCCGGAGCTCCCGGACCAGGCCCTCGCGGTCCTGATGCGCCTGACGGACGAGGTCGTCGAGGGTCCGCTCCACATGGGTGACGTCCGACGCGTCGCCCTGCCGGGAGTGCAGCGACACGACCACCGCCTCCAGCAGCTCCGCGCGCGTGGCGGCCGGCGGAGCCAGCCGCGTCCGCTCCGGTACGGGCGGCAGCAGCTCCTCGTACGGGCCGTCGTCCCGCGCGTCCGCCGTTCCCGCCCCGAAGACGGCAACCGCCGCCTCCCGGTGCACCGGGCTCAGCAGGGCCGCCGCACCGGCCAGTTCGGCCCGAAGCTCCGCGTCCACCGCCGGCAGAAACGTGCCGACCAGCTTCAGCGCCCGCTCCTGCACGGCCGTGTCCTCGTGCCCGAACGCCTCGGCGATCACCGGCAGCAGCTCGGCCGCGGTCGCCTGGTCCCGCCGCAGCACCTTGCCGAGGAGGACCAACTGCGCCCGGACGAGCTTCTTCTCCGTACGGAAAAGCACCGACGCCGACATGTCCGCGAGCGACCGCGCCGGCAGCTCGCCCGACTCGGCCAGCCGCGCCAGCACCCCCTGGGCGTGGCCCGCCACGGTCGACGGGCCGTCGGCCGCCATGCCGATCCAGTCGGCCGTACGGTCCCGCTCCTCCGACGCGGTCAGCGCGAGGCGCCGCAGCAGCACCAGGAAGAACTTCAGATCGCCGGGCTTGCCACCCCTCAGCAGCCTGGCCACCACCGCGTCCACCAGCAGCGACCGCTCGACCAGTCCCTCCTCGGAGAGCGCGACGAGGACGGCGGGCCACCCGCCCGGCTCGTCCAGCGCCGCCGACCAGGCGAGCTGACCGGCGAGCTCGGCCGTCTCGAAGAGCCGGGGAACCAGGACAGGGGTCTGCGGGTCGGCCCGCAGCTCCGTGAGCAGTCCCGCGCGCCGGATCGCCCGCACCCAGCCGTGCACATAGCCGTCCGTGGTCGGCACCGCGCAGCCGGAGAGGTCCACCAGCGTGCGGATGAAGGCGTAGTCCTGGTCGGCCGTGGACGTACGGGCCGCCAGCCGGTGTGCCACATCGCCGAGCCAGGCCCGGTCACGGTCGGCGAGCACCTCCCTCAGGAGGTCCGTCGGGAGGCTGTCCCAGCGGCGCAGATCCCGCGCGCCGATCCAGGCGGCGGCGGCCGCGGCGCCCGTGTGGCAGCCGGCCCCGGCGACGAGCAGGGCGCGCTGGAGCTTGGTGCGCTCCTGCCAGCGGTCCCACTCCCAGCCGCGCATCTCCACGCGCAGCTCCTTGAGCCGGGCCAGCGCCGTCTTGCGCCCGGCCGCGTCCAGCGCCTTCAGCAGACCGGGAAGGTCCTCGTGGAGTCCCTCGCGGACGGCGGTCATCAGCTCGTCGACCGGCGAGGCGGCCGCGACGGACTCGGTGTGGGTGAGGGTCGTCATCGGGCACCGCCCGCGACCAGCGCGCCGCGCCGCACCATCCGTACCGCCAAGGCGTGTTTGCACGGTCCTCGCCGGCCGCGGTAGTCGGCCCACCACTGGCAGGTGCAGCTCAGCGCCCCGCCCGACTCCCGTACCTGATAGCGCCGTTCCCCGGAGGCGACGCTCGCGAGCTGACCGTCCAGGGTCACCGCCCCCTCCGCGGCGAGGGCGCGGGCCGCCACCAGCCGGGGGTTGTGCCGCTCCGCGCGGTCCGCGTCGTACGGCAGCTCACGGTGGAAGTAGGCGGCGTCGGCCACGTCGTAGCCGACCCGGCCCGCCGTGCCGAGCCGGGTGAGCGCGGCGCGCACCCGGTCCACGGGAAGACCGGCCTGCTCACCCAGATCCGCGAGATCGATCCGCGGCTCCCAGGCGAGGAGCACCGACACCAGCTCGGCGTCCTGCGCCGCCTCCTCCGTGGCCAGCGCCTCCAGGACACCGCCCTCGCCGGAGAAGCCCCGGGAGGCGTCGGGTGAGAGCGTCAGCGTCAGCCGCATGCCCGGCAGCGTCACCTCCCAGGCGCTCGCGGTCGCCGCCCCGTCGGGCACCGGGCCGTACACCCGCAGCGCGGTCGCGTGCCGCAGCACCCGCTGGAGCGCGATCAGCCGGTCAGGGCCCGGCAGGCAGACGGCGCCCGGCACAGGCCGGGTGGTCGGCCGCAGCGTCCGGCCGGCCGGCACGACCCACATCGGTCCGCGCCCGGTGCCGGCCGTCCTGGGCAGGGAGCGCAGGAAGCGGACCGCCTCGGCGGCGGACAGCTCGGCCCGCAGGTCGAAACCGGCGGAGGCGACCTGCGCCTCGGCGAAACCGCGCAGCCAGCGGTCGGGCAGCGGGACCTTCTTCTCCACGACCGGCCCGTCCAGGGTGGTCACCGCCAACTCCTCAGGACCCACCCGCAGATGCAGCGGGTCGTCGCCCGCCATCCGCGAAAGTGCCTCGCGCAGAGGGTTGTTCACATCCACGTTGGTGGTGCCGTGCCCGGTCTCCGCGCCGTCGAGGCCCTCGCTCAGGACGTCCAGCCGGGCGTAGACACCGCCGCAGCCGGAGAACGACTCGAAGCGCAGCCGGTCGCCGTTGCCGGTCACCACCGGGTCCAGCGACGCGGGCCGCTGCCGCTGGTAGTAGCGGGCGGCCGCCACGTCCGCGACCGCGAGCAGCCCGCGCGCCGCGATCTGCGGGGATGTCACGAACCCGGAGAAGAAGCGCGGATGGGCCTCGGCGCCGGTGGGGGTGAGACCCCCGGAGGTCTCGAGCCCGAGCAGCCTGCCGGACTGCGTGGACTCCAGTGCGGACATGCGGGAATAGGCGAGTGCCTGTACGGATCGCGTCATGGAAAAGACGGTAGGACCCACCACTGACAATCGGCCTCGGCCCAGCCGCGGACCGGCACCGACCCGGCTCCGGAGCGGTGCCGGTCCCCGTTCCAGGTTCTCTCTCAGGCCCCGGCGATGGCCCGCAGCGCCGCCAGATGGCGTGCATAGACCTCCCGGCCGCCGTCCGTCAGACGCAGCCAGGTCCGCGGACGCCGCCCGACCCGGCCCTTGTCCACCGCGACCAGGCCCGCCTCCTCCAGCGCGGCGACCTGCTTGGAGAGCACCGAGTCGGAGACCTCCACCAGGTCACGTACGAACGCGAACTCCGCCTTGCCCAGCGGCGCGAGGGCCGCCACGACCGACAGCCGTACCGGCGAGGTCAGCAGCGGCTCCAGCGCGTGGCGCGGATGGCTGCCCGGCTTCGCGTCCGTCATGCGCCCTGCCGCCTCTCCAGCCACGCCCCCACCGCCAGCGGCAGCGTGCAGACCACCGCCGCGACCGCGGTGAACCCGGCGCTGTCCGGGAAGGCGGTGAACCCGAGCCCCAGCGCGGCGGCGTAGAGCACCCCCCACACCGCGACGGTGACGGTGTGCCGCACACCGAACCGGCGCCGGACCGACCGCTGCCGGGCCGCGTACACACTCAGCCCCGCGACGGCGGCGACGTACAGGCCGAGGGCGGCGGGCATGATCCATGTGTCGTGCAGCAGCAGCACGGCCGGGACGAGCACCAGCTGCGCGGCCGCGAAGAGGGCCAGATAGCGCAGGTACCAGTCGCTGCGCCGCCGGGCGGCCTTCTCCACGCGCAGACTGCGGCCCAACGCCTCGGTGGCATCAACGAATTCGGACATGGTTCCCCCTGACCTCGACGGCAACTACTTTCCACTATGGCAAGTGATTGCCGTCAAGGCAACAAGGAGGCCGGTGTCGATCGAGCGCCTACTGCCCGACGCGCCCGGGCTGAAGCACCTTGCTGAACAGGACAGTTCCGCCCTCGGCCCGCAGACGCACCGTCAACTCACCACTCCCGCCCTCGATATCGACCTCGCCGAAGTACTGCGGCGACTCCATCGGCGAGAGGTTCGCCCGCTCCGGCGCCCGTACGAACACCCGGTCCGGGCCGAACGTGGAGTCCAGCGCGTTGGCAGGGAAACCGCCCGCCGCCAGCGGCCCGGAGACGAACTCCCAGAACGGCGCGAAGTCCTTGAAGGCCGCCCGCTCCGGTGCGTAGTGCTGCGCCGAGGTGTAGTGCACATCGGCCGTCAGCCACAGAGTGCCGGTGATCCGACGGTGCTTGATGAACCGGAGCAGTTCGGCGATCTGCAGCTCGCGCCCGAGCGGGGCCCCGGGGTCGCCCTGTGCGATCGCCTCGAAATTCGCTGAACCGTCCAGCACCACGAGCCCCAGCGGCATGTCGGCCGCCAGGACCTTCCACACCGCGCGCGACCTGGCCAGCTCCCGCTTGAGCCAGGCGAGCTGCTCCACGCCGAGAATGCCGGTGGTGTCGTCGGCCTGCCGTCCGGGCGAGTTGGCGTTGCGGTACGAGCGCATGTCGAGAACGAAGACGTCGAGCAGCGGGCCGTAGCGCACCACCCGGTGCATCCGGCCCTCCGCCCCGCGCGCGTGGAGGGTCGACACGGGGAAGTACTCGCGGAACGCGCGCATCGCGCGGGCCGCGAGCACGTCCACGTTCTTCTCGGTGTAGCGGGCGTCGTCCAGGATCTGACCCGGGTACCAGTTGTTGCGCACCTCGTGGTCGTCCCACTGCGCGATCGTCGGCACCTGCGCGTTGAACGCCCGGACGTTGTGGTCCAGCAGGTTGTACCGGAAGTTGCCGCGGTACTCCGCGAGGGTCTCGGCGACCTTCGACTTCTCCTCGGTCGTGACATTGCGCCAGACACGGCCGTCGGGCAGGGTCACGCTCGGCTGGATCGGCCCGTCCGCGTAGACGGTGTCGCCGCTGCACAGGAAGAAGTCCGGGTCCAGGCGCCGCATCTCCTCGTACGCCCGCATGCCGCCGACGTCCGGGTTGATGCCCCAGCCCTGCCCCGCCACGTCTCCCGACCACAGGAACCGCACGCCCGCGCGGCGCCGTGCCGGAGCCGTACGGAACGTCCCGTGGACCGGCTCCCCGGTGCGCCGCGGATCGTCCGGGTCGGCCAGGGTGACCCGGTAGTGGATCTGCTCGCCGGGCGGCAGTCCGCAGACGGGCGTCGTGCCCGTGAAGTCGGTGTCCGGACCGAGCAGTGGACCGTACCAGCGCCGGGCGCCCCGGAACGACTCGCTCGCCGCGGTCTCCACCACCATCCGGGCCGGACGGTCGGAACGCACCCACACCAGCCCCGCCGACGACGTGACGTCGCCGGTCTGGACGCCCCAGGCGGCGCCGGGCCGCCCAGACAGGGCGAGGGCGGGAGCGGTGGAGCCCAGGGAGACGGCGCCTCCCAGGGAGAGTGCCGCGGACGCGGCGAGCGAGCCGCGCAGGACGGTGCGGCGGTCGGGCGACGGACTCGGCCGGCGGTACGACATCGATGCGCCTCCAGAAGAGTTCGGTTCGGTGAGGAAGAGGGGGCGGTGTCTGCCCCGCCATGCCTAATCGCCGGTGACGGCGCGCACACCAACCCCACATGAACAACCGGCCCCACGAGCGCAGGAACACACCCGTCCTCGGCCGGAAGGACCAGGACCCATGACCGATCGACACAAGATCGACACCCCACCTAGGGTCCCTACGGAAGCGGCGCACCACACGGTGCCCACAAGACGCGCCACACGCACCACAGGGGGACCCCCGATGCCCATCGGCGGCCAGTCACACGTCCGGATCGCCCGGCCCTCACGCGACCTCGGCGTCGCGGAACGGTTTTGGAAGGACGGCCTCGGCCTGAGCGTCCTGTGGCGGGACGCGGGGACCGACGAGCCCGGCCACCACGCCCTGCTCATGCTGGGCTGGCCCGACGCATCCTGGCACCTCGAACTCGTCCACGACGCCACCGTCGAACCCCGCCCCACCGTGGAGGACCTGCTCGTCGTCTACCTCGACGAGCCTGTACCCGACGAGCTCGTCGCCCGTCTCGAGGCCCACGGCGGCACACGCGTGGCCTCGCCGAACCCGTACTGGAACGAGTGGGGCGTCACCGTCCAGGACCCGGACGGCTACCGCCTCGTCCTCTGCGTCCGCGACTGGTCCAACTCCGCCTGACCTCACCCGCGCAGGGCGTCCGCCAGCAGCCGGACGCCCCGCGCGATCTCGGACGGCGCCAGATGCGCGTACCCGAGCACCAGCCGTACACCGCCGTCCTCGGGGGTCCGCGTGCCGTACGTGTCCAGCGTCCGCAGCGCCACACCGGCCGCCGCCGCCCGCTCCACCACCCGCGCCACCGAGCCGTAGGCCTGCGGCACGCGCGCGATGATGTGCAGTCCGGCCGCTATGCCGCTGACCTCCGTCCCAGGCAGCCGCTCCGCCAGCGCCGCCACCAGCGCGTCCCGCCGCTCCCGGTAGGCGCGCTGGCAGCGGCGCAGCTGACGGTCGTAGCCGCCGCGCGCCACGAGGTCGTGCAGCACGGCCTGGTCGAGGGCGGGATTGCCGAGGTCCATGGTCCGCTTGCGTTCCACGACCTCCTCGGCCAGCCGCTCCGGTACGAGCAGCCAGCCCAGGCGCAGTCCCGGCGCCAGCGACTTGCTCACCGAACCGGTGTAGGCGACCCGCTCCGGATCCAGCCCCTGGAGCGCGCCGACCGGCGCCCGGTCGTAGCGGAAGTCCCCGTCGTAGTCGTCCTCCACGACCAGGCCGTCCACCGAACGGGCCCACCGCAGGAGTTCGGCGCGACGCCGAGCCGAGTAGCCGATACCGGACGGGAACTGATGCGAGGGCGTGGTCACCACCGCCCGGACCCCGGACTCCGTCAGCGGCCCCGGCAGCAGGCCCTCGTCGTCCAGCCGCAGCCACACCGTCTCCATGCCCGTCGCCGCGAACAGCGCCGTGTGCTCGGGACTGCCAGGGTCCTCCACACCGATCGACCGCACCCCGCGCGCGTGGAGCACGAATCCGAGCAGGGTCATCGCCTGCGCCACCCCCGAACAGACCACCAGCCGCGCCGGATCGGCCACCACCCCACGTCGCCGCGCCAGCAGCGAGGCCAGCTCCGCGCGCAGCTCGGGCAGGCCGCGCGGATCGGGATAGCCGAGCGCGCGGTGCGGCAGCCGGGACAGCACCGCCTTGTGCGCGGCGGTCCAGGCGGCGCGCGGGAACAGCGAGAGGTCGGGTGTCCCGGGGCGGAAGTCCACCTGGAAGCCGGGCTCCTGCGGCGCCCGCTCCGGGGCCCCGTGCGCGGCCGCCCGCACCTCCTCGCCCACCCACGTGCCCGCGCCCCGGCCGCTGCGCAGATACCCCTCGGCGACCAGCTGCTCGTACGCCTCGGTGACCAGGCCCCGCGAGACCCCCAGGTCCGCCGCCAGCTCCCGGCTGGCCGGCAGGCGCGTCCCGGCCGCCAGCCGGCCCGAGCGCACCGCCTCGCGCAGCGCCTCCTGAAGGGCGCGGCCGCGCCGCCGGGCCGGCGCGGCGGCCGTCGGCAGCAGCAGCTCCCAGGCGGGGCCCGCGCCCCGCTCCGGCCCGTCCCCGAGTGGCGGATTGGTCCCCGATGGCGTCATGGAAGTGGACCTTAATCACGGCCGCGGCGCTCCCTAGCGTCGGCCCCATGAACGTGAACTCCCTGCGCGGGACACTGATGGTGACCTTCGCCTATGTCCTCGTCGGCGCCTCCTTCACCGCCAACAGCGTGCTCGGCGACTACCCCTACGCGGGCGGTCAGGCGCTGCGCTACGGCGCCGCCTGTCTGTTCCTGCTCCCCCTGGCGGGCCGTGGGGCGCTCGCTCCGCTGCGCGCCCTGACGGCCCGCCAGTGGCTGCGGCTCGCCGTCCTCGCCGGTGTCGGCATGGTCGGCTTCAACCTCTCCATCCTGCTGGCCGAGCGGAGCGCCGAGCCGGCCGTCCCCGGCGTCTTCGTCGGCTGCGCGCCCGTCGTGGTGGCCGTTCTCGCCCCGCTGCTCGACGGCCGCCGCCCCAGCCGTCCGGTCCTCTACGGCGCCCTGTTCGTCGCCGCCGGCGCCTTCACCGTCCAGGGCTGGGGCCGGACGGACCTGTCCGGCATGCTCTGGTCGCTGGGCGCGCTTGCCGGGGAGGTCGGCTTCACGGTGCTCGCCGTGCCCGTCCTGGCTCCTCTGGGGCCGCGGCTGCTCACCGTGGTGGTGTGCGGCATCGGAGCCGTCGAGTCGGCCGTCCTCGGGCTGATCCTGGACGGCCGGGGATTCCTGCGGGTCCCGACCGGGGCCGAGGCCGCCGCCCTGGTCTGGCAGGCGGCGGTGGTCACCGTGGTCGGCTTCGTCCTGTACTACACCGGCATGCGGCGCATCGGCGTCGAACGGGCCGTACTGCTCTCCGGGATGATCCCGGTCGCGGCCGCGCTGACCGCTCCGCTGGTTGGCACGGGCACCTACGGGGCCGCTCAGGCGGTCGGCAGCGCCCTGGTGGGCGCGGGGGCCGCGCTCGGCTCCGGAGTGGTCGGGAAGCGGTCAGCGGCTGCCGTCCAGGATGACCCGGGAGACGAGGGCGGGATCGTCGTTCATCGGCACGTGCCCGCAGCCGGGGAGCCTGACGAGCCGGGCGGCGGGGATGACGTGCTTGGCGCGGATCCCCTGGCGGCGCAGCAGCAGCCGGTCCCGGGTGCCCCAGGCGACGGTCACCGGAAGCCCGGGGACGTCGTCGGTGAACCGCACGCTCCCGCCGGTGGCGAGCGTCTCGTGGAAACCGGTGGCTTCGCGCAGCGCGAGCGTCTCGGCGACGACGGCCTCCGGTGACCGCCGCCCGGGCCGTGCGTAGATCGTGCTGGTCATGACCGTACGGCCGGCCACGCTGCGGGAGAGCCGCTCGATCATCGGCAGCGGCATCGACTCGGCGGCCGAGCGCATCGCCCGCAGCGTGCCGAAGGCGTACCGCCGCTCACCCTCCGACCAGAAACCGGCCGGGGAGAGCGCCGTCACCGACCGGACGAGCTTCGTGCGGCCCAGCTCCAGGGCGAGCAGCCCGCCCAGCGAATTGCCCGCCACATGGGGCTGTTCGATGCCCAGCTCCTCGCAGAACCGGGCCAGGACCGGTACGACCGTTCCGAGGTCGTACGGCAGACCGCCGGGCAGCCCGGGTGAGGCGCCGAACCCGGGGAGATCGATGGCCACGACATCGCGCTCGGCAGCCAGCACCGGGAGCACGGGCTCCCAGGCCTGCCAGTGGTGGCCGATCCCGTGGAGCAGCAGCAAGGGCTCTCCTGTGCCCCTGCGTTCATAGGTCACCGAGACCGTGTGGGGTCCCTCGGGAGATTCGACCGTGAACGAGACCTCTGCGGACATGCGGCTGCTCCCTGTCGTGTTGGACGCCCCGTCAGCAACAATTACCCTTGAGTAGCTTGCAGTTCAAGGGTCCTGGCCGCCGCGCCACGATGTCGTGGCCCCAGGGCGCGGATTTCGCCTGGACAGTCCCCATCCCTTGGGATGGGATGGGGGAGTGATGACGACCGACTCCGACTCCGTGACCGGCCTTTTCGAGAACCACCGGCCCATGCTCACCGGCGTGGCCTATCGCATGCTCGGCCGGGTGGCCGACGCCGAGGACGTCGTCCAGGAGGCCTGGCTGCGCTGGGCGGCCGCCGACCGCACCGAAGTGCGCGAGCCGCGCGCCTATCTCGTACGGATCACCACCCGGCTCGCCATCGACCGGCTCCGTCAGGCCCAGGCCCGCCGCGAGTCGTACGTCGGCCCCTGGCTGCCGGAACCGATCGTCACCGACTTCGGCCCGGCCGCCCCCGACACGGCCGAGCGCGCCATGCTCGCCGACTCCGTCTCCCTCGCCGTCCTCGTCGTCCTCGAATCCCTCTCTCCGCTGGAGCGGGCGGTCTTCGTGCTGCGCGAGGCCTTCGGCTTCCCCTTCGGGGAGATCGCCACCGCCCTGGACCGCTCCGAGGCCGCCGTACGGCAGCTCGCCGCCCGCGCCCGCCGCCACGTCGACGAGGGCAAGCCCCGCTACGACGTGGACCCGGCCGAGCGGCGCGACGTCACCGAACGCTTCCTCGCCGCCGCCACCGGAGGCGACATCGGCGCCCTGATGGAACTGCTCGCCCCGGACGTCCGGCTGGTCGGCGACAGCGGCGGCAAGGCCAAGGCGCCGCTGCGGGTCATGGAGAGCGCCGACAAGGTCGGCCGGTTCCTGTACGCCGTCACCCAGGACGGCGCGGGCGTGTTCGAGGTGCGGATCGCCGAGGTCAACGGACTGCCCGCGGTGCTCCTGTTCAAGGACGGCGCCCCGGACGGCGTCCTGCAGCTGGAGGTGCGGGACGGACGCGTCCAGACCGTCAACATCATGCGCAATCCGGACAAGCTGCACGGTCTGGCCGCCGCGTAAGCGCGCCGCCGTTCCGGAGCCCGCCCCGCGTCCCTTTTGGGCGCGGGGCGCATTGCTGCGCACGCCTCACACCCGCGCGAACGTCCTGTGAACGATCACCCTCCGCGGGTCACTTCGTCCGGTATCGGACGCAGGATTGGTCTTGACCAAGGGGGTGTGCGGTCTTATGGTCGCAGGGTTAGTGCAGGAACCTTTAATAAACAAGGGCGCGGAAAACCGCCGGAGACACGGCGATTGCGGAGGATCAGGGTGGGGACCACGCAGCTGGAATCGGTGCCGGAGCCGAAGTACTGGCACCTCAAGACCGTGATCAGTGAGGCACTCGACTCCGACTTCGCGGTGGGCGAGATCCTGCCCAACGAGCGGGAGCTCGCCGCCCGGTTCGGCGTCGCCCGCGCCACGCTCCGCCAGGCGCTGGAGCAGCTCGAACTCGAAGGGCGCCTGCAGCGCCGCCGCGGCGTCGGCACGACCGTGGCCCCGCCCCGAATGGGCGTCGACGTCTCCACCACCCAGCACCAGTGGCCGGGCACGGGCGAGGAGTCCTGGCAGTCCGTGGACTGCGCCGCCGCCACCCCGCCCGCCGCGGTCGCGCGCCTCCTGGACGCCGACACCGACGAGACCGTGCACGTCGTGCGCCGGCTGCGGGTCTCGGGCGGTCAGCCCGTCGCCGCCGAACTGCTCTACGTACCGGCCTCGTCCGTGCCCGAACTGTCCGGCATCGAGAACCCCTCCGGCCCCGCCCGCGCCCGCGCCGTCCTGCGCGAGCTCCAGCGCCGGGCGCTGGACGGCCAGGACCGCGCCGTCGAGCTCGGCTCGGCCCGCGCCGACGACGCCAAGGAACTCGACCGTCTGCCCGGCGCCCCCGTGCTGGTCGTCACGACCCGCTACCTCTCCGAAGGCCGTACGGCCGCGGTCTCCGTGGCCACCTACCGGGCCGACACCTGCCGGCTGACCTTCGGCGACTCAGGCGACCTGGTCATGGCCTCCTGAACCACGGCAGCCTCGGCGACCACGGGTTCTTCGGCGGCCACCGGGCCCACGGCGACCACCGGTTCCTCGGCGGCCACCGGGCCCACGGCGACCACCGGTTCCACAGAGACCACCGGTTCCTCGGCGACCACCGTCGCCACCGGGGCTACCGGCGCCTCGGCAACCACCGGCCCAACGGCCGCCGCCGACCACCGCCCCACCCCACGGCCCGTCGCTCAGCGGCGGGCCGTCACCGTCGTCTCCACGGCGAACAGCTGGCCCTCGACATGGTCCAGCGCCAGCCGCAGCGCGCCCGTGCCGACCGCGGCCTCGCCCAGCATGGACAGGGCCACCCGCGGCGGTCGCAGGCAGAAGCGCGCCAGTTCGTCGCGGAGCGGCTGCAGGACGCCGTCCAGACCCGCCGCCCAGCCGCCGACCACCACCAGCTCCGGATCGAGCGCGAGCACCAGCGCCGCCACGTCGTGCACCAGCCGCTGGATGAACCGCTCCACCGCCGCTCCGGCCCGCGCGTCGCCCTGGCGGGCCAGGGCGAAGACCTCCGCCACCGCCTGCTCGTCCAGCGGATGCAGCGGCTCGTCCGTCGTGGACAGCAGCGTCTCCGGGGTCACCTCCCGGCCGAGCAGATGGAGCGCGCCGATCTCCCCGGCCGCGCCGCCGAAGCCCCTGTGCAGCCGCCCGCCGATCAGCGAGCCCGCGCCCGGACTCAGCCCGGCCAGGACGAAGACGATGTCGTCGGAGTCCGTGGCCGCGCCCTTCCAGTGCTCGGCGACCGCCGCCGCGTTGGCGTCGTTCTCCACCAGCACCGGGCAGCGGAACGACCGGCGCAGCCGCTCGCCCAGCGCGAGCCCTGTCCAGCCGGGCAGCGCGGTGCCGAGCCGTACGGTCCCGTCCGCCTCGACGATGCCGGGCGTGCCTACCCCCACCGCGCGCAGGTTGCCGCGGGCCACCCCGGCGCGCCGCAGCACATCGGCGACGACCGTGCGGACCCGCTCCAGACGTTCGTCCGCCGACGCCGTTTCCGAGACCTCGCGGGCCCCGGCCCCGATGATCCGCCCGTCGAGGCCCGAGAGCAGCGCCGAGACCCGGTGCGGCCCGATCTCGATGCCGAGCAGATGACCCGCCTCGGCCCGGAACCGGAACCTCCGCGCGGGCCGTCCCTGACGGCGGGCCTCGCCCTCCTCGGGCGGCGCCTCGACCACGAGTCCGCCCTCGATGAGCCCCTCGACCACTCCCTCGACCGTGGGCCGCGACAGACCCGTGATCCGGGTCAGGTCCGTGAGGGTGGGGGAGTCCGCGCCCCGCAGGGCGTGGAGTACCACCGCGGAATTGATCCGCCGCAACAGCGACGGGTCTCCGCCGGTCAGCCGCCCCACTGTGTCCTCCCAGGTCGAGCGCGTGTCAGCCGGATGGTACTCAATGGCCGGGAGCGCGGCGAGCGCCGCCCGGGGCCGGTGGGCACCCCCTGCCCGGCCGGCCGTCCCGCCCGGTCGCCTGACGGATCACCAACTGTCAGTGGGGGCCGCTTTACTGGATCCATCAGCACGGAAAGGACGGGTACGAACCCATGACCACCCCCGAGCACCTGGCCACCATCGAGCTGTTGCGCACCCGACCGTTCCCCGAGACGTCCACCACCACCGACCTGGGCTCCGGCGGCCCCGGCCATCACATAGGGGAGCTCGCCACCAGCGAGGACTTCTGGGAGGACGACGGCACCCGCCGTTTAGCGGTCGAGGAGCAGTACGAGGCGGAGCGGGATGCGCTCACCGTCGTCCTCGGCGAGTGCTGGGGGCCGCCGCAGATCTTCAGCCTCTGGTCCGTGCTGGCCCGGAGCATGGACGGCGAGGACATACCGGAGCCCTGGGGCGTCCTCAGCAACCACACACCCGATCTGCATCTGTGGCGGGTGGACGGGCTGTGGGTGGGCCTGGGCGTCTCCCAGTGGGACAAGGAACTGCCGTTCCAGCTCCTGGCCGTGGTGACCCAGGTCGACCCGCCCTAGACGTCCCGCTGGACGTCCGGCTCGACGTCCGGCTGGACGTCCAGCGGGACCTCGCGACCGGGACGGCCCCTGCCCTCCCCGCTCAGGGCGTGCGGCTCGCCTCGCGCAGCCGGGCGAACTCGTCCGCCATCGTCTGCGTCGTCCAGTGGGCGTTGAGCCCGCTGGGGTTGGGCAGCGCCCAGATCCGGGTCTCCCCGATCGTCCGTTCCTGCGGACCGATCCGGGCCTTGCGCTCCCCGAACGCCGTGCGGTACGCGGTCACGCCCACGACCGCCAGCCACCTCGGCCGCAGCCGCTCGACCTTCGCGACGAGGATCCGCCCGCCCTCGCGGTACTCCTCGTCCGTCAGCTCGTCGGCCCGCGCGGACGCGCGCGCCACGACGTTGGTGATGCCGAGGCCGTAGTCGAGCAGTTCCTCCTGCTCGCACGGCCGCAGCTGACGCGGAGTGAAGCCGGACAGGTGCAGCACCGGCCAGAAGCGGTTACCGGGGCGGGCGAAGTGATGGCCCGTCGCCGCCGACATCAGACCGGGGTTGATGCCGCAGAACAGCACGGACAGGCCGCCCGCCACCACGTCGGGTACGACGCGGTCACGAGCGGCCTCGAGGTCCGCGGCGGTCGGGCGCGGGGGGCGGGTCAGAGGATCGACCCCGGCGTGTACGCGGCCGCCTCCGGGTGCTGCTTGGCAATCTCCTCGATCCGGGAGACCACGACGGCGACCTGGTCGGCCGCGGCGCCCGTGAAGGACAGCTTGTCCGCCATCAGCGCGTCGAGCTGCGCCCGGTCCAGCGGGATCCGCTCGTCGGCGGCCAGCTTGTCCAGCAGTTCATTGCGCTCGGCACCCTGCTCGCGCATGGCGAGCGCCGAGGCGACGGCGTGCTCCTTGATGGCCTCGTGGGCGACCTCGCGGCCGACCCCGGCGCGCACGGCGCCCATGAGGACCTTCGTGGTGGCGAGGAACGGCAGGTAGCGGTCGAGCTCACGGGCGACGACCGCCGGGAACGCGCCGAACTCGTCGAGGACCGTCAGGAAGGTCTCCAGCAGGCCGTCGAACGCGAAGAACGCGTCCGGCAGGGCCACGCGCCGTACCACCGAGCAGGAGACGTCGCCCTCGTTCCACTGGTCGCCCGCCAGCTCGCCGGTCATCGAGGCGTAGCCGCGCAGGATGACCATGAGGCCGTTGACGCGCTCGCAGGAGCGGGTGTTCATCTTGTGCGGCATGGCGGACGAGCCGACCTGGCCGGGCTTGAAGCCCTCCGTGACCAGCTCGTGGCCGGCCATCAGGCGGACCGTCTTCGCCAGCGACGACGGCGCGGCGGCGAGCTGCACCAGCGTGGTCACCACGTCGTAGTCGAGGGAGCGGGGGTAGACCTGGCCGACCGAGGTGAAGGCGTGCGCGAAGCCGAGGTGTCCGGCGATGCGCTGCTCCAGATCGGCCAGCTTGCCGGCGTCGCCGCCGAGCAGGTCCAGCATGTCCTGGGCGGTGCCGACCGGGCCCTTGATGCCGCGCAGCGGGTAGCGCGACAGCAGGTCCTCCAGGCGCGCGTACGCGGCCAGCAGCTCGTCGGCGCCGGTCGCGAACCGCTTGCCGAGAGTGGTGGCCTGCGCGGCGACATTGTGCGAGCGGCCGGCCATGACCAGCTCGGCGTACTCGGCGGAGAGCTTGCCCAGACGCGCGAGGACGGCGACCGTACGGTCCCGCATCAGCTCCAGGGAGAGCCGGATCTGCAGCTGCTCGACGTTCTCGGTCAGGTCACGGGAGGTCATGCCCTTGTGGACGTGCTCATGGCCCGCGAGCGCGTTGAACTCCTCGATGCGCGCCTTCACGTCGTGCCGCGTGACCTTCTCGCGCTCGGCGATCGAGGCCAGGTCGACCGTGTCGAGGACGCGCTCGTAATCGGCGAGGGCCGCGTCCGGCACCTCGATCCCGAGGTCCTTCTGGGCACGCAGCACGGCGAGCCACAGTTGGCGCTCGAGCTTCACCTTCTGCTCGGGGGACCAGAGGACGGCGAGCTCCGCGGAGGCGTAGCGGCCGGCCAGGACGTTGGGGATGCGGGGCTTCGCAGCAACTGTCACGTGACCAGATTCTACTGTCGGTTTCTGCAGGCCAGCGCCACGGTCCGGTTTGGTGCTTACTACGAGAGCGGTCGTGTGCGGCGTGCGCTCCCAGAGCGGTCGCGCGTCCTCGGCCGGCCGCTCCTCGTACGGAAGCAGTTCCAGCCGCTTCGCCGGGCGTCCGTCGCCGGACGAGCGGCCCGTCAGGCGGCGCCCGATCCACGGCCCCAGGTGCTGCCTGGCGAACCGTACATCGTCCACGCGCCGGGTCATCCACCCGGCCGGGACGGCCGGGGGCAGCGTGGCGCGCCAGTCGTGCTCGGGGGCCAGGCCGAGCGTCTGCCACACGGCCTCGGCCACCCGGCGGTGCCCCTCGCCGGTCAGATGCAGCCGGTCCGCGTCCCACAGCCGCGGATCGCCGAGCGCGGTGGCGCCGTACAGGTCCACCACGGCCGCCCCGTGCCGGGACGCCAGCTCGTCGACGAAGGAGAACAGCTCCTCCATGCGCGGCCGGAAACGCTCCATCACCGGCCCGCGCCGGCCGGGGCTGCGCATCAGGACCAGCCGCTCGCACGACGGCGCGAGCTTCTCCACGGCCTCCTCCAGGAGGCCGCGCACCCGCCCCATGTCGCACTTCGGTCGCAGGGTGTCGTTGAGGCCGCCGACGAGGGTCACCACATCCGCCCCCATGGACGCCGCGCGGTCCACCTGCTCGTCGACGATCTGGCCGATGAGCTTGCCGCGTACGGCGAGGTTGGCGTAGCGGAAGCCGGGGGTACGGGCCGCGAGCCGTCCGGCGAGCAGGTCCGCCCAGCCGCGGTAGGACCCGTCGGGCAGCAGGTCCGACATGCCTTCGGTGAAGCTGTCCCCGACGGCGACCAGACTGGTGTATGTGGCATTCGTCTCCATGGCGGAGCCGATCATACCGCGCGGTATGGAGCCGCCCGCCGGTTCCGGAGGGCGGCTCCGGTCGCCTTACGCGGCGGGGCGGCCGACCAGCTCGCGCAGGACGTCCTCCATCGTGACCAGGCCGGCGAGGCGGCCGTCGCCCTCCTCGTCGATGACGGCGGCCAGGTGCGTACGGCTGCGCCGCATCGCCGTCAGGACGTCGTCCAGCGGTGTCGAGGCCCGCACGCGGGCGATCGGCCGCAGCGCCGAGACCGGGAACGGCAGCTCGCGGGGCGTCACGTCCAGGGCGTCCTTCACATGGAGGTAGCCGAGGATCCGGCGGTCGTCGTCGACGACCGGGAAGCGGGAGAAGCCCGACTCGGCGGAGAGCCGCTCCAGCTCCTCCGGCGTGGTGTCCACGCGCGCGTGGACCACCTTCGCCACGGGCATCACCACGTCCCGTACCGGCCGTCGGCCCAGCTCCAGGGCGTCGTGCAGCCGCTCGGTGGCACGGTCGTCGAGCAGGCCGGCGTCCCCCGCGTCCGTCACCATCCGGGCGAGCTCGTCGTCCGAGAACGTCGCCGACACCTCGTCCCTCGTCTCCACCCTGAGCAGCTTGAGCAGCAGGTTGGCGAAGGCGTTGATCGTGAAGATCACCGGGCGCAGCGCGCGGGCGAGCGCCACCAGCGGCGGGCCCAGCAGCAGCGCCGTGCGGGTCGGCTCGGCCAGCGCGATGTTCTTGGGGACCATCTCGCCGAGCAGCATGTGCAGATAGGTCGCGAGGGCCAGCGCGATCACGAACGAGATCGGATGGACCAGACCGTGCGGCACACCGACGGCGTCGAAGACCGGCTCCAGCAGATGCGCGATGGCCGGCTCGGCGACGATGCCGAGCACCAGGGTGCACAGCGTGATGCCGAGCTGCGCCGCCGCGAGCAGGGCGGAGACGTGTTCAAGGCCCCAGATGACGCTGCGGGCGCGCCGGTCGCCGGACTCCGCGTGGGGTTCGATCTGGCTGCGCCGGACCGAGATCATGGCGAACTCGGCGCCGACGAAGAAGGCGTTGACGACCAGCGTCAGAAAGCCGATCAGAAGCTGGATCGCGGTCATCGGCGGGCCCCCTTGGATCCCTCGGTCCCCTCGCGGTGGGGCGGCGGGGCGTGCAGCAGTACCCGGGCGGCGCGGCGGCCGGACGCGTCCACCACGTCCAAGAGCCAGCCGGTCAGCTCGACGCGGTCCCCGACCTGCGGGATGCGCCCGAGCTCGGTGGCGACGAGCCCGGCGAGGGTCTCGTACGGCCCGTCCGGCACCCGCAGGCCGATGGCGGCCAGCTGGTCCGTTCGGGCGGCGCCGTCCGCCGACCACAGGGCACGGCCGTCCGGGCCCTTGCCCGCGGGGGCGAGGTCGGGGGTCTCGTGCGGGTCGTGCTCGTCGCGGACCTCGCCGACGACCTCCTCGACGATGTCCTCCAGGGTGACGACACCGGCCGTGCCGCCGTACTCGTCGATGACGACGGCCATGGTCCGCCGGCCCGAGAGCCGGTCCAGGAGCCGGTCCACGGTCAGGGTCTCGGGCACGAGCAGCGGCTCGCGCAGCAGCTCGGAGACGCGCTTGAGGCGCCGCTCGTCGGCCGGTATCGCCAGCACGTCCTTGATGTGGGCGGTGCCGACGACGGTGTCCAGGCTGCCCCGGTAGACGGGGAAGCGGGACAGGCCGGTGGCGCGGGTGGCGTTGGCGACGTCCTCGGCGGTGGCCGACACCTCGAGCGCGGTGACCTGCACGCGGGGCGTCATCACGTTCTCCGCGGTCAGCTCGGCGAGGTTCAGGGTCCGTACGAACAGTTCGGCCGTGTCGGCCGCCAGCGCGCCCTCCTTGGCGGAGTGCCGGGCCAGCGCCACCAGCTCCTGCGGGCTGCGGGCGGACGCCAGCTCCTCTGCGGGCTGGAGCCCGAGCCGGTGCACGATCCGGTTCGCGGTGTTGTTGAGGTGGCTGATCAGCGGCTTGAAGGCGGCGGTGAAGATCCGCTGCGGTGTGGCCACCACCTTGGCGACGGCCAGCGGCGAGGAGATCGCCCAGTTCTTCGGGACCAGCTCGCCGACGACCATCAGCACCACGGTCGACAGGGCCGTACCGATGACCAGCGCCACCGACGAGGCGACCGAGGGGGAGAGCCCGACGGCCTCGACCGGGCCGCGGATGAGCTTGGCGATCGAGGACTCGGCGAGCATGCCGACGACCAGGTTGGTGACGGTGATGCCGAGCTGTGCGCCGGACAGCTGGAAGGTGAGGGACCGTACGGCCTTGAGGGCGCCGGCGGCCCCGCGCTCACCCCGCTCGACGGCCCGTTCGAGCTCGCTGCGCTCGACCGTCGTGAGGGAGAACTCGGCCGCGACGAAGGCACCGCAGGCAAGGGAGAGCAGTACCGCCACGGCGAGCAGAAGCACTTCGGTCATCGGTTCACCTCCGTCCCATGATCCGTCAGGGGGAGGAGGGGTGCGCGATGTCGGGTACTGGGAGGCTCGCCCATGGGCGGACGCTCACACCTTTCGAAGAGAGAAATTGGTTCACCCATGGTAAAGGATGGGCAAAGGGGGGTGCGGGGGTGGGCAGGGGCGGGTCGGCCGGTGTGCGGCATCGCCCCTCCGCCATCCCACCACCGGCCGGCCCCGCCCGTCGAAACCGTTTCGCCCTGCGGACAGGCCGCCTAGCGCCCGCCGCCCTCCCTGGCCCGCCGCTCGCGCTCCCGTACCTCGGCGACGACCGGTCCGAAGGCCTCCATCGCCGGATCGAGGACCGTGAAGTAGGTGAAGCCGTACCGCTCGCGCTGCCCGAGCAGCTGGTCGGCGATCTCCTCGACGGTGCCCACGGCCACCACCGGCAACTCCAGCACCTGCGCCTCGGTCAGCTGCGGCACGTACGGCAACAGCTCCTTGACGGCCCCGGCCCGGTCGTCGGTGACCTGGACGATCTGGAGCAGCAGATTCAGCTCGGCGGGGGCGGCCCGGCCGGCGGCGAAGCGGTGGTATGCGGCTACCCGCTCGTCCAGCTCGGCCGGGGAGCAGAGGGTGAACACACCGTCCTGCTGCCGGCCGCCCGCGAACGCGGCGATGTCGGCGTGCTCCGCCGCCAGCCGCAGCACCCGGTCGCCGTTGCCGCCGATCAGCAGCGGCGGCCGGTGCTCCTCCCCGGCCAGGAGCGCGGTCAGCTCCTCCACCGTCCGGCGCAGCCGATCGACCCGCCGGCCCGGCGGCAGGAACTCGATCCCGGCCCGCTCGTGCTCCTCCCGCACATAGCCGGTGCCGAGCCCTATCTCCAGCCGGCCCTCGGTCAGCGCGGCGGTGGTCGCGATCTCCCGGGCCAGCAGCGCCGGATTCCAGAACGCCGCGTTCAGTACGAACGTGCCGACCCGTGGGCGCCGGGTGGCCGCCGCCGCGGCCACCAGCGCCGGGAACGGCGCGGGCATCCCCAGATGGTCCGGCACGTTGATGACGTCGAAGCCCAGCTCCTCGGCTCGCTCGCACCGGGCGCACCACTCCCCGCCCCCGGCGGGCGTGACCATGTTCACTCCGAACCGTAACGGCCTGTCCATGACGTCCATGAACCCTCCTCCGATCGGGAGTTGTCCACACTAGCGTTTCGGCGCTAGCTTGGAAGGGTGGCGAAGACACAGTTGAACGTGCGCGTGGACGAGACCACCGCCGAAGCCGCCCGCAGGCGGGCGCAGCAGCGCGGTGTGAGCGTCAACCGCTATATCGAGGAGCTCGTCCAGCAGGACGCGGGCGAGGCGGGCCGGGCCTTCGTGGAGGCCGCGGCCGATTTCATGAAGCAGTACGAGGCGGTGTTCGCCGAGGAGTTCGCCGAGAGCCGCCTCGGCTCCGGCCCGGACGCGCGGTGACGGCGGCCGCGGCCGTATGACGCTCTCCATCGACCTCGCCTGGCTGCTCATGGTCGCCGAGCATCAGATCCCCGGCGACCCCCAGGTCAACGACTGGGGCGCGCTCGTCGCCGCCGTGGGCCGGCACGAGGCGGAGATCTTCGGCATCCCCGTCTACGACGATCCGTACGCGCGCGGCGCCGCCCTGCTGCAACTGCTCCTGCACGTACCGGCGCTTGAGCACTCCAACGCGATGTTCGCCTGCGCCGTCGCCTACGGCTATCTCGTCGCCTCCGGCCTGAACGTGGTCACCTCGCCCGAGCGGGTCCGCGACCTCGCCCGGCTGGTGAAGGACGGCAGGGCGGACGTGCGGTCCATCGCCGGCGAGCTGCGCCGGTGGAGCCGCTGACCCTCACCCCCGCGCCGGCTCCGGGGGACGGCGGGCCACCCCGAGGACACAGGACGACGTGGGCGTGGGCGGGCCGTTCTCCGGGACGCGGAGCGCGCGGTAGGAGGTGACCTCGAACCCGGCCGCTCCGATCGCGGCCAGCGGATCACGGGCCGTGTGGCAGCCGCCGAACAGCAGCGGCCACACCGTGCGGTCCAGAGCCCGCTGGGTGGTCGCCATCGCCCGTCCCGGCGCCACTCCATGCTCGAAGAACCGCAGCTCACCGCCGGGCTTGAGGACCCGCCACATCTCTCTCAGCGCGCGTGGCAGATCCCGGACGGTGCACAGCACCAGCGAGGCGACCACCGCGTCGAAGGCCTCGCTCTTCACGGGCATCGCCTCGGCCGCACCCGGCACCACGTCGACCGGGACCTCCGCGCGCAGCGCCGCGTCGACGGCCAACTGCCGCAGATGGCGCTCCGGTTCGAGGGCGACCACCTCGGAGACGGTGGCGGGGTAGTGGGCGAAGTTCAGGCCGTTGCCCGCGCCGACCTCGATGACCCGGCCGCCGAGCCCGGCCAGCAACTCCTCACGCAGGGCCGCGACCCCGGCCTTGCTGTCGGCGGCCACGCTGAAGCGGGCGTAGAAACGGGCGAACAGGGGGTGGTGGACGGCGTCCCGGGGGACCTCGCTACGGCGCGACGGCATCGTGAGCCTCCTCCGACGGCGGATACGGTCATTCTCCCCCCGCACGTCCCGGAATCAGCGCACGAAACAGAACTCGTTGCCCTCGGGATCCCGCAGCACCTGGAAGTCGCCGTACGGATCGGTGACGATCCCGCCGACCCGTACAGCCCCCAGCCGCACAGCCTCCTCAGCCGCCTCGTCCACCCCGCCCGTCTCCAGGTCCAGATGGAGGCGGTTCTTGACCGCCTTCCCCTCCGGCACCTTCTGGAAGGCGATCCGGACGAACCCGGGCGGCTCCACGTACGACCAGTCGCCGCCGCGGTCCACCGGCTCCCCGCCGAGGAGGGCGGCCCAGAACCGCACCAGAGCCGCCGGATCGGCGCAGTCGAAGACGATCTCGCCGACCTTTGCTCGCATGATCACCAGCGTACGTCCGACCCCGCGACCCGGCCCCTTCTCAGACCCCCGCCGCGGCCCGGAACGCCACCGCGTCCCAGGCGCCGCCCAGCTCCGGCGCCAGCCAATCCCCGGCCCGGGCCCGGAAATCGGCCGGTGACAGCGCCCCCGAGCCTGCCGGCACGGCCCCCAGCAGCGGAGCTCCGGCCGCCTCCGGCAGGTCGGCCAGATTGCAGCGGGCCGCGAGGTCCGGCTCGTCCGGCCAGCTGCCGACCACCACACCCAGCTGGGTCAGCCCCCGGGCGCGCAGCGCCTCGGCGGTCAGCGCGGTGGAGTTCAGCGTGCCGAGCCCGGCCGGCGCGACCACCAGGACCGGCGCGCCGAGCAGCCGCGCCGCGTCGGCGAGGGTGCCCTCCTCCTCGTCGAACCGTACGAGCAGCCCGCCCGCGCCCTCCACCAGCACCAGATCGTGCTCGGCGGCCAGCTTCTCGGCCGCCGAGGCGACCTCCCGCGGGGAGACGGGCGCCATGGCGGCGCGCCGGGCGGCCGTCGCGGGCGCCAACGGCTCGGGGAACCGCGCCAGTTCGAGGGAGGTCCGGGCCCCGGAGAGCCGGACCGCCTCGTCCGCGTCCCCGCGCTCGCCCGGAGCGAGGCCGGTCTGCGCGGGCTTCAGCACGGCCACCGACCGGCCGCGCGCGGCCGCCACGGCGGCCACGGCCGCGGTGACGACGGTCTTGCCGATCTCGGTTCCGGTGCCGCTGACGACGATGACGCTCATGGTCCTGTTTCCTTCCGGGGGCGGCCGCCCGCCCGTCCTTCCTACGGCCGGCCGAGGGCCGGCCCGTTTCTCAGCCCGCCGCAGCGGCGGCGCACACCCCGGCGCAGATCCGCGCCAGGTCCTCGTCACTGGTCACATACGGCGGCATCGTGTAGATCAGATCGCGGAAGGGCCGCACCCACACGCCCGCGCGCACCGCCGCGGCGGTCGCCGCGGCCATGTCCACCGGGTGATCGAGCTGGACGACACCGATGGCGCCGAGCACCCGCACCTCACGGACCCCCGGCAACTCCTTCGCCGCCGCGAGACCGGTGTGCAGGCCCGCCTCGATGCGCTTGACCTCCGCCGCCCAGTCCTGCGACAGCAGCAGTTCGATCGAGGCGTCCGCCACCGCCGACGCCAGCGGATTGCCCATGAAGGTCGGCCCGTGCGCGAGCACCGGCACCTCACCCTGGGAGATGCCGTCGGCCACCCGCGCCGTGCACAGCGTCGCCGCCATCGACAGATAACCGCCGGTCAGCGCCTTGCCCAGGCACATCACATCGGGGGAGACGGCGGCCTGGTCCGCGGCGAAGAGCGTGCCGGTACGGCCGAAGCCGGTGGCGATCTCGTCGAAGATCAGCAGCACGCCGTGCTCGTCGCAGGCCTCCCGCAGCACCCGCAGATACTCCGGGGCGTGGAAGCGCATACCGCCCGCGCCCTGCACCACCGGCTCGACGATGACGGCCGCGAGCTCGTCCGCGTGCCGTCCGATCTCGGTGCGCAGCATCGCCGCGTACGACTCCTCATAGGCGGCCGGCGGCGCGTCCACGAAGACCTGCCGGGGCAGCACGCCCTGCCACAGCTCGTGCATACCGCCGTTGGGGTCGCACACCGCCATCGGCTGCCAGGTGTCGCCGTGGTAGCCGCCGCGCCAGGTCAGCAGCCGCTGCTTGGCCGGGCGGCCGATCGAGCGCCAGTACTGCAGGCACATCTTGACCGCGACCTCGACGGCGACCGAGCCGGAGTCGCTGAGGAAGACGTGGCGCAGCGGCTCCGGGGTGATCTCCACCAGCCGGGCGGCGAGCCTGACGGCGGGCTCATGGGTGAGCCCGCCGAACATCACATGGCTCATCCGGCCGAGCTGGTCCGTCACGGCCCCGTTGAGGACGGGGTGGTTGTAGCCGTGCACGGCCGACCACCAGGACGACATGCCGTCGATCAACTCGTCCTGTCCATGGACAGGTTCGGCGAGCTTCAGCCGTACGCCGGAGGCCGACTCCACGACCAGCGGCTCCGCACGGCCCGGCATGGGGCCGTACGGATGCCAGACATGGGCCCGGTCCAGGGCGAGCAGCTCGTCGTGGCCGAGGGAACGGTCACGCATTGGGGGCCAGGTCCGTTCCGGCGCCCCGGCGGCGGACCGCCACCAGGTCCGTACGGGCCTCCGGCACCTCGGCCGCGGCCGCGGGCTCGGCCGGACCGCTCGCCTCGGAGGAGCCGCACACCGAACCGGAGCCGCAGCCCCCGCCCGTGCCGCAGCCCTCGGCCTCCCGCTCCGCGTCCACGCGGTGCGCGGGCAGCGTCGGGGTGCCCGTGCCCTCCACCTCGAAGCCCGCGTCCGCGATCATGTCCAGGTCGGCCTGGCCGGCCTGGCCCTCGCTGGTGAGGTAGTCGCCCAGGAAGATCGAGTTGGCGATGTGCAGCGCCAGCGGCTGCATGGAGCGCAGGTGCACCTCACGGCCGCCGGCGATCCGGACCTCGACGTCGGGGCAGACGAACCGGACCATCGCGAGGATCCGCAGGCAGCGCTGCGGGCTGAGGTTCCACTCCTTGGCGAGCGGGGTGCCCTCGAAGGGGATGAGGAAGTTGACCGGCACCGAGTCCGAGCCCAGCTCGCGCAGCGCGTAGACGACGTCGACGAGGTCCTCGTCGCTCTCGCCCATGCCCGCGATCAGCCCGGAGCAGGCGGAGAGGCCCGCCGCGTGCGCCTTCTGTACGGTGTCCACCCGGTCCGCGTAGGTGTGGGTGGTCGTGATGTCCCCGTACGTCCCCTCGGACGTGTTGAGGTTGTGGTTGTACGCGTCGGCGCCGGCCTCCCGCAGCCGCTCCGCCTGGCCGTCGGAGAGCAGGCCGAGGCAGGCGCACACCTCGACGCCCTCGTTCTGCTCCTTGATGGCCTCGATGGTCTTGCCGACCCGGTCGACGTCCCGGTCGGTCGGGCCGCGGCCGCTGGCCACCAGGCAGACGCGCTTGGCGCCACCGGCGACACCCGCGGCGGCCGCCTTGGACGCCTCGTCCGGCTTCAGCCAGGTGTACTTGAGGATCTCGGCCTTGGAGCCCAGCCGCTGCGAGCAGTAGGAGCAGTCCTCGGGACACAGTCCGGACTTCAGGTTGACCAGGTAGTTGAGCTTCACCCGACGCCCGAACCACTGGCGGCGGACCTTCCCGGCCGCGGCCACCACATCGAGCAGATCGTCGTCGGAGGTCGCCAGTACGGCGAGCGCTTCTTCACGGGTCGGCAGCTCGCGCCGCAGCCCCTTCTCCACCAGCGTGTTCAGCAGGTCCATGAGAGCCGATCTTTTCCTACGGCGCACCCCCTGGCAAAGGAGGAACTCAACAACAGAGCCCGTTTGAGGTGTGTGTATCGCCACACTCTGACCTCGGCCCCGGCCGGTTAGGGTCTGTGCGCTGCCTACAAAAGGGATCCGCACATGTACGGGGACACGCACCGGACTCCATTCGACTGGACCGACGCCGAGGCGCGCCGCCGCGAGGAGGCCGGACTCGTCCGTGCGCTCCGTCCCCGGGCCGCCGATTCGGACCTCGTGGACCTCGCGGGCAACGACTACCTCGGGCTGACCCGCCGTCCGGAGATCACCGAGGCGGCCGCGGCGGCGGCCCGCCGCTGGGGCGCGGGCGCCACCGGCTCCCGTCTGGTGACCGGCTCCACCGAACTGCACGCCGCCCTGGAGCGGGAACTCGCCGACTTCTGCGGGTTCGAGGCCGCGCTGGTCTTCTCCTCCGGTTACGCGGCCAATCTCGCCGCGCTCACCGCGCTCAGCGGCCCGGGCGGCCTCATCGTCTCCGACGCCGGGAACCACGCGTCCATCGTGGACGGCTGCCGGCTCTCCCGCGCCGAGACCGCGGTGGTGCCGCACGCCGACCCGGAGGCCGTACGCAAGACGCTGGAGGCGCACCCGGACCGCCGAGCCCTGTGCGTGAGCGACTCGGTCTTCTCGGTGGACGGGGACGCGGCCCCGCTGGCGGCCCTCGCCGCCGCGTGCCGCGCGCACGGCGCCGCACTCCTCGTCGACGACGCCCATGGTCTCGGGGTTCTCGGGCAGGGCGGCCGGGGCGCTCTGCACGCGGCGGGGCTGGCCGGCGACGCGGACGTCGTCGCGACCGTCACCCTCTCCAAGTCGCTGGGCAGCCAGGGCGGAGCGATCCTCGGTCCGGCCCGGGTCATCGACCATCTCGTCAACGCCGCCCGTACGTTCATCTTCGACACCGGCCTCGCCCCGGCCGCGGTGGGCGCCGCGCTGGCGAGCCTGCGGCTGCTGCGGAGCGAACCGGAGCTGGGCGGCCGGGCCCGTACGGTCGCCGCCACGCTGCACCGGCTGCTCACGGAGGCCGGGCTGAGTGCCGTACGTCCGGACGCGGCCGTGGTGTCCGTGCGGGCGCCCTCGCCGCAGGCGGCGCTGGGCTGGGCGGCGGACTGCCGCGAACAGGGTCTTGCCGTCGGCTGCTTCCGTCCCCCGTCGGTACCGGACGGCATCTCCCGGCTGCGGCTGACCGCGCGCGCCGATCTCACGGACGAGCAGATCGGCGCGGCGGTCAGCACGATCCTGCGGACCGCTCCGTCAGAGCAGTGACCTGGTGAACGAGGTCCAGGCCGCCGCCGAGAAACGCAGCGGTGGCCTGGTGGTGTCCTTGGAGTCCCGTACCGCCAGGGCCGAGTCGTCGAGAAGGGCCGTCTCGACGCAGTTGTTCATCCCGACGCTGCGGCTGCTGCGCCGCCACTGTAAGCCGTCGGTCGAGGGGTTCTGCTGTCGTGCGAGGTAAGCAGACATCGGGGGGTGCCTCCCTACGCGCCGTCACTGATTCCGGCGATGAGTTCCAACGAATCGTCGGTCGAAAGGGCGTGCTCCTGCATGGCGCGGAACGCGGCGCTGTACGCGTCGAGGTCGTCATTCCGCTCCAGATAGAGGCTACTCGTCAAGTGGTCGAGAACGACAACGTCCAGATCAGAAATGTTCGGAAAGGAGAAGATAACGAAAGGCCCGGAGAGGCCGACGTACCCGCCCATGGTGAACGGCAGGACCTGCAACCGGACATGAGGCAGCGCGCCCCACTCCACCAACTTCCGCAACTGGGCCCGCATCACCCCAGGGCCGCCCACCTGTCGCCTTAGCACGGCCTCGTCCAGCACCGCGCTGAACTCCAGCGGGGGATCGGCCCGCAGCACCTCCTGCCGCGTCAGCCGCACCTCCACCAGCGAGTCGACCGTCGTCGCCGGCAGTCCGTCCAGCACCGACTGCGTGACCGCACGCGCGTACTCGGGCGTCTGCAACAGCCCCGGCACCACCGACGTCTCCAGCGTGCGCACCGTCCGGGCCTGCGATTCCAGGCTGATGAAGTCGCGGTACTGCGGCGGAATCACCCCACGATAGGCGTGCCACCACCCCGAGCCGCCGCCGTCCGCCGCCCCGGCCAGCGCCTCCAGCAGCGCACGCAGCCGCGGTTCGGCCACCCCGTAGGCATCGAGCAGCCGGGTCACATCGGCGGTGACCACCCCACTGGCACCCGTCTCGATCCGGCTCACCTTCGACTGGTGCCAGCCGACCAGGCCGGCCGCCTCGCCGCTGGTCAGCCCCGCGTCCAGACGGAGCCGGCGCAGCTCCTCGCCGAGCTTGCGCCGACGCACGGCGGGCCCATGGCGCATGCCCCGCATCACCGACTCCCTTCCGCGCGTGGCCAACGGGCCAGTGTGCCCGCCGGACACGGTCCCCGGTGGCAGAGTTCACCGCATCGAGCGACAGATATATGCATATCTTGGTGGATCGCCACCCAGGACAGCACCATCAGTGGCACTCTGGCGCGAAGCGCAAACCGCGGCCGACCTCACAGAACATCCGCTCCGTGTCGGAGTCCGGCCCCGGTGGGAAAGGGACAGCGTCGCCATGGCAGACCACCAGGAAGCAACCGTCACTCTGCCGAGCGATCCCGCCTCGGTCTCCGCCGCCCGCAGATACGTCGCCGAGGTGCTCTCCGCCTGGGGTCTTCCCGACGACGCCGAGGTCGCCGAGACCGTCCGGCTCATCGTCTCGGAACTGGCCACCAACGCCGTCCAGCACACCTTCGGACAGTCGCCCACCTTCACCGTCGACGTGCGCCTCGAACGCTACGAGGAGCTCCACATCGGCGTCACCGACAGCCATCCGCGCTGGCCCAAACGCCTGCCCGCCGCCGTCCAGCAGGACAACGGCCGGGGGATGGCCATCATCCGCTGGCTGATCGCCGAGTGCGGCGGCCGCCTCTTCGTGCTCCCCACCGCCGAAGGCGGCAAGACCGTACGCATCGCCGTCCCCTGGACCGTGGCCGCAGGACCCGAGCTGACCGGAACACCCGTCGCCTAGGCATCGCTCCTCGGGCACCGGCCGGAAGGGGGCGGCCCACCCCGGAGTGGGAGACCCGGCGTGGCCCACCCCTCTGGCGCTCTGTCAGTTCACGCGTCCGTACAGGACGCGGTTGGTCCAGATCCGGTCCAGCTTCACCCAGGAGCCCGTCTTGGGTGAGTGCCAGATCTTGCCGTGACCGGCGTAGATCCCCACGTGGTAGACGCCCCGCCACGAGTGGAAGAAGACCAGGTCTCCCTTGCGGCGGTGGGCGGCGGAGATGTGCCGGGTGCTGTTGTACTGGGCCTGGGCGGTGCGGGGCAGGGCCTTGCCGGCCTTCTTGTAGGAGTAGAGCGTGAGCCCCGAGCAGTCGAAGCGGTACGGGCCCGTCGCGCCGTACTGGTACGGCGAGCCCTTCTTGGACACGGCGACGCTCAGCGCCTTCGCGGCGTGGAATGACGCTGCCTGGGCCTCCGGGGCGGCTCCCGGGGCCAGCAGCGTGCCGCCGACGGCGGCGAGGGTGAGGGCGGAGACTGCTCCGGCGCGGGACAGCGGGAACGGGACATGAATCTGCGCGCTCATGCGCAACCCTTCGTCAGCCGCCTGTGAAGGATGACCTGTCGGGTTCGGGCTGGCGAAGTTGCCCGGCCGCTGACGCGGCTTCACCCCGAGGAACAGCCCCACTGTCCGGCCGTCCCGTCTTGCTCGGGTCCTCCACTCCTGCCGATCCACTCCTGTCGACCAGACATCCGGAGCGGCGGCAGGACTCGGCGTCCGCCCGGACCGCCCCGCCGTGGTGGCGGGGGCTTGTCGTCGTCAGGGATCTTGACGCACGGCTGGTCCGATTTCCGAGACGAGACGGCGATATGTGAGTCTCGTCACGACTGGTCCATTCGGGTGGACGAAGTCGCTTCCGCGTAACCTCCGACTGCTTTGATGAGCGTTGTACCAGCGGCGGAACATCCGGTTCGGCCAGATGTGTACTCGGGTTGTGCAACTCCTCCCGCGCAGCGGACGGCCTATCAGGTCCACCGAACAGGGGATCACGACTGGCTCTGGACAGAGTCCGCGTGTCTGTCAACTGGCGGGCATACGAGGTACGGCGACTCGCCCCGCCCGCCGCTCCCCGTCCAGCACCCGCAGGGCGCGCGCCAAAGTCTCCGCATGCACTTCGATCTCCCCGCGCGCGTGCATCAGGGTCAGTGCGTCGCGCAGGGCGGCCGCGCGCCCCACCAGGGCCTGAGCGGCCCGCAGTGCGCCATAGGTGTGCTCGGTACGCGCCGGATTGATCCGGCCGAGGAGATCCACCACCGCGAGATACGCGTCGATGAACTCCCCCTCCGCGCGCGTCAGCGCCGGCAGCGGCGGCAGTTCGGGAACCATCTCCGCTCAGCCGATCCGGCCCGCACCGCTCGCCCCGCGGCTGCTGATGACGTGGTCCACCAGTCCATACTCCTTGGCCCGCGCCGCGTCGAAGATGGAGACCCGCTCGATGTCGGCGTCGATCCGTTCGCGGCTCTGTCCGGTGTGGCGCGTGAGCATCCCGGCGAGCTGGTCCCGCAGCCGCAGCACCTCACGGGCCTGGATCTCCAGGTCGGACGGCTGGCCCTGGACCGGTTCACCCGTCGAGGGCTGCTCGACCACCACCCGCGCCCCGGGCAGCGCCAGCCGCTTGCCGGGCGCGCCGGCCGCGAGCAGCACGGTGGCCGTCGACGCGGCCTGTCCGAGGCAGGTGGTCTCCACGTCGCAGGTGACGACCTGCATCGTGTCGTAGATCGCGGACATGGCGCTGACCGGTCCGCCCGGTGAGTTGATGTACAGCGAGATGTCCCGGTCCGGGTCGGCGTACTCGAGGTGCAGGAGCTGCGCGATCACATCGTTGGCCGAGGCCTCGTCGATCGGGGTGCCCAGGAAGACGATCCGGTTCTCCAGGAGCTTGGAGTACGGGTCGAGAGTGCGGGTGCCGAAGCTGCCGCGCTCGGTGAACTCGGGAAGTACGTGACGAAGCTGCATGGGACGCCTCTTTCTGTAAAAAATGTACAGGACGTACAGGCCGTTATGATGGGAGCATGGCCTATGAGATTCCGGTGACGCAAGCGCGGGCAGAGCTCGCCGATCTGATCAACCGCGTCGTGTACGGCGGCGAGCGCGTGGTGGTGACCCGCCACGGCAAACCGCTCGTCGCCCTGGTCTCCGCCGCTGACCTGGAACGCCTGGAGAGCGCAGGGCAGGACACCGAGGAGCAGATGATCAGCTCCGTCTCCACCGTCCGCTCGCTGACGTCCGCTCCCGGCGAACAGGGCCGCTTCGGCCTCGCGGCCAAGCACCGCGATCCCGGTGGGCCCGTGTGACGACGGCCATGGGCGCGTCCTGATGGCCATGGACGCGCAAAGCGCCAGTTAACGAGCCGGAAAAACTTCCGCCCTAACGTGCAATGTCTGACCCTGTGGGCCGTCACAGCCGATCGAAGCCCTGTCCAAGATCGGTAGGGTCCGGCTGCGTCCAGGCCTCTCGCCTGGAGGACGAGTGTGAGGTGGAAGCGTGCAACTGACCCCGCATGAGCAGGAACGCCTGCTCATCCATGTGGCCGCGGACGTCGCCGAGAAGCGCAGGGTGCGCGGGGTGCGGCTGAATCATCCCGAGGCCGTGGCCTTGATCACCTCGCACATCCTGGAGGGCGCGCGGGACGGCCGTACCGTCGCCGAGCTCATGGTCTCCGGACGCAAGGTGCTCACCCGCGACGAGGTCATGACCGGGATCCCGGAGATGATCCACGACGTCCAGGTCGAGGCCACCTTCCCGGACGGCACCAAGCTCGTCACCGTCCACGACCCGATCGTGTGAGCGGGGAGCGCCGCCGATGATCCCCGGAGAGATCCTCTACGCCGACACCCCGGTGCCCCTCAACGCGGGCCGTCCGGTCACACGTGTCACTGTCCTCAACGCCGCCGACCGGCCCGTCCAGGTCGGCTCCCACTACCACTTCGCCGAGGCCAACCCCGGCCTCCGCTTCGACCGCGCCGCCGCCCGCGGCCTGCGGCTCCACATCGCGGCCGGCACCGCGGTGCGCTTCGAACCGGGCATCCCCGTCGACGTCGAACTCGTCCCCCTGGCCGGCCGCCGGATCGTGCCGGGGCTGCGCGGGGAGACCGGAGGGCCGCTCGATGCCTGAGCTGAACCGGGCCGTGTACGCGGATCTGTTCGGCCCCACCACCGGGGACCGGATCCGGCTCGCCGACACCGACCTGCTCGTCGAGATCGAGGAGGACCGCTGCGGCGGCCCCGGCCGCGCGGGCGACGAGGCGGTGTTCGGCGGCGGCAAGGTGATCCGCGAGTCGATGGGCCAGTCCCGCACCACCCGGGCCGAGGGCGCGCCGGACACCGTGATCACCGGCGCCGTGGTCCTTGACCACTGGGGTGTCGTCAAGGCCGACATCGGCATCCGGGACGGCCGGATCACCGCCCTCGGCAAGGCCGGCAACCCCGACACCATGGACGGGGTCCACCCCGGTCTGGTCATCGGCCCCGAGACCGAGGTCGTCGTCGGCAACGGCCGGATCCTCACCGCCGGCGGCATCGACACCCACATCCACTTCATCTCGCCGACCGTCGTCGACGAGGCCCTCGCCTCGGGCATCACCACCCTGGTCGGCGGCGGCACCGGACCCGCCGAAGGCACCAAGGCCACCACCATCACCCCCGGTCCCTGGCACCTCGCCCGAATGTTCGAGGCGCTGGAGGCGTACCCGGTCAACATCGGACTGCTCGGCAAGGGCAACACGATGTCCCGCGAGGCCATGCACTCCCAACTGCGCGGCGGCGCCCTCGGCTTCAAGATCCACGAGGACTGGGGGGCGACCCCGGCCGTCATCGACGCCTGCCTCGGCGTCTGCGACGAGACCGGTGCCCAGCTCGCCATCCACACCGACACCCTGAACGAGGCCGGGTTCGTCGGCGACACCCTCGCCGCGATCGGCGGCCGGACGATCCACGCGTACCACACCGAGGGCGCGGGCGGCGGGCACGCCCCGGACATCATCACCGTGGTCTCGGAGCCGTACGTACTGCCCAGCTCCACCAACCCAACCCGGCCGCACACCGTCAACACCATCGAGGAACACCTCGACATGCTGATGGTCTGCCACCACCTCAACCCCGCCGTCCCCGAGGACCTGGCCTTCGCCGAGTCCCGGATCCGGCCCTCCACGATCGCCGCCGAGGACCACCTCCACGACCTCGGAGCCATCTCCATCATCTCCTCCGACTCCCAGGCGATGGGGCGGGTGGGGGAGGTGATCCTGCGGACCTGGCAGACCGCGCATGTCATGAAGCGTCGGCGCGGCGCCCTGCCCGGCGACGGCCGCGCCGACAACCGCCGTGCGCGCCGCTACGTCGCCAAGTACACGATCAACCCGGCCGTCGCCCAGGGCCTGGACCACGAGGTCGGCTCCGTCGAGCCGGGGAAGCTCGCGGACCTGGTGCTGTGGGAGCCCGCCTTCTTCGGGGTGAAGCCGCTGGTCGTCCTCAAGGGCGGCCAGATCGCCTACGCGCAGATGGGCGACGCCAACGCCTCCATCCCCACCCCCCAGCCCGTACTGCCCCGGCCGATGTTCGGCGCGCTCGGCCGGGCCCCGGCCGCGAACTCCCTCAACTTCGTCTCGCACGCGGCGATCGAGGACGATCTGCCCGACCGGCTCGGCCTCGGCAAATCCTTCGTCCCGATCACGAGCACCCGCAGGGTCACCAAGGCCGACATGCGGGAGAACGACGCCCTGCCCCGGGTCGAGGTCGACGCCGACACGTTCACCGTGACCATCGACGGCACTCCCGTCGAGCCGGACCCGGCGGTCGAACTGCCCATGGCCCAGCGGTACTTCCTCTTCTGACGATGGCCGCGATGAGACGTTCCGCACTCCTCGTGCTCGCCGACGGGCGTTTCCCCGCCGGCGGGCACGCCCACTCCGGCGGCGCCGAGGCCGCCGTCAAGGCCGGCCGGATCACCGACGCCGCCGGCCTCGCCGCGTTCTGCCGGGGCCGTCTGCACACCACCGGCCTCACCTCGGCGGCCCTCGCCGCCGCGGCCGCGCTCGCACACGACCCGTTCGAGCTCGACGCGGCCGCCGACGCCCGCACGCCCTCGCCCGCCCTGCGCACCGCGGCCCGCAA
Organism: Streptomyces sp. NPDC039465; assembly: GCF_055639315.1. Classification (NCBI taxonomy): domain Bacteria; kingdom Bacillati; phylum Actinomycetota; class Actinomycetes; order Kitasatosporales; family Streptomycetaceae; genus Streptomyces; species Streptomyces sp. NPDC039465. The sequence goes on along the minus strand of NZ_JBVKAP010000008.1, from coordinate 226,857 downwards.
GCTCGGCCGGCAGATGATGCGGGCGGCGCGGGCGACCTGGCCCTGTGCCGAACTCGACGCGCTGGCGGCCGCGTTCCCGCGCGGCGCCCATCAGCCCGTCGTCCTCGGCGTCGCCGCCCGGGCCGCGGGACTCGGCCCCGAGGACGCCGCGCACTGCGTCGTGTACGAGACGGTGTCCGGCCCCGCGTCGGCCGCCGTACGCCTCCTCAGCCTGGACCCGTTCGAGGCCACCGCCGTCCTCGCCCGGCTCGCGCCCGAGATGGACCAGGTCGCCGAGCGGGCCGCGTCCGCCGCCCGCGAAGGCGTCGACCACCTGCCCGCCGCCTCGGCGCCCCTGCTCGACATCACCGCCGAGCAGCATGCCGCCTGGCCCGTCCGCCTCTTCGCCTCCTAACCCACCAGGAGAACCATGCACCTCAGCGACTCCCACGACGGCCCGTCCGCCGTGTCCGCCGACGCCCACCGCCCCGACGGCACCCGCCGCGCGCTGCGCGTCGGCCTCGGCGGCCCCGTCGGCTCCGGCAAGACCGCCACCGTCGCCGCCCTCTGCCGCGCCCTGCGCGACCGGCTCTCCATCGCCGTCGTCACCAACGACATCTACACCCGCGAGGACGCCGAATTCCTGCTGCGCAACGCCGTCCTGCCGCCCGAGCGCATCCAGGCCGTGGAGACCGGCGCCTGCCCGCACACCGCCATCCGCGACGACATCTCCGCCAACCTCGAAGCCGTCGAGGACCTGGAGGACGCCGTCGGCCCGCTCGACCTCATCCTGGTCGAGTCCGGCGGCGACAACCTGACCGCCACCTTCTCCAAGGGCCTCGTCGACGCGCAGATCTTCGTCATCGACGTGGCCGGCGGCGACGACATCCCGCGCAAGGGCGGGCCCGGCGTCACCACCGCCGACCTGCTCGTCGTCAACAAGACCGACCTCGCGCCGTACGTCGGCTCCGACCTGGAGCGGATGGCCCGCGACGCCAAGGAACAGCGCGGCGACCTCCCCGTCGTCTTCACCTCCCTCACCGGCCCGGACGGCGTCGCCCCGGTCGCCGACTGGATCCGCGCACGCCTCGCCGACTGGGCCGCATGAGCCTGACCGCCACCGCCAGGATCGCCGCGGCCGAGGACGGGAGCCTGCCCGTCCTGGAGAGCGACGGGCCGCTCGCCCTGCGCCGCACCCGTACCACCGGCCCCGGCGCCCGAGTCACCGTCGTCGGGGCGATGAGCGCCCCTCTCGGCGGCGACCGGCTGGCCCTGGAGGCCGACGTACGGGACGGGGCGTGGCTCCTCGTCGACGCGGCCGCGGCCACCGTCGCCCTGCCGGGCCGCACCCCCGCGCCCGCCCACTACGACGTCCGCCTCACCGTCGGTGCGGACGCCGAACTGCACTGGCTGCCCGAGCAGCTCATCTCCGCGTACGGCTCCCAGCTGTACATGCGCACGACCGTCCAGCTCGCCGCCACCGCACGGCTCGTCCTGCGCGAGGAGCAGATCCTCGGACGGCACGGCGAGGAAACCGGGACGCTCACCACCCGGCTCACCGTCCACCGCTCCGGAGCGCCGCTGCTCGACCAGGAGCTCGGCTACGGGCCGGGCGCGCCAGGGGGCTGGGACGGCGGGGCGGTCCTCGGCGGGCACCGCGCCGTCGGGCAACTCCTGCTCGTCGACCCGGACATGATCGACAAACCCGCTGAACCCCGGCTTCTCGGCGAAACCGCCGTCCTCACCCCGCTCGCCGGCCCCGCCGTGCTCGTCACCGCCCTCGCCCCCGACGCGCGTCTGCTGAGGCGGATCCTGGACCGGGCGCTGGACGACCTCACCGGCTGACCGCTCAGCGAACTGCCCGTACCGGTTATGGGTTCGGTAAAGAAACGCCTGTCCTCCCTGGCCGTGGCTGCCCGTCAGACGAAAGGATCCCCCTCGGACTCGACCGAACAGCAGGGGGAGTATCTACGTGAGACGAACAGCAGCGCTCGGCACGGCCGGTGCCGTGGTGGCGGGCACGCTCTTCGCGGGCGCGATCGCGGCGCCCACCGCCGGCGCCGACAGCCGGCAGAGCGGGTCGTCAGAGGCGCGCGGCGTCAAGATCGCCGCGGAGCGCGCCGCCAAGAAGGGCATCGACTGGGCCGACTGCCCGGCCGACTGGGGCCTCGCCAAGCCGATCCAGTGCGGCTTCGTGACCGTGCCGCTCGACTACGCGCGGCCGAACGGCAAGCAGATATCCATAGCCGTCGACCGCATCGGCAACACCGGCACCGCGGCCGAGCGCCAGGGCGCCCTCATCTACAACCCCGGCGGCCCCGGCGGTTCGGGTCTGCGCTTCCCGGCCCGGGTCACCGGCAAGAACCCGCTCTGGGTCAACACCGCCAAGGCGTACGACTTCGTGGGCTTCGACCCGCGTGGTGTCGGCCGCTCGACCCCCATCTCCTGCGTCGACCCGCAGGAGTTCGTCAAGGCGCCCAAGCTCGACCCGGTCCCGGACAGCGAGGCCGACAAGCGCGCCCAGCGCAAGCTCGCCGCCGAGTACGCGGACGGCTGCGCCGAGCGCAGCGGCTGGATGCTGCCGCACATGACGACCCCGAACACCGCCCGCGACCTGGACGTCGTCCGCGCCGCCCTCGGCGAGAAGAAGCTCAACTTCCTCGGCGTCTCCTACGGCACCTACCTCGGCGCGGTCTACGCGACCCTCTTCCCGGGCCACGTCCGCCGCATGGTCGTCGACAGCGTCGTCAACCCGTCCCGCGAGAAGATCTGGTACCAGGCCAACCTCGACCAGGACGTCGCCTTCCAGATGCGCTGGAACGACTGGAAGGCGTGGGTCGCCAAGAACGACGCCACCTTCCACATCGGCGACACCCCCGAGAAGGTCGAGGCGCAGTGGCTGAAGCTGCGCGCCACCGCCAAGCAGAACCCCATCGGCGGTGTCGTCGGCCCGGCCGAGCTCATCGGCTTCTTCCAGGGCGCCCCCTACTACGACTCCTCCTGGGTGCCGGTCGCCCAGACCTGGAGCAAGTACCTCGCCGGTGACACCCAGGCCCTCGTCGACGCGGCGGGCCCGGACATGACCGACACCGCGGGCAACATCCGCGCGGAGAACGGCAACGCCGTCTACACCGCCGTCGAGTGCGCGGACGCCAAGTGGCCCACCAGCTGGAAGAAGTGGGACCGGGACAACACCCGCCTCCACCGCGACAACCCCTTCCTGACCTGGTCCAACGCCTGGATGAACCTGCCGTGCGCCACCTGGCCGGCCAAGCAGCACACCCCGGTCGACGTGAAGACCGGCAAGGGCCTGCCGCCGGTCCTCATCGTGCAGGCCGAGCGTGACGCCGCCACCCCGTACGAGGGCGCCGTCGAGCTGCACAAGCGCCTCAAGGGCTCGCGTCTGATCGTCGAGAAGGACGCCGGCTCGCACGGCGTCACCGGCGTCACCAACCCCTGCGTCAACCAGCGGGTGGACGCCTACCTGCTGACCGGCGCGGTGGACAGCGCCGATGTGACGTGCGCCCCGCACGCCACGCCCAAGCCGTAGCACGACGGCACGGGGGAGGGGCGGCCGGACACCACCGGCCGCCCCTCCTCGCCGCTCGGGCTCAGCCCCGCTCCGCCAGCCAGGCGTCCTCCGCGGCGTACGGGAACCACTCCTCCTCGTACTTCACCAGGTTGGGGAACACCTCCCGCCAGTCCCGTCCGGCGAGGGTTCCGGCGAGCCATTCCACCGTGGCGGGCAGCGCGTCCGCGTAGGTGGTGACGGGCCGGTACCCGAGCTCCCGCTCCGCGGCCGCCATGTCGTAGACGACCGGATGCACCCCGCTCCAGGGCGTCAGCCCGACCCCGCCGGGCGGCGGCGCGCCCTCCACCAGGACCGTCTCGCTCTTCACCCCGAGGGTCGCGTCGACCCCGGCGGAGATCTCCGCGACCGTCGGCACGTCCGGATCGCCCGCGTTGAGCACCCGGGCACCAGGCCGCTCGGCCGCCAACCGGATCAGCTCCGCGAGATTGCCGACATGGACCGGATGGAACCGGGACCGGCCGCCGTACGCCAGCACCCGCACCGGACGCCCCTCCAGCGCCCGTCGCACGAAGTACAGCTCCCGCGGCGAGCGGCAGTGCCGCCCATGGATCGCACCCGCCCGCAGCAGCGTCGTCGGCAGACGCTCGCCCAGCGCCAGCAACTCCCGCTCCAGCGCCACCTTCCGCGTCCCGTACGTCGACCCGCCCGGCTCGACCGTCGTCTGCGACTCCGGGATCGGCACCGGATAGCGCGGAAAGCCGTCCGGCTCGTCCTGCGTGTCGAAGCTGCGCCCCCGCTCGTCCCGGTACACCGCCCCGCTGGAGATCACCACCGCGGAACCGATCCGCCCGGCCAGCGCGCCCAGCTGCCGCGCGTGCCCGGCGCCGTACGCCACCGCGTCGACCAGCACGTCGCACCCGTCACCGACCAGCGTCGCGAGGGCGCCTTCCTCGTCCCGGTCGAGCGCCACCGCACGCACCCCGTCCGGCCAGCTCTCGTCCCGCCCTCCGCCGCGCGACGCGGCGGTCACCTCCCAGCCATCCGCGGCCAGCGCGGCCACCGCCGCCCGGCCGATCTGCCCTGTCGCTCCGACAACACACACGTTTCCCCTGGTCATGGCCGGGACGCTACGCCCGCCCCACCCCCGCGCCCAGACCGTTCAGCCGAGCGCGGATCCGCCGTCAGCGTCGCCGCCACGGGAACTTTCCGTTCTGCCGGGCCTGTTCGGCCTCGGCGGCCTTCACCTTCGCGGCGTAGTCGTCCACGTACTCCTGCCCGGACAGCGCCAGGATCTCGTACATGATCTCGTCCGTCACCGCGCGGACCACGGCCTTCTCGTGCTCCATCCCGGCGTACCGGGAGAAGTCCAGCGGCGCGCCGAACCGGATCGTGACCCGCTTGACCTTCGGCACCACCTTGCCCGGCGGCTGGATCTCGAACGTCCCCACCATCGCGCACGGAATCACCGGCACGCCCGCCGTCAGCGCCATCACCGCGACCCCGACCTTGCCCTTGTAGAGCCGGCCGTCGTGCGAACGGGTGCCCTCCGGGTAGATGCCCAGCAGCTCACCCCTGGCGAGCACCCCGAGCCCCTCCCGGATCGCCGCCCGGCCCGCCTCCTTGCCGGAGCGGTCCACCGGGATCTGCCCCGCGCTGCGGAAGAACGCGGCCGTCAGCCGGCCCTTGAGCCCCGGTCCGGTGAAGTACTCCTGCTTGGCAAGGAACGTGATCCTCCGCTTGAGTACGACCGGCATCAGGAAGTGGTCCGAGAAGGAGAGATGGTTCCCGGCGACGATCGCCGCGCCCTGCTCCGGGACGTGCTCCAGGCCCTCGATCCGGGGCCGGAACAGCAGCCGCAGCAGCGGCCCCAGAAGGACGTACTTGAGCAGCTGGTAGAACACGGGCGCCCCCTGACTCGGCCGGGCCGGTCAGGTCCGCCCCGGACGGCCACCGGCGCCCGGTCCCGTACCCGTATTCGTCGCCGCCACACCGACCGTGACCAGTGCGAGCACCACCAGGCCGAACCAGAGCCAGCCGTTGCTGCCGAGCGCCACCGTGTACGCGGTGGTCATCACCAGCACACAGATGGTGATCACACCCATGATCTTCGTGGAACCGGACATCACTGTCCTCCTCCGGACGCGGCCGTCGAGCCCATGGTGACTCCGCGACGGGGCCGCGCGCTACTGGCGGGACATCACCGGCCGCGCGCCTGGAGCGACGCGAGGTAGGCGTTGTACGCCTCCAGCTCCTTGTCGCCGTCCCGGTCGGCGGCCCGGTCCGCGCGCTTGGCGACCCGCTGCTCGGAGCGATACCACTGGTAGACCAGCGCGATCAGCACCAGCACCGACGGGATCTCACTGAACGCCCAGGCGATACCGCCCGCCGCGTTCTGGTCGGAGAGCGCGTCGATGCCGAGCGAGGCCGGCGGATTCTCGTACGCCTTGATCATCGGCTCGGTGGCCATCATCAGCGCGATACCGAAGAAGGCGTGGAACGGCATCCCGGCGAAGAGCTCCAGCATCCGCATCACGTACCCGGGACGGTGCGGGCCCGGGTCGACGCCCATGATCGGCCAGAAGAAGATCAGACCGACCATGAGGAAGTGCACCATCATCGCGATGTGTCCCGTCTTCGACCCCATCAGGAAGTCGAAGAGCGGTGTGAAGTAGAGCGCGTAAAGGCTCGCGATGAACATCGGGATGGTGAACGCCGGATGCGTGATGATCCGCAGGTAGCGGCTGTGCAGCAGCATCAGCAGCAGCTCACGCGGCCCCTTGGTGCCGCGGCCCGCCACCGGCAGCGCGCGCAGCGCCAGCGTCACCGGCGCGCCGAGCAGCAGCAGGATCGGCGAGACCATGCTGATGATCATGTGCTGCACCATGTGCACGCTGAACATGACCATGCCGTAGTCGTTGAGCTTGGTGCACATCACCAGCGCGATGCTCAGCACGCCGATCGCGAACGCGATCACCCGGCCCAGCGGCCAGGCGTCCCCGCGCCGCCGCAGCCGCGCCACGCCCAAGCCGTACAGACCGAGCCCCACGAGACAGGCGACCAGGAAGAACAGGTCCGGTGAGAACTCGAGCCCCCGCCCCAGCGTGAACGGCGGCAGGTCCATGTTCATGCCGTGCCCGCTGTGATCCATCTGTGTACTCCCGGGGGCGTCCTGATTCGTGCCAGTTGTCCGCACCAGACTAGAACCGCCCCCGGCCGTCGCTGCGGCCGGGGGCGGTTCGTTCACGATGCAACCGACGTCGCGGACGACGTCGGGGCCGACCTCACAGGACGCACTCGGCCTCGGCGTACCGCTCGGACGGCACGGTCTTCAGGGTCTCGACGGCCTCGGCGAGCGGCACCAGCGTGATGTCCGTGCCCCGCAGCGCGGTCATCATCCCGAAGGCGCCGTTGTGCGCCGCCTCGACGGCGTGCCAGCCGAACCGGGTCGCGAGGACACGGTCGTACGCGGTCGGGGTGCCGCCGCGCTGCACATGGCCGAGGATGACGGGCCGGGCCTCCTTGCCGAGGCGCTGCTCCAGCTCGATCGACAGCTGCCGGGCGACGCCGGCGAAGCGCTCGTGGCCGTAGATGTCCTTGCCGCCCTCGTCGAACTCCATCGACCCCGCGCGCGGCTTGGCGCCCTCGGCGACCACGACGATCGCGAACCGCTTGCCGGCCTCGAACCGCGCGCCGACCCGGGCGGTCAGCTCGTCGATGTCGAAGGGCCGCTCGGGCACGACGATCGCGTGGGCGCCGGCGGCCATGCCCGAGTGCAGCGCGATCCAGCCGGTGTGGCGGCCCATGACCTCGACGATCAGCACCCGCTGGTGGGACTCGGCGGTGGTCTTCAGCCGGTCCAGGGCCTCGGTGGCGACGCCGACGGCGGTGTCGAAGCCGAAGGTCACATCGGTCGAGGCGATGTCGTTGTCGATGGTCTTCGGCACGCCGACGATCGGCAGACCGGCCTCGGAGAGCAGATGGGCGGCCTTGAGGGTGCCCTCGCCGCCGATCGGGATGATCGCGTCCAGGCCGAGGTCGGCGACATGGCCCCTGGCCCGCTCGACACCGTCGCGCAGATGCGCGGGCTGGACCCGGGAGGAGCCCAGGATGGTGCCGCCACGGGCGAGGATGCCGGCCACCGCGTCCAGGTCGAGCTTGCGGTAGTCGCCCTCCAGGAGGCCCTTCCACCCGTCGTGGAAACCCACGACCTCGTCGCCGTGGTCGACGACCGCGCGGTGCACGACGGAACGGATGACGGCGTTCAGACCGGGGCAGTCGCCGCCGGAAGTGAGCACACCAATGCGCATAGCCCGAAATACCTTTGCAACGTGGGCCGACTCCCGGACCACGTCGTCCGGTTGGATCCCCGCCACCCTATCGGTGCCGGATGGCGGGGCCGAACCGTCTGTCCGACTACTGGACGACCTTCGTAGGAACGAACAGGACGTCCGTACGAGCCGGGTCGGGCGCCGGGTCAGGCAGGGGTGAGCGCGGCGTTGATCCGCTCGGTGCGCAGCGCCTCGTACCACCGGTCGTCGGTCGGCGGCAGTGCGTTCACATCGAGGGCCAGCTTGAGCAGCAGGTCCGCGATCTGCGGGTTGCGGGCCATGACGGGGCCGTGCATGTACGTGCCGAACACGGTGTCGTTGTACGCGCCCTCGGTGCCGTCGCCGGTGCCGTTGCCCTTGCCGATCACCGTACGGGCGAAGGGGCGGGCGGTCGGGCCGAGGTGGGTGATGCCCTGGTGGTTCTCGAACCCGGTGAGCTGGGGCAGGCCCAGGCGCGGGTCGATGTCCGCGAGGACGTCACCGACGCACCGCTCGCCCTCGCCGCGGGTGGAGATCACGTCGATCAGTCCGAGGCCCGGCTCGCGCTCGCCGAGGTCGTTGATGAACTCGTGGCCGAGGATCTGGTACCCGGCGCAGACCGAGAAGATGATCGCGCCGTTCTCGGCGGCGCGGCTCAGACCGCCGTCACGGCGCAACCGCTCGGCGGCGAGCCGCTGCGGCCGGTCCTCGCCGCCGCCGATCAGATAGATGTCGCCGGAGGTCGGCACCGGCTGGTCGCTGCGGACGTCGACGCGCTGGACGTCGAGGCCGCGCTGACGGGCCCGGCGCTCGACGACGAGGGCGTTGCCCTGGTCGCCGTAGGTGCTCAGCAGGTCGGGGTAGACCCAGACCAGACGCAGGCTGCTCTCACTCATGCTGCAAGTCCTCTTCGGGTCAGTTGCCGACGCGGCGGCGGACGTCCTGGAAGGCGGTGTAGTTGGCGATCAGCTCGATCTGGCCGGGCGGGGCGGACTGCACGGCCTCGTCGATGGAGTCGACGACCTGGAAGTCCAGGCCCGCGACCTCCAGGCGGACCGCCAGGTCCAGCTTGCGGTCACCGATGACGTAGATCGGGTGGCCGGCGAGCCGGGTGTAGTCGACGTCCCAGAGCCAGGAGGTGTCCGTGCCGTCGGCGCCGCGGGCGTTGACCGAGAGGATCACCGGCGTCGGCGGCGGGTCGATCAGGGAAAACGTTTCGAGCCAGCCCGCCGGGTTCTTGGCGAGCAGGAGCCGCAGCTCACGGCCCTGGAAGGAGACGACGTCGTAGCGCCCGGCGACGGCCTGCACCTGGTACATGCGCTCGAGGGCGACCTGCGGCGGCACCCCGAAGACCGCGGCGACCGCGGCGGAGGTGGCGGCGTTGGCCTTGTTGGCGCGGCCCGGCAGCTGGAGGTGGATCGGCCAGGCCGATCCGTGCGGGTCCAGGACGTGGTCGCCGCTGAGCACCCAGCTCGGGGAGGGGCGGCGGAAGCCGCACTCGCCGCAGAACCAGTCGTCGCCGGGGCGCTGCATCACACCACCGCAGGAGGGGCACGACCAGGCGTCGTCCTTCCACTCCTGGCCGGCGGCCACCCACACCACGTTCGGCGAGGAGGAGGCGGCCCACACGATCAGCGGGTCGTCGGCGTTGGCGATCACCACGGCCTTGGTGCCGTTGAGGCCCTCGCGCCACTTCTCGGCGAGCATCCGGGTCTCGGCGGCGCGGTCGAGCTGGTCGCGGGAGAGGTTGAGCAGCGCGATCGCCTTCGGCGTGACGTCCCGGGCGACCCCGGCGAGGTACTTCTCGTCGACCTCGATGACACCGAACTTGGCGTCCGAGCCGCCCGCGAGCGCGGACGTGATACCGGCGGGCATGTTGGCGCCGAGCGCGTTCGAGACGACCGGGCCGCTGGCGCGCAGCGCCTCGGCGATCAGCCGGGTGGTGGTGGTCTTGCCGTTGGTCGCCGACACCAGGACGACGTCCAGATGCTGGGCGAGCCGCCCCAGCAGGTCGGGGTCGAGCTTGAGCGCCACCCGGCCGCCGATCACGGATCCGCTGCCGCGTCCCGCGGCGCGCGACACCGCCGCCGCGGCCTTGCCCGCCGTCACGGCCAGCTTGGCGCGTGGCGACAGCGGCTCTGAATTGCCGGGGTGTCCAGCCATCGTCCTTGTTCCTCCTTGCGTCGGTCCGGGCTCAGCCTATCGAGATCAGGCCAGGGCCCCGAATCGCGGCACCACCGGGAAACTTCCAGGTCACGGCGGACCGTACGCTTGCCGCCATGCGAAACCGCCCGATCCCCGGCAGTTCCGGCCTTGTTCGAGCCATGAGTCTGCTCGGCGACCCGGTGCTGCACGCCCCCTGTGAGACCGTCACCGATTTCGGCCCGTCGCTCAAACGCCTGGTCGAGGACATGTTCGCGACGATGTATGCGGCGAACGGCGTCGGCCTCGCCGCCAATCAGGTGGGCGTGGGCCTGCGGGTCTTCGTCTTCGACTGCCCGGACGACGAGGACGTACGGCATCTGGGCCATGTGGTGAACCCGCGCCTGGTCGAGGCCGACGACGTCGTGGTCCGCGGCCCCGAGGGCTGCCTGTCCCTGCCGGGCATCGAGGCGGGCACCCCGCGCTTCGACCGCGCGGTCGTCGAGGGCGTGACGACGGACGGCGCCCCGGTCCGCATCGAGGGCACGGGCTTCTTCGCCCGCTGCCTCCAGCACGAATGCGACCACCTGGAGGGCACGGTCTACGTCGACCACCTCACCGGCTGGCGCCGCGCGAAGGCACTGCGAGCGGCGAGGAAGGCACCGTGGGCGAGGGGGCCGGGGTCGGCCGACCGGATGTGAGGCGCCGGGGCGCCTCTGGCGGGGCAGCGGCCCGAGCGCCCCGGGCAGCGGCCGAGGTGGGCCCTGCGGGGCCCGTTCCTCCGGCCGGGAGGGGGCGGCGCGGCGGCCCGGACCGGAGCGGCTGTTCGTGGCCCGCGGGCGGCGGCACGCGCTCGCCCGGGTGCCGGGGCGTCCGTCGGCGCGGCGGGATGTCGGGCTTGTAGCTCCGGCCTGGGGCGGCTTCGGGTAGTGGGGCGGGGCGGGCTTGGCGGCTCGTCGAGTCGTGCGTGGCCCGCGGGCGGAGGCCCGCGCTCGCCCGGGCGCCCGCCGGCGTGGCGGTCTGCCGGGCTCGTCGCTCCGGCCTGGGGCGGCTTCGGGTAGTGGGGGTTGCCGGGCGCAGCTCGCGCCGGGCGCGCCTCGCGGCGGTCAGAAGCCCGGGCCGTCCACGCGGTCGGTGGCCTCGGCGAGTCTGCCCCACAGGAGTTCCGCCAGGCCGCGGACCAATTCGGTGCGGGAGCAGGGGCGTTCGCCCAGCCACCAGTCGCCGGCCGCGTGCATCATGCCGACGATGCCGTGGCCCCACACCCGCGCCAGCGCCTCGCTGCCGGGGCCGAGGTCGATGCGCTCGGCGATGACCACGCCCAGCTCCTCGCCCATGCGCCGCAGGAGCGGCGCGGAGTGGCGGCCCACGTCGAAGCCGGGGCCGTCCTGCTGGGTCTCCTCCGCAGGGTGCATCAGGAAGCGGTACACCTGCGGGCGGGCCTCGATCGCGGCGAGGTACGTGTCGAGCGTCGCCTCGACGCGTTCGCGCCGGTCCGCGGGCGCGTCCAGCGCGGTGCGCAGCGCCGCGAGCAGGGCGTCGGTGTGGCGCTGGGCGAGCGCGCGGTAGAGGCCGCCCTTGTCGCCGAAGTGGCGGTAGAGGATCGGCTTGGTGATGCCCGCCTCCGCCGCGATCGCGTTCATCGAGGCCTTGGGGCCGTCCCGGAGCACCACGCGGTCCGCCGCTTCGAGCAGTTCCCGGCGCCGTTCCTGCGCCGATTTCTGCTGGTCGGTCCGGTGTGTGGTGTCCATAGCGTCTCTCCCCGCCCGTGCGAATTCCTGAGGCCTGCGCAACGTAACACCAAGGCGGCACCCGGTGCCGGTCGGGCCGATGCCGGTTGACATCTGCTACTTACCGGTAACAGACTGCGGTTACCGCAAGTAACGCACTGCTGGAGGGGACTATGGCCGAGTTCACGCTCGAACTCAACGACGACCAGAAGCAGGTCCGTGACTGGTTGCACGGATTCGCCGAGGACGTGATCCGCCCCGCCGCCGCGGAGTGGGACGAGCGTGAGGAGACCCCCTGGCCGGTCATCCAGGAAGCCGCCAAGGTCGGCATCTACTCCCTCGACTTCTATGCCCAGCAGTTCTTCGACCCCACGGGCCTCGGCATCCCGATGGCGATGGAGGAACTCTTCTGGGGCGACGCGGGCATCGCCCTGTCCATCGTCGGCACCGGCCTCGCCGCCGTCGGTGTTCTCGCCAACGGCACCGAGGAGCAGATCGGCACCTGGATCCCGCAGATGTACGGCGACGCCGACGACGTCAAGCTCGCCGCGTTCTGCTCCTCCGAGCCCGACGCCGGTTCCGACGTCGCCTCGATGCGGACCCGCGCCGTCTACGACGAGGCCAAGGACGAATGGGTCCTCAACGGCACCAAGACCTGGGCCACCAACGGCGGTATCGCCGACGTCCATGTCGTCGTCGCCGTCGTCGACCCCGAGCTCGGCTCCAGGGGCCACGCCTCCTTCATCGTCCCGCCGGGGACCCCCGGCCTGTCCCAGGGCCAGAAGTTCAAGAAGCACGGCATCCGGGCCTCGCACACCGCCGAGGTCGTCCTCGAGGACGTCCGCGTCCCTGGCCACTGCCTCCTCGGCGGCAAGGAGAAGCTCGACGAGCGCCTCGCCCGCGCCCGGGAGAAGGCGAAGGCGGGCGGCGACCGGGTGAAGAACGCCGCGATGGCCACCTTCGAGGCCTCCCGCCCGGCCGTCGGCGCGATGGCCGTCGGCACCGCCCGCGCCGCGTACGAGGTCGCCCTCGACTACGCCAGGACCCGCGAGCAGTTCGGCCGCCCGATCGTCGACAACCAGGGCGTCGCCTTCCAGCTCGCCGACATGCGCACCCAGATCGACGCCGCCCGCCTGCTGGTCTGGCGCGCCTCCTGGATGGCGACCGCAGGCAAGCCGTTCACCTCGGCCGAGGGCTCGATGTCCAAGCTGTACGCCAGCGAGGTCGCCAAGAAGGTCACGGCGCAGGCGATCCAGATCCTGGGCGGCAACGGCTACACACGCGAGTACCCGGTCGAGCGCATGCACCGCGACGCGGCGATTTACACCATCTTCGAAGGCACCAGCGAGATCCAGCGACTGGTCATCGCCCGCACCCTCTCGGGCATGCCGATCCGCTGACGGGCCGTACGGACCAGGGCAGTTGCCGACCGGAGTACGGAAGGAGGGGGAACCCCGCGGAGCCCTGCGGCGTTCCTCGCGATGTGGCTCTCGCTTCCCCCTCCCCGTCCTCGTCTCCCGTACGCTCCTCCCTGTCCCGTGCGCCCGCCTGGACGCCCTGCGGGCAGGACGCCCCGCCCGGCTCGGCGCGGGCCGGCTGCCGGGGGCGGCGTGTGGCGGGCGCGGAGAGCTGCCTGGCCCATCTGGAGCCCGCGGAGCGCCGTCGCCAGCTCCAGCGGCTCCGCCCGGGGGAGCCCCTGGACCTGCGGGGCACCGTCTTCACCGAGGAACTGCTGGAGGAGCTCCTCGACGCACTGACCGACCCGGAGACGGCTGCCCCGAGGCTGGGCGCCGCCCACTTCGAGGAGGCCATCTTCCAGGGCACGGCCTCCTTCGGCACGGTCACCTTCGGCGGGCCCGCGGACTTCCGCGGCGCCGTGTTCGAGGGAGACGCCGACTTCGCCCGCGCCGTCTTCGAGGACGAAGTCTCCTTCGGCTGGGCCGAGTTCCGGGCGGGAGCCGTCTTCCGGCACACCACCTTCGAGGACGGGGCGGGATTCGCGGAGGCGGACTTCTCCCGGTCCGCCGAGTTCCGCGCCGCACGCTTCGCGGCGCAGGCCTACTTCTCCGGGACTGTCTTCCATAAGGGCGCCGTCTTCGCCGAGGCGGCCTTCGAGGCCACCGCGATCCTCGGACCCCTCGTCTGCGGGGGGACACTCAGCCTCGTGCAGACCGTGTTCGGCGCGCCCGTCACCGTCGAGATCGCCGCCGACCGCATCGTGTGCCGCCGTACCCGCTTCGAGGCGACCGCCACCCTGCGCCTGCGCTACGCCCGTCTCGACCTCGGCGACGCCGTTCTCACCCAGCCCGTCGCCGTCCTCGGACTGCCGGGACCGCTCGGCCCCGCCCACCGGTCCCTCGACGAATCCCTGCTCAGCGGCGGCGACCCGGCGGTGAGCGTGACCACCGTCCGCGGGGTCGACTGCGCCCTGCTCTCGCTCATAGACGTCGACCTGAGCCAGTGCCATTTCGTCGGCGCCTTCCACCTCGACCAGCTGCGCCTGGAAGGCCGCTGGACCTTCTCCTACCCGCCCTCACACCGCTCCTGGCGCCGTGGCGTCCCCTTCCACTGGGCGCAGCGGCAGGTCCTGGAGGAGGAGCGGCTGTGGCGTGCCCTGCCGAGCCGGCCGGCCACCCTGCGCGCGGGCTGGGGCAGCCCGCCGCCCGATCCGAACGACGTGCCGGGACTCGCCAGTCTCACCGTCGTCTACCGCCAGCTCCGCAAGGCCCGCGAGGACGCCAAGGACGAACCCGGAGCGGCCGACTTCTACTACGGCGAGATGGAGATGCGCCGGCACAGCCACCGCAGCTGGACCTACATGGAACGCTGGCTGCTCCAGGCGTACTGGCTGCTCTCCGGATACGGACTGCGCGCCTCGCGGGCGCTCGGCTGGCTGGCGCTGGCCATGGTGACGACGATCCTGCTGATGATGGCGGTGGGACTGCCGCAGGAGTCACCGAAGCAGCGGGCCACCGGCACCGTCCCCGCCGGAGGCGGGACCGCCACCTTCGAGATCGACAAGAGCAAGCCCCGCAACCCGACCCACGACCGCTTCACGGCCGAACGCTTCGACAAGGCGCTCACCGTCACCCTCAACTCGGTGGTGTTCCGCTCCAGCGGCCAGGACCTGACGACCACCGGCGGCTATGTCGAAATGGTCTCCCGCATCACCGAACCGGTGCTCCTGGGCCTGGCCGTCCTCGCGATCCGCAGCCGGGTCAAGCGCTGAGCCCCCCGCACGCCAGGCGCCCGCAGGCCCTACGCCACGCAGAACTCGTTGCCCTCCGGGTCCTGGAGCACCACCCCGTAGTAGTCCATGTCCTCCGGGGCCATCACCCGCAGCACGCTCGCGCCCGCGTCGGTGAGCAGCGCGACCTTGCGGTCGACCCGCTCCCGGCGCGTGGCGAGCGGCACCTCCCGCCCGCCGCTCACCTTCAGGTCCAGATGCACCCGGTTCTTCACGGACTTGGGCTCGGGAACCTCCTGGAACCAGATCCGCGGGCCCGTCCCCGCCGGGTCCACGATCGACTCCGGGGTCTCGCCCACCCCCTCGGGCAGCTCCTCCTCGGGCACGCCCATGGCGGACCAGTACGCCCGCCAGGTGGCATGGCCGCCCGGCGCCGGCTCGGGCACATAGCCCAGCGCCGGCGCCCAGAACTCCACGAGCCTGCGCGGGTCGGCGCAGTCGATGGTCAGCTGAAGTGTCGTCTCCATGGACCGAGCGTCCCAGACGCCACTGACAACGCGCGGCCGGCGAACGGCCGGAGCGCGGCGGTCAGGCGCCCAGGAGGGCCTCGATCGCCGCGACGACCTCCGGCGCCTCGGGCTCCGTACGCGGCCGGAAGCGGGTCACCTCACCGGAGGGCGAGATGAGGAACTTCTCGAAGTTCCACTGCACGTCACCGGCCTCGCCGTCGGCGTCCGCGACCCGCGTCAGCTCCCCGTACAGCGGATGCCGGTCCGCGCCGTTCACCTCGGTCTTCTCCAGGAGCGGGAACGTCACTCCGTACGTCGCCGAGCAGAACGTCTGGATCTCGTCCGCACTGCCCGGCTCCTGCCCGGCGAACTGGTTGCACGGCACGCCGAGGACGGTGAAGCCGCGCTCCCCGTACTGCTGCTGCAGCCGCTCCAGGCCCGCGTACTGCGGGGTGAGACCGCACTTGGAGGCGACGTTGACCAGCAGGACCGCCTTGTCCTTGTAGTCGGACAGGGTGGTCGGCTCGCCGGTCAGGGTGCGCAGGGGGATGTCGTACAGGGTCATCGGGTCTCCTCGTCGATAAGGCGATCAGCAGCCTGGGTCAGCCTAGGCCAGGCTGCGGAACAGACCCTCCTGGACCACGGAGACCAGCAGCCGCCCCTCGCGGTCGTAGATCCTGCCCCGGGCGAGCCCCCGGCCGCCCGTCGCGATCGGCGACTCCTGGTCGTACAGGAACCATTCGTCCGCGCGGAAGGGCCGGTGGAACCACATCGCGTGGTCCAGGGAGGCCATGTCGAAGCCTCGCGGGCCCCAGAGCGGCTCGACGGGGATCCGTACCGCGTCGAGCAGGGTCATGTCGGAGGCGTACGTCAGCGCGCAGGTGTGCACCAGCGGGTCGTCGCCGAGCGGACCCACCGCCCGCATCCACACCGCGCTGCGCGGGTCCGCGTCCTTGACCTCGTCCTTCGTCCAGCGCAGCCGGTCCACATAGCGGATGTCGAACGGCTGGCGGCGGGCCATCCGCTCCAGCGCCTCGGGCAGCGCGCCCAGGTGGTCGCGGATCTCGTCCGCGAGCTTCGGCAGGGTCTCCGGGTCCGTCATGTGGCGCGGTGGCAGCTGGTGCTCGAAACCGGCCTCCTCCGGCAGGTGGAAGGAGGCGGTGAGGTTGAAGATCGTGCGGCCCTGCTGGATCGCGGTGACCCGGCGGGTGGTGAAGGAGCGGCCGTCCCGGACCCGCTCGACCTGGTAGACGATCGGGACACCGGGGCGCCCCGGCCGCAGGAAGTAGGCGTGCAGCGAGTGCACCGGCCGGTCGCCCTCGGTGGTGCGGCCGGCCGCCACCAGGGCCTGGCCGGCCACCTGCCCGCCGAAGACCCGCTGGAGTGACTCCTGCGGGCTGGCGCCACGGAAGATGTTCACCTCGATCTGCTCCAGATCGAGCAGATCCACGAGTCGTTCGGCGGGACTGGTCACACGTACTCCTCAGAGCTGGCCGACAGAGGTCACGCGGACCACGGCCCGCCCCTCCTCGTCGGAGGCCGCGAGATCCACCTCCGCGCTGATGCCCCAGTCATGGTCGCCGTTCGGGTCGGCGAACGTCTGCCGGACGCGCCACAGACCGTGCGCCGGGTCCTCCTCGATCGACAGCAGCTTGGGGCCGCGCGCGTCCGGCCCGGTGCCGAGGTCGTCGTACTCGTCCCAGTACGCGTCCATCGCCTCACCCCACGCCTCCTCGTCCCAGCCGGACTCGGCGTCCAGCTCGCCGAGCTGGGCGACCTGATCGAGGGCGGCGAGCTCGACCCGGCGGAACATGGCGTTGCGCACCAGCACCCGGAACGCGCGGGCGTTCGCGGTGACCGGCTTGACCTGGTCGGCCTTCTCCTGGGCCTCCTCGGCGGTCTCCAGCTCCGGATTGGCCAGCTGCTCCCACTCGTCGAGGAGGGAGGAGTCGACCTGGCGGACCATCTCGCCCAGCCAGGCGATCAGATCCTCCAGGTCCTCCGTCTTCAGATCGTCCGGGATGGTGTGGTCGAGGGCCTTGTAGGCGCCGGCGAGATAGCGGAGCACGATGCCCTCGGTGCGGGCCAGCTCGTACCAGGAGGTGAACTCCGTGAACGACAGCGCCCGTTCGTACATGTCACGGATGACGGACTTCGGCGAGACCGGGTGGTCGCCGACCCACGGGTGCGAGGTGCGGTAGGTGTTGTACGCGTGCCACAGCAGCTCTTCGAGCGGCTTGGGGTACGAGATGTCCTGGAGCCGCTCCATCCGCTCCTCGTACTCGATCCCGTCGGCCTTCATCTGTCCGACCGCCTCGCCGCGCGCCTTGTTCTGCTGGGCGGCGAGGATCTGGCGCGGGTCGTCGAGGGTCGACTCGACGACGGAGACCATGTCGAGCGCGTACGAGGGCGACTCGGGGTCGAGCAGGTCGAAGGCGGCCAGCGCGAAGGTCGACAGCGGCTGGTTGAGCGCGAAGTCCTGCTGGAGGTCGACGGTGAGCCGGATGGTGCGGCCCTCGGCGTCCGGGGTCTCCAGCTGCTCGACCACGCCGCCCGCCAGCAGCGAGCGGTAGATGGCGATGGCCCGCCGGATGTGCCGCAGCTGCTGCTTGCGCGGCTCGTGGTTGTCCTCCAGGAGCTTGCGCATCGCCTCGAAGGCGTTGCCCGGCCGGGCGATCACCGACAGCAGCATGATGTTGGTGACCTTGAACCGCGAGGTCAGCGGCTCGGGCTCGGAGGCGATCAGCTTCTCGAAGGTCGACTCGCTCCAGGCGACGAAACCCTCCGGGGCCTTCTTGCGGACCACCTTGCGGCGCTTCTTGGGATCGTCCCCGGCCTTGGCGAGCGCCTTCTCGTTCTCGATGACGTGCTCGGGCGCTTGGGCGACCACCAGACCGGCCGTGTCGAAGCCGGCCCGCCCCGCGCGCCCGGCGATCTGGTGGAACTCGCGGGCACGCAGCGTACGGACACGGTTGCCGTCGTACTTGGTGAGCGCCGTGAACAGAACCGTACGAATCGGGACGTTCACCCCGACGCCGAGGGTGTCGGTACCGCAGATCACCTTCAGCAGACCCGCCTGGGCGAGCTTCTCGACCAGCCGCCGGTACTTCGGCAGCATGCCCGCGTGGTGGACGCCGATGCCGTGCCGCACGAACCGCGAGAGGTTCTGACCGAACTTGGTGGTGAAGCGGAAGTTGCCGATCAGCTCGGCGATCTTGTCCTTCTCCTCGCGCGAGCACATGTTGATGCTCATCAGCGACTGCGCCCGCTCGACCGCCTGCGCCTGAGTGAAGTGGACGATGTAGACCGGCGCCTGCTTGGTCTCCAGGAGCTCGGTCAGCGTCTCGGTGATCGGCGTCATCTCGTACTCGTACGAGAGCGGCACCGGCCGGGTCGCCGAGCGGACCACCGAGGTGGGCCGGCCCGTGCGGCGGGTCAGATCCTTCTCGAACATGGAGACGTCGCCGAGCGTCGCCGACATCAGCACGAACTGTGCCTGCGGCAGCTCAAGGAGCGGGATCTGCCAGGCCCAGCCGCGGTCCGGCTCGGCGTAGAAGTGGAACTCGTCCATCACGACCTGGCCGATGTCGGCGTGCTTGCCGTCGCGCAGCGCGATCGAGGCGAGGACCTCGGCGGTGCAGCAGATCACCGGCGCGTCGGCGTTCACGGACGCGTCGCCGGTCAGCATGCCGACGTTCTCCGTACCGAAGAGCTTGCACAGGTCGAAGAACTTCTCCGACACCAGCGCCTTGATCGGCGCGGTGTAGAAGGTCACCTGGTCATTGGCGAGCGCGGTGAAGTGCGCACCCGCCGCGACCAGGCTCTTTCCCGATCCGGTGGGTGTGGACAAGATCACGTTCGCCCCGGAGACCACCTCGATCAGCGCCTCCTCCTGGGCGGGGTAGAGCGTGATGCCGCGCTCCTCGGCCCATGAGGAGAAAGCCTCGAAGAGGGCATCGGGGTCGGCATCCGGCGGCAGCTGATCGATAAGGGTCACGCCCCCATCTTGCCTGGATTCCGTCCGCAGGAGGGAACCGGCCGTCCTGGTCGAAGATCACGACAGATACCCTGTCCCGTCGACCGGCCGTCAACTGGGCGCCGGCGCGCGAGGAATGGGGCGGGAACGACCATGATGGGACCGGCGCACTCGTTGTCCGGGGCGGCGGCCTGGCTGGGCGTAGGGGCGGCCGCGGCCGCCGCGGGCCACCCGATGCCGTGGCCGGTACTCGTCGTCGGCGCGCTGATCTGCGCCGGCGCGGCCCTCGCCCCCGACCTCGACCACAAGTCGGCGACCATCTCGCGCGCCTTCGGACCCGTCTCCAAGGGCCTGTGCGAGATCGTCGACAAGCTGTCGTACGCCGTCTACAAGGCCACCCGCAGCACCGCGGACCCCCGCAGGTCCGGCGGCCACCGCACGCTCACCCACACCTGGGTCTGGGCCGTCCTGATCGGCGGCGGCGCCTCCGTCCTGGCGATCACCGGCGGCCGCTGGGCGGTTCTCGCGATCCTCTTCGTCCACCTGGTCCTGGCCGTGGAGGGCCTGCTGTGGCGGGCCGCCCGGATGTCCAGCGACATCCTCGTGTGGCTGCTCGGCGCCACCAGCGCCTGGATCCTCGCCGGCGTCCTCGACCAGCCCGGCAACGGCTCGGACTGGCTCTTCACCAGCCCCGGGCAGGAGTACCTCTGGCTGGGCCTGCCCATCGTGCTCGGCGCGCTCGTCCACGACATCGGCGACGCGCTGACCGTGTCCGGCTGCCCGATCCTGTGGCCCATCCCCGTCGGCCGCAAGCGCTGGTACCCGGTCGGGCCGCCGAAGGGCCTGCGGTTCCGCGCGGGCAGCTGGGTGGAGCTCAAGGTCCTCATGCCGGCCTTCATGCTCCTCGGCGGCGTCGGCGGCGCCTCGGCGCTCGGCTTCCTCTAGGGCGTGGCCGACGCGCGCCGTCTGGCGCGCCCGCACCCCCGCGGACATCATGGGCTGTTCCGGCGGATCGCCTGATCCGCCGTCAACTGCCCGATTCAATGGGGGGATTGGCGTGCACAGACACCACAGAAGACCCCGCCTCGCCGTGCTGGGCGCCCTGCTGGCCACGCTCGCGGTCACCACACCGGCCCACGCGGCCGCCGGGGGAGCGGCGGACACCGCGGGGGCGGCGGCCCGCTGCAAGCCGTCCATCACCAAGCTCCGCTCCCTGCCCGGACCCGGCGGGGACCCCGCACCGCCCTGGCTGCACGACACCCAGGTCAACGGCATCGGCCCGCTCGGACTCTCGGTCGGAGTCTCCCGCAAGCAGCCCGTCTACTGGCTGGGCACCCGCGTCCGCCGCGTCCCGCTGCCCGCCGGGTACACCGGCGGCAGCGTCGAGGCGGTCAACCGCTGGGGCCTCATGGTCGGCACCCTCTTCGACGGCGGCCGCACCCCCCGCGCCTTCAGTTACCTCCCCGGAGCGCGCGCGGTGACCCTCCTGGAGGGCGGCGGCTACGCCAAGGACGTCAACGACCGCGGCCGGATCGTGGGTATTCGCCCCGGCTGGCCGGAGCCGGACACCGGGGTCGAGTGGTCCGGCAGCCGGATCCGCCGCGAACTGCCGCTCCCCGCACACATCCGCGTCCGGGACGTCACCGGCATCAACAACGCCGGCCAGATCGTCGGCCACGGCGACGCGGTCCAGGACGACTCCGGCTACCAGCCCGCCCTGCTCTGGCCCGCGGCCACCACCGGCCTGCCCACCGAACTCCCGCCCATCTATCCGGGCGACACCTACAGCTTCTACGAGCCCCAGGAGATCGACGAACGCGGCCGGATCGCCGGCACGTTCACCTACAGCCGCGTCATGGAGACCCACGGCATCGCCTGGGCCCCGCCCTACGCCGAGATGTCCGCCGCCGGGAACCTGCCCGACCGCACCCAGGGCACCCTGGAGGACCTCAGCCCCACCACCGGCGTGAGCGTCGGCGTCGCCGCCGACTCGACCATCACCGGCCCCTGGCCGCCGGAGACCGCCCCGCCGACCCAGGCCCAGTACTGGCCCGGCCACGGCCCCATGCTGGCCCTGCCCCGCCTGTCGCCGACCGGTCACGCCGCCGCGTACACCGTCACCGACGACGACCGGGTCGGCGGCTCGGCCGTCGACGCCGACGGCCTGCACCCCGTCATCTGGAACTGCGCCTCGAAGCAGGCGTACCGGCCCGCCGCGCCGTAGCGGCGAGTCGAGGTGCTGCCCGGGGCGCACCCGCCCCGGGCGGTACCGTCAGCCGTGCCAGGACCGCCACAGCGCCGCGTACGCGCCGTCCGCCGCCACCAGCTCGTCATGGCTGCCCAGTTCACTGATCCGGCCGTCCTCGACGACCGCGATCACATCGGCGTCGTGGGCGGTGTGCAGCCGGTGCGCGATCGCCACGACCGTACGACCGTCCAGCACCCGCCCCAGCGAGCGCTCCAGATGGCGGGCCGCGCGCGGATCCAGCAGCGAGGTCGCCTCGTCCAGGACGAGCGTGTGCGGATCGGCGAGCACCAGCCGGGCAAGGGCGATCTGCTGCGCCTGCGCCGGGGTCAGCGACAGCCCGCCCGAGCCGACCTCGGTGTCGAGACCGTCCTCCAGCGCCCCCGCCCAGTCACTCGCGTCGACCGCGCCCAGGGCCGCCCACAGCTCGGCGTCCCCGGCCGTCGTCCGGGCCAGCAGCAGATTGTCCCGGAGGGACCCCACGAACACGTGGTGTTCCTGGTTGACCAAGGCCACGTGCTCGCGTACCCGCTCGGCCGGCATCTTCGCCAGCTCCGCCGAGCCGAGCGTGACCCGGCCGGTCCGCGGCGCGTAGATCCCCGCGAGCAACCGGCCCAGCGTCGATTTGCCCGCACCGGAGGGGCCGACCAGCGCGAGGCGGGTGCCGGGGGCGACGCTCATCGACACCTGGTGCAGCACGTCGACCCCTTCGCGGTAGCCGAAGCGCACGTCCCGCGCGCGTACCTGCCGTCCGTCGGGGCGTACCTCCGCGTCCCCCGCGTCCGGCTCGATGTCCCGTACGCCCACCAGCCGGGCCAGCGACACCTGGGCGACCTGGAGCTCGTCGTACCAGCGCAGGATGAGCCCGATCGGGTCGACCAGCATCTGGGCGAGCAGGGCGCCGGTCGTCAGCTGGCCCACGTCGAGCCAGCCGTGCAGGACGAACACGCCGCCGATCATCAGCACCGAGCCGAGGACCAGCACATGGGTGACGCTGACGATCGGGAAGAGCACGGACCGCAGGAAGAGCGTGTAACGCTCCCAGGCCGTCCACTCCTTGATCCGCCGCTCCGACAGGGCGATCCGGCGCGCGCCCAGGCGGTGCGCCTCGACCGTGCGGCCCGCGTCCACCGTCTCGGCGAGCGCGGCGGCGACCGCCGCGTAACCGGCGGCCTCCGAGCGGTAGGCCGCCCCGGCCCGCCGGAAGTACCAGCGGCAGCCCACGATCAGCAGCGGCGCCGCCACCAGGATCGCGAGCGCCAACGGCGGCGCGGTGACGGCGAGTCCGCCGATGAGCAGCCCGGCCCAGACCACGCCGATCGCCAGCTGCGGCACCGCCTCCCGCATCGCGTTGGCGAGCCGGTCGATGTCGGTGGTGATCCGGGAGAGCAGATCGCCGGTCCCGGCCCGCTCCAGCACGCCTGGCGGCAGGCTCACCGAGCGGACCAGGAAGTCCTCCCGGAGGTCGGCGAGCATCTCCTCGCCGAGCATCGCCCCGCGCAGCCGCATCAGCCGTACGAAGACGGCCTCCACCGCCAGCGCGACCACGAACAGGCCCACCGTCCACTCCAGCTGGAGTTCACGCGCCCCGTCCGCCAGTCGCTCCACCAGCGAACCGAGCAGATACGGTCCGGCCATCGAGGCGATCACCGCGACCGCGTTGACCGTGACGAGCAGGGTGAACGCCCGGCGGTGGCGGCGCAGCAGCTCGCCCACGTACGCCCGTACGGTCGCCGCCGTGCCGACCGGCAGGGCCGTCGCGGAGGTGGGGGCCGCCGGATCGTACTCCGGGGGTGCGACGCCAATCATGCCGTCTCCTCGATCTCTTCCCGTACGGACGGGATCGCTTCCCGCCCCAGGGGCCGGGTGTCGTCGTCGGGCTCGCGGGTGACCACCGCCCGGTAGCGGGGCTCGGTGACCAGCAGTTCGCGGTGCGTGCCCACCGCCACGGCCTGCCCCTCGTGCACCAGGACCACCCGGTCCGCGAGGTCGAGCAGCAGCGGCGAGGAGGCGAGGACGACCGTCGTCCGCCCCTCGCGCAGCCGCGCCACACCCGCCGCGACCCGCGACTCGGTGTGCGCGTCCACGGCCGACGTCGGCTCGTCCAGGACCAGCACCTCCGGATCGGTCACCAGCGAGCGGGCGAGCGCCAGACGCTGGCGCTGCCCGCCGGACAGGGACCGGCCGCGCTCGGTGATCCGGGTCCGCATCGGGTCGCCGTCCGTGTCCACGGACGCCTGCGCCAGCGCGTCCAGGACGTCCGCGCACTGCGCCGCCGCGAGGGCCTCCTCGGCGCGCACCGCACCGGACGACGGCACGTCGAGCAGCTCGGCGAGGGTGCCGGAGAGCAGCACCGGATCCTTGTCCTGGACGAGGACGGCGCCGCGGGCCGCGTCCAGCTCCAGTTCGTCCAGCGGCACCCCGCCGAGCAGCACGGAGGTGTGGTCCTCGGCCGGCTCCGCCGGATGGCCGCCGAGCCGCTCGGCGAGCCGCCCGGCCGCGTCCGGGTCGCCGCAGACGACGGCGGTGAGCCGCCCCGCCGGGGCGAGCACGCCGGTGACCGGGTCGTACAGATCGCCGCCGTCGGGGACCGCGGTCCCGCGAGCCGTCGACGTACGCTCCAGCGACAGCACCCGCGCGGCGCGCTTGGCCGAGGGCCGGGAGAAGGAGAAGGCCATCGCGATCTCCTCGAAGTGGCGCAACGGATAACGGGTGAGGGCCACCGCGCTGTAGACGGTGACCAGTTCACCGACCGAGATCCGGCCGTCCAGTGCGAGCCGAGCGCCGTACACCACCACCACGATCAGCAGCACACCCGGCAGGAGCACCTGAATCGCCGAGATCAGCGCCCACATCCGGGCGCTGCGCACGGCGGCCCGGCGCACCTCCTGGGAGGCGGCGCGGTAGCGGCCGAGGAACAGCTCTTCGCCGCCGATGCCGCGCAGCACCCGCAGTCCGGCCACCGTGTCGGAGGCCAGCTCGGTCGCCCGGCCCGCCTTCTCCCGCTGCACGTCGGCGCGGCGGGTGGCCCGCGGGAGCAGCGGCAGCACGGCGAGCGCGAGGACGGGCACGCCGACGGCGACCACGACCCCGAGCGCGGGCTGGTAGACCACCAGACCCACACAGACCAGGACCAGTGTGAGGGCGGCCGCGACGAACCGGGACAGCGCCTCCACGAACCAGCCGATCTTCTCCACGTCACCCGTCGACACGGCGACGACCTCGCCCGCGGCGACCCGCCGGGTCAGTACGGACCCCAGCTCGGCGGTCTTGCGCGCGAGGAGCTGCTGCACGCGCGCGGCGGCGGTGATCCAGTTGATGACGGCCGTGCGGTGCAGCATGGTGTCGCCGAGCGCGAGCGCCGCGCCCAGCAGGGCGATCAGGCCACCGGCGAGCGCGAGCCGCCCTCCGTCGCGGTCCACCACGGCCTGGACGGCGAAGCCGACACCGAGCGGCAGACCGGCGATGCCGAGGTGGTGCACCATCCCCCAGAGCAGGGACAGGATCTGTCCGCGGAGCTGGCCCATGCCGAGCCAGAGCAGGAAGCGCGTGCCCGAGCGGACGTCGGGCACCCCTGGGTCGGCATACGGAAGATCGCGAATCTGCATGACGCCCCAGGTCTTCGGAGGGTGGCTCAAACGGTGCAAGGTTCGCATTCGAGGCCATCCGTCGGCAATCGACTTTCCGGCGCCACCGCACAGAACGCGCCAAGATCCCCTTCCGCGGTCTGGTGCCCACCGCCCGTCCCGCGCTTCACTCCGGACCCATGAGACCTTCCAGGATCATGGGCATGATCAGCGGCCTGGCCCTCACCGCCGCCGCACTGCTCGGTGCGACCCCCGCCGCCGCAACCGAGACACCACCGAAGGAATTCGGCACCGACTGGCACGACCCGCTCACCGCCGCCCCGCCCGTCACCCGCCCCCACACCCGCTCCTGCGAAGTCACCGTCGCCGAGGCGCAGTTCCGCGACTTCACCCCGTACCGCGCCACCTACACGCCCCCCAAGGCGTGCCCCACCTCCTGGAGCAAGGTCGTGCTCCGGCTGGAGGGCACCGTCAAGGGACGTCAGTACGACCGCCTCGGCCACCTCGCCGTCGGCGGCGTGGAAATCCTCCGCACGTCCACCCCGCAGCCCTCACCCGACGGCATCGCCTGGACGGTCGAGAAGGACGTCACCCGCTACCGCGACACCCTGCGCCGCCCCCAGCCGGTGGAGATGCTCATCGGAAACGTCGTCAACGACACCTACACGGGCGTCATCGACGTCAAGGTGACGCTCACCTTCTACCCGGCCACCGGCCCCGCGAAGACGCCCGCCACCGTCCCCGACCGGGTCCTGCCGCTCGACTCGGCGACCCTCACCACCCCGCGCAACACCGAGCGGATCCTCGCCGAGGTCTACGCGACCGGCTCCGGCGGCGGCTGCGAGGAGTACTGGTACCTCACCACCCCGGACGCGGCGCCCTACTCCTGCAAGGCCACCGACGGCCCCTACCGCGAGGTGCGCATATCCGTCGACGGACGGCTCGCCGGGATCGCCGCGCCCTTCCCGACCGTCTGGACCGGCGGCTGGTCCAACCCCTTCCTCTGGTACGTGACGCCCGGCCCGCGCGCCTTCGACGTCCAGCCGGTCGTCTACGACCTGACGCCGTTCGCCGCGCTCCTCAACGACGGCCGCGCCCACCGCGTCGACGTCTCCGTCGCGGGAGTGCCCGCGGGCCAGACCGGCTGGAGCACCCCCACCAACATCCTGCTCTGGCAGGACGAAGGACGTGCCGTGGTCACCGGCGCCCTCACCCGCCACGAGGAGAGCGCCCCCGCCAACTCCTCGGTGTACACGGCCGGAAGCGAACACCGCCTGGACACCACCGGCGCCCACCGGCTCACCGTCGCCGGACACCTCGACACCTCGCACGGCCGGATCACCACCACCGTCAGCCGCGCCCTGAGCAACACCTCGGTCCACCGCTGGACGGACGGCGAGAGCCGGGACGCGCTCACCGCCACCTGGACCGACCGGGAGCGCATCACCACCGGCCGCACCACCACCCGCACCGACCGCACCTACACCATGGACGGCGAGACCACCCTCGGCGTAGGAGACCGGCTGCGCACGGTCCTGACCCTCGGCGACCGCGCCGACACCGTGACCGTACGCGGCGGCGAGCGGCTGTCCTGGTCGCGCCTCGATGACACGTACACGGGCGACGCCACGTACACCGCCAACGTCCCGCGCGACCAGCGCCACGCCGTCGGCACCACCTCCGAGCGCTACCGGCTGTACGGCTCCGGGGGCTGCTACGACCGGACCGTACGCACCGCACAGGGAACGCTGACCGAGGACCGCCGGCGCTGCTGAGCGGCGCGGCACGCGCGCGTGGCCCGGTCTTCGAGCGTCACACCGGGCCACGCGCGCGTAGTCAGGCCGGTTTCACCGAGTCCACCCCGGAGCGGGCCTTCTTCCACTCACCCCGGGTGAAGTCCGGGATCGCCTGCGGCGCGCCCTTCGCCTTGATGGAGGCATGGCTCAGCGGCACCGGCGCCGTCCAGGTCGCCGCGTCGTACACGTCGAAGTCCGGGACCAGCCCCAGCCGCATGCACTGCATCAGCCGGAACAGCATGATGTAGTCCATGCCGCCGTGGCCGCCGGGCGGGTTGGCGTGCTCCTTCCACAGCCAGTGGTCGAAGTCGGCGTACTTCGCGAAGTCGCCCCACTGGTGGCCCTTGTGGTCAGGCTCCAGATAGATCCGCGCCGGGTAGTCCTCGAAGACGCCCTTCGTACCGCCGAGCGTGTTGATCCTGCTGTACGGATGCGGGGTGGACACGTCGTGCTCCAGACGGATCACCCGCCCCTTGGCCGTCTGCACCAGGCTGATGGTCCGGTCGGCGCCGATGTAGGTCTCCTTCCAGCTGGGGTCGCCGGACGGCATCTGGGCGGCGCGGTACTCGGCGAGCCCGAGCGCGGGCGTACCGAAGCTGCTGATGGACACCACCCGGTCGCCGCGGTTGACGTCCATGTAGTTGGCGACCGGTCCGAAGCCGTGGTTGGGGTAGAGATCGCCCCGCAGCCGGGTGTGCCACAGCCGCCGCCAGGGCCCCTCGTAGTACGTCGGCGAGAACATCAGCTCCCGCAGATCGTGGTTGTACGCCCCCGCGCCGTGCAGCAGTTCACCGAACTTGCCCGCGTGCGCCATGCGCAGGACCCGCATCTCGTTCTTGCCGTAACAGCAGTTCTCCAGCTGCATGCAGTGGCGGCGGGTCCGCTCGGAGAGGTCGACCAGCGCCCACAGCTCGTCCAGGCGCATCGCGACGGGACACTCCACCCCGACGTGCTTGCCGCCCAGCATCGCCGCCTTCGCCATCTCGAAGTGGGTGTCCCAGGGGGTGGCCACATAGACGAAGTCGACGTCCCCGCGGCCGCAGAGGTTGGCGTAGTCGTCCGGGCCGTTGGCGTACACCGCCGGCGCGGGCTGTCCCGCCGCGGTGACCTTGGCCGCGGCCTGTTCCGTCTTCTCCCGGACCGGGTCGCAGACGGCGACGACCCGGACGCCGGGCAGGGCGAGAAAGAGGTCGATCATGGAGCCGCCGCGGTTGCCCAGGCCGATGATGCCGACCCGGACGGTGGAACGCCCCTCGAAGGGGACGCCGGCCATGGTCCGGCCCTGGCGCGCGGGGGCGGCGGCCTCGGGCGCCTCGTCCACCGCGGGTGCCGCTCCGGGCGCCGCGGCGCTCGCCTGGCCCGCGCCCAGGGCGCCCAGACCGAGACCGGCACCCGCCGCGCCGGCCGTGGTTCTGAGCACGGAACGCCGGCTGGGACCGCTGCCGGGTACTTCGTCGTTCATCGAACCTCCAGGAGCTGGTGAGCTGTCCATGTGCTGGTCCATGAATTCCGGTAAGGACCCTGGCCGTTGGGACTGCTGATGCGCAAGGGTGCCAATTGGACTCTTGAGATGAGCCGTTGGACTTGTCGCACGACGAAGGGCCCGGTCGCGACCTCCGCGACCGGGCCCTCCGCTTGCGGCGCTCCGTCAGGTACGCGTCGCCCACTCCAGGGCGAGCAGCGCCGACCGGTACGTCTGGCCCGTGGCCCGGTCCATGCCGATCTCGCACATCCGGTTCGCGGACAGATACGCGTCGAAGGAGCGGGCGGTCACCTCGGCGGCCTCAGGGGCCGTCGCGGCGGCGGTCAGCTCCGTGTGGAGCATGCCCCGGTCGCCCGCGAAGGCGCAGCAGCCCGCGTCGACGGGGACGACGACCTCGTCGGCGCAGGCCCTGGCGAGCGCCGTGAGCCGGTCCTCGTCGCCGAGCCGCCGCATCGAGCAGGTGGGGTGGACGACCGCCGAGCCGACCGTACGTACCACCGTGAGGTGGGGGAGCAGCTCGTCGGCCGCCCAGACGAGGGAGTCCAGGACGGTCAGGGCGCCGTGCAGCTCGCGGTTCTCGTCGGTGAGATGAGGCACCACGTCCTCGGCGAGACCGAGCGCGCAGGAGGAGGCGTCGACGACCAGGGGGAGCCGTCCGCCGGCCGTCCAGCCCCAGGCGGCCTCCACGATCCTGTTGGCCATCACCTCCGCGCCCGCCTCGTACCCCTTGGAGTGCCAGATCGTGGCGCAGCACGTACCGGCCACGTCCCGCGGGATCCACACCGGCTTGCCCGCGCGGTGCGAGAGCGCCACGACGGCCTCGGGCAGCGAGGGCGCCCGACGGCCGTCGGCCCCGCCCCCATCGGCCTTGTCCTCGTCGGATGGCCCCTCCCTCCCAGGGCTGCCGAAGATCCGGTTCACACAGGCCGGGTAGTAGACGGCGACCGCCCGGGACCGGCCCGTACGGGGCAGGGCCCGGGCCGCGCCGGGGAGTTCGGGGAGCCACCGCGGCACGAGATCGGGGCGTACGGCCCGGCGGGCGAGTGTCGTCGCCGCCCCGGTCAGCCGGTCCCCGGCCGCGTCGCCCACAGCCACCGCCAGCCGGGCCGCCGCCTCCACCGCGCGGAAGTGCCGCGCGGTGAGCGCCGCGATCCGCTCCTCGCGCGCGGAGTGCCGCCGATGGCGGAAATCCTTCATCAAGGCCCCCGTGTCGATCCCCACCGGACAGGCCAGCCGGCACATCGAGTCGCCCGCGCAGGTGTCCACCGCGTCGTAGCCGTACGAGGCGAGGAGGCCCGCCTCCACCCGGGAGCCTTCGGTCTGGCGCATC
Source organism: Streptomyces sp. NPDC039465 (assembly GCF_055639315.1). Lineage (NCBI taxonomy): Bacteria > Bacillati > Actinomycetota > Actinomycetes > Kitasatosporales > Streptomycetaceae > Streptomyces > Streptomyces sp. NPDC039465. The sequence goes on along the minus strand of NZ_JBVKAP010000008.1, from coordinate 197,054 downwards.
ATCTCCCGGCGCAGCGCGATCCGCTGGCGCGGAGTCGTCGTCAGATCCCGGCTGGGGCAGGCCGGCTCGCAGAATCCGCACTCGATGCACGGGTCGGCCGCGGCCTCGATCCGGGGGATCGTCTTCAGGCCGCGCAGATGCGCCTGCGGATCACGGTCGAGGACGATCCGCGGGGCGAGCACCCCGTCGGGGTCGATGAGCCGCTTGAGCCGCCACATCAGCTCGGTGACCCGCTCACCCCACTCCAGCTCCAGGAACGGGGCGATGTTGCGGCCGGTGCCGTGCTCGGCCTTGAGCGAGCCGTCGAACCGCTCCACCGTCAGCCGGCAGAAGTCCGCCATGAAGGCGGCGTACCGCGCCACGTCGGACGGCTCGGCCGCGTCGAAGGTGAGCAGGAAGTGCAGATTGCCGTGGGCGGCGTGCCCCGCGACGGCCGCGTCGAAACCATGGCGGGCTTGAAGCGCCAGCAGCTCCTCGCAGGCCTCGGCGAGCCGCCCGGGCGGTACCGCGAAATCCTCGGTGATCAGGGTCGTACCGGCCGGGCGCGCACCGCCGACGGCGGTGACGAACGCCTTGCGGGCCTTCCAGTAGCCCCCGATCACCCGCGCATCGCGGGTGAAGGCGTTCGACACGGAGGCGACCGGGGCGACCAGTTCCAGACCGGCCAGGATCGCCTCGGCCTTCTCCTCGTGGGCGCGCAGCGCCGCTGCGTCCGGCGCCCGGAACTCGACGAGCAGCGCCGTCGTCGGGCCGGGCAGCTCCGCCCAGTCGGCGGGGACCCCCGCCACCGTCACCGAGGCGCGCAGTGTGTTGCCGTCCATCAGCTCCACGGCGATCGCCCCGGCCTCGGTGAAGAGGGGCACGGCCGCCGCGGCCGCCGAAAGGGAGGGGAAGAAGAGCAGCGCCGATGAGGCCGCGCGCTCCAGCGGCAGGGTGTCGAAGACGACCTCCGCGATGAAGCCGAAGGTGCCTTCGGAGCCCACCATCAGCCCCCGCAGGATCTCGACGGGCGTGCCGCCGTCGAGGAAGGCGTCCAGGCGGTAGCCGTTGGTGTTCTTGATCGTGTACTTGGCGCGGAGCCGGGCCGTGAGCGCGGCATCGGCCTCGATCTCCGCCTTCAGCGCCATCAGCCCCGCGCAGAGCGCGGGCTCGGCGCGCGCGAGCTCCTCGTCGGCGGCCGGGTCGCCGGTGTCGACGACCGTGCCGCTCGGCAGGACGAAGGTGAGCGAGGAGACGGTGCGGTACGAGTCACGGGTGGTGCCCGCGGTCATCCCCGAGGCGTTGTTGGCGACGACCCCGCCGACCGTACAGGCGGCGGCGCTGGCCGGATCGGGGCCGAGGACGCGGCCGTACGGGGCGAGCGCCGTGTTGGCCCGCAGGATCGTGGTGCCGGGGCGGATCCGCGCCCGGGCGCCGCCGTCGATGACCTCCACGCCCGCCCAGTGGCGGCGCACGTCCACCAGGATGTCCTCACCCTGGGCCTGGCCGTTGAGGCTGGTCCCGGCGGCCCGGAAGACGACCGCGCGGCCCTTGCCGTGCGCGTACGACAGCACCGCCGAGATGTCGTCGAGGTCCTCCGCGACCACCACGACCTTGGGCACGAAGCGGTAGGGGCTCGCGTCGGAGGCGTACCGGACCAGGTCGGAGATCCTGCCGAGCACCTTCTCGGGTCCGACCAGTGCGGAGAGTTCGGCGCGCAGGGGAGTGGGCGTGCCCTTGGCCTGAAGGTCCGGCACCCGGTCGGCGGAGGGCGTGCGGTCCCCGCCCGGGCGGAGAGCCTGCGGATTCGGCTCGAGCAGTGGCATGGCACGGTCCCCTCTGCGGCGTCCCTGGGCGGCTCCGCCGCCGGCCGCCCACGCCGGGCGGCTCAGCAGCCCCGCTCGGGCCCGGAGTCGACCAGAGCGGACAACAGACCGCCGAGCACCTCGCGCTGATCGGCGGTCAATGGAGCAAGGATGTCCTCTGCGGCCGCCCGACGCGCGCTCCGAAGCTGTCGCAGCGTGGCGCGTCCCTCGTCCGTGAGCTCGATCCGGATCACCCGGCGGTTGGTCGGATCAGGGGCCCGGCGGACCCGCCCGCCGGCCTCCAACGCGTCGACGAGACTGGTCACGGCACGGGGGACGACCTCCAGCCGCGCCGCGAGATCCGCCATCCGCGGCGGCTCGTCGTAGTGCGCGACCGTCCGCAGCAGCCGGGACTGGGCGGGGGTGATGCCGACCGGCTCCAGATGATGCTTCTGGATGCGGTGGAGCCGTCGGGTCAGCCGCAGGAGCTGCTCGGCCAGCAGGCCGTCGGCGTCGGGGGTGCTCATGCGGGAACCGGGGGTGCTCATGCGGGAACATTACCAGGACCAAACTCATTGTGCATATAGGTAACAGTGAGCTAGCCTCTCAATGTCGATCCGGGATCCGCCGCCTCGGTGCGGGCCTCCGGTCGCCCGTCCGCGCCCCGAGCGTTACGAAGGAGCCCATGCGCATCCACGCCGAGTCCACCTGGACGCCGCCGCCCCGGCAGCCCGACCAGCCGCCGGCCCAGCTGCGGCGTATCGTCCGGCTTTTCCGCCCCTACCGCGGCCGGCTGGCCGTCGTCGGCCTGCTCGTCGGCGCCTCCTCGCTGGTCTCGGTCGCCTCGCCGTTCCTGCTCAAGGAAATCCTCGACACGGCCATCCCCCAGGGCCGTACGGGACTGCTCACGCTGCTCGCCCTCGGCATGATCGCCACCGCGGTCGTGACCAGCGTCTTCGGCGTGCTGCAGACCCTGATCTCCACCACCGTCGGCCAGCGCGTCATGCACGACCTGCGCACGGCCGTCTACGCCCAGCTGCAGCGGATGCCGCTCGCCTTCTTCACCCGTACGCGCACCGGCGAGGTCCAGTCCCGGATCGCCAACGACATCGGCGGGATGCAGGCGACCGTGACGTCCACGGCCACCTCGCTCGTCTCCAACCTCACGGCCGTCGTCGCCACCGTCGTCGCCATGCTGGCGCTCGACTGGCGGCTCACGATCGTCTCTCTGGTCCTGCTGCCGGTCTTCGTGTGGATCAGCCGCCGCGTCGGCCGCGAACGCAAGAAGATCACCACCCAGCGGCAGAAACAGATGGCCGCCATGGCGGCGACCGTCACCGAGTCCCTCTCCGTCAGCGGCATCCTGCTCGGCCGCACGATGGGCCGTGCCGACTCCCTCACGAAGTCCTTCGCCGACGAGTCCGAGCGCCTCGTCGACCTCGAAGTGCGCGCCTCGATGGCCGGACGGTGGCGGATGTCGACCATCGGCATCGTGATGGCCGCCATGCCCGCACTGATCTACTGGGCCGCGGGCCTCGCGCTCCAGACCGGCGGGCCCTCGATCTCCCTGGGCACCCTGGTCGCCTTCGTCTCGCTCCAGCAGGGCCTGTTCCGCCCGGCCGTGAGCCTGCTCTCCACCGGAGTGCAGATCCAGACCTCCCTCGCGCTGTTCCAGCGGATCTTCGAGTATCTGGACCTCCCGGTGGACATCACCGAACCGGCCGAACCCACCCGGCTGGACAAGATCCGCGGCGAGATCCGCTTCGAGGACGTCGACTTCCACTACGACGCCAAGACCGGCCCCACCCTCGACGGCGTCGACCTGACCGTCCCCGCGGGCGGCTCGCTCGCGGTCGTCGGGCCGACCGGCTCGGGAAAGTCCACGCTCAGCTATCTGGTGCCCCGGCTGTACGACGTGACCGGAGGCCGGGTCACCCTCGACGGCGTCGACGTACGCGACCTCGACTTCGACACCCTGGCCCGCGCGGTCGGCGTCGTCTCCCAGGAGACCTACCTCTTCCACGCCTCCGTCGCCGACAACCTGCGCTTCGCCAAACCCGACGCCACGGACGAGGAGATCGAGGCCGCCGCGCGCGCCGCGCAGATCCACGACCACATCGCCACCCTGCCCGACGGGTACGACACCCTTGTCGGCGAGCGGGGTTACCGCTTCTCCGGAGGCGAGAAGCAGCGCCTGGCGATAGCCCGCACCATCCTCCGGGACCCGCCCGTACTCATCCTCGACGAGGCGACCAGCGCCCTCGACACCCGTACGGAACATGCCGTGCAGCAGGCCATCGACGCGCTCTCCGCAGGCCGCACGACCATCACGATCGCCCACCGGCTCTCCACCGTCCGCGACGCCGACCAGATCGTGGTCCTGGAGTCCGGCCGAATAGCCGAGCGGGGCACCCACGCCGAACTGCTCAACCGGGACGGGCGGTACGCCGCCCTGGTGCGCAGGGACGCGGAGCTGACGCCGACCGTCGCACCCTGAGCCGACGGGCGCATGCGACGGCGCCGCCGCCCCCCTGGGACGGGGGAGCGACGGCGCCGGAGAAATCAACCGTCAGACGAGCCAACCCACGAAGTGGACGACGCCGGCGAGCAGGTTGGTGATGAGGTTCATGTGGTGCGTTCTCCTTGTGCGATGCATATGTGGGACGGCGCAGTCGCGGTCTGCAGCCCATCGCTTGCGCACCGTAAGCATCATGCGTCGCAGGGGAGTCGGGCAACGAAATCCGGCACGACCACACGTTCAAGGGAACAACCGCTCGTGCGTTCGTGTGTTCGTCACGTTGCCAGGGTCGCCGCCCTGGTTCACTCCACGGGTACGGCGACGCCGTCCCGGTCCGGTGTGCGCTCCAGCAGGCGCCGGATCGCGGTCACGGCGGTCCGTCCCGCCCGGTTCGCGCCGATGGTCGAGGCCGACGGCCCGTACCCCACCAGATGGACCCGTTCGTCGCGGACCGCCTGTGTGCCGTCGACCCGTATGCCGCCGCCCGGCTCACGCAGCCGCAGCGGTGCCAGATGGTCGATGGCCGCGCGGAAACCGGTCGCCCAGAGGATCACGTCCACCTCCAGGGTCCGGCCGTCGTCCCAGGCCACACCCGTCGGAGTGATCCGGTCGAACATCGGCTGCCGGTCGAGGATGCCCCGCTCGCGAGCCGCGCGGATGGCGTCGTTGAGGGGCAGCCCGGTCACCGAGACCACACTCTGCGGCGGCAACCCCTGTCGTACGCGCTCCTCGACCAGGGCGACCGCCGCACGCCCCTCCACCTCGCCGAACGGTCCCTCTCGGTACACCGGCTCCCGCCGTGTCACCCAGGTCGTCTCCGCCGCCGTCTCCGCGATCTCCATCAGATGCTGCGTCCCGGACGCGCCGCCGCCCACCACCAGGACCCGCTGCCCCGCGAACTCCTGTGGCCCCGGATAGTTCACGGTGTGCAGCTGGCGCCCCCGGAAGGTCTCCTGACCGGGGTAGCGGGGCCAGAACGGCCGGTCCCAGGTGCCGGTGGCGTTGATCAGCGCCCGGGCCGCGTACGTCCCCTCCGACGACTCGACCAGCAGCCGCCCGCCCTCGCCCTCCCGGACCGCCCGCACAGCCACGGGCCGGTGGACCCGCAGCCCGAACCGCTGCTCGTACGCCGCGAAGTACGCACCGATCACCTCGGAGGACGGCCGGCTGCCGTCGGCACCGGTGAGCTCCATGCCGGGCAGTGCGTGCATGCCGTGGACCTTGCCGTACGTCAGCGAGGGCCAGCGGAACTGCCAGGCACCGCCGGGACGCGGCGCATGGTCCAGGACGACGAAGTCCCGGTCCGGCTCGAGCCCCGTACGCCGCAGGTGGTACGCGGCGGACAGCCCCGCCTGCCCGGCGCCGACGACCACCACGTCCACCTCGTGTACCCCGAAATCGTTCACGGTTCTACCAACCGGCGGAGGGGCCGGGATCTTCCCGCACCGTCGTGTCCCGGTCACCGGACGGGCCATGCGCGGGGGTGGACGGCAGGATGGGGCTCATGTCCGCTCACTTCAGCACCAGGATCCTCGACGTCACGACGGGCCGGACGGAGACGGTGACCGACCTGACCCACACCTGCGAACAGTTCCTCGCCGAGACCGCAGACGGCCGCGACGGCCTCCTCAACCTCTTCGTCCCCCACGCCACCGCCGGAATCGCCCTGATCGAGACCGGCGCGGGCAGCGACGACGACCTCATCACGGCCCTCCACCACATCCTCCCGGCGGACGACCGCTGGCAACACCGCCACGGCACCCCGGGCCACGGCCGCGACCACGTCCTCCCGGCCCTGGTCCCGCCACACGCGACGCTCCCGGTCGTGGGCGGCCGACTGGTACTGGGCACCTGGCAGTCGATCTGCCTGGTGGACACCAACAAGGACAACCCGGAACGCCAGGTGCGGCTGAGCTTCCTGGGCTGATCGAGCTAGACCGGGCCGGCTGCGCAGCGACCGCGAATCCGGCCTCTACGACACGCCCGACGACGCTCGGTGGTACCCGCGGGCGGTACAGCTCGACTGCTGTCCACAGACAGCCGGCGCCCGATCGGTGACCGCTCCGAAGGTCCGTGCCGGACATCCAGGAACGGCCCGCGCAGGCACCGGGCCCGCGCCGGTTCCGGGCTGGGGCGGTCTGCTCGGGTGTCAGACGGGCAGCGCGTGCAGTTTCTTGCCGTGCAGGGCGAACACGTGCTTCCCGTCCGTGGCCACCAGCCACGCGTGATAGTCACCGGTCTTGTCGTTGAACGTCCATCGCACGGCACCGGTCTTCGCGTCGATGGCTATCACACCACCCCGCTCGTCCAGGTCTGTGGCCGCGTACAGGACATCGCCCACCTTCACGTACTGCCGCGGCACCGTGAGATTCGCGTCGGCGAGCGCCGTCGACTGCCAGATCTCCTTGCCCGTACGGGGGTCGAGGGCACGCATCGTGCGGTCGCTGTCGACGATGTAGAGCACGTCGTCCAGGACGGCCGGCTCCTTGAAAGCGACGTAGCTCTCGGCGGTCTTCACCGACCACTTCGCCGAGCCGTCGGCCAGGCCGAAAGCCAGAAGTGTCGGACCCTGCGGAACGATCACCAGATTCTTGTACACGGCGAAGAAACCGTAGTTGGTCTTGGCGGTCTTGTGCGTCCACACCTGCTTGCCGGTGGCGGTGTCGCGCACCGTCAGGTTCTTCTTGAAGTCGGTGTACACGAGGTGGCGACCCTCGGCATGGGCGTGGATACCGTTCTGCTCGGTGCCGAAGTCGCGCTGTTCCTTCCACGCCACTCTGCCCGTACTGCTGTTCAGCGCGGCGATCACGTTGGTCTTGGACGAGCCGTCGGCCTCCTGGATCTCGGCGATGACGTACACCTGATCGTCGTCCGCCGCGATCGGTCTCGGCTGCCGGTACTCCTTGCCCAGGTGGCTGCGCCAGGTCTGCTTGCCCGAGGCCGGGTCGTAGCCGGTGACGGTGCCGTCGTATGTAGCGCTGGCCAGGTACAGCGTGCCGCTGCCGAGCAGCATCGGTGCCCCGGGGGTCGCGCCGTCCTCCAGCGACCACTGCTCCTTGCCCGACGCCGCGTCCAGTGCGACCAGTGGAGCACCGCTGGCGATCACCACACCGCCCGCGGCCACGAGCTCGGCGTTGTCGCCGTAGGTCTGGGCGGATGTCGTCTTCGTCCACAGCGGCTCAGGAGCCTGGCCGTCCTTACCGGCGCCGCCCCCGGCCGGCTTGTCCCCGCCGACCGGCTCGGACCCCCCGGAACCGCCGACATCGGAGCCGTCCTCGCGACAACCGGCCACACCCGCGGTCAGCACGGCCAGCGTGAGACCGCCGCCGGCCAGCCGTAGTGCATGCCGCCGGGAGAACCTGTCACCCGGCATGCCGTCTCGTCGCATGGTCATGTCGCCGTACCCCCGTGGAGTCGTCAGAGCAGAAAGGTGCATCGTCGGCGCCGCACGGACGTGCGACCCCGAGGTCGGGAACGCTATCCGTCACTGCACGACACAGGGGACGGCCGGGTCCCAACCGCGACAGCTTCGTGAACCAATCGGGACACCACACGGGAGCTGCGGCCTCAGCCGTCGTCAGCGCGCCCTGGTGCCACCCGGGCGTCCGTTCCCGCGCACGTTCGCTGATCCGACGCACGTCACCGCCGCGTTGCCCACGGCATCCTGCTGCCTCTCGGGGCAGTACATGGCCGGCGGCTGTGGCTGTGGCTCCGCTCCGGTACGTACGACGGGATCGTCGCCGCGGCCGTCGACCGACTCGGCCGCAACGTGGTCGACTGCCTCAACACCGGCTACAAGATGGGCGACGAGGGCAAGGTCCTCGTCACCTACGGGCCCGAGGGCGATGTAACGGTCAAAGGCGCTGCGCTTCTTGTGCCGGCCCCTGTCGAAGCGTGACGGCCCCGGCCCCGGGGCGGGGCCGGGGCCGGGGCCGACCTTGGCGACCCGTCCTCGCAACGGGACGCTGAGCGGTGCTTGAGCTGACGAGCCGACATCCGCACGGAAAGAGATACCGGTCGGGTTCCGATACGGCATCCAGGACGCAACACCCCTGGCTCAAATACCACGCGTCGAGGACCGAATCAATCTCTCCGCATACTTGGCGTGGCTGGTTATGATCCCTGCACACATCCCGCCGAAGCCGGATCGAGCGTTTCCCCCGTCGTCCCCACCCAGGACCGCGCGCTCGCTCGGCCGATGGGCCCGTCCCCATGCCTCCCCGCTCCCGAGGGCTGATGTCTCCCATAGAACCTCATGGCGCACCCGCGCGGTCGACGGCCCGTCGCCCGCGTACCGTGCGCCTGCGTACGCTGCTCATCTGGCTGGCGGTCGTCCCCACCCTGGCCATGGGCGCCCAGGTCGCCGTGATCGTCGGTGAGCTGCTCGAGCGGTCGCAGCACCTGCGTGCCGACGTGGCGGCCGGTGAGCGGTACGGCACCCCCCTGTACAGGCTCATGACCGATCTGCAGGCCGAGCGGAAGATGACCGCCGCCCGGTGGGGCGGCGCGTCCGTGTCCGAGAAGGAACTACGGGATGTGCGTGCGGCCACGGACCGGTCCGCGGCCGAGTTCCGCGCGCTCGTGCCCGCCGCTCACGACGGTCACGAACATGCGGACGACGACCACCTCCAGGGGGTGGTGAGCGGCCTCGGCGAGCTGGCCGCGCACCGCGAGCGCGCCGACGCCCACGGCGATGCCGCCTACAGCACGATCGCCTCCTACACCCGCGTGATCGACCGGATCATCAGCGTCTTCCAGGAGGCCTTCAGCCACGGCGAGGACGGTGAGCTGGCCCAGGAGAGCCGGCCGATGGTGGCCATGTACTCCGCCTCCGAGATGGTCGCCCGCGAGGATGCGATCATCGCCCTCGCCGGGCCCTCCAGGGAGCTCAGCGCCACCGGGTTCGCCGAGTTCACCAACGCCGTCGGAGCCCACCGGTACTTGTACGACACGTGGATCGTGCCGTATCTGCCGGCCGAGGAACGAGCGGCCTACGAGCGGGTGACGGGTTCGAAGGCCTGGAGCGTCAAGACCGCCGCCGAGGACGCCGTCGTCTCCGAGCACAAGGACATCGACTCCGGCGTGCGGCTGCCCCGCGAGGTCCGCGAGTGGCCGGCCGCGCACAAGGAGTTCGCCGCGGGCCTCACCGCGCTCAACGCCGAGCGTTCGCGGGCCGTGGTCGCCCGCGCCGACGCCAAGGCCGGCGAGCTCGAAGCCGAGGTCGCCTGGGTGATCGCGGGAAGCGGCGGAGCCCTGCTGATCGTCGTGCTCGTCGTCGTCTTCACCACCCGCTCAGTGCTGCGCCGCCTGCGTAGCCTTCACGAGCGCACGGTGACCGTCGCCGACGAGACGCTGCCGAAGGTCCTCGAACGACTGCAGCGCGGGCAGAGTGTGGCGGCCGACGCGCTGCCGACGGTCGGCGGAGAGCGGGACGAGGTGGGGCGTATCAGCGACGCGTTCGCCCGTGTCGTCGCCGTGTCCGTCGACGGGCACCGGCAGCTCGCGGCCGAGCGTCATGGCTTCGGTACGTTCGCCGCCGGCATCGCCACGCGCACGGGAAACCTCGTCAGCCGGCAGCTGAGCCTCACCGAAGACCTCCAGGACGCCTTCGGGCACAACGAGGCACTCCTGGCCCATCTGATGAAATCCGACCAGTTGACGGTGGGCATGCGGCGACAGATCGAGAACCTGCTCATCCTCGCCGACGGCGAGATCCCCGACCCGCACACCGACCCGATGCGCATCGCCGACCTGCTGCGTGAGGCGGCGGCGGAAGTCGAGGAGTTCCGGCGCATCGAGCGACAGGCCCTGGACGAGATCAGCGTCGAGCCGCGCGTGATCAGCCAGGTCAGCCACCTGCTGGCGGAACTGCTCGACAACGCCACCCGCTTCTCCCCGCCGAGGTCGAAGGTCGTCATCCGCGCCGAAGCCGTGGCGGACGGGCTGTCCGTCGAGATCGAGGACCGCGGTCCGCGCGTGTCCGCCGAGCGCTACGAGGAGATGAACGACCGCCTGCACTCGGCCCCGCCGTACTCCGTCCTGGCGGAGAACGCCCACCGGCTCGGACTTTTCGTCGTCGGCCACCTCGCCGACCAGCTGGGGGCCACGGTTACGCTGCGGCGCTCGGTCTTCGGAGGTACGTCGGCGGTGGTGATCCTGCCCCAGGACCTGCTGGTGAGGACGGAGCCGGAGCCGCGACCGGAGCCGGGGGGGATGCCGGATCCTGTACGGCCCTCCCTCCCCGAGACCGGCCGGGCCGAGCGCAAGCCGGAGCTGGTCCTGCACGTGGGCTCCGGTCTGCCGACCCGTCGGGCGACGCCGCACCAGGCGGCCGAGAGGCCTCACCCGGCGACCCCCGACGGCAGCTCGCGTCCGGCCCTCCCCGAGCGCGTCCCGCAGACCCACATCGCCCAGCAACTCCGCGCGCCCCGCGCACCCGAAGAGACCGTCGTACAGGACGAGGCGACCCCCGAAGAGGTCGCCGACGCCTGGGCGGACTACGAACACGGGACCCAGACGGTCGAAGAAGAACTCCGACGGGATGAGCCATGACGACGACACCCAACGACGTGATCTACAGCGTCCTGGACAACAACCTGAGCAGGATCGCCGGCATCCAGGGCGCCGTGCTCCTCTCCAACGACGGCATCATGCTCAGCGCCTACCTGCTCGAACGGGACCAGGCCGAGCGCATCGCCGCCGCCTCCTCCGGAGTCGCCGCCACCATGAAGGCGATCTCCCGAGAGGTCGGCGGCGGCCGGGTCATCCGCCAGCTGGTCGAGATGGACGAGAGCTACCTCTGCATCGTCGGCTGTGGCGAGGGCAGCACGCTCATCGTGGTGGCCTCCCGCAAGGCGCGCCTCGGCGAGCTGGGCGGCGAGGCCGTACGGACCGCGCAGGCCCTCGGCGAGTGGCTGGGCACGCCCGAGCGCGCCCAGGCGCCGAGCGCCTAATGCCGGACGACGAGCCGCGGCGCGGAAGCCGCCGCCGTACGCGGCTGTACGCCCTGACCGACGGACGTACAGCCGCGGCCCACACCGTCCTCACCATGGACACCACCGTCACGGCGGCGGCGCCCGCGGACGCCCACACCGGTCTGCCCACCGAGTGGCAGGCCGTCCTCGCCCTCTGCGCGCCGCCGAACGGGACGGCGGTCGCCGAGATCGCCGCCCGGACGGGGATCCGCCTCACCCCGATGACGCTTCTGCTCGGCGAACTCGCGGACCGTGGGCTGATCCACCACCGGCCGCCCCTGGAGGCGACCGCGACCACCAACGTCCACCTGCTCATGAGAATCAGGGACAACCTTGCCCGGATATGACACCCCCGCCGACGACACGGCCCCCGTCAAGATCCTCATCGCCGGAGGATTCGGCGTCGGCAAGACGACCCTGGTCGAGACGGTCTCGGAGATCGAGCCGCTGCGTACGGAGGAACGGCTGACGGCCGCGGGTGTCGGCGTCGACGACCTCGACGGCATCGAGTCGAAGACGGTCACCACGGTGGCGATGGACTTCGGCCGGATCACCCTCACCGACGCCGGAGTCGTCCTGTACCTGTTCGGAACACCGGGCCAGGAGCGCTTCTGGTTCATGTGGGACGACCTGCTGAACGGGGCGCTGGGGGCGGTCGTGCTGGTCGACACGCGGCGCCTGGACCGCAGCTTCCCGGCGGTCGACTTCTTCGAGAACCGGGGGCTTCCGTTCGTGGTCGGTGCGAACTGCTTCCACGGCGAACAGCCCTACACCGCCGAGGAGATCCGGGCAGCCCTGCACCTGCGCGACCCGAACACGCCCGTCCTCATGCTCGACGCCCGCTCCCGCGACGACGTCCGGGGCGTCCTGCTCTCGTTGCTCGACCTGCTGATCGCCCGGGCGGGCGAGGCGGAGCCCAGGCGTCAGGGAGCCGAGGTGTCTCCCTCGCTGGGCGTGTAGTCGGTGAAGGTGTCGCCGGCTGGGCCGCCGGCGAGCGAGTCGTTTCGGGGCCCACCGGCCAGGGCGTCGTCGCCAGGTCCGCCGCAAAGGACGTCGTGGCCGCCGCCGCCCTGGCCGAGCATCAGATCCGGCCCCGTCGTGCCGGTCACGTTCTGGCCGCCCCGGACACCTGCCGTCACGACGATCATGGCGGTCCCGGTGTCCTTGCCGTCGCTGACAGTGATGGTCAGACCGCGTTGCCCCTGATGTCCTCGACGTCAGCCGCCGCCGTCAGCCTGTGAGGTGAAGACAACGGCGCCAGCGCTGGGCGCGTGTTCGCAAGCCGGTTAGCTGGGGTTGTCCCAACGGAGGTTGGCGGACACGAACAAGGACAACCCGGAGCGCCAGGTTCGGTTGTCGTTCCTTGGATAGCGGTGCGTACCGCGGCGCTGTACGCGCGATACCGGGCCGGGCTCGGCTGTGTGCCGCGTACCGTTGAGAAGGTGGAAACCGCCCGCGAAACCGCCTTCCCGCTGCGGCGGCTGGTCGTTCTGCGGCACGCCAAGAGCGCATGGCCCGAGGGTGTGCCCGACCATGACCGCCCCCTCGGTCCGCGAGGTCTTCGCGACGCCCCGGCGGCCGGCCGCTGGCTGAGGGATGCCGACTGCCTGCCCGAACTCGTCCTGTGCTCCACCGCCCGCAGAGCGCAGTCGACCTGGGAGCTGGCCGCCGCCGAGATGCCCGGCACGCCGCCCGCACGCCACGAGCGGCGCGCCTACGCGGCGGACAGTCAGAGCCTTCTCACCCTCGTACGCGAAGTGCCGGACGACGTGAGGACGTTGCTGTTGATCGGGCACAACCCGGGCCTGCAGGAGCTGGTCCTGCTGCTGGCCGGCGAGGCGCTCGACGACACACTGCAGCGCGTGGAGGCCAAGTTCCCCACCTCGGCCATCGCCGTGCTGACGCGGCGCGGCGCATGGGCCGACTTCGCGCCCGGCACCGCGCTTCTGACCGACCTCGCGGTCCCGCGTGGGAAGCGGTGAGCCGGGTCGAAGGCAGGGGCGTTCAGGCCTGGCGCGAGGGGGCCACGCCGGGGTCGCCGCGCCGCAACGCGTCATGGGCGGCGAGCGCGGCGTGCAGCGTGACCAGGTCGGCGCCCCGGGACGCGTCAAGGCCGGTGAGATCCGTCGCCTTGCGCAGGCGGTAGTCCACCGTGTTCGGGTGGACCTGGAGCCGTGCCGCGGCCCCGCGCCGGTCGAGCCTGCAGGCGAGGAACGTGCGCAGGGTGGTGAGCAGTTCCGGGCGTGTGTCCAGCGGGTCGAGCAGCGCGGCGAGCCCTTCCCTGGCAGGGCTCGGACGGCTCAGCTGGTACTCGAGCAGCACATCGTCGAGCAGGTACAGCCCCGGCCCGTAGCCGGAAGCCTCGGCCACCTCACGTACCTCGCCCGCAAGCCGGGCGGCGTCCGCGACGCCCTCCGGTGGCGCGGCGGCCGCCGCAGCAAGCACCTCGGCGCCGCACATCCGGCCCAGTCCACGACCAGTTGGGACAGCCGGTCCCGGTCGGCGGGGCCGAAGTCGGCGGCCGGCGCCTTGTGCGGGATGAGGACCAGCCCTCCGCCACCTGACAGCACGGACAGCGGCACTCCCACTGTCTGGCGCTGCATCGCGCCGGCGTCCGTGCGAAACCCGAGTACGAGAACGTCAACTCGGTTCCCGACCTCGTCACGGCGGTGAACCGGATCAACCTCGGCTCCGCCGCCACGCCGACAGTCCCGGGGTTCATCGCCCAGGGCGACGCGGGCGTCCTGGAGGGCACCTTCAGCAACCACCGGGGGATCGGCACGGGCGACGGTGTCATGGGCGCCGGTGACGTGCGCGCGCTCGCGCGGCAGTACTGCGCCACCGGCAACTCCGACATCACGTACCGGCAGTACGAGCTGCTCAGCCACGTGGGCGTGCCCGTCGTCTGGGCCCCTCTCGCGATGGACTGGTTCGACGACCGCTTCGCGGGGCGGACGGCTCCGTCCGACTGCGGGCGCATCCCCGCAGGCAACTCGCTGGCACCGGAGGAGCCGACGCCGCTGTCCTGACCCGCGTGTGGTCCTGCCGCGCGGATCGCGTGGCAGGACCGGGTGAGGCAGCCGGACACCACGGCGCGCCGAGCGTCAGGCACGAGGTGCCGGGCGGTACGTCTGCCTCGCCCCCGAGGTCAGTCGGGCGGCGGGACGAGATCTCCGCGCAGTCGCCGGGTACGGAGCACCAGCTCCAGCTCGAAGCGGCGGTCCGGGTCGTCCAGGTCGTCGCCCCACAGCTCACGGAGCTGTCGCAGCCGGTAGCGCACGGTCTGTGGGTGGACCCCCAGTCGGGCGGCCACCTCCGGGGCACCCCCGCGCGTTTCCAGCCAGGCCAGCAGCGTCTCGGCGAGGCGGTGTGCGTGCGCCGGGCCACCGGACTCGTCCAGCTGCGCCAGTCTCCGCCGGGCAAGATCGTCGATCAACTCACTCGCGGGCAGCAGTACCAGGGCTTCGACGTGCTCGCCGCAGTGCAGCAGCCGCCCTCGCGGCAGCAGGCCCTGCTCGATCATCCCGACGGCGGCCTCGGCCCACCGCAGCGACGTGGTGGCCTCCGCCACGGGAACCGACGGGCCGATCGCGCCGGACCAGCCGGCGACCGCCCGGTCCAGCAACTCCGCGCGTCCGGGGGCGTCCGGGTCCGGCACGACGAGGCGTGGCCGCTCGCTCTCCATGTCGACCAGCACCTCCTCTCCCACTGCAGGGGCGACAGCCTCCGCGGCGGGGCGAAGCAGCACGGCCACCGCCACCTTCTCGGGCAGCTGCCAGCCCACGTCGACCGCGCGGTCGGCGAGAAAGGCCGACGGATCCGAGCGGTGCTCGGCGAGCAGGAGATCGACGAGCAGACGTTGCAGACGCAGCCGCTCGCCGGCCTGGCGGGCGATGGCTTCGGCGTAGCCGCGTACCGACTGGGCCACCATCACGTCGAGGTACTCGAAAGCGGACTCGGCGAGCTCGTACATGGCCGAGGACGGAATCTCGGCCTGCTGGCCGATCTCCGCCATGCGCCGCCAGGAAAGGCGCACGCCCAGCCGGTAGATCCCCTGCAGGGAGTCCAGGCTGCGCCCGTGAGCGACCTCGCCGCGCCCGAAGTCCCGGAACATCTCGGGAAGTTCGCTCGGCCGGTCCGAGCCCGTGGTCATCTGTTCCACGAAGAGCTCCAGCGCGTGCCGGATCGCCACCAGGGCCTTCGGCTCTCCGGACTCGTCGACGGTGAACACGAGGCCCGGGTACTCCCGCCGGATCGCGGCGAGGATGTCCTGTGCCAGCTCGGGGACCTGCTCCAGGGCCCGGTCGGCGAACTGCTGAATCCGTTCTTGTGGCACGTCGCGCCACGCTGACGAGGCTTCCAAACCACCGCTCCTGGATGTCCGTCTTCATGAGCTCGGTCAGCCGGGCCTTCACAGTCACAAACTAGCCCGCGCCGGGGTCAGGTGTGCTGGAGGGCCCTTGGGCGGGCGGGTCGGGGAATGTGACGAGCGGCACGTTCTGCTGCTCGGGTGCGGCGTCGAGAGCGGCGACGATTCCGAAGGCGGCGCCTGTGGCCAGAGCGGCGGCGGCGACGCAGGTCAGGAGGGCGGCGAGCAGTCTGGACATGAGGATGATCGGCCTCTCAGTCGATGAGGTCTGTCACCCAGCGCGCCGGCCCGGTCCGGCGCGGTCAGTATGAGAGGCGCATTGACAGGTGGTCAAGCTCCACCTAGCTTCGCCGTTCACAGCAGTGTTACTACCGGGTAAGTCGCTCGCCGCCCCGGACAGGCTGTGATCCGTGCGCGCGGCCCGTCCCGCACCGCCCTGAACTCCCGCATCTCGCGTCCGTATCGGAGTACCAGAATGCGTCGTTCAATATCACCTTTGTCCCTGATTCTGCTGGGTGCCGGTGTCTTTCTGCTGGTGCTCACCCAACTGCTCGCCTGGTACGTGGAGCCGCGCGCCAAACGCACGCCGACCGATACGGTCTCCACGACGGTCTTCGAAGGCCGGGGCAGCTACTTCGACACCGGGTCCGTTTCCACGGTGGACGACCAGACGATCACGATCACCCGCCGGGTGCTCGGGGATGTCGCCGCCGGTGAGCGCAGCGGAAACGCGATCTGGGACGTGTCGACCCAGATCGACACGCCGAAGACGCTGCCGCTGGCCGACCCGCGGAAATCCCTGCAGTGGACCACCGAACGCTGGGTGACCGACCGCCGGACGAACCTCCCGGTGCACTGCTGCGAGGAGAAGCCCGGGTTCGAGGGTGAGGCGTACCTGAAGTTCCCGTTCGATGTCGAGAAGCGTACGTACGCCTGGTGGGACAGCAGTCTGGGCGCCACGGTGCCGCTGGCGTTCGAAAAGGTCACCAGGATCGACGGGCATGAGGGCTACCGCTTCGTCGGTGCCGTCGAGGCCACCGCGACGGGCACCCGGCTGGTGCCCGGCGTGCTGGTGGGCAGTAAGAAGCCGGGACAGGTGCTGGCCGAGGAGTGGTACTCCAACGCGAGGATCGAGCTGACCGTGGACCCCCGAACGGGGCGGATCATGAACGCGCTGATCGCGCCGACGAAGACACTGCGGGCCCCTGGCTCGAAGAAGGACGCGGTCACCCTGCTGTCCAGCGAGCGGCTGGAGTTCACCGAGGCGACCCGGCGTGAGCAGGTGAAGCTGGCCTCGGAGGACAGTGGCCGGCTGGAGCTGCTCGGCGAGACCGCGCCCCTGGCGGGCGGGATCGCGGGAGGTCTGCTGGTCGCCGCAGGCGCGGTGCTGCTGATGCGGGGCCGCCGACAGCCGCAACACTCAGATGAGTGATGAAACAGGGCCTCTCGAACGGTTCGAACTTGTCACCGGCGTGAGTAGCCGGACGAATCGATGGAACGAACACTGACGTTACCCCGCAGTAAGACCAGTGTTTCCCGGTGGAACCGGCTCTCCCCCCAGGGTCTCCCGCCGTACTGGTGTCGGACAGGACGCCCTCACGTCCAGGTCCGGCACCGCAGCACCCGCTGTACCCGCAACCGCTGCACCCGCACCCCGCTGTATCCCGCACCCCGCTGTACGCGCACACCGAGCCAGCCCAGCGCTTCATCCCCGGAAGCCCGGCCGTCCCCCCACCCGCCTGCGTCCCGCAGCCCCCGAGTTGGAGCACCTTTATGCCCCAGCGCGCGTCCGCCTTGGCCTCCGGCCAGAAGGACTCCCTTCCCGCTCAAGCCCTTCCCGCTCAAGCCCTTCCCGCTCAAGCCCTCACCGGCAGCCCGCTCGCAGACTCGCCCGCCGCCGACCCGCACGTCGCATCCCCCCAGGCGTCTCTGCCGCGCCGGATCACCTTCCTCGCCCGCCGCGACGTGGCCAACCGTGCCGCCGGTGGCTCGGAACTGCTCATCGACCGGATCGCCGACGGTCTGACCGCCGGCGGCCACGAGGTCACGCTCGTATGCGGCGGCCCCGCCGCCGCACGCGACTACCGGGTGGTCTCGGCGGGAGGTGACGCAGGTCACTTCCTGCGCGCCAGGGCGACCTTCGCCCGCGAGGTCGGCGACTGCGACCTGCTGGTCGAGGTCTGCAACGGCATGCCGTACCTGGCGCCGCTGTGGCACCGCGGACCGACGTTGTGCCTGGTCAACCACGTGCACACCGATCTTTGGCAGATGCGCTACCCGGGCCCGGCGGCACGGCTCGGACGCAGGCTCGAGCATTGGGCGCTAGCAGGCACGCACAGAAACAACTTGATGGTGGCCGTCTCCGAGTCGACCGCCTCCGAGCTGCGCGGCATCGGCGTGGCCGCGGACCGCATCCGGATCGTCCACAACGGTGTCGAGGACCCCGGGTCGCCGCTGCCCGAGGCGAAGGAGCCGCTGTTCCTGGCCGTCGGCCGACTGGTCGAGTACAAGCGCATCGACCTGCTCCTCAGGCTGTGGGAGCGGGTCCGCCCCGTCACCGGCGGCCGACTCGTCATCGTGGGCGACGGCCCCGAACGGGAGCGGCTCGAAGCCATGGCCGGCCCCGCCGTGACGTTCGCCGGACGGGTGTCGGAGGCCGAGAAGCACCGGCTGATGTGCGAGGCGTGGCTCCTGCTGCACCCCTCCCTCGTCGAGGGCTGGGGCCTGGTCGTCACCGAGGCGGCCGCCCGGGGCACCCCCGCGATCGGTTTCGACATCCCCGGCCTGTGCGACTCCATCGAGGACGGGGAGACCGGGGTGCTCGCCCGGGGCGAGAGTTCGTTCGCCGCCGCGTGGTGCGCCCTGTCCCTCAGTACCGAACGGCGCGCGGTCATGGGACGTGCCGCCGCGCAGCGCGCCACACGCTTCCGCTGGAGCGCGACGGTCCGTCAGTTCCAGGAGGTCGCCGCCGAGGCCGCGGCCCGCGCCGCCCTCAAGGGACGCGGCAGGAGCGGCCATGGCTGAGATCGCCGAACGTGGATTCAAGGATCCGTCGCTGAGACGGTCGGCCGCCCTCTTCCGGGCGTTCATGCGCGAGCCCAGCGACCCCGAGCGGTGCTACACCCTGCTGGCCCGCGACTCGGTCGCACAGGTGGCACGTCATGTCGACCTGCCCGGCAAGATCGTCGTCGACGTCGGCGGCGGCAGCGGCCACTTCACCGAGGAGTTCCGCCGCCGTGGCGCGCAGAGCTACCTCTTCGAGCCCGACCTGCGGGAGCTGAGCGCCCGCGGGCCGGTCACCGAGGACGCGGTGCTCGCTGACGGCTATCTGCTGCCGCTCGCCGACGGGGCGGCGGACGTCTGTTTCTCGTCCAACGTGCTGGAGCACGTGTCGGACCCGCAGACCTTCATCAGCGAGATGGCACGGGTCACCCGCCCCGGCGGACTGATCTACCTGTCGTTCACCAACTGGCTCTCCCCCTGGGGAGGCCACGAGACCGCGCCGTGGCACTACCTCGGGGCCGACCGGGCCCGCGAACGCTACGAACGGCGCACCGGCCGCCAGGCCAAGCACACGCTCGGCGAGAACCTCTTCCCCGTCCACATCGGCCCCACCCTTCGGCACGTCCGCGGCCGCGACGACGTGCAGGTCGTCACGGCGCGCTCCCGTTACTGGCCGTTCCTCGCGAGCACGATCACCCGGGTGCCGGGACTCCGCGAGATCGCCACCTGGAATCTGCTGCTGATTCTCAGGCGAAGCCCATGAGCATGCGAAGCGAGGAACGGTCATGACCACCACGGTCCAGGCGCCCACCTGGGTGCCGCAGCCCGGCCCGACGCCGTCGCAGGCGTCCGGCGAACCGCGCGGACGACGCCTGCTGTTCGGCTTCTGGGCCGTCGTGCTGGTGTCGTTCCTCGCGGTGTCACCGGGGAAGATGACGTTCGAGACCAAACTCGGCGTCGCCCTCGACCCCTGGCGTTTCATCGGCGACCTCGGTTCGCTGTGGAACGGCAACGTGGGCCTCGGCGGCATAGCCAACCAGTACGTCGGCTACGCCTTCCCGGCACTGCCCTACTACGCGCTCATGGACCTCCTCCAGGTGCCCGTGTGGCTGGCCGAAAGGCTCTGGCTGTCGATCATCGTGACCGCCGCCTTCTGGGGCGCGCTCAGGCTCGCCGAACGGCTGAGCGTGGGGACGCCCGCGTCCCGTGTCCTCGGTGCCGTCGTCTACGCGCTGTGGCCCACCTTCACGATCGTCATCGGATCGACCTCCGCCGCCGCGCTGCCCGGTGCCCTGCTGCCCTGGGTACTTCTGCCGCTGACCTCCGCGAAGTCGAGCCCCCGTACGGCCGCCGCGCGCTCGGCCCTGCTGATCCCCCTCATGGGCGGCGTGAACGCGGCCTCGACACTGGCGGCGCTGCTGCCCGTAGGCCTGTACCTGCTCAGCCGCCCGCCCGGCCGGCGCCGGCGGGCGCTGCTCGGCTGGTGGATACCGGGCGTCGTCCTGGCCACCGTGTGGTGGGTGGTGCCGCTGCTCCTGCTCGGCATGTACGGCGAGAACTTCATGCCGTACGTGGAGCAGGCCGACACCACCACCGCCACCATGTCCGCGACCGAGTTGCTGCGCGGCGCCGGCAACTGGGTGGCCTATCTGAACTTCGGTGAGGCATGGCTGCCGGCCGGCTGGACCGTCGCGACCTCCGTCGTCACCGTTCTCGGTACGGCGTTCGCCGCGGCCCTCGGCCTTGCGGGCCTGGCCCGGCGGGACCTGCCGGAGCGCCGCTGGCTGATGCTGACCGTCCTGGCCGTCGTCCTGGTCGCGCTCGCCGGGTACGGCGGAGCCTTCGGCGGTCCGGTTCACGGTGTCGTCCAGGACTGGCTGGACGGGCCGCTGAAGCCGTTCCGCAACATCTACAAGTTCCAGCCGGGCCTTGCCCTCGCGCTCGCCCTCGGACTGGCCCATCTGACAGCCGTGCTGTCCGAGAGCCGGGGGTCTCGCGCACTGCGCGGTCGCCGCTGGGTACCCGCGACCGTGGCCGTGCTGGTCCTGCCGGGTCTGGCGCTGCCGTACGTCAACGGCTCGATCCTGCAGCCCGGGGCGTTCACCAAACTTCCCACCCACTGGGACGAGGCCGCCGACTGGCTCAAGGCCAACGCCCCGAACAGCCGGGCCCTGGTCGTACCGGCGACGGCACACGGCATCTACACCTGGGGATCCCCCATCGACCAGCCCTTCGACGTCCTGGCCGAGACCCCCTGGGCGCAGCGTGACTTCGTCCCCTTCGGTACTCCCGGCGCACGCCGTATGACGGACGCCGTCGAGCAGGCGCTGCTGTCGGGCTCCGAGGTTCCGGGCCTTCAGGCGTACCTGGCACGGGCCGGTATGCACGAGGTGGTCGTCCGCAACGACCTCGACCCCGACCAGATCGGCTACGTCCCGCCGCAGACGGTGAAGCGGACCCTGGAGTCGTCCGGCTACCGCAAGGTCACCGGGTTCGGCCCGCTGGTGACCGGCGGACGCATCGCCGCCGACACCCCGCTCCAGGTGCAGGGGCTCTACCCGCGACTCCAGGCCGTGGAGATCTACGAGCCGCGGGACCGCGACGCGCGGCCCGACAGGGTCGGTCTCTCGGCCGTGGCCGACACGGCCGTGATCAGTGGCGGACCCGAGGCGCTGCTCCAGCTGTCCGCCGATCCCTCGATGACCGAGCGGCCGGCCGTACTGGCCGGCGACAGGCTTCCCGAGGGCCTCGTCGCACCGGTGAAGGCGGTCGCGGACGGGCTGCGTCGAGCCGACACCCGGTTCGGTCTGGTCAACAACAACACCTCGTACACGTACACCGCGAACGAGCGCAATCACTCCGGCAGCCTGCAGAACCCAGGTGAGAAGCCCAAGCAGATCCTGCCGTCGGAGGGCACCGATCATCAGACGACGGCGATGCTGCGGGGCGCCGAGGCCGTGACGGCCTCCAGCAGTGGGAACTGGCTGTTCCACCTGCCGCAGTACGACCCGGTGAACGCCTTCGACGGCAACCCGGACACCGCGTGGGCCGAGGGCAGCCCGGGCGAGCCGGCCGGACAGTGGCTCAGGGTGGAGTTCTCCCGGCCGACCGCCGTCCCGGCCTCCATCCAGCTCACGCCCCTGCCGGGCGACTCGATGCGCGCGGCGCCCACCCGGGTGCGGATCGAGACCGATCGTGGTTCGGCCGACAGCCCCCTCCAGACGAACGGCCTGCCGCAGACCGTCAAGGCTCCTGCCGGCGAGGCCTCCTGGATGAAGATCACCATCGTCGCCGCGCAGCAGGCGCGCCCGGGCCTCTCCGGGGCCGGGTTCTCCGAGGTGTCGATCCCGGACGTGCAGGTGACGCGCATGCTGGCGCTGCCTGCCGACGCCGAGCGCACCGACGCGGTGGCGAGCGTGTACTCCCTCCACCGCGGCACCGACGCCGGCGGCCTGTCGCCCGTATCGGCCGAGGTGGGACTGCACCGGCGGTTCAGCACCGGGGAACCGGGCGAGTACGAGGTGTCGGCGCGAGCCGTCGCCGTGCCCGGAGCGGCGCTGGACGAACTGCTCGACCGTTCCGCCCCCGGGTCGAAGAACCGGGTGACGGCCAGGGTGGACTCCATCAGCCCCAACGGCGCACAACTCAGCGCCCGTAACCTGGTCGACGGTGATCTGACGACCGCGTGGATAGCGGGCGACCGGCCCGTGGTCCACTTGAGCTGGCCCAAGAAGAGGAAGATCGACGAGATCATCCTCGCGCCGGCGGGTGGGGTGTCCACCCGGCCCGAGCAGGTGATGATCAGCTCGCCGCACGGCGCCGCGGTGGCCGACGTCGACGAGAACGGACGGGTCCGCTTCCCGGCGATCGAGACGAACCGGCTGGACATCACCATCAGCAGGGTCGCCCCGCTCACCGTCCACAACCCGGTGGCGAACGCGCAGTTGCAGCTGCCGGTCGGGCTGAGCGAGGTGCACGTTCCCGCACTCGCCGACCTGCGGGTGCCGCGCCCGAAGCCGTCCGCGCGCTTCTCGCTGCCGTGCGGTCAGGGCCCGGACCTCGCCGTGGGCGGTGTCCTGCACAAGACGAAGGCCTCCGGACTCGTCCGGGACCTCACCGAGCGGCGCCCCGTCACCGTCGCCCTCTGCGCGGGGGAGGAGAAGGACGGCACGCTGGAACTTCCGCCCGGCGATCACGAGGTGGAGGCGGGTGACGCGGGCCCGCTGGCGATCACCGACGTCACGCTGACCCGGGGCACTCCGCAGGAACTGGCCGGAGCGGCGGGTCGCGAGGCCACCGTCACCCGGTGGACCGACGACAGCCGGACCGTCTCGGTGTCGGCCGGCTCCGGCGAGGCCACGTACCTGCGGACCTACGAGAACGCCAACGACGGCTGGAAGGCCACCCTGAACGGCACGGAGCTGGAGCCGGTACGCCTCGACGGCTGGCAGCAGGCGTGGGTGATCCCGGCCGGGGCGTCCGGCACGGTGACCATGGAGTTCGAGCCCTCCGGGCCGTACCGGACAGCCCTGATCGGCGGTGCGTTCGCGCTCGTTGCCCTGCTCGCCCTGGCCTTCGTGGGCCGCCGACGTCACGACGGTGGGACCGACGAGGAGCTGTCCGAACCGTCGCCCCCGGGGATGCTGCTCGGAACGCTGGCGCTGACCGCGGTCGTCGCGGTGGCGGCGGGGCCACTGGCCCTGATCGTGCCCGTACTCGCCGTGGCGGCACGGTTCCGGCCGGCCGTGCTGGTGCCGACCGCAGCGGCGGCGATGGCCGGAGCGGGCCTTGTCGCGGCCTTCGGCGCCGGAGAGCCGGTCGCCACTGGGGCGGGCGCGTTCAGCGGCTTGGCGCAGGTGCTCGCGCTGGTGGCCCTGTCCGCCGCGCTGGTGACGGCGGTACGGCCGACGTCGATGGCCGCCGGGCGTGGGCATGGCGACGGGCATGACGACGACGATTCCGATGCACCGGAAGTCGGACGGGTGGTCACGGCCAGGCCGCGCAGCATGGGCGACGGGCACCGTCCCGGGCCGCCCCTTCGGCCTGAAGGCGGTGGCCCCTCGTGAGCGAGCCGTGGACCGCGCCCGCTCCCGGCAGGGTCCGGATTCCCTTTCCGACCGTCGATGAGGTGTCGCGGCACTGCCTCAGTGACGACGAACCGGAGAGCGTACACATCGAGGTCCACCTGCCCGGACGGGTGGACCCGGCACGGCTGCGGGCCGCGTTCCGGCGGGCGCTGCTGACGCACCCCAGGGTGCTGATGCGGGAGGTGCCCGGCCGTCGGCACCGGCGGTCCTTCGCGTGGGAGCTGACCGGCGAACCGGACAGCGACCCGGTGAGCTTCGCGGGGCGGGGACCCGACGCGTTGGCCAGGGTCCGGGCCCGCGCGCTGAGCGCTTGCCCGCCGCTCACCCTGTCGCCGCCGATGCGCCTGGAAGTCGTAGAGGCCGACAGCGGGACCGTACTGCTGCTGACGATGCATCACACGGCTCTCGACGCGCCGTCGGGGCTGCGAGTGCTCGCCACGACCGCCGAACAGTACGGCGGCGTGGACGCCCTCCCGGTCACCAGGCGGGTCCGGCCGGGGCGCTCGGGTCCGGCTCCGAGCGCAACCGGCCGCACCGTACGTGCGCGCCCCGTACGCGTCGCACCGGACTCCCGCCCCGAGGCGGTACGTGCCCGCGCCGTGGGCAACGGCATGCTGCAGGCGGACCTGCCCGTTCCGCGACGTGTGGCGCGGACCGGAGGCCTCCCGCCCTGGACCGTCAACGACCAACTCCTGGTCGCCGCATCACTGATGGTGGGCCGCTGGAACGTCTCGCAGGGCCGGCCGGCCGGTCCGGTACGGATCACGATGCCCGTCGACGACCGGCCGCGCGGCACGGAGATGCCGATGGGCAACGGAACCCGGCTCGTCGAGGTGGCCATGACCTCCGAGGACCCGCGCGACAAGGACCTGCTGCTCGGTGAGCGGCCGGACCCGGCGGCCGTGGCCCGGTTGCTGCGCACCACTGCTCGGCGCACCCACGCGCTGAAGTCGGCCCAGGGCGCCCCCATGGGTGCCGGGGCGAGTCTGCTGACCGCACCGCTGCTCCCCGTCGGCATCCGGGGCGTGCTCACCCGTGGCGCACGGCGGGCGGCGGCGCCCTGGACGTCGACGGCACTGGTCACCAACATCGGACGCGTGCCGTACGCGCTGGACTTCGGCGACGCCGGCCGCGCGACGGCCGTGTGGTTCTCCGCACCGGCGCGGATGCCGCGCGGGCTGAGCCTGGCGGCGGCTTCCACCGGCGGGCGACTGCATGTGACGCTGCGCTGGTCGCGGGCGCTGCTCGGTGAGGCGGCCGGTGCGGACCTGGTGGGTTTGTTCGAGGAGTCGCTCTCGACTACGTCTCTCACCTCGACCGGGGCGCATGCTCCAGGGGCGGGGCCGGGAGCCGGAATCCGGAAGGTGGCCGCCACCGCCACGGACGCCGAGGCGTCTTCGGCCCGGGATCACGCACGCGGCCCGGGCGGGCCGTACCACCGCGACACACCGCGTCCGGACCCGACACCGGGTGGAGCCCGTTCCACCCAGGACAACCACAAGAGGCCGTCATGACCCTCTCCGCCAGCGGCTCCACAGGAACCGGGAAGTCGCCCGAGGCGGCGGTGACTTCCCCCGACCTGGCGCCGAGCCGGCCGGTTCCCGGCCTGCGGGACTTCTACGAGAACCCCACCGTTCCCGTCGCCTCCGGGGAAGCCCGTACGCTGCGCCAGGCCCGGATGCTGGCCGATGCGCTCGGCCCCGTCGGGCCCGGCCGCCCGGCCGCGACCGTGCTCGACGTCGGCTGCGGGGACGGCTCGGCGGGCGCGACCGCCGCCCGCGTCCTGGCCGGGCACCGCATCGTGGGGATCGACTGGTCGCAGGACGCGCTGCGCAGGGCGGCGCCGCGCCTGAGCCAGGTCGTCCGCGGCGAGCTGACCGGCAGTGGGCTGCCGTTCGCCTCCGGCAGTGCCGACGCCGTGCTGTTCAGCGAGGTCGTCGAGCACCTCGTCGACCCCGACAGTGCCCTCGACGAACTGCGCAGGGTGCTGCGACGCGGTGGGCATCTGATGCTCTCGACGCCGAACCTCGCCGCCTGGTACAACCGCGCTCTGCTGCTCGCCGGAGTCCAGCCGGTGTTCTCCGAGGTGAGTCTGCGCCGCATCCACGGCAGACCGGGCAGGGAGGTGGTGGGCCATCTGAGGCTGTACACGGCACGCGCGCTGCGCGAGTTCGTGGCGGCGTCCGGGTTCGAGGTGGTGGCGGTCGCCGGTGCGCCGTTCCACGGAGTGCCGCGCCCGCTCCGCCCGCTGGACCGCCTGGCCTGCGGGGTGCCGTCCCTCGCCTCAATCCTCCTCGTGCATGCGAGAAAGGTGTAGCCCGTGGTGTGGGGTGTGACCGCCGCGCTGGTGGCGAACGTCCTGTACAGCACCGGCTTCGTCCTGGAGAAGCGGGCGCTCGCCGGCATGCCGCCGCTGAGCGCCGCACAGCCGGGCCGGGCCCTGATCCTGTTGGCCCGCAGGCCCTTGTGGATCTGTGGGGCCATGGCACTGGCCCTGGGGTTCGCCGCGCAGCTGGCCGTCTACCGCACCCTGCCGATCGCCGCCGCCCAAGGCCTGTTCCTGTCCGGGCTTGTCCTCCTGCTGGTGCTCTCGTCGGTGGTGCTCGGTGAGCGCCCCTCCGGCCGTGAGCGACGCGCGGTGGCCGTCATCGGTCTGGCGCTGGTGATGGTGGTGGCCTCGCTGTACGGGACCAGCGAGGAGATCAGCCGCAGCGCGCCCACGGGCATCCTGCTGGCACTGTGCGTGCCGACCCTCGCGGCCGGGCTGCTGCTCTACTCGGCCGCGGAGCGGCGCGCCCGCCGGCGCCATCGGCAGCCGACCACAGGAGTGGCCTACGCGGTCGCGGTCGGTCTGATCTACGGCGTCAGCTCGCTCGCCATCAAGGGTGTCTCCGGCCATCTGGACACCTCGGACCTCCTGGGCTCCGTGCCCGCCCTGCTCGCCTCCCCGTACCCGTACCTCCTCCTGCTGACGGGGGTCAGCGGACTGGTGCTGTCGCAGACCGCGCTCCAGCGTTGCCGGGCCTCGCTGATCGTCCCGGTGTGCTCGACGGTGGCCTGCGTGTTCACCATCGTGAGCGGCACGATCGCGTTCGCCGAGCCGCTGCCCGAGGACTCGTTGCGGCTGTTACTGCGTCTCGGCGGCACCGTGCTCGCACTGACGGTCCTGCTCACCCTGCCACGACACGACGCGGACACCCCCACTTCCGAAGGAACCCGGCCATGAAGCCTGACAACCCGCTGCTGAAGATCCTCGCCTGCCCGCTCGACAAGGGGCCGCTGATCCTCGACGAGATCGGGGGCGCTCTCTACAACCCGCGCCTGCGCCGCCGCTATCCGATCGTCGACGGCATTCCGCAACTGCTCCCTTCCTCCGGAGTGCCGGACACCGAGGAAGAACCGGCCGCCGAGGAGGAACCGGCCGCCGAGGAGGAGCACGACGCGTCAGCCGGCCGGGACCGCGCTTAGGCCCCAACTGGCCGGTACGAGAAAGCTGATCCTGATCGGGGCGCTCCTTGCGAACCGGAGGTTCCCCTCGCACCGTCGAGTCCCTGGAGTCAGGGGATGGTGGTGACCCCGGCGGAGACTGAGCCGAGATCACGCGCAGCTACGCTGGGGTTGTCCTTGCGGAGGTTGGCGGACACGAACAAGGACAACCCTGAGCGCCAGGTCCGGCTGACGTTCCTGGGCTGACCGGTGCCCGTCGCCGTACATCCCAGGTATGTCGCCCACGGGTGGATGGCGGCAGCCGGGTCGGTCCGTAGCGTTCCTTCACGAGACCGACCTGCCCCCATGAGGCAGGGCACCGACGGAAGGACGTCAATGAGACGCGTACTGCTGGCCGGAGCGGCATTCGCCATGGCCTTGGCCGGCACGGGCGGCGCCGTTCCCGCTCATGCCGAAGCCGCTTATGCCGAAGCCGCGCCGTTACGGCCGGCGCACGTCGCGCCGACGTTGCCGGAGCCCACCGGAAAGCACCACACAGGCATGACCACCGTGCATCTGGTGGACGAGGACCGGGCCGATCCGTGGGTGCCGCAGGAGCGCCGCGAGTTGATGGTCTCGCTCTGGTATCCGGCCGCGAAGCCCTCCGGTACGCCCGCGCCGTACATGACGGCCGAAGAGTCCCGGCTGTACATGAAAGCCAACGGCGTGCCCGTGCCGCCGGACGTGTTGAGCACGGTGAGGACGCATGCGACCCTCGACGCCAAGCCGGTGAAGGCGCGCGGCGGACTTCCGCTGGTCGTCCTGTCACCGGGTTTCGGGATGCCGCGCGCCACCCTGACTGGGCTCGCCGAAGAGCTGGCCGGCCGCGGCTATGTCGTGGCCGGAATCGGACACAACTACGAGGCCGACGGCATCGCGTTCCCCGATGGACGAACGACCTCCTGCGTCGCCTGCGAGAACAGGGACTACCGCAAGGCGGGAGCCGTCCGCGCCGAGGACGTCTCGTTCGTCCTGGACGAACTCACCGGCAGGCACCCGGCGTGGAGGGGCGGCGCGCTGATCGACACCCGCCGCATCGCCATGGTCGGGCACTCGGCCGGCGGCTTCAGCACCATCCCGACCATGCTCTCGGACCCTCGGGTCAAGGCGGGTGTCAACATGGACGGCAACTTCCGCTACCTCAACGACATACCCCTGAACCGGCCGTTCCTGATGCTCGGCAAGCCCAGCCACGTGCCCGGCGGTCCCGACACGACCTGGGACGAGACCTGGACCGAACTGACCGGCTGGAAGCGCTGGCTGACCATCGACGGCAGCGAGCACAACTCCTTCACCGACCTGGCGCCTCTGGCCAAACAGCTCGCCGTCCCGCTCCAACCCCTCGACGGCGACCGCTGCGACGCGATCACCCGCGCCTATGTCACGGCCTTCCTCGACACACATCTACGGGGACGGGAAGCGCCGTTGCTGGACGGGCCGTCGGCGCGGTACCCGGAAGTCGCCTTCCACCGGCCGTAGCGTTCACTTCCCCCGTCCGGAATCGTCTCGACCCAGGAGTGCGCAGCATGTTCGACCCCACTCAGGAGCCCCCTTACCCCGACGCCCTCGGGCCGGACCAAGCACCGGCGCCGCATCCACTGCTCGCGCCGGTGACCGGGCTCCTGGGCACCTGGGTCGGGCGGGGCCGCGGGGAGTACCCGACGATCGACGAGGGGTTCGCGTACGCGCAGGAGGTCACCTTCAGCCACGACGGGCGGCCCTTCCTCCACTACGAGGCGCGCGCCTGGCTGATCGACGCCGAGGGCCGCCCGCTGCGGCCGTCGGCTCGGGAGAGCGGCTGGTGGCGGGTGCAGCCCGAGGGGAGCGTGGAGGCGTTGATCACCCAGCCCACGGGAATCGCGGAGATCCTGGTCGGCCGCGCCGGCGACGGCAGGGTCGACCTCGTGACCCATCAGGTGGCTCTCACTCCCACCGCCAAGGAGGTCAACGCCACCCGCCGTCGCTACACCTGGAGCGACGACGGCCAGCTCGAGTTCATCCACGACCTCGCGGCGGTCGGCCAGTCGCTGCAGCACCACCTCTCCGCACAGCTGCGACGTGGGGGCGGAGCCTAGGTCACCGGTGGCCGTGGGGCCATCATCCCGCCGGGTCGGCGTCAGCGGCGCCGCGCCCCGGGGAGGTCCTCCAGCTGCTGCCACGCCTCGACGACCTGGGCGGGAGAGGGCGTGTCGCGCATTTAATTGGTCAGCCAAGTAATTCCATCCTTGGGGGGACTCATGCGAACCATCAGTGCGACCGTGCCGGTCAACGACCCCGCCCGGACGGATCAGGTCCATACCCTCCGCCCTGTGACAACGGAGAGGAACGAGGCCGAGGAGCCGGCCGAGCACGCGCGCTTCGCGCGGTACCTCGACGCCTTCGCGCAGGTTCCGCCCGAGCGCGAAGTCGCTCTGATCGCCGACGTACTCGCCGATCCCGACCGGGCCATGGCCGAGTCGGCCGTGACCCGGCACCTGGACCGGCGGGCGGCGGAGCTGCTCGCGGACCCGCGATTCGGGGTCTGGGTGGAGACCGTGAGCGAGGCCGTCGCCTCCGTCCCGTTCCTCACCCGGCGGTTGGCCGAGTGGTCGCTGCTCAGAGCGGTCTCAGCCGTCTCAGCCGTCTCAGCCGCCTCGGGTGTCTCAGTCGTCTCGGTCGTCTCACTGGACGAGCCCTGGGAGCCCGACGCGCTGATCGCCGCGACCGACTGGCTCCAGCGCAAGGTTGTTGGGGGGTCGGCCTCCGCGCAGGCCCTGCGGATCCTCGCCGAGCACGGCCGGACCCGACGCGTCCGTAACGCCGCCAAGGCTCGGCTGAACAAGCAAGGGCTCAGAGGCGGATGACGGCCGCACGATCAGCGCGATCCGCCGGCCGGCGCCGTAGCAGCGCGCCCGCCGTCACCGTCGCGGCCGCCAGACCGTAGGCCACTGTGCCCGTCGCGGCGCCGAACGTGCCCGCCCCGACGTACGTCACCGCGCCCGCGGCGGCCACCGTGAGCCATTCCCAGCGGCCGTCGAGGGCGACCAGCGCCACCAGGAGCAGGGCGTACCAGGAATAGCCGGGGGTGATCAGGAGGAACACCGTCCCGGTCACCAACAGGGCGCCGCTCCAAGGGCGTTCGGGATCACCACGGCGCAGGACATGGACGGCGAGTGCCGTCATGGCGAGGACGACGGCAGGCAGCGCCCAGGCGTCCGGGAGCGCGAGCCTCAGCAGGGCGTAACGGCCGCCCGCCGACGGGTCCTCGTACCCCTCCTCCCGCGCGTACCCGCCGAGGTAGCCGAGGACCGAGGTGCTGGAGGTGAGGACGTACGGCAGGTAGAGCAGGGCGACGATCGCGGCGGCGGGCAGCAGGACGGCGGCCGCGTCGCGCACCCGCCGTACGCCCGCCAGCGCACCCGGCAGCAGAACCGCCGGGAGCAGCTTCACCGCGACGGCCAGGCCGAACAGCGCGCCGCCGAGCGCCCGGCGCCGGCCCACCACGGCGAGTGCGGCGACGGCGAGGAGGATGCCGAGGACGTCGGCGTGGGCATTGTTCACCGCCTCGACCGGAACGGCCGGGCAGAAGGCCCAGTACGCGGCCGTGCGCGGGTCGCCCCGCCGCCGCAGGACGGCCAGCAGCACCGCCGTCACCGCCACGGACAGTAGCGCCCCGCCGAGCTGGAGGGCCTTGTGCCGGGAGCCGGGCGGCGACAGCACGTGGACGGCGAGGAAGTAGCCCTCAGCGGCGGGCGGGTAGATGGTGTGCACCAGCGGGCGGTTGATCCGGGTGCATACGTCGTCCCCGACCGGGGCGAGTTCGGGACCGTCGCAGTCGGCGCCGCGTGGGAAGAGCCATCCGTCGCGCAGGGCGGCGAGCGCCTCGTCGGCCGGGGCGTGGTCGTACGGCGAGACGCCCGCCGCCTGCACCCGGCCGTCCCAGGCGTAGCGGAAGGAGTCGGTGCTCGTACGTGGCGGCCCGGCCAGGCCGGTGGCGGTGATGGCCAGCGAGCCGGCCAGTACGAGCGGTACGACCCGGCGCGCCGGGGCGTACCGCAGCGCGAGGACACAGCCCGCGAAGAGCACCCAGCAGAGCGCGTACCACCCGGTCAGCGCCGCCGGGCCGGAGGCGGGGCCGTCCTCGCGGGTCGCGACCGTGAGCGCGGCGACCAGCGCGGTCAGCAGGACGGCGACGGTCGCGAGGGCCCAGACGGCGACGGCGGTACGGGGGCGGCTCATGCGGCCAGAGTGGCAGCGGGGGAGGCCGGGTGACGGCGCACGCGCCACGGTGTCCGCGTTTCGTAAGGCCGCCACGTGTCGGACGCCCGCCGACCCCGCGGTGAGCGCACGCGCCGGGCCGTCACGTGCCGGCCACCCGGCCCGCCGCGGCGGGCGCACGCGCCACGGTGTCCGTGTTCCGTAAGGTGTCGGACCCGCCATCCGTCCCGCCGCGGCGGTGTGATGGGGGCATGACCCCGCACACCCGACGGCGCCCCGCCCTGCCGCCCCTCCGGCCGCCCTCCTTCACCCGCCCGTTGCACGACGCCCGCACCGCCACCGCCGTCGGCCGCTGGCTCGGGCTCGCGTTCGCGGTGTGCTTCGTCACCGGCCTGATCAGCCATTACCTCCAGCATCCGCCCGACTGGCTGGCCGGCTACCTGCCCAGCCGGCCCGTCTGGGGCTACCGCTTCACCCAGGGCCTGCACGTCGCCACCGGACTCGCGGCGATCGTGCTGCTGCTCGTCAAACTCTGGGCCGTCTACCCGAGGCTGTTCGTCTGGCCGGCCGTACGCGGCGTACGGCACGCCCTCGAACGGCTGTCCGTGGCGGTGCTGGTGGCCACCGCCGTCTTCCAGGTCTTCACCGGGCTGCTGAACATCGTCGAGTGGTATCCGTGGCCGTTCGCGTTCGTGCCCACGCACTACGCCGTCGCCTGGATCGTCGCCGGGTCCGTCCTCCTCCATGTCGCGGTCAAGGCGCCCGAGATCAGGGCCCACTGGAGCCGTCGGTCGCCCGGCACCCTTCAACTGCCCGCCGAGGACGGTCCCGACCGCCGCTCGCTGCTGCTCGGCGTGGGCACCGCCGTGGGGGCGGTCACGGTGACCACGGTCGGCCAGGCGCTCACCCCGCTCGCGCCGCTCGACCTGCTGGCACCCCGCCACCCCGACCATGGCCCCCAGGGCCTCCCCGTCAACCGCACCGCGGCCGCCGCGGGGGTGACCACGACCGCCCTGCGCGACTGGCGGCTGGAGGTCCTGGGCCCCCGCCCGTACACGCTGACCCTCGATCAGCTCCGGGAGCTGCCGCAGACGACCGTACGGCTGCCCATCGCCTGCGTGGAGGGGTGGAGCATGGACGCCCAGTGGCGGGGCGTACGGGTACGGGACCTGCTGGACCGGGCGGGAGCGGCGCCGGAGGCGGGCGCGCGGGTGGTCTCGCTCGAAGTGAGCGGCGCGTACCGGGTGATGGACATGGGGCAGGAGTACGCGAAGGATCCGCTCACGCTGCTCGCGCTCGCTCTCAACGGGCAGGCGCTCTCCCTCGACCACGGCTTCCCGGCGCGCATCATCGCGCCCAACCGGCCCGGGGTCCTGCAGACGAAGTGGGTCGCGCGGCTGGAGGTGCTGTGAGCGGCACGACGGTCCTGCGGTACGCCCTCGGAGTGCTCGGTCTGGTGCTCGTCGGCGTCGGCGCCCGGCAGCTGGCGCTCGTACCCGAGGCGGGGGCCGTGGCCCTGTGGCTCGCCGGGGCGCTCGTCCTGCACGACGCGGTGATCGCGCCGCTCGTCCTCGCCGTCGGGCTGCTCGTCGCGGCGGCCCCGGCGCGGGGGGTGCTGCGAGGGGCGCTGGTGACCGGTGGCGCGCTCGTACTGATCACCCTGCCGGTGCTGCTACGCCCCGGCGCGCCGCCCAACCCGTCCGCGCTGCCCCTGCCGTACGGCCGCAACCTGCTGCTGGTCCTCGCGGCGGTGGCCCTCGCGGCTCTGCTCGTGACCGCCGTGCGGTCGTGGCGTCGGCGGTCCTGGCAGCGCGGCGAGCGCGACGGACGGCGGGAGCTGACGGGGCCCCGCGCGTTCAGGAGCGTGGCGACGGGAACGCGCCGTGCCCCGGCCTCGCCAGCTCCGCGAAGGCCCGTCCCGCCGCCGTCCACCGGTGCGTGACGGCCCATCCGGCCGTGGCGGCGTACGCGCTGAGCGCCGACGTGCCGAGCCGGGCCCAGGAGAATGGCGCCCCGAGGCCGCCCCGGCCGTTGTCCACCCTGACCTCGCAGCGCTCGTCGACCTCCACGGCCGCGCACTCGACGACGGCCCGGCCGATGGGGGCGAGCACGTCCGTCAGCCGCCGCAGCAGCCCGGCCGGATCGCCCCCGATGCCGATGTTGCCGTCGACCAGCAGCGCGGTGTCCCAGCGGCCCAGGCCGGGCAAGGGGTCGAACACCGACCGGCAGAGCGCCGCACCGCCGGTGTCTCGGGTACGGGCCACCGCCGCCGGGCTCACGTCGATACCTAGGACGCGGTGGCCCCTCGCCGCGAGCGCGGTGACCAGCCGCCCGGGGCCGCAGCCGATGTAGAGGACCGTGCCACGGCCCCGGGCGAGGACGGTCCGGTCGGCCGGGTCCGGCTCCTCGCACCAACGCTCGACCTCCAGCGGCAGCGCCCAGCCGTCCCCGCGCCGCAGATAGAGCGGGCCGCGGCCCGCCCGCAGCGCGTCCGTGTACGGATCGGCCGTCCACCCGGCCGCCCCGCTCACCGGCCCACCGCCGCCCCGAGCCGAGCGGTCAACTCCCCGTGCAGGGCGGCGAACCGTCCGGTCGGAGCCTCGGCGGCGACCAGCCGGGCGTCCTCGGCGGTATCCACGTCCCGCAGCTCGGGCAGCAGGCCCACCCGCAGCCCGGCCGCCCTGAGCCGCTCGTACTGGACCGCGCCGGTCTCCGGCACGGACATGGGTACGCCCCGCAGCAGCGCGGGGTCCGCGTCGGCCAGGCCGAGCGCCCAGAAACCGCCGTCCACCGCCGGTCCGAACCAGGCGTCGTACGCGTCCCACGCGTCCGGGGCAAGGGCCGGGGCGAGCAGCTTCGGTGTCACCTGAGGGGTGTCCATGCCGATCAGGAGAGCCGGCCCGGCAACGGCGCCGAAGGCCGCGGCGAGGCGTTCGTCGAGGCCCCCGGCGCACTGCGGCACCACCGTGAACCCGGCCGGCACCCACGGACCCGGGCGGCCGTCGAGGACGAGAACCCGTCGGCGGACGGGGCAGGCGGCGACGACGTCCAGCGTGTCGACGAGCGCGGCCCGCGCCAGCCCGGCGGCCTGCGAGGCGGTGAAGGGCGGCGTCAACCGGGTCTTGACCCTCCCCGGCAACGGCTCCTTGGCGATGACGAGCAGGGTCGTCACCGGCCGACCTCCGGGGTGGCGGGTGCGGTGGGTGCACCGGGTGCGCCTGCCTCGGCAGCCGCGGCGGTCTCCGCGGGTGCGGCCGGCGCGACGGTCTCCCCGGCCGCGGGCGGCGCGGCCGGCACGGCGGGTCCGGCGGGTGCGGCCGACGCGGTGGTTTCGGCAGCCGCGGCGGTCTCGGCAGGCACAGCGGCTTCCACAGGCGCCGTCGGCGCGGTGGTCTCCATGGTTGCGGGTGGCGCGAGTGGCGCGGCCGGCACGGCGGGTCCGGTGGGTGCGGCCGGCGCGGTGGTTTCGGCAGCCGCGGCGGTCTCGGCAGGCACAGCGGCTTCCACAGGCGCCGTCGGCGCGGTGGTCTCCATGGTCGCGGGTGGCGCGGCTGGCACGGTGGGTCCGGCGGGTCCGGCGGGTCCGGCGGGTCCGGCGCGTCCGGCGGGTCCGGTGGTCTCCGTGGTCCCGGGTGGCGCGAGTGGCGCAGCCGGCACGGTGGGTCCGGTGGGCTCTGCGGGTGCGGCCGGCGCGGTGGTCGCGGCAGGCACGGCCGTCTCCGAGGCCGCGGCTGACTCGGCGGTGTCGGTGGGTGCGGCAGCCGCAGCGGGTTCCGCGAGCGCGGCGGATGCCGCCGGTTCGCCTGCCGCCGTCGGCTCCGCCAGGACCCGGCTCATGTCGCGGACCGCCTGCCAGGTCCCGCGCCACGTCCCGGTCACCTTCGAGCGGCCCGTACGGGGCAGATAGGGCACGTCGACCTCGCTCACCCGCCATCCCGCGTCGGCCGCGCGTACCACCATCTGCAGCGGGTAGCCGCTGCGGCGGTCCGTCAGGCCGAGGGTGAGCAACTCCGCGCGGCGCGCGGCCCGCAGCGGGCCGAGGTCGTGCAGGCGCAGTCCGGTGCGGCGGCGCAGCATCCGGGCGAGTGCCAGGTTTCCGGCGCGGGCATGGGCCGGCCAGGCCCCGCGGCCCTGCGGTCGGCGGCGGCCGAGGACCAGGTCCGCCCGGCCCTCGGACACGGCCGTCACGAACCCGGTCAGCAGCCCCGGATCGAGGGAGGCGTCGCAGTCGCAGAAGCAGACGATGTCCGCCTCGGCGGCGAGGAGCCCGGCGTGGCAGGCGGCGCCGAAGCCTCGGCGGGGTTCGTACACCACCGTGGCGCCGCACACGCGGGCGACGTCGGCGGATCCGTCGGTGGAGCCGTTGTCCACGACGAGGGCGCGCCAGTCGGCCGGGATCCGGGCCAGTACCCACGGCAGGGCCTCGGCCTCGTTCAGACAGGGGAGTACGACATCTACGGTCACGGTCACGCCCTCCACCGTAGGAATCCGGGCCGGACATTGCGGACATCGACTCCTTACGAAACGCGGACACCGCCCCGGTGGCGGCCCACCCGGCCCCCCCCGCGCCGGGTGGTGGCTGCCAGGCTCGGTCCATGGAGCGACCCGAGCCCCGGCCACCGTCCTCGTCGTGGACGACCCGACCGTCACCGAAGTCGTCACCGGCTGTCGAGGACGACCCGCCCGCCGGCCCTGGAGCGCGCGGCCCGGCACCCCGCACGCACCCCCGGGCCGCCACGGCCGTGCGGCCACCAGTCCCGTCCTGCCGTGGCAGTCGTCGCCTGCCTGGCGGACCTGCACGCATCCCCGGTCCGCCACCGCCCCCGCCCCGCAGTCACCCGCGCTTCGCCGACACCCGTTGCCCCGCGTGGGCGAATTCCGTCATGCCGGCCGTGAACGGCACACTCGGGCGCCAGCCCAGGTCACGGCGCAGGCGGGCCGAGTCGGCCGTGATGTGGCGGACGTCGCCGAGGCGGAACTCGCCCGTCACCAGGGGCTCCGGCCCGCCGTGGGCCGTCGCCAGGGCCGAGGCCATCTCGGCGACCGTGTGCGGCTCGCCGCTGCCCGTGTTGTACGCGGTGAGCGTGCCGGGCGCGCCGGGCGCATCGGACGCGGCGGTCGCGAGGGCCTCCAGGGCGGTGACGTTCGCCGTGGCCACGTCCCGTACGTGCACGAAGTCCCGCCGCTGGCCGCCGTCCTCGAAGACCCGCGGTGCCTCGCCGCGAGCCAGGGCCGAGCGGAAGAAGGACGCGACGCCGGCGTACGGCGTGTCCCGGGGCATCCCCGGCCCGTACACGTTGTGGTAGCGCAGCGACACCGCCGTGCCGCCGACCGCCCTCGCCCAGGCGGCGGTGAGGTGCTCCTGCGCCAGTTTCGTCGTGGCGTACACGTTCCGCGGGTCGGCGGGCGCGTCCTCGGTGACGAGGCCGGGCTCCAGCTCCGCCCCGCAGTGCGGGCAGCGCGGCTCGAACCGCCCGGCCGCGAGGTCCTCGGCGCGGCGCGGGCCCGGCCGTACGAGCGCGTGGACCGGGCAGGTGTAGCGCCCCTCGCCGTACACCACCATCGACCCGGCGAGCACCAGCTTCCGTACCCCCGCCTCGGCGGCGGCCGCGAGCAGCACGGCGGTGCCGTGGTCGTTGCAGTCGACGTACGCGGGGGCGTCGGCGAAGTCCTTTCCTAGGCCGACCATCGCGGCCTGATGGCACACGGCGTCCACGCCGCGCAGCGCCCGCCGTACGGCCTCGCCGTCGCGCACGTCGGCCCGTACGAACTCCGCGTCCGGCAGCTCGGGCGGCGGCCCGGGGTGGGCGGCGGGCACGAGCGCGTCCAGGACCAGGGGTTCGTGGCCGCGCGCCGTCAGCGCCGTGACGATGTGGGCGCCGATGAAGCCCGCGCCTCCGGTGACGAGTACTCGCATGGGCGCAGCGTAGGGACGCCGCGGGGGGCGTGGTCGCTCCCGCGCGCGACCGTAAGATTTCGGTCACTGTCTCCGCACGGCCGGCCCCCGCCCCCTCAGGACGCTTCGACCGCGGCTTTGATGCGGCGCCCGAACGCGGGCGCGTCCTTGCGCGCGGCGCGCAGGGCGAATCCGGCCAGGAGCTTGCCGAAGCCGTGGCCCTCCAGGACGTTGAAGATACGCACCCGCGTCCGCCCGCCGGGCAGCTCTTCCAGGTCGTAGCCGCCCTCCGGGACCGTCACGAGGTTCTCGCTCACCTCGGCCCACCGGATCCGGTGCGGCGCCTGGAACTCGCTGATGCGAAAGGCCCGTCCGGTGGTGACCCCGGCGTCCTTCACCGTGCTGCGGAACACCGTCCCGACCTGCGTCGGTTCGTCCGGGGACCGCTCGATGCGCTGGACGCGGGGGCTGAAGGCGGGGTCGTTGCGGCCGTCGGCGAGGAAGGCGAAGACCTCCTCGATGGGGCGGTCGATCTCGACGCTCGCCTCGAACTGTCCGGCCATGTTCTCTCCTGACTCACCGGTAACTGCTCACCCGCAGGATCCCAGAGCCCCCGAGGCCCCGCGCGCCGGGCCGCGCGGGGCGAACACCCTCGGCCATCGGCGTCGAACACCGGATCCCGAATGCATCATCAGTTTGTCAAGGGTGTGGCATCATGGCGGCGCATCCGCAAGACCGCCGGCAGGACCACGGGATGGACCACCGGCAAAGACCATCCAAAAGCTTCAGGGACTTCCGAACGTGAAGGACTGCGAATGAAGTTACCTGGCCCTGCGTTACCGTCGTCGGAAGAGCGGCGGCTCAGGCGCCGTCTCAAAGAGGTGCGGCACACCTGCGAGGCGCTGCTTGCGGACTGGGGTATGGAGCACGGCTGTGGGATAGAGGAACTCCACCACTATCTGTCCACGCAGCGCCGAAGGCCCATACATCTGATACCGATGACCTTTCCGGAACGGCATCTCTTCGGCATGTGGCTGAAAATGGATGACTTCGACATCATCGTTTTCGAGAAGGCCGCTTCGGCGTCCCACAAAGAGCACATCATCGCCCATGAACTCGCCCACATCGCCTTCGAGCACCGTGGATCCGTGAGCCCCTCCCCGAGTGGTTCCGGCCAATTGCTGGACGATGTGGACCCCGCGGACGTACGCAGCATGCTGATGCGCTCGCGCTACAGCGAGGACGAGGAGCAGGAGGCCGAGACCATGGCCTCGCTGATTCTCGCGCGGGCCACCAAGCGCTGGCTCGAACCGGCCTGGGGCGTCCCCGAGGAAGCGGCGGAAATCGTCGCGCGCATCGAGAGCGGTGTCGGAAACCCGGACCAGGGGGCCGTGTGATCTACGGAGTTCTCTCGTGGATCTGCGCGATCGGCGGACTCGCGGCCTTCGGCTACCGGCTGCCCGATCTGCTGCGCAGAAAGCACGACATCGCCCTGTGGGCGCTGTGCACCTACTTCCTCTGCTCCGGTCTCAGTTTCCTCGTCGACCTGGACGTCCTGCGGCTGCACATCTCCGACCTGTTCGGGCTCCCCAACATCACCTCACTGATCGTGCAGGTGCTGGTCGTCGTCCTCACCGCGGCCCAGCAGGTCGTGCTCGTCTACTGGTCCTGCCCGCCCGACGAGGCCCGGCGCCGGGCCCGCGGCCGGCTGCTCTTCTTCGCCGCCGCGCTCTGCGTCCTGGTGGCCGCGTCCCTCGCCGTCAGCCCGGTGGCCGACTCCGAGACGGCGACCTCGACGATCCTGCTGAGCATCCAGGACGGCGGATACGCGGCCTACATGTCGTTCTATCTGCTGCTGTGCGCCGTGGGGCAGTTCGAGACCGTACGGCTCTCCCTGCGGTTCACCAAGATGGCCAACCGGCAGTGGCTCAAGGTCGGCATGCGCACCGTCACCCTCGGCGCGAGCCTGATCATGGTCTACTGCGTCACCCGCGGCATCCAGATCGCCGGCACCCGGCTGCACTTCGACGGCTCCGGGCTCGACCCCATCCAGTGGACCTGCGGCAGCATCGGCGCCCTGCTCCAGATCACCGGCTGGACCATTCCGTCCTGGGGCATCCACCTCACCCGCGCGCTCGGCTGGCTGCGCAGCTACCGCTCCTACCTCCGGCTGCGGCCCCTGTGGTGGGCCCTCTACCAGGCCTCGCCGGACATCGCGCTGGCCCCGCCCCGGTCCTGGCCGCGCGACATCATCCCCACCCGCGACCCGCACTACAGCCTCTACCGGCGCGTCATCGAGATCCGTGACGGCCAGCTGATGCTGCGCACCTCGCTCTCCCTGGAGGACTTCTCCCGGATGGCCCGCTCCCTGCGGCTCCCCGAGGACCCCACGTCACCGCTGGGCGAGGCGCTCCAGGTCCGCGCCGTGCTCAGCAGGCCGCCCGCGGAGCGGGCCGAGCGGGCCGACGCCACCGACATTCCCGTACGCCCGCCGTACGAGGACTTCCGTGACGAGGTGGAGTGGCTGACCAAGGTGGCGTCGTCGTTCTCCGCCCTCGGCCGGCGCCGCCTGGGCCGCGACGACGCCCAGCTGCTGTCATGACGCGGGCCGCCCGGCCCGCTGCGGGCCTCGGGGCGGCGTGCGGCGACGGATCCGGTACGACGGTTGCGCGCGCCCTGAGTGCCATCCGGCGGCTCGTCGCCCTGGACGCCGAGCACGGGGCGACCGCCGCGATGG
Source organism: Streptomyces sp. NPDC039465 (assembly GCF_055639315.1). NCBI lineage: Bacteria > Bacillati > Actinomycetota > Actinomycetes > Kitasatosporales > Streptomycetaceae > Streptomyces > Streptomyces sp. NPDC039465. The sequence goes on along the minus strand of NZ_JBVKAP010000008.1, from coordinate 157,003 downwards.
AGGGCGTACGGGCGACCCTGCGGGAGGTCCCCGAACTCACCGCACCACCCGCGAGACTGACCGGACTCGACGGCGACCTGCTCGCGGCGCTGTCGGAGCTCACCGAGGTCATCGGCTGGATCCTCTTCGACGCCGGTCTGCCCCGGCACGCCCACCGGGCCAACCTGCGCGCCCTGGCGCTCGCCGAGCGCGCGGGGGACCGCTGGACGGCCCGGCTCGTGCTGCTCAACCACAGCATGCTCGGGGCCCACACAGGGCAGCCGAAGGCCGCCCTGGAGAGCGCCGCCCGCGTGGGCGGCGCGCGCCCCCTGCCGGCCCGGGTGGACAGCCTCGTCCTCATCCGTCAGGCGCACGCCACCGCCCTGCTCGGCGGCCACGACGAGACCCTGCGGCTGCTCTCCCGCGCCCGCGGCCGCTTCCTCGATGGTCTCTCCCGCCACGATCCCCCCTGGGCGTGGTGGATCGACGAGACCGAACTCCTCGGCCACCGGGGCTGGGTCCTGGCCCGGCTGCGGCAATGGGGCCGGGCCATACCCCTTCTGTACGAGGCGGCCACCGCGCCCGGGCCCTCGTACCGCCATCTGTTCGGCGCGGAGCTGTTGTCGGCGCTGGTGCGGGCCGGGGCCTGGCGGGAGGCGGAGGACCTGATCGAGGACCTCGCCCCCCGGGCCGCCCGTATCGGGTCCGTACGGACCACCGAGAGACTCGGCGGCACCGCGCGCGCCATGCGCGCCCACGCCGCCGCTCCGGCGCGGCTACGGGACGCCGCCGCCTACCTGCTGGACTCCCTGCCCGCCTCGGCAGCCGGCACCAGCAGCCCCCACCCCCGCTACAGATAAGGGACAGCATGCGCCACATCCGGGTGTCGACGTCCGCGGCCGCGATCTTCATCGCGGCGTTACTCCTCCTCGCCTCCGGAGGACCCGTCACGGGCGCCGCCGTCCAAACCCCTGCGGCGCCCGCCGCGGCGGAGCAGAACACCACCGGACGCATGAGTCCGTACGTGTCCACCCATCTCTACTTCGGCACCGGCCGGCACGACGGCAAACCACCCATAACCGACGCGGAGTTCATGCGGTTCGTCAACGACGTCATCACCCCCCGCTTCCCGTCAGGACTGACCCTCCAGGAGGGCCGCGGCCAGTGGCGCGACAAGGATGGCGACATCAACCGCGAGCGGTCCTACGAACTGACCGTGCTCTACCCCGCGAGACAGGCCCCGGACCTGAACGACGACATCGAGTACATCCGCCGGGCCTACTGCGCCCTCTACGACCTGGAGTCCGTCGGCCGGGCCGACGTCCGCGCCCAGGTCGACTTCTGACCTTCTGACCGGCACCCGACCCGTCGGTCAGCTCCGGGGATCGTCCGCCGCCTCCAGAGGGTCGGTGGCCGGTCCCTGGAGGACCGAACCGTCCGGGGCGAAACGCGAGCCGTGGCACGGGCACTCCCACGCCTCCTCGACGTCGTTGTACGCCACCAGACAGCCCATGTGGGTGCAGCGGGCCGAGACCGTGCGCAGGGTGCCCGACGCGTCCCGGTGGACGGCATACGCGTGTCCCCGGTCGCGTACGACGGTGCCCGCGCCCGGGGCCAGGTCCGCCACGGTCTCGGGGCCCGGCAGATGGAGCCGGTCGCCCACGAAGTGCCCGGCGACCGTCGCCTGGGACTTCAGCAGCCCCGGCACCTCGCGGACCGGCGGCAGCCGGCGCGGGTCGTAGAGCTCGGTCCACGGCGGCCGCGGACCGCCCGTCAGATGCGCGGCGAGCAGCCGGCCGGCCATGATGCCGCCGCTCATGCCCCAGCCGCCGAACCCGGTGGCCACATGGACGTGCTCGGTCCCCGGATGCAGATGCCCCACGAACGGCAGCCCGTCGGCCGGGTCCACGTCCTGCGCCGCCCAGCGGAGCAGGGGCCCGGTCTCGCCGAAGCCGGGGAAGTACGCCCGCGCCCAGGTCTCCAGCCGCTCCTGGTGCCCGGCCACGTCGCCGTCGCCCGGCCGGAAGGCCTCGCCGGTCACGATCAGCAGCCGGGTGTCCCGCCCGTACGGCGCCGTGCGGACCGAGCGGGTCCCGTCCTCCGGGCTGATGTACATGCCGTCCGGATCCGTCTCCAGCGGTACGGGGGCCGCCACGACCAGCTCCCGCCGCGGGGTCAGCCGGACCATCAGGGAGACCGGGCCGAAGGCCGGGAAGTGGGTGGCCACCACCACGTCGGAGGCGTGCACGTCGAAGCCGTCGGACGTCTCCAGGTGGATCCGGGCGTGCTCGTGCAGGGAGGCGACCCGGGTGTGCTCGAAGATCCGCCCGCCGGCCGCCGTGAACGCGTCCGCCAGGGCCGTCAGGAAGGCGGCGGGGTGGAACTGGTACTGCTCGTCCAGCCGTACGGCGGCCGCCACCGGAAACGGCAGCGGGGTCTCGGTGACGAAGTGCGCGTCGAGCCCCGCGGTCCGGGCGGCGGCCGACTCGGCCCGGATCTCCCGGACGCGGTCGTCCGCGCGGACGTACGTGTAGGCGGACCGCCGCTCCAGTTCGGCGTCGATGCCCCACTCGGCGCAGCACGCGGCCGCATGGGCGAGGGCGTCCTGCTGCGAGGCGGCGTAGAGCTCGGCGCCTTCGGTGCCCACCGTGTGCCGCAGCCGTTCGTAGCGCAGACCGTGCAGGGCCGTGAGCTTGCCGGTGGTGAAACCGGTGGTCCCCGAGAGGATCTGATCCGCCTCCAGGAGCACCGTCTCGCGCCCGGCCTTGACCAGCTCCCAGGCCGTCATGAGCCCGGCGATCCCACCGCCGACGACGGCGACGTCGGTGCTGAGGTCCTCCTCCAGGCGGGGCCTGGCGGGACGGTGCGCGGTGGCCAGCCAGTGCGAGAGCGGGGCCGCCCGCCCGGTCGTGCCGTTCATGATGCCTCCCGCCGCTCGTAGGCCCGTGTCGAAGGGCGGCTACCCGACGAGGGGAGCCGGATGCGTGAGTGATCGGACCGTCACGGGTTGCGACCGGCCCCGGGGCGCCCCAGAGTGAATGAGGCAAACCCCCTCAAATGCCAAGAAAAGGAGTCTGAGATGGCCAAGGCAAAGGGCAAGGCGCGTCAGGTCAAGGGCAAGATGAAGGAAGCCGCCGGTGACATGACCGACGACCAGCGCATGCAGGCCGAAGGCCGCGGTGAGCAGGCCGGCGGCAAGATGGAGGAGACCGCGGCCAAGGCGCGCGAGCGGATGAAGAAGAACAAGTAATCCGCGCGGATGAAGAAGGACACGTAGTCCGAGCCGCGAGCTGTCCGTGACCGGTGGCCCCGTACCCGCTTTCGGGTACGGGGCCACCGGCTGCCGGGGATCGTCGGGTGCGAGGGCACGTACGGGCCCCTCCTGCCGCCCAGGATGAGGCGTGGTCACCCGGCCCTGGGGGATTCGTCGAGGGTGAACAGGCCGCCGTCCGGGTCGCGCAGGGTCACCTGCTGCCCGCCGCGCCACGCGGCGCTCTCGACGACACCGCCGCCGTGCTCGATCGCCGCTGCCTTGGCCGGTTCGAGGGCGGGGACCTTGAAGTGGACCAGCCAGCGCGGCCGCAGCTGCGGCTTCGGCGCCGCCTCCTCCACCGGGCCGCTGTTCAGCCGGGCGACGGCCTGGCCGTCATGGCGCAGGACCACCCGGTCCTCCTCGTAGGAGACCTCGCAGCAGCCCGCGCCATCCTGGCTGTCCTGACCCCATTCCAGGACCTCGCCGTAGAACATGGCCGCGTCGAAGGCGTTGCGGGTGTGCAGCTCCAGCCAGGCGGGCGCCTCCCCGTCGCCCACCCGCCAGTCGGCCAGCACGCGCCCCTCCCAGACTCCGAAGGACGCGCCCTCGGGGTCGGAGACGAGGGCCGCCCGGCCTCCCGGCGGGTAGGAGACCGGGCCGACGCCGACCGTCCCGCCGCGCTCTCGGACGCGTGAGGCGGCGGCGTCGGCGTCGTCGACGGTGAAGTACGGCATCCAGGCCACGGGCACGGCGAGCTCGCCGGCTAGCGCCCCGATGCCCGCCACCGGCACACCGTCCAGCTCGGCCACGGAGAACACCTGGCCGAGCGCGCCCCGCTGGAACGTCCACCCCAGGACCGCGCTGTAGAAGCGCTCCGCCGCCTCGAGATCGCGGGCCATCAGACTCAGCCAGCAGGGCGCGCCGAGCACCTCCGACTTCACCAGCACCATGGCCACCCCTCCTTCCGTCGGTGCGGGTCCGTTCGGTGAGGTGAATCAGGTGTGCAGGCGGCTGTTGGGGCCGTCCTGACCGTCGGCCGACTCGTCGTTGAACCAGTAGTCACCTGCGGCCAGATAGCGGAAGGAGTGGCTGCTGCTGCTCGGTAGGGCGATGGTGACGGCCCGCCGCTCGTCCGCCGTGGCCTTGAGGGGGTGGGCGTGCGGGTCCCAGTCGTTGAAGTCGCCGACCACGCTCACCGGCCCCGGCGGGTTGTCGGCCGGAAGGACGAAGGTGACCTCGGTCCGGTCCTTGCGGTGGGTGCGTTCGAGCATGGGGCGGCTCCTGCCGGAATCGGAGGGGGAATCGCGACCATCCTGCTCCCGGCTCCGGCGGTCCGCACGTCGACACGGCCGACGGCCACCGGTCGGCGGGCCTGAGAGGCGCTCCCGCTCGATGTCTCGGATAGGGTGATTCGATAGGAAATGCGCCCCCCGGGGTTAGGTCGTTGCGTTGGACACTCATCAGTCGACGAGCGAGGTACCGGACCAGCACATGGCGGCTGTCGGGTACGCGGGCGTGCTCCGCGAGCTCCTGCCGATCGCCCTGTGGCGCGAGGACACCCACGGACGCGTCGTGGAGTGGTCGCTGGCCGCGCAGGACCTGCTCGGATACCGGCCCGAGGACGTCATCGACCGCCCCGCCACCCCCCTCCTCGTCCCCGAGGCCAACCGCGCACTCGCCGACCAGCTGACCCGCCGCGTCCAGGCCGGCGAGACCGTCGTCGGCACCCTGCCCGTACGCCACCGCGACGGCCATGACGTCACGATGGAGATGTGGATCGTGCCCGCGCGCGACCCGCAGGGCAGCCCCGGCGCCATGCTGATCGCCGTGGAGACCTCCGAGGTGCTGCGGATGCGGGACTCCCTGGCCGCCCTGGAGAGCCTGTTCACCCAGTCGCCGATCGGGCTCGCCACCCTCGGCCCCGACCTGCGCTTCCTGCGCGTCAACGACGCCCTGGCCCGGATGAACGGCGTCTCCGCCGCCGCCCACCTCGGCAAACGCCTCACCGAGGTGGTGCCCGGCGTCAACGCCACCGCGCTGGAGTCGATGATGCGGCAGGTCCTGGAACGCGGCACGGCCATCGTCGACGCCCGCCGCACCGGCCGCACCGCCGCCGACCCCGACCGCGACCGGACCTGGTCCTGCTCGTACGCGCCCCTCCTCGACAACGCCGGACGCCCGCTGGGCCTGATCGCCTCCCTGATCGACATCACCGACAGCGAGCAGGCGCAGATCGACGCCGAGCGGGCCCGCCACCGCTTCGCCCTGCTCGCCGAGGCCGGAGCGCGGATCGGCACAACCCTGGACCTGCACCAGACCGCCGAGGAGGTCGTCGAGGTCCTCGTGCCCCAGCTCGCCGACTCCGCCGACGTACAGATGCTGGAATCGGTCCTCGAACCCGACGAGTCGGCCGCCTCCACCAGGGGCGTACTCCGCCGTCTCGCGGCCAGGTTCCCCGACCCCACGGCCCCCACGGCCACACTCGCCGCGGGCCAGACCTTCCAGATCCCGCTCGGCTCGGTGTACGAGCAGGTCATCCACGACGGCGTGCCGATGAACCTGTACACCTCCGACGTCCCGGCCCTGATCAAGGAGCCCCGCGCCGAGGCGCTGCGCACGTACCTCACCACCCACATCGGCTCCGCCCGGCTCGTGCCGCTGGTCGCCCGCGGCAAGGTGCTCGGGGCCGTGGCGGTCACCCGCGTCCGCGGCCGGGAGCCCTTCGACCAGCAGGACTGTGTGCTCATCGACGAACTCGTCGCCCGCGCCGCCCTCAACATCGACAACGCCCGCATGTACACCATGCAGCGGGCCGCCGCCCTCACCCTCCAGCGCAGTCTCACCAACAGCGCCCTGCCGGACGTCACAGGACTGGAACTCACCGGGCGCTACCTGCCCGCCAGCGACCATGACGTGGGCGGCGACTGGTTCGACGTCATCACCCTGCCCGAGGGCAGGACCGGCCTGGTCATCGGCGACGTGATGGGCCACGGCATCCACGCGGCCGCCGTCATGGGGCAGCTGCGCACTGCGGTCCGCACCCTCGCCCGGCACGACATTCCCCCCGAGCGGATGCTCCGCTCCCTCGACGCGGTCGTCGCCGACCTCGGCGAGGACGAGATGGCGACCTGCGTCTACGCCGTCCACGACCCGACCACCGGCGTCTGCGTGATCGCCCGGGCCGGGCACCCGCCACCCGCGGTCGTCGGCCCGGACGGCACGATCGCCTTCCTCGACGGACCCCAGGGCACCCCGCTGGGCACCGGCGGACACGACTTCAGGACCGAACAGGTGCCGCTGCCGCCGGGCAGCCTCCTCGCCCTGTACACCGACGGCCTCATCGAGGCCCGCGACCGGGACCTCGACCAGGGCATGGAGCAGCTCGGACAGGCGCTGAGGCAGTTCGCCCGGCCGCTGGACGAGCTCTGCGACGGCATCCTCGCGCGGCTCCTGCCGCTCCCGGCACAGGACGACGTGGCGGTCCTGCTGGCCCGTACCCTCCCCAGCACCTGACCCAGGGCCGGCGCGGAGGGGGCGGCTCAGATCGGCTCGACCGAGTCGATGTCGAAGAAGTCGGGGAAGGGGCCCTCCGGCTCCTCGGAGGAGCCCGGCAGCGGCTGCTCGGCCCAGATGACCTTGCCCTCCGGCGTGTACCGCGTCCCCCAGCGCCGGCTGAACTGCGCCACGAGGAAGAGCCCGCGCCCGCCCTCGTCGGTGGTGGCGGCGTACCGCAGATGCGGCGAGGTGTTGCTGCCGTCGGAGACCTCGCACGTCAGGGTGCGGTCGCGCAGCAGCCGGACCCGCACCGGCGCCGAGCCGTGCCGGATCGCGTTGGTGATCAGCTCGCTGAGCATCAGCTCCGTACCGAACGCGAGCTCGGAGAGCTCCCATTCGGACAGCTTCTCCGCGACGACCGCCCGCATGGCGCCGACCGCGCTCGGCTCGAACGGCACGGCCCACTCCACCACCCGGTCGGGGCCGAGGGTCCGGGTGCGGGCCACGAGCAGCGCCACGTCGTCCCGGGGCCGTTCCGGCAGGAGGACGTCGAGGGCGGCCCGGCAGCTCTCCTGAGGGCCCCGGCCCGGCCGGCTCAGGGCCTCGCGCAGCAGCTCCAGGCCCTGGTCGATGTCGCGGGTGCGGTCCTCGATCAGCCCGTCGGTGTAGAAGACGAGCTGGCTGCCCTCGCTCAGCTCCAGCTCCACCGTCTCGAAGGGCATCCCGCCCACGCCCAGTGGCTGCCCGGCCGGGACCGGCGGGATGTCCACCGTGCCGTCGGGCTGGACCACCAGCGGCGGCGGATGCCCGGCCCGCCCCACCACACAGCGCCGCGACACCGGATCGTAGACGGCGTACAGGCAGGTCGCGCCCAGCAGACCGCCGCTGTCACCGCTCTCCGCGCCATGGTCGATGCGCTGCACGAGGTCGTCGAGGTGGGCGAGGAGTTCGTCGGGCGGCAGGTCGAGGGCGGAGAAGTTGTGCACGGCGGTCCGCAGCCGGCCCATGGTGGCGGCGGCGTGCAGACCGTGCCCGACGACATCGCCGACGACGAGCGCGACGCGGCTGCCCGGCAGCGGGATCACGTCGAACCAGTCGCCGCCCACCCCGGACTGGGCCGGCTGGTAGAAGTGCGCCACCTCCACGGCGCTCTGCTCCGGCAGCGCGCGCGGCAGCAGACTGCGCTGGAGCGTCACGGCCATCGCGTGCTCACGGGTGAAGCGGCGGGCGTTGTCGATGCTGACCGCGGCCCGCGCGGTCAGCTCCTCGGCCAGGGACAGATCGTCGTCGTCGAACGGCTCCGGCTTCTGCGAGCGCCAGAAGTTGACCACACCGAGCATGACGCCCCGGGCCTTGAGGGGGGCCGTGATCAGCGAGTGGATGCCGTAGTCGAGGATGGCCTGCGCCCGCGGCGGGTCCTGCGCGTACCACCCCGGCGCCTCGTTCAGGTCCGATACGACCTCCGCCTGGCCGGTGCCGAAGCCGCGGGCCTGCGGGGTGGACGGCAGGAAGTCGATCAGCCGCCCGCTCGGGTAGAGCGGCGAGTCGTCCCGGATGCCACTGACCGCCGAGCGCCGCAACGGCACGCTCGTACCGCTCGGCTCGTCGCCGTGCAGGACCGGCTCCGCCAGGTCGACGGTGACGAAGTCGGCGAACCGGGGCACGGCCACGGCGGCCAGCTCCTCGGCCGTACGCACCACGTCGAGGCTGGTGCCGATGCCGACCCCGGCGTCGTAGAGCAGCTTCAGCCGTCTGCGGGCCAGCTCGGCGCGGCTGCTGAGGACGCGCATCTCGGTGGAGTCGCGGATGGTGACCACGGCTCCCTCCGGCTGGCCGCGGGGCTTGGCGGGCCGCTGGTTCACCACGAGGAGGCGGTCTCCCGCGGCGAGGACCTCGTCGGTGGCCACCCGGCCGGACAGCAGCAGCTCGGCCATGCCCTGGTCGAGCGCGGAGAGCTCCCGGATGGCGCGGCCCTCGGCGTCGCGGGGGAGGGCGAGCAGCCGCCGTGCCTCGTCGTTGGCGAGGACCAGCCGGGCGTCCCCGTCGGTGATCAGCACGCCCTCGCGGACGGCGTGCAGGACGGCGTCGTGGTGCTCGTACATTCGGGTCATCTCCAGCGGCCCGAGGCCGTGGGTCTGCCGCTGCAGCCGTCGGGTGATCAGCGCGGTGCCGACGGTGGCCAGGGCGAGCCCGGCCGCGCTGACGCCGAGGATGACCGGGAGCTGCCGGTCGACCACGTCGGTGACGTTCCGCACGGTGAGCCCGGCCGAGACCAGGGCGATGACCCTGCCGTCCTCGGTCACCGGCACGACGGCCTGTATCTCCTCGCCGAGCGGCCCCCGCACGCTCTCGGTGTGCACCTGACCGGCGAGCGAGGGCTCGATCGTGCCGACGAACCGCTGGCCGATGCGGTCGGGCTGGGGATGGGTGTAGCGGATGCCGTTGGTGTCCATGACCACGATGAAGTCGACCCCGGCGCTTCTGCGGGTCTCCTCCGTCAGCGGCTGCAGGATCGCGGACGGGTCCGGGGCCCTGAGGGCCTCACGCAGTCCGATGGAGTGGGCGAAGGTCTGGGCGACGCCCACGGACCGGTTCCGGGCCTCGCGGTCGACGTCGCTGCGGCTCTGGAGCACCAGCGCGAGGACCGCTCCGGCGGCGAGCAGCACCACGACCGCCACCTGGAGGATGAACACCTGCCCGGCGACGCTGCGCGGATGCCCGGTCAGTGACCGCACCATCGCGCCTGGCACGGGTTGCGAGGATCGCCCACAGTCTTATTTGTAGCACCGAGAACCTGAGCAACAGCGGCAAAAGGTGCAGCAAATGAAAAACAGCCTCTCCTCTTGACTTGTGTCAAATAGGGAGGAAACTCGTCATTACACCAGACAACCAGAGAGAGCCGCACCCGCCGAGGGAGACGTCCCAAGGCCCGCGTGACCCTTGTCTCGGCTCTGGCCAGGCCCCCGGCAGGTCCTGCCCACGAGGGAGCCGTCAGCGACGGCTGACGACCCTCGGAGTGGAGCAGGAATGCCGGGGACTGTCGTGTCCGGGCGGCCCTGTACGCGCGGCGTCGGCGTGTCCGGACTGCCCTCTCCGGCTACGTGGCCGGTTCCATGCGTCCGGCTACGCGGCGGTCGCCTCCAGCAGCCCCTTCAGACGCTGCTCGTTCTTGGGCATTTCCTTGCGAGCCTGCGGCCGCGCGACCAGCGGGACGATGACCTTCCCGATGCCGTGCGACTCGAAGTCCAGGGCGAGGGTCAGCCGGGAGCGCGCGCCGCCCTCCAGCGGCTCGATCGTGCCCCGCACGTCTCCGCGCACCGGGCCGTCGATGCCCCTCATGTGCCAGTACCGCGGTGGGTCCAGCTCGGTGATCTGCATGGTCATGGGGAACTCCCGCTTGCCCACCCGCCGGGTCACGGCGACCTTGGAGCCCACGGCCAGCGGAGTGTCGCCCAACGGCTGGGCCGACACGGCGCTCTCCTGCCATTCGGGCAGATGGGAAGGGTCCGTCACATAGGAGAAGACCTCTTCGGGACGACGGGAGATGTCGATGGATTCCCTGATCTCTGACATCGTGCCCCCTTCAGGGCGCCCCCCTCATTGGCCTTTCGCCCAAATGATCCCACTTGGCGCCCCGCTTGGCCATGGCTGACCGGCCGCCCGCCCGACGGTCAGCCGGTGGTACGACGCCGGGCCGCGGCGAGCAGACCCACCAGCGCGACCACCATCCAGCCCGTCAGATACAGGAACGCGGCCGTCGGCGAGAACGCCGTCCACAGGACACCGGCGACGGTGGAGGCGGCCAGGTTGCCGAAGGACTGGACCGTGGCGAGCAGCCCGAACGCCGAGCCGCGCAGGTCGCGGGGGGCGAGCGCGGCCACCGCCGAGTGCTGGGCCGTCTCCACGGCCCCGATCCCCGCCCCGGCGAGGACGAACGGCACGGCGAGCACCGCCACCGCGGCCCCGGCGCCCGCGAACAGCCCGTACGCCGCGCCGAAGAGCGCCACCCCGCCCGCGAGCACCAGCACCGGCCCCCGCGCCCCCAGCCGGTCCGACAGCCGCCCCGCCGGGACGGAGGCCGCCGCCGCGGCCACGTTGTACGCCGTGTAGAGGGCGAGCGCGACCGTGGTCGCCGTCCGCGTGCCATACGCGGGCGACAGCAGCTCGGAGGCGCGCAGGATCAGCAGTGTCGCGGCCACGTTGCCGACCTCGAACGCCGCCACCGCGCCCATCAGCCGGCCCAGCTCGCCCCGCAGGACCGGCCGCACCCTGATCCGCAGCGGCACCCGGTCCCGGCGGACGGGCCGCGGCGTCCGGCGGATCGCGTAGAGGATCGCGGCGGCCGCGAGCAGGCCGGGGATCACCGACAGGCTGATGGCCCAGGTGACACCGAGCCAGGCGACCAGCCCGAGCGCGAGCAGCGGCCCGAAGATCGCGCCCAGATTGTCCATCATCCGCTCGAAGCCGTATGCCCGTCCGTACGCCTTCGCCGGCACGATGTCCGCGAGCAGTGCGTTACGGGCCGGCACCCGCAGGCCCCGGGCCGTCCATGCGGCGGCCCGCAGGACGCCGACCTGCCACACGGCCGTCGCCCCGGCCGTCGCGGCACCCAGCACGGCGGTGGCCGTGTATCCGCCGACCGCCACCTTCCGCCGCCGTGAGGGGTCGTCGGCGAGGACGCCCCCGGCGAAGCGCGCCGCGCCGGCCAGGGCGTCCGAGACGCCCTCGATCACCCCGAGCGCGGCGGCCGGCGCGCCGAGCGTCGAGGTCAGCAGGGAGGGCAGGAGCGCGGTGGGGATCTCGTGCCCGACATCGGCGAGCAGGCTGGCCGAGCCGATGCCCTTGACCCCGGGCGTCAGCCACGTCTCCCGGCCGGGGCCGCCGTCGACGCTTCCCGGCCCGCTGTCCGGCCCGCTGTCCGTTCCGCTCTCGCTCACGCTCCGGAGTCTTCCCCAGAAGGCCAGGCCCAGGACATGGGACGATCGCCCACTGCGCGCGCCCGGCGCTTGTCGGACCAGCCGGGACACCACCGGGCGCGGCCACCGGGCCGAAGGCAACAGGCCCTCCCGTAAAAGGGTTTGCGGCCGCCCGGGCGTCCCGTACAGTCGCACCGGCCGCACGGAGCACAGGAGGTGAGCCCGATGACCATGCCGTTCGCAACAGAGCCCGTCCGGGCCCACCCGGCCGTCCCCGCGTCCTGCTGACCGCTCGACAGGAGGGCCGGGCGCCCGCCCCGTTCATCCCTCCTGAACGAAGGACCCATGACGCCCACCCCTTTCCGGATCTCCGTGTCCGACGACGTCCTCGACGACCTGCGCGGCCGTCTGCGCCGCACCCTCTTCACCACCGCCTCCGACCCCGACCGCTGGACCGCCGGGACCGACCCCGGGTATCTGCGGGAGCTCGTCACCCACTGGGCCGAGTCGTTCGACTGGCGGGCGGCCGAGCGCGCCCTCAACACCCATCCGCAGTACACCGCCGAGGTCGACGGCCGGACCGTGCACTTCGTCCACATCCGGGGCGTGCGGCCCGAAGGCGCCCCGGCGCCTCTGCCGCTCGTCCTCACCCACGGTTGGCCCAGCAGCTTCGTGGAGATGCTGAAGGTGGCCGGCCCGCTCACCGACCCGGCCGCGTACGGCGGCGACCCCGCCGACGCCTTCGACGTCGTCATCCCCTCCCTGCCCGGCTTCCTGTACTCCGCGCTGCCCCGCGGCCCCTTCACCCGTAAGGCAGTGGCCCGGCTCTGGCACCGGCTGATGACCGAGACCCTCGGCTACGAGCGGTACGGCGCCTTCGGCGGGGACATCGGGGGAGGGGTCACCCAGTGGCTCGGCGCCCTGTACCCCGAGCAGGTCGCCGGAGTCCACATCACCTCGGCCGTCGTCACCGCAGACTTCTCCGAGCGGCCGCCGACCGCCGCCGAACAGGCCTATCTCGACGCGCTCGACGCCTACGACGCGGACGACCAGGGCTACAGCGAGATCATGTGCACCCGGCCCGACACCCTCGCCGCGGCCCTCGCCGACTCCCCGGCCGGACTCGCCGCCTGGATCGTCGACAAGTACCGCGCCTGGAGCGACTGCGGCGGCGATCTGGAGACCCGCTGGGACAAGGACACCGTCCTGACCGTCGCCACCCTCTACTGGGCCACCGGCACGATCGGCTCGTCGTTCCGCCAGTACTACGACTACCACCTGAACGAACGCGTCCCGCCCATCACCGTGCCCGCGGCCGTCACCCTCAGCCATGAACCCGCCTACACCGGCTACCCCCGCAGCCTCGCCGAGCGCCAGTGCACCGATCTGCGCCACTGGTCCACCCCCGGGCGCGGCGGCCACTTCATGGCCCATGAGGAACCGGACCAGGTGGCCGGTGAACTGCGGACGTTCTTCCGCCCCCTGCGGGCCGCCCGCTGACCCTCAGACCGGCAGCAGCCGCCCGATCAGCGCGCCCAGCTGCCGGGCGTTGCGGCACTCGTGCATGGTCACGAGCGCCGCGTACGCCTCGGCGGCCGAGTCTCCCGTCGGCCACAGGGAGCGCTGCTCGGGGTTGAGCCAGTGGACCTGCCGGGCCTTGTCGGCGATGTGCCGCAGGGCGGGCAGGTTCGGGTCGCGCATGTTGGTGCGGGCGTCGCCGAGGACGAAGACGGTGGTGCGCGGGCCCAGCGCGTCGGCGTACCGCTCGGTGAACTCACCGAGCGCCGCGCCGTAGTCGCTGCGCTCGTGCCACCCCGTCACCGCCGCCTGCGCGAGGATGCGCTCACCGAGCCCCTCGGGGTCGGCCGAGCCGCGCCTGAGCAGACCGGTGACCTCGTCGACGGTGTTGACGAAGGCGAACACCCGCACCTTGCTGAACTGTTCATGCACCGCCTGCACCAGCAGCATCGTGAAGTTCGCAAAGCCCGCCACCGAACCGGACACATCACACAGCAGCACCAGCTCCGGCCGCCCCGGTCGGCGCTTGCGCAGCACCGGCCGCACCGGCACCCCGCCCGTCGACAGGGAGCCGCGCAGCGTCCGTCGCAGATCGATCCGACCACGGGCGGCCCGCCTGCGCCGCGCGGCGAGCCTGGTGGCCAGCTTCCGGGCGAGCGGTTGTACGGTCCGGCGCAGCTCGGCGAGCTGATCGCGGCCCGCCACAAGGAAGTCGACCTGGTCGGCGGTCGGCCGTAGCGCCCGGCGCGCGATCAGATCCGTGCCGCGCCGCTCGGCGACCCGCCGCCGCGCCTCGGTCCGCACCCGCTCGCGGAACGCCTCGATCCGGCGCCGGATCTCGTCGTCGACGAGCCGGTCGGTGAACTCCGCCCCGGCCGCCCCGCCGGCGCCTTCCCGCACCGACGCCCGCACCCGGGCGAGCAGGGTCTCCGGCCGCAGCCGCGACAGGGTCTGGTACGAGGACCAGCCGTCGGAGCCGGGGGAGTTGCCATAGCCGCCGAGCCCGTCCACGGCCTCGCCCGCCAGCCGGTCCAGCAGCGCCCGGTCGTCGGCGGCCAGCGCCGCGGCGAGCCGCTCGCGCAGCGCGGCCGTGTCGAACTCCTGGTCCGGTGCGCGGCCCGTACCCTCCCGGACCCCTACGCCGAGCGGGAAGTACAGATCGAAGACCGGGTCGAACACCGCCCTCTGCCCCTGGTGGTGCAGAAGCGCCGCCGCCAGCCCCTCCCGCAGCCGGACCCGGTCGGCCAGTCCCAGCACGGACACCACCTGGGCCGCGTCGACCGTCTCGCCCGTACCGACCCGCACGCCGTGCGCGCGCAGCGCCCCCACGAGCCCGGTCAGCCGGTCCGGAACGCTCACACCGCGTCCAGGTCCAGGGAGCCGACCGCCTTCACGATGTCGTCCTGGTGCTTGAGGATCACGCCGAGACTGTCGCGTACGACGGTCTCGTCCAGCGTGTCGGCGCCGAGCGCGAGCAGGGTCCGCGCCCAGTCGATCGTCTCCGCGACCGACGGCACCTTCCGCAGGTCCATCGCCCGCAGCGCGCCCACCACCCGCACCACCGAACGGGCCAGCGTCTCGTCGAGACCGGGCACCTTCAGGGTGACGATCCGGCGCTCCAACTCCTCCTCGGGGAAACCGATGTGGAGGAAGAGGCAGCGGCGGCGCAGCGCCTCGGACAGTTCGCGGGTGGCGTTCGAGGTGAGGACGGTGAAGGGCCGGCGGGTCGCGGTGATCGTGCCCAGCTCCGGCACCGTGACCTGGAAGTCGCTCAGCACCTCCAGCAGCAGGCCCTCGGCCTCGACGTCAGCCTTGTCCATCTCGTCGACCAGGAGCACCGTCGGCTCGTCCCCGCGGATGGCCGTCAGCAGCGGCCGGGCCAGCAGGAACTCCTCGCTGAAGATGTCCGTACGGGTCTCGTCCCAGCTCTCGTCCCGGCCCGCCGTGATGCGCAGCAGCTGCTTGGCGTGGTTCCACTCGTACAGCGCGCGGGCCTCGTCGACGCCCTCGTAGCACTGGAGCCGCACCAGCCGGGCGGCGGCCGCCTCGGCGACGGCCTTGGCCAGCTCGGTCTTGCCGACCCCGGCCGGGCCCTCGACCAGCAGCGGCTTGCCGAGCCGGGCGGCGAGGAAGACGGTGGTGGCGACCGCAGGCGAGACGAGATAGCCGGTGGCGGCCAGTCGCTCGGTGACATCGTCCACTGACGTGAACAACAGGACCTCCAGCTCGGCGCGCACGATGGGCAGTGACCGCACTTGATCAGCTCCCGGCCCTCTCGCACAACGGGTGAGCGCTCGTTCATGTCGAACATCACGCCCCCGCCATCCGGCCCCCAGCCCGAAAGTGGCCCACACATTCAGCGGGGAATTGGTCCTGCTGAAGCCCCCATTCCGACAGTAGATTTCAGCCTGTGACGCACACCAACCGGCTGATACCGGCTCCCGGATCCCCGCGTACCCTCGCCCTCGCCCAGCTCGCCAACTCCCTGGGAGACGGCGCCTATTACGTCACCTCCGCGCTCTACTTCACCCATGTCGTCGGTCTCGACGCCACCCAAGTCGGACTGGGCCTGACCATCGCCTGGGCCATCGGCTCGGTCGTGGGGGTGCCGCTGGGCCGGATCGCCGACCGACGCGGGCCGCGCGGGGCCGCCGTCGTCCTCGCCGTCGCCACGAGCACCGCCGTCGCGTCGTTCCTCGTCATCCGCTCCTTCGTGCTGTTCCTGCTCGCCGCGACGGTGTACGCCATCGCCCAGTCCGGCCTCGCCGCGGCCCGCCAGGCCCTGCTCGCCGGACTGGTCACCCCGGCCGAACGCACCGGCCTGCTGGCCCAGTTGCAGTCGACCCTCAACGCCGGGCTCGCCGTCGGAGCCGCCCTCGGCGGCCTCGCCCTGCACCAGGGGACCCAGGGCGCCTACCTCGCCGTCTTCGCGATGGACGCCGTCAGCTTCCTCGCCTGCGCGCTGCTCCTGCTCCGGCTGCCCGCCGTGGCGCCCGCGCCGCCCGCGAAGGGCGACCGGCTCGCCGTGCTGCGCGACCGGCCGTACGCGCTGGTCACCCTCGTCAACACCGTCCTGCTGCTGCGGATGCCGCTGCTCAGCCTCGGCATCCCGCTGTGGATCACCGAGCGCACCGAGGCCCCCGCCTGGCTGGTGTCGGCGCTGTTCGTCCTCAACACCCTCGGTGTGACGTTCTTCCAGGTCCGTACGGCCCGCGGCATCACCGGGCTCGCCACGGCCGGGCGGGCCGTCCGCCGCTCCGGACAGATCATGCTCGGCGCCTGCGTGGTCTTCGCCCTCTCCGCGGCCGGCGACTCACCCTGGCTCGCCGCCACGGCCCTCGTCGCCGGTGCCGTCCTGCTGCTGGTCTCCGAGATGCTGCACTCCGCCGGTTCGTGGCAGATCGGCTTCGACCTCGCCCCCGCCGACCGGATCGGCGAGTACCAGGGCTTCTACGGGACAGGTGTCACCGTCGCCCGGACCCTCGGACCGCTGCTGCTGACCGCGCTCCTGGTCACCTGGGGCGTACCGGGCTGGCTGCTGCTCGGCGGGCTCATCCTCGGCGCGTCGTACGCCATGGGGCCGATCGCGCGCCGGGCCGCCGAGCGGGACCCGGGCGCGGACACCGGAGAGGACCGGGACGCGGGGCGGGAGCGTCAGCCGGAGGGCTTGGCGTAGTCGACGAAGCCCTGCCAGTCGAGCACCACACACGGCTCGTCGCCGACCACCCAGGCGTCGTGTCCGGGCGGGCAGACCATGGTGTCACCGGGGCCGAACTCCTCCTCGGTGCCATCGTTCATGCGGATCCTGATCCGGCCGGAGAGGCAGTAGCCCGCATGCGAGGCCTCGCAGCTCTCGGTGCCGGCGATCGGCTTCACATGCTCGGACCAGCGCCAGCCGGGTTGGAAGGTGGCCCGTCCCACCGACGCGCCTTCCATGTCGACCAGTTCGAGCTGGCCCATGCCCGCCTCGAAGGGGCGGGTCTCTTCCGGAGTGTCCAGGCTTTTCTTGATGAGACCGGGCATCGTGTCATCTCCCTCGCCGGCTGCCCAAGCGGACCTCGCCGCCGCGAGGACAGCCTTCCTTCTTCAGGCTACGCCCGGGCTCCGCGGCCCGCCGGACGGGCCGCGGAGCTCACCGCGCCAGCCACCGCAGCGCGGCCTTCGCGGTGAACTCCTCCTGGCCGCCCGGGAACAGCAGCCCCGCCGTCGCGAACGCCGCGTCGGCGACGGTCGCCGGCACATAGGGGACCGCGATGCAGCGCATGCCCGCCGCGTGCGCCGCCGCGGCCCCGGGCGGCGCGTCCTCCAGGACGACGCAGTCGGCGGGGTCCGCGCCGAGCCGCCGGGCGGCCTCCAGAAAGACGTCCGGCTCCGGCTTGCCGCGCGGCACCTCCTCGGCGGAGACCAGCGTCGAGACGTACGCGTCCAGGCCGGTGCCGGCGAGGACCGCCTCGATCGTCGCTCGCGACGAGCCGGACGCCACGGCCATCGGCACCCCTTGCGCGTGCAGCTCCTCGACGAACAGACGCATCTGCGGGAACACCTGGGTGGAGGCGCGGGCCAGCTCCAGATAGGCCCGGTTCTTCCCCGCGAGCAGCTCCTCGATCGGGGCGTCGAGACCGTACTCCCGCTTCAGCGCCAGCAGCGTCTCGCGGGTGCCGATCCCGATGAAGTCCGTATGGCGCTCCCAGCCGAAGTCCGTGACGCCATAGCCCTCCAGCAGCCGCCGCCCGGCCTCGTAGTAGTTGGGCTCACTGTCCACGAGCGTGCCGTCGAGATCGAAAATCACCGAAGTGCCAGGAGTGCTCATGGGCTCAGCATTCCAGGGAGGGGCCCGCCCACGGCACCCGCCGTCCGGCCGGTCTTACGAGGCGTGAGGTCAGGCCGTCCGCCCCGGCCCCGACGCCCGGCCGACCGCCTCGACCAGCGGCAGCAGCCGGTACGGCACCCGCTCGCGCAGCGCCATCTCCGTCCGCGTCCGCACCACCCCGGGCAGCTGGATGAGCCGCTGGATCACATCCTCGAGATGGCCGTTGTCCCTGGCCACGACCCGGGTCAGCAGATCCCCGCCACCGGTGATCGAGAACGCCTCCACGATCTCCGGCACGGCCGCCAGCGCGTCGCCGACCTCGTCCAGATGGCCCTGGGTCACCTCGATGTGGACGAAGGCGAGGACCGGATGGCCGAGCGCGGCGGGCGACAGGAACGGACCGGTGCCCGTGATCACCCCGTCCCGCTCCAGCCGGTCGATACGCGCCTGGAGCGTGCCCCTCGCGATGCCCAGGATCCGCGCGTACTCCCGCACGCTCGTGCGCGGCCTCTGCAGGAGGAGCCGGAGGATGCGGGTGTCGAGCTCATCCACCGCCATGGTCCGTTGGCCTCCTTCCGGCCGGGCTGTCACCGCCGCGACTGTACCAATGGCTCAGTGTAAGAGGAGCCAGTTGAGCCACTGGTGCCTCCGATGCTTCCATCGTCGGGTAGATGGCGCCGCGCACGCGCCGGACCGGCGAAGGAGCCGGCCCCGGACCCGCGGCGCCTTTGCCATGTTCCGAAAGACTCCGAGACCCGAAGGGTGTGCGTGTTCGGCAGTGGGGGCGGGTCGACCGCCGTGAAGGGCGCGACGAGCGTCGAGAACAGCTCCAAGAGCAGGCCCGGGAGGGGCACGAACCTGATCGGCACTGTCCGGCGGATGTTCGTCGCCCCCGACCCCGGACGCGTCCGGCTGCGCGTCTCCACCCGTGCCGTGCTGGGGGTCGCGCTCGCCGTGGCCGCCGCCGAGCTCGCCGGGCTCTCCCTGACCGCCTCCATCACCGGTGGTCTCGCCGCCCTCCTGGCACTGTTCACGGTCGCCGACCCGACGGTCCGCCGTCAGGCCGTCACCACCGCCCTGCTGCCCGCTGTCGGTTTCCCGGTCCTCGCCCTGGCCACCACTGTGCACGGGACCCCTCTCGTACGCGACTCGGCCTGGCTCGCGGTCGTCTTCTGCGGTGTGTACGCCCGCCGCTGGGGGCCGCGCGGCCACGCGCTCGGCATCTTCGCGTTCATGATGTTCTTCGTCACCCAGTTCCTGCACGCGGTCCCGGCCCAGCTGCCGGAGCTGTACGGAGCCGTGGCCCTCGCGCTCGCCGCGGCCTCCGCCGTCCGCTTCGGCGTCTGGTGCATCGAACGGCACGTGCCGCCGCCCGCAGCCCCCACCCCGCTGCCCGGCCGCGGCCTCGACCGCCCGACCACCCGGCAGGCCTTCCAGGCCACCGTGGCCTGCGCGGTCGCCCTCGCCGCCGGACAACTGCTCTCCCAGGAGCGCTGGTACTGGGCCGTCGGCACCGCCTGGTGGATCTTCGTCAACACCACGTCCCGGGGCGAGACGCTCGTGCGCGGCTTCCGCCGGGTCCTCGGCACGGTCACCGGCATCGCCGCCGGACTGCTCATCGCGGTCCCGCTGGGCGGCGCCCCCGGACCCACCGCCCTCCTGGTCGCCGTCTGCGTCTTCGGCATCTTCTACACCGCCGCCCCCTCCTACAGCTGGATGATGTTCTTCGTCACCGTGATGGCCGGGCTGCTCTACGGCCTCCTCGGCGTCCTGCACCCGGGGCTGCTCCTCCTGCGCTTCGAGGAGACCGCGGTGGGCGCCCTCGGCGCGGTGGCCGGCGTCGCGCTGATCCTGCCCGTCACCACCCACGCCGCCACCAACGCCTGGATTCAGCGCGCCCTGACCTGCGTCCACGCCTGCACGGCTGCCGCCGCCCGGCGCCTCGCGGGCGACCCCGAGGCCGACCCGGCGCCGCTCGCGGCCGAACTGGAGCTACTGCTCGGGCGCGTACGGCTCTCCCTCGCCCCGCTCGTCCACCCGCTCAGCCCGCTGCGCGCCCGCAAGGCACGGGCCCGCCAGGTCATCGCCCTGCTCGACGCCTGCGCGCGTGAGATCCGCGGCCTGGCCGCCGTGGCGGCCGACCCTGCCGCCTCGCACGATGCCCGGCTCGTCGCCGCCGCCTGGCGCGTCGAGGCCGCCGTGCAAGCCCTGGTAAGCCCCGACGAGCCGGTACGCCCCACCCCGGCCGAGGTGGCCGCCCCGCACCACCACCCCGGCGCCGAGGCGGCCCTCGGCCACCTCCAGGGCCTGGAGCGGGCGCTCGCCGACCTGGCCACCCCGCTGCGCTCCGCGCCGGGCGCCCCGCTGGTCTCCGCCTGACCTTTTGTCGCAAGCCCCCTCTTTGGTCTAGACCGCCTGCTACGGTCGGCGTGATCACGTGGACCGGCAGAGGGGGAGAGGCCATGGGCGGCACAGACGGGAAAAGGGCGGGCCTGCGGGCCTACATCGGTTCGTTCACCTCGGCCGGCGGCCGCGGGATCATCGCCGCCACCGTGGACGAGACGACCGGCGCCGTGACCCCCACCGGCGCGACGGACGCCGTCGCCGACCCCTCCTACCTCGCGCTCGACCCCTCCCGGTCCGTGCTCCACGCCGTCTCCGAGACCGAGGAGGGGGCCGTCGCGGCCTTCTCCGTCGACGGCCCGAGCCCCCGGCCGCTGGGCGAGGCGGTGGCCGTACGGGGCTCAGGCCCCACCCACCTGTGCGTCACCGCCGGGCACGTCCTGACCGCCAACTACACCTCCGGCAGCGTCACCGCCCTGCCGCTCGGCCCGGACGGCACGCCGGGGCCCGCCCGTGACGTGCTCCGGCACGAAGGCGGCGGCCCGGACCCCGACCGGCAGACCGGGCCCCACGCCCACCAGGTGCTGCCCGACCCCGCCGGCCGCTGGGTGCTCGCCGTGGACCTCGGCACCGACAGCGTGACCGTCGCCGCCCTCGACCCCGCGCGCGGCACCCTCCGGCTCCACGGCCAGGCCCGGCTGCGCCCCGGCTCGGGCCCCCGGCACCTCGCCTTCCACCCCTCCGGCGCGTACGCGTACGTCCTCAACGAACTGACGCCCACCCTCACCGTCTGCCGCTGGGACGCGCAGGCGGGCGTCCTGACGCCGCTCCACGAGGTCCCGGTCCTCCCCGAGGACACCCCGGCCCGGGCGGCGCGGTGGTACCCCTCGGAGCTCGTCGTCGCGCCCGACGGACGCTTCCTCTGGGCCGCCGTACGCGGCCACGACGGCATCGCCGTCCTCGCCCTCGACCCGGCCGGTGAGCGGCCCGCCCCGGTCGCCACCGTGGGCTGTGGCGGACGCTGGCCCCGCGACCTCGCCCTGGACCCGTCGGGCCGCCGCCTCTACGTCGCCAACGAGCACTCCGGCGACGTCACCTGGTTCGACCTCGACCCCCAGACCGGTGTACCCCGGCGAGCGGGCGCGGTCGAGGCCCCCGCGGCCTCCTGCGTGGTCCTCGGCTGACCCCCCGCCGCCACGCGTGAGGGCCCGCACCGGACATCCGGTGCGGGCCCTCACGTACGTACCGTCGAACCGCCAGGTCAGCGGACCGGGGCCCCCTGCGGCTGCGCCGGGATCCCGAGCGCGGTCGCGTACTGGGCCAGCACCAGCTTGCCGATGGCCGGGTACGCGCCCAGTGGCTCGGCGGCCTGGCAGCCGGCCTCCTTCGCGGCGTCGTCGAGCAGCCCCTCCGCCAGCTCGGGGCCGATCAGGTACGGGGCCAGCGCGAGCTGCGCCGAACCCGAACCGCGCAGCTGCTCGGCGACCGCGGTGATCGAACCCTCCTGGTCGAGCGCGGCGGCCATCACCGGCACAGCCAGGCGCGCGGCCAGCAGCATGCCCGTGATCCCGGCGGCCTGCACGGCCTCCTCGCCGCCCACCGTGGCCAGGACGATGCCGTCGGCCGCCGTGGCGACCGTGAACAGCCGGGCGCGGTCGGCGCGGGCCAGACCGGCCTCGGAGAGCCGTACGTGCACGGCCTCCGCGAGCAGCGGGTGCGGGCCGAGGACATCCGTCAGCTGGGCGGTGGCACGGCTGTCGGTCACTGCCTGGCGTATCGCCCGCACCAGCGCGCTGTCCGGGCCCGCGAGCAGCGGCACCACGACCGCGTCCGGGCCGGTGGGCTCCTCGACCTCGCGGCCGGCGGCCTGGGCGAGCTCGTAGCGCTCCACGCGCAGGGCCGCGGTCCGCGTCAGCACGGTCGCCAGCGTGGGGTACTCGTCGTCGTCGCCGTCCAGGTACCCGATGGCCGCCTCCAGGCCGGGCAGCTCGGAACGCGCGATGCTGACGACCTCTTCGGCCAGGCCGCGCACGGCCGCGGAAGGGGCGCCGGGAACGGCGAGAACGAGCGCGGGTGCGCCCTCAGGGGCCGCCGCGGGTTCAGGGCGACGGTGCCGCCCGGACTGTCGGGGTCGCGGCATTCGTACAGGCAGGCCGGAAGCGGGCCCAGTGGGGGAGCTCATGGCGCCGCATGCTACTGGTTTTGCCCCTCCGGCTGCTCGGGGAGGGGGCAGTCCCGTGCCATCTGTCCGACTTTGTCCGTTGAGTTCGCTACCGGTCAACTGCCCTGAAATGCCGGTACGTACAGCATCCGGCCGTCCTGAGGCAGCCGCAGCGACCCGGCGGCCAGGGCCGAGGCGATCCGCAGCGCACCGGTCAGCGGATCCCCCTGCGCCGACACCGGTCGGGCGTGCGGGAGTTGCCCGGCGATCTCCGCCCGGAGCGGTACGAGCAGCGGCTCGCCGAGCTTGAACAGGCCGCCGGTCAGGGCCACTTCACACTCCCCGTCCGCCGCCGCGGCGCCCGGGCACACCGTCGCGGCCGCCTCCGCGATGTGTCCGGCGGCTCGCGCCAGGACGGCCGTGGCCA
The DNA here is from genome assembly GCF_055639315.1 of Streptomyces sp. NPDC039465. Taxonomy (NCBI): domain Bacteria; kingdom Bacillati; phylum Actinomycetota; class Actinomycetes; order Kitasatosporales; family Streptomycetaceae; genus Streptomyces; species Streptomyces sp. NPDC039465. The sequence goes on along the minus strand of NZ_JBVKAP010000008.1, from coordinate 134,101 downwards.
CCGGGTCCCCGTCCACCGCGCAGGCCGCCACCTCCGGCGCGAAGGACGCGAGGACGGCCGGCCGGTCGGAGCGTGGGTACAGCAGTCCGGGCAGCCCGTCCGCCGCTGTCCCGAACGCCGCCCCGGCCCGCGCGAGAAGCGCCGCCGAGCCGCCGCGGCGACCGTCGAACGCCCGCATCGCCGCCTCCAGGCCCGCCCGCCCGATCCAGGCGCCGCTGCCGCAGTCCCCGAGCAGATGGCCCCACCCGTCCGCCCGGCGCCACCCGGACGCGGCCGACAGGTCCGTGCCGAGGGCGATCAGGCCGGTGCCGCCCGCGACCACCGCGCCCGGCCGCTGCCCGAGCGCCCCGGCGTACGCGGTGACGGCGTCGGCGGCCAGCGCCAGGCGCCGTACCCCGAGTGTCCGCTCCAGGGCCGACGGCAGCTCGCTCCGCAGCCCGTCGCCGAGCGTCGCCATCCCGGCGGCCCCGACCGCCACCGCGACCAGCTCCGCCCCCGCCGCCGGACCACCCGGGACCGAGGCGTCCGGCCCCGCTTCCGCCGTACCGCCCACCCGGGCCAGCAGCTCCCGGGCGGCGGGCAGCAGTTGCGCCAGCAGGTGCCCGGCGTCGATGCCCGACGCGCCCGTGCGCACCGGCTCGCGGGACGACACGGTCTCCACCGGCGTGCCCGTGGCCGCGTCCGCGAGGGCGATCCGCAGCCCGGAGCCGCCGGAGTCGACCCCGAGCACCCAGCCGGACGGGGCGGCCGGTCTCACGGCAGGCGCCAGTCGACCGGCTGCGCCCCCTGACGGATCAGCAGGTCGTTGGCGCGGCTGAACGGACGCGAGCCGAAGAACCCCCGGTCCGCGGACATCGGCGAGGGGTGCGACGACTCGATCGCCGGCAGGTCCCCGAGCAGCGGGCGAAGATTGCGGGCATCACGCCCCCACAGCACGGACACCAGAGGCTTGCCGCGTGCGGCGAGCGCCTTGATGGCCTGCTCGGTCACCTCCTCCCACCCCTTGCCGCGGTGCGCGGCGGGCTTGCGCGGCGCCGTCGTGAGCGCCCTGTTGAGCAACAGCACCCCCTGCCGCGTCCACGGGGTCAGGTCGCCGTTCGACGGCCTCGGCGCGCCCAGGTCCGTGTGCATCTCCCGGAAGATGTTCTCCAGACTTCCGGGCAGCGGCCGCACCTCCGGGGCCACCGAGAAGCTGAGTCCCACCGCGTGCCCGGGGGTCGGATACGGGTCCTGGCCGACGATGAGGACCCGCACCTCGTCGAACGGCTGCTGGAACGCGCGCAGGACGTGCGCTCCGGCCGGAAGGTAGGTCCGTCCCGCCGCGATCTCCGCGCGGAGGAAGTCGCCCATGGACGCGATGCGTTCGGCCACGGGCGCGAGGGCGTCCGCCCACCCCGGCTCGACGATTTCTTTCAAGGGTCGTGCTGCCACGCCGTCACTCTACTGGCGCAGCCGTACGGCCCCGGACCCGCTCGGGCCGCGCTCAGCCGATCATCGCCGCCCGTACGCACAGCACGTCCGGCAGATGCGCGGCCACCTGCTGCCAGCTGTCGCCGTCGTCAGCGCTCGCGTACACCTCGCCGTTGCGGTTGCCGAAGTAGACGCCCGCCGGGTCCGCGTCGTCCGTACGCATCGCGTCCCGCAGCACCGTGCCGTAGTGGTCGCCGCCCGGAAGCCCGGCCGACAGCGGCTCCCAGCTGCGGCCCGCGTCACCCGTACGGTAGACCCGGCACCGCCGTCCCGCCGGGACCCGGTCCTCGTCGGCGTTGATGGGGAACACATAGGCCACGTCGGGCCGATGGGGATGGGCGGCGACCGCGAACCCGAAGTCGGAGGGCAGTCCTTCGCCGATGTCGGTCCAGCTGCCGCCCGCGTCGTCGCTGCGGTACACCCCCCAGTGGTTCTGGAGATACAGCCGGTCCGCATTGCCCGCGTCTTGGGCGATCTTGTGCACGCACTGGCCGAACTCCGGATGCGGATCGGGCAGGAAGACCGCCGAGACCCCCTTGTTGGACGGGGCCCAGCTGTCCCCGCCGTCCAGGGAGCGGAACACCCCGGCCGCCGACACGGCCACCGTCAGGGCCTCGGGGTCCCGCGGGTCGGTCACGACGGTGTGCACGGCCTCGCCGCCGCCACCAGGCTCCCACCGGGACCGGGTGGGGTGCTCCCACAGCGGCCGCACCAGCTCGAAGGACTCGCCGCGGTCCTCGGAGCGGAAGAGCGCGGCGGGCTCCGTGCCCGCGAACACCACGTCGGGCTGCTCGGGTCCAGCCGGCTGCAGCTGCCAGACACGCTCCAGCGAAGCGCCCGTGTCCTTGGGGAACTTGATCGCCTGCCGCTTCGGCTCGGTCCAGTTCGCGCCGAGGTCGTCGGAGTGGAACACCGAAGGACCCCAGTGCGAGCTGTCTCCCCCGACGAGCAGTCTCGGCACGTCCCGGCGCGTGTCGATGCCGATCGCGTACACGGCCTGCGCGTTGAAGAACGGGCCGTCCAGCTCCCACCGGCCGCCGCGCCTGCGGCCGAGGAAAAGCCCCTTACGAGTACCTACCGCGAGTAGTACGTCGGACATCGCCGACACCTCCAAAACGCCGTTGTCTCGGATACGGGCAAGTCTGCACCCCGCCACTGACAACGGCCCTTGGAGCCACCGTTTACGCAGGTCGGCTCGGTCGTGTTCGCCTCGGGGCGGACGACCGGGCCGACCTGCGTCGGGATCGGGTCGGGATCAGATCGCCCAGGCGTACTGGTCGGGGGTGGCCGTCCGCGCGCCGAGCTCCCGGGCGGCGTGCAGCGCCCACGACGGGTTGCGCAGCAGTTCCCGGCCGAGCAGGACCGCGTCCGCCTCGCCGTTGGCGACGATCTTCTCGGCCTGCGCGGTGTCGGTGATCAGGCCGACGGCCGCGACGGGCAGATCCGTCTCGGCCTTCACCCGCGCGGCGAACGGCACCTGGTAGCCGGGCCCGACCGGAATCGAGGCGTCCTTGACGTTGCCGCCGGACGACACGTCGAGCAGGTCCACGCCGTGCTCCTTGAGCAGGCGGGCGAGGCGGACCGTGTCGTCGCCGTCCCAGCCGCCCTCCTCCAGCCAGTCGGTGGCGGAGATCCGGAAGAACAGCGGCAGTTCCTCGGGCCACACCTCACGCACGGCGTCGACCACTTCGAGGGCGAAGCGCGTGCGGTTCTCGAAGGAGCCGCCGTATTCGTCCGTGCGGCGGTTGCTGTGCGGGGAGAGGAACTCGCCGATCAGGTAGCCGTGGGCGCCGTGCACCTCCAGCACCTCGAAGCCGGCCGCGAGGGCCCGCTCGGCCGCCGCCCTGAACTTCCCCACGATCTCCCTGATCCGGTCCGTCGTCAGCTGGGTCGGTACGGGGTATCCCTCGCCGAACGGCACCGGGCTCGGGGCGACCGGCTGCCAGCCGTGGTCCTCGGGCGCCACCGGACCCCGTCCCTCCCAGGGGCGCCGGGTCGAGGCCTTGCGGCCGGCGTGCCCGAGCTGGATGCCGGGGACGGTCCCGCGCTCCTTCAGGAATGCGGCGATCCGGCCGAGCGCCTTGGTCTGGGTGTCGTTCCAGAGACCGAGGTCGGCGGGGCTGATCCGGCCCTCGGGGGAGACGGCGGTGGCCTCCACCAGGATCAGTCCGGTGCCGCCGGCGGCCCGGGCGGCGTAGTGGGTGAAGTGCCAGTCGTTCGCGACGCCCGCGTTCGGACCGAAGACGTCGGCCGAGTACTGACACATCGGAGCCATCCAGACGCGGTTGGGGATGGTCAGCGACCGCAGGGTGTAAGGCTCGAACAGGGCGCTCACGGCGGACTCCATTCACGACGGGGGTGGAACCGACGGGTTCCGGCTCACGTTTGTACGATACGCATCGTAGTACGGCGACTGTCAAACTACGATGAGTCTCGTACGATGAAGGCCCCGGACGAAGTGGAGCCGCAGTGACCACCGCCGCCAGCCCCCGCTCTCTCGAACACCCCACGCGCGCCGAGATCCGCCTGGAGGGCGTCCTGCACGCGCTCGCCGACCCCGTCCGGCTCCAGGTGGTCCGTGAACTGGCCGCGGCCGAGTCCGAGCTGTCCTGCTCGTACTTCGAACTGCCGGTCACCAAGTCGACCACCACGCACCACTTCCGTGTCCTGCGCGAAAGCGGCGTGATCCGGCAGACCTACCGGGGGACGGCCAAGATGAACGGCATACGCCGCGAGGACCTTGAGGCACTCTTCCCCGGCCTGCTCGCCGGCGTCCTCGCCGCGGCCGAGGCCGAGGCGACCCGCCCGCCCGGCACCTGACGGCGGACGATCTGCCCGTGCGGCGCCTGACGACGGATGACCCGCCGGTCCGGCGTCTGCCCGCGGACGATACGCCTGTCCGACGCTTGACTGCCGCCGGCCCTCAGCCCTGGCCCAGTGCCGCTCCCCGCAGCCCCGCCCAGTCCGGGATCTTCACCGTCTGGCGGCCCAGCGAGCGGCCCAGGGCGGCCTCCGCCTCCTCGATGGCCAGCCAGCCCGGCCACTCGACCGGATGGTGTCCCAGGGCCCTCAGCGCCGCGAGCGGGTCGTCCTCGACGGTCCGCCCGGCCAGCGCGTCGGCATCCGCGAGCAGGGAGGTGACCGTCTCCTTGGCGCAGGGGCGGTTGGTGCCGATGACCCCGGTCGGGCCCCGCTTGATCCAGCCGGCCACGTACTCGCCCAGTGACGGCGCGCCGTCCCGCAGCACCCGCCCCGCGCTGTGCGGCACCGTGCCGTGGCGCTCGTCGAAGGGCAGCCCGACCGGCGGCGCCCCGCGGTATCCGACCGCCCGCAGCACCAGCTGGGCCTCGACGTCCTCGTACGTGCCGGTGCCCCGCACGCCGCCCGCGCCGTCCGGAGCCGTCCGCTCGAACCGCACCCCGGCCACCCGGCCGTCCGCCTCCAGGAACTCGGCCGGCCGCAGGAAGAACCGCAGCGTGATCCGGCGCTCCAGGCCGCGCGGGGCGCGGTCCGACCAGCTCCGTACGACTTCGAGATTGCGCCGGTTGACCGCGGGCAACCCCGACGGGTCGGCGAACGCCGGATCGAGCGCGAGGTCCTCGGGGTTCACGACCACATCTGCGCCGGGCAGCGCGCCCAGCTCGCGCAGCTCCTTGGTGGTGAACTTCGCCTGCCCGGGCCCCCGTCGGCCCACCATGTGCACCTCTCGCACCATGGACCCCGCCAGCGCCGTCAGCGCGGTCTGCGGCACATCGGTCGGGCGCAGCTCCTCCGCCCCGCGCGCCAGGATGCGGGTGACGTCCACCGCGACGTTCCCCACCCCGATCACCACGGCCGAGCGGGCCCCCAGCGCGAAACCGTTCCCCGCCGCGTCCGGATGGGCGCTGTACCAGGAGACGAAGTCGGTGGCTGAGACGCTGCCGGGCAGGTCCTCGCCGGGCACGCCGAGCCGGCGGTCGCGCGCGGCCCCGACGCAGTAGACCACCGCGTGGTAGAGCCCGAGGAGCCGCTGCGGGGTGAGACCGTGCGCCCCGATCTCCACATTGCCGACGAAGCCGATCCGCTCGTGCTCCAGGACGGTGCGCAGATTGTTCTGCAGGGACTTGATCTTCTCGTGGTCTGGGGCGACCCCGTACCGCACCAGGCCGTACGGGCAGGGGAGCCGGTCCAGGACGTGCACCCGGACGTCGGGCACCAGGGTCTGCTCCACCAGGGACTGGGCGGCGTAGACCCCGCTGGGTCCGGAACCGACGACGGCGACACGCAGCACGGCCGTACTCCTTCCCACCGGGGTTTCCAGCATCGCACCGTGGCGCCTTCAAGGGGAGAGGCGCGCGGGTGATGTCGTGGCGGGCGCCCTACGGTCACACCGCCGCTGTCACTGCCGCTCTCACAGCGAGCGCATCCGGTTGATCTCGGCCGTCTGCTGGGCGATCACGTCGGTGGCCATCTCCTCGATCTGCACGTTGTTGCCCTCCGAGAGGGCCTCGGTGGCCATGGTCACCGCGCCCTGGTGGTGGGTGATCATCAGCTTGAGGAAGAGTTCGTCGAAGGCCGTGCCGCGGGCGGCGCGGAGCTGGGTCAGCTGCGCCTCGGTGGCCATGCCGGGCATCGTGTGATGGCCGTGGGCGTCGGCGGACCGGGGGCCGCCATGTGTTTTCAGCCAGCCCCGCATCGCGCCGATCTCCGGCTGCTGGGCGGCGGCGATCCGCGCGGCCACCTTCTTCACCTGCGGGGAAGAGGCCTGGCCCGGCGCGAGGGCGGTCATCGTCAGCGCCTGCGCGTGATGCGTGATCATCATCTCGGCGTAGCGGAAGTCGGCCGAGTTGGGTGAGTCGTCGGCCACCGAACGGGCCGCCTCCTCGGGTGAGATGGTGCGCGCGGGCTCGCCCGGCCTGCCCGGCGCCACGACCACCGGCCCCCGGTCCGCGGCGGCGCCGGGCGCGGCCTTGGGCTCCGACTCGCAGGCGGCCAGCGTGAACAGGGCGCCGACGACGGTCGCGGCGACGGCGGCCGAGCGGGCGCGCATGGCTCTGCGGTTCGGCACAGTGACCTCCTTGGGTGCGGCTGGGTGGCGGGGCGGCACAGCTTCTAGCAATCTTTCCGACACGACTGATCAAAAACTTGCATGACGTCTCCGTTGCCCTCTGTTGAGATGTGCATGCAAAGGAAGATACTGCCGGGGTCCGTGACCCGTTCCCCTGCGAACGGAGACAAGGGAGGACGCAGTGACCTCGTTGCGAACCACGCGTACGCGGCGCAGACGTCTGGGTGTGGCGACAGCCGCGGCCGGACTGCTGGCCACCTTGCTGACGGCCGGACCCGCGGCCGCCATCCCCGACCCCGGAGACTCTCCCCCCGCCCAGACCTCGGTGACCTCGCAGGACGCGGCCGCAGCCAAGGCCGCCATCAAGTCCGGCGAGATCCCCGCTGTGGACCAGATCGTCCACAGCGACAACATCACCCACGTCGCGAACATCCCGAAGGACGCCCTCCAGGGCACCAACTCGGACCTGGCCTTCCAGGGCCGATACGCCTTCGCCGGCAACTACGACGGCTTCCGGATCTTCGACATCAGCGACCCGAAGGCCCCCAAGACCGTCGCGCAGGTCCTGTGCCCCGGGTCGCAGAACGACGTCTCGGTCTCCGGGAACCTGCTCTTCCTGTCCACCGACTCCTCCCGGAGCGACGACTCCTGCGCGAGCACCAGCCAGCCCGCCACGGAGAAGTCCTCCTGGGAGGGCATGAAGATCTTCGACATCAGCGACATCCGCAACCCCAAGTACGTCGCCGCGGTCGAGACGGCCTGCGGCTCCCACACCCACACGCTGGTGCCGGAGCGTCGCGACGTCTACATCTACGTCTCGTCGTACTCGCCCGACGCGGCGTTCCCCGACTGCCAGCCGCCGCACGACGGCATCTCCGTGATCAAGGTCCCGCGCACGGCACCGCAGCGGGCCGCGGTCGTGAACTTCCCGGTGCTCTTCCCGGGCGAGGGGCCCGACGGCGGCGGCAACCCGGGCCCGCCCACCAACCCGGGCGTGCGGAAGACGACCGGCTGCCACGACATCACCGTGCTGCCCTCCAAGGATCTGGCGGCCGGGGCCTGTATGGGCGACGGCATCCTGTTCTCCATCAAGGACCCCGCCAACCCGAAGGTGATCGACCGGGTACAGGACAACGTGAACTTCGCGTTCTGGCACTCCGCCACCTTCAACCAGAAGGCGAACAAGGTCGTCTACACCGATGAGCTCGGCGGCGGCTCCGCGGCCACCTGCAACGCGGCCGTCGGACCGAACCGCGGCGCCAACGGCGTCTACGACATCGTCGGCAAGGGCGACCACCGCAAGCTGGTCTTCCGCAGCTACTTCAAGATCCCGCGCCACCAGGCCGACACCGAGAACTGCGTCGCCCACAACGGCTCGCTGATCCCGGTCAAGGGCAAGGACCTCATGGTCCAGGGGTGGTACCAGGGCGGCGTCTCCGTCTGGGACTTCACCGACTCCACCAGGCCCAAGGAGATCGCCTACTTCGAACGCGGCCCGCTCAGCACCGATGTGATCCGCTCCGGCGGCTCCTGGTCCGCGTACTACTACAACGGCCACATCTACTCGAACGACATGGTCAAGGGCTTCGACGTGCTGAAGCTCGATGACCGCCGCACCGATCCGGCGAAGCGGATCCGGATGGACACGCTCAACGTCCAGACCCAGCCGGACTACTTCGACGACTTCGACCACGACGACTGAGCCGGGGGCCGGCCCAGCGTCCGCGCCGGGCCGGTGATCGCCGCGCCGCCGCCGGGGGCATCCTCCGGCGGCGGCATCCCCAGCTCCAGGCCCAGCCCGTAACGCTGGAAGAGCTCCGCCCGCAGCCGGGCCCGCGGCATCGGCGCCCCGGGCAGCAGCACCGCGAACACCGCGCCCATCAGCAACGCCCGCAGCAGCGGATAGTCCACGTCCACCTGATCGGAGCCGTACCGCCGCACCGTGTCCCGCAGCAGAAAGGCCAGCCGCTGCTGTTCGGGGCACTGCACGAACCCCTCGGCCTGCAGGATTCCGGCCATGTGCGCGCGCATCAGTACGGGCTGCTCGACGGCGAGCCCCAGGATCGCGTCGATCGCCCGGGCCAGCAGTTCGCGCCCGTCCTCCGTGCGCGGCTCGCGCTCCAGCGCCGCCTGGAGCGTCAGGTGCATCAGCCGGTGCACGGCGGACTGGAGCAGCTGCCGTTTGCCGGGAAAGTAGTACGAGATCAGTCCGCGCGCGGCCCCCGCCCGATCCGCGATGTCTCCCAAGGTCGTGGCCTCGTAGCCCCGCTCCGCGACCAGCTCAACGGTCGCCTGGAGGAGCCGCTCGCGGGACCGCCGCCTCAGCTCTTCATTGACCTCTGCGCTGCGCGGGGACATGCTTAACTCCTGCGTTGACTGGCTCCCAGCCAATATACTCAGCGCGTCCCGGTGCGACGCCCTTCGTGGCTGGTCAGCGGGGTGGCCGTCTGTTCTGGGGCGACGCGGGGGATCGCCTCAGGACAGGCGGTTTCGGCCTGCCCTCATGTCCTTGGTCCATCCTCCTCCCCTCTCGTACAGGTGAACAGCGAGGGCCACCGTCAGCCCGCCGAGCAGCCAGCCGCCCACCACGTCGGTGATCCAGTGGACCCCCAGATAGATCCGGGTCAGTCCGACCCCGAGCACGGACACGGCGGCGAGCGCCACCGCCGCCCACCACAGCCGCGGGCTGGGGGACCGGCGGGCGAGCAGCCACAGCAGCAGACCGCAGGTGACGGCGGCCGTCATGGCGTGGCCCGAGGGGTAGGCGGCGTAGTGCGCGAAGTCCACCGGGTCGGGCCACCGCGGCCGCTCACGGCCCAGCGCGGTCTTCAGTCCCTGCTGGACGACGGTGGCCAGCACGCTCGTCGCGGCCACCCAGAGCGCGAGCCGCCGCTGCCCCCGCCACCACAGGGCGATCACGGCCACGGCGATCAGGGCCCGCATGGTCCAGGGGTCCCAGATCCAGTCGCTCAGCACTTGGTTCGCCTCGGTGAGCCCCGGTTCGGCCACCGCGTCGCGGTGCAGTCTGTCGGCCACCTTCCGGTCGACGGAGACCAGTGGCGCCCAGTCGATGGCCACCAGAACCAGCAGCACCGCGGAGAGCGCGCCGGTCCACAGGGCCCACGTCCGGGCGGACAGCAGGGTGGGCGGGACACCGCGGGTGGAGGAGCGCATGGGGCGATCTTCCCCGAAGGCCGTCAGGGGAGCTATCCCAGCGCGCTGAGCCCGGGCACGAATGCCACCAGAAGCGGCACCACGGGCACCAGCGAGGCCGCCGCGGTGAGCCGCAGACGCCGGCCCGCGGTGAGCCGGGGCGCCGCCGTGAGGAGCCGGTTCACACGCCGGGGCAGCTCGGAGTCGGGCGTCGGACACGGCCCGAACACGCCCCGGTGTTCGTTGAGTTCGACCAGCGCCAGCGCGATCGTGAGCCGCCCGAACCGCCGCGACGCCACATCGTCGGCGGCCAGCTCGACGAGCCGGTGCATCTCCGCACGGAACGCGGCGAACACCGGGATCCCCGGAAAACCGTCCGCCAGCGCCGCCGAACAGTGCAGCAGCCAGTCGTGCCGGGCGCGCGCGTGCCCCTGCTCGTGGGCGAGCACCGCATCGAGCTGACGGCCCTTCAGCCGCCGCAACGCGGCGGTGGTGATGACTAGTTGGGGCGCCGACCCCGGCATCCACCAGGCATCCGGCCGCTCCCCCTCCAGCACCACCAGCGGTTCGTCGCCCGGCTCCTCGCCGGGCAACAGCGGGGCGCGTACGAGCAGTTCACCGCGGCGCAGGCGGCGCCGGGCCGCCGCGCGGCGGATCTCGCGGGTGAGCATGGCGCCCGTCCACAGCCCGCCGCCGGCCAGCACCACGGCGAGCGCGGCCGACCACGGCTGATGGGTGCCCAGTTCGTAGGCCTCGACGACGCCCCGCGGCGCGGGCGCGAACACCTGGCCCCGTACCGCCTGCCAGGCCGCGGCCGCGCTGAAGGTCATCGACAGCGCGAAGCTCAGCAGCACCGCGCCCACCACGCACTGCCACACCCACAGCGCCACCACGGGCTCTCGCTCCACCCAGTCGGCCCGTGACAGAAGCCGTGGACCCACGACGGCGGTCAGGGCGCCGAGCGCGAGCAGCGCGAGGGAGACCAACATGACGCCAGCCTATGAGTGCGCTCGTACTCCCGGGTATGGCCTCGCGCGCCAAGTGACGTACGCCACGGCCCTCGCCGCCCCTGCCGGTCCGCGACCGATGGCGCCTCAGAGCGCGAACAGCATCGCCAGCATGGCCATCCCCATCGAGAGCCGGCAGGCGAGCGCCAGCTCCGGACGGACGGTCCACGCGAGGGCTCCGCCCGGGTGCGCGGCCGCGGGCACGAGCCGGGACCCCGTCCGCAGGACGTACCCCGAGTAGTAGAGGAGCAGCACCCCCGTCAGCAGGGGTATGCCCGACGCGCCGGTGGCCACCGTGTGCCCCGCGTGCGCGGCCCCCGCCCCGGACCAGGTCCCCGTCATCGCCACGGCCATGTACACCATCGCCAGCGACCCCATCAGATGGTGCAGATGGTGCGGGAGGCGGCGCCCCGCCCCCGGCCGCACGGCCCACAGCGCCCGCACGGCCGCGGCGCCGAAGACCACCGCGTACACCAGCCACGCCCACCGGGGCTGGGCCACCACCGCGGCGGGCAGCGCCATCACCGCCATGCCGAACGCCATCAGCGCCTCACCGCCCGCCGCCCTGCGCTCCTCACCCGCGCAGCCGCGGCGGCGCAACAGGCAGTACGTCCCGGCCGCCGCGCACAGCACCACCAGCAGCCAGCCCGCCATCGACGGTCCGTGCACGGGCCACCTCCCCCTTCGACGGTGACGGACGGTCTCCTGAGGAATGCCCTGGGCGCGACGGTCGCACGCGAGCGCACAGATGTACGAGGAGGTGTACAGGGGGAGCGCGGCTGTCCCGTTACGCTCTGGGGCAGCAACGCCGCCGTGAGGGGAGACTGGAAGACCATGGACACCGCCGCGCTCCGGAGTGCCGGACAGCTCAGCTACCGGGACGCCGTCGAGGCCGATGTGCCCGCTCTGGTGTCCCTGATCGAGTCCGCCTACCGCGGCGACTCCAGCCGCGCCGGCTGGACCACCGAGGCGGACATCCTCGACGGCCGGCGCACCGACGCGGACGGGGTGCGCCAGGTCGTCACGGCCCCCGGCTCGCGCCTGCTGGTGGTGGAGTGCGACGGCGAGCTGGTCGGCTGCTGCCAGCTGGAACACCGCGGCGAGGCCGCCTACTTCGGTATGTTCGCCGTCCGGCCCGGCACCCAGGGCGCCGGTCTGGGGCGCCAGATCATGGCCGAGGCGGAGCGTCAGGTCCGCGAGGCGTGGGGCGTGCGCGAGATGCACATGACCGTGATCTCGGTCCGCGAGGAGCTGATCGCGTGGTACGAGCGGCGCGGCTACCGCCGTACGGGAAGGATGACGCCCTTCCCGTACGGCGACGAGCGGTTCGGCGTCCCGCTCCGCGACGACCTGCAGTTCGAGCTGCTGGTGAAGAAACTCGCTCCCTGAGCGAGCCCCCAGAGCCCCCAGAGCCTCCAGAGCCCCAGAGCCCGTGCAGTCTTCGGAGCCCTCAGAGCCCGCGTTCGACGGCCCGGGGGCGCGCTAGGCCGTGAAGCGGCCGGTGCGGCGGATCTCCGGGAAGTCGGTCGTCGCGCCGTCCAGCTCCAGGGCGCGCACCAGGCGCAGATGGTCCTGGGTGTTCACCACCCAGCCGATGACCCGCAGGCCGGCGCCGTGGGCCCGCTCCACGGTCTCCAGGGTCAGCCGGCGGATGTTCAGGGCGAGGGCGCCCGCTCCGACCGCCTTGGCCCGGTCCACGATGTCGCTCTCCCAGTGACTGGCGATCAGCACCGTCCGTACCCCCGGCACCAGCCGGGAGATCTCGGCGACGGCCTCGTCGTGGAACGACGACACCTCGACCCGCCCGACCAGGTCGCGCCGGTGCATCACCTCGGCGAGCGCGCGGGCCGCCGACTCGTCCTTGATCTCGGCCTGGAGCGGTGACTTCACGGCGTCCAGGACCTCTTCGAACACCGGGATGCGCTCGCCCTGCCCGGCGTCCAGCTCACGCAGCTCGGCCAGGGTCCGCTCGGCGATCGGCCCGGTTCCGTCGGTGGTGCGGTCCACGTCGGCGTCGTGCATGACGACGAGGGCGCCGTCCTTGCTCAGATGGAGATCGAGTTCGATGGCGTCCATGCCGGCCTGTTCCGCCCGGACGAAGGAACGCAGGGTGTTCTCCGGTTCGACACCCATGACTCCGCGATGACCGATGGTGAGGAAACTCAAGATCTTCTCGCTTCCCGTCGATACTTCGGCTCGGGTCCCATGAGGGGCGCGTCGGTTCAGTCGGCGCTGGTGCCCCACGCGGCACGGCGGCAGCCTAATGGCCCGCATCGACGATGTATCCGGTCACGCGCGGGCGAACGGAAGCATCCGTTCGCCTCCCGCGGGACCGGGCGCGGCAGCTTCACCCCTGGGTGGGCGCGTCGTCCCCGCCTTGACGCGCCAGCCGCTGGAGGTCGTCGAGCATCGCCTCGGCCAGCTCGAGTTCGGCGTGATGCTGCCGCTCGCTCCAGCGCAGAGCCACCCGCGGATGGGCCCATGCGTCGACGTCCTCGGCGTGCGCCAGCGCCTCCCGGACCGCGGCCAGCTCCGCCCGGGTGCGGGCGATGTGCTCCTCGACGAGCGTCCGCAGCCGCTCGGGCGCGGCCAGGTGTCCGAGCCAGACGCGCAGCAGCAGCGGATGCTTGAGCACGACCGGGCCGCCGTCGGTGTCCGCCCACGCGGCGAGGGCGGACCGGCCCGCCTCCGTGATCGCGTACCGGCGCTTGGTGCGGGGTTCCTCCGGGCCGGAGCGCCGGGACGTGACGTAGCCGGCCGCCTCCAGGCGGCGCAGCTCGGCGTAGATCTGGCTGATCGCGGGCGACCAGTAGAAGAAGCGGAGCGAGGCGTCGGCCCACTTCTTCAGGTCGTAGCCGGTGCGCTCGCCGGGGAACGAGAGCAGGCCGAGCACAGCCCACGCGGTGGGCGGCAGCTCGGGCCGTTCGGTCCGCTGCGTCCGCGACTCTTGCTTCTTCGAGACCTGATGATTAGTCATATGGCTGATTGAAGTAAGAGCAACCGCACGGACGCAACCCCCTGGAGGTTCCGTGAAGTTCTCCGTGATCTTCGAGGCGCAGCTCGCCGACCCGACCGTGGAGCGTGAGCACCAGCTTCTGCGTGACTGCGTCGAGCAGGCCGTCTTCGCCGAGGAGATGGGCTTCGACCGCATCTGGGCGGTCGAACACCACGCCCTCAAGTGGTATTCGCACCTGTCTGCCCCGGAGGTTTTTCTGACCTGGGTGGCGGCGCGGACGACCACCGTACGGATCGGTCATGGTGTCGTCTGCATGCCGTTCAACTTCAACCATCCGGTGCGGGTCGCCGAACGCGCGGCCATGCTCGACCTGCTCTCCGGCGGCCGCCTGGACCTCGGGGCCGGCCGGGGCGGCACGGAGCAGGAGACCTCGCTGTGCGGGGTCGACCGCGACCGTACGACCCAGGAGGTGGAGGAGGCGCTGCGGATCATCGGCCGGGCCTGGCAGAAGGACGAGCTGGAGTACGAGGGCGAGCTGCTCAGGATCGGTCCGCATCCGATCCTGCCCCGCCCGAAGCAGACCCCGCACCCGCCCCTCTTCCTGGCCTGCAGCCGCACCGAGACCCTCACCCGGGCCGCCGAGCTCGGCGTCGGCGCGCTCGTCATGGGCTTCGCCGGACCGGAGGCCGTCGCGCGGATGCGGGCGGCGTACGACTCGGCGCGCGCCGCGCGCAGCGGCGACAGCTTCGTCTCCACGGCCGTCAACGACCACTTCTCCGTGCTCTGCCCCACGATCGTCCTGGACGACGGGGCCGAGGCGCGCCGGATCGGGACACGGGGGCAGCGCTTCTTCGCCCAGGCCATCGGGCACTGGTACGGCGGCACGGGCGTCCCCGACGAGGCGGTGGTGGCGGGCGCCGACGAGGCGGCGGAGATGCGCAAGGCGGCCGAGCAGGTCATGGCGCGGCTGCACGAGCACGCCATTCCGGTCCGGCCGAACGCCACCGCCACCTTCAACGCCGACCACGCCTACGGCACCGCGGAGGACGCCATCGCCCATGTGAAGCGGCTCCGGGACGCGGGCGCCGACGAGATCATGTGCCTGGTCCAGATGGGCACGGTCCCCCAGGAGGCCTGCATGGAGACCCTGCGGCAGTGGGGCGAGAAGGTCATCCCCTACTTCCGGGAGACGGCCCGCTAGCAGGGGATGCGCTTGCCCGTACCCATCCGGACAGGAAAAACGGCGGTGACCATGGGGGTCAGGCAGGATAATTTCTTCCCCCTCCCCTTGTGGGGGAGAACCTCGCATGGATACGGTGTCTTGACGCGAGGTTCTCCTGTGAAGGAAGAGGCATGACGGAAATTCTTGTGCAGGACGTGGTGGGTGCGGACATAGCCGCCGCCAGGGTGGTGGACCACCCTGCCTGGCCCGAGCTCAAGAACGCGGTGGAGGAGATCCGTCCCTGGCAGTCCAAGGACGGCTCGATCGACTTCGACGCCGAGAGCGCGCCGTCCCGCGCGCTCGTCGAGAACGCCGTCGGCCGCATGACCGACGCGATCGAGCGGCTCTCCCCGCTGCTCCCGCACGACGCCGCCTACCACCGCGCCCTCGTCGCCGACCTGCGCGGCTGGGTGGACGGCGGGTTCGCCGTGCCGGACTTCCTGGACTCCCTGCTCGCCTTCCACCCCGCGGCCAACCGCGTGGACGGACTGCAGCACCTGGTCGTCTTCCCGATGTACACCCAGAACGGCAACCCCGACCGCAACTTCGAGGCGGTCGTGCTGCGCATGGTCTGGCCGGAGTGGCTCGCCGAGCTGGAGGCCACCCGCTACGACAACCCGCTCTTCTGCGGCATCACCTTCGAGGACTTCACCGCGGGGTACGACACCAACTCCGCCGTGCTCTTCCCGGAGACGATCGCCGTGCGCGAGGCCCCCGAGCGCTTCACCTGGGGCGGCATCTTCTGCGACCGCGAGGCCGCCCGCTTCCGCAAGGTCACCGAGGCCGCCGTCGACATCCTCGGCGTCGAGCTGCCCACGGACATCGCCGCCATGGTCGATGACCAGGAGCGCTGCGAGAAGGCCTTCGTGCTCTGGGACATGGTCCACGACCGCACCCACAGCCACGGCGACCTGCCGTTCGACCCGTTCATGATCAAGCAGCGCCAGCCGTTCTGGATGTACGGCCTGGAGGAGCTCCGCTGCGACCTCACCGCCTTCAAGGAGGCCGTGAAGCTGGAGGCCGAGGGCAACGCCCACGGCCGCGACGTGCAGTACGCCGTCCTCTTCGACCGGATGTTCCGCTTCCCGGTCTCCGGCGACCGCAACCGCAACTACGACGGCCTCGGCGGCCAGCTGCTCTTCGCGTACCTGCACAGGCACGACGTGGTGCGCTGGACCGACAACAAGCTGAAGATCGACTGGCAGCGCGCCCCCGAGGTCACCAACCAGCTCTGCGCCGAGATCGAGGAGCTGTACCGGGCCGGCATCGACCGTCCCAAGCTCGTCCACTGGTTCAAGGCCTACGAGCTCGTCTCCACCTACCTCGCCCCGCACCCGGGATCCCGCTGGGCCAAGGGCCCGGACGCCCTGGACCTGTCGCAGCCGCCGCGCAAGCTCGTGGACGACGTGCTTCCGGACGAGTTTCCCCTCAGCATGTTCTATGAGGCACTCGCCAAGAAGCTGAAGGGCGTCATCGCCTCGACCAAGGGGATCACCGCCGCGAACGCCGAGCGGGTCGCCGCGTGAGCCTTCGCACCGAGAACGTGGAGGAGGGGACCATGAACGGCAACGGAAACGGCGGACCGCTCGAAGGTGCCGTGATCGCGGTGGCCGGCGCGGCCGGACCCGCGGGGCGCGCCGCGCTGCTGCGGCTGGCCGAGGCGGGAGCCATCGTGGTCGCCTCCGACGCGGACGCCACCCGCCTCGCCGAGGCGGTCGACGCCGCCCGCTACGCCCACGGCGGCGCCACCGTCACCGGCGACACCGTCGACCTCTTCGACCTCGGCGCGGCCCGTGAGTGGGCCGACAAGACCGAGAAGGAGTTCGGGCGCATCGACGGCCTGGTCCACCTCGTCGGCGGCTGGCGCGGCAGCGCCACCTTCGCCGAGACCGACCTCGCCGACTGGGAGCTGCTCGAGAAGCTCCTGATCCGCACGGTCCAGTCGACCTCGCTCGCCTTCCACGACGCGCTGCTGCGCAGCGACCGTGGCCGGTACGTGCTGATCAGCGCCGCCGGCGCCTCACAGCCCACCGCCGGCAACGCCGCCTACGCCGCAGCCAAGGCCGCCGCCGAGGCCTGGACGCTCGCCCTCGGCGACGACTTCCGCAAGGCGGGGGGCGAGGACGGCCCCAAGGCCGCGGCTGCCATCCTGGTGATCAAGGCACTGGTGCACGACGCCATGCGCGCCGAGCGCCCCAATGCGAAATTCGCGGGCTTCACGGACGTCAAGGAACTGGCCGAGGCCATCGCCGGAGTCTGGGACCGGCCCGCACAGGAAGTGAATGGACAGCGCCTGTGGCTGACCCCCAAGCCGTGATCCCCACCAAGACCGACGCGCGCCGGCACCACGATCCGTCCGTACGCGGGTTCGCCAGCGACAACTACGCCGGCGTCCACCCGGAGGTCCTGGCCGCCGTCGCCCTGGCCAACGACGGCCATCAGGTCGCCTACGGCGAGGACGCGTACACCGAGCACCTCCAGCGGGTCATGCACAGCCACTTCGGTGCCGGAGCCGAGGCCTTCCCGGTGTTCAACGGCACCGGCGCCAACGTCACCGCGCTCCAGGCCCTCACCGACCGGTGGGGCGCGGTGATCTGCGCCGAGACCGCGCACATCAACGTGGACGAGGGCGGTGCCCCGGAGCGGATGGGCGGCCTCAAGCTGCTCACCGTCCCGACCCCGGACGGCAAGCTCACCCCCGAGCTCATCGACCGGCAGGCCTGGGGCTGGGAGGACGAGCACCGGGCCATGCCGCAGGTTGTCTCCCTCGCCCAGAACACCGAGCTGGGCACGGTCTACACGCCGGACGAGATCCGGGCCATCGTGGAGCACGCCCACGCGCGGAACATGAAGGTCCACCTCGACGGCGCGCGGATAGCCAACGCCGCCGCCTCGCTGAACGTGCCGATGCGGGCGTTCACCAACGCGGTGGGCGTCGACGTCATCTCGTACGGCGGCACCAAGAACGGCATGATGTTCGGCGAGGCCGTGGTCGTCCTCAACCCGGACGCCGTCAGCCATATGAAGCATCTGCGCAAGCTGTCGATGCAGCTCGCCTCCAAGATGCGTTTCGTCTCCGTGCAGTTGGAGGCCCTGCTCACCAAGGACCTGTGGCTGCGCAACGCCCGCCACGCCAACGCCATGGCGCAGCGGCTCGCCGACGGGGTGCGTGGGGTGGACGGGGTGGAGATCCTCTACCCGGTCCAGGCCAACGCGGTCTTCGCGCGACTGCCCCACGAGGTGAGCGTGCGGCTGCAGAAGCGGTTCCGCTTCTACTTCTGGGACGAGGCGGCCGGTGACGTGCGCTGGATGTGCTCGTTCGACACCACCGAGGACGACGTGGACGCCTTCCTCCAGGCGCTGAAGGAAGAGATGACCCGCTGACGCCCTGCATCGTCAAGGTGAATAGATAGACGGCCGGCCGGAAGTCCATTGACTTCCGGTCGGCCGTATTCATAGGCACGCTGATCGCCCCGCTGGCCTTCCCGGTCCGTCCGGAGTTCAATGAAGTGGACTATCCGGTACTCTATGCTGAACCGTATCCGGTGGTCCTGGGCGCCTTGAAGGCCGCCCCGGACCGCCCGTACCTGTGGCAGACGCTTCCCACCGAACCCTGACGACCGACCATCGACGACGGAACCCCGAACGGCGGATCATGACCCTGCAGCTCACCGTGGACGACGAGGTACGCACCCTCGTGCCCGGCTTCACCGCGCTCGCCATCGAGGCCCACGGCCTGGTCAACGGCCCGAGCGACGAGGCCAGTTCGGCCCTGCTCGACGACGCGGCCCGCCGCCTCGCCGCCCGTCTGGACGGCCGCGCCCCGCACGAGGACCCGCACATGGCGGCCTGGCGCGCCGCCTACACGGCCTTCGGCGCCAAGCCGTCCCGTACCCGCAACTCCGCCGAGGCGCTCGCCAAGCGCGCCCTCGCGGACGGCGGCCTGCCCCGCATCAACCGCCTCGTCGACGCCTACAACGCGATCAGCGTGGCCCATCTCATCCCCGTCGGCGGCGAGGACCTCGACCGGATCCGGGGCGGGATGCGGCTCGTACGGGCCACCGGCACCGAGCCCTTCGTCACGGTCGCCGGCGGCGAGGAGGCCGTGGAACACCCGGACGCGGGCGAAATCGTGTGGTGCGACGACGAGGGCGTCACCTGCCGCCGCTGGAACTGGCGCCAGGGGCCGCGCACCCGGCTGGAGGAGAGCTCGGTCAACGCGCTCTTCCTCCTGGAGAGCCTCGCGCCGATGACCCTCGCCGAGCTGGAGGAGGCGGGCGCCGAGCTCGCCGAATCGCTCCAGAAGCTCAGCCCCGGCGCGGACCTCGCCGTCCGCACCCTCACCGCCTGACCGGTCCGCCCGGTCTCAGTCGCGCACCTGCGCCGGCTCCGGAGCCGTACCCCCGAGGTGCGCGGGCACCCACCAGGTGTCGCCCGCGTCCTTGGGGCGTACGGGATAGGCGCGCTGCGCGGCCTCCAGGAGCTCCTGGACGCGCTCACGCAGCCGCCGGGTGATCGCACCCGCGTACTGGTCGGTGGGCGCCTCCACGGGCTCACCGACCCGGATCGTCACGGGGATGTGGCTGCGCTTGAAGTTCCGCGGCCGGCCCTTCGTCCAGACCCGCTGAGTGCCCCACAGCGCCATCGGGATCAGCGGGACACCCGCCTCCTGGGCCAGGCGCGCCGCGCCCGACTTGAAGCTCTTGAGCGTGAAGGACTGCGAGATCGTCGCCTCGGGGAAGATCCCGACGATCTCCCCGGACCGCAGCGAGTCCAGGGCGTGCTGGTACGACGCCTCACCCTGCTTGCGGTCCACCGGGATGTGCTTCATACCGCGCATCAGCGGGCCGGAGATCTTGTGGCGGAAGACCGAGTCCTTCGCCATGAACCGCACCAGCCGCTTCTGCGGCAGAGCCGCCAGGCCCGCGAAGATGAAGTCGAGATAGCTGATGTGGTTGCAGACCAGCACCGCGCCGCCCTGCCGCGGGATGTTCTCCGAACCCTGAGTGTCGATCTTCAGGTCCAGCGCCTTGAACATCCCGAGTGCGGCGCCGATGACCGGCCGATAGACAAGCTCTGCCATCTTGGGGGAGACCCTTCGTGTGTGCCTGGGGAGGTTCTCCCGGCGGAAGTTACGCAGCCGTAGGTTTTCGGCATTGGGCCGATCGTGCCCCATGTGCGCCGCGCTGGCCAGTCCTGACGCTTTTCGGCGGGGAGATTCCGGAGAGATTCTCATCACGTGCGACCGGCGGAAACAAGCCGGTGGGTGTGGGTACGGGACCTGCCAGGGTCGCAACGGACCCGGCGGGAGCGGGAATCCGCAGGACCCCGTGCGACGCTGCACAGGGCGTGGACGTGACGGACAGGTACAGGAGGCACACGGTGGTGACAGGGGAGCGCGAGGGCGCGCGGCGTCTGGGCCCCGACGAGCTGGGCGGCGCCCGGCTGGGGGAGCGCGCGACGCTCGTCCAGTTCTCGAGCGCCTTCTGCCAGCCTTGCCGAGCCACCCGGCGGACCCTGGCGGAGGTCGCGAGCATGATCGACGGCGTAGGGCACGTGGAGATCGACGCGGAGGAGCACCTCGGGCTCGTCCGTGATCTCGGCATCGTGAAGACGCCCACCGTGCTCGTCCTCGACAGCTTGGGCCGGATCGTCCGCAGGGCGGCCGGGCAGCCCCGCAAGGCCGATGTCATCGCAGCTCTGGGAAGGGCGGTCTGACCCGTCGTGATCCATCTCCCACACCCCGGTGCGCACTTGACTGCACCTGCCAACCATCGCCACGCTGGCGCCGTGCCCCAAGAACTCCTTCTTCACGGGCGGGCCCATGTGGACCTGGCCCGCAACGCGAGTGCGCGCTGTCCGGGTGACTGAGCAGCCACGGACCCCATGCACCCCTCGCAGAAGGAAACGCCTCCCATGACGGTCTCGCCCGAGCTCCGCATCCCCCGGCCGGCCCCCACCGAACCCTCCGGCGACTTCGCCCCCTCCGACCTGCTCCGCTCCGTCTTCCGGCGGCACGCGGCGGGTGTCGCGGTCATCACCGCCCAGGGGGAGCGCCCCGTCGGCTTCACCGCCACGTCACTGAACTCCGTCGCGGCCGAGCCGCCCCTGGTCTCCTTCGGTGTGGGCACCACCTCGTCGAGCTGGCCGGTGGTCGCCGAGGCCGAGCACATCGGCGTGCACATACTCGGCGAGCACCAGAGCGAGCTGGCCGCCACCTTCGCCCGCAGCGGCGCGGACCGCTTCGCGGCCCCCACCAGCTGGCGCCCCGGCCCCGAGGGCGTGCCCGTCCTCGACGGCGTCCTCGCCTGGCTGGTGTGCCGGGTCGTCGCCCGCGTGCCCGCCGGTGACCACCGCATCGTGGTCGCCCAGGCGGTCGCCGGCGACCCCACCGGCCAGGGCCGTCCGCTCCTCTACCACCAGGGGCGCTTCAACGCTCTGCGAGACTGAAAGTCTCCGGTTACGGAGCGTTGGCAAGGTCACAGTTCCGAGCGCTTGCTTACTGGGAACGTATTGGGTGTACTGGCGAGTAACATTTCGTGAGGGGCGTCAGGCGCCCCGAACGGAAACCGTCCCTTCAGGCGCCTATGCTGCGTGCAACAAGGCAGCCCAGTAATGACGATGCAGTAGGAGAGCCGGCGTGAGCTTGAGGATCGTAGTAGCTGTTAAGTACGTGCCCGACGCGACCGGCGACCGGCACTTCGCCGACGACCTGACCGTCGACCGGGACGACGTCGACGGCCTGCTGTCGGAGCTCGACGAATACGCGGTCGAGCAGGCGCTCCAGATCGCCGAGGACGCCGACGACGCCGAGATCACCGTCGTCACCGTCGGTCCCGAGGACGCCAAGGACGCGCTGCGCAAGGCCCTGTCGATGGGCGCCGACAAGGCCGTCCACGTCGAGGACGACGACCTGCACGGCAGCGACGTCATGGGCACCTCGCTGGTGCTCGCCAAGGCGATCGAGAAGACCGGCTACGACGTCGTCATCTGCGGCATGGCCTCGACGGACGGCACCATGGGTGTCCTCCCGGCGATC
Source organism: Streptomyces sp. NPDC039465 (assembly GCF_055639315.1). NCBI lineage: Bacteria > Bacillati > Actinomycetota > Actinomycetes > Kitasatosporales > Streptomycetaceae > Streptomyces > Streptomyces sp. NPDC039465. The sequence goes on along the minus strand of NZ_JBVKAP010000008.1, from coordinate 112,207 downwards.
CTGGCCGAGCGCCTGGGCGTCCCGCAGGTCACCCTGCTCTCCGAGGTCAAGGTCGAGGACGGCAAGGTCACCGGCCGCCGCGACGGCGACTCCGCGTCCGAGCAGCTGGAGGCGTCCCTGCCGGCCGTCGTGTCCGTGACGGACCAGTCGGGCGAGGCCCGCTACCCGTCCTTCAAGGGCATCATGGCCGCCAAGAAGAAGCCGGTGGAGTCCCTGGACCTGTCGGACCTGGAGCTCGACGCCGACGAGGTCGGCCTCGAGGGTTCCTGGACCAAGGTCGACTCGGCCACCGAGCGTCCCGCGCGCACCGCGGGCACGATCGTCAAGGACGAGGGCGAGGGCGGCAAGCAGCTTGCCGAGTTCCTCGCGAGCCAGAAGTTCATCTAGCCGCTCTCCCGGGGCGCGCCGCCCCGGGTCCGGCTCAGGCTCGCGCAGAGCCACCGACCGCCCCCAGATTCTTCGTTCGCAGGAGATTGAAGTCCCATGGCTGAAGTTCTCGTCTACGTCGACCACGTGGACGGCGCCGTCCGCAAGCCCACCCTGGAGCTGCTGACGCTGGCCCGCCGCATCGGCGAGCCCGTCGCCGTCGCCCTCGGCGCCGGTGCCGAGGCGACCGCCCCGGCCCTCGCCGAGCACGGCGCGGTCAAGGTCCTCACCGCCGACGCGCCCGAGTTCGCCGACTACCTCGTCGTCCCTAAGGTCGACGCGCTGCAGGCCGCGTACGAGGCCGTGTCCCCGGCCGCCGTGCTCGTCCCGTCCTCCGCCGAGGGCAAGGAGATCGCGGCCCGCCTCGCGGTCCGTATCGGCTCCGGCATCATCACCGACGCCGTCGACCTCGAGGCCGGCGACGAGGGTCCGGTCGCGACGCAGTCCGCGTTCGCCGCCTCCTTCACCACCAAGTCCCGTGTCTCCAAGGGCACCCCGGTCATCACGGTCAAGCCGAACTCGGCCGCCGTCGAGGCCGCCCCGGCCGCGGGCACCGTCGAGGCCCTGACGGTCTCCTTCGGTGAGCTGGCCACCGGCACCAAGGTCGTCTCCCGCACCCCGCGTGAGTCGACCGGCCGCCCCGAGCTGACCGAGGCCGCGATCGTGGTCTCCGGTGGCCGTGGCGTCAACGGCGCCGAGAACTTCGCGATCATCGAGGCGCTCGCCGACTCCCTCGGTGCGGCCGTCGGTGCCTCGCGCGCCGCCGTCGACGCCGGCTGGTACCCGCACTCCAATCAGGTCGGCCAGACCGGCAAGTCGGTCTCGCCGCAGCTGTACATCGCCTCCGGCATCTCGGGTGCGATCCAGCACCGCGCGGGTATGCAGACCTCGAAGACGATCGTGGCGATCAACAAGGACGCCGAGGCCCCGATCTTCGAACTGGTCGACTACGGCATCGTCGGCGACCTCTTCGACGTCGTCCCGCAGCTGACCCAGGAGATTCAGTCCCGCAAGGGCTGACCTGCTGCTTCGTCCGGTCCGGGGGCCGCGCGGTGATCTTTCACCGGGCGGCCCCCGGCCGTTTCGGACAACCATTGACTCAGGTCCCGGCGGACTACTAACTTCGCTATACGGATTGTTGATTCCGTGAAGCGGAAAAGAGAAGGGTGTGGGAATGGGTCAGCAGGAGAAGGTGGCAACGAGCCTCGCGGGTGGCGTCAGCGAGGCCATCAGCGCCTCCCTCGAAACCGTGGACGCCGAACTCGCCCGCCGCTACCCCGGCGACCCCGGCACCCGCCAGCCCGTCCACACCGTCTACGTCCCCGGTGACGTCTTCGACGCCGGCACCATCCGCTCCTGGGGCGACCAGGCCCTCGCCGCCCTCGACGAGCACGCCCCCGACGCCGCCTCCTTCGGCGCCGTCCTCGGCCTCCCCGGCGCCCTCGCCGAGGACGTCCACGCGCGCGTACGGGCCAAGCTGGAGCGTGAGCCGATCGAGGACCTCCGGGTCGACTTCGAGGACGGCTACGGCGGAAAGGACGGGGCCGCGGAAGACGCCGACGCCGCCCGCGCCGCCCGGATCATCTCCGAGGCGTACGCCTCCGGCACCGCCGCCCCCTACATGGGCATCCGGATGAAGTGCATGGAGGCCGCCGTCCGCGACCGGGGCATCCGCACCACCGACATCTTCCTCACCGGCCTCATGGAGCACGGCGGACTGCCCGACGGCCTCGTCCTCACCCTCCCCAAGGTCACCTACCCCGAGCAGGTCTCCGCCTTCGTCCGCCTCCTCGAAGCCTTCGAGAAGGCCCACGGCCTCGACGCCGGCCGCCTCGGCTTCGAGATCCAGATCGAGACCAGCCAGTCCATCCTGGCCGCCGACGGCACCGCCGCCGTCGCCCGCATGATCGACGCCGCCGAGGGCCGCGCCACCGGCCTGCACTACGGCACCTTCGACTACAGCGCCTGCCTCGGCGTCTCCGCCGCCTACCAGGCCAGCGACCACCCGGCCGCCGACCACGCCAAGGCGATCATGCAGGTCGCCGCCGCCGGCACCGGCGTACGGGTCTCCGACGGCTCCACCAATGTGCTGCCCGTCGGCTCCACCGAGCACGTGCACGAGGCCTGGCGCCTGCACTACGGCCTCACCCGCCGGGCCCTCGCCCGCGCCTACTACCAGGGCTGGGACATGCACCCCGGCCACATCCCCACCCGCTACGCCGCCGTCTTCGCCTTCTACCGCGAGGGGTTCGAGACCGCCGCCAAGCGCCTGTCCGCCTACGCCAACCACGCCGGCGGCGACGTCATGGACGAGCCCGCCACCGCCAAGGCGCTCAGCTCCTACCTGCTGCGCGGCATCGACTGCGGAGCCCTCGACACCGCCGAGGTGGCCGCCCTGACCGGCCTGACCCGCGCCGACCTCGACCGCTTCGCCTCCCCGCGCCGCGGCGACCTCACGGCGACTGCCCAGTAAACCCCCGCGCCCCCGGGCGCTGCCATCGCCGCCCCGTGCTCTGTACGCGTTCATCACCCAACGCCACAGGGAACGGGGCAGCGGTGTCATCGGGGGAGAACGAGCGGCTGGCCGGCCTCCCCTCATAGCCTTCGGCATGGGAGGTGCCCCCACGGATCGTGCGCCAACTGGGGCGCGGCGGCATGGGCGTCGTCTGGCGCGCCGTCGACGAGGTGCTCGGCCGTGAGGTCGCCGTCAAGGAACTGCGGACGTACACCGACGCGGCCGCGCCGGAACTGGCCGATCTGCGCCTGCGGATGCAGCGCGAGGCACGGGCCGCCGCCCGCGTCCGCCATCCCGGAGTGGTCGCCGTCCACGACGTGACCGAGCACGACGGCCGCCCGGTCATCGTCATGGAGTCCGCGCCCAAGAAGCCGCCGTCGGTCTCCCCGCAGCCCCCCGCGCCCGGGAAGGACCCCGGCGACCAGGGCACGGGCGGAACCACCGGCTCCCGGGGCGCCGACGGCGGCTCGGCCACCACCGGCGGCACGACGGGCGGCAAGGGCACCACGGGCGGCGGCTCCACCACCACGACGGGCGGTACGGGCGGCGAGCCTGCCCCCGCTCCGGTCTGCCGCCCCAAGGGCGGCGCAAGTACAACTGCGAGGTGTACCGCACCGGGAAGACCTACCGCCACGACGGCGGCGAGGCGGGCGTCCTCAACGCCGGCACCACCTACTTCTACTGCCAGGCCAACCTGGGCCGCCGCGAGACCTACGGCCAGTGGACCAACGTCTGGTGGGCCAAGACCGACCACGACAGCGGCAACAGGGACGTCTACTTCAGCGTCGTCTACATCAAGGGCGGCGACAACGACGCGCCCCTGCCGGGTCTGCCCGTCTGCTGAGCGAGCGGTGCGGCCCGGCGGACCGGCCGCACCGCGCCTACGCGTCGTGCGGCGGGATCTCGCCCGAGCCCCGCGCGATAAGGACCGGCGTGAGCTCCACCCGGTCCGGGGCGTCGTCGAAGCCGTCCAGACGGCGGAAGAGCCGCTCCGCCGCCGTCCGCCCCAGCGCGGCGGCGTCCTGGGCTATGACGGTGATCCCGAGCAGGTCCGCGAGCTCGATGTCGTCGAAGCCGACCAGGGCGACCGGCCGTTCGCGCCCCGCCAGGGTCCGTACGGCCGTCACGGTCACCCGGTTGTTCCCCGCGAAGAGCGCGGTGACCGGATGCGGTCCCGTCACCATGGCCGTGACCGCGTCCCGTACCCGCTCCGGGGCCGTGGGGCCCAGCGACACCCACGCGGGGTCCACCGGCAGCCCGGCGTCCTCCATCGCCGCGTGGTAGCCGCGCAGCCGCTCCGTCGCGGTGTGGATGCGCGGCTGGTCGCCGATGAACCCGATCCGCCGGTGGCCGTGCGCGACGAGATGGGCGACGCCCTCGCGGGCCCCGCCGAAGCTGTCGGAGAGGACGACGTCGGCGTCGATCCGCCCGGCCGGCCGGTCCACGAAGACCGTCGCGATGCCCGCCTTGATCTCCGGCTCCAGATAGCGGTGGTCGGTACCGGCCGGGATCACGATCAGACCGTCGACCCGGCGGGCGCAGAGCGCCAGGGCCAGTTCCTGCTCCCGGTCCGGGTCCTCGGCGCTGGAGCCGTTGATGAGCAGCGCGCCGTGCGCCCGCGCCACCTCCTCCACGGCGCGGCTGAGCGGGCCGTAGAAGGGGTCGGCGAGATCCTCCAGGACGAGCCCGATCGAAGCCGTACGACCCTTGCGCAGCACCCGGGCGCTGTCGTTGCGGCGGAACCCCAGGGCCTCGATGGCCTCCTGGACGCGGCGCTCGGTGTCGGGCGTGACCCCGGGCTCGCCGTTGACCACCCGCGAGACCGTCTTGAGGCCCACTCCGGCACGGGCCGCGACGTCCTTCATGGTCGGCCGGATGCCATAGCGGTGGTCGGTGCGGCGGGCGTTGTCGGCCACAGTGCGCTGTCCTGTTCGTTCGTCCGGAGTCATGGGAGGCTGTGCCGTCGAGCATAGGGCCTGGACAACGTTGTCAGGTGAATGGAGACTGTTCCTCGCACCCCTTCGTCGACCCTGCCCACCTGGAGACTCGCGCCCATGCTTACCGACCTCGTCGTCGCGCTCGACATCGGTGGTACCAAGATCGCCGGTGCGTTGGTCGACGGCGGCGGGCGGATCCTCGTACGGGCGCAGCGCCCGACCCCCGCCCGCGAGGACGGCGAGACGGTGATGCGGGCGGTCGAGGCGGTCGTCGAGGAGCTCGCGGCCTCGTCCCTGTGGCCGCTGGCCGGGGCAGTCGGCGTCGGCAGCGCCGGACCGGTCGACGCCGGTGCCGGTACGGTCAGCCCGGTCAACGTCCCCGGCTGGCGCGACTATCCGCTGGTCGAGCGGGTCCGCCGGGCGGCCGGGGGCCGGCCCGTGACCCTTGTCGGCGACGGGGTCGCCATGACGGCGGCCGAACACTGGCAGGGCGCCGCGCGCGGCTACGACAACGCCCTGTGCATGGTCGTCTCGACCGGTGTCGGCGGCGGCCTCGTGCTCGGCGGTGCCCTGCACCCCGGCCCCACGGGCAACGCCGGACACATCGGCCACGTCTGCGTGGAGCTGGACGGCGACCCGTGCCCGTGCGGCGGGCGCGGCTGCGTGGAGCGGATCGCCAGCGGACCCAACATCGCCCGCCGGGCCCTGGAGAACGGCTGGCGGCCCGGCCCGGACGGCGACACCACCGCCGCGGCGGTGGCCGCGTCCGCCCGGGCCGGCGACCCCGTCGCGACCGCCTCCTACGCCCGCGCGGCCCAGGCCCTGGCCGCCGGCATCGCGGCCACCGCCAGCCTGGTCGAGATCGAGATCGCGGTGGTCGGCGGGGGAGTGGCGGGTGCGGGCGACGTCCTGTTCGACCCGCTGCGGGGGGCCCTGCGCGACTACGCCACGCTCTCCTTCGTCCGGCGCCTGACCGTCGCCCCGGCGCTCACCGGCACGGACGCCGGCCTGCTGGGCGCGGCCGCCGCCGCGTCCCCGCGCCGTACGGGCGGCGCGCCGGTCAGCCTCACCGGCTGAGCCGCCCGGCCGCCGGCACTGGGCCAGGCGGCCGCCTTTCGACGGGTGTGACGCCCGGCCCGTCAGCGTGGCTCCGACGGCCGCCCTTCAGCGGGTGTCGGGTGTCCGCTGGACCACGACCACCAGGAACGCGTCCGACTCCAGATCCATCACGACCTCCGCCGGCTGGCCCTCGTCCCGGCGTTGCCGGGCGAACTCCTCAGCCGGCCAGCTTCCGCGGGGACCCCCCGCGGGGAACCTCTCCAGCACCGTGCGACGCATCGCGCACCCCCTCGTCATTGCCGGACCCAACGTCCCTCCGTCCCGGAGTGTTACGGCCGAACGGACCCGGCGGCCCGTTCAGTGAGACGTTGCACATCCTGGTCCGGTTCGACCCCGGCGCGTGCGATCCGCGACGGAGAGTCATCGGGATCGTCCCGTCCGGTACCGGACGGGGGTTTCCGTGGCAGGGTGTTGCGGGCAAGCCACTGAGGGCTACGGATAAGGGGGAACTGTGATCGTCTGGATCAACGGTGCGTTCAGTGCGGGCAAGACCAGCGCCGCGCGCGAACTGATCGACCTGATCCCGCACAGCACCTTGTACGACCCCGAACTCACCGGCACCGCGGTGCGCTCCCTGCTCCCGCACAAGCGCCTCGCGGAGGTCAACGACGTCCAGGAGCTGCCGATCTGGCGCCGGATGGTCGTCGACACCGCCGCGGCGCTGCTCGCCGAGGTCGGTGGGGTGCTGGTGGTGCCTATGACGCTGCTGCGACAGGAGTACCGCGACGAGATATTCGGCGGGCTCGCGGCCCGGCGCATCGAGGTCTGTCATGTGGCACTGACCCCGGACGAAACGATCCTGCGCGGATGGATCGCCGGACGGGAGGAGTACGCCGACGACCCCGATGCCAACGAACGCGTACGGCAATGGGCGTACGACCACCTGGAGCCGTACCGCGCGGCCCTCGGCTGGATCACCGCCGACGCCCACCTCGTCGACAACTCCGCCCTCACCCCGGCGGGCACCGCCGAGGTCATCGCGCGGGCCGTGCACACCGGCGCGGCCGGGACCTGCACGATCGTGCAGACGCCGGAGCCGACCCGCGAGACGCTCGCCGCCGGGGTGCTCCTCTTCGACGAGGAGGACCGGGTCCTGCTCGTCGATCCCACCTACAAGCCCGGCTGGGAGTTCCCCGGCGGGGTCGTCGAGCGCGGCGAGCCGCCCGCCCGTGCCGGGATGCGGGAGGTCGCCGAGGAGATCGGCCTCGAACTCGACACCGTCCCGCGCCTCCTGGTCGTCGACTGGGAACGGCCCATGCCTCCCGGCTACGGCGGCCTGCGGCTGCTCTTCGACGGCGGCCGGCTGAGCGGCGTGGACGCACGGCGGATGCTCCTGCCCGGCGCCGAGCTCCGCGGCTGGCGGTTCGTCACCGAGGAGGAGGCCGCCGAACTCCTGCCCCCGGTCCGCTACCAGCGGCTGCGCTGGGCGCTACGGGCCCGGGAACGCGCCACCGTCCTCAATCTGGAAGGCGGCGTCCCGGTCTAGCGGCCGGGCTACGGCGTGGCGGCCGCGTCCCGGGCGGCCGCCTCGTCCAGCCGCGCCGCCGCGTCCACGGTCAGCGGATCGCCGTGGCCGAAGCAGACCGTCGACGGTGCGAGCGCGGCGAGCCGTCGCATCGACGCCTTGGCCCGCTCCCGGTCCACATGGAAGACCCCGAACGTCACCCCCTGCACCGCCGCGATCGTGTCGCCCGTGAACAGCACGCCGTGGCGCGGCAGATGGACACCGATCGAACCGTCCGTGTGGCCCGGGGCGTGCACCACCACGGCCCCGTCACCGAAGCCGAGCACGTCACCGTCCTCCAGTTCCCGGTCGACCGGGGTCGGCGGGGCCTGGGGGACGGTGAGCGCGTGCTCGTACAGCGGGAGCTCCCAGTCCAGCAGGTCCGGTTCCGGCACGGGCGCCTCGCCACGGATCACCGGCGCGTCCAGGCGGTGGGCGAGGATCTCGGCGCCGTGCCGGCCGGCGAGCTCCCCGGCCGAGCCGACATGGTCGCCGTGGCAGTGGGTGAGCACGATCCGGCGCAGGTTCTCGGGCCGCATCCCGGCCTGGCGTATGGCCTGCTCGATGTCGTCGGCGGCGCCGGCCCACCCGGCGTCGACCAGGGTCAGCTCCTCGCCGTCGCGCCAGAGATAGGCCTGGCCGATGGAGAAGTGGAGCATGTGCAGTTGAGGGGTCACCTCGGTGAAGTCCATGCAGTGAACGTACGTGTTCGGGGACGTCCGCCGCGGCGGTCTACGCTCCTGGCGATCTTCGCCGAACGCGGAACGGGCGTGCGCCGCGACGCACGCCCATTCCGCGTTCGGGATCGCTCAACCCTTCTTCGACTGGGCGTAGTTCACCAGGAAGTACGCCTCGGCCACCGAGAGCCGCTCCAGCTCCTCGGGCGACACCGACTCGTTGACGGCGTGGATCTGGGCCTCCGGGTCGCTCAGGCCGATCAGCAGGATCTCCGCCTGCGGGTAGAGCCCGGCGAGCGTGTTGCAGAGCGGGATCGAGCCGCCCATGCCCGACGTCTGCATCTTCTGGCCCGGGTACGCGATCTCCATCGCCTCGGCCATCGAGGTGTACGCCGGGCTGGTGACGTCTGCCAGGAACGGCTGGCCCTGGCCGACCTGCTCGAAGGACACCCGGGCGTTCCACGGCACCCGCTTCTCGATGTGCGCGTACAGCAGGCGCGTCGCCTCGGCCGCGTCCTGGCCGGGCGGCACCCGCAGACTGATCTGCGCGCGGGCCGTGGCCGGGATGGACGGGGTCGCACCGGCGACCGGGTGGCAGTCGATGCCGATGACCGTCACGGCGGGACGGGCCCAGATACGGTCGGCGACCGTGCCGTTGCCCGGCAGCCCCACGCCGTCGAGGACGCGGGCGTCGCGGCGGAAGTCGTCCTCGGGGTACTGCACTCCGTCCCACACCGCGTCCGCGGGTAGACCGTCGATGACGGTGGAGCCGTCCTCGGCCCGCAGGGTGTCCAGGACGCGGATGAGCGCGGCCAGCGCGTCCGGCGCGGCGCCGCCGAACTGGCCGGAGTGCAGGTTCCCTTCGAGGGTGTCGATCCGTACGCGGATCATCGTCATCCCGCGCAGCGTCGCCGTCACCGTCGGCAGGCCGACCCGGAAGTTGCCGGTGTCGCCGATCACGATCGCGTCGGCGGTGAGCAGCTCGGGGTGCGCCTCGGCGTACCGCTCAAGACCGCCCGTACCCTGCTCCTCGGAGCCCTCGACGATCACCTTCACCGTGACCGGGACGCCGCCGTTCGCCTTGAGGGCGCGCAGCGCCAGCAGGTGCATGATGAAGCCGCCCTTGCAGTCGGCGGCGCCGCGGCCGTACCAGCGGCCGTCCCGCTCGGTCAGCTCGAACGGCGGGCTCAGCCACGCCGACTCGTCCAGCTTGGGCTGGACGTCGTAGTGGGCGTAGAGCAGGACGGTCGGGGCGCCGGCCGGGCCGGGCAGTACGCCGTACACCGACTGGGATCCGTCGGGGGTGTCGAGGAGCGCCACGTCCTGGAAGTCCTCGGCGCGCAGCGCGTCGGCCACCCAGTTCGCCGCCGCCTCGCACTCGCTCCGCGGGGCCACGGCCTCGTCCGCGACCGACTCGAAGGCCACCAGCTCCGCGAGCTCCGCCTTGGCGCGGGGCAACAGGGATGCGACCGTCTCGGCGATGGGATTCGCGGTCATGGGCACGCTCCTCGTGGGTGCGACGTTATGGAGTGACGGAGTACGTGACGTCGAGCCATGTGACGGGTGAGCCGTCACGCATGACGCCTGCGTCCGTTGTGCCTGGTGTGGCAGCGAACGCAGGGGCGATCCTCCCACAGAGGGGCGATCGGTACCGCGCCGTAGGATGCCGTGAAGAGCATGGACCACTGGTCGGATCAGGAGCAGAAGCACATCGTGAGCAGCGAGAACGCAGACGCCGGAACCACTCGGCCCGGCCCGGCGGAGCCCGGTCGGGCATCGTCCGAGCCCGTGCCCTCCGAGCCGGTGCGGGCCGAGGGCGCGCCGTCCGAGCCTGGGCCGTCCGAGAGCGTGCCGTCCGAGCCCGGGCAGGCCCAGGGTGTGCCGGCCGAGTCCGTGGCCTCCGAGGGCGACCTGCCGCTGGACTCCGTGGAGTCGGGCGCCGGGGAGCCGGACGCGGAACCGGACACCGAGGCGGCCGGGGCGGCGCGGCCGGAGTCCGTGTGGGACGTGGTCGTGGTCGGCGCCGGGCCCGCCGGTGCCTCCGCCGCCTACGCGGCGGCCGTGGCGGGACGCCGGGTCCTCCTGCTGGAAAAGGCCGAGCTGCCCCGCTACAAGACCTGCGGCGGCGGCATCATCGGCCCCTCCCGCGACGCGCTGCCGCCCGGCTTCGAACTACCCCTCCAGGACCGGGTGCACGCCGTCACGTTCTCGATGAACGGCAAGTTCGCCCGTACCCGCCGCTCCCGGCGGATGCTGTTCGGGCTCATCAACCGGCCTGAGTTCGACGCCGGACTCGTCGAACAGGCCCAGAAGGCGGGCGCCGAGCTGCGCACCGGAGCGACCGTCTCCCGGGTCGAGCAGCACGGCACGGCCGTACCGGACCGGCGGACCGTCGCGGTCGTCCTCGCCGACGGCGAGACCGTGCTCGCGCGGGCGGTCATCGGCGCCGACGGCAGCGCCAGCCGCATAGGAGCCCATGTCGGCGTCAAGCTCGACCAGGTGGACCTCGGTCTGGAGGCCGAGATCCCCGTGCCGCCCTCGGTCGCCGAGGACTGGGCGGGCCGGGTGCTCATCGACTGGGGCCCGATGCCCGGCAGTTACGGATGGGTGTTCCCCAAGGGCGACACGCTCACCGTCGGAGTCATCTCGGCGCGGGGCGAGGGCGCGGCGACCAAGAGGTACCTGGAGGACTTCATCGCCCGGCTCGGCCTCGCCGGATTCGAGCCGGCCATCTCCTCGGGCCATCTGACCCGCTGCCGCAGCGACGACTCGCCGCTGTCCCGGGGCAGGGTGCTGGTCTGCGGCGACGCGGCCGGTCTCCTCGAACCCTGGACGCGCGAGGGCATCTCCTTCGCGCTGCGCTCGGGGCGCCTCGCGGGGGAGTGGGCGGTACGGATCGCGGAGTCCCACGACGCCGTGGACGCCCGGCGACAGGCCCTGAACTACGCCTTCGCCATCAAGGCGGGGCTCGGCGTGGAGATGGCGGTCGGGCGGCGGATGCTGTCGCTCTTCGAGCGGCGGCCGGGCCTGCTGCACGCGGCCGTGACCGGGCTGCGGCCGGTGTGGCGCGCCTTCGCCGACATCACGCGCGGCACGACGACACTGGCCGGTCTGGTACGTACGCACGGACTGGCGCGCCGGGCCCTGGACCTCCTGGACCGCCAGATGCCGGAGGCCCGTACGGAGCGGCAGACGGACGAGCGGGCGGATGAATGGGCGGACGAGCGGACGGAGCGGAGCGCGCCGGGCCAGGCGTGACCGGCGGCCGGGGCGGGGCTGGGGCCGGGCCTGGCGGTCGGCTCCCGGGCCGTGTCACGCGGTCGTGGTGATGCGGAAGACCGGGTGCCTGGGGGCGATGGCCCGCAGCTCCTCCTCGGGGGAGTCCGGGCCCACCCCGCCGAAGAAGACCCCGACCTCGGCCTTCCACCGCTTGAGGTAGGCCCGGAGCAGCTCGGGCTTCTCGTCGTCCGCCAGCTCCACGGCGGTGAACCGCTGCACCCGCTTCCCGAGGTGCAGCTCACCCCCGCCCGCCGCCCGCATGTTGTACGTCCACTGGACGTGACCGCGCGGGGCGACCAAGTACTCGACGCCGTCGAGCGTCAGCAGGTTGACGGGCGTACGACGCCACTCGCCGCTCTTGCGCCCGCGTACGGCCAGCACCCGGGAGCCCCAGACGCTGATGCCCCGGCGGGTCAGCCAGGCGACCGCGGGGTTCAGCACGTTCCTGGTGATCCAGCCGGGCTTCATGACATGTGCCGACATGGCGTACCTCCGAAGTGTGAGCACTGCTCTCGCTGGAGAACAGTGTGCACGGATCAGTGCGCCGAAACAAGAGCAGTGCTCTCGAAGTGGTGCGCCGCTCTTGGTCCGATGGCACACTGATCACCATGACCAGCGTTCAAGGAGCCCGTGCCCGCGCCCGGATCGAAGTCACCGCCGCCATCAAGGACGAGGCGCGCAGACAGCTCGCCGCCGAGGGCGCCGCGAAACTCTCCCTGCGGGCCGTCGCCCGGGAGCTGGGCATGGTCTCGTCGGCGCTCTACCGCTACTTCCCGAGCCGCGACGACCTGCTCACCGCCCTGATCGTCGACGCGTACGACGCCGTCGGCGCCGACGCCGAAGCCGCCCTCGCCGCCTCCCGCGGCACCGACGCCCCCGCCCGCTGGATCGCCGTCTGCCGCGCCGTACGGGCCTGGGCGCTCGCCCACCCCCATGAGTACGCCCTGATCTACGGCTCTCCCGTGCCCGGCTACAGCGCGCCGAGGGACACTGTCGTGCCCGCCTCCCGGGTGGGCCTCGCGCTCATCACGATCGCGCGGGACGCCCACCGCCGCGGGTGCGTCGCCCTTCCCCCGCTCGCCGATGAGCTGCGCCCCGAGGCCCGGCGGCTCGCCGACGAGTTCGCCCCGGATCTGCCCCCGGCGCTGGTGGTGGCCCTGGTCGCGGCCTGGTCGCAGCTGTTCGGGATGGTCTCCTTCGAGGTGTTCGGCCAGTTCAACCGCATGGTCGAGAACCGGGACGCCTTCTTCACCGCCACCGTCCGCCGCCTCGCCCACGACACCGGCCTGATCGCCCTCCCCTGAGGCCTCCTGGCGCCCTCCCCTCAGCCGGCCTGGGCGCGGTACCGACCGGGGGTCGTGCCGAACTCCCTGCTGAAGGCGTGGGAGAAGGCGTACGGAGTGCCGTAGCCGACCCTGCGGGCGATCGTGGCCAACGGGTCCTGGGTGTCACGGAGCAGAGCCGCCGCAAACGTCAGCCGCCACCAGGTGAGGTACGCCGTCGGTGGCCGACCGACCAGCGCCGTGAACCGGCGGGCCAGAGTGGCGCGGGAGACACCCGCCTCGGCGGCCAGACGGTCGTTGGTCCACGGCTCGGCCGGTTCCGCGTGCAGGGCCCGCAGGGCGGCGGCCACCACCGGGTCCCCCAGGACGGCCGGCCAGGCGCCGGTCGTACTCGCGTCCATCCAGGCACGGATCATGTAGACGAGCAGGAGATCCAGCAGACTGGGGACCGCGACGCAGGACCCGGGCCGGCCGGCGCCCAGCTCACGGCCCAGCAGGTCGATGGCGGCGCGGAGTTCGGGGTGGCCGCCCACCCGGTTGGGCAGATGGACGACCTCCGGCAGCTCGGCCATGAGCGGATGTACCCGGCTGCGGTCCAGCCGGTACTTGCCGCACAGCACCTCCACCTCGCCGGGACCGTCGCCCCGGCCCACGCCCTCTGCTTCGAACCACCGCTCGAAGGGCACCGCCCGCGCCACGGTCGCCGCGTCGGCGGGGGAGTCGGCGATCACATGCCCGGTGCCGTGCGGCAGCAGCACGGCGTCACCGGCGCCCAGCGCGACCGGGGCGCCGGAGTCTGGCAACAGCCAGCAACCGCCCTCCAGGACGACATGGAAACCCGCGCCGTCGTACGGAGCGAGCCGCGTGCACCAACTGCCGCCCGCCCGCACCCGGTTCGAGGAGGGCCGCCCGATGCGTACGGCGGAGATCGCGTCGCTCACCACATCCATCCGCGTACGGTATCGCGGGCGTCAGTGGTGAGACGGAGACGTATTCGCCTGAGCAGTACGGGCATTGAGCGGCTCAGTGGTCCCTTTCTAGGGTCGACGGCATGAGTGAGAACGTACAGAGCTTCACGCTGGGAGACGTCGAGGTCATCCGGATCGTCGAGTGGCGGGGACCGTTCGCCCCGGCCCGGGGTCTCGTCCCCGGCTCCAGCCCCGACCTGTGGCAGGAGAACGAGGACTGGCTGGCACCGGACCACTGGGAACCGGCCGGTGACCGGGCGGTGGCCGCCTTGCAGACCTGGGTGCTGCGCAGCGGCGGACGGACCGTCCTGGTCGACACCGGGGTGGGCAATGGACGAGAGCGGCCGCAGTCGCCGCAGTTCCACCACTGGCAGGGCGACTTCCTCGGCGGACTGGCCGAGGCGGGTGTCGAGCCCGGCGACGTCGACGTCGTCGTCAACACCCACCTCCACGCCGACCACGTCGGCTGGAACACCATCGGCGCCGACGGCGAGTGGACACCGACGTTCCCGGGCGCCCAGTACCTCCTCCCGGCCGCCGACGACGCGTACTTCGGCCCGGACAACGGATACGGGAAGGGCCTGCGGGGGGAGGACCGGCTGATCTACGAGGACAGCGTGGCCCCCGTCCACCGGGCCGGGCAGGCCGTGCTGTGGGACGGCACCCACCGCATCGACGAGAACCTCGTCCTGGAGTCCGCGCCCGGCCACACCCCGGGCTCGTCCGTGCTGCGGGTCAGCTCCGGCGGGGACCGTGCCGTGTTCGTGGGCGATCTGCTGCACAGCCCGGTCCAGATCCTCCAGCCCTCCCACAACAGCTGTTTCTGCCTGGACCCGGCCCAGGCGGCAGCCGCCCGCCGCAGGGTCCTGGCACGGGCCGCCGCCGAACGGGAGCTGGTCGTCCCCGCCCACTTCGCCGGGGCGGGCGGACTGGAGATCCGGCGCCAGGGGGAGGGGTTCGCCGTCGAAAGGTGGGCGGCCTACGGCACCGAGTAGGGGCCCGGGCGCGGCCCCCGAGGGAGAAGCGCCCAACTAATGGTCCTCGCCTACGAGTCGGGTCTCGTACGGCCGGGCTGGCTGGGCTGACCCGGCCCGCGCCCGGCCCGCCCGGCGCCCGGACCGTAATCACCCGGACCGTCCGGCGCCCGGGCGGCCCGGACGGCTCGGCCCCGCGTCTCGACCCTCACACGCGGGCGCGCGCGGCCGGGAGCCGTTCCCGGCCCACCGCCGCGCGCCCCCGTCAGGCCCCGGGCTCTCAGTCCCGTACGACGGCCTTCTCGGCGGTCGGCACCCCGGCGGACGTGGCGACCACCCGCGAGGGCCGCGGTGCCGCGGCCCGCCGGCGCAGGCCCGGCAGCGTGATCAGCAGGCCGACCAGCGCGATACCGGTGACCACGGCGAGCCCGGGCCGGTAGTGGTCGAGCACCGCCTGCGGGGAGGAAGCGCCCTCCGCGCCGCCGCCCGCAGTGATCACCGCCGTCACCACGGCGAGGAAGATCGCGCCGCCGACCTGGATCGAGGTGTTCAGCAGGCCCGAGACCATGCCCTGCTCGTCGTCGTGCACGCCGTTGGTGGCCTGGATGTTGAGCGACGGGAAGACCAGCGCGCACGCCGCGCCCAGCAGCAGCATCGACGGCAGGATCACCGCCGCGTACCGCGGGTGCAGATCGACCCGGAGGAAGAGCGCGTATCCCGCCACGAGCAGCGCGAAGCCGGTCACGATGACCTTCGGCGTGCCGAACCGGTCCACCAGATCGCCGATCTTCGTGGAGGAGAGCGCCACCAGCACACCCGCCGGCAGGAAGGCGAGCGCGGTCTGCAGGGCCGACCAGCCGAGCAGTGACTGCATGTACTGGGTCACGATGAACTGGAAGGAGACGTACGAGCCGAAGAACGCCATCGCCCCCAGCTGCGCCCGTACCTGCGGACCGGAGCGGAGCACGCCGAGCCGGACCAGCGGGTTGGCACTGCGCCGCTCGATGACCACGAAGGCGGCCAGGAGCAGGGCGGTGAGCAGGAACGACAGGAGCGTACGGGCGGACGCCCAGCCGACCTCGGGTGCCTGGACGACGGTGAAGACGAGCAGCAGCATGGCGGCCGTGCCGGTGACGGCGCCCGGCAGGTCGTAGCCGCGGTGGGTGTCGTCGCGGTCGCTGTGCGGGATGAGCTTGAGGCCGGCGATGAGCGCGAGGAGCGCGACCGGGGCGGGCAGCAGCATTGTCCAGCGCCAGCTCAGCTCGGTGAGCAGGCCGGACAGGACCAGGCCCATGGAGAAGCCGGTGGCGGCGCAGGTGGTGTAGATGGCCAGGGCGCGGTTGCGCTGCGGGCCCTCCTGGAACGTGGTCGTGATGATGGACAGGCCGGCGGGCGCGGTGAACGCGGCGCTGAGGCCCTTGATGAAACGGCTGGCGATCAGCAGCGGGCCGGAGTCGACGAGTCCGCCGAGCAGGGACGCGACCGCGAAGACGGCCAGGGCGATCAGGAAGACACGGCGGCGGCCGAGCAGATCGGCGGCGCGGCCGCCGAGGAGCAACAGTCCGCCGTAACCGAGGATGTAGCCGCTGACGATCCACTGCAGGGTCGACGTGGACAGGTCGAGGTCCGTGGCGATCGACGGCAGGGCGACGCCGACCATCGAGACGTCGAGGGCGTCGAGGAACATCGCGGCGCAGAGCACGAGCAGGGTGCCCCACAGGCGAGGGCTCCAGCGTGCCTGTGTGGCGGGGACGTTGAGCGGAGAGGTCATGCGCAGCACAGTACATGCACGTGCATTCAATGCAAGCGCATTTAATTCCCGTGCAACAAAGCGGCCGAGCTCTGCTAACGTGCCTTCATGGCAGCGAAGAAGTCCGAGCGTGCGCTCGTACAGGAGTGGCGGGACGTCCTCGCGCTGCACGCCCGGACGATGTGCGAGCTCGACCGCGAGCTGCATCGCCACGGGCTCGGCGCCAGCGACTTCGAGGTCCTCGACGTGCTCGCCGAGGCGGCCCCGGCCGACGGCGGCACGTCCTATCGCGTCCAGGAGCTCGCGGACCGGGTGCATCTGAGCCAGAGCGCGCTGTCGCGCCTGGTGGGCCGGCTGGAGAAGAGCGGGCTAGTGGTGCGCGGCATGTGCGGTGAGGACCGGCGCGGCGTACGGGTCGCCCTCACGGACGCCGGACGGGCACGCCACGCCGAGGTGCAGCCGCTCCAGCGGGCGGTCCTGACCCGGATGCTGGAGGGCTGACCGGGCCGCCTGCCCCGGATGGTGGGGACGGTGGCGTCCGGGCCCGCCGAGGCGGCCGCTTCGGCCAGCGCCCGCCCTTCCCGGTCGAGGGCCGCGAGGTGCTCAGAGACCTCCACGTCCGGGATTGTGCCAGCGCGGCCCGGATCCCAGGGGCAGTTCGTGCCGACCGGGCTTCTTCCGTGCCAGGGCCACAAGCCATCCGAGGACGAAGGCCTGGAAGAGGTACGAGAAGAGGAAGAGGGAGTAGACGGCCGGCGTGGATTCGGCCCAGTCGCCGAGCATGCCCTGCAGTGTGAAGAGCATCGCGCTCGCCGGCGCGGACAGGAACAGGGCGAGGATGCCGGCGCCGAAGGCGGCGCCGTTGCCGTTCGAGTCCCCCAGGCCGATCAGGATCGTGAGGGTGACCAGGCCGAGGTAGCTGAGCGACAGCCAGTTGCCGAAGGTCGTCCGCGTGAAGGCGCGGAGCAGGCGCAGTGCCACGGTGGATCGTGCTCCCTGGGGGTTCCGGCCGGGGAGGCCGGACGGTGAGGCGGATGGGCCGGGTTCATCGTGCGGCGGCCCGCCCGCCGTCCGCCTGAGTACTCCTACTCAACTACTCGACTGCTCGACCGGAGCTGGTGCGGACACCGCCGTGCGCGCCGCGAACCCGATCAGCGCCGCACCCGCCGCCAGCGCCGCCACCGTCGTCAGGGCGAGCGGCAGCGAGAACAGGTCGGCGAGGAACCCTATCGCGGGCGGCCCGAGCAGCATGCCGCCGTAGCCGAGGGTCGAGGCGGTGGCCACCCCGGCGGGACCGGCCAGAGCGCCCGCGCGGGCCACGGCCACCGGGAAGATGTTCGCCAGTCCGAGGCCGGTCACCGCGAAGCCGAGCAGCGCCGCCCATACGGTCGGGGCCAGCGCGCCGAGCAGCATGCCGGCCGCCGCCGTCGCCCCGCCCGCGACGAGGGTCCGGGTCTGCCCGAGCCGCTCCAGGAGCGTCGTACCGGTCAGCCGGCCCGTGGTCATGGCGAGGGCGAAGAGCGCGTACCCGGCGGCCGCGAGGCCGGGGTGGGCGTGCAGGTCCTGCTCCAGGTGGAGCGCGCCCCAGTCGGCCATCGCCCCCTCCCCGTACGCGGTGCACAGCGCGATCACACCGCACACGACGACCAGACGGCGCGTGCGCCCGTCCGCCGGCCGGCCGGCCGGGGGCGCGTCGGCCCGTGGCGGGGTGACGGGCGCGGGTTCGCGGAGCAGTACGGGACCGGCCGCCGCGGTCAGCAGCAGACCGACGCCGGTCAGCGCGAGCAGATGCGCGGTCGGGCTGAGGGATCCGGCGACGAGGCCCCCAAGGCCGGCCCCGACCATGCCCCCGAGGCTGAACGCGGCGTGGAAGGCGGGCATCACGGGCCTGCGCAGGGCGGCGACCAGATCGACGGCGGCGCTGTTCATGCTGACGTTGATCGCCCCGTAGGCCGCGCCGAAGACCAGCAGGACCAGGCCGAGGGCGAGCGTGGAACCGGTCAGCGCCGGGAGCGCGATGCTCAGCGACATCAGGGTGGCGGCGGCGACGGTGACGGCGTGGCTGCCGAAGCGGCGGCAGAGCCGCCCGGTGGAGGTCATGGTGACCACCGCGCCGGCCGAGACTCCGAGGAGCGCGAGCCCGAGGCCGGTGGCGGAGGCCCCGGTCTGCTCCTTGATGGCCGGGATCCGAACCACCCAGCCGGCGAAGAGGAAGCCGTCGAGGGCGAAGAAGAGGGTCAATGCGGTGCGAAGGCGAGCGAGGGAGGGGGCGGCGGGGTTTCCGTCGGCTCCCCCCGCGGCGGCCGTCCTGAGTTTGTTTAGTAGCGGCACAAAGTCAGAATAGAGGTGGAGCACCGATCCGGACAAGCTGACGGTCTCGGAGCGCGGCAACACCCCGCGCGGGCCGTGCGGAGTACGGATCATGGGAGACTCGCCCCCATGAACGGCAAGGCGACGACGACTCGGACACGGCTGGACAGAGGCCGCAGCGCACTCGGCCCCGCGCTCGAACTGGTGCATACGGGCCGCGCGCCGACCCGCGCCGTCCTCACCGCCGAGCTCGGCGTCACCCGCGCCACCGCGGGCGCCGTCGCCGCCGAACTCGAAGCCCTCGGCCTCATCCGGGTCGACTCCAACCCCGGCGCGGCCGCCGGCTCCCAGGGCCGCCCCTCGCACCGCCTCGCCGTCGACGACAACGGTCCCGTCGCGCTCGCCGCCCAGGTCCACTCCGACGGATTCCGCGCCGCGCTGGTCGGCCTCGGCGGACAGATCGTGGCCACCGCCCCCGGCTGCGTCACCGTCTCCGCCGACCCCGCCCAGGTCCTCGGCGCGGTCGTCGACGCGGGCGCCGACCTGCTGCGCGCCACCGGCCGCCGCTGCGTCGGCGCCGGACTCGCCGCGCCCTCCGCCGTCGCGGAACCGGAAGGCACCGCCCTCAACCCGCTCCACCTCGCCTGGCCCGCGGGCGCCCCGGTCCGCGAGATCTTCGCCGAGCGGGTACGCGCCGCCGGCATCGACGGGCCCGCCTTCACCGGCAACGACGTCAACCTCGCCGCGCTCGCCGAGCACCGCCACGGCGCCGGCCGGGGCGCCCGTGACCTCCTGTGCGTCGCCACCGGACACCGCGGCGTCGGCGGCGCGCTCGTCCTCGACGGCCGCCTGCACACCGGCAGTTCGGGCCTCGCGCTCGAAGTCGGCCATCTCACCGTCAACCCCGAGGGCCGCCCCTGCCACTGCGGCAGCCGCGGCTGCCTCGACGTCGAGACCGATCCGCTCGCCTTCCTCACCGCCGCCGGCCGCACCCCCGGACCGGAGGTCTCCCTGCTCCAGCAGTCCCGCGACCTGCTCCGCGACCGCCCCGACGACCCCGGCGTCCGGGCGGCCACCGAGGAGCTCATCGACCGCCTCGGACTCGGTCTCGCCGGCCTCGTGAACATCCTCAACCCGGACCGCATCATTCTCGGCGGGCTCCACCGCGAACTCCTCGACGCCGACCCGGAACGCCTGCGCGCCGTCGTCGCCGACCGCAGCCTGTGGGGCCGCAGCGGGGGAGTGCCGATCCTGCCCTGCACCCTCGACCACAACAGCCTGGTCGGCGCAGGCGAACTCGCCTGGCAGCCCGTCCTCGACGACCCGCTGGCCGCCCTCGGCCGCCCCGCGGCCTGAACGCGCGGAGCCCGGACCTGACGCCCGCGAGCCCGCCCGGAGGTCCGGGCGGGAAATCGCTGGTCAACCGGTGCCCTGAGAACTAGTGTGCGCCCCCATGACCACCGATGATCTTCCTCCGGCGCTCGGCCGCCATCTCACCTTCCACAGCCCGCTGTCCGAGGCCCGCGCCACCCGCCTCATCGACCGGCTCGCCGCCGGCCGGCCCGCCACCGTCCTCGACATCGGCTGCGGCTGGGGAGAGCTGCTGCTGCGGCTCCTGGCCGCCGCGCCGGACGCGCACGGCACCGGCCTCGACATCGACACCCGCGACCTGGACCACGGCCGGGAGCTCGCCAAGGAGCGCGGCCTCGCCGACCGCGTCACCTTCGTCGCCGAGTCCGCCCTCGGCACCAGCCAAGGCCCGGCCGACCTGGTCCTGTGCCTCGGCTCCAGCCAGGCGCTGTGCGACCCCGACGGGCCGCACGACCCGGCCGCCGCGCTGCGGGAGCTGCGCCGGCTCGTGGCACCCGGCGGCAGGGTCCTCCTCGGCGAGGGCTTCTGGCAGCGCCCGCCCACCCAGGAAGAACTCGCCGGCATGTGGCCCGGCGCGCACGGAGGAGACCACTTCTCGCTCGGCGCGCTGGTCGACCTCGCCGTCGAGGCCGGATTCCGGCCCGCGCGGATCGAGACGGCGACCGAGGAGGAATGGGAGGAGTTCGAGTCCGGCTACCGCGAGGCGACCGAGGTCTGGCTCGCGGCCAACGCCGCTCACCCGTCGGCCGAGGAGACCCGGGCCCGCGTCGACCGTCAGCGCTCCACCTGGCTTCACGGCTACCGCCAGGTCCTCGGCATGGCCTACCTCACGCTGGTACCGGTGGACTGACCGGCGCGAGCGCCAGCGCCCGCGCCGGATTCACCCGGAGCATCCGCTCCACCAGCTCCTCGCCCAGGGTGAGTTCAAGGCGCGGGCGCAGCCCGCGCAGCAGATGGGGTGCGCCCGGAGTGCCCGGCACGGTCGTGTCCCCGCCCAGCAGCAGCCGGTCCCCGAACCCGGCGTCGGCCAGCGCCGCCAGCGCCTCGGGCAGCCGCCAGTCCGTGCCGTGATGGGCTCGTGACGGCCCGTCGAAGGCCAGGTAGGCCCCCGCCCTCGCCCCCTCGCGCTGGACGGTCCCGTCCGGGAAGCGGCCCAGATGCCCGAGGATCACCCGCGCCGGCGCCATCCCCTCCCGCCCGCACAGCAGCTCCAGTACGTCCGCCGCGCCCGTCCCCAGCTCCAGATGGACCGCGACCGGCGCCCCCGTGCGGTGATGGGCCCGGGCCGCGGCCGAGAGCGTACGGCGGGCGTGCGCGTCGAGGCCGTGGAAGTCACCGGCGACCTTGATCAGACCCGCCCGTACGCCCGTCGATCCGACGCCCTCGGTCAGCTCGGCGGTGAACAGATCCGCCAGGTCCCCGGGAAGCGCCGCGAGCAGCGCCGGATCGTAGTGCTGCGCCTGGTGCAGTCCGGTCGCGGCGACCACATGGACCCCCGACTCCCGTGAGAGCCCGGCCAGTTCGGCCACGCGGCGCCCCATCCCGTACGGCGTCCACTGCACCAGCGTCCGCCCGCCGAGCTCCGCGAACGCCCGCAGCCGCAGGGCCGCGTCCCCGGCGTCGTCCAGCTCCTGCCCCGGCAGTCGCGGACTGCGCAGGAAGAGATGGTCGTGTGCGTCGCAGATCCCCAACTCCCCGGCCGGTACGTCTCCGAGGACCGTACGGACCGAGGGGCTGTCGGAGCGGCCGGAGCAGCCGGAGCGGCCGGAGTTGACCGCGCCGGCCCGGTCCGGGGCGCTCACCACTGCCTGCCGCGGACCAGCGCGCCCCGGTGCGGATCGGACACGTGGAGCACCTGGAGGACCTCCCCGGCCGCCTCGGGCGCCGCCCCGGCCCAGAGGGTGAAGTGGACCAGCTCCCACCGCCGGGGATCGATCGCCACGGCCGCGGCGACCACGGCGTCCAGGCCCGTCACGCGCTCGTGCTCCGCGAGGGCCCGCTCCACCGCATCGGCGGGCGCCTCGCCGGGCGCCGACCGCTCACGCCGCCGGGTCGCCGCCCGGGGTACGGACCCGGCCGCCGGGCCCTCCTCGTACGCGAGCCCGGTCCAGTGCTGCACCTCCGGGCGCCCGAAGTCCCGGACGACGCCCTGGAATCCGGGGCTCCAGAGAAAGGAGTTCATGCCCTCGGGGGTGGCCCAGAGGTAGAACGGCGCGTACTGGTTCACCGGCGACCCGTCGACCCCGCGCTCCCGCGCCAGATACGCCTTGATCCCGAGGCCCGGGAAGTCGTCGAGCAGGTGCCCTCTGGTCGCCACCCGCGTGCGGATGACGCCCATGTCGTAGTCGGCGGGCAGAGTGATCTCGTACTGCATGGCGTGCATCTGTGCCGTACTCCCTTATGCCTGGCGGGGCGCGAGCAGCGCCAGCAATCCGCGGACCGCGCTGTCGAAGGCGGTGGACGAGCCGGACGCGCGGGCCAGGACGTAGCCGCCCTGCACGGTCGCCACGATCGTCGCCGCGGTCTCCCGCGGATCCGTCCCGGCGGCGAACTCGCCCGCGTCCACGCCCTCCTGGACGAGCTCGGCGAGCCGCCCGCGCAGCCAGTCGACGGTCTCGTCGACCGGCGCCCGCAGCGCGTCGCTCGCGATGACGTCCGGGTCCATCGTGAGCCGCCCGACCGGACAGCCGCGCAGCACATCGCGCTCGCGCAGCAGATACGCCCGAATCCGCTCGTACGGCGAGCCGCCGCCCCCCAGGACCGCCTCCACGGCGCCGCGCATCTCCTCGGCCGTCCGCCGGATCGCCGCGAGGGCGAGATCCGGCTTCCCGCTGAAGTGGTGGTACATGCTGCCCTGGCCGGCGCCGGCCTGCTGCTGGATCGCCTTGGGGCTCGTGCCCACGTAGCCGCGCTCCCACAGGAGCTCACAGGTGGCCTCGATCAGTCGCTCCGGAGTGCTCATGATCCCTACTGTACATACTAGTAGGTACAGTAGGGGCCGTCGGGAAACACCCGTTCGGAGCAGCTCACCGAGCCCTGGCTACTTCTCCCTGGGTCTTCCTCTTCCCCCTGATCTGGGCCGCCGTCATCGCCCTCGTCATCACGACCGCCCTGCTGGGGCACCGCTTCGAGGCCGGGGAGATCGATGAAGACGAGTACTGGCGCCGGCTGTCCGTCCTCGACGAGCAGTTCGGCACCCGCCCGAAGGGGGTGCCGGGTGACCGCCGGCGACGCCGTCCGCGATCTCAGCCCGCGACCGCCGACCGCGCCGCCGGGCGGCCCCGGGCGTGCCGCGCGGGGGTCTCCTTGGGGGCGCCGAAGGGGGCGTCGTCCGACTCGGCGAAGGGGCCGCGCGTCGTGCCGGCGGCCGCGAACGCGCCCTCCGGCGTCGGCGCCTGCGTCGCCCGGGTCGTCGCCGGGACCGCCATCAGGTGCGGGGGAGCGGTCAGGGTGAACCAGACGACCTTCCCGCCGTCGTCCCGCGGCCGTACACCCCAGCTCTCGCTGAACGCCTCGATGAGCGCGAGCCCGCGCCCCGAGGTCTCCAGGCCCTCGGTCGCATGGACCGACGGAAGCCGGGGATCGTGGTCATGGACGGAGACCGTGAGCCGGTCGAGCAGTAGCTCGATCTCGACCGTGCACGTCTTGTCCGGCTGAGCATGCCTGTGCACATTGGTCAGCAACTCGGTGACACCCAGCGCCGCCTGGTCTATCAAGGCATCGAGATGCCAGTAGCGCAGATGCGCAGAAACGATTCTGCGGACCTGACCGATCCGCGACGGCAGGGCTTGCAGCTCCACCGTGCAGTGCCTGCTTGGTTCGCTGATCACGGCTGCGACTCCCCGAAATTGGTCCGGAAGAAGACGAAGGATCGGATCCTGCTTGGCTGCCTGCTGTGCGTACCGGCGGAGGCTGGGTCGCAGCGTAATCGCCGGTGAACCCTGAGTGAGGTCGTTCCAGCGTGAACCAGGAGTGACCTTCGCGCAACTCGCGGCGACAGGGGCGCGTGAGGCGCGACCGGCGCGTTACCCCGGCGCGTTCGGTCGTGCCCGGCCCTGTCCGGTCAGGTCCGGTTGCGTTCGGTCAGCCCGTCGGACGCGTCGCAACGCGTGCGTACGCGCTCGATCGGCGCCGCGCGGGTCGTCCGTTCGTGTTCGTGCTTGTGGTCCGTACGGGCCCTTCTGCGTGCGTCAGCGCCGTACGGGCTTCGCGCCCGCTCAGCTGCCGTCGCCGCCCGCGCGCCGCACCGCCGCCAGGAAGCGGCCCACCGGCTCGGCCGTGTCGTGGCTGTCGTGGTCGTCCATCGTCAGGCGGTACCGCTTGCCGTTCACGGTCGCCACCGTCTCGTCCGGGCCTGCGAACCAAGGGCGTCCCGCCCGTACGGCTCGTACCGGCGCGCTGTCGATCTCCCGCCCGGAGCTGGTCAGCAGCTCCAGCCTGCCGTCCTTGATCAGGACCTCGCCGGCCCGCGTCAAGGAGCGGGGCCACCGCTCGATCCGTACGCGCGTCGCGCTGAACTCGGGCTCCGACATGACTTTGTGCCCCCTTCGACCGATTGCTCTCGGCCAGTCTGCCCGGCTTCGCGCGTCTCAGCCAGGGGGCGGTGCCGAGCTGTCCGATATCCGACCCCCCGCGCGGCCCGTGACGGCCCCCAAGCGCCCCCTATGGACGGTCAAAGTGAACGTTTGTGCAGGTGAGGGGGTTATGGTCGCTGTAGGGGACCAGGAGCGCACAGAAGCAGGAGACGGACCCATGAGCACCGCCGAGAAGAGCAGTCACGCCATACGGGGCGAGGCCATGGCCACCATCGACGTGGACCGCAGCGACGACGAGTACCGCACCTGGCTGAAGGAGGCGGTCCGCAAGGTCCAGGCCGACGCCAACCGCTCCGCCGACACCCACCTGCTGCGCTTCCCGCTCCCGGAGGAATGGGGCATCGACCTCTACCTGAAGGACGAGTCCACGCACCCCACCGGCAGCCTCAAGCACCGGCTGGCCCGTTCGCTCTTCCTCTACGGCCTGTGCAATGGCTGGATCCGCCCCGGAAAGCCGGTCATCGAGGCCTCCAGCGGCTCCACGGCCGTCTCCGAGGCGTACTTCGCCAAGCTGATCGGCGTGCCCTTCGTGGCGGTCATGCCGCGCACCACCAGCCCGGAGAAGTGCCGGCTCATCGAATTCCACGGCGGCCAGTGCCACTTCGTGGACGACTCGCGCACCATGTACGAGGAGTCCGCCGCCCTCGCCGAGCGCACCGGCGGGCACTACATGGACCAGTTCACCTACGCCGAGCGGGCCACCGACTGGCGCGGCAACAACAACATCGCCGAATCGATGTACCAGCAGCTGCGGCTGGAGCGGTACCCGGAACCGGCCTGGATCGTCGCCACCGCCGGCACCGGCGGCACTTCGGCCACCATCGCCCGCTACGTCCACTACATGCAGCACGACACCCGTGTCTGTGTCGCGGACCCGGAGAACTCCTGTTTCTTCGACGGCTGGACGCAGGGCGACCCGCTCGCCACCAGCGACTGCGGCTCCCGCATCGAGGGCATCGGCCGTCCCCGGATGGAACCGTCCTTCGTCCCCGGCGCCATCGACCGGATGATGAAGGTGCCGGACGCGGCGAGCGTGGCCGCCGTACGCGCCCTGGAGCAGGCCATCGGCCGCAAGGCGGGCGGCTCCACCGGCACGGGGCTGTGGAGCGCGCTGAAGATCGTCGCCGAGATGGTCGCGCAGGGCCGCAAGGGCAGCGTGGTCACCCTGCTCTGCGACCCGGGCGACCGCTACCTGGACAAGTACTACTCCGACGCCTGGCTCGCCGAACAGGGCCTGGACATCGCGCCGTACACGGCCGCGATCGAGGAGTTCCTGGCCACCGGCGCCTGGCCCGAGTGACGCCCGGGGCTCAGCGGCCCGCCGTACGGGGCGCGAGGCGGCGCTCCAGGCCGCGCATCGCGTCCCGGAACGAACGGCCCACCCCGGGGCGCAGCAGCCTCATGGCGGTCCGCAGCGGGGCGGGTCCGTCCACGGCCATCGTCCAGCGCACCCGCGTCCCCTCCGGGGTGGGGGCGAGCCGCCACTCCTCCAGCATGGCCCGCACGCCCGGGGCGTTGCTCTCGTCCACGCGGTAGGCGTACCGGGAACCCGGCTCCCGCGCCATGATCGTCTCCTGGAAGCGGGTGCCGCCCCTGAGGCGGACCGCCCGGCCCGCTCCGCCACCGGTCGGCGTCGCCGAGACCACCGCGCCGAACCACGACGGCCAGTCCTCGACGTCGTCGGCCAGCGCCTCGTAGACCGCGTCGGGCGGGGACGCCAGCTCCGCCGTGAAGACCAGCCGCACGGGGGCCGTCTCGACGAAGTCCAGCTCCACGGGGCTCAGTCGGCGTGCCATGGACCGTACCTCCAGGCGGAAGGGGTGGTGGCGGGCCCGCACACGATAACTGGCGGACCGTCAGATGTCTTGTGTCCTGGCCTCTTCCGCCAGCACACCCGTCAGCGCCCGTCCGAACAGCAGCCGCCCCGCCCGCCTGAGGACCGGGTCGAAAAGCCGGGGCAGCCCCCGCAACCGGAGCGCCTCCTCCCACACGACCCGGGCGCCGCTCCCCTCCGCGTACACGGTGATCTCGGCCCGGCCGAGGACCACCCGCCCCCGCTTCACCAGCCGGCACACCCCTGGCCGCCCCGGAGACGGCGGCTCCCAGCGCACGACCTCCATCGGATCGTCGACACCCAGCCGCCCCACACCCGTGCGCACCACGAAGCGGCTCCCGAGGCCCGGCGGGCCGGGCGTCACCGTCCGGGCCCGGGTGAGCGGTACGCCCGCCGCGTGGGCCGACCAGTCGGTGACCCGCTCCCACGCCTCGGCCGCGCTCAGTGCCGTACGCCGTTCGACCACGAAGAGGCTCACCTCGCGATCGTAGGCCGGGACACCCCCGACAGCTCTGACAGGGCCGCGCCGATCAGGCCGACACCGTCGCGAATCTCGCCCGAGGTGCTCGCCGCGTACCCGAGCACCAGACCGGGCCGGTGCGGGCGCTGACAGTGCCACGACAGCGGCTGGACCTTGACACCCGCGGCGAGGGCCGCCGACGCGAGCTCGGTGTCCGACAGCCCCTCATCACCGAAGGTGATGGTCAGATGCAGACCCGCCGCCGCGCCGTACACCACCGCCCCGGGCAGCGCCGCTGCGACCGCGGCCACCATCGCGTCCCTGCGCCGCCGGTGCCGGGCCCGGACCAGCCGCAGATGCCGCTCCAGCTCCCCCGACTCCATCAGCCGCGCCAGAACGAGCTGGGGGAGCACGGCACTGCCCAGATCGGCGTAGCGCTTGGCGTCCAGCAGGGGCTCCCGCAAAGGAGCCGGGGCCAGCACCCAGCCCAGGCGCAGCGCCGGGGCGAGCAGCTTGGACACACTCCCCGCGTACACGACGTGCTCGGGGAGCATCGCGCGCAGCGCGGGCACCGGGGGCCGGTCGTAGCGGTGCTCGGCGTCGTAGTCGTCCTCGACGACGAGCCCGCCCTCCCCGGCCCAGCGCATCAGCTCCCGCCGCCGCGCGCCCCCGAGCACCACCCCGGTGGGGAACTGATGAGCCGGCGTCAGCAGCACGGCCGGGGCGCCCGACGCCCGCAGCTCGCCGACGCGTACGCCTTCCTCGTCGACCCCGACCGGCGGCGTCGCGAGTCCGCGGCTCGCGAGATGCTGCCGCGCCCCCAGCGCCCCGGGGTCCTCCACCGCCATCTCCCGGATCCCCCGGTCGTACAGCACCTGCGCGCACAGGGTCAGGGTCTGCCCGGTTCCGGACACGATCAGTACGTCGGCGGGGTCGGCCCGTACGCCCCGGTTACGGGCCAGCCAGTGGGCGACGGCGGTCCGCAGCGCCGGCGCGCCCCGCGGGTCGCCGTAGCCGAGCTCGGCGGCCGGGAGCCCGGCCAGCACGGCCCGCTCGGCCCGCAGCCAGGCCGTACGGGGAAAGGCGGTGAGGTCCGGCAGCCCCGGGGACAGGTCGATCCGCGCCTTCGTCGCCCGCCACGCGTCGAACACGTCCGGACGCCCGGTGCTGGCGAAGAGCGCCTCCGGCGACGGCGGTTCCGCCGCCGAGGCAGGGGCCGGGGCGGCGTCCAGGGGCGCGGCGACGACGACCGTGCCCGCCCGGCCACGCCCCGCCACGTGGCCGTCCTCGCCGAGGCGCCGGTACGCGTCCGTCACCACACCGCGCGACACCCGCAGTTCGGCGGCGAGGACCCGGCTTGCGGGCAGCCTTCCGCCGACCGGGAGCCGCCCGTCGGAGATCGCCCGGCGCAACTGCCCCGCCAGCCACTCGCTCAGCCCGCCCGGCGGCGCCCCCTCCCGCGTCAGCTGGAGGAAGTCCGCGCCGTGGACCGCGGCGGCGCTTGTGGACCGGTCGGACGGACCCTCTTTGGACCTGTGCACCGGACCATCATCGCGCCAGGCTGAAGACGTCCGGAACCCACCTCCGGACCTCCCCCACCCACCACGGACGCAAGGGCGTGACGTATGACGGTCGACTATGTGCACGGATACTCGGACCAGGAGGCCCAGCGGCTCGGAGACCAGGCGGACACCCTCGCCGCGCTGCTCCACGACGGCACCGCCTACCCGCCCGGCAGCCGGGTCCTCGAAGCGGGCTGCGGCGTCGGCGCCCAGACCGTGCACCTCGCCACCCGCAGCCCCGGCGCCCAGATCGTCGCCGTCGACCTCTCCGAGGACTCCCTCGCCCAGGCACGCGCGCGTGTCCAGGCCCACGCCCCGCACGCGCGCGTGCGGTGGCACCAGGCCGACCTGCTGGAACCGCCCTTCCCCGACAGGTCCTTCGATCACGTCTTCGTCTGCTTCGTCCTGGAACACCTCTCCGACCCGGCGCGCACCCTGCGGCGGCTACGGCGACTGCTGCGCCCCGGCGGCACCCTCACCGTCATCGAGGGCGACCACGGATCGGCGCTCTTCCACCCCGACTCGGCCTATGCGCACGCCGCCATCGACTGCCAGGTGAGCCTCCAGGCCAAGGTCGGCGGCAACGCGCTGATCGGCCGCGAGCTGCACCCGCTGCTGACCGCCGCGGGCTACCTCGACGTCGTCGTCCGCCCCCGTACCGTCTACGCGGACGCCGGCCGGCCCGCCCTCGTCGAAGGCTTCACCCGCGGCACGTTCATCGCCATGGTCGACTCCGTACGCGACGAAGCCCTCGCCGCCGGACTCACCACCCCGGCCGACTGGGACCGCGGCCTGGCCGACCTCCACCGCACGGCGGAGCCGGGCGGCACCTTCTCGTACACCTTCTTCAAGGCGGTCGCCGTGGCGCCGCTCTTTTAGGGCTCGGTTCGCCAGGCGGTCCTGGGCGCCCTCAACGCAGGCGGTCGGGGTGGGCGTGACAAAACAGGCGGTCGTGGCCGGCCCCGCACCGTCAGGTGTCGTCCTCGCCCGCGATCAGGAGCCCCGGGACGTGTTCCGTCATCTCCGCGCGGGTCTCGGGCGACAGGCCCGCGTCCGTGACCAGCGTGTCCACGTCCTCCAGGCGGGCGAACGAGCTCAGGCCCACCGTGCCCCACTTGGTGTGGTCGGCGACCACCACCACCCGGCGGGCCGAGTGGACCAGGCGGCGGTTCGTCTCCGCCTCCGCCAGGTTCGGCGTGGACAGGCCCGCCTCCACCGAGATGCCGTGCACCCCCAGGAACAGCACGTCGAAGTGGAGCGAGGCGATCGCCTGATCGGCCACCGGCCCCACCAGTGAGTCCGACGGTGTGCGCACCCCGCCGGTGAGCACCACCGTCGCCGCCCCCGGCCGCGGACCGCCCGAGGAGCCCGTGCGCTGCGCCGTGTGGAACACGTCCGCCACACGCACCGAGTTCGTCACCACCGTCAGGTCCGGCACATCGAGCAGCTGATGCGCCAGCGCGTACGTGGTCGTCCCGCCGGACAGGGCGATCGCGCTGCCCGGTACGGCCATCGCCGCCGCCGCCCGCGCGATGTCTTCCTTCGCGGTCGGCTCCAGCGACGACTTCGCCTCGAACCCCGGCTCGTGCGTGCTCGGCTCCACCACCGGCACCGCACCGCCGTGCACCTTCGCCACGAACCCCTGCCGGGCCAGTGCGTCCAGATCCCGGCGCACCGTCATGTCCGACACGTTCAGCCTGCGGGTGAGCTCGTTGACCCGCACCCCGCCGCGCCGCCGTACCTCGTCGAGGATCAGGGCGCGCCGCTGCTCCGCGAGGAGATTCTGATTGTCACTCACCGCCGGGCCGGTCCTTCCAGAGGGGATTGAGGTCGGATTCCGTGAGACCACCTGCACGGGCACACGGCCATCCGCGATTCTGTTGCTGCCGCGCATCCTCCCACCACGAGAGCGAGTCACCGAAGTGCCCCCTGCCACACCGGCCCCGCGGAGCGGGGGTGCCGCCCTCGAGCTGCTGGTCCATGGCGTCGGCGGCGCCACCCCTCAGGCCATGCTCGACGATCCCCGGACCGTCAGGGTCACCGGCGACGCCACCGCCGCCATGCACCGCCGCGCCGACGACACGGACGCCGAGGACCACCCCGAGCGGTACGACGAAAGGCCGGTCCCCGAGGCGTACTGCTGGTCCAACCTCACCTCCGGCAACGGCGCCCGCGCCCTGTGGCTGCTCCTGCTGCCCTTCATGGTCGCCAACCTGGCCCACTGGATGCGCCCGCCCACCGAGGACCAGCCCCGGGCCGTCCGGTTCTACGGCGTCCTCGTCCGGCTCGTCGCACTCTCCCTCACCGTGCTCATGACGGCGGCCGCCTGCGAGGTCGCGCTCGACCTGACGGCCTGGCAGTGCGCGGGCACCGCCGCCTGCGCCGAGGAGCGGTCCTGGCTCGGCTTCGTGTCCGCCGCCCGCGAGGGCTGGTGGTCGCAGCCAGGCCGCCGCCTCGCCCTCGCCGCGCTCGTACCGACCGCGCTGGTCACCCTCCTCTGGTACCTGTCCAACCGCACCTGGAGCGCCTATGAGGCCGAACGCCCGCGGACCTTCGACGACGAGGACGCGGACCTGCCGCAGGCGGCCGAGGCCCCCGCCGGTGAAGCACCGACCGCCACGACACCCCCGGCCGCCGTACGGCCCGCGCTCGGCCGTCCCGGCTTCTGGTACGGCCGCCGCCTCGTCGCCCGGCTCCGCGCCGCCCACACCGCCGCCGGTCTGCTCACCGTCGCCGCGGGCGTGGCAGGCGCCGCCGCCCGGCACGACCGGGCCGCCGGCGGCACCTTGCGCGAGATCCTGGCCTGGACCGTCGAGGGGGCCATCGCCGCCGCCGCGCTCTTCGTCGTCGTAGTCGTCTGCCGGCGCGGACGCAGCGAACGGCGCGTCGACCACCGCGTGGACCGCGCCCTGGTCAACTGGCTGCCCGAGGCGTCCCTCGGCCTGCTCGTCCTGGCGATGGTGTACGCCTCCTGGTCCCGGCCCGCCTGGCGGTCCTCCGGCACCCTGCCCGGCGAAGTCACCTTCACCGCCCTAGCCCTCGCCCAAGGAGCCCTCGTCGTCGCGCTCGGCGCCGTCGCGCTCGTCCTGCACCGCCGCACCCGCCACCCCCGCACCGCGATGTACGGACTCGGCGGCCCCTCCGTCGCCATGCTGGCCTGCGCGCTCGGCGGCGTGATGACCGGCGGTGTCGCCCAGCGCGTCGCCGACTGGCTCGACGGCCCCGGCACCCCCGGCATGCAGCGCGGCCCCATCGTCGGACCGCCCGTCCTGCTGAGCTGGCAGGCCTCCGTCATCCCCGTGCTGCTGCTCCTGCTCGCCGTACCGGCCCTGTTCCTGGCCGCCCGTACCGTCCTCGCGGCCCACCGCTCCGTGCCCACGGTCGAGGCCGAGTACGAGATCGACCGCCCCGACCCCGTCCGCAGCCGCCGGATCTCCGCCACGCGCGCGTGGGCCTCCCTCACCGACACCGCGCCCGTCCTCATCGGCATCCTCTCCGGAGCGACCCTGCTCCTCGGCGCCGCCGCCGTCGCCGGATCCATGGCCGGCAAGCAGGTCCCCGGGCGGGTCTTCGACGACGCGCACCCGTTCGTCGCCGGCCTCGCCGACTCGGCGCAGGCGCTCGGCTCCTGGCTCGTCGGCTTCGGCTTCCTGCTCTTCGTCGCCTGCGGCCGCCGCGCCTACAAGGACGCCTCCGCCCGCCGCACCATCGGCATCCTCTGGGACGTGGGCACCTTCTGGCCGCGCGCCGCCCACCCGTTCGCCCCGCCCTGCTATGCCGAGCGGGCCGTGCCCGACCTCACCTGGCGGATGTGCTCCTGGACCGACCGCACCGGCGGACGGCTCGTCATCTCCGGCCACTCCCAGGGCAGCGTGCTCGCCGCGGCCGCCGTCTGGCAGCTGCCCCCGCAGACCCGCAACCGCGTCGCGCTGCTCACCTACGGCTCGCCCCTGGAGCGGCTCTACGGGCGCTGGTTCCCCGCCTACTTCGGCCCAGGGCCCCTCGCCGCCCTCCACCGGGAGGTGCACTGCTGGCGCAATCTGTGGCGGCGGACGGACCCGATAGGGGGCCCCGTCCACCTGCCCGCGCACGGCGACAAGCCCGCAGTGGACCGGGAGGCGCTGGCCGACCCGGTCGTCTACGGCCGCACCGACAACCATCCGCTGCCCGAGCCGATCCTCGGCCACTCCGACTACCAGGCCGACCCGGCGTTCGCCCAGGAGCGGACCGGGCTGCTCGATCTGCTGCCGCCCGCCCTGCCCCGGCAGCGCACCGGCACCCTGCCCTCTCAGGGCAGTTCGGGCAGGTCCTCCGGGTAGAGCAGGGTCAGGTCGTCCGTGCTCGCGTCCGCGAGCGCGGCGACCCGGCCAGCGTGCCGCTCCACCATCGACTCGAACGTCTGCCGGGCGGTACGGCCGTTGCCGAACGCCGGCCCCTTGGGCAGCTCCGTGAAGTACTTCACCAGCGCCTCGGCGGTGCCCTGCGCGAGCCGGTACTCGTGCTCCTCCGCCTGCTGCTCCACGATCCGCACCAGCTCGTCGGGGACGTAGTCGCTGAAGGTGATGGTCCGCGAGAAACGGGACGCCACCCCGGGGTTGACGGTCAGGAACCGCTCCATCTCGGCCGTGTACCCGGCGACGATCACCACCACCGCGTCCCGGTGGTCCTCCATCAGCTTCACCAGCGTGTCGATCGCCTCCCGGCCGAAGTCCCGCCCGGAGTCCTCGGGCGACAGCGCGTACGCCTCGTCGACGAAGAGCACCCCGCCGCGCGCCCGGTCGAACGCCTCCTGGGTGCGGATCGCGGTGGACCCGATGTGCTCGCCGACCAGGTCGACCCGGGACACCTCCACCAGATGCCCGCGCTCCAGCACGCCCAGCGAGGCCAGGATCTCGCCGTACAGCCGCGCCACGGTCGTCTTGCCGGTGCCGGGGGAGCCGGTGAAGACCAGATGGCGGCGGACGGAGGCGGCCTTCAGCCCGGCCTCCTGCCGCTTGCGCCCCACCTCGATCATGTTGGTGAGCGAACGGACCTCGTGCTTGACGCTGTCCAGGCCGACGAGGGCGTCGAGTTCGCCGAGCACGTCGCCGGAGGACCGCGCCGGCTCGGCCGGGGCGGGCGCCGCCGCGGGCTGCTGGACCGGCACAGCGGAGAGCAGGCCCACCGTCTGCGTCGCGGTCTGGGCGAGGGGGGCGGCCGGGGCCGGTGCGGTGGAGCGTACGGCGCTCTCGTCGCTGGTGCAGTCCTGCGCGACCACCCCGTCCTCGGCGAACTCGTAGCCCGCCCGCGCGCACCGCTCCGTACGGCACCCGCGCAGCGTGGTGCGGCAGCCGTCCATCACATGGAAGCCGTAGCCCCCGCTGCCGGTCACCCGGCAGCCGACGAACGAGCCGCGGCCCTCCGCGGAGACGTAGAACCCGGCCTCGGCGGGCGAGGTGACCGTGACCCGCTCGATGGTGGGGTCCGCGCCCTTGGTGACGATGACTCCCGTCTGGACCGCGTCGACAAGGCAGTTGGCGAGCGTGCCGCCGCTGCCGTGGTCCCGGAACCAGGCGCCGGTGGACGCCTCCCGGATCCGGCAGTCGTCCAGCTGGGCGGTCGCCCCGTCGCTCACCGACACCGCCGTGTTACGCACCTGTGAGAGATCGCTGTCGACGACGTCGACCCGTGAGCCCCGGTCGAGCACGAACAGCGCGTCCGGCACGTCGTGCACCCGGCAGGCGTCCAGCACGGCAGTGGCGCCGTCGCTGACCCAGACCGCCGGATAGTCGCCCGTACTGTCATGGATCTCGCACTGGTTGGCGTCCACCCGGGTCCCCGGGTCCCACACCGACAGGCCGTTGCGTCCGAACCGGCGGACCGTCGAGCGGGTCAGGGTCAGGACCGAACGCGACCGCAGGTCGACCGCGTTCTCCGGGATGTCGTGAATGTCGCAGTCCGACAGCGTCAGCACCGCATCCGTGTCCAGGGTGATGCCGTCCGCCGAAGTGCGGTGCACGGTCGAGTCGGTGAGATGGGCCGTGGCGCGTGCGGCGATCTGCACCCCCGAGCCCTTGATCTCGTACACCTCACAGCCGACCGCCTCCAGGGCGGTGCCCTCACCGGTCACCGCCAGCCCCGCGCCCGAGGTGTGGTGGACCCGGCAGCGCTCCAGACGCGGGTGCGCGCCGCCGCGGACCGAGACGCCCGACTGGCCGGCCGCCACGACCTCGCACTCCTCGAACACGCCGCCGGCGCCGTCGACCACGGCGATCCCGACCCCGGCCGGGTTGTCGACCGTGCAGCGCCGTACCGTCGGCCGGGCAGCGCCCCGTACCTCCACACCGGCGGCCGAGCGGGTCACGATCCGCAGGTCCAGCAGTTCGGGGGTGCCGTCCTCGATCAGCAGCGCGGGCGCGGCCGAGTCCTGGCCCTCCACGTGCAGGTCCTGGACGGTGGCCGAGGCGCGCACGGTCAGCGGCACCCCGTCGGCCGGCGCGATCCGCACCGAGCCGACCGAGCCCTCGGGTCCGCGCAGTGTCACGGCCCGTCGAAGGACCAGGTTCTCCCGGTACGTTCCCGGCGCGACGGTGAGGATGTCACCGTCCGCGGCGGCCTCCAGGGCTGCGGCGAGGGAGGCGTACTCGCCCGTGCGGCGGCGCCACCTCGATGTGCCGGTGTGCGTCACCTGGACCGTGCCCTGTGCCATGGTGCTGCTCGTCCCCCACCTCGTGAGCGTGTCGGTGATCCGATCGCACCACCGTAGCGCGCGCGACGGCGCCGAGTTGACCGCTCGGGCGCGCGCCTGCCTCCCGTGCCCGTGACAGCCGGGCGGGGCAGCGGGCACGCTCGAAAGGACCGCTCTCGGCTGTCGGCAGGGGAGGGACCGTTGTCCGGTGCCGCGTTACCCGATGATCTTCACGGCGTCGCCGACCCGGATGGTTCCGGTGCGTTCGGGCACGACGTTCTGCCCGAAGACCAGCTTGCCGCCCTGACGGCGGTGCTGCCCGAGCGTGCGCAGCGGTTCCCTGCCGCGCTCGGTGGTGCGCTGGTCGGTGGTGGTCACCACGCACCGGCCGCAGGGCTTGGCGACCCGGAAGGTGACCTCTCCTACGGCGAGCCGGGTCCAGTTGTCCTCGTCCCAGGGAAGGGTGCCCTCCAGGACCGCGTTCGGCCGGAACCGGTTCATGGGAAGCGGGCCCTCGTGGGCGTGATCGCCCTGCGCGATCAGCGCGTTGAGAGCCTCGAGGGAGGCGGTCGTGGTGAGAAGGAGCGGATAGCCGTCGGCGAAGCTCACCGTTTCGCCTGGCCGTGCGTACTTCGGATCGATGGGCCTGCGGTACGACGGGTCGTCCATGTGCACGAGCCGTACGTCGCAGCCGAGGTGGTCGCTGAACCAGGCGTCCGCGGCCCCGCCCGCGGGTACGGCCTCGACCTTGGTCTCGAAGACCTCCACCGGGACCGTCGTCGAGGGCTCGGGGACCGCGACGCTCAGCTCCTCGAGACCGGGCGCGGTCAGCCGGATCCCCCCGTCCGGCTTCGCCCCCGCCGAGGCCAACGCCATGCGCGGGTGACGCCGTTGGGTCACGACCTTCCCGGATGCGTCGACCAGCGCCCAGCGGCGGTCCCCGGCGAGTCCCCACGGCTCGACCGCGGCCTCGGCGGGGGCGAAGCCCTGGATCGCCTTGACCGGGTGGATGTGGAGGGAACGCAGCACAGGATTGGGCATGCACCCATCCTGCCAGGCGCTCCGTGCGGCGATTGTCCGGTCAGTACCCCCCGCCCTGGTAAGGGCGGTTGTACGGGTCGTCGTACGGCGCGGCGGCCGGTACGGGACGCGGCGCGGCGGGGCGCATCGCCTCGTAGCCGGTGGCGACCGGACGCGTCTGCATCGGCTGCGGGCCGGGGTAGCCGCGCGGGGCGACCGGCTGCTGCGGGATGTACGGCGCGGGCGCCTGCTGCAGCGGCACCGGCATGGGCTGCTGCTGCATCTGCTGCGGGTAGCCGTACCCACCGCCGTAGGAGGGGGCGGACTGGCTGGGACCCGCGGGCAGGGCGGGCAGCGCCGCGGGAAGGGCCGGCAGATAGCTGCCGGGTGTGTCGTATGCGGCCGGTACTCGGATCGGAGCGATCTGAGGCGTGCCCCGCTCCGCGACCAGGGAGTCGTAGATCGGAGTGTCGGGGAACGACGGCGCGGTGTAGTAACCGCCGCCGTAGGTGGCGCGGGGGGAGGTCATGGCACATAAGTTAAGCCCACTATGTGCTCTGTGGGGAGCCCGATAAGAGGGTTGTTTCACGGGTTGTGGGAAGCCTTGGTTCCACAATGCGAGCGAACGTGGGAAAAACGGTCGCCGACAGCCGTAGGGATCGTGTAAAGGGCAGCTCGGAAGGGGTTACCGTCGGGTCACCCGAGGCGACCCCGAAGCACCCTCGAAGTTGCCGGTAATAGCTTGGCCATACACAAATCTTCGTGCACGTGGACCGCGGGGAGAATGATCATGTCCATGCTTAAGGGAGCGAATGTTCCGGTGCCCGCGCCACGTGTGCGCGTGGAATTGGGATGGCGTTCAGGCGCGGGAGTGCCGGACGTCGACGCCTCCGCCCTCCTGCTCGTCTCCGGAAAGGTCCGCTCCGACGCGGACTTCGTCTTCTACAACCAGCCCGCCCACGGCTCCGGCGCCGTCCGGCACGACGGCAAGCGGGCCTCCGGCGGGGCCGTGACCGACACCCTCGCCGTCGACCTCGCGCGCGTGGAGCCCGGGATCGAGCGGATCGTCCTGGCCGCCTCCGCCGCCGGCGGCGCCTTCGGCCAGGTCCCCGGCCTGTACGTACGCGTCCTCGACGCCGCCGCGGGCACCGAACTGGCCCGCTACGACAGCCAGGATGCCACCGTCGAGACCGCGTTCATCCTCGGCGAGCTCTACCGCAGGCAGGGCGGCTGGAAGTTCCGTGCGGTCGGGCAGGGCTACGGCAGCGGGCTCGAAGGCCTCGCCACCGACTTCGGCATCACGGTCGACGACCCCCGCCCCGCGCCCGCCCCGGCCACCCCTGCCCCCGTCCCCCGTCCGGCGGCCCCGGTCCGTCCGCCCGCCCCGCCGCGTACGGCGCCCGCCGCCGCACCCCGGCCCGTGCAGCTGTCGAAGGTCACGCTGACCAAAGAGGCCCCGACCGTCTCCCTCGCCAAACAGGGCGGCACCTCCGGCGCCCTGCGCGTCAACCTCAACTGGGAGATGCGCAAGCAGTTCCAGGGCTGGGCCGCCAAGCTCGGCCGGGCCGTCGCCCAGCACGCCGACCTCGACCTCGACCTGTGCGCCCTCTTCGAACTCGCCGACGGCCGCAAGGGCGTCGTCCAGGCCCTCGGCAACGCCTTCGGCGCCCTGCACCAGCCCCCGTACATCCACCTCGACGGCGACGACCGCACCGGCGCCCTCGCCGGTGGCGAGAACCTCACCGTCAACCTCGACCACAAGGACAAGCTCCGCCGCGTCCTCATCTTCGTCACCATCTACGAGGGCGCCCGCAGCTTCGCCGACCTCCACGCCACCGTCACCCTGCGCCCGCAGAACGGCGCCCCCGTCGAGTTCTTCCTCGACGAGTGCACCGTCCCCTCCACCGTCTGCGCCCTCGCCCTGCTCACCCACGAGAACGGCGACCTGGTCGTCCGCCGCGAGGCCCGCTATCTCGTACCCCCGCGCGGCGTCAGCCCGCAGCGCACCATCGACCAGGCCTACGGGTGGGGCATGAACTGGACCCCGGGCCGGAAGTAGCACCCGCGGGCGGCGCCGGACGGGCTCAGCGGTCCGGCGCCGGCTGCGGACGGGCGTACGTACGCCCCTTCCAGGCGGCGCCCCGGCCCCGGTAGTGCTGCACGGCCGAGTCGACCGTCATCAGCAGATAAAGCAACGCCGTGAACGGCAGCGTCGGCGCCAGCCAGAGCGGCTGCCGGTAGTAGCGCAGCATCGGCACATACGTGCCCGCCATCACCGCCCAGGCCGCCCCGCCCGCCCAGGCCGCCGCCGCGTCACCGCCGAGCACCCCGGCCACCAGCGCCACCGGCGGCGCCAGATACACCAGCGCGAGCCCGGCGACCGTCCCGGCGAGCACCAGAGGGTTGTGCCGCAGCTGGGCGTAGGCGCTGCGCGAGACCATCCGCCACAGATCGGCGAGGCGCGGATACGGCCGGACGCTGTCCACCCGCTCCGCGAGACCCAGCCAGATCCGCCCCCCGCTCCGGCGCACCGCCCTGGCCAGCGACACGTCGTCGATCACCGCGTGCCGGATCACCTCCGGCACCCCGGCCCGCTCGGCGGCGTCCGCCCGCAGCAGCACACAGCCGCCCGCCGCGGCCGTCGTCCGCGCCCCCTCCCGGTTGATCCGGCGGAAGGGGTACAGCTGCGCGAAGAAGTAGACGAAGGCGGGCACCACGAGCCGCTCCCAGCCGCTCGCCACCCGCAGCCGGGCCATCTGCGAGACCAGATCGAGCCGGTTGGTGACGGCCGCCGCGACCAGCTCCCGCAGGCTGTCGGGCTCATGCGCGATGTCGGCGTCCGTCAGGAGCAGAAACTCCGGTTCACGCGCGCGTGCCAGCCCGATGCCGTGCCGCAGGGCCCACAGCTTCCCCGTCCATCCCGGCTCCGGTTCACCCGGATGGGTCACCGTCAGCGGCAGCCCGCCGCAGTCGTCGGCCAGCTCGCGTGCGACCGCCGCCGTGCCGTCCGTACTCCCGTCGTCGACGAGCACGACCTCCGCGTCGCCGGGATAGTCCTGGGCGAGCAGCGACGGCAGGCTCACCGGCAGGACATGTGCCTCGTCCCGGGCCGGTACGACGACCGCGACCCGCGGCCAGTGCGGGGGTCCGGCCCGTCGTGGCAGCCGCTGGTCGGTACGCCAGAAAAACCCCTGACCCAGCAGCAGCCACCCCCAGGCGGCCAGCGACCCCACGGCGATCCAGGCAATGGCGCTCATTCCCGGCAGTCTGCCCCAGATTGTCGGGCGCGCAAGGCCCGTCGGCTAGGGTGACCGGGTGAAGATCGCGCTCATGGACTCCGGAATCGGCCTGCTCGCGGCGGCCGCCGCGGTGCGCCGGCTGCGGCCGGACGCCGATCTCGTCCTCTCCTCCGACCCCGACGGCATGCCGTGGGGCCGTGGTACACCGGACGACGTCATCGCCCATGCCCTCGCCGTCGCGCGCGCCGCGGCCGCCCATGGCCCCGACGCCCTGATCGTCGCCTGCAACACCGCCTCCGTCCACGCGCTGCCCGCGCTCCGGGCCGAGCTGGAGCCCGACATCCCCGTCATCGGCACCGTCCCGGCGATCAAGCCGGCCGCCGCGGGCGGCGGGCCCGTGGCCATCTGGGCGACCCCGGCCACCACCGGCAGCCCGTACCAGCGCGGTCTGATCCGTGACTTCGCCGCCTCTGTGCCGGTCACCGAGGTGCCCTGCCCCGGCCTCGCCGACGCCGTCCAGTACGCCGACGAAGCCGCGATCGACGCCGCCATCGCGGCCGCCGCCGCCCTCACCCCCGACGACGTCCGCGCCGTCGTCCTCGGCTGCACGCACTACGAACTCGTCGCCGAACGCATCCGTACGGCCGTACGGCCCGGCGGCGTCCCGCCCGTGGTTCTGCACGGCTCCGCCGGGGCGGTCGCCGCTCAGGCCCTGCGCCGTATCGGAGCCGGGCCCGCGCCCGCCGCGGAACCGGCCACCGGCCTGACCGTGCTGCTCAGCGGCCGGGCGTCGGACCTCCCGGCCGCGGCGCTGAGCTATGCGGAAGGCCGTCTGCTCGCCTCGGCGGCCACTCCCGCCCGCTGACGCCGACCAGGCCGCCATGAGCGGAACGTGCGTACGCTGTGACTCATGAGGGACCACTCTCGTAGCACCCCCCATGCCGACGAGCCCCTTCCCGAGGTGTGGACGGGCCGCGCCACCAACCGCATCCAATGGGTCCTCGCGGGGGCCGGGGCCGCGTGCATCGCCCTGGGCGTCCAGCTGGCCGTGGACTCCCAGTGGGCCTCCAGCATCACCCCGCTGCTGATGTCGGTCATCGGCTGTGTCGCGGCAGGTCTGCTGATGCTCTTCGGCACGCTCGCCTTCGTCCATGTGGCGGTCAAGGTGGACCGCCACGCCTTCGAGGTCCGCTGCGGCCACATGGGCGTACCGCGGCGCCGGATCCTGCTCGACCATGTCGTGGGCGCGGAGTTCGACCCGAAGGTCAACCCCCGCCACTGGGGAGGCTGGGGCTACCGCTGGCGGCCCGAACAGGGCACGGCCGTGGTGGTCCGCAGAGGCGAGGGCCTGGTCCTGACCCTGTGGGACGGCCGCAGCTTCACCGTCACCGTCGACGACGCCGAATCCGCGGTACGGGTCATCCGCGAACGCCTCGGCACGCCCCCGTCCCCGAGCGCGGCCGCCAAGGCCTGACGCCCGGAGCGCGCCCCCTCCGGCTGGTCCGTCGGGCGCCCGGCCGGCGCCACAGACATGCGCCGTAGACTCCGCAACGTGAGCGCCACCATCACCCCCGTCGGTCCGTCCGACGCATCCGACGTGCCAGAACCCGCCGACCGGGGCCTCAGGAGGCTGCTCCGGCGCTTCGCGCGCCCCGGGGCCGCCGTGCTCTCCGGAGCGCTGCTCTACCTGAGCTTCCCGCCTCGGCCCCTGTGGTGGCTCGCCCTGCCCGCCTTCGCGCTCCTCGGCTGGACGCTCCGCGACCGCCGTCCACGCGCCGGCTTCGGCCTCGGCTACCTCGCCGGGCTCGGCTTCCTCGCGCCCCTGCTCATCTGGACCGGATCGTTCGTCGGAGCGGTACCGTGGCTGGCCCTGGTGGCCGCCGAGGCGCTGTTCGTCGGCGGCACCGGGCTCGGCATCGCCGTCGTCTCCCGGCTGCCCGCCTGGCCCGTGTGGGCCGCCGCCGTCTGGGTC
Organism: Streptomyces sp. NPDC039465; assembly: GCF_055639315.1. Classification (NCBI taxonomy): domain Bacteria; kingdom Bacillati; phylum Actinomycetota; class Actinomycetes; order Kitasatosporales; family Streptomycetaceae; genus Streptomyces; species Streptomyces sp. NPDC039465. The sequence goes on along the minus strand of NZ_JBVKAP010000008.1, from coordinate 70,745 downwards.
CTCGGCGAGGCGGCACGCGCGCGTGCCCCCTTCGGCGGCTTCCCCTGGGGCAAGATCGCCTTCGGCCAGGCCGACGGTGTGTTCCTGCCGCTCGCCGCGCTCGGCGGCACGCCCGTCCTCGGCTTCGCCGTCGCCCTGTGCGGTTTCGGCCTCTACGAGACGGTCCGGCTGCTCCGCGCGTACCGGGCGAGCCACGTCCTGCCGCGCGGCCCGCTGGCCACCGCCGCGCTCACCGTCCTCGTCCCCGTCACCGGCGCCTTCGCGGCGCTGCCCCTGGTGGACGCCTCCGCGCAGGACGGCACCGCCACCGTCGCCGCGATCCAGGGCAACGTGCCCCGCCTGGGCCTCGACTTCAACGACCAGCGCCGGGCGGTCCTCGACAACCACGCCCGCCGCACCCAGCAGCTCGCGGACGACGTCGCCGCGGGCAAGGAACCCCGGCCGGACTTCGTGCTGTGGCCGGAGAACTCCAGCGACATCGACCCGTACCGCAACGACGACGCCCGCCTCGTCATCGACCAGGCCGTACGCGCCATCGGCGCCCCGACCGTCATCGGATCGGTCCTCACGCCCGACACCGGGAAGCTGCGCAACACCCTGATCGAATGGGACCCGCGGCGCGGCCCCGTCGCCACGTACGACAAGCGGCATGTGCAGCCGTTCGGTGAGTACATCCCCCTGCGGCCGGTCGTGCGCCTCTTCAACGAGAACGTCGACCGGGTCAGCCGGGACTTCGGGCCGGGCGACAAGGTCGGCGTCTTCGACCTGGCCGGCACCAAGGTCGGCCTCGCCACCTGCTACGAGGCGGCGTTCGACTGGGCGGTCCGGGACACGGTCACCCACGGCGCCCAGCTGATCTCCGTACCCAGCAACAACGCCACCTTCGGACGTAGCGAGATGACCTACCAGCAGCTCGCCATGTCGCGGGTGCGGGCCGTCGAGCACAGCCGCGCCGTCGTCGTGCCCGTCACCAGCGGGGTCAGCGCCATCATCCGGCCGGACGGCACGATCGTGGAGAAGAGCGGGATGTTCACCCCGGCCGCGCTGGTCGCCGAGGTGCCGCTGCGGTCCACCCAGACACCCGCGACCCGGATGGGCACCCTTCCCGAGGCCGTACTCGTCGCGCTGGCCGTCGCCGGCCTCGGCTGGTCCACGACGCGCGGCATCCGGGCCCGACGCTCCGTCCCCGCCGTCCCCGCCTCCTGAGACCGCGCCGAACACCTAGGGTCGACGACATGGGTACCCCTGACTTCATCCGTGCCATCCGCGAAACCGCCGGGCAGCAGCTGCTCTTCCTGCCCGGGGTGACCGCGGTCGTCCTCGACGACGAGGGACGGGTCCTGCTCGGGCGGCGTACCGACAACGGCATGTGGTCGGTCATCGGCGGCATCGTCGACCCGGGGGAGCAGCCGGCCGCGGCCGCCGTACGGGAGGTGTACGAGGAGACGGCCGTACGCTGCGAGGTGGAGCGGGTCGTCCTCGTCCAGACCATGCACCAGCCGGTGACGTACCCCAACGGCGACCAGTGCCAGTTCATGGACGTCACCTTCCGCTGCCGGGCGATCGGGGGCCGGGCGAGGGTCAACGACGAGGAGTCGACCGATGTGGGCTGGTTCCCCGTGGACGCGCTGCCGGAGCTGAGGGAGTTCTCGCTGTTCCGGATCAAGCAGGCGCTCGCCGACGAACCCACATGGTTCGACGCCACCCCCTTGGGCTGAAGTATGGGTGCTGACCACATCGGTGGGGGGCGGTGCGGTTCGTAGGGTGCGAAGCATGACCGCCCCCACCGCATCTGGTCCCGCCGCCGCACCTCCCTCCGTCACCGTCGACCTCGGCGGCCGTACCGCGCTCGTCACCGGCGCGGCCGGCGGCATCGGCCGTGCCTGCGCGCTGCGCCTCGCGGCCGCCGGCGCGAAGGTCAGGGCCGTCGACCGGGCGGCCGACGGGCTGGCCGAACTGGTGGACCGGGCAGCCGGCCTCACGGGCACCGTCGAGGCCCACGTCCTCGACCTCACCGACCTCGACGCCGCCGAGACCGCCGCCGCCGGCACCGACATCCTCGTCAACAACGCCGGGCTCCAACTGGTCCGCCCCATCGAGGAGTTCCCCCCAGACGTCTTCCACACCGTCCTCACCGTGATGCTGGAGGCGCCGTTCCGGCTGATCAGGGGCGCCCTGCCGCACATGTACGGCCAGGGCTGGGGCCGGATCGTCAACCTCTCCTCCGTCCATGGGCTGCGCGCCTCGGCGTACAAGTCCGCCTACGTGGCGGCCAAACACGGGCTGGAGGGTCTCTCCAAGACGGCGGCGCTGGAAGGGGCGGCGCACGGCGTCACCTCCAACTGCGTCAACCCCGGCTATGTGCGCACGCCACTGGTGGAACGGCAGATCGCCGACCAGGCCGCGGCGCACGCCATCCCGCCCGAGGCCGTCCTCACCGACGTGCTGCTCAAGGACTCGGCCCTCAAGCGGCTCATCGAGCCGGAGGAGGTCGCCGAAGCCGTCCTCTACCTCTGCACCCCGCAGGCCTCCTTCATCACCGGCACCTCCCTCGCCCTCGACGGCGGCTGGACCGCGCACTGAGCGGTGGAGCCACGTGCCGGCCGGATCGGTTGTCCACAGGGCTGGTGCGATCACCCGTACGGCAGGTATCCCTGTGTCCATGTCCCAAGAACAGGCCTCCTACCTGGAGCTCCTCGCCCGCGGAGCGGCCGTGGAGGCGTACGACCGGCCCGTGCTGCTCGCCCGCGCGAGCGGCGCGGGCCCCGAGGCGCTGGCCGGGCTGGAGCACGCCAAGCAGCTCGCCCTGCGCGTCCGCGCCGAGCTCGAAGGGCGCCGCCGCCGTGAGGCCGAGCTGTCCGCGCTCTTCGCCACCGCGCACGACCTCGCGGGCCTGCGCGACCTCGACGCGGTCCTGCGCGCCATCGTGCAGCGGGCCAGGTCCCTCCTCGGTACCGAAGTCGCCTACCTCAGCCTGAACGACCCGGTCGCGGGCGACACCTACATGCGGGTCACCGACGGGTCCGTCTCCGCCCGCTTCCAGCAGCTGCGGCTGGGGATGGGGGAGGGGCTCGGCGGGCTCGTCGCCCAGACCGCCCGCCCCTACGTCACCGACAGCTACTTCGACGACAAGCGTTTCCAGCACACCCGGGCCATCGACTCCGGCGTCCGCGACGAGGGTCTCGTCGCCATCCTCGGCGTCCCGCTGACGCTGGGCAGCCAGGTCATCGGCGTGCTCTTCGCGGCCGACCGCCGCGCCCGGGTCTTCGAGCGCGAACAGGTCGCCCTCCTGGGCTCGTTCGCCGCCCACGCCGCGGTCGCCATCGACACCGCGAACCTCCTCGCCGAGACCCGCTCCGCCCTCGCCGAACTGGAGCGGGCCAACGAGATCATCCGCGACCGCAGCGCCGTCATCGAGCGGGCCTCGGAGGTCCACGACCGGCTGAGCGAGCTCGTGCTGCACGGCGGCGGCGTCCACGACGTGGCCGAGTCGCTCTCCGAAGTCCTCGACGGGACCGTCGAGTTCACCGACACCGTGCCGGCGGCACCGCAGAGCGACGGCCGTGCCGTGCGCCACGGCGACGACTGGGTCGCGGCCGTCTCCGCGGGCGGCGAGCTGCTCGGCGCGCTCGTCCTGCGCGGCCACGGCGACCTCGACCCGGTCGACCAGCGCACCCTGGAGCGCGCCGCGCTGGTCACCTCCCTGCTTCTGCTCGCCCGCCGTTCGGCCGGCGAGGCCGAACAGCGCGTACGGGGAGAGCTCCTCGACGACCTCCTGGACGCGCCCGACCGGGACCGGCGGCTGCTGCGTGAGCGGGCCGCCCGGCTGCGTACCGACGTCGACGCCCCGCATGTGGTCCTCGCCGCCCGGATCGACCGGACCACCGTGGGCAGCGGGCCGGCCACCGGCGGCCGCGAGAGCGCGGACCGCCAGCGGCTGTGGTCCGCCGCCTCCCATCTGGCGGCGACCCGGCACGGCCTGGCGTCGGCGCGGGACGGCGGCACCGTCCTGCTGCTGCCCCTGGGCTCCGGCGACAGCGCCGCCGAACTCGCCCGCCAGACCGCCAGACACCTGGGCGGCGCGCTGCGGGAACCGGTCACCGTCGGGGCGTCCGCACCGGTCGAAGCGCCCGCGGCCCGGCCGGGGGCGATAGCCGGCGCGTACGAGGAAGCCCGCCGCTGCCTCGACGCCCTGCGCCTGCTCGGCCGCGCGGGCCAGGGCGCGGCCGCCCAGGACCTCGGATTCCTGGGGTTGTTGCTCGCCGACGGCCGGGACGTCGAAGGGTTCGTCCGGCGCACGATCGGCGATGTCGTCGCCTACGACGAGCGGCGCGGTACGGACTTGGTACGGACGATGGAGGCGTACTTCGCGAGCGGGATGAGCCCGGCCCGTACCAAGGACGCGCTGCACGTCCACGTCAACACGGTGGCCCAGCGGCTGGACCGGGTCGGGCGGCTGCTCGGCGCCGACTGGCAGGAGCCGGCCCGCGCGTTGGAGATCCAACTGGCGCTGCGGCTGCACGCGATGGCGGCGGCCGTGACGAGCTGACACTGACACGTCGAGCTGACACATCGAGCTGACACGTCGAAGGGTCCGGTGGATCGCTGGGATCCACCAGACCCTTCCGACGAGGAGACCTGCGAGCCGGCTCAGGCGGTACGGGCGTCCGCCGCGGCGGCCTCCCGGGCCGCGGTACCGCTCTCGGTCCCCTCGGCCTCCACCTCCGCGAGATCCCGGTGACGCGTCTCCTTCGCGCAGCTGATCGCGACGACGGTCAGGAGCGCGGCGGCGATCACGTACAGCGCGATCGGGGTCGAGGTGCCGTGGTCGGCGAGCAGCGCGGTGGCGATGAGCGGCGCGGGGGCGCCGGCCGCGACCGAGGAGAACTGGGCGCCGATCGAGGCACCGGAGTAGCGCATTCGGGTCGCGAACATCTCGGAGAAGAAGGCCGCCTGCGGCGCGTACATCGCCCCGTGCAGCACCAGGCCGACGGTCACCGCGAGCAGCAGGCTGCCGAAGCTCTTGGTGTCGATCAGCGCGAAGAACGGGAACATCCAGGCGCCGACGCCGATCGCGCCGATCAGATAGACCGGCTTGCGGCCGATCCGGTCGGAGAGCGCGCCCCAGGCCGGGATGACGGCGAAGTGCACGGCGGAGGCGATGAGAACGGCGTTGAGCGCGGTCTGCTTGCTCAGGCCGGTGCTGGTGGTGGCGTAGACGAGGATGAACGCGGTGATCACGTAGTAGCTGATGTTCTCCGCCATGCGTGCGCCCATCGCGATCAGCACATCCCGCCAGTGGTGCCGCATCACGGCCACCAGCGGCATCTTCTCGACCTGCCTGGCGGCGGCCTTGCGCTCCTCGGCGGCGGCGAGGGCGGCCTTGAAGACGGGCGACTCGTCGACCGACAGCCGGATCCACAGCCCCACGATCACCAGCACACCGGAGAGCAGGAACGGCACGCGCCACCCCCAGGAGATGAACGCGGACTCCGACAGCAGCGCGGTGAGCGCCGAGAGCACCCCGGTCGCCAGCAACTGCCCGGCGGGCGCCCCGGTCTGCGGCCAGGAGGCCCAGAACCCGCGCCGCTGCGCATCCCCGTGCTCGGAGACCAGCAGCACGGCCCCACCCCACTCACCCCCGAGCGCGAATCCCTGCACCAGCCGCAGCACGGTGAGCAGCACGGGCGCGACGCTCCCGATGGCGGCGTGCGTCGGCAGAAGCCCAATGGCGAAGGTGGCCCCACCCATCATCAGCAGACTGAGCACGAGCAGCTTCTTCCGCCCGAGCCGGTCCCCGTAGTGCCCGAACACCAGGGCGCCGAGGGGGCGCGCGGCGAACCCGACGGCGTAGGTCAGGAACGACAGCAGGGTGCCGACGAGCGGATCTGACCCCGGAAAGAACAGCTTGTTGAAGACGAGCGCGGCGGCCGACCCGTACAAGAAAAAGTCGTACCACTCGATGGTGGTGCCGATGAGGCTCGCGGCGACGATGCGCTTGAGGCTGGAGGGGGCTGGCGGAGCGGTCGCGGGGGAGGACATCGGCACCACTTCCTGGCGTGTGACGGGGACGTGTTCGTGTCGCCATACCGTAGGAACGCGCAGGTCAGGGGCGTATGTGGTGGGACACCATAGTTCTTGGGCCGGGGGTGCGTGGGGCCACCATGGGGGCGGTGCCGGTGTCTCCGCGACGGCCTCGACGAGGCCGCGAAGGAGGCTGCCTGAGTTGCGCTATTCGGGCATGATGTGGAGGTGCCGTGCTGACTCCCGTGCTGGTTTGGTGCTGACTAAGAGCCCACGTCATCACCCGTTCCCACCCCTCCCGTGCTGACTACGCTGCGTAGAACTCCGGCATGTGTTGCAGATCGGGCGCTGGGGCTGCGTGGTGGGCAGGCGGACTGACGAGCCGTAGGGGCCGGCCACGAGCCGCGAAAGGCCGGACGGACCGGGGTCTTGTGCAGGATGCGCGTCGGAAGCTTCGTGACTCATGGCGCATCGTTCTTGGCCAGTTCCATTGTCAACTGCAGGGAACTGGGTCGTTATCTTTGTCTGCATGCCGACGCGCCGCAGAGACTTGGTCAGCCATGCTACGTGCATCGCGTTTCGCAGGCTGGCCACGAACCTGACTGTGCGAGCGATCAGCGAAGCGTGGCAGAGCCATAATGCTCGACGACTTGGCGGCGAACTCCAGCAAGACGGGCTGCAGTTTGACGAGCGTGGGCGCATTACGGAGGTGCCGGGCACCTGGGCTGCGGCGGACCATGGTCACCCGAGGCGCCGGCTCCCGCACCGCCGTCCCGGCCATGGTCTTCACACTCGTCGAGTCCACCCAGCAGTGGTGGCGGGCCGTGAACGCACCCCATCTCGTCGCACTCGTCCGTGCCGGAGCCCGCTTCGAACGCGGCTGGCGCGTTGAACGGCCGCAGACGACCGCGGCATGAATAGGGTGGCGGGCCTGCCTCAAAGTTCGAGATCATCCGATCACGTCGGATGACACGCCAGGACAGGACCTTCCGGCCGGCTTCGGGTTCCGGCCGTATCGCGGGGACGAAGACCACGGACCCATGTCCGCGGTGCGGCGGGGGTGTGCCGAACGGGACCGGGTCGACGCCCGTTCGGTTGTGGAAGGGCTCCCGACAGCGGCCGAGATTGCCGAAGCTTATGCCGAGCTGGAGGAGCCGTCCAAGAACCAGATCCTGGTGGTGTACGACGGGAGCGTCGTCGGCTACGCGGCGATCCGGTGGTGGCAAGAGCGGGACGATACGTGGCTCTACCTGCACCGCGGTTACCTCTTGCCCGAGCACCGCCACCAGGGCATGGGGTCAGCCATGCTGAGCTGGGCCGAAAAGCGCATCCGCCAGCTCGTCGAACAACATGGAACGGCGCGGACGGCAGTGATCGGCGCGAACGCCGTGGCCTCCGAGCAGGATGCCACGGCGCTTCTACTCGCAGCCGGCTATTGGCCGTCGATGGTTCTCACGTACGGGCATTGAAAGGGGGATCCAAGACGGGACGAGGCCCCGTTGACCGGGGTAGGACGGGCAGCAAGCGTCACCTGATCACCGACGCCACCGGTATCCCGCTCGCGGTCACCTTGACCGGCGGCAACCGCATCGACGTCACCCAGGTGATTCCGCTGCTTCAGGCGGTGCCGCCGGTGAGGGGCAAGCGTGGCCGGCCCCGGCACCACCCGGACATCGTGCTGGGCGACCGCGGCTACGACCACGACAAGTACCGCCGCCTCGTCCGGGATCTCGGGGTGAAGCCCCTGATCGCCCGCCGGGGCACCGAGCACGGCTCGGGCCTGGGCACGCAACGCTGGGTCGTGGAGCGAGCATTCGCCCACCTGCACTGGTTCCGCCGCCTGCGGATCCGCTGGGAGATCCGCGACGACATCCACGAAGCCTTCCTCACCCTCGGATGTGCACTGATCTGCTGGCGACGCCTGAACTCCCGATAGAAGTTCAAGACAGGCACGACCAACGTTGATGGCCCAGTGGCCGACCTCAGGCTGGCTTGCGCCACACGGAGACGTGCTTCGCGGAGTCCTGGGTGAACGGAGACCCGTCCCAGTCCGCGACGCGACGTTCCAGCTCGAGCCCGGCGATCCGTGCCATCAGGTCGAGCTCCGCCGGCCAGGCGTACCGGTGCAGGGAGTTTTCGCGGCGGTAATGGCCGTCGTCGCCGTCGCGGGTGAAGTGGTGCGAGACGAGAATCTGCTCGACCAGGTCGAAGGTGTCGAAGCCGAGATGCTGCTGGGAGACGTCGAACGGCACCGCGACCTGGCCGGGCGGCAGGAACCGCAGCGGCGGCACACCCAGCTCGATGACGAATCGGCCGCCAGGCTCCAGATGCCGTGCGGCGTTGCGGAAGCACTCGACCTGCTCGTCCTGCGTAAGCAGGTTCGTAATGGTGTTGTAGACGAGATAGACCAGGGTGAACCCGCCCGGAACGACAGTGGTGGCCATGTCCCCGATGACCACCGGGAGGCTGTCCTCGTCGACCTTGCGCCGCAGCACCGCCGCCATGTGCTCGGACAGTTCGATGCCCACGACCGGCACGCCGCGTTCCCGGAGCGGGACGCCCACGCGTCCGGTTCCGATGGCGAACTCCAGTGCCCGGCCGTCTCCGGCGAGCTCGGCGAGGAAGGCGAGGGTCGGTCCGAGAACGGCGGCCGAGGACGCTTCGGCCTCCTCGGCGTCGTAGCGGTCGGCGGTCGCACGGGTCCACAGCTCACTGCTCGTCACGGACGGCCACTTTGCCGGGTGTCGAGGGCATTGTCGACGCATTTACGTTCACTGCGGCGCAGCGTGCACCGCCCACAGCTCGTCGTCGCCTTCTCAGGGCTTCGACCGAACCACCCCGCACCCCGGATCATCAGTCCCGGAGTGATCCAACCACCTTGGAGATCATTTCATTAGGAGTTCTTAGGGACTCATAGGTTGCCAGAGCGAGGAGAGGTCGACGCAGCCATCATGTGGCTGATCGGCATCGCGCAAGAGGCTGCGGCCGCTGGAGAACTCGACCTGCTGTGAAGAGTCCTGCAACGGCGCTTCCGAGTGGGATGCCGATTGGGATCAGTGGGGCCCCAGAAGCACATCCCCACGTGGCTGAGCACCTTGACCACTGACAACGCCAGCTCAGTCGCATCGATACTCCGCCAGTATCCCAAGTGCGCAGCCCACTTCAAGCACCTTGCCAATGACGTGCATGTCGACAACAGAACCCGATCTGAGCTTCAGTGGGACGCCTAGGCGAGCCCTCGGGCGCGATCCTCTGTCCCCAGAACGAGATCCTCTTGAAGTTGTCTAATGATGGCGCTGACCTGCATCGATGTGGCGGTACCCACCTCCTGACCTGTGCGGATAAGTCTTTCAGCGTCATCCAGGATCGTGCTGCGTTACGCGGTCGATTCTCCCCACGCGCTCCCCAGGACCGTCGATACTCCCCAGATTCTCCCCGGGAAGTGCCGTTGCGGCGGGCCGTGGTGGCAGGGGACGTCATTCCGTCGGAGGCGCTGCCAAGGGCATGCTGAGTTACTGCCTGTGAGGGGGCAGGGCAGAAGTGTGGCGCCGAGCGGATGAGCGCAAGGCGTGAGTCTGACGGTCCTGAGCAGGGCTCACCTTCGAACCCTGCCGTTGGAAGCCGACGTCATTCCGATGACCCACCACGTGGAGTGCGTCGCGATCCTTGAGCCCGCCGAAAAGGGCCGCTGACCTGCGTCTTTACCGAGTGTGCATTATGTGCGTTACGGGCGATGTCTTGACGCATATAGGTTCTGCCCTGTCTGCGGCGGCTTCGTTGGGCGGGTAGAGGTCGTCCGCAGGTGGTGCAGGTACCGGCCCAGCACCTCAGCAGGTCCTGAAGAACGTCGAGGACCTGGTTGAGGGTCAGGCCGGTGTGCGGACTTTTGGGTCGAGCCGCTTGAGGGTGAGGAATGCCTGGGCGGCGGTGACGAGGGTGACGTGGTGGTGCCAGCCGTGCCAGGTGCGGCCCTCGAAGTGGTCCAGTCCCAGGCCGTGTTTGAGTTCGCGGTAGTCGTGCTCGATCCGCCAGCGCATCTTCGCCCAGCGCACCAGGTCGGTGGCCGGTGTGGTGGCGGGCAGGTTCGATATCCAGTAGTCCCTCGGAGCGTCCTGCCCCTCCGGCCACTCCACCAGGAGCGTCCGGGCGGGCAGGACGCCGTCCCACCAGTTGCGGCCGCCGCCCGCCTCCTGAGCTGCGACCAGGGACTGCTTGCCCGCGGGCCGCACTGTCAGCACCGCGAACCGTGAGGTCATCGCGCCTTTGCTGCCCTGCCTCCAGGTCACCTCGGTGAACCGCTCCGTACTCGCCTCCATTGCGAGGACGGAGACGGCTCGCGGTGGGGTGCGGTAGCGGGGAAGGGTGGGCGGTCCGAGTCCGCCATAAGCAGGCTGGTACGGCTCGGCATCCTCCCGGTGGGCGACTTCCTTCCCGTTCAGGGCCAGGACATAGGACAGCCCTCGCTCCTCGAGACCGAGCCGGAACGGTGTGCTGACGCCGTAACCGGCGTCGGCGACCACGACCGGCGCCTGTAACTGCCACTCGGCGAGTGTGTCCAGAAGGCCGAGCGCGAGGCGCCACTTCTCCTGGTGCACCACGTCGCCGGGGACTCCTGCCCTGCGGCATCGGTCCGGTTCGTCCGTCCACTCACGCGGCAGATACAACTGCCACTCCAACGGGCACGAGGCGGTGTCGGTGGCGGCGTGGACACTGACCGCGACCTGGCAGTTCGCCCGTTTCCCGACCGCCCCGCAGTACTGCCGGGCCACCCCCACCGACGCCTTGCCGCACTTGGGGAACGACACATCGTCCACCACCCACACTTCGGGAGTGATCACCTCGGACAGCCGCTCGGCAATCCGCCGCCGCACCGGCAGCGGATCCCACGGCGACTGGTTCACGAACTGCTGCAGGGCCTGCATGTTCCCGTCCGGCAGCCGATCGGCCATCGGCTGGGTCGACTTCCGACGGCCGTCCAGCATCAGACCCCGCAGATAACAATCACCCCACCGCCGCTGATCCCGCCGCGGAAGCGAGGCGAACACATCGGCAACGAACCCCGATAACTCACCCCGGAGCCGTTCCACCTCCCCAAGCCTCATACCGGAGAAGATGCCCACCACCAGGCGAGATCACCCGACGTAACGAATCACTACTAGCCAGGTGTTGGGGGGAACCCGTTCTTATGAGCCTCGGCGATGCTGTCCTTTGACGAGGCCAGCCAGAAGTCCACTCCGATTCCGCCCTGGGGGTATCCCATGTGGAAGAAGCGGTTCAGGAAGCACATCTGCCTGTCATGGTTGCTGACTTCCGCGGTGACCTCTTCCAGGTGCTCCGGCCATCCGAGCGCTTCTTCGTGGCGTACGAGGTACAGGTCCCGAAGGCTGAGTTGCGGTACCCGGCTCCGCCATGGATCGTGCCCATCCCGCGCCACTCCCCGGCCATTGCTGTCGCGAGGTAGCACACCACAGGGTCCCGCTTGCGCTTCATGTTGTTGCAGGGGGAGCAGGCGGGCACGAAGATCAGGAATGGTGACGAGATCCCGACCCGATCTTCTTGATCGGGTCGGGATCTTCATCGTTTCCGGAGTCGTTCGGTGCCTGTGCGGGGAAGTCCGGCCGTAGCAGGCGTACGGGTCAGGAGCCCGCCGCCACGGCCGTCAGCCAGGCGTTCCAGTCGCTCTCGTAGTCCAGCGAGGTGAGGAAGGAACGCGCGGCCGTCCAGTTTCCGGTGCGGTAGTGGCCGAGCACGGTGGCGACGTCGGCCGGGTGTCTTTCGACCATGTAGCGGGCGGCGAGGTAGCCCCAGTTGTAGGTGCGGTTGACGTCGCTGTTGGCGTAGGTGGTGTCGAACAGCGTGCGCAGGGAGTACGTGTGCTTGCCGGCCTCGGCCAGCGCCTTGGAGTAGGTGACGCCGCGGTAGGAGTAGGAGATGTACTCCGCTATGCCCTCGCCCCACCACACGGTGGGGGTGGTCTGGCTGGCGTTGAAGTCGCCGTACAGGTCGAAGCGGCCGTCGAGGTAGTGGGTGTACTCGTGGTTGAGGTTCCAGATCTGCCAGCCGGGGCTGACGTCGGTGCGCTCGTAGCAGATGAACCGCGGCTGGTTGCCCGTACGGGAGGGGTCTCCCTCCAGATACATGCCGCCGTTGTTGGTGTCGATGCCGTAGATCCTCCCCGCGTAGGCCTTGTAGTCGGCGCTCGAGTTGAAGACATCGACCTCCAGGGTGGTGTTGTAGTCGTTTGCGACCGGCCCGGAGTCCTTGACCACGTTGTGGAAGTAGGCGTCCTGGTTGGCCAGGCTCGCGCAGGTCGCCGTCAGCTGGTCGGCGGTCATCTCCTGGGCGCGGATCCGCAGCGACGGGCTGCAGTTGTGGACGATCGGCAGGATGCGCGACTCCAGCTTGCCGCCGCCGCCGGCGGTCGCGCCGAGAGTGCGTTTGGCGTTGCCGTGGGCCGGGCGCTGGCCCGGGTCCGCGAAGACGTGGTCCGGCTTCGGGTCGGCTTGGGGGGCCTGGGATGCCTGGGCGGGAGAGGCCGCGACGGCGGCTATGAGCAGGGCGGTGGCGACGGCCATGGCGCGCAAGATTCACTCCTGGGGATGGGAGTAGGGGTCCCGTCCGCGACGGGCTGCGCTGTAAAATGGCACATGTCACATGGTTGAACAAGGTTTTTGACAGGGACACATCGATTCGTTGTCGCTCCGGGGCAGCTAATGCGCGTGGCGGCCGGGGACGTTCCGCCCTGGGGCAGGGGAACGGCAGTGGCCAGCAGTCGAAGCCCCAGGCAGCCTCGTACGAATGGCCCGCGAGACCTCGCCGTCATCGGCACTTGAGGACGGAAGGGGGCCGAGAGTGGGGGACGATCACTTCGGATCTGGGAAACGATCACCGGATCCAGCCGTTCTGACTGGTCAGGCCTACTCGTGACACCCCGACAGACGCCGACGGAGGGCTGGAACCAACGGCACGACCACGCGCGGCGCGTCGGAGACGAGGCCGGCGATGGCGAGGTAGGTGTCTGGGAGGGTTCCGCGCCGGTGGGGCCAGCGGGTCAGGCCCTTCCATCGATTGTGGTCGGCGAGGGCGCGCTCGACGGGAATGCGCTGGGACGAGTGCGTGTGCCGAGTCCTGTCCCGTGCCTCGTGGATTTCCGTCGGGCAGATTTTGTTCGCCTTCCGCGGTGGAGTGATCGCCTGGCCGGGGTGATCCCGCCGAAGGTCCAAATACCCGTCATCGAGCAAGACTTGGACGTCGGAAAACTGGCGGAAGAGGCCGTCGATGCCTTCGCCGCGGATGGCGGCGGTGTCGTGCATGCGTCCCGGCGGAGGTTGCCGGCCCACAGGGTGCGGCCGTATCCGTCCGCAACGACGGTGGCCTTCATGGTGTTCTGCTTCTTCTTGCCGGACACGAACGCCCGCCGCCCGCCCCTGTGGCCGACCTGGATCTCGGTGGCGTCCAGCCGCAAGGCCACACCTTCGGCCTGCGCGTAGGCAAAGACGTCTGCGAGGGTCCGCAGCCGTACGCCCGGACGGTCCGGCACCGCAAAACCGCGGCGCGCGAGCAGAGCGCGTATCTCCGCCACCGCCCGGGTGATCGTGGAGCGGTCGACCCCGAACAGCAGACCCAAGACGGCGTGCGGGAGATCGTGTCGCAGATGGATCAGCGTCGCGACCACCCGGTAGGTGAACACCAGCCGGTGCTTGGCGCCCGCACCCGCGGCCCGGCGACGCCCGCCGCCCCGGTCCGCGTGCCGCCTGCCCTCGACCACCGCCTGCCATGGCGAAGCGAGCTCAACAACCAGGTCGGTCAGGCGCCGGTCGCGAGACGCCGGTCAGCACCCGATGACTGAGGAGAGTACGGTTCACCATGATCGTCACAGCGACAGATCATGCCTCCTGGACCGGCGCATCCCCACCGCAATCACGCACCAGCTCGCTGGAGGGAAGCCCTGGAATCCCAGGGAGTAGCCCCCCAGTTACCCCAGTAGGCATGACGGGGGCGGGGATGGCTATCAGGTCATACCAGCCCTGCCGCGTGTGAGGTGCGTAGGGATGTGCTGGTAGAGCCTGCGGCGCTCTTTATAGTCGTCCAGCTTGTCCTTGTAGAGATGGGCTCTGTCACCGCAACGGCGGGAGAAACGGACTTGGAGTGCGCCCGGCTGCCCGGCGGTGCTACGGGCGTAGAAGCGGCAGCCCCAATAGGACTCAGGCGGCTGGCCGCAGGAGCAGTCCAGATGTACGCCCACGATTGGCAGCCCGCATTCTGGGTCCGTCAGCAGATTCGTGAAGCCCTGGTGGTAGCACGGCGCGTCCGTGAGGGGTTCGTTGATGTACTCGATGATCCATTCAGAGCCACCGTCATCTGGGAGATTCGTCCAGGCCGTAGTGCTCAGGGGAACGCCGATGGTTCGGAACAATGGCGCGCGGCGCAGCAAGCCACTGGCGAGCCAGGAAGAGGGCTTCTTTCGGTAGTGGTGTCGGCTGAGAACGGTTCGGGTGGTCGGTTGCCGGAAGGGCGCTTCGCTGCGGTGCCATCGGTGAGGGTGGCTGTCATGACAGAAGCGTTTGCCGTCACCTTCATTCTCATACCGTTGCAGGATCAAAGCGGTGGCCCAGTCCTCAGCGGGAATCCCCAAAATGGTGAGGGAGCCTGGCAGTCCCATCCGCCGGATGTGAACGCCATCGTTGTCCGTAGTGAAGCGGGCGCCGGGGATGCCCGCGTACCTCGCCATGCTCGTCGAAGCAGGGGACGAGGGCGCGGACCAGTTCCTTGGCCATGGATTCCGAGTCGACGAGCTGGGCGACATCGTTCTCGAACGTCAAGGTGACGCTGTCGGTTCGAGCGTCGACGGACCGGATCCCCCAGGGGTTATGGGTTTCGACCATCGGCCAGGCGAGGCCCGACAGCACGTAGCTTTCAAGGACAGCTTGGCCGGCGTGCGCCTCGGGAATCAGTCGTGACTCCGGGGCCAGGGACTTCACACGCTTGAGCGCTTCGGTCCAGGTCCCACTCCGGTGGCCAGTTGAAGCTTTTCGGCACGTCGTTCCAGACGGGGGCTCTTCACGAAAGAGCCCACGTCGTCACCCGTTCCCACCCCTCCCGTGCTGATTTGGTGCTGACTGCGCTGCGTAGAACTCCGGCATGTGTTGCAGATCGGGCGCTGGGCCGTGTGGGAGGACGTGGATTGGTGGGTCGTTGGGTAGACCACGACCCGCGAAGGGCCCGCTCCGGACGAGGATTCTGGTGCAGCGATGCGCGTCGGAGCGACCGGGCTCAGGGCGCCTTCTTCGTTCGGCGGCTGCGTGCCAGCTGCGGGGACCAGAGTCGTTATCTTTGTCTGCACGCCGACGCGCCGCAGAGACTTGGTCAGCCGTGCTACGCGAATCGCGTTTCGAACGCTGGCCACGAACCTGACCGTGCGAACGATCAGCGAAGTGTGGCAGAGCCAAAACTTCGCCCCCGTCGCCGAGGACGAGCTTCGCTACACGGGCACGAGCGTGCGGCGCACCACGTTCGAGTCCTACGTCGCGACAGTCGACTGGAGCGACCGCGGCCATGTGACCAGAGCTCTGCGCGGTCTTCGAAGACATCATCCGCAGTATGGGGGACCAGCGTTTCCTGGCTCGCCTCTACGACCTCGACGCCATGCCGAGCTACGACTCCCGCTTCGCGACCGCAGGGCAGGACATCAGCCAGCGCCGGTACAACAACCACGACTGGGAGGACGACTGGATCTTCAGCGATGACCGGGTCGGCCTTCAGCGGGGCCCGACGAGACACTGCTTCGATTCCTCGCCGAGACGCTCCACCCCGCAGTCCGCACGGATACGGACGAAGTGGCGCTTACTCACCGCCCTTAATGAAGTCCTGTCCCGTGACGGCTTTGCCCTCGCACCGGCGGGCGTCATCAGCGGTTATCCCGTCTAGCAAGCGCGGCGCCTCGAAGGCACCCCCGCGACGGGCAGACAGAAGGCCGGCGTCGCTCCATCGCCGAAACCAGCTCAAATCCCGGCAGTCGGGACTTCCTCGATACGTCAGTCCCCGGCAAGCTCGCTACCGACGGCAGAGAACGTCCTCCGAGTACGAGACAGCGCACGCGGAGATAGGAAGGATTACGCCTGCGAGCGCCTGCCCTTTGCCGATGGGGGACAGGCAGTTGTGTCGAGCGCAAGACCTACCGGGCCTATCGGCGGCTGCGGAACTTCGCCTGCGTTTGTCCTCCGCAACGGAGCAAGCTCCTGGTCTACCTGAGGGTCGACCCGAAGGGTGTCGACCTTGTTCCGGGCTTTATCCGGGACGTCTCCGGTCTCGGTCACCACGGGTCGGGTGATCTGGAGGTGCAGCTCCGTACGCCGAGGGACGTGGAGCGGGCGCTGGATCTTTTCCGGGCGAGCTACGCGGCGGCATGATCGTCTGCCGGCCTCTTGGCCGTGCGACCTTCGCGGGTGGTCTGTGGTCGTCGGGAGATGCCTTTCGGCGGACGGGCAGGGCGTGGCGGTGGACCATCAATGATCCGTGGGATCGCCGGTTTGGCCAACCGGCGATCCCGCTCTATGTTCCCCTGCGCTGATTTCGGGCGTGGGGGAACTCTGGACGGGCGGCTCGCCGCGGCGGCCTGTGGCGGCCTCCCCCGCCCCATGGGATCATTTTGCCTGGAACTACTCGAAGGGGGCGTCATGGCCCGCATCGAAGAAACCATTGACATCTCCCGTCGCCCCGGCGAAGTCTTCTCGTACCTGACGGATCCGAAGCACATCGCGGAGTGGGAGGAGAGCGCTGTAGCGGTGCGCACCCTGAGTGAAGGGCCGCTCGGCGTCGGCTCTCGCTTCCAGGTGCAGCGGCGGGTCGGGTTTCTGAAGCTCCCCATGACCATGGAGGTCATGGAGATCGACCCGCCGCGCAGCTGGCACTTCCACGGCGTTGATGGCCCGGTCCGCGGTGACCTCCAGGGCAGGATCGAGCCGCTCGACGACGGCGAGCGGACCCGGCTGACGCTGTCCGTCGATCTCGAGCCGCACGGCATCGGCAAGGTTCTCGTCCCGCTGGTGGTCAAGCCCATGGTCCGCAAGGAGATTCCGCGGGACAAGGCGCACGCCAAGGAACTGCTCGAGGCGGGCGTGTCCTAGGAAGGTCGGAGGCTGACGCGCGACGGGGAAGTGCGGCGGACGGCCCACATCTGCGTCTGATCGTGCAAGGCGTTCATCGTCCTGGCTGGCTAGATCCGCGAGGCGATCTGGCACGTCTGCGGGCACGGCCTGTGCGCCCCGGCAGTGCATCCCACATCTCTTCCGCCTACGACTCCTCCGGGAGGTTCGGGTCGCGGTTCTCGCCGTCGTCGCCCGCGCTGTTCTGCGAGCTGGTGATGTCGGACCGCTCGGACTCGCTACGGTCGTGCGCGGTCGCCAGCTCTGTCCGACATGATGCAGGTTTCATGTGGCAGACACGGGCTGGACGGAGGCAGGCACGGCCTTCGGTGATTGCGAGGTGTCGAGTTCCTGATCACCACAGCGGAAGCCCGTGTGTGCCCGCTCATCATCGCCCATCCTCGCCGGCCTCCTGGCAGCGGGGGCGGTCGTTGGCCCAGGTCGCGGGCAGGTGCAGGCGGCGGTTGATGTAGGCGTACCTGCCCGGGACGGTGTACGTCAGCATCACCATGACCTGGCAGTTTCGGATGCTACCGGTCACCCTGGCGTGCTAGTGCTCTGACCGGCAACCTGCGCCGAGTGGAGGTCGAACCGCATCCCGTCGCCGGGGTGCTCTGGCAGGACCCCTTGCCCGGTTTGCGTGAATTGTCATCCCCCGGGACGGGGGCTAGCGTGGCAGGGGTAAGCCTCGTCTGCTCCGCGGAGGCCGTCGTGACCCAGCTCACCGATCATGCCGTCGGCTCGCTCAAGGGGCGGATCAGGGGAGATGTCCTAGGGCCCGAGCATCCTGAGTACGACGCCGCCCGCTCCGTGGCCAACGGAGCCATCGACCACCGCCCCGCCCTGCTGGTCCGCTGCGTCGAACCCGCGGATGTAGCCGCCGCGCTGTCCTTCGCCCGTGACGAGCACCTCGAGGTGTCGGTACGCGGTGGGGGGCACAACCCGGCGGGTGCCGCCGTCTGCCCCGACGGGCTGGTCGTCGACCTGACGGCGATGCACGCCGTCACGGTCGACCCCGAGGCCCGCACCGCCCGCTGCGGCGGTGGAGCCACCCTCGCCCAGCTCGACGCCGCCACCCAGGCGCACGGTCTCGCCGTGCCGGCCGGCACCATCAGCCACACGGGCGTCGGCGGCCTGACCCTCGGCGGTGGCATGGGCTGGCTCACCCGCCACCACGGACTGACCGTCGACAATCTGCTGGGCGCCGAGGTGGTGCTGGCCAACGGCACCCTGGTGCACGCGTCGGCGGAGGAGAACCCGGACCTGTTCTGGGCGCTGCGCGGGGGCGGTGGGAACTTCGGGGTGGTCACGGCCTTCGACTTCGGGCTGCACGCGGTGGGGCCCGAGGTGCACGTAGGTGTCTTCTTCTGGGACATGTCGGTGGGCCGCGAGGCGTTGGAGTTGATCCGCGAGGTGGTTCCGGCGCTGCCGCCGAGGCACAGTGTGCTGGTCGGCATCGGGCTGAACGCCCCGCCGGAGCCCTTCGTGCCGGTCGAGCATCGCGGCAAGCTCGGCCACGCGCTGATCATCGGAGGCTTCGGCAGCGCGGAGGAGCATGCCGCCGCGGCCGCCTTGCTGGACGGTGGGCCGCCGAGGCTCTTCGAGATGCGGACTCCGCTGCCCTACACCCAGCTGCAGAGCATGCTCGACGACTCCTCGCCGTACGGGATCCTCGACTACGAGAAGGGCCTCCCCGTCACGGAGTTGACCGATGACGTGATCGCGCTGCTGAACGAGTATCTGCGGCGCAAGACCTCGCCGCTGACCTTCTGCCCGACCTTCCGGCTGGACGGCGCCTTCACCGAGGTCGACGAGGACGCCACGGCCTACGGAAGCCCGCGGGAACCTGGCTACATGATGGCCCTCACCGCCCTCACCTTCGACCCGGAGGAGCTGGTGGCCGACACCGCCTGGGTCAGGGCGCTGTGGACCGAGCTGCTGCCGCACGCGGTCGGCCCCGGTGGCTACGTCAACTTCATGACAGAGATCGAAGAGGACCGCGTCCGGGCGTCGTACGGGCCGGGGAAGTATCAGCGGCTGGCCCGGATCAAGTCCAAGTACGACCCGGAGAACGTCTTCCACCGGAACGCCAACGTCACCCCCGCCGCAGCCTGACGCACCGTCACGCGCGATCTTCGCTTCGAGGCGCACGGTATGGGCAAGTGTCCGTGTACTCACCTTGTGGGCGGACAGGTTGTCCGTGATTACGTAGATGGGTGCGCCGTCAGGGCCGTGCTCTGACCGCATAGGTTCACCGGGATGCCTGGTTCTGGGAGAAATCCGAGCAGTCCTGGTGGAGATCGGCGCGTCGTTCGTAGCGAGTGCGGAGCCGTTTGAACTGGTGCAGCCAGGCGAAGGCACGCTCGACCACCCAACGGACCTTGCCCAGTCCGGAGCCGTGGGCGACGCCGCATCGCGCGATCACGGGTTTGATGCCGCGCTTCCACAGCAGGCGGCGGTACTTGTCGAAGTCGTAGCCCCGGTCTGCGTACAGACGCCGCGGCTTGCGGCGGGGGCGTCCCCGCAGTCCCCGGATCGATGGGACCGCGTCCAGCAGGGGCAGGAGTTGGGTGACGTCGTCTCGGTTGCCGCCGGTGAGCGTGACGGCGAGCGGGGTTCCGTACTGGTCGACGATCAGGTGGTGCTTGGAGCCGGGGCGGGCGCGGTGAACGGGCGAGGGGCCGACGTGATCCCCCCTTTGAGGGCCCGGATATGCGAGCCGTCCACAGCGCAGTCATCGAGGTCCAACACGTCGGCGCGGCGCAGCTCGCTCAGCAGGGCGGCATGCAGGCGTGGCCAGACGCCGGCCTCGGTCCATTCCCGCAGCCGGCGCCAGGCCGTCACCCCGGAACAACCCACAGTCTCCGCTGGGACGTCCCGCCAGGCGACACCGGTCCGCAGCACAAACAGGACGCCGGCGAGTGCTGTTCGGTCAGGGACACGCAACCGCCCGGGATGGCGACGGCGCCGTTCGGGAGCAGGCGGTAGCAGCGGGGCCACCCGGTCCCACAGGTCGTCAGGAACAAGATCAGCACGCACCCCGGATACCCTGCCGACCAAGATCGTCGAGCACAAGACCCGCAGCTCAACTCATTCTGAAACGATCAGTAAGTTGCACTGTTCGGCATGCTTTGGAGGCCCGGTGCTGACTCCCGTGCTGGTTTGGTGCTGACCTGAAACCGCATGTCAGCACCCCTGATCACCTGTCCCGTGCCGACTTGGTGCTGACTACGCAGCGTAGAAGTCCGGCGTGAGTCGCACATCGGACGTCGTGATGTTGCCGTGGCCGACGGGTGCGGCATGGGATTGCCCGGCCGTGGTCCAGGACGGTGTGGGCGGCAGGTGTACGCCCTCTGGAGCGCGCTTGACGAACTGGAAGCCGAAGGCGTCGAGACGAACGGCATTCGCGGCATCGACGGCGGGCTCAAGAACATCGTCTTCGGCCCGTGGTCCGGTCGTGGACGCCAGGTTCGCGGAGACCCGCGAGATACCGTCGCGGCGCGAGGCCGGAAGGGCGGGCGGTGGACCTGCCGCGAAGCGAGCGCATACGTTCAGGGCCATGGGTGAAATCGCACGCTGGCGCCTGATGATGCTCGACGCGCTCGCCGCACTCGGGTTCGTCATGCTCCCGCAGGTGTCGGTCCTGCGGCCGGCCTTGGGCGGCGAGGTGGACCACACCACGGTGTGGCTTCTGTCGGCGGCCACCGCCCTGCCGCTCGCCGTCCGCCGGCTGAGCCCGGTGCCCGTCTTCGCGTTCGTCGTGACCGCCGCGTGCGTCGCGCTGGCCCTGGGCCTCGGGCCCACCCCGTTCCTCGCGGCCGCCTACGCCCTGTACCTGGTGGCCGTGACCTGGACCCGGCCTACCCGGACGTCCGCGGTCGTCGTGGGCGGGGTGAGCGTGGCGGGCGCGGCCGCGCTGACCATGACGGGCGGCCGGCACTACGAGGGCGGGACCTTGGGCGTGCAGCTCGTGTTCGGCCTGCTGGTGCTCGCCGCCACCTGGGCGGCCGGGGCGGCGGTCCGGGAACGGCGGGAGAGCGTGCGGGGCGTCGTCGAGCAGGCGGCCGAGCGGGCGAAGATCGAGGAACGCCTGCGCATCGCCCGTGAGATCCACGACGTCGTCACGCACAGCGTGGGCCTGATCGCCGTCAAGGCCGGCATCGCCAACCACGTGATCGCCGACCACCCGGAGGAGGCGCGGGAAGCTCTGACCGTGATCGAGGAGGTCAGCAAGCGGGCGCTGCGCGACATGCGGGCCACTCTCAAGGTGCTGCGCCGCGGCTCGGAGGACGCCCAGGACCTTCGGCCGCTCCTCGGGCTGTCGGACCTGCCCGAGCTGGTCCGGACGGCCGAGGCGGCGGGCGTCCGCGTCGACCTCCGGTCCCACTGCCCGGAGGAGCCCCCGGACGGTGTGGCGCTGTCCGCGTTCCGGATCGTCCAGGAAGCGCTGACCAACGTCGTCAAGCACGCCGCCCCCACCCGGTGCCGGGTCCGTCTCGTCGCGCAGGAGGGCGCGTTGACGATCGAGGTCGCGGACGAGGGCCCCGGGCCCGGCCACCGTCCGACCGTCCCCGGCGGCGGGCTCGGCCTCGTCGGGATGCGGGAGCGGGCCACCGCGCACGGCGGCGTCCTGACCGCCGGACCGCGGGACGGCGGCGGATTCAGGGTCTCGGCGACGCTGCCGTACTGAGCCGCGGTGAACTGCCGTACCGATGTGCCGTACTGAGCCGCCGTGTACTGCCGTACTGAGCCTCCGCGGTCGGCGGAACTCATCCTCAGGTATGGGTTCCGCCCGTGCGTGACGTCCGGCAGTCCCGTCCCCGGACCGATGTGACGGGCCCGGCACCCCGGCCAGACTGGTCCGGTGATCAACGTCCTGGAACTGACCAAACGGTACGGCGAGAACACCGTCGTGGACCGCCTCACCTTCACGGTGCGGCCCGGGTCCGTCACCGGCTTCCTGGGTCCCAACGGAGCCGGGAAGTCGACCACGATGCGGATGCTGGTGGGCCTGACCCGGCCGGACGCCGGCTCCGCCCGCATCGATGGGCACGCCTATCACGAACTGCGCTACCCGGCCCGGTACGTCGGCGCCCTGCTGGAGACCTCGGTGCCGCATCGCAGCCTGACCGCCGCCCACTACCTGCAGTGGATCGCCCAGAGCAACCGGATCCCCCGGCGCCGGGTCGGTGAGGTCCTCGAGACGGTCGACCTGGCGGGCGCGGCCCGGCGACGGATCGGCACGTTGTCGCTCGGCATGGGCCAGCGGCTCGGCCTGGCCGCGGCCCTGCTCGGCGATCCGCCCGTCCTGGTGCTCGACGAGCCGGTCAACGGCCTCGACCCGGAGGGGATCCGGTGGCTGCGGGAACTGCTCCGCACGATGGCCGCGCAGGGTCGGACCGTCCTCGTCTCCAGCCACCTCATGACCGAGATGTCCATGGTCGCCGACCAGTTGGTCGTCATCAGCGGCGGACGGCTGCTCGCCGACACCGGCATGTCGGAGTTCATCCAGCGGCACGGGCGTACGTACGTCCGCGTGCGGACACCCGAACCCGGCTCGCTCGGCAGGGAACTGGAACGGAGCGGGGCCAGGCTGACGCTCGCGCCCGACGGCAGTCTGGAGGTCGACGGCATGCCGGCGGCCGAGGTCAGCCGGGTGGCCGCGGCCGGCGGACTCGTCCTGGACGAGCTGAGCACCCACACAGGATCGCTCGAGGACACCTTCCTCGGGCTCGTCGGCAGGGGAGACAGGAGCACCCGTGTCTGAGACCGTCGCGGCCGTTCACGCCGAGATCACCAAGCTGCGCGGCGTACGCGGCACGCTCGTCGCGCTGCTGCTGTTCGTCCCCGTCAGCGTCCTCCTTTCCGCGCTGGGCGGCTGGTCCGCCAGGTCGGCGCTCGACTCCGACAGCCCCTTGATCCGGTCCGACTTCACGCCGCAGCAGGCCGGCCTGGACGGCATCCTCTACGGTCAGTTGGCGCTGATCGTGTTCGGTGTCCTCGTCGTCACCAGCGAGTTCGGGTCCGGCATGATGCGGGTCTCGCTGCTCGCCGTGCCTCGGCGCGGCCGGCTCTACCTCGCGAAGACGGCCGTCGTCGCCGGCGCAGCCGCGGCTGTCGCGATCCCGGTCACCGTCGTCAGCTACCTGGTCACCCAGTCCGCCCTGGGACCCCACGGCGTCTCGATCGGCACCGACGGCGTCCCCCGCGCCCTGGCGGGCGCGGCGGTCTACCTGACGCTCATGTCCCTGTTCGCGGCGGGCATCGCCATGATGGCCCGCAACGCCATCATCCCGCTGGCCGTCCTGCTGCCGATGGTGCTCGCGGGAACCCATATCCTCTCCCTCGTCGGAGCGACGAAGGAACTGGTGCGGTACTTCCCCGACCGGGCCGGTGCCCAGATGCTCACCGTCGACTCGCCCGACGGGTACAGCGGGTTCGTGGTGATGCTCGCCTGGACCGCGGCGGCGCTGGCCGGGGGCTACCTCCGGCACCGCCGTTGGGACGCGTGACGGGACAGGGCTGAGGCGCCTGCCCCATGCCGGTGGGATCTACGGCGACCGGCGCCAACGGCATAGGACGCCAAGGAGGTTGAGGTGGCGAGGCTGCTAGGGTCCTGGAATTCCATGGCCGGATGAGCAGCGTGCGAGGAATGCGGAATGGCCGAGCGGGTCCGGGTGCTGATCGCCGACGATCAGGCGTTGTTGCGCGGGAGTTTCCGCGTCCTCATCGATTCGACCCCCGGAATGGAGGCGGTCGGCGAAGCGGGTGACGGCGCCGCCGCGGTGGAACTCGCCCGCGCACTCAGACCGGACGTCGTCCTGATGGATCTCCGCATGCCTGGTATGGACGGGATCGCGGCCACACGGGCGATCTGCTCCGACGACACCCTGGCGGGCGTGCGGGTCCTGGCCCTCACGATGTTCGACATGGACGAGTTCGTCCATCCGGCCCTCCAGGCGGGCGCGAGCGGATTCATGCTGAAGGACGCCTCGCCGGCCGACCTGGTCGCCGGCATCCGCGTCATCGCCACCGGCGAGGGCGTCCTGGCCCCCACGGTCACCCGTCGCCTGATCGCGAACTTCTCCCGCGAGGCTGAGCCCCCGCGACAGGCCCCGCGGCTGGTCGGCCTCACCAACCGGGAACAGGAGGTGCTCGTGCTGATCGCGAACGGACTGTCGAACGCCGAGATCTCCGAGCGACTGGTGATCAGCCTGCCGACCGCGAAGACCCACGTAAGCAGCCTCCTCGCCAAGCTCCGCGCCCGCGACCGCGCGCAGCTCGTCATCATCGCCTATGAGACCGGCCTCGCCGAGCGGGGAATGCCGGACTGAGGCTCTAGAAGGCCATGCGCGCCACGACGGGCAGGTGGTCGCTACCCGTCCCGGCCAGCGTGCAGATCTGCGTGACTGTGGCGCCGCGGGCCAGGACCTGGTCGATACGGGCCAGCGGCAGCGCCGCCGGCCAGCTGAAGGCGACCCCGGTACGCGGCGCGCTCATCCGGTCGGTCAGCGGGGCCAGGCCGCGGTCGTCCACGGCGCCGTTGAGGTCGCCGGCGAGGAGGACCCGGTGCGTCCGCTCCGCCGCGATCAGCTCGCCGAGCCGGGCGGCGTTCTCGTCCCGCCACGCGGAGCGGAGACCGCTCGGCCCGATCCGTACCGACGGCAGGTGCGCCACGTACACGGCGACGTCACTGCGCGGCGTGGCGGCCGTGGCGCGGAGCGCCCGCTGCCAACCGGGCCCGATCCCGGCGGGCTTGATGTCCAGCGGCCGGACGTCCCGGAGCGGGTGCCGGGACCACAGCCCGACCTTCCCGGACGTGGCGTGATAGGGGTACGCGCCTGCCAGCGCCTCCGCGTAGGCCGGCAGGGCGGACCGGGTCAGCTCCTCGAACGCTCTGGCGCGACGTCGGTCGATGAGCGGACCGCCGCCATCAGTTATGACACCCCGTACGCGCGCAGGCCCATGAGGACACGACCGCTCGGCACGCGCCCGCCAGGCCGCCAAGTTCCTGGAAGCCGTGCTGTCCGAGACTGAGGTTGGCCGGGACTCGGCCAGGAGGCTTCGGCTGCACCAATGGTTCGGGAGACGTCTGGCCAGGGCCGGGTGACCGCAGTTCGACTCGTAACGCCGGGGGTTCATGATGTGTGAACCTTGATGGTGTCGGTGATGAGGTGCCGGGTGCGGTCCGGGCTGAGTGCCTGGGTCTGCAAGTGGGCGTACATCACGCCGTATTGCTGCACGTCGGATGGCTTTTCCAGGTAGAGGTCGCTGGTGAACCTCTCCAGGTACACCACCGCCTGGCTGCTGTCGGGGAACCGCAGGAGGGAGAACTGTCCCGACAGGCCCGGGTGGGCGCCCGCGGTGTGGGGGAGGACCTGGACGGTGATGTGCGGCTCGGTGCTCAGTACGTGCAGGTGCTCCAGTTGCTCGCGCATGATCTCCCGGCTGCCGACGACGCGCCGCAGGGCTGACTCGTCCAGGACGACCCACAGACGCAGGCGGCAGGCGGGGTCGTAGATCCGGTGCTGGCGGCGAAGCCGCACCTTCAGACGCGCGGCGGCCTGCTCGACAGTCACCAGGGGGGTCGCTTCCTCGATGACCGCGGCCGCGTAGGCGGGGGTCTGCAACAGACCGGGAATCACCATGGACTCGTAGGCGTGAATGGAGGCGGCTTCCGTCTCCAGGCCGACATACACGCTGTGGGGGATGTCGCCGTAGGCGTACCACCAGCCCTGCCGGCTCGACTCCCTCGCCAGCTCCATCAGGGAGTCGACGACATGCTGGTCGGTGACCCAATAGAGCTTGCACAGGTCGCGCACGTCGCGAGGGCTGACGGCACGACGGCCGTTCTCCATGTGACTGACCTTGGCCTGGGAAACCAGCAGGTGCTCCGCCACCTGCGTACCGGTCAGGCCGCTGGCCATACGGAGCCGGCGCAGCTCCGCTCCCAGTCGTCGTCCTCTGACGGTGGGGATGTTGTTCGCCGCCACGGGCGGTGGACCTCCGGCTCCAAACCACTGTGTGCGTAAGCAGGTTGGCATGGAGCACCGGCTGTTGATCACCCGCCGCGCCGCCGGATCCGGCGGGCGAAAACGGATCGTGACGCTGTAATTTGCCGCTCGGTGATGCCCCGAACAGAGCAGTGCTCCGCGCCGCAAGGGAGAGGGCGACAACCAGCGGGACAGCGGCAGCCAGTCCCGCCGGGCACAGATGGAACGTGCCCCTCAAGGCTGGATGCGCTGCTGACGCCGTTCCCGTCGCCTTCCCCGAGTGGTCGGGCCAGGGCCGTCCGCCCAGATACGGGCGTGATCGGCCGTCCTCAGGTCACGGCCGAGCGCCACCCTGCACTCCCTGTACGTCCGCGGGGATGCCCATGTGACGACAGAGGTTGGCGGCGACCGGCCACTGCCGCCGCTGCGGGCGACGATCACCTGGCCCCGGCCTCTGGCCGTGCTCCAACAGGTGGACATGGAGCGTCTCCTCGAGATCACCCGTCAGGCAGACACGGTCGTGGTACTCAAGGCGGTCCCCGGTGCCACGCTGCCGTCCGGGACCGTGGTCGCGGACGTGCACGGCGCCGACCTGGACGCCTCGGCAGTGCTGAGCACGCTGGTCACCGGAACCGAACCGGTCCTCCACCAGGACCCCTCCCTCGCCCTCCGGCTCCTGGCCGACATCGTGCTACGGGCCCTGTCCCCGGCGGTCAACGACCCCGCCACCGCCGTCCAGGGCCTGAACTGCCTCGAGGACCTGCTCGCCGAACCGGCCGCGATGCCGGCCGGGCCACTCCGTGTCGCCGACCGCGACGGCGCTGTGCGCGTGGTGGTTCAACTGCCCGGCTGGGAGGACTTCCTGCACATCGGTGTGGACGACGTCATCGCCGCAGCCGTCCACTCGCCCATGACGCTCCTGCGGCTGCGCACCCTGCTGCTGCGCCTGCAGGCAAAGGGGCACGCCGACCGGCATGACCTGCTGGGACGCCGATTGTCGTGGGTGGAGGCCGAGCTGGCTCAACGCTTCCCGGTCCTGTGGGGGGAGCTCGGCGACACCCCCTCGGACCGCTTGTAGGGACGTCGAGGCCGTCACCTACATCGAGGTCACCGCCGTCGACGCCCTCACCCAGCTCCGCATCGACCTCGCCGTCCGCGGCGTCACCCTGGCCTTCGCCCGCCCCATGGCTTCCCTGCGCAAGGTGTTCGCCGACACCGGCCTCACCGACCGGATCGGCCCAGCGTACCTGTCCCCAGCGTCCGGGCTCGCGACCGCAGCCTTCCGCGAGGCCGGCACGGGCGGGTCCCGTTCGTCAGGTCGGCTGAGCCGTCGCACCGACCCGGCACGTCAGCCCGTTCGGGAGACGATGAGCGCGTCCAGGGCGGCGACGGTGGGGTGGTCGAAGAGGTCCCGGACCGCGATCCGGGCCGGGGCCACGCGGTTGATCCGGGCTGCCACCTGGGCTGCCAGCAGAGAGTGGCCACCGACGGCGAAGAAGTTCTCGTCGTCGGTGAAGTTTCCGTGGCCAAGCACGTGTTCCCAGACGCCCCGGATCTGCTCACGCTGCGGGCTCATCAGAACTCTCCCTTGGATCGAAGCCGGGCTCGCTGTGGCCTGCGCCACACTCAACAGCCCCAAGAACATATGACACCTGACGTGTGACATTGTACTCACGGAGGTAGCGCATGCTTGATGCACAACGCGGCGGGATCGCCCTGACTCAACAACAGGAGACCGTGTGGAAGGCCCAGTTGATGGCTCCCGCCAGCGACTCCTACCACATCCCCCTGGCTTTCCATCTGACCGGCCTGATCGATCCAGCCGCCCTCGACCTGGCGCTGCGACGCATTGTCGAGCGCCATCCCGTCCTGTGCGTGACCATCTCCGACGGTATTGACGGCGGGCCTCGCCAGTACCCCGGGCCACCGCCACAGTCCGTGCTCGCCGTACACGACACCCAGCGGAATCAGGCCAGGCGATTACTGGCGGAGGCCGCCCGCCGCCCGTTCGACCAGGCCAAGCCCCTGAGGATGACGGCGGAGCTCTTCCGGTGGGCGGACGAGGAAGCCCTGCTGCTCCTGGTCTTCGACCACATCGCCGTGGACGCGCCCTCTGTGGCCCACGTGCTGCACGAGCTGTCCCAGGACTGCGCACAGCTCGCCGAAGGCCGGCCGTTGGGCGAAGTCGTACCGGAAGAGGGCTACTTCGCGTACGCACGAGAGCAGCAGAATCGTTTCTCCACGCCCGACGCCGAGACAGCGGCGGGGGCGGCGTTCTGGGCGGAGCAGACCGCACGGCTCGACAGCGACCCCAATACGGGCCTTCGCCAATCCGGCGAAGGCGGCATCCCCGCGGCGGAGCTGGCGTTCTCGCTGCCGGACGGGTTGAAGGAGGCCGCCGTGGCGGCCGGCGGCTCGCTCTTCACCGTGCTGATGGCCGCGTACTGCCTGACGCTCAGACACCTCAGCCTGGAACGCGACATCCTGGTGGCGTATCCGGCCATCGATCTGCGGCGCGCCGAATACGAGGGCGCGGTCGGCCTCTTCACCGACGGGGTATTCCTCCGTGCTCCGGACCCGGCCGGACTCTCCCTCGGCGAATACACCGCCAAGGTCCGCGAGGACCTGCTCGCCGGCCTCGAGCACCAGGGAGCGCCGCTGGCAGACATGTACCGCGGCCTGCGTACCGCCGGGTCCTCCGCGCGGGCGATGCTGTCACTGCACGACCAGGGCGCGGAGGAGTTGATACTTCCCGGGGCCACCGTACGGCGGGTGCCCGTCTACCCCCGCGCGGGCAAGACGGATCTTCTGCTGGCCGTGGAGAGCGACAGGGAAACGGCCACGGCTCGGTTGCAGTTCAACACCGACCGCTATGACGAGACCACCGCGAGGGGCTTCGTCGCGGCCTACCAGTCCGTCCTCGGAGCGCTCACCGGCCTCGCCCGTGGTGCCGACCTACCCGCCGTCGAGGTGCCGTTGGTACCGGATGAGCACCGGGCCCGGACGCTCGACCTGGCCCACGGACCCGCGCAGCCGGCCTTCGCACCGGTCACCCGCCTGTTTCTGGAGCAGGTGCGCCGAACACCGGACCAGGTGGCAGTGGTCTCGTCCGGGGAGGAGCTGAGCTACTGCGAACTGGAGCGGGCTTCGGGTGTGCTGGCCACCCGGCTGGGCGAACTGGGCGTTGCGCGGGGCAGCACGGTGGCGCTGCTTCTGCCACGATCGGCCCAGTACGTCGTGGCGGCGCTCGGCGTGCTTCGCGGCGGGCAGGCATTCCTTCCGGTCGACCCCGACCTTCCTCCCGCAAGGCGGGGGTTCGTGCTCTCGGACGCCCAGGTGGCGGCCGTCGTCGTGGCCACGCGGGCCGACGCCGCGGAGCTATCGGTGGGGGTGCCGGTGGTGGCGCTGGACGATCCGGCGCTCTCTGCCCCGGCCGACGCCGTCCAGCAGGAGGACCATAGGCCGTTCGACGGGGACGAGCCCCTCGCGGCGGACCCCGCGTACGTGATCAGCACCTCCGGCAGTACTGGCCTGCCGAAATGCGTCCAGGTTCCGCACGGGGCGCTGGCCAACAATCTCCGCTGGAAGGCAGAGCGGTTCGGGTTCACCGCCCAGGACCGGTTCTACTTCAAGACGCCTCCGGTCTTCGATGCCTCGATCTGGGAGTTCCTCACACCCCTGACGGTGGGCGCCTCCGTCGTCGTGGCACCGGCCTGGGCACACCACGACCCGTCCGCCCTGGCTGCGGAGATCGAAGCGCAGGGCGTGAGTGTCGTCCAGTTCGTCCCGACCCTCCTCAAAGCGCTGCTGGCAGAGCGCCGCCCGTCGTCCCGCTCGGTGCGATGGGTGTTCTGCGGCGGAGAGGCGCTGGACACCGCCGTGGCCGCTCGCACGGTGCGGCACTTCGAAGCGCCGGTGGTCAACCTCTACGGGCCGGCCGAAACCGCCATCGACGTCACCTCGTTCACGTACGAAGAGGACGTCCCCGAGGTCGGCGACGGCCGGTGTGCGGGCCGGGTGCCGATCGGGCGGCCGGCTACCGGTGTGCAGGTCCATGTCCTGGGCCGCGGAGGCCAGTTGGTCCCTTCCGGGTTCCCGGGAGAGCTGTGCGTCGGGGGTGCTTCACTCGCTCTCGGTTACGTGAACCGCCGGGAGCTGACAGAGCAGCGTTTCGTCCGCCACCCCTTCGACGCCGACCCTGGCGCGAGGCTCTACCGCACCGGCGACCTGGCCTTGCGCGCCTCGGACGGGACACTGGTGTTCCTCGGCCGCCAGGACGGGCAGGTCAAGGTCCGTGGTATCCGGGTCGAATTGGACGAGGTCCGATCGGTGGCGCTCGGGCACCCCGAAGTCCGGGACGCGGTCGCGGTGCTCATCCCAGGGCGGGAGGAGGAGCTGCTCGCGCTGTATTTCCTGGGCCGGGAGCCGGACACTTCTGCCCGGCTGCGTGCCCACCTTGCGCAGCACCTGCCCGCCGCTCTGCTGCCCAGTCATCTCATCGCCCTGGACGCGTTCCCGCTGACCGGAAGCGGCAAGGTGGACGTACGGGCACTTCCCGCGCCGCCCCCGCTCACCACCGCCGCCCCCGCCGAGCTGCCGCGGACCGAGTTGGAGCGACGAATTGCGGCCCTGTGGGCGCAGTTGCTCGACTGCCGCCCGGACCTCGTCCCCCGGGACGTCAGCTTCTTCGAGTCTGGCGGCACCTCCCTGACGCTCATCCGCCTGCACCGCATGCTCCGCGCGGAGTTCAGCACCCCGGTGCCGGTCACCGCCCTGTTCGCCTTCCCCACGGTCGCCGCGATGGCGCGCGCGCTGAAGACACCTGACGAGTACGGAGATTCCCCATCATGAGTGAACTGCCGGACGGATCGGCGGTTGCGATCGTCGGCATGGCCTGCCGGTTCCCGGGCGCCAAGGACCTGGAGGAGTACCGACACCTGCTGCTGCGTACGGAGAGCGCCGTGCGGCACTTCGACGACGGGCCGGGCGGGGGCGATCCGCGCCATGTCCCGGTCGGCGCGGAGCTGGACGACGTGGACCGCTTCGACGCAGAGTATTTCGGCATCGCCCCGGCCGAGGCGGCGGCGATGGATCCGCAACAGCGCCTGCTCCTGCAGGAGGTTGTGCACGCACTGGAGCACGCCGGACGTGGCGTCGACGCGCCGCTCGGACGGGTCGGGGTCTTCTGCGGAAGCGGCGACAACCGCTACGGCGCGCTGATCACGGCGTCCGGCGGCGAGCTGCCGATGGGAACGTCCGCGGCCGCGCTGCCGCTGCGTGTCTCCTACCACCTCGGGCTGCGGGGGCCGAGCGTGTTCGTGGCAAGCCTCTGCTCGACCGCGCTCACCGCCGTGCACCTGGCTCGTCGCAGCCTCCTGGCCGGTGACTGCGACATGGCCCTCGCCGGCGCGGTGTCGGTCGGGCTGCCGCACGAGCGCGGCTACCTGGCGGCCGACGGCGGAGTGCTGTCGGCGAGCGGGGTGTGCCGTCCCTTCGACCGGGACGCCGACGGGACGGTACCGGGCAGCGGCGTGGGCGTGGTGGTGCTCAGGCGGCTGGCCGACGCGCTGCGTGACGGGGACACCATCCACGCCGTGGTGCGCGGCTCGGCGCTGAACAACGACGGCGCCGATCGGTTGAGCTTTGCCGCCCCCAGCGTCGCCGGGCAGCGTGACGTCCTGCTGTCGGCCTGGGCCGACGCCGGCGTCCCGCCGGACGGCATCGGCTACATCGAGGCACACGGCACCGGAACGCCGCTCGGTGACCCGGTCGAGCTCGCCGCGGTGATGGCCGCGCGGAAGCAGCTCGGTGTGACCTCGCCCTGTGCGGTCGGCAGCGTCAAATCCGCGCTCGGCCACCTGGACGCGGCCGCGGGCATGGCCGGCCTCATCAAGGCCGTCCTGGCGGTACGCGACGGGGTGATCCCCGGGACGGTGGGCCACCGGGAGCTCAATCCGGAGATCGACCTCGACGGCAGCGGTCTGCACGTGGCGGTGGACACCTCCCCGTGGCCCGCGATCGACGGTCCCCGGCGAGCGGGCGTGTCGGCGCTCGGGGTGGGCGGAACCAACGCGCACGTCGTGCTGGAGCAGCAGACGACCGTTCCGGCGCCTACGGGTGGCGGCGGGCCGCTGGTGTTCCCGGTGTCCGCCCGCTCATCCTGGTCCTTCGACCGCTCGCGCGCCGCGCTCGTCGAGCTGCTGCCGGGTCTGGACGGCGGCCCGACGACGGCGGCCCGGCTGGCGCGCTCACTGCAGGACGGCCGGCCTCCCGGCCGCTGCCGCCGGGCCTGGGTGGCCGCCGACGCCGCCGAACTGGCTACGGCCATCGGCACGGACTCCGGAGAGCCGGCGGCCGGCCCGCTGGTCCTCGGGTTGGAGGCCGGGCCGTGGCCCGGCAGCGGACGGCCCGCGACGGGGCCGGACGAGGTGCTGTCCTACTTCGACGGCCCGCTGGCCCTGCTCGGCTCCCTCGGCGAACTCGGTGTGGAGCCGGACGCGCTCGCGGCCTGCGGGATCGGTGAGTTCGCGGCGTTCGCCTTCGCCGGCGCGATCGACGCGGACCGCGCGCGGCGGTGCGCCGGTTACCACTCCGCCGCCGTGCTCGCCGCCCGGGCCGGCGGCGATCTCAGCGCCTGCGAGCGTGCCCTGGCCGCGCTGGACACGGAGCTGACGTCTGCCGGACTGCGCGCGCTGAATGTGGAGATCCGCTCGGTGACCCTCGGCGTGGTTCTGCGGGCCGGCGACGTGCCCCGGGCGGACCACCTGGTGGAGGTCTCCCGCGCCGCCGTGCTGGGTGGCGAGGCCGCCGTTCTCCCGCCGGAGGCGTGTGCGGTGACTCCGGCGGCGGCCGGCGACCGCGCGCGTTACCTCCGGCTGGTGGCGCGCTGCTGGGAGCACGGTGCGGACGTGCGGTGGGCGGGGCTGCGCGAGGCGGACGGACCCCCGCCGATGGCGATACCGCCGTACCCGTTCCAACCGACACGGCACTGGCACCCGGCGGTCCCCGTCGTCGCGTCGCCTGATGCGGCCAGTGACACCGCGTCCGCCGGTCCGGGCTCGCATCGGGCCCGCGGCGCGACCACGGTCGAGACGATGACGGCGATCTGGTGCGAGGTGCTGGGCCTGCCCGAGGTCGGCCCCGAGGACGACTTCTTCGACCTGGGCGGTCACTCGCTCCTGGGAGCCCAGGTGCTCGCCCGGATCCAGGAGGAGTTCGGCGTCCGGATCCCGCTGGGCGATCTGCTGGACGGCCACTCCCCGGTGGAGGTGGCCGGCCTGGTGGACGCGGAGCTGGAGGCGTCCCGGCTGTACCGGAGGTTGGTCGACGCGCCGGCCGAGCGCATCGCATGGGAAGAGGTGGAGCTGTGAGCGTGGTCGCCGTCCTGGAAGAGCTCTCCCGGCGGGGCGCCCGCCTCGCGCTGGAGGATGACCGGCTCACCCTCACCGCCCCCGAAGGCGTTCTGGACCCCGATCTCACCGCGCTGGTGCGGCGCCACCGTGCCGAGGTGGTCCAGTTCCTGCGGGAACAGGCGGAGGAGGAGGCCCGTCGCACCCTGCGGATCAAGCGAGTGGATCGCGGCGGGCCGCTGCCGGCCTCCTACGCCCAACAGCGTCTGTGGCTGATCGAGCAGCTCGGCACCGATTTCCCGGTCTACAACATGTACTTCACGACCGAGCTGAACGGGCCGCTCGACGAGGAGGCCCTGCGCTGGGCCGCCGGAGAGCTGATGGCGCGGCACGAGGCGCTGCGTACCGCCCTGCGGAATTCCCCCGCCGGGCTGGTCCAGGAGATCTCGGCGCACTGCCCGACCCCGTTCTTCGAGCACGACGCGCCGACCGACGCGCAGGCGGAAGCCCTGATCCGTGAGGTCACCGAGACCAGGTTCGACCTCGCCGTCGCGCCGTTGATCCGCTTCGATCTGATCCGATGCGCACCCGAGCGGTGGATCTTCGTGGTCACCCAGCACCACGTCATCTCCGACGGCTGGTCGACCGGTCTGATCCGCTCGGAGCTGTCTGAGCTGTACGCGGCCAGGGTCGCCGGACGCCCGGCCGACCTGGCCGAAGTGACGGTGCAGTACGCCGACTTCGCGGCCTGGGAACGGGAATGGCTGGGTACCGAGCTGGCGGAGCGACAGCGCACCTTCTGGCGGGGGCAGTTGGCCGAGCTGCCGCCGCTGCTCGACCTGGCGCCGGGCCGTACCAGGGAGGCCGTGCAGGGCTTCCGCGGCGACGCCCTGGACTTCCGCCTGGGTCCTGACGCCGCCGCCGCGCTGGAACGGCTCTGCGCGCTCGCCGCCGGTACCCCGTACAGCGTCTTCATGGGGGTGTTCACGCTGTTGCTGGCCCGGATCTCCCGGACCGACGACATCGCGGTGGGCAGCCCGCTCGCCAACCGTCCCTACACCGCTCTGGAGCACACGCTCGGCCTGTTCTTCAACTCGATCACCGTCCGGACGGTGGTACGGCCGGAGGAGACCGTGCGGGACTACCTGGCCCGGGTGCGGCGAACGGCGTTCGATGCCTTCGCCCACCAGGACCTGCCGTTCGACCAGGTGGTCGAGGCGGTCGCGCCGGATCGCAGCAGTTCGCACTCCCCTATTTTCCAGAGCATCTTCATCTACCAGAACTACCCCGACGGCGACCTCGACCTTCCCGCCATCCGCACCGGGCCGGCGCCCGCGCCGGTGTACGCGGCGCAGTACGACCTGATGCTGAAGCTGCGCCAGGAGTCGGACGGGTTCCTCGGCCAGTTGCTCTTCAGCACCGTTCTCTTCGACCAGACCCAGGCCGGGCTGCTGATCACCTGGTTCGAGCGGCTGCTGACGGCGATGGCCAAGGATCCGGACCGCCCGGTCGCCGAACTTCCGCTGACCAGCCCCGAGGAGGAGGCCCGCCAGGCGCGCTTCGACGCGGAGGCGGAGCTGGAGGTGGAGCGGCGGCCCGTTCACCGCCTCGTCCTCGACCGGCTGGCCGAGGAGGGCGACCGGCCACTGGTGTCGTTCCGTGGGCGGTCTCTCACCGGTGCGCAACTGGCGGAGCGATCCGCCGCCGTTGCAGCAGGTCTGCGGGCGGCGGGTCTGCGCCCGGGTGACCGGGTGGGCCTGCTGGTGCCGCGCTCACCGGACCTCGTCGTGGTCCTGCTCGGGGTGCTGGCAGCCGGGCTGGCGTACGTGCCGCTCGGCGCGACCGAACCGCAGGGCCGGCTGGAGGGGATGCTGGCGGACGCCCGGTGCGCCGCCTTGATCACCGACGACCCGTACCGGCGGCTGTGCCCCGGCTTCGCCGGGCGCCGGTTCGCGCTGACCGATCTGGTCGCCTCGCCGGTCCAGGCCGACGGAACGGCACCGGCCCTCGCGGAGCCCGGGCCCGAGGACAGCGCGTACGTGATCTTCACATCCGGCTCGACCGGACGGCCCAAGGGGGTCGAGGTCACCCATGGCAACCTCGCCAACCTCTTCACCGCCCTCGACCACGCTGTCGAGCTGCCTGCGGAGGCCCGCTGGCTCGCCGTCACCGCCCTCACGTTCGACATCGCCGTGGTGGAGCTGCTGTGGACCCTGTCCCGGGGCGTGCCGGTGGTCATGGCCGAGAGCGGAGAGACACTGGCCCTGACCGACCCGGGCCAGGAGGCCGAGAGCGTTCCCGAATTGATCGTCCGGACCGGGGTCACCGCCTTGCAGGCCACCCCGACCCTGCTGCGCAGTGTGCTGCGTCTGCCGGGCGGGGACCAGGCGCTCTCCCGTCTCCGCTTGGTGCTGTGCGGCGGCGAGCCGCTTGAGGCGGCGCTGGCCGCGCGTCTGAAGGACCTCGGCATATCTCGGGTGCTCAACGTGTACGGTCCCACCGAGACGACGGTCTGGTCGACGGTCTGGGAGGTCCCGGACAAGCCGGCGGCGGTCTTCGTCGGGCGGCCGCTGGCCAACACGCGGGTTCGTATCCTGGACGCCGGGCTGCGC
This sequence comes from Streptomyces sp. NPDC039465, assembly GCF_055639315.1. Lineage (NCBI taxonomy): Bacteria > Bacillati > Actinomycetota > Actinomycetes > Kitasatosporales > Streptomycetaceae > Streptomyces > Streptomyces sp. NPDC039465. Next base: position 34,623 of record NZ_JBVKAP010000008.1, on the reverse strand, counting down.
CCGGTGCCGGACGGGATGTTCGGCGAGCTGGCGATCGCCGGGGCGGGGGTGGCCAAGGGCTATCTGACGGACCCGGAGCTCACCGCCGCCCGCTTCGTCAGGGCCGCCGGCGAGGAGCGACTGTACCGCACCGGCGACCTCGCCCGCAGACTGCCGGACGGCACGCTCGAACTGACCGGGCGCCTCGACCACCAGGTAAAGGTCAACGGCTACCGCATCGAACTCCCGGAGGTGGAGCGGGCCCTGGGCTCGCTGCCCGGGATCGCCGCCTGCGCGGTGGTCGTCCAAGCGTCGGGAGACAGCCGGGCCCTGGTCGCTCACTACGTCACCGATGACGGCCGCGACCGGCACCCGCGCGAGCTGCGCTCGGCGCTCGCCGCCGTGCTGCCGGAACCGTATGTGCCGGCCGCCTTCAACCGGTTGCCGGCGCTGCCGGCCACCAGCGGCGGCAAGACCGACCGGCGGGCGCTGCCGACGGTCGCCCTGACGAGTGGCGGGGCAACCGGCCCGGCCGCGCCGCAGCCGGCGGACGAAATGGAGTCGCTGCTGCTGGCCGCATGGCGGCGCGTCCTGGACCGACCGCTGACCTCTTTGGACGACGACTTCTTCCAAGCCGGCGGCAACTCGATCCTGGTGGCCCGGTTGCTCACCGAGATCCGCGCCCACGTCACGGCCGAGGCGAGGATCGTCGACCTGTTCCGGTACCCGACGGTCCGCGCGTACGCCGCCCATCTTCGGGGCGGTACAGCATCCCCGGCGCCGCAGAACGACGTCCCGGCGCCGACCACCGAGCGGGCGGTTGGTGCCCGTCGCCGCGAGCAGGTGCTGCGTAAGCGCCGGCTGCGCGAACGGCTCGGCCCCGCCCCGGCGGACGCCGCCCCTGACACCCCGCCGGGTCCGGCGACCGGTACCGCCTCCGGAGGTCAGCCGTGAGCCGACTCGACCGCAGTCCCTGCCCGTCCTCTGATCAGGAGCCGCCCGTGCCGGCCGAACTGCCCGATGACGACCTGCCGGCGATCGCGGTCACCGGTATGGCCTGCCGGTTTCCCGGCGCCGACTCGCCCGAGGAGTTCTGGGAGCTGCTGCGCGACGGGCGGGACCTCTTCGAGGAGGTACCGGCGGACGAACTGCGCCGGGCGGGTGTCCGGGAGCCGGTATCCGGGGGGTCGTTTCATGTGCCCGTCCGACGGAGGTTCCCAGACCGGGCGCTGTTCGACGCGGCCGCCTTCGGGATGACCCCGGCGGAAGCCGAACTGACCGACCCGCAGCAGCGCATCCTGCTGGAGCTGGCGGTGCACGCCCTGCAGGACGCCGGGATCGACCGGGACCGCTTTCCCGGGCCGATCGGTGTGGTGGTCGGCCTGAACCACTCCGACTACCTGCTGCGCAACGTGCTGGCCCACCCCGAGGTGGTGCGCACTCATGGCTGGCACCGGGTCCTGATGGGCAACGACCGGGGGTTCACCGCCACGCAGATCTCCTACCGGCTCGGCCTGACCGGGCCCAGTCTGGCGGTCGACTGCGGCTGCTCGGCGAGCCTGGTCGCGGTGCACCAGGCCGCCCGCATGCTGCTCGACTACGAGGCGGACGCAGTGCTCACGGGCGGTGCCGCGATCCGGCCGGACGATGTCGGCTACGAGTACACCCCGGGCGGGATCGTCTCGCCCGACGGCCGCTGCCGGCCGTTCTCGGCCGATGCCTCGGGGACGGTGTTTGCCAGCGGAGCCGGGTTGGTGGTCCTGCGGCGCCTCGACGACGCTCTGGCGGACGGTGACCGCGTCCTGGCGGTGATCCGGGCAAGTGCGGTGAACAACGACGGTGCCCGCAAGAGCGGATACACCGCGCCGAGCATCGCCGGCCAGGCCGAACTGGTGGCCGGGGTACACCGGCTCGCGGGGATATCCGCGGACCGGGTGGGCCACCTGGAGGCGCACGGAACCGCGACCCTGCTCGGGGACCCGATCGAGGTGGCCGCGCTGACCGAGGCATTCCGCCGGACCACCACGGCCACCGGCTTCTGCGCCCTCGGCTCGGTGAAGTCCAACATCGGGCACCTGGATTCGGCGGCCGGCATCGCCGGGCTGATCAAGACCGTCCTGCTGCTACGGCACCGGGCTCTGCCGCCCTCGCTCGGCTGCGAGCGGACCAATCCGCACATCGACTTCGGATCGTCCCCCTTCCGGGTCAGTACCGAGCTGCGCCCCTGGGAGTCCGAGGCCCCCCGGATGGCCGGAGTGAGCGCGTTCGGCGTCGGCGGCACCAACGCGCACGTCCTGCTGGAGGAGGGCCCGGAAGCCCCGGCGCCCCGCCTGCCGGCTCCTGCTCGGCAGCGCTTCGAGCGCCGGCGGTACTGGCTGGAGGCCGGCGTGCCCTCGGCCGAGATTGGGCCGGGTGTCCCGGATGCGGCTGTTCCGGGCGAGCCCGTCAGGACGGAGGTGGCGCTGGAGATATTCCGGACGGTCCTGGGCGTGGAGGACATCTCTGCGCAGGACGTCTCCCTGGAGCACGACCTGTACGTCCTGGGCGGTGACTCGCTGACGGCGCAGCGGATCGTGGCGCTCTCCGCGGAGCGGTGGGGGGTGGCCGTCCCGCTGGGTTCGTTCCTGGACGAGCCGACACCCCGGCGATTGGCCGAGCTGGTCGGGCTGGCCGAGCCGGGTGAGCCGGCCGCCGCGGCGGTTCCCGAGCCTGGCGGCGCCGACCGTGAGCTGCTGCCGCTGACGGCCTTGCAGGAACGGTTCTTGTTCCTCGACGAGGTGCCGGGCGCGGCCGAAGCCCACCACGTGCCGGTCCTCACGGAGCTGCGTGGCCCGCTGGATGTCGCCGCGTTGCGGGCGGCCCTCCAGGATGTGGTGGACCGGCATGACGGCCTGCGGCTGAGGTTCCACCGTTCGGAGCTGGAGCCGAGGTTCGAGATCCTGCCGACGGCCGCGGTCGAACTGCCCGTACAAGAAGTCGAGGACGACGAGGCCCTGCGGGCTTGCGTGAACGGTCTGCTGTCGGTGGCGATCCCGCTGGACCGGGCACCCGTGCTGGTCGCCCGGCTCTTCCGTCGTTCGAACGAGCGCCATGTGCTGGCGATCGTGGTCCACCACATCTGCGCGGACGCGCACTCCACCGGCCTGATCCTGCGGGATCTGTTCGCCTGCTACGAGCACCGCACCGGCACCGGCACGCCCGAACTGCCGGTGCTGACCGGCCTGCTGGCCGAGCACGCGCGGGCCGAGGCCGCCTGGCTCGCTTCGGCCGCGGCTGACCGGCAGGCCGCGTTCTGGCGGGCCGAGCTCGCCGACCTCCCCGCTCCGCTCGCTCTGCCCGGACATCCGCACCCGGCCGAGCGCGGCTACCGCGGCGGCCTGGTGGAGTTCGTGCTCTCCGAAGCCGTGTCCACACAGGTCCGCGCGGCGGCCGAGCGCGTCCGGGTGACGCCGTTCACCATCGTGCTCGCCGCGTTCTGCGCGCTCCTTGGCCGGCTTGGCGGACAGACCGAGATGGTGGTCGGCACTCCGGTCGCGGGCCGCCACCACCCGCGGACCCGGGATCTGGTCGGCAACTTCGTCAACACGCTGCCGGTGCGGGTGCGAGTCGGGCAGGAGGACGACTTCCTCGCCCTGGTCGAGCACGTCTCGGGCCGGCTGCGAGCGGCCCTGGACCATCAGGACCTGCCCTTCGAGGTCCTGGCCAGGCGTATCGACCGGGCACCCGACCAGCGGGACGCGCCACTGATCGGCGTGCTGTTCAACATGCTCAGCGCCGACGCGTCGGAGGCCGACGCGCCCGCCGGGCTGACCGCGCACCCGGTGCCGTTCGAGTACGCCGGCAGCCCGTACGAGCTGTCCATGGACTGGTGGTTCGAGCCCGACGGGCGCATCGGAGGCCGCCTGCGCTACGACCGGGACCGGTTCGAGCACGCGGCCGTCGAGGACTGGTCAGCTGTCTTCGCTCACCTGCTGGAGCGCTTCACCGCCGATCCCGCGCTGGCCGTCGGCCGGGTCCCGGCCCTCCCCGCCGCCGCGCCCACCCGGGCGGCGGCGGCCCTGCGCGGCCCGGTGGTCGACGTACCGGACCTCGCCGTGCACGAGGTCTTCGCGGACCGGGCACGTCGCGAGCCGGACCGCCTGGCGGTCAGCGGGGGCGGTGTCGAGCTGACGTACGGCGGACTCGCCCAGGTCTCGGCCGCCGTCGCCGGGCTGCTGGCCGAGCACGGGGTGCGGCCCGGAGACCGGGTCGGCCTCGCTCTGCCGAAGGGTGTGCCGGCCGTGGCCGCCGTGCTCGGTGTGGTGCGCGCGGGCGCCGTCGCCGTACCGTTCGACCTCGCCCTGCCGGCTGCCCGGCTGACGGTGATGGCCGAGGACTGTGCACCGGTGGTGGTGCTGTGCGAGGAGCCGGCGCAGGCCGGGTTCGTACCGGCCGCTGAGCCGGTTGTCCTGCCCGCTCTGGCCGAGCTCCGCTCCCGCCCGGCGCCTGCCGTCCTTCCGTCGGTGACCGGCGACGACCTGGTCTACCTCACCTTCACCAGCGGCAGCACCGGTCGGCCGAAGCCGATCGCCTTCCCGCACCGGGCGCTCAGCAACCTGATCCACTGGGAGACCGAGGGCTTCGACCGCGCGCTGCGCTGGCTGCAGTTCGCCTCGCTCGGCTTCGACGCGGCCTTCCACGAGATCTTCGCCGCGCTCTGCGGCGGCGGCTCGCTGCACGTCGCCGACGAGGAGACCCGCTTCGACCACGAGCTGCTGGCGTCCTTCGTCGCCGAACACGGGGTGCAGAAGGCGATCTGGCCGGTCTCCCTGCTCAACTCGGTGGCTGCGGTCTTCCAGGACGACGCGTCGGCGTTCGCGTCGCTGCGGGAGATCGCCGCCACCGGTGAGCAGCTCCGGATCGGCGAGGGCGTGGTGGCCTTCTTCGAGGCGCTGCCGGGCTGCCGGCTCGTGAACAACTACGGGCCCGCCGAGACCCATGTGGTCACCTCCTACCGTTTCCAGGCATCGCCGAGCGGCTGGCCGCGGTACGCGCCGATCGGTCGGCCGCTGCCGAACACCGTGCTGCGGCTGACCGACCCGGACGGACGGGACGTGCCGTATGGGACGGCCGGCGAGCTGAGGATCGGCGGGGTCTGTGTCGCCGACGGCTACCTGGCGCGCCCGGAGCTGACCGCGGAGCGTTTCGAGCGAGTCGACGGGGTGCCGTTCTACCGGTCGGGCGACCGGGCGCGGCTGCTGCCCGGCGGCGATCTGGAGTTCCTCGGCCGGGACGACCAGCAGGTCAAGATCCGGGGCTACCGGGTCGAGCTCGCCGAGGTCGATCTCGCGATCCGCCGGGTACCCGGTGTACGGGATGTGGCGCTTGCGGTGGCGGGCGAGGCCGGCGCGCGGCGGATCGACGCCTACCTGGTCGTCGACGACGGGTCGGCCGGGCAGGTGGAGCGGGTGCGCCGGCAGCTGCTCGCCGAGCTGCCGCAGGCCATGGTCCCGTCCACCTTCACCCTGCTCGACGCTCTGCCGGTCAACACCAATGGCAAGGTGGTAACCGCTCTCCTGCCGCCGCCTGGCCACACCGCCGCACCCTCGGCCGCGCCTCCGGCGAGCCGGCCCGACCAGACGCCCGCGGGGGCGCCTCCGCAGGCGCCCGCCGCACCGGCTCCTGGCACGGCCGCGGATCCGGTCGGCGAGGTGCTCGCGCTCTTCCGCCGGGTGCTCGACCGTCCGGAACTCACCCCGGACGATGACTTTTTCGCCGCCGGCGGCCACTCGCTGCTCGCCGCCCGGGTGCTGTACGGGCTGCGGGACCGCTTCGCCGCGCGGCTCACCGTCGCGGAGTTCTACCGCTGCCGCACCGCCGGGCAGGTGGCCCGGCTCCTGGCCGGACGCGGCACCGGCGGCCCCCGCGACGGCGGACGGCTCCTGGAGCTGCCGGCCGACGGGCCGCCGCCCGTTCTGCCTCCCGGGCTGCGCCACCTCGCCCACCCGGGTGCGGCAGCCATGAGCAAGACATTCGTCCTGGAACTCGACACCCGCCCGGAGCCCCGGCAGCTGCGCCTGGCGCTGGCAGCGGTCGTGCGACGCCACCCCGCGCTTCGCCTGTGCGCCGGACCCGACGGCAGCGCACTGCGGGTACGCCCGCTCGACGATCTCGACCCCACCGTCACCGAAGTGACGCCCGGGCGGTCCGTCGAGCCCGCGGACCGCCCGGCCTGGCTGCACCGCGCGGCTCAGGCCCGCGTGCCCGATCTGCGCAGGGATCCGCTGCTGGGGCTGATGCTCGCCACGCCGCAGGACGGGCCCGCGCTCCTGGCCCTGACCGTGCACCCGCTGGCACTGGACGGCCTCGGGCTGCTGAGCCTGTGCCACGATCTGTCCGCCGCCTATCAGGACCCGGGCTCTCTCGGGGCGGAGGACCGGGGATTCCTCAGGCAGCTGGCCTGGCGTCACGGGCTGGTCGACACCGCGCCCGCGAAGCAGGCCGCCGAGATGTGGCGCACCCTGCTGAGCAGCCCCGTCGTGTCCCCGGACGAAGTCGCACGGAGTTCGGGCAGGGCTTCGGCCGCAGACGCCGCCGAGGCCCTCGGCGGGGCCACCGAGTCGCGGTGGGCGCCACGGCCGGAGCTGCACGCCGCGATCCGGTCGGCCTGCGCCCGGGACGGGATCGCACCGTATGCCGTCCAGCTCACCGCCTTCGCCATCGCCGCGGCCGTGGCCGAGGGAGGCGAGCTGCGGATCGCCCTGCCGTGGGACGGCCGGGCCGGCGCCGGCCTGGAGAGCTCCGTCGGTGCGTTCGCCGACATCGTGCCGCTGCCCGTCACGGTCCGTCCCGGACAGCCGGCAGGTGCCGTCCTGTCGGCTGTCCGCGCCACCCTCGACCGGATCGAAGAGGCCCGTCCCGTGCCGTACGCCGACCTGGCGGCCGCCGATCCGGATCTCGGCCCGGACCCGGACGTGGTGTTCGGCTACGCCTGGGACGACGGCGGGGACGTCACCTTCGGCGGGAGGGCGGCGCGTTGGGTGGGTCCCGAACCGCTCCAGCCGGGCGTGCGCGTGAACTTCTCGGTCGTCGACGGCGCCGACGGGTTCCGAGTGCACGCCCGGTCCCGGGCCGACGGCCCCGGCGCGGCGGCACTGCTGGCGGCATACCGAACCGCTCTCTATGCGCTGGTGTTCGATCCACAGGCGCGGGCCGATGGCCGCCCGGAGACCGATGGCACGAGTGAGGACGTATGAGGTTCAGTCTGTTCTTCTTCGCCAACGGAGACGACCCGGACGAGCAGTACCGGCTGCTCATCGAGGCGTCCAGGTTCGCCGACGCGGAGGGGTTCTCGGCCGTCTGGACACCTGAGCGGCATTTCCATCCGTTCGGCGCGCCCTTCCCCAACCCGGCGGTCACGGGGGCGGCGGTCGCCGCGACCACCCGCCGGATCGCGGTGCGGGCCGGCAGCGTGGTGCTGCCGCTGCACGATCCGCTGCGAGTCGCGGAGGAATGGGCCGTGGTGGACCGGCTCTCCGGCGGCCGGGCCGAGGTGGCGTTCGCCTCCGGGTGGAATCCGCGGGACTTCGTCCTCGCACCGGAGCGATTCGCCGAGGCCAAGGCGGAGATGCGCCGGGGGATCGACGAGGTGATCCGGCTCTGGTCCGGTGCCGCTGTGGAGCGCACCGGCCCCGGTGGGCGCCGCTTTCCCGTCCGCACCTACCCCACGCCTCGGCAGGGCGGGCTGCCGCTGTGGATCACAGCGGCGGGCTCGCCGCAGACCTATGCCCTGGCCGGGGAGCTGGGTGCCGGGGTTCTGACCCATCTGCTCGGTCAGTCACTGGACGAGCTGGAGGAGAATCTGGCCGGGTACACCGATGCCCTGACCGCACACGGCCACGGCATCGAGCGGGAACGCGTCTGCGTCATGGTGCACACCCACCTTGGGTCCGACCGCGAGCGGGCCCTGGCCGCCGCCAAGGGCCCTCTCATGGCCTATATGCGCTCCTCACTCAGTCTGTTCGGCCTCAAGTCCACCGCCCCGGCCGGTGACGGTACCGGCGAGGAGGCCCTCGACGAGCTGCTGGAACTCGCCTACCGGGACTTCTCACGCGATCGCTGCCTGCTCGGCTCACCGGCCGACGCACTGCCGTTGGTCGAGGCCCTGGCCGCGCTCGGGGTCGACGAGATCGGCTGTCTCATCGACTTCGGCATCGGCACCGACGAGGTCCTGCACGGCCTCAATGCCCTGGCCGAGTTGAACCGCCGATGCGCCGACCTGTGAGCGCCGCCGGGACAGGACCGGCACCGAGGGGCCCGCGGCAGCTTCTGGTCCTGCACCACGCGGGTGGCTCGGCCGGGCCGTATCAGCGGCTCGTCCGGGCGCTCGGTGCCCGCGGCCGGGAGGCTGTCGCTGTCGATCTGCCGGGCCGGGGACGCAGCGCCGGCAAGCCTCCTTGTCGCAGCATGGCCGAGGCAGTCGACCACGTGGTCGAGGTGGTGACGCGGGACTTCGAACCGGGCTGCGCGCTCTTCGGTCACAGCATGGGCGGACTGATCGTCTTCGAAACCGCCCGTGAGCTGGAACGTCTCGGCCGGGCGGCGAGCTGGGTGGGCATCTCGGGCTGTCTGTCGCCCGCCGCTGCGGCCGCCTGCCCCGCTGCGGCGGATCGGCACCTGTGGAGCGACGACCGACTTGCGGAGTACATGCGCGAGCTCGGTGGGACCCCGGATGAGGCGCTGCGGGACCCGGAGCTGCGCGCCTATCTGCTCGGCGTCCTGCGGGCCGACCTGGCCGTGGTCGACGGCTACCGGGCCACCGCCGGCGCTCAGCTGCGCCGAACGCCCGGCGCGGTCTTCTGCGGCCTGGCCGACCCGGTGGCCTCACCGGACGGCTGGCGCGGGGCATTCCGGCAGCCGATGACCGTCCACGCCTTCGCAGGCGGCCATTTCTCCCTCTTCGAACAGGTCGAGGAGGGAGCCGATTGCATCGACGCAGAGCTCGGACGGCTCCGGCCGCCCGGGCCGGAGCATGGTGAGCCGATCATGAGGGAGCAGTTTCAGTGACAACGACCAACGGACGGCCGACGGCCACGGCACAGATCAGGCACATCGCCATAGCCGCGCTGTCGCTGTACGTGTCGATGATCGCGGCCTCGGCGGCCGCCGTGGTGGACACCGCGGTTCTGGGCCACCACGCGACCGCGGCACTGGCGGGGCTGGCCGTGACCATGGCCGTCTACGGCCCGGCGACCGCGGCGATCGCCGGCGCGCAGCGCGGTGTGATGCCGTTTGTGGCGGAGCATCAGGATGAGCCGGAGAAGCTGGTCTCGGTTCTGCGTAACGGGATGTGGCTGGCCGTCGCCACCGGTGGTCTGGGCGCCCTGGCGGTGGCCGCGGTGCCGTGGATCGGCCGGATCGGAGGCGTTCCGGACGCGACACTCGATCAGCTCGGGGTGTTCCCGCTGCTTTTGGCGGTGTCCACGTTGTTGACCGCGGTGTCGACGACGGCGGGCTCCGCGCTGATCGGGCTCGGCCGGAGCCGCCTGGTGATGCGTGCCGGCCTGGCCGGCACGGGGGCGGCCGTCATTCTGTCGCTGCTCCTGGTCGGCGGGCCCGGCCCGCTGCCCTCGCTCGGTCTGGCGGGCGCCGGGATCGCGATGGTGGCCTCCAGTGCGATCGGCGCCGTCGTCGCGCAGGTCGCACTGCGGCGGTCCCCGCAACTGGCAGGGCGCTCCTTGAGGTTGGGGCGTCCTCAGCCGGCGCAGGTGCTCGGGCTGGCGCGGGTCGGCATCCCGCTGGCCGCCACCGTGCTGATCAAGTTCGCTGTCCTGGGGGTACTGGCCTTCTCTGCCGCTCGGATCAGCACGGAGGCGGCTGCCGTGCACAGCGTCGCGGTGTCGCTGGTGAACCTGATGTTCACCGCCGCCGTCGCGGTCGGGCAGGCGGTGGTGCCGGTGGTGGCGGAGCGGCTGAAGGAGCAGGACCTTGCGGGGGTCCGGGCCGGGGTGGTGTCCGGGCTGGTCGTCTCCGCCGGGGCGGTGCTGCTCCTCGGCGGACTGCTCACGGTGGCGCGCGGGCCCGTGCTGTCGGTGTTCAGCACGGACCCCGGGGTACGGGACGGCCTGGTGGAGCTGCTGCCGCTCGTGCTGGCGGCGACCCTGGCGGACGCCTTCCAGGCCCTGTTCGGCTTCGGGCTGATCGGTGTGAGGCGGACCCTGCCGAGCATGCTCTGCTTCGCGGCCTGCTACGGCGTGCTGGCCGTCCTGGCCGGACCAATGGCTGCCGGCGGCGGCCTCACCGCACTCTGGGGCACGCTGGCCGTGGTCAACCTGGTCCTGATCGCGGCCCAGGGCTGGTGCTTCCGCCGCTACAGCGCCCTGGCGGTAGCGGAACCGGTCCCGGCCTGACCCGTCGGCTCGTCCGCCCTCGGAGCCGCCCCGTGAGGGGCCGTTCCGGGGGCGGACGGCCTTACGCCCCTTGAGGCGCCGCCTGCTCAGTGCGCCGGCGCCGACCGGTTGGGGGCAGGCCGGTCGGTGATCTCCACCGCTCGGATGGGAGTGTCCGGCTGTTCCACCGCGGCCCGCAGCAGAGCGAGCAGGCCGTCCGCCAGCCAACGGGCCGTAGCCTCCTCGAAGAGGTCGGCCGCGTACTCGATCCCGCCCGTGATCCCGCCCGGACCGCCTCTGCCGCTCTCCGGGTGTTCGGTCAGGGTGAACGTCAGGTCGACCTTGGCGGTGTCCGTCGCCAGTTCGCGATGCCGTACTGCGAGGCCCGGCACCTCGGGCAGGCGCGGGGGCTCGACCTGGAACGCGAGCAGGACCTGGAACAGCGGGTGGTAGGCCCGTGACCTGGGCGGGGCTACTGCTTCCACCACCTGGTCGAACGGTGTTTCCTGGTGGGCGAGGAACTCCAGATCCGCCTCCCGGACCCGGGCCATCAGGTCGGCCATCGACGGGTCGCCGGAAGTGTCGGAGCGCAGCAGCAGAGTGTTGGCGAAGAAGCCGACCAGGTCCTCCAGTGCGCTGTCGGGGCGGCCGACGACCACCGTGCCGATCGTGATGTCGGTGCCGGCTCCCGCTCGCGTGAGCAATGCGGCCAGAGCCGCGTGAACGGTCATGAAGACGGTGCAGTTCCGTCGGCGGGCCAGCGCCGCCAGCCCCGCGTGCAGGTCGGCTGGGACTTCGAGCGGCACCCACCCGCCCGTCCCTTCGGCCGCACTTCTAGGCCGGTCGGTGGGCAGGGCAGGCTCCGTCGGCGCTCCGGCCAGGGCCGTGCGCCAGAACTCGGACCGTTCCTCGGTCCGGGCCCGCAGCAGCTCGCGTTGCCAGAGCACGTGGTCCGCGTACTGGACGGGCAGGGGCACCCAGTCGGGAGCCGATCCGCCCAGCCTTGCCCGGTACGCGGTCAGCAGGTCGCGTAGCAGTGGTTCGGTGGACCAGCCGTCAGCCGCGCTGTGGTGCAACACGATCAGGAGCGTCGAGCGCTGCGGGCCGTCGGCCGCCACGGTGCGCCACAGCGAGGCCCGCACCGGGAGGTCGACCGCGAGGTCGAAGACCTCCCGTGCGGCCTGCCGCAGGTGCCCGTCGAGCGCCGCTTGGTCGACCTGGTGCTCGGGCAGTTCCAGGTCGACGTCCGCGGCCGGCACCACGTGCTGGTACGGAACACCGTCCTCATCCGGGAGCAGGGTGCGCAGGGCTTCGTGCCGGATCACCACGTCGACGAGTGCGGCCCGCAGAGCACGAGCTTGGAGCGGCCCGGTGAACTCCACGGCCAGCGGAATGTTGTAGCGGGGGCTCGGCCCCTCGAGCAGGTCGATGAACCAGAGCCGTTGCTGGGCGTGGGAGAGCGGGATACGGGCCGGACGCTGCGCTGGGCGCAGTGCCGGGCGAGCCGACCCGCCGGTCTCCGCATGCCCCAATTCCGCCAACCGCTGGGCGAGGCCGGCCACCGTCGGGGCGGCGAAGACGTCCCGCAGGGTGAGTTCGGCGGTGAAGAGGGCGCCGAGACGGCTGATCAGACGAACAGCGAGCAGCGAGTTTCCGCCCAGGTCGAAGAAGCTGTCGTCGGCGCCGACCGGTCCAGTGTCCAGCACCTTCGCGAACAGCCCGGCCAGCGCCTCCTCGACGGGGTCTTCGGGGGCACGCCGTCCCGCGCGCGGAGTGAACTCGGGTGCGGTCAGCGCGCTGCGATCCAGCTTGCCGCTCGGGGTCATCGGAAACCGGTCAAGCCAGACGAAAGCGGCGGGGACCATGTAGGCGGGTAGCGCGCGCTCGGCCGACTCCCGAAGCCGGACCGTGTCGGATTCGCTCGGCATGGACCGAACGGGCTTGCCGGCCCGAGGTGTGGGGACCAGGTAGGCCACCAGCCGGCGCCGCTCCGGGTTCGGCCCCTGGGCCAAGACCGCCGCCTGGCTGACCATCGGATCGCGCAGCAGGACGGCGGCCACCTCGCCCGGTTCGATGCGGTGACCGCGGATCTTGATCTGGTCGTCGGACCGGCCCCGGTACTCGATCCTCCCATCCGGGCGCAGCGCCGCGAGGTCGCCGGTGCGGTACATCCGAGCACCCGGCGGGCCTGCTGGGTCGGCGACGAAGCGGGCGGCCGTCAGGCCGGGGCGGTGCAGGTAGCCGCGGGCCAGGGTGGGGCCGGTGAGGTACAGCTCCCCCTCGGCGCCCACCGGGGCCGGCCGCAGCTTCGCATCGAGCACCCGGGCGCCGGTTCCCGGCAGCGGGGCGCCGATCGGCGGGGCGGAGGTCCCGGGACCGACCTCGGCGGTCAAGGACCAGATGGTGGTCTCGGTCGGCCCGTAGAGGTTGGTGACCCGCGCCGCTACCGAAAGGAGCCGGTCTGCCAGATCCCTGGACAGCGCCTCGCCGCCGGCCAGTGCCCGTACTCCTCTCAGCCGCTCCGGGTGTACGGACAGCAGCCCCTGCCACAGCGACGGCGTGGCCTGGACGACGTTGGCCCCGGTGGCCTCTATCAGCTGCGCCAAGGCGAGTGGGTCGCCGGCCTGTTCGGGGTCGGCGAGAACGATGGTGGCGCCGGCCAGCAGGGTGCCGAAGATCTCCAGGCCTGCGATGTCGAAGGAGATGGTGGTCGCGGCGACCACCCGGTCCCCGGCGGTGATGCCCAGACGGGCCGTCAGCGCGGCGAGCGCGTGGCCGTACGCCTTGCGACTGATGACAACGCCCTTGGGACGGCCGGTCGACCCGGAAGTGTAGAGAACGTACGCCGCCTGGTCCGGCTCGACGGCGGGGTGTGTCCACGGCGTGGCGGCGTGCTTCGGCTCGGTGAGCGTGTCCAGTAACAGTCTGGGCACTTCGGGGGACGCAAGGCTGCTGGAGGAGTCGGAGTCCGTCAGCAGGAGGCACGGCGCCGCGTCCTCCAGCATCAGGGCGATGCGTTCTTGGGGAAGACCCGGGTCGACGGGCAGGTACGCCGCCCCTGCTTTCAGCACGGCGAGGAGCGCGACCACCAACCCGGGCCCGCGCGGCAGCGCCACCGCGACGAGCCCATCCGGACCCGCGCCCTCGCCGACCAGCCGGGCAGCCAGCCGCTCCGCCCGCTCGTTCAGGTCGCGATAGGACAGAGCGCGTTCGAGCCCTGCGCGGCTGCGGGTCAGCACGGCGGTGGCGCCCGGCCGTTCAGCGGCCCGGCGGACGATCTCCTCGACCACATCCATTGCCAGGGGGACAGCCGGGTGGGCACTGGCGACGGTGCTCCGAGGCGCCTTTGCGCACCGGTCGACGACTGCCATCGCTGCCTGCCAACCGAGGCCGGTTCGCACGGCCTGCCAGCCTGGCGGAACCTCTAACTCGTCCGGCCACAGGCAGTACTCGCTGAGATCGTTGACGAGCATCGAGTACAGCCGTGCCGGGTCGTCGAAAGGGCTGGGCATGACATCCGCCTTCGCGCTGAGTACAGAGGGAGATGTGTGACATGTGAAATGTTATACGGTCGGGACCCTATGTGTCCTTGGTACATAGCCGTCTCGGCCGCGGAACAATGCCTGCGCGCCATCGGGCGGCGCGGCAAACTCGCCCGCTGGCTCGGCGAGCACGGACACCTCGAAGCACCGCCCCCAAACGGCGGGCGCTGAGAGCGGTCAGTGCCTGCGGCAGCGGGCGAAGCCGATGGCGCCGCCGAGGTAGCCGGCCAGTGCAGCGGGAGGCAGCACGGTGTGCGTGCTGGTGAGCGCCGCCCAGTCGTCTTCGCTCACGCGCGCCCGGCCGGGTCCTGTTCCGGTACGGCCCCTTGCGACTCAGCTGGGGACGGCATCGCGGCCGGGCGTGGCCCGTCAGGGCTGCGGTGCTTGCTGATCCAGGCGGCCGCGGGTTCGGTGTAGCGGGCGGTCAGAGGCCCGATCACGACCAGGATGAGGACGTACGCGGTGGCCAGCGGCCCCAGCGCCGGTTCGATGCCCGCGGTGACGGCGAGACCGGCGATGACGATGGAGAACTCGCCGCGGGCGACCAGAGTTCCGCCGGCGCGCCAGCGGCCCTTGACGCCGACGCCGGCGCGCTTCGCGGCCCAGTAGCCGGTGGCGATCTTCGTCAGGGCGGTGACGACAGCCAGCGCGAGTGCGGGCAGCAGCACTGGCGGAATGCTGGCCGGGTCGGTGTGCAGGCCGAAGAAGACGAAGAACACCGCGGCGAACAGGTCCCGCAGCGGGCTCAGCAGCGTGTGGGTGCCCTCGGCGACCTCGCCGGACAGGGCGATTCCGGGCGCGGCGAGGGTTCATGTTGCCAGGTGCGAGCAGGGCCGGGATATGGGTGTCGCCACGGACGTCACGGGCGCTACCGCTGAAGGCCACCTGGGGGAGAACGCCCGATGACCGAACCGAACCGAACCGAACCGAACCGGACCTGACCGCATCCGCCCCGGCCTGCGCACCCTCAGTCATCGCGGCCATCGCCCTGGCTGGGCGCGAGTTCGCTGCCCACCGCGCACGCACAGCCACAACACGGTGGCCCGATGCTCGTGCGGGACCTGTCCGGTACCCCGGGAAACGTTTGGGGTCCAGAAAAAGGGCAAATTCACAGTAAAGGGCAAACGGATCGAATGCCTCCGTGAAAGCCGCAGGGGCAGGAGGGCGCAATGGATCCGTGGCTGATCTGGTTGGTTGCAGCGGGGGTGCTGGCGGTTGCGGAGATCTTTACTCTCACTGCTGCGCTCGGGTTGCTGGCTGTGGCTGGGCTGGCCACGGCAGGGTTCGCTGCGGTGGGGCTTCCGTTGCCTTTGCAGTTCTTGGTTTTCACGTTCCTGGCCGCGGTCAGCTTGTTTTTCGTGCGCCCCCTCGCAGTGCGTCACCTGTTCAAGCCTGAGGTGGAGAAGTTCGGCGTAGACGCGCTGGTGGGCAGGTCCGCCTATGTCGTCTCGGAGGTGACGGGCCTGGGTGGCAGGGTCCGCATCGGCGGCGAGGAATGGACGGCTCGCGCCTATGACGAAACACTGGTGATTCCCCCGGGAGCGACCGTCGACGTCATGGAAATCAATGGCGCCACCGCCGTCGTCTACCCCCGGGAGTGAGCGATGGAAGTCTCGGGCTTTCTCATAGCCGGCGTGATCGTCGCACTGATCGCGGTCTTCACCGTGGTACGGGCGGTACGCATCGTGCCTCAAGCGCGCGCTCGCAACGTCGAACGCCTAGGCCGCTACCGGCGCACGCTGAGGCCAGGTCTCAACCTCGTCATCCCCTACATCGACCGGGTGTACCCGGTGATCGACCTCCGGGAACAGGTCGTCTCGTTCAAGCCGCAACCGGTGATCACCGAGGACAATCTGGTCGTCGAGATCGATACCGTCCTGTACTTCCAGGTCACGGATCCACGAGCGGCCGCCTATGAGATCGCCGATTTCCTCCAGGGCGTCGAACAGCTCACCGTCACCACCCTGCGCAACGTCGTGGGTTCCATGGACCTGGAGAAGACTCTTACCTCGCGCGACACCATCAACAACCAGCTCCGTGGCGTGCTGGATGAGGCAACCGGCAAGTGGGGACTGAGAGTCAACCGGGTGGAGATCAAGGCCATCGACCCTCCACAGTCCATCAAGGACGCGATGGAGAAGCAGATGCGTGCCGAGCGCGACAAGCGGGCGGCGATTCTTGGAGCGGAGGGGCAACGGCAGTCGCAGATCCTCACCGCCGAAGGCGACAAGCAGTCCGCCGTCCTCCGGGCGGAGGGTAACCGTACGGCTGAGATCCTCAAGGCCGAGGGCCAGTCGCGAGCCATCGACGAGGTGTTCCAGGCCGTGCACCGCAACGACCCCGACCCCAAGCTGCTCGCTTACCAGTACATGCAGATGCTTCCCCAACTTGCCCAAGGGGCGGGCAGTACCTTCTGGGTGATCCCCAGCGAGGTCACGTCCGCACTGGAGGGGGTGTCCCGCGCCTTCAGCGAGGTGCTGCCCCAGTCGCCGGCCACGCGTGAAACGTCCGTGGAGGACAGGGCGGCCGCCCAGGCTGCCGACGATGCGGCGCAGGCCGCGGAAGCCGCCGCCGAGGCCCTCGCCGACGCGGCTGATGCCGACACAGGCTCACGTCCCCTCGCCGACCGCCGTCAGGAAGCACCGGACATGGAGTAGCCGTTGGCCCCCGTCTGGCAGGCGGGATGCACAAGCGGAGTGTTTGCCGGCGTGGTGTTCTCGGGCGGGTGGTTGGGGCTCGGCAGCTCTCCGGCTTGGAGTCACTGCCGGGTGGTGCGGTGGGATGGTGCTGTTCTGAGGAGTTCGGCGAGGCCCTGGCGCGTTGCCGCGATGACGACGCGATCCTGGGGACGAAGGACGTAGCCGGGGTGGAGGTCCCACAGCAGTTGGGGGTGTTCGCCGTCGGAGTGGGGGTTGGCGAGGTCGGGGCGGCGGGACGTGGGTTCGGCGACCCTCCCCTCCCCCTGTCCGGTCGACCCGTCGGCGGTGAGGGCCGGAGGTGTCAACGACGGTGTACCGCCCATGAGTGGCCTCGCCGCCTGAAAGGGGGCCGTCGTCGGACATGACGCCGGAGAGCAGTGCTGCCCCGGCCAGGCCCACACTTCACGCCCCCACCCCCTGAGCCCTGGCCTACTCGGTGATCTCGATGGCTCCGTTGTCGGACGGCGTCGCCGACGTGGGCACGGTCTTCTTCTGCGTGATGCTCTGGAGGAGCTGGGCCAGGTCGACTCCGGTGGTGGAGCTGAGGAGTTCCATGCCCTGGGCGACGTTGTCGGCGACCGTTCGCGACAACTGGCTCGCCCCGTCGGTGGAGATCACGGTCATCTTGTCGACGGCCGACAGCGGTTCGGACGCCTTCGCCACGACCTGCGGCAAGACCTCGACGAGCATCTGAAGAACGGCGGCGTCGCCGTACTGGGCGAAGGCGTCGGCCTTCTTCACCATGGCCTCGGCCTCGGCGGAGCCCCTGGCGGCGATGGCGGCGGCCTCGGCCTCGCCCTCGATGCGTACGGCGTCGGCGAGCGCCGCGCGGTGGGCCTTCTCGCCCTCGCCGGTGAGGCGGGAGCGCTGGGCGTCGGCCTCGGCCTCCTTGACCAGGGCGATGCGGCGGGCCTCGGCCTCCTGTTCGGCCTGGTAGCGGGCGGCGTCGGCGGGCTTGCGGACCTGGGTGTCGAGCTGCCGGTCAGTCAGTGCCGCCTGGCGCTCGGCGACCTTCTCCTGCTCGGCGAGGATCTGCTGCTGGCGGTCGGCTTCGGCCAGCGGACCCGCGGCGTTGGCCTGGGCGGCGGCCTCGTCGGTCTGTGCCTTGATCTCGGCCTGCTTCAGGTAGAGGGTCCGCTGGGCGATCGCGATCTCCTCCTCCGCTTTGAGCCGGGCCTGTTCGGCGGCGCGGCGGGCGACGGCCTCGGCGATGTCCGCCTCCTGCTTGGCGCGGGCGGCTTCGGGCCGACCTAGGTCCTCCAGGTAGGAGCCTTCCGTGGTGATGTCCTGGATCTGGAAGGCGTCCAGGACCAGGCCCTGGCCGGAGAGGCTGGCCTCGGCTTCCTCGGCGACCTGGCCGGCGAACGCGGCCCTGTCGCGGATGATGTCCTCGACCGACATGCGGCCGACGATGGAGCGCAGCGCGCCGGACAGCACTTCCTGCGTGAACCCGACGATGCCGTCCTGCTGCATCAGGAATCGCTGCGCGGCCGCCCGGATCGAGTCCTCGGTGCCTCCGACCTTGACGATCGCGACGCCCTCCAGGTTCGCCTTCACCCCGCGCAGCGTGACCGCGCCGCGCACGGCGACGGGGATGTGCCGGCTGGACAGGTCGAGGGTGAACTTCTGCTGCACGAAGGGCACGACGAACACGCCGCCGCCGACCACGACCTTCTGGCCGCTGTTGTCGGTGAACACCCGCCCCGTGGCGGGATCAGTGGCCTGCTTGCCGCGCCGGCCGGTGATGATGAACGCCTCGCTCGGTCCTGCGACCTTGTAACGGGTGATGACGACGAGGGCGAGCAGGACGACGAGTACGACGATGCCCACCACAGCGGTGAGGACAGGGCTCATGAAGCGTTCCCCTTGGTTCGAGCCGGGTTGAGTGAACTGAATACGACGGGGGTCAGCGTTCGACCGGGCGGACGACGACCGACGTCGCCGACAGGACGGACTCCACCCAGACTTCCGTGCCGCGCGCGACGGGTGCGGCGGATTTCGCCGCGTACTTCACCGGCTGACCGGCGAGATGGAGCAGAACCTCGCCGTACGCGTCCACCGGGATCGCTGTCACCACCGAACCCGACGTGCCCGTCAAGTCCTCGCCCCTGGGTGCGGGCGCGGCGCCGTCGCGCATGAGTGCCCGGCTGAACCTCCAGGTCAGCCATGCGGCGACAACCCCCGTGGCCACGCCCGCACCAGTGGCGGCCCCCGCCCCCAGGCCGGTGGTGCCGAGTGTGATCGCGCCGGTGAACCCCAGCATCGACACGAACCCGGCGATCACCGGCAACGACAGAATCCCGTCGAGCCCCCCGCCGATACCGTCGAGGACCCCCTCCAGCACCCCGTCGAAGACCAGGGACAGGACCAGCAGCACCAGACCCCCGATGCCGAGACCGAGAAACCAGACCATGTCCCCGCTCCTTCGACTGGTGCCGCCTGCGCCGTCCACGGCATGGTCGCACCGACTCGTACAGAAGTTCACTGCCGGTCTTCGGCAACCTTTTCGCGTTCTTGATGCCGCTCTCGTGCCCGCCTCGGCAGGCGCCGTTCAGGACCGCCTGGTCGGCCAGTCGAGCAGTCGCGCGCCGATGACCGCGGTGTGGAGCGTGTAGCGGTGCATGGGGTCGTTCGGGTTGAGGTTGGTGAGGGTGTGGATGCGTTCGAGACGGTAGGTGAGGGCTCGTACGCTCAACGACAGCCGTCGCGCCGCTTCGGTGGAAACGCAGCCGGTGTCGAAGTACGCGATGAGGGTGTGGATCAGTGGTTGCGGGCCGCCACGTGCCTGCTCCAGGGGCCCGAGCGTGCTGTCCACCAGGTCCACCAGTGCCTGCCGGTCGCGGGCGAGGACGGGGAAGACCAACAGGTCGGCGGCGCGCAGAAGGGGCTCCTCGAAGCCCATGCGGCGCGCGACGTCGAGCGCGTTGAGGGCCTCTTCGTAGCTGTGGCCGATGCCGCCCGCGCCCGGGCGGGGCCGCCCGATCGCGACCTGGCCGCCGTCGGTCGCCGCGTGTGCTCGCTTGGCGAAGTGGACGAGTACGTCGTCCTGGTCGGCCGGCGCGATGCACACCATGCGGCCGTCCTTGGTGGTGAACAGGATGCGGCGTCTTTCGAATCGGGCGAACAGGCCGGCCTGCACTTCCCTGGGCACGGGGTCGGTTTCGTCGTACTCGGTGGGACCTTCGGCGACCGCGACCGCGTGCGTGCGGGACAGGCGGAGCCCGAACCGCTCGGAGCGAGCGGAGAGATGTCCCGCGTCTCTGCGGCCATGGAGGAGGTCGTCGATGAACTCGCGCCGAGCCGCCTCCTCTCTTCGTACGACGAGCCGCTGTGCGTGCTCGTACCCCTCGGCGAAGGCGTCGATGGCCTGCTCGACGGCGCTGAGGACACTGTCCAGGTCGGTTGACGCGGGCCGGGGTACTCGGCTGGCCGCGAGATGGTCGCGGACCAGAGCGCGCCATCCATGCCCGGCTTCAGCGGCCTTCGCGCCAAGTGCACGGCGTGATTCCAGCTCGGCGCGCGTGAGGCGGCGACCGGTCGTCGATGCCTCGGCGATGATCTGGCCGTAGCCCTCCAAGAAGCTCGTCGGCGTTGTCTGCTGCACCGGTTGGCGTCCCCCTGGTTCTTGATGAAGTGACGGTTCTCTTCGTGGTCTTGTGCTCGTCGACCCTGCCCGCGGGCCACAGTCGCCGGCCCGGGCGGCCTCCGCTGCCGTACGCCGCGCCCGCCCCGCTTGCTCACCTGCTGGTGTATGCGGGGTCGATGCGCTCCGCTGCGGGCATGGCGACCGGCGCCACAGGCGGGCGGCGGCGGGTGAGACGGCGGGCGAGGGGTTCGGTCCAGCGGGCGGCGAGCGGGCCGACGATGACGAGGATCAGAACGTAGGCGGTGGCGAGGGGGCCGATGCGGGGCTCGACGCCGACGGCGAGGCCGGCGATGACGAGGGAGAACTCGCCGCGTGCGACGAGGGTGCCGCCTGCGCGCCAGCGGCCCGCGGTCTTGATTCCCGCGCGGCGTGCCGCGAACCAGCCGGTGGCGATCTTCGTGAGTGCGGTCACGACCGTGAGGATCAGGGCGGGGGCGAGTACGGGCGGGATGTCCGCGGGGTCGGTGGACAGGCCGAAGAAGACGAAGAAGACGGCGGCGAACAGGTCGCGTAGCGGGGTCAGCAGGGTGCTGGCTCCTTCAGCGACCTCGCCGGACAGGGCGATGCCGACGAGGAAGGCGCCGACGGCGGCGGAGACCTGGAGTTCCTGGGCGATGCCCGCGACCAGGAGCGTCAGGCCGAGGACGACGAGGAGGAGCATTTCGGCGTTGTCCGACGAGACCGCACGGCTGATGAGACGCCCGTGGCGCAGGGCGAGGTAGAGAACGGCGCCGACGGTTCCGAGCGAGATCAGCAGGGTGAGGGCGCCGCCCGCCAGGCTTACGCCTGCGAGCAGAGCGGTGAGGATGGGCAGGTAGAGGGCCATGGCCAGGTCTTCGATGACCAGGACGCCGAGGACGACAGGCGTTTCGCGGTTGCCCAGACGGCCGGAGTCGCCGAGGACCTTGGCGATGACGCCGGAGGAGGAGATCCAGGTGACGCCGGCCAGGGCGACAGCCGCGACGGGGCCCCAGCCCAGGAGAAGGGCGGCGGCCGCGCCCGGCGCCGCGTTCAGGACGAAGTCGATGGCGCCGGATGGGTACTGCGTCTTGAGGTTGGTCACGAGTTCGGAGGCGCTGTACTCCAGGCCGAGCAGCAGCAGGAGGAGGATGACGCCGATCTCGGCGCCGGTGGCGGTGAACTCCTCGCTTGCGGTAAGCGGGAGTATGCCACCGTGGCCGAAGGCGAGTCCGGCGAGCAGGTAGAGGGGTATGGGGGAGAAGCCCACGCGTCCTGCGAGTCGTCCTAGGAGTCCCAGACTGAGGATGATCGCTCCGAGCTCGATGAGCATGACTGTGGTGTTGTGCACGGGCCTACGTCCTCCGGTGATGAGTTCGGCGACGGCATGTACGCCTTCGCGGGTGCCGACGACGAGGGTGTCGCCGGTCGCGAAAACGGAAGTCGGGTACGGGCGGGGGGAACGCTGCGGTGCGGCGCAGGACGGCGATGATCGATGCCCCGGTGCGTGTGCGCGCCTGGGAGGAGCCGGGCAGGCGTCCGGCGA
Source organism: Streptomyces sp. NPDC039465 (assembly GCF_055639315.1). Lineage (NCBI taxonomy): Bacteria > Bacillati > Actinomycetota > Actinomycetes > Kitasatosporales > Streptomycetaceae > Streptomyces > Streptomyces sp. NPDC039465. Next base: position 12,886 of record NZ_JBVKAP010000008.1, on the reverse strand, counting down.
TCGCTTGGTGACGGGTACGTGTTCGATGGCCAGGTCGATCTCGATGTGCTGGTGCAGGTGGGCGACGGGGTCGTCGTAGGTGGGCTCAGCGACGCAGGGCGAGACCAGTGGCCTTCATGCGGACCTCGAGGCGCACGGACCGTCAGGTACGCGGTCCGGGAAGTGCGAGCATCCGGAACATGGATGCGTCAGAGGCGCTGGTCGCCGGAGCCGCTGCCGTTGGTATCAGGCACGCTGCCGCGAGGGGCGTTGTCGACGCGGACTGCCCGGAGGGCGCGGGACGAGGAGCAGCGGTGATCCGAGTGGGCGAGGGGCAGGTCTGGGGCGTTGAAGCGTCGTCGCACGTGATCCCCCGTTCCGCTGACATCGATGGCCGCCGCAACGGTCCGCAAAGATGAGCGCCCGCATGCTCAATGGAGCGTAATGGCTCGGTAAAGGATTCTAGCGTAGGAGATAGGGGGCAATCTTCGTAAAGTAGAGAACTGGGGTGCGAATCCCCTGGGTTTTTGGGCTCGATGGCAGGATCGGCCCGCGAACCGTCGTCATCAGCAGGCCGCTTGGCGGTCAGCGGCTGTCGGCCGCCAGCGGGGGAGCGCCCGGGCATTCCCCGCGTGGCCTCTCGCCGCATGCCGGAGCCCCGGTGTCCCTTGATGATGGCGACATGGATGTCACCGAGGTACTTCTGCCAGGTGTGGGGCTGCGGTACGAGTTCACGAACCATCTGGGTGACCGGGTGGGTGTGGTGGCCCGGCGGACGGGTGACTTCGATCTGGTCGTCTACCGGGAAGAGGACCCGGACGAAGGCCGGCCGGTGCTCCAGCTCAATGACGAGGAAGCCGACGCGGTCGCCGAGATCCTGGGAGCTCCACGGATCGCGGAGCGGTTCGCGGACCTGACCAAAGAAGTCCCGGGATTGATGTCCGCGCAAGTCGAGGTGGCCTCGGGCAGTGCGTACGACGGCCGGCCGCTGGGAGACACGCGGGCGCGGACCCGTACCGGCGCGTCGGTCGTCGCGATCGTACGAGGTGAGGATGTGATCGCCTCACCCACCCCAGGGGAAGTCCTCCGCGGCGGGGATGTGCTGGTGGTGATCGGCACCCACGAGGGCATCGCGGGCGTGGAACAGATCATCCGGGGCTGAGCGGCGTGCGTACGCCGGTCGCCCTGCTCCTGGAGCTGGGAGTGATCCTCGCCGTTCTGAGCGTGCTCGGGACGCTGGCGCGACGCTTCACCCTCTCGCCCATTCCGCTCTACCTGCTCGCCGGTCTCGCCATCGGTGAGGGCGGCGTCGCCCCCGTGCCCGCGGCCGGTGAGTTCGTCGAGACCGGTGCCGCGATCGGCATTGTCCTGCTACTGCTCGCCCTGGGCCTGGAGTTCTCGCTGCCCGAGTTCGCGGTGGGGGTCAGACGGCACGTGCCGTCCGCCCTGGTGGACCTGGGGCTGAACGCCGTCCCCGGGGCCGTGGCCGGGTGGCTTCTGGGCATGGACGGCATCGGGATCTTCGCCCTGGCCGGCGCCACGTACATCTCCTCCTCCGGAATCGTCGCCCGCCTGCTGTCCGACCTGCAGCGCCTGGGCAACCGCGAGACCCCGGCGGTCCTGTCGGTGCTGGTCATCGAGGACTGCGCCATGGCCGCCTACCTGCCGGTGCTCGCCGTACTCGCATCAGGTGGCCAGTGGTGGCAGGCGGTACTCGGCGTGCTCGCTGCCGTGGGCGCCGTCGTCATCGCGTTCACGGCCTCGTACCGGTGGGGTCACCACGTCGGCAGGCTCGTCGCCCACCCGGACGCCGAGCAACTGCTCCTGCGTGTCCTGGGCCTCACGCTCATCGTCGCCGCTCTGGCCGAAGCCGTGCACGCCTCGGCCGCGGTCGGGGCGTTCCTCGTCGGTCTCACCCTTACGGGCGAGACCGCGACCCGTACCCGCGCCGTCCTCGGTCCACTGCGGGATCTGTTCGCGGCGGTGTTCTTCCTGGCCATCGGGCTGTCAGTCGACCCCGGCGATCTCCTGCCCGTCCTTCCCGCGGCTCTTGCGCTCGCCGCTGTCACCGCCGTCACCAAAGTAGCCACCGGACGGTTCGCCGCCGCACGCGACCACGTGGGCCGGAGAGGCCGACTGCGCGCCGGGACCGTGCTCATTGCCCGAGGTGAGTTCTCTCTGGTGATCGTCGGCCTCGTAGGCACGATGCACGACTCACTCGTCCCCCTGGTCACCGCATACGTCTTCGTCCTCGCGCTCGTGGGCCCCCTCCTGACCCGGTCCGCCAGCACCCTTCCCTTGCGCAAGACCCGCTCGCTCGGATCCCCGGACGGCGCGCGGTAGCCACAACCGAGACCCGCGCGTGCGTCTACCGCCTCCGTCCACGCTGGTGCGCCGGCAATCTCGGCCCCGTAGTCCTAGCTCGGACACCAGGAAGCAAGTAACCCGCCGGTAGCTTTCGCTGGGTCAGGTCTCCCGTTTCTCGTCGTCGTGCGCCTCGTTGGGCTGAACGAGCGAATCCCAGGGTGGGGCGGCGAAATGGGGCGGGTGTGCGGCAGGAGTGGTCGCCGGAAGACGTGGTGGCGTGCTGGACGCTGGTGGACGGCGACTGGGACCTGGTGGCGAACAAGACCGGTCGGACCCGGCTCGGCTTTTGCCTGATGCTCAAGTTCTTCGAGATGGAGGGCCGGTTCCCGGAGTTCATCGAGGAGTTCCCGCAGCCCGCTGTCGAGTACGTCGCCGGTCTGGTGAAGGTCCCTGCGACCGAGCTTGCGAAGTACGACCTGGCGGGGGCGAAGCGGCACCGGAAGCAGATCCGGGAAGCCCTGCACTTCCGGCCTGCGACGCTGGACGACGAGGAGCGGCTGACCGCGTGGCTGGCGGTGGAGGTGTGCCCGGTAGAGCTGGTGGAGGACCGACAGCGGGAGGCCCTGCTGGTCGAGTGCCGGGCGAGGAAGATCGAGCCGCCGGGCCGGACCCGGATCGAGAAGGTACTGGTCGCCGCCCGCAACCGGTGGGAGAAGGCGTTCTGCGCCCGGACCATCGAGCGCCTGGGCGACGTCGGCGTGGCCCGGCTGCTTGCAATGGTCGCGGAGGAAACGAGGACGGTGCCGGCCTGCTGGCCTTGCTCAAGCGTGATCCCGGCGCGGTCGGCCTGGACTCGCTCCTGACGGAGATCAACAAACTGAACGACGTGCGCAAACTCGGGCTTCCCCAGGGACTGTTCGCGGACTGCTCGGAAGAGCTGCTGGCCGCGTGGCGGTCGAGGGCGATCAAGATGTACCCCTCGGACTTCCGGGACACCGCCGAGGACGCCCGGATCACACTGCTCGCGGCCCTGTGCTCTTCTCGTCAGGCGGAGATCACTGACGCTCTGGTGGAGCTACTGGTGGCCCTGGTCCACAAGATCAACGCGCGTGCCGAGCGGCGGTGGAGAGGCAGCTCACCGCGGAGTTGAAGAAGGTCCGGGGCAAGGAAGGCATCCTCTTCAAGCTCGCTGACGCGGCGATCGGCAAGCCCGACGACGTGGTACGCGAGGCCCTTTACCCGGTGGTCGGTGAGAAGACGCTGCGCGACCTGGTCGCGGAGGCGAAGGCGAACGAGAAGGTCTTCAAGGCCAAGGTCCGCACCACCCTGCGGTCCTCCTACAGCTCGTACTACCGGCAGATGCTGCCGCCGCTACTGAGGACACTGGGCTTCAAGTGCAACAACACCGCCTACCGGCCCGTGATGGACGCGATGGCGCTGCTGGAGAAGTACGCGGAGGTCGACGGCAAGACCCGCTTCTACGACGCCGGCGACACGGTGCCGATGGATGGCGTCGTACGCAAGGACTGGCGCGAGGCCGTCGTGGACGACAAGGGCAAGGCCGAACGTATCCCGTACGAGCTGTGCGTCCTGGTCGCGCTGCGGGACGCGATCCGGCGCCGGGAGATCTACGTCGAGGGGGCCTTGCGCTGGCGAAATCCGGAGGACGACCTGCCGGGCGACTTCGAGGCCGCCCGCACCGTGCACTACGCGGCTATCCGCCAGCCCCAGGACCCGCAGGCGTTCACCACGAGCCTGAAGCAGCGGATGACCGAGGGCCTGGACAGGTTGTCGGCGGCGATCGCGGACGGCTCGGCGGGCGGGGTGAAGGTGACCACGCGGCACGGCGACCCGTGGATCACCGTGCCGAAGCTGGAGAGGCTGGACGAGCCGACCGGCCTCCAGGCACTCAAGGACGAGGTCGTACGCCGATGGGGAGTCCTCGATCTCCTGGACGTGCTGAAGAACGCCGACTTCCTTTCCGGCTTCACCGACGAGTTCACCTCCGTCGCCGCGTACGAGCGCATCGACCGGGCCACCCTCCAGCGCCGTCTGCTGCTCGCGCTGTTCGCCTTGGGCACCAACATGGGCATCCGCTCGATCGTCGCGACCGGCGAGCATGGCGAGAGTGAAGTCGCTCTGCGCCATATCAGGCGGCACTTCATCACCGTCGACAACCTCCGCGCCGCCGTCACCCGGCTGGTCAACGCCACCTTCTCCGCCCGCGACACCGCGTGGTGGGGGCAGGGAAACGCGTGTGCCTCGGACTCGAAGAAGTTCGGGTCCTGGTCCAGCAACTTCATGACCGAGTACCACGCACGCTACGGCGGCAACGGCGTGATGATCTACTGGCACGTGGAGCGGAAGAACGTCTGCATCTACTCGCAGCTGAAGTCCTGTTCGTCGTCCGAGGTTGCCGCGATGATCGAGGGACTGCTGCGGCACTGCACGGATGCCGAGATCGAGTCGAACTACGTCGACACACACGGCGCGTCTGTCGTTGGGTTCGCCTTCACCGAGCTGCTCAACTTCCGCCTGCTGCCCCGGCTGAAGAACATCGGCAGCATCCGCCTGTACCGCCCGGACGACGACCCGCCCGGCTGGCCGGCGCTTGGCGCCTCCCTGACCCGTGCCATCAGGCGGGACCTGATCGAGCAGCAGTACGACCAGATGGTCAAGTACGCCACTGCGCTCCGGCTGGGGACGGCGGAGGCGGAGCAGGTGCTGCGGCGCTTCACCCGCGGCGGGCCCAAGCACCCCACGTACGCCGGGCTCGAAGAACTCGGCCGCGCGGTCCGTACGGTCTTCGCCTGCGACTACCTCGCCGCTCCCGGCCTGCGCCGGGAGATCCACGGCGGGCTCCAGGTCGTGGAGAACTGGAATTCGGCGAACACCGTGCTCCACTACGGCAAGGACGGTGCGCTCACCGGCCCGGACAAGGAACACGCCGAGACCTCTATGCTCGCCCTGCACCTGCTCCAGTCCGCGCTCGTGCACGTCAACACGCTGCTGCTTCAGAAGGTCCTCGCCGAACCTGCCTGGGCGAAGAAGCTCTCGGACGAGGACCGGCGCGGGCTCACCGCGCTGTTCTGGTCCAACATCAACCCGTACGGAACCTTCCGCCTGGAGATGGACAAGCGACTCGATCTCGCGCCGCTTCTTTCAGTGCCCGGTCCCCGCACCCCGGCGGACGCCTCCGACCGGGCCCTGGCGGAACCGAGGTGAGCCCCGTGCCGACGGGCCGGTGCCTGTACCGGCCTTGGGTCACCGGGACAGCCGATATCGGCGAGCTTGATCTTGAATGGTGAGAGGACCCCGCCAAGTCCGTGAGGGGCGGCCGGGTCCCGGCTGCCCCTCACGGCTACTCCTGTAGTGGGGCTGGCGTCTGTCAGGTCACTCGGCGGCGGATCCACCAGGCGCAGAACCCGGTCAGGGCCAGGGCGAGGCCGAGATAGAGCCCGGTCTCGGCCCATTGAAGGGCCCAGAAGTTCCCGGCGGGCTGGTACGTCACCTGCTGCTTGTAGCCCAGGGCGCCGAGGTCGGCGAGGCAGCGGTCGAATTGCTGCAGGGCGGGCGGGCCCGACTCGGTGTGCAGGCAGTCGGCGAAGGACGACGGCACGGAGGTCGGCTGACCTGCGGCGTTCAGCGTCTGCTGGGAGGTTTCCCAGGCACCGGGCACCTCGGGATGCACGACGATCTGCTTGGCGCCGTCCTGGATGCTGATGGGGGCGCCGCCGGGCTCGATCGGCACGGTGATCCGCTCCGTGGCAGCCAGGTGGGGCCGGATCCACATCGGCGCGGAGATCTGGACGGCGGCGTAGAGGGCGAACGTGGTGGCCATCGTGGGCAGGGTGCGGCGGATGACGAGGCCGAGGGCGACGCCCAGGACGAAGGCGAAGGCGGCATGGGCCATGGGGACGACACCCCGTGCGGCGAAGGCCACGGGGTCGAGCCGCGGGAAGTACGTGTCCGTCGCGCCGCCGCCGTTGACAGCCCGGTCGATGGGGCTGCTCCACCAGCTCACCGCGAGTGAGGCCAGTCCGGCGACGGTCATGGCGGCCGCCGTACCGAGGCCCAGTTTGGTCGCCAGCCAGCGGGTGCGGGTGACGCCCTGGTTCCACGCGAGGTAGTGGGTGCCGGTCTCCAGCTCACGGGAGATCAGCGGCGCGCCCCAGAACATTCCGATGACCGCCGGCACGGCAAGCACAACCAGCAGGCCGGCGTAGTAGACGGTTTGGTCCGAACTGGAGACCTGGTCCACCAGGCTGCTGCCGGCCGTCCGGTAGAGGTTGGCCAGCTGCGGTCCGGTGACCGCGAGGGTGGCGGCGAGGGCAGCCACCGCGGCGAACATCACGGCGGCCTGGGTGCGGAACTGGCGCCAGGTCAGCCAGATCATCGGAGTACCTCCAGTGCGGGTCGGGTGTCACGAACCGCATCGGCGGGCCGGGTCATGTAGGCCAGGACAATGTCTTCCAGATCGAGCGGGCTGACGGTCCAGGACGGATCGTGGACCGCGGTGTCGGTGCGCACCAGGAGGGTGGTCTGCCGGTCGGTGTGGCTGGCGGTGATGACGTGCTGACCGGCCGGGAGCGTGTTCGGGTCCCGGCGCGGTCCGGTGAGCCGGTGGTGGCAGGCGACCAGGTCGTCGATGTCGCCGGCCACCTGCACCCGGGAGTCGACCAGGACGATGACGTAGTCGCAGGTTCGCTCCACGTCGGAGACCAGGTGGGAGGAGAGCACGACGCTCAGCTCGTGCTCGGCGACGGCCTCCATCAGGTCCTGCATGAACTCCCGTCGGGCGAGCGGGTCCAGGGCCGCGACCGGCTCGTCCAGGATGAGCAGTTCCGGGCGCTTGGCGATGCCCAGGGTGAGAGCGAGCTGCGCGCGCTGGCCGCCGGACAGCTTGCCGGCCCGCTGCTTGGGGTCCAGACCGAGGCGACGGATCCGGTCGCGCGCCACGGCGTCGTCCCAGTTCGGGTTGAGGCGCTTGCCGAAGTCGAGGTGGTCGGCGACGCTCAGCGCGGAGTAGGTCGGGGTGTCCTGGGCGACGAAGCCGACCTTGGCCAGCTGTTCCACACCGTCGGCAGGACGGCCACCGCACACCTCGATGGTGCCGGCCGTCGGGGTCAGCATGCCGGAGGCCAGTTTCAACAAGGTCGACTTGCCGGCACCGTTGGGGCCGACCAGGCCGACCACCCGGCCGGCGGGGACGTCCAGGTCGCAGTTCTGCAGCGCCCAGCGCTGCTTGTACCTCTTGCCCAGGCCCTGGGCTCGTAAGACGGCGCTCACGCTACGTCCTCTCCGGCGGCGTTGCGAAATGTGTTCACGAACAGCGCCTCGATGCTCTCGTCGTCGAGCCCGGCCAGGCGGGCCTTGGTCAGCCAGCGCTGCAGGTCCTTGCGCAGCGGTCCGTGCGCGGCGAGCGTGCCGTCGGCCAGCGTCCGGGTTACGAACGTCCCGACGCCGGGACGGGCGGCCACCAGGCCGTCGTGCTCCAGCTCCCGGTACGCCTTGAGTACCGTGTTCGGGTTGACCGCCATCTGCTTCGCCACGTCCTTGACCGTCGGTAGCCGGTCCCCCTCCTTCAGCAGGCCGAGGCGCAGTGCGTGACGCACCTGTTGGACCAGCTGCTGGTACGGGGACAGGCCGGACCGGCTGTTCAGGTGGAACTCAATCATCGGTTCCTCCATTTATCTAGTTGCCTAGCACTATAGCGCTCTGCGTCGACTATTTCGGCAAGGCGTGCACTGCGGGCGCCAGCCACCGAGGGGAACCAGCGCATGGTTGGCGCTCGCCACCGTCTGCCGACACTCGGACCCGTGATCACGAACCCGCAGGTGGGCAGTGTCGGCAACTCGCGTCGGGAATCAACGTCGGTGAACGGTCCGGCCGATAGATTCCGACACATGCTCATCGGCTACGCGCGGGTCTCGACTTCCGACCAGAACCCCGATGACCAGATCGACGCACTGCCGCGGGTCGGCGTCGACCGCGACAACATCCACGTTGACACCGCGAGCGGCGCAAAGGCGTCCCGGCCAAAGCTCGACCTCGTCATGCAGCTGCTGCGCGAGGGCGACACGCTGAAGGTCACCAGGCTCGACCGGCTCTCCCGCTCGGTGCTCCACCTGGTGACCCTCGGCGCGGACCTGCGCGAGCGCAGCATCGGGCTGCACGTCATCGAGCAGGGCATCGACACCGCCACCATGGAGGGCCGGGCGATGTTCGGCATGCTGTCGGTGCTCGCCGAGCTGCAGCGCGAGCTGATCGTGGCGAACACCAACGACGGCCTCGCCTCCGCCCGGGCCCGCGGCCGGGTCGGCGGACGCCGACCGAGGCTCACCGAGGACCAGGCCGCGCTCGCCCAGCAGCTCTACGACGAGCAGGAGAAGACCGTCCAGCAGATCGCCGACATGTTCAACGTGCCCCGCTCCACGGTGTACGGACACCTCGACAAGACCAAGACCGTCCCACGCCAACCGAAGAAGAGCACGATCACGAAGCCGAGATAGCTACCGGTGGGTTACTTGCTCCCTGATGTCCGGGCTAGGACTCCGGGGCCATCTCCGTGCGCGGCGAGGATCCGGCTGCAAGGAGGAGGACATCCCGTGCATATTGCGTATGGAACGCATCAAGAAGGGAGAGGCGACTGTCCTCGGGCGGGGGAGCCAGGCAGCTACGCACCGTATCGGGCCGTGAGGCTCGGCCCGCATGCGCCGCCCTGGGGATCGGCATGACCGGCTGTGCGTTTTCGTGCCAACTCCTGGGCGCAGTAGGTCAACGCGGTCGGTCGGGGCGCTCGTAGCTTGAAGGAGTGCCGAGCCGCAGAGGCGGCGGGCGCACTGTCGATTGCCTCGAAAGGACCCCTCATGTTCGACATCAACAAGGTGCAGGCTGCCCCCAGCGCGGACCTGCTCACCCCCGACAACGCGGTCATGCTCTTCGTCGACCACCAGCCGCAGATGTTCTTCGGCACCGGCAGCGGCGACCGCGCCGCGATCATCAACAGCACCGTGGGTCTCGCCAAGGCGGCTCAGGCCTTCGACGTGCCGGCCGTGCTGACCACGGTCGCCGCCGAGTCGTTCTCCGGGCCGCTGCTGCCGCAGCTCGCCGAGGTGTTCCCCAAGCACGAGGTCATCGACCGCACCACCATGAACGCCTGGGAGGACGAGGCGCTCGTCGCGGCGGTCAAGGCGACCGGGCGCAAGAAGATCATCCTGTCAGGTCTGTGGACCGAGGTCTGCCTCGTGCTGCCCGCGCTCTCCGCCCTGGAGCAGGGTTACGAGGTGTACGTCGTCTCCGACGCCTCCGGCGGTGTCAGCCCGGCCGCCCACGAGCACGCGCTGCAGCGGATGCTGGCCGCCGGCGCGGTGCCCGTGACCTGGGTGCAGGTGCTGCTTGAGCTGCAGCGCGACTGGGCGCGCCAGGAGACCTACCCCGCGGTCATGGAGATCGTCAAGGCCCACGCGGGTGCGTACGGCCTGGGCGTCGTGTACGCGCAGAGCGTCATCGGCGCGCACGCGGCCGGCTGACCTCCTTGGACACCGGCATTCTGATCCTGCGTCTGCTGGTGGGACTGCTCGTCGCCGGCCACGGTGTGCAGAAGGTCAGCTCGCATCTGGGCGGCAGGGGACTCGAGGGCGGCACGGAGGAGTTCCGCGCCGACGGATTCCGCGGCGGGGCCCTCACCGCCCTGGCCGCAGGCGGTGGCCAGATCGGATCGGGTCTGCTGCTCGCCGCCGGCTTCCTGACCCCGCTCGCCGCGACCGGCGTCATCGGGGTCATGACGGTCGCGCTCACCGTGAAATGGCGCCACGGGCTCTGGGTGCAGAACGACGGATACGAGTACCCGCTCGTCCTCGTCGGCACCGCCGCCGCCCTGGCCGCCACCGGACCCGGCGCCTGGTCCCTCGACGCGGTCCTCGGCCTCACGCCGTACCCGCTGTGGTGGGCGCCCCCCCGCGGTCGTGGCCGGTCTCGGCAGCGGACTGCTCACCCGGCTCGTCCTGCACCGGCCCGCCGCCCCGGCGATCGCCGAGCGCTGAGCGCGAGCCGCGCAGACCGGGTCCGGTCGCCCGCGTACCCCCGACCGGGCGGCCGGGCCCTTCCCACCCTCTTTCCCGAACAGGAACACTCGATGGACACCATCACGACCCCGCACGGCGGCGGCCAGCCGCTGCTGCATCAGAAGGGCGCCGAGACGCAGGCGTTCGGCACGCTCAAGCAGCTGCCGATCGGCCTCGGCCACGACACCCGCATGTACGCCTGTCAGCGGCTGAACCGCGTACTCGCCGACACGCAGATCCTCTACTCCCTTTACAAGAAGCACCACTGGCTCATGCGCGGGGCGACCTTCTACTCACTCCACCTGATGCTGGACAAGCACGCGGAGGCCCAACTGGCCATCGTGGACGCGCTGGCCGAGCGGGTCCAGAGCCTCGGCGGCGTCGCCGTCGGGGACCCGCGCCACGTCGCGGAGCTGACGGCGATCCCCCGCCCGCCGGACGGCGTGGAGCCGGTGCCCGTCATGCTGTCGCGGATCCTCGACGCGCATGAGCGGATCCTGATCGACGCGCGGGACGCCGCCGCCCGGATCTCGGCGGAGGGTGACGAGGGCAGCGCCGACCTGCTCGTATCCGAGGTCATCCGGACCGGCGAGGCGCAGGTGTGGTTCCTGGCCGAGCACCTCGTGGACACCCCTCTGGTGCTGATGGAGCGCCCGTACGAGGAGGCCCACGCCCACGAGGCCGCGTACGACGTCGTCGTGGTCGGCGGCGGGCCGGGCGGCGAGGTCGTCGCCGACCGGACCGTCCGATCGGGGCTGACCGCCGTCGTCGTCGAGGCCGAGGCGGTCGGCGGCGAGTGCTCCTACCGTGCCTGTGTGCCGAGCAAGGCCCTGCTGCGTCCCGGCGCCGCCCGGGAGGCCGCCCGTTCGGTCGACGGGGCACGGCAGGCGGTCACGGTGCCACTCGACCCGGCGCGCGTCCTGGCCCGCCGTGACCGCTTCACCGGGCGCGGTGACGACACGGGCCAGACCGACTGGCTCGACGGTGCGGGCATCGTGCTCGTACGGGGGCACGGACGGCTCGCCGGTGAGCGCCGGGTGGAGGTGACCGGGGCCGACGGCACGGTCCGTGCCCTGCGGGCCCGGTGCGCGGTCGTGGTCTGCACCGGAACGGAACCCGTGCTGCCGCCGGTCGAAGGGCTCGGCGGGATCGGCGTGTGGACCAGCCGGCAGGCCACCACGGCCGACGCGGTGCCCGCGCGGCTCGTCGTCATCGGCGGGGGAGTGGTGGCCTGCGAGATGGCCACCGCCTGGAGCTCGCTCGGTTCCTCCGTCACCCTGCTCGTTCGCGACCAGGCTCTGCTGACCGGCTGGGAGCCGTGCGCGGCCGATGAGGTCACCCGGGGGCTGCGCGATCTGGGCGTCACGATCCACTTCGGGGTCTCGGCCGTCCGATTCGCCCGTGACGAGGACACCCGTACGGTGACCGTGGACACCGACGACGGCACCACCCTCGTCTGCGACGAGGTCCTCGCCGCCGTCGGCCGGCGCCCGCGCACCGCGGACCTCGGCCTGGACTCTGTCGGACTGCCGGCAGGCGACTGGCTCCTGGTCGACGACACCTGCCGCGTCACGGCAGTCGAGGGCGACTGGCTCTATGCCGTCGGCGACGTGAACCACCGTGCGCCGCTGACCCACATGGCCAAGTACCAGGGACGCGCCTGCGCGGCGGCGATCGCCGAGCGAGCCGCGGGGCGCCCGGCCGATATCGGCGGCCTGCAGCCGTGGAGCGCGGAAGCCGACCATGTCGCCGTCCCGCAGGCCGTCTTCACCCGTCCCGAGGTCGCGAGTGTCGGTCTCACGGAGCGCGCGGCACGCGAAGCGGGTCTCGCGGTACGCACGGTGGAGTACCGCATCGACGACGTCGCCGGAGCCGCGCTCCACGCGGACGACTACCGCGGCCACGCCAAGCTCGTCGTCGACGAGACCCGGGGCGTCGTCGTCGGCTGCACCCTCACCGGCCCGATGGCCACCGAACTCATCCACACGGCCACCGTCGCCATCGTGGGCGAGATTCCCCTCGAGCGCCTCCGGCACGCCGTGCCCGCCTTCCCGACGGTGAGCGAGGTCTGGCTCCGGCGCCTGGAGGCGTACGGCCTCTGAGGCGAGGCCCCTCCCGCCCAACCGGCGCACCCGCCCGCCCGAGCACATCCGAACGCGGCACCACCCGACAAGGAAAGGTGGTGCCCTCGCTATAGCGTTCACTCTCACGTCGTTGCAACGTCCAGAGGGCGGGTGTTGCATTAGGCCTCACGGACATTGCAACGATTTCAGGGACTTGACCTGCGGTTATGTCGCTCATGAGCAACGAAGTCATTGCCGGACTTTCGAATGCAACGTAGCGTTTCACCTGTCAGAAAGCAGCGGGCCGACGGGGCCCGCAGCACCGATGAAGGAGAAACACCATGCAGACGTTCGCCACCCCCGCCCCGGTCTCCGTCGTCCTCGACATCCCCGCGGGCCGTATCCAGTTCATCGCCGCCGACCGGGCCGACACCACGGTCGAGGTCCGGCCCGCGGACGCCGCCAAGAGCC
>NZ_JBVKAP010000007.1:0-506246 GCF_055639315.1 Streptomyces sp. NPDC039465 | reverse complement strand
GCTTCCTGCGTCCCTGCGGCTGCCGGTCCTCGCGGATATCGAAGTCCATGCCACCCCTTGAGCTGGGGTGTTGCAACGACTCCTAGAACCCGAGCGTCCGCCGGGGCCCTGAACTCAACTGCCGTTACGTCAGATGTTGACGCCGAAGTCGCGGGCGATGCCCTCCAGGCCGGAGGCGTAACCCTGGCCGACCGCACGGAACTTCCACTCGGCGCCGTTGCGGTACAGCTCGCCGAAGACCATGGCGGTCTCGGTGGCGGCGTCCTCGCTCAGGTCGTAGCGGGCGATCTCGGCGCCGCCGGCCTGGTTGAGGATGCGGATGTACGCGTTGCGCACCTGGCCGAAGTTCTGCGAGCGGTTGACCGCGTCGTAGATGGAGACGGGGAAGACGATCTTGTCGACGTTGGCCGGGAGGCCCGCCAGGTTGACGTTGATCTGCTCGTCGTCGCCGCCGCCCTCGCCGGTGCGGTTGTCACCGGTGTGCACGATCGTCTGGTCCGGCGTCGACTTGTTGTTGAAGAAGACGAAGTGCGCGTCGGAAGCGACCTTGCCCGCGCCGTCCACACCGATGGCGGAGGCGTCGAGGTCGAAGTCGGTACCCGTGGTCGTACGGACGTCCCAGCCGAGGCCGACGGTGACCGCGGTCAGGCCCGGCGCCTCCTTGGTCAGCGAAACGTTGCCGCCCTTGGACAGGCTTACAGCCATGGAAAGTGCCTTTCCTCGTGTTCCTCGTGGTCCCCGTGACCTTCATCCGTCATAACGCCGGGCGCGACGGCCTGGTTCCATCAAGCAGAAAGCCCCCGAAAGACTGCCCCATGAAAAGAGGGTGACGCGGGGGCAGGGAGGCGGGGAACATGGAAGGCATGTCCGGTCCCCATGTCATCCGCGGCTCCGTCTCGCTGCCCGAGGCCGAGCTCATGTGGCGTTTCTCGCGCTCCTCGGGCCCGGGCGGACAGCACGTCAACACCAGCGACTCGCAGGTGGAGCTCCGCTTCGACCTGGCGGCGACGGACGCGCTGCCGCCGGTGTGGAAGGAGCGCGCCCTGGAGCGCCTCGCCTCCCGGCTGGTCGGCGGTGTGATCACCGTACGGGCGTCGGAGCACCGCTCCCAGTGGCGCAACCGCGAGACGGCGGCGGTCCGCCTCGCCGCCCTGCTGGCCGAGGCGACGGCCCCGCCGCCGAAGCCGCGCCGGCCGACGCGGATCCCTCGCGGCATCAACGAACGGCGGCTGCGGGAGAAGAAGGCCCGCGCGGAGACGAAGCGGGGCCGCTCGGGCCGGGACTGGTAGCCCCGGCCCGCCCCTGCCTCATGGGCTCGCGTCACCCCAGCTGCCGGTAACGCCCCTTGAAGTACGTCAGCGGACTGCCCTCCACGTTCGGCAGCTCCGCGCGCAGCACCCGCCCGATCACCAGCGTGTGGTCGCCGGCCTCGACGCGCTGTTCCGTGGAGCACTCCAGCACCGCCAGCGCCCCGTCGATCAGCGGCGCCCCGCACACCTTGCCGCGCGTGTGCGCGAGGTCCGCGAAGAGGAGACGGTCGCTGATACGGCCCTTCATGGCGAACCGGCCGGCCACCTGCCGCTGGCTCTCCGCGAGCACCGAGACCCCCCACAGCGGCTGCTCCGCCAGCAGGTCGTCCATCCGGGAGCCCTCGCGCAGGCTGACCAGGACCAGCGGGGGGTCCAGCGAGACGGACATGAAGGCCGTCGCGGTCATGCCGACGTCCTCGCCGTAGGGGCCCTCGTCCGGCGAGTGGGCCGTCACCAGCACCACGCCGGCGGCCAGCCGGGACATCGCGGCTCGGAAGTCGTCGTTGCTCACCCCCTCAGGATGGGGGACGGCGGGGACCGGGGCGGGGCTCGTCTGCAACACACCGGCACGCTAACCTCGCCGTTCGCCGTGGAGCATCGGGCCCGGGAACCAGTCGGGCTACGGGGTGGGTCCTAGGACCATGTGTTCAGTTTGCGTTCAGAAAAGAGAGGGAGCGCTCCCGCGCCCCGCACGGCACCCTTCATCACCCCTTGTGACTTGAGTCACAGAGGGCAGTATTTGTTGACCCTGTGTACCGGGTGCACAGCTCGCTGTGATTCAGTGGCGGGGACAGTGCAGCAAGAGTGCCGATGAGAATCCTGGAGTTGCTGTCGAGGTCTCGGGGAGAGCGAGCAATGGAGACCGAGTCGGAGCCGTACGTCCGTCTTGCGACCCTGCGGCAGCTGCATCAGGTCGTCGCCGACCTCAATACAGCCCGCAGCCTGGCGGACACCCTGCAGACCGTCGCCGACGGCGTCGTCGCGGGCCTCAACTACGAGCTGGCCTGCGTCAATCTCGTACGCCCCGACGGTGACCTGGTCGTCGCGGCCTTCGCCGGCAGCCCCGCGGCCGAAGCCCTGATCACCGGCCGGGTCGGCTCCCGCGCCTCCTGGGACCGCCGCCTCTCCATGGGCGAGGCCTGGGGTGACCTGCGGTTCATACCCCACACCGAAGGCTGGGTCCTCGTAGAGGACGACGTCCCTCAATGGCACACCGAAGGCCCCGCCCCGCGCTTCGAGGACGAGTGGCACCCGCAGGACCGGCTCTACGCCCCGATGTACTCCCCCGGCGTTCGCTCCACCCACCCGGGGGGACCCCCGGGCAGCGGCCGGGAGCTGCTCGGCGTGATCTCCGTCGACCGCCCCCGCAACGGCAGGCACCCCGGCCCCTGGGGCCGTGAGGCACTCCAGATGTACGCGTCGCAGTCCGCGATTGCGATCAGCAACGCCCGGCTCAGAGCAAACATGCAGCGTGCCCTCGTCCGGCTCGAACGCGAGCAGCAGGCCCTGCGCGCCAGCGAGGAGTCCTTCCGGCAGGCCTTCGAGTACGCGCCGTCCGGCATGGCCATCGCCGAGATGGGCGGCGACCAGCACGGCCGGCTGCTGCGCACCAACGACGCGCTGTGCCGGCTGCTCGGCCGCCCCTCGTCCGTGATGCGCCGCTACTCCTTCTCCGACCTCGTCCACCCCGAGGACATCGGCACCCTGCTGCGTACGTCCGCCGAGGGCGGCCGGGCCGAGCTGCGGCTGGGGCGGCGCGACGGCACGTACGTCTGGGTCTCGCTGCGGAACTCCGTCGTCGCCGACACCGCCGACGGGCCCCGGTTCCTGCTCACCCACGTCGAGGACATCGAAGAGCGCAAGCGGCACGAGCTCCAGCTCGCCCACCGCGCCTCGCACGACGCGCTCACCGGCCTGCCCAACAGCGCCGAGCTGCGGGCCCGGCTCAGCGCCCGGCTCTGCGAGCGCCCCGCGCTCGGCTCCCGGGACGGCGGCGGGTACGCGGTGCCGACGGCCGCCGGGCACGGGGAGTACGACTACGCGCCCGAGTACCAGCAGCACGGACAGCAGCACGGCGAGTACGAGCAGCAGTACCAGAGCCAGGACCAGGGCCAGAGCCAGGGCGAGTACCAGGAGCAGGGCGAGTACGAGCACAGCTTCCGGGCCGACGGCTTCGACTTCGACCGGGGCGCCGGCGGCCCGTACGACCACCATGTGCACACGGTCGCGCCCTCGGACGAGATCGACGACGGCACGAAGGGGCTGGCCGTCCTCTTCTGCGATCTCGACGGCTTCAAGTCGATCAACGACCGGTTCGGGCACCACACCGGCGACGCCGTGCTGGTCGAGGTCGCGCGCCGGCTCACCACCGGCGTACGCGACGGGGACAC
Source organism: Streptomyces sp. NPDC039465 (assembly GCF_055639315.1). Lineage (NCBI taxonomy): Bacteria > Bacillati > Actinomycetota > Actinomycetes > Kitasatosporales > Streptomycetaceae > Streptomyces > Streptomyces sp. NPDC039465. The sequence continues at coordinate 502,546 of NZ_JBVKAP010000007.1, read as the reverse complement.
CGTCGCCCGGCTCGGGGGTGACGAATTCGTCGTCCTCGCCGACGGCCTCGGTGCCGCCGACGCCGCTGACCTGGCACTTCGCCTGCGCAACGCCATCATTCCGCCGATCCGGGTGGACGGACGGGCCGTCCGGGTGGGGGCGAGCTTCGGCATCGGCTGGGCAGAGTGCGGCATGACCGTCGAAGAGGTCCTGAACTCCGCCGACCAGCGGATGTACATCGAAAAGCGGTCCCGGTCGAAGGTGCACCGCCGGGCGGGGTAGCCTCCAGCCCCGGCCATCAGGCCGGTCAAGGGCCGGGGCCCGGGGTGGCCCGTTCGGGGTAGGCTCGGCCGGTCGGCGACGGCTGGCGAGCATGGATAGGAGTGACCAGGGATGGCTGCCGGTAACAACGGCGCGAGCACGCCCGAGGACGACGATCCGTTCGGCTACCTGTACGCGGACGGACAGGCGACAGGCACACAGTCGCCCCGCCAGGGCGGTGGCTACGGCTACCCCGGTCCGGCCGCGCAGCCCGGCGTGCCCAGAACGTCGTACAACCAGGTCAGGGCGGTCGGCGAGCGCCAGTACGGTCAGGTGCCGCACCAGCAGCAGCCGCAGCAGCCGTACGGCCAGCCGGCGGCGCAGTACGCGGCCCCCGAGACCTACGGCCAGGTCCCGCCCCAGGGCGGCCCCCGCCAGCCCCAGCGCTCCGGCCGCGGCGGCCCCAACACCAAGGGCCTGCTGTTCGGCGCGATCGCGGTCGTGGCGGTCGTGGTGGTCGGCATCACGGTGGCGGTGCTCACCAACGGCGACGAGAAGAAGGAGACGGGCGCCGGTACACCGAGCGGCGGCTCCACTCAGGTCCAGGAATCCCCGAGCCCCGAGCCCTCCAAGGACGAAGACAAGCCGTCGGCGCCGCTGCCCAAGCAGGACGCGGCGACGCTGAAGCTCGGCCCGCCGGCGGCGCTCGCGACCGACATCAAGGGCGCCGAGGGCACCGACGGCGCGTACGTCACCAACTTCAACGCGATCGGCGCCTCCGTCACCTGGAAGGCGAAGGTCGAGGAGAAGGGCAATTACCGGCTCTACGTCCGTTACGCCATTCCGATGGTCGACGCCAACGCCACGTTGACGATCAACGGCAAGGCGAACACCAGCCCCATAGGCCTGAAGAACTTCCGCCACTCCACGGACCCGGCGTGGGAGAACAACTGGCAGACCACGTGGGCGCCGGTCGAGCTGAAGCAGGGCGACAACGAGATCAAGATCTCCTGCGAGCAGGGCAACCAGTGCAACGCCATCCTGGACTGGCTGGAGGTCCGGCCCGACACCGGCGCCTGATCCTGGCCGCCCCGGCCGCCGTCAGCCCCTGACGACGGCCAGGAAGTCCGCCACCGTCCCGGCCATCGCCTCGCGGGCCGGGACGAGGTATTTCCGGGGGTCGACCGTCGAGGGGTGGGCCGTCAGGAAGGCGCGGACCGCGGTGGTGAAGGCCGTGTTCAGGGCCGTGCCGACGTTGATCTTGACCATGCCCGCGGTGATCGCCGCGCGGATCTCCGCGTCCGGGACCCCCGACGAGCCGTGCAGTACCAGCGGCACCGGGACCGCCGTCTTCAGGCGGGCGATCAGGGCGTGGTCCAGGGACGCCGTGCGCTCGGTCATCGCGTGGGAGGAGCCGACGGCCACGGCGAGCGCGTCGACGCCCGTGTCGGCGACGTACGCGGCCGCCTCCGCCGGGTCCGTGCGGACGCCGGGGGCGTGCGCGTCCAGCGGCGGCTCGCCCTCCTTGCCGCCGACCTTCCCCAGCTCCGCCTCGACCCAGATGCCCCGATCGTGGCCCCAGCGCACCGCCTCCGCGGTCGCCTTGACGTTGTCGCCGTAGGGCAGCTTCGACGCGTCGAACATCACCGAGCTGAACCCCTCCGCGTGCGCCTGCCGCAGCAGCCCGACCGAGACGACGTGGTCGAGATGGAGCGCGAGCGGCGCGTCGGAGGCGCGGGCGACGGCGGCGGTCGCGGCCGCGACGGCGGAGAGCCGCCCGCCGTGGAAGCGGACCGCGTTCTCCGAGATCTGGAGCACCGCCGGGGCCCCGGCCCGCTCGGCGCCCGCCGCGATGGCCTCGGCGTGTTCCAGGGTGATCACGTTGAACGCGGCGAGACCCTGCCCCGCGCGCCGCGCCTCACGGACGAGCTGGCCGGTGCTGACGAGTGGCATGTGCGGGCTCCTCTTCTCGTGGGGCGCGTCGCCTCCTCGTGGGCGCGGCCCCGGTCTACGCCGTCGCCACCTGCACCCGGGGCAACAGCTCCTCGTACGCCCCCGCGTCGAACTCGCCCGCCGCCGGGGCCAGCACCGTCGCCGTCGCCAGCGCGACCGCCCGCGCGAGGCGCTGCGGCCACGGCAGGTCCTCGACGAGACCGGACAGCAGACCCGCGACGGCCGAGTCGCCCGCGCCGGTCGGGTTGCCGCGCACCGGCGCGGGCGGCGTGGCCTGCCAGGTGCCGTCGGGGGTGGCGGCCAGCACGCCGGCCGCGCCCAGTGAGGCGGCGACGGCGTGGGCGCCGCGCCGGCGGGCGTCGCGGGTGGCGCGCAGGGGCTCGCGGGCACCGGTGAGCTGGGCGAGTTCGTCGGCGTTGGGCTTGATCAGGTCCGGGCGGGCGGCGATGCCCCGGCGCAGCGGCTCGCCGCTGGTGTCCAGGAGTACGGGTACGTGGGCGGCGCGGGCCCGCCGGATCAGCTCCGCGTACGCGCCGACGTGGATGCCCGGCGGCAGGCTGCCGCAGAGCGCGACCGCGTCGGCCTGGCCGAGCAGCGTCTCGTACGAGGCGAGGAACGCGGCCCACTCGGCGGGGCAGATGTGCGGTCCGGGCTCGTTGAACTGCGTGGTGTCGCCTGTGGCCGTGTCGGCGACGGCGACCGTACGGCGGGTGGTCCCGGCGGTGGGGACGAGTGCGTCGCGTACGGGCAGCGGGGCGAGCAGGGCGCGTAGGACCTCGCCTGTGGGGCCGCCGGCGAAGCCGGTGACGACGGTCTCGTGGCCGAGGGCGGCGAGGACGCGGGCGACGTTGAGGCCTTTGCCGCCGGGGCGTTCGACGACGTCGGTGACCCGGTGGGTGGTGTGGGGCGCGAGCGCGGGGACCCGGTAGGTGAGGTCCAGGGCGGTGTTCAGCGTGACCGTAAGGATCACCGTACGCACCCCCGTGGAAAACGCTTTCTCGCCCCTTGTGCGACCCGATCATGCCAAACGAAAGGCGGTTGGCCCAGACCCTGGACCAACCGCCGCTGCCGTAATTCGCTACGAAATCAGCCCACTTGGGGCTCAACCACCCAAGCGCCGCGCCGCATCACGCCCTTGAGCGTGAAGTCGGCGTCGAGGACGACCAGGTCGGCGTACTTGCCGGGCTCCAGGGAGCCGACCTCGTCGTACAGGCCGAGCAGCTTGGCCGGGTTGGCGGAGATGGCCTGCACGATCGACTCGACCGGCAGCCGGTCGATGGTCGCGGCGCGCCGGAAGGCGGTGTCGAGGGTGAGGGTCGAGCCGGCGATCGAGCCGCCTTCGACGAGCCGGGCGACGCCGTCCTTGACCTCGACCTCCAGCGAGCCGAGGTGGTAGACGCCGTCGCCGAAGCCGGCCGCGTCCATGGCGTCGGTGATGAAGGCGACCCGGGCCGGGCCCGCGCGGTGGAACGCCAGCTCCAGGGCGGCCGGATGCAGATGCGTACCGTCGTTGATCAGCTCGACGGTGACCCGCTCGTCCTCCAGGAGCGCGGCGATGGGGCCGGGGGCGCGGTGGGCGAGGGCGGGCATGGCGTTGTAGAGGTGGGTCGCCACGGTCGCGCCGGCGTCGATGGCCGCCACGGTCTGCTCGTACGTGGCGTCCGTGTGGCCGATGGCGGCGATCACGCCGTGGTCGGCGAGGAGGCGTACGGAGTCGAGGCCGCCGGGGAGTTCGGTGGCGAGGGTGACCATCTTGGCGTGGCCGCGGGCCGCGTCGACGAGCTTGCGGACCTCGGCCGGGTCGGGGTCGCGCAGCAGCGTCTCGTCGTGCGCGCCCTTGCGGCACGGCGAGATGAAGGGGCCCTCGAAGTGGATGCCGGCGATGTCGCCCTGCTCGGCGAGTTCGGAGAGCAGCCCGGCGCGCCGGGTGAGGAAGTCGGTGTCGCCGGTGACGAAGGAGGCGACGACGGTGGTGGTGCCGTGCAGGCGGTGGGTGTGGACGCCGTGCAGGACCTCGTCGACGGTGCCGGAGGTGAAGGAGGCGCCGCCGCCGCCGTGGTTGTGCATGTCGACGAAGCCGGGGACGAGCCAGTGGCCGGACAGGTCGAGCGTTTCCGTGTCGGCGGGGGCGCTGCCCGTGATGCGCTCGCCCTCGACGATCACCCGCCCGCTGTCGACGATCCCGGTCGGCAGCACGACGCGTGCGCCGGCGAGAACTGTGGAAACGGCCATCAGGCGGATACCTCCGAGTCGAGGGAGAGAAGGTCCCAGGCGAGGAGGCCCGCGCCCAGGCATCCGGCGGTGTCCCCGAGGGCCGCCGGTACGACGGCGGGCAGCTTCTGGAACGTGACGCGTTCCTCCACGGCGGCCCTCAGTGGTGTGAACAAGGTTTCCCCTGCCTCGGCGAGACCGCCACCGATGATGAGCGTGCGGGGGTCCAGCAGGGTGAGCGCGGTGACCAGGCCGTCCGCGAGGGCGTCGACGGCCTCCTGCCAGATCTGGGCGGCCCGGGGGTCGCCGGACTCGACGGCCTTGGCGCAGTCGGCGGCGTCCGCGTGCGGGTCACCGGAGGCGGCGGCCCAGGCCTGGGAGACGGCCGAGGCGGAGGCGTACCGCTCCAGGCAGCCGCGCTGGCCGCAGCCGCACTCGGTGCCGCCGGGGCGGACGATGATGTGGCCGATCTCCCCGGCGTAGCCGTGGGCGCCAGCCTCGATGGTGCCGCGGATGCCGATGGCGCCGGCGATGCCGGTGCCGAGGGGGACGAAGAGGAACCGGTCGGCGCCCTGTCCTGCGCCGATCCGGCCCTCGGCGAGACCGCCGGTACGGACGTCGTGCCCGAGGGCGACGGGGACGCCGAGGCGCCGCCCGAGCAGCTTCCGCAGGGGGACGTCGCGCCAGCCCAGGTTGGAGGCGTAGACGGCGACGCCGTTCTCGGCGTCGACGATCCCCGGCACGGCGACCCCGGCGGCGAGGGCGGCCTGTCCGTACCGCTCCAGCCCGTGCGCGCGCAGCTCGTCGGCGAACTCCAGAATCGACCCGACGACCGCCTGGGCCCCCCGCTCCCGCCCGGTGGCCCGCCGCGCCTCATGCAGCAGTGTCCCGTCCGCCCCGACGAGGGCGGCCTTCATGCCGGTGCCGCCCACATCGAGGGCGATGACGTGTCTCACGGAGACAGTCTGGCCCGGACGGCCGCGAAAGGTCTAGTCCACTTCGAGTGATTGTTGCGGCGGCATACAAATTCGGGGTGGCCCGGGGGTGCGGGGCGTACGGGACGGGCAGGGGCGGCCGGGGCCCGGGCGGCCGCCTACGGGACCCTCACGACAGAATCACGCTCCGCGTCAGGTTCCGCGGCCGGTCCGGGTCCAGGCCCGAGGACTCCGCCAGCGTCACCGCTAGGCGCTGCGCGCGGATCAGGTCGGCCAGGGGGTCGGACGGGGACGAGATCAGCGCGCCGCCCACGCGGGCGACGTCGGACGCCAGGCCCGCCGGGGGCTCGCCGAAGACCCAGGCCACCCGCCCCGGGCCGGTGATCGAGATCGGCCCGTGGCGGTACTCCATCGCGGGGTACGACTCCGTCCACGCCCCCGCCGCCTCCCGCATCTTCAGCGCCGCCTCCAGCGCCAGCCCGTACGTCCAGCCCCGCCCCAGGAAGGTCCACTGCTCCGCGCCCACCACCGCCTCCGGCAGCGGCTCCGTCACCGCCAGCTCCGCGTCCCGCGCCGCCTCCGCGACCGGCTTCAAGCCCGCCACCGGCCCAAGCCCCGCCCGCAGAAACGCCAGCGCCGTCGTCGCGAACCGCGTCTGGACCACCGACTCCTCGTCCGCCCAGTCCAGGACGGCCACCGCGTCCGCCGCCTCCATGACCGGGGTCTTCGGGTCGGCGGTCAGGGCGAGCGTCGGGACCTTCCCGCGCAGCGCGGTCAGCAGCTCCAGGACCTCCGTCGTCGTACCCGAGCGGGTGATCGCGACGACCCGGTCGTACGTCCGGCCCACCGGGAACTCCGACGACGCGAAGGCGTCCGTCTCCCCCTGCCCCGCCGCCTCCCGCAGCGCCGCGTACGCGATCGCCATGAACCACGACGTCCCACACCCCGTGACGGCCACCCGCTCACCCGGCCTCGGCAGTCCCTCGAAATCGGCCACGGCCTCGGCCGCTCGGCGCCAACACTCCGGCTGGGTCGCTATCTCCGCTGCGGTACGGGATGCGGTACGGGACATACGTCACGGCTCCTTGGTTCCTGCAGAAAGCAACAGATCGGAACAGAACAGAACTGACAACGTGCCGGGTAGTGCATAGCAGGCGCGCTTCGGCCCGGCAATGCGTCCTCGCCCGGCGATGCGTTGCGGAAGCGATACCCGCGTGGACTAGACCTCATCCGGTGCATGGGAGAATCTCTGGATCCATGATGAGCAGAGGGTGGGACAGGGCTGTGCAGCGCCGCTTCTTGGGAATGACCGCGACGATCCTGGCACTTGGCCTGACGGCAACGTTGTCGGGCTGTGGTGCCGAGGCCGAGGACGGCGACGTCACCCTCAAGCTGGTCGCCGCCGACTACGACCTCAACGGCGGTGACACGACCAAGCGTTACTGGGCCGACCTCGTCGCCGCGTACACGGCCACGCGCCCGGGCGTGAAGGTCGAGGTCCAGGTCGAGTCCTGGAACGACGTGGACCGCAAGGTCGCCGAGATGGTCAAGGCCGGCGACGCCCCGGACATCGCCCAGATCGGTGCGTACGCCGACTACGCCGCCGGCGGCGAGCTCTACACCGCCGACGAGCTGCTCTCCGTACCGGTTCAGGCCAACTTCCTGCGGCCGCTCGCGGCGGCGGGGGAGCAGCGCAACGCGCAGTACGGCATGCCGTTCGCCGCCTCCACCCGGCTGCTCTTCTTCAACCAGGACCTCTTCGACAAGGCCGGAATCGACGGCGGCCCCAAGACCTGGGCGGAGCTCGCCGAGGACGCGGAGAAGCTGAAGAAGAAGGACGTGAAGTACCCCTTCGCGCTGCCGCTCGGCCCGGAGGAGGCGCAGGCGGAGACGATGATGTGGCTGCTCAGCGGCGGCGACGGGTACACCGACGGGGTCGGTCGCTACACCATCGACTCCGAGGAGAACGTCAAGACGTTCGAGTGGCTGCGCAAGAACCTCGTCGGGAAGGGCCTCACCGGCCCGGTCGCCCCCGGCAAGCTCAACCGCAAGGACGCCTTCGCGGCCTTCGCGCGCGGCGAGGTCGGCATGCTCAACGGCCACCCGTCGCTGATGCAGGAGGCGGAGAAGAAGGGCGTGAAGGTCGGCAAGGTCGCGCTGCCGGGCGTGAACGGCAAGGCCAGGTCGGCGATGGGCGTCGCCGACTGGATCATGGGCTTCAAGCAGAAGAACCACCGCAAGGAGATCGGTGAGTTCCTCAACTTCGTCTTCAGCGACAAGAACGTCCTGAAGTTCGCGGGGGACAACGATCTGCTGCCGGTGACGGTGAGCGCGAACACCGTGATGCGGCAGGACCCGCAGCACGCGAACCTGCAGGCGTTCCTGACCGAGCTGCCGTCGTCGGAGCTGCCGCCGGTCGGCAAGACGTCCTGGGCGAAGGTGAGCGAGAACATCAAGCAGAACATCGGCAAGGCGGTGGAGCCGGGGCCGGCGGCGTCGGGTGTGCTGGGCCAGATAGGCCGTGAGGCGACGGCGGCGGAGAACGCGGAATAAGTTGGGTCGTATGACCGCGAGCACGCCGCAGGACCCGGCCGCCCCCGAGCCCACGGGGCCCGAGCCCGCAGCCCCGGCCGCGCCCGGGCCCGCCGGGTCCGAGCCCGAGGGGCCCGCCGACCCTGCGGCCTCCGAGCCGGCGAGGCCTGAGCCCACCGGGGACGCCGCCCGCAGCGTCTCCGGCCCCAGCGCCTCCACCCCCCGCGGCCTTCGCGAGCGTGAGCTCGCCGTGCTGGCCTTCGAGCGACGGTCCTGGCCCGGGCCCGGCGCGAAGGAGCGGGCGGTGCGGGAGCAGCTCGGGCTGTCGCCGGTGCGCTACTACCAGCTCCTGAACGCGCTCCTCGACGATCCCCGCGCCCTCGCGCACGACCCCGTCACCGTCAACCGGCTCCGGCGGATCCGCGCGGCACACCAAGAGCGCCGATGAGCCTGGCTCATTCCGTGGCCGACCCCCGCCCAGGTCGTTAGGGTCGACGCATGGGCAGCCTTCCGCATCCCACGACCCCCGCCGGCCGCGACGGACTCGCCGCGCTGCTGGCCCACCCCGAGCGGGCCGTCGTCGGTCTCGACTTCGACGGCACGCTCGCCGAGATCGTCCCCGACCCCGAACAGGCCCGCGCCCACCCCGGCGCGGTCCCGGCGCTGGCCGCGCTCGCCCCCCACGTGGCGTCGGTGGCCGTGGTGACCGGGCGGCCCGCCGGGGTCGCGGTCCGCTACGGCGGCTTCGCCGGGGTCCCCGGCCTGGAGCACCTTGTCGTCCTCGGCCATTACGGCGCGGAGCGCTGGGACGCCGTCACGGGCACGGTGAAGGCGGCGGCGCCGCACCCCGGTGTGGCGGCCGTACGGGCCGAACTGCCGGGCGCCCTGGACCGGTTCGGGGCGTGGCGGGGCACCTGGATCGAGGAGAAGGGCCGCGCGGTCGCGGTCCACACCCGCCGCGCCGACGACCCCCAGGCCGCCTTCGACGCCCTGAAGGGCCCCCTCGGCGACCTCGCCGCCCGCCACGGCCTCGTCCTCGAACCGGGCCGCATGGTCCTTGAACTCCGCCCGCCGGGCATGGACAAGGGCGTGGCCCTGGAGGAGTACGTCCGGGAGACGGGCGCCGGGGCCGTGCTGTACGCGGGCGACGACCTGGGCGACCTGGCGGCCTTCGCGGCGGTCGAAAAACTCCGCTCGGACGGCATCCCGGGCCTCCTGGTCTGCAGCGGCTCCACAGAGGTCCCCGAACTCGCCACCCGCGCCGACTTCCTCGTCCCCGGCCCCTCCTCAGTCGTCGCCTTCCTCGCGACCCTCGCCCACACGCTCTCGCCGACGGACGAGGCCGACCAGCCCGACTAGAGCGCGGCGGGCCGCCGGGGGACTACCCCAGCTCCCCCAACGCCTCCAGCTGCGACACGAACCACCGCTGCGGCGGCAGCGCCGTCGCCGCCGCGGCGAGCCGCTTCGTGCGTTCCGCGCGGTCGCCGTCCGGGAGGGAGAGGGCCTCGTGGAGGGCCTCCGCCGTGGCCACCACGTCGTACGGGTTCACCCCGATCGCGTCCTCGCCCAGTTCCTCGTACGCGCCCGCCTCCCGGGACAGGACCAGGGCCACGCCCCGGTCCGTCACGACCGGGACCTCCTTCGCGACGAGGTTCATGCCGTCGCGGATCGGGTTGACCAGCGCCACGTCCGCCAGGCGGTACGCGGCCAGGGAGCGGGCGAAGTCGTCCTTCACGTGGAGGAGGACCGGGGTCCAGTCCGGGGTGCCGTACTCCTCGTTGATCTCCGCGGCGACCCGCGAGACCTCCTCCGTGTAGTCGCGGTACACCTTCAGGTCCTGCCGGGAGGGGTACGCGAAGGCGACGTGGACCACTCGGCCCCGCCACTGCGGGTGCTCCTCCAGCAGCGTGCGGTACGCCCGCAGGCCCCGCACGATGTTCTTCGACAGCTCCGTGCGGTCCACCCGGATGATCACCTTGCGGCCGGGGCCGATCTGCTCCCGCAGCGTCGCCAGCCGCTCCTCCACGTCCGGCCGGTGGGCGCGCTCGCGCAGGAAGTCCGCGTCCGCGCCGAGGCCGTGCACCCCCAGCTCCGTACCGCCCGTGCCGCCGACGACCGCCTCGCAGCACGCGGCGAACGCGTCCGCCCACCGCCGGGTCAGGAAGCCGAGACGGTCCGCGCCCAGCATCCCCCGCAGCAGCTGCTCGGCGATGTCGTCGGGCAGCATCCGGAAGTACTCCGCCGGGGCCCACGGCGTGTGCGAGAAGTGGCCGATCCGCAGGTCCGGGCGCAGGTCCCGGAGTAGCCCCGGCACCAGCGCCAGGTGGTAGTCCTGCACCAGCACCGACGCGCCGTCCGCCGCCTCCGCCGCGAGCGCCTCCGCGAAGGCGCGGTTGTACGCCTCGTACGCCGCCCACTGCCGGCGGAACTCCACGTCGAAGACCGGCTCCAGCGGGGTCTGGTACAGCATGTGGTGGACGAACCACAGCACCGAGTTCGCGATGCCGTTGTAGGCCGCGGCGAAGACGTCCGGGTCGATGCCCAGCATTCGGACACCCGGCTCGGACACCCCGCGCCGGACCGCCTCCCGGTCCCCCTCGCCGAGCGCCGCGCACACCCACACGCTGTCCTCGGCCGAGACTGCGCTCAGGCCGGAGACGAGACCGCCTCCGCCCCGGCGCGCTTCGAGGGTGCCGTCGTCGTGCGGCACATACGAGACCGGGCCGCGGTTGGACGCGACGAGTACCTGGGCGATGCGCTCTGAGGCCATGGAACCGAACCTAGCCCGCTCGGGAAACGCTCAAACGTACGCATGACCGGAACCGGTCGGCTTGACCAGGTCCGGTGCCACTCCTCAATCGTGCCGCCGCGTCCGGAGCGCCGCCAGAGCGACCACCCCGATCGCCGCCAGGGTCAGCACGACCCCGCCCAGCAGCCACAGCGCCTCGACACTCCAACCCGTATCCATACCCATGCCAAGAAATGTAGGCAAAACGCATGATCGTTACGGGTTACGCCACGCTGCGACGCCGATACTCCGCGATCTCGATCATCGGAGGCCGCTCCTGCGTGTCCACCTCGTACGTCCGCGGGACGAAACCGTCCTCGCCCCGCTCGAACTGCGTCAGCCGCGGCCGCACCAGATGCCCCCGCGACAGCCGCAGCTGCGCCGTGCGGTAGATCGCCGCCGCCATCCGCCCCAGCGCCTGCCCGCCCTGGTGCCGGTGCTTGCGCACCCCCACATCCACCTGCGCCAACGCGTCCAGCCCCACCGTGTGCAACGCGTCCACCAGCAGACCCAGCTCCACCCCGTACCCCACCGGGAACGGCAGCCGCTCAAGCAGCGAGCGCCGCGCCGCGTACTCCCCGCCCAGCGGCTGCACGAAGCCGGCCAGCTGCGGCCAGTGCAGATTGAGCAGCGGCCGGGCCACCAGCTCGGTCACCCGCCCGCCCTGACCAGGGGTCTTGCCGGAGGCGAGCCCATCGAATTCAGTACCGAGCGGACGGTCGTACATCGCCTTCACGAAGTCCACGTCCGGGTCGGTGAGCAGCGGGCCCACGATCCCCGAGACGAAGTCCGCCGAGAAATCCCTGAGATCCGCGTCCACGAAACAGACGACGTCCCCGCTGGTCGCCATCAGCGACCGCCACAGCACCTCGCCCTTGCCCGGCACGGCGGGTATGCGGGGGAGTATCGCGTCACGCGCCACCACCCGCGCCCCGGCGGCCGCCGCGACCTCGGCCGTACGGTCCGTGGAGCCCGAGTCGACCACCACCAGCTCGTCCACGAGCGGCACGGCCGGCGACATCAGCTCACGCCGGATCACGGCCACGATGTCCCCGACCGTCGCCTCCTCGTTCAGCGCAGGCAGGACGACACTGACCGTCGTGGCGCGCTTCGCCGCCAGGATCCGGTCGAGCGGACGGTCGGCCACCGACCAGGACCGCCGACCGAGCCAGCGCTCCACCTCTTCCAGCAACGTGATCTCCATCTCGCGGATCGGACGACCGTCTCAGCCGCCCGGGGGTTCGGTTACAGTCTTGAACAACGCGGACGGCCGTCGCATGTCGGGGTCCCCGCGCCACACAACCGAATACCGCTCATCCAGAGGGGCAGAGGGAAACGGCCCGTTGAAGCCCCGGCAACCCTCCAGTCGGTCTCGTCGCGCGACACAACGCGCCAGCGAGGCTCCCGGCTAGGGAAGGTGCCAAATCCGTCTCACGACGACGTTCGTCATGAGAAAGATGAGGAGAAAGGGCCTCGCCTCCATGGCTGTACAGACTGTTTCCGCCACCCAGACCGTCGATCTCGGTCCCGCTTCCGGCCTCTCCTGTCGGGAATGCGGCGAGCAGTTCCCACTCGGTCCCATCTTCGCCTGCGAGCTGTGTTTCGGCCCGCTCGAAGTCTCCTACGCCCTCCCCCTCGGCGACCCCGAAGGCCTCCGCAAGCGCATCGAGGCCGGTCCCGACAACATCTGGCGCTACGCCCCCCTGCTGCCCGTCCCCGCCGACGTCGCGCAGAAGCCGAACCTGAACCCCGGCTGGACCAAGCTCGTCCAGGCCGACAACCTCGCCCGCGAACTGGGCATCGAGCCGGGCAAGCTCTTCGTCAAGGACGACTCCGGCAACCCCACGCACTCCTTCAAGGACCGCGTCGTCGCCCAGGCCCTCGAGGCCGCCCGCGCCTTCGGCTTCACCACCCTCTCCTGCTCCTCCACCGGCAACCTCGCCGGCGCGGTCGGCGCCGCCGCCGCCCGGGCCGGCTTCCGCTCCTGCGTGTTCATCCCGCACGACCTGGAGCAGGGCAAGGTCGTCATGGCCGCCGTCTACGGCGGCGAGCTCGTCGGCATCGAGGGCAACTACGACGACGTGAACCGCTTCTGCTCCGAGCTCATCGGCGACCCGGCCGGCGAGGGCTGGGGCTTCGTCAACGTCAACCTGCGCCCGTACTACGGCGAGGGCTCCAAGACGCTCGCGTACGAGATCTGCGAGCAGCTCGGCTGGCGGCTCCCGGACCAGATCGTCATCCCGATCGCCTCCGGCTCCCAGCTCACCAAGATCGACAAGGGGCTCCAGGAGCTCATCAAGCTGGGCCTGGTCGAGGACAAGCCGTACAAGATCTTCGGCGCCCAGGCGGAGGGCTGCTCGCCGGTGTCGGTCGCCTTCAAGGCCGGCCACGACGTCGTACGGCCCCAGAAGCCGGACACCATCGCCAAGTCCCTGGCGATCGGCAACCCGGCGGACGGCCCGTACGTCCTGGACATCTGCCGCCGCACGGGCGGCGCCGTCGAGGACGTGACCGACGAGCAGATCGTGGCCGCGATCAAGCTGCTGGCCCGCACCGAAGGCATCTTCACCGAGACCGCGGGCGGCACCACCCTCGGCGTCGCGCAGAAGCTGATCGAGTCCGGGGCCATCGACCCGTCCCTGACCACGGTGGTCGTCAACACGGGTGACGGCCTCAAGACCCTCGACGCGGTGGCCCCGACGACGGGTATGACCGCTGTCATCCGCCCCAACCTGGACTCTTTCCGAGAGGCTGGCCTCGCATGAGCGTCAACGTCCGCATCCCCACCATCCTCCGTACGTACACCGGCGGCCAGGCCGAGGTCCCGGCCGAGGGCGCGACCCTGGCCGAGGTCATCGCGGACCTGGAGAAGAACCACACCGGCATCGCCGCCCGCGTCCTCGACGACCAGGGCAAGCTGCGCCGCTTCGTGAACGTGTACGTCAACGACGACGACGTCCGCTTCGAGCAGGGCCTTGAGACCGCGACGCCGGACGGCGCCGGCGTGTCGATCATCCCCGCGGTCGCCGGCGGCTGCTGAACGACCCGATTTACGGAATTGCCCCCTCCACCGGAAGTGGAGGGGGCAATTCTGCATGGTTGAACGCGGTAGAGTTGGGGAAGTCCCCTCCGCTGCTTGTGCCAGCCGCATATGAGAATGCGCTCGCACGCGATAAGAAGCAGCCAAAGTGTTCGATCGTTCTGCGCCATATGCGCCCTTTGCCTGGCCCGACTTGCCCCGTAAGTCAGTGAATTCTCCTGAATTCGCCGTTCGGCCACGCTCAGATTTCTCGTCCGATTGACCTGTTGCAGACGGCAGTTGGGCAGATACATTCAGCCGCGGTCGACGCGTTCGAGCCCACTCCTGTCGGTGGGCGAGGTCTGACCCGGGTCCGCGAAGTGCGGTCCTGCGCAAGGGCCAGTAATAGGGGAGTTAGGCATGGCTCAGGGCACCGTCAAGTGGTTCAACGCGGAGAAGGGGTACGGCTTCATCGCGGTCGACGGTGGTGCGGATGTTTTCGTCCACTACAGCGCGATCCAGATGGACGGGTACCGCACCCTTGAAGAGGGTCAGCGAGTCGAGTTCGAGATCTCGCAGGGCCAGAAGGGTCCGCAGGCTGACATGGTCAAGCTCGCCGTCTGAGCGCGGCGCGATTCGGCCACGGCACACTCACGCCGAGGGGCTCGTATCCCGGGGGACACCCAGGGGGGTACGGGCCCCTCGCGCGTTCCCGGACGCCCGACGGGAACACGCCCGCGGCCCCTCCCGATCCTTGGTAGGCGCTTGCACTCTCCTATGCCGAGTGCTAATCATTGGCGTTAGCACTCTGAAGGTGAGAGTGCTACCGAGGGACCGGGTCGGTGAGGTCCGCACGCCGCGTGGGGCAAGGAACCACAGGCACGCAGACCGTCCGTCGCGGGCGCAGGCGCGGTCCAGGAGCGTTATCCACCCCATGTCCGGGAGGACCACTTCACATGGCCAAGATCATCGCGTTCGACGAGGAGGCCCGGCGCGGTCTCGAGCGCGGCATGAACCAGCTCGCCGACGCCGTCAAGGTCACCCTTGGCCCCAAGGGCCGGAACGTCGTCCTTGAGAAGAAGTGGGGCGCCCCCACGATCACCAACGATGGTGTCTCCATCGCCAAGGAGATCGAGCTCGAGGACCCGTACGAGAAGATCGGCGCCGAGCTGGTCAAGGAAGTCGCCAAGAAGACGGACGACGTCGCCGGTGACGGTACGACCACCGCGACCGTCCTCGCCCAGGCGCTCGTCCGCGAGGGCCTGCGCAACGTCGCCGCCGGCGCCAACCCGATGGCCCTCAAGCGCGGCATCGAGAAGGCCGTCGAGGCCGTCTCCGGCGCCCTGCTCGAGCAGGCGAAGGATGTCGAGACCAAGGAGCAGATCGCTTCCACGGCCTCCATCTCCGCCGCCGACACCCAGATCGGTGAGCTGATCGCCGAGGCCATGGACAAGGTCGGCAAGGAAGGCGTCATCACCGTCGAGGAGTCCCAGACCTTCGGTCTGGAGCTGGAGCTCACCGAGGGTATGCGCTTCGACAAGGGCTACATCTCGGCGTACTTCGCCACCGACATGGAGCGTATGGAGGCGTCGCTCGACGACCCGTACCTCCTGATCGTCAACTCCAAGATCTCCTCCGTGAAGGACCTCCTCCCGCTCCTGGAGAAGGTCATGCAGTCGGGCAAGCCGCTGCTGATCATCGCCGAGGACGTCGAGGGCGAGGCCCTGTCGACCCTGGTCGTCAACAAGATCCGCGGCACCTTCAAGTCCGTCGCGGTCAAGGCCCCGGGCTTCGGCGACCGCCGCAAGGCCATGCTGAACGACATCGCCATCCTCACGGGCGGCACGGTCATCTCCGAGGAGGTCGGCCTCAAGCTCGAGAACGCCGGCCTGGACCTGCTGGGCCGCGCCCGCAAGGTCGTCATCACCAAGGACGAGACCACCATCGTCGACGGTGCCGGTGACAGCGACCAGGTCGCCGGTCGCGTGAACCAGATCCGCGCCGAGATCGAGAACTCCGACTCGGACTACGACCGCGAGAAGCTCCAGGAGCGCCTCGCGAAGCTGGCCGGCGGCGTGGCCGTCATCAAGGCCGGCGCCGCGACCGAGGTCGAGCTCAAGGAGCGCAAGCACCGCATCGAGGACGCCGTTCGCAACGCGAAGGCGGCCGTCGAGGAGGGCATCGTCGCCGGTGGTGGCGTGGCCCTGCTCCAGGCCTCCTCGGTCTTCGAGAAGCTCGACCTGAGCGGCGACGAGGCCACCGGCGCCAACGCCGTGAAGCTCGCGCTGGAGGCCCCGCTCAAGCAGATCGCCGTCAACGGTGGTCTCGAGGGTGGCGTCATCGTCGAGAAGGTGCGCAACCTGCCCGTCGGCCACGGCCTGAACGCCGCGACCGGTGAGTACGTCGACATGATCGCCGAGGGCATCATCGACCCGGCGAAGGTGACCCGCTCTGCCCTGCAGAACGCCGCCTCCATCGCCGCGCTGTTCCTCACCACCGAGGCTGTCATCGCCGACAAGCCGGAGAAGGCCGCCGCGGCCGCTCCGGGCGGCATGCCGGGCGGTGACATGGACTTCTGATCCTCCGGGATCGGATCCGTCCGACGGTCCGAGGGCGGCACCCCTTCATGGAGGGGGTGCCGCCCTCGGCGTTCTGCCACACCCTGGAAGAAGAGGCGCCGCACGCCCGCACGCGGCAGCAGGAGGGTGGCGAAGGCCATGACCACGCAGTCGACGACGAAGCTGACGACCCCCTCGGAGCGGGAGCTCGTCATCACCCGGGACTTCGCGGCCCCGCGCGACCGGGTCTTCGAGGCCTGGACGAAACCGGAGCAGGTACGGCAGTGGTACGGCCTGAGCTCCCTGACGACGACCGTCTGCGACATCGACCTCCGCGTGGGCGGCGCCTGGCGCTGGGGCCAGAAGGCCCCCGACGGCCAGGAGATCGTCTTCTCCGGTACGTACGAGGAGATCACCCCGCCGGAGCGGCTCGTCTACACCGAGACCTTCGAGCTGATGCCCGGCCCGCCCGTCCACGTCACCCTCACGTTCGACGAGAAGGACGGCGTGACCAGGCTGAAGAGCACCTCGATCTGGCCGTCCGCCGAGATCCGGGACCAGGCGCTGGCGACGGGCATGGAGGCGGGGGTCGTGGAGGAGTACGACCGCCTGGCGACCTTCCTCGCGCGCGTCTGACTCGCTGTAGCGCGAAGGGCGGCACCCCGGGGGGATGCCGCCCTTCGCGCCTCGCCCGTAAGGATCAGCGCACGTCGACGAAGTCGCCGGTCGCCGTCGAGTTGAAGTGCGTCGCGTCACCGATGTACCGGATCAGCCAGGTGCCGTCGACCGTCGCCTTGCCCTTGAGCGTGGCCAGACCGGTCGAGCTGGACTTCCCGGACGTCACCAGCGTGGACTTCGACGCGCCCTTGGCCTGGAACCACAGCTGCACGGGCTGCCCCGCGTACGCCTTCCACGCCGTCCCCGACAGCTGCTGCAGCACACCGGTCACGGTGACCACGGCGCCCTTGGCGACGGGATCCGGGGCTGCCTTCACCGACGCGACCCGGGTCTGGGTGCGGGTGAGACGGAAGGCGGGGCTGACGCTCTCGGCGAGGGTGTCGGTCGTGGCGTGCCGGACCCGGTAGTAGCCGCCCAGCGTACGCGCGCTCAGGCCGAACTCCATGCCCGAGAACGCCGCGGTCGAGGCGATCGGCTTCCAGCCCGTCCGGCCGTCCGCCGAGTGCTCCAGCTGGACCGGCTCGTTGCCGAACGACGCGTCCGCGTCGTAGGTGTGGCGGAGCCGGCCCGTGACGGTGATGCGCTGGTCGACCGAGAGAGTGCCCTGGACGTTGGAGAACCGGGATGAAGCCGGCAGCGTCAGCTCACCCGTGACCGAGCCGCTGTGCCACATGTCGCCGCCCTCGGCGACCCAGCCGCTCAGCCGCAGGCCGTCCGCGGCGGTGACCTTCGCGGTGAACCGCCCGTCCGCGTCGGTGGTCACGACCTGGCCGACCTCGGAACCACTGCCGCTCCGGCCCAGGCTGACCTTCACCGGAGCGTCCGCGACGGCGGCGTCCGCCGCGTTCGGGTCGACGACCCGGCCGGTGACCGTGACGGTCTCGCCCGGCTGCGCACGGGTCTTGTCGGCGGCGGCGGTGATGGACACCCGGCGCGGCTGGTACTGATGCATGCCGCGGTACGTGCGGTACGTGCCGCGGACCTCCTCGCTGCTCTCGGTGAACGTGGCGACGAAGTCCTCGCCGACCGCCGCCACCGGGTACGGCGCCCCCATGAACGTGCCGTCCGCGGCCGTCACCACCGACGAGGGGTCGGTGTTCGCAGGCCAGCGCGCGACGTCGATCGTGCGGCCGGCCAGCGGCACCTTGTCGCCGGAGCCCGGCTGCACACCCAGCAGCGTGCCCTGGGGGCGCACGTTGCGGTCGTTCCACGCGGGAATGCCGAGCCCGAGGACGAACTCGGGACGCAGCGTGAAGTTCAGCGTGCCCGCACCCTCGCGGGTGAAGGTGTTGCCCTTGCTGTCGGTGACCGTCACGTCGATGGCGTACGAGCCGAGGGCGGGGACGACGCCGCCGTCCTCGGTGAGCTTGAGGGCCTGCTCGTCGCGCAGCTGGTACACGCCACGGCCGGCGTACATCTCCGTCAGGGCCGGGATCTCGGTGATCACCTTGTCGCCCTTGCGGATCTTCGCCGAGACGGAGGTCACCGTCGCGTCGGCCGCGTCCGTCCAGGCGGGGACCTCGAAGGTGCCGCGCTGCCAGTCATGGGTGGTGGCCCGGCCGACGCCGACGGGCGTGGTGTCGACGGCGAAGGCCGGTGCGGCCGTCGCGGTCAGGCACAGCGCCGCCGCGGCGGCGACGAGGGGCATTCGCAGATCAGCGCGCATCGATCCACACCGCCTTGGTCTCGCTGTAGAAGTAGCCGCTCTGCGGCTCGGTGACCATGGCCCAGTGGCCGTCACCGTAGTTGGTGGCCTTGAAGCTGAAGGAGCCGTTGGACGCCGTCTTCACGTCCCGGGCGACCCAGTACCACTGGCTGTCGCCCTTCGGCTTGAACAGCAGCGTCACCTTCGCCCCCGCGTGCTGCTTCCACACGCCGTTGACCTGCTTCTGCACGGCGCCCGTCACCGACATCTTGCTGTTGACGGCGGGGCGGGCCGGGCTGGTACGGAAGGCCTGGAAGCGGGTGACCGTACGGGTCTGGAAGACCGGCGCGGACGCGGTGGTGACGAACCGGTCGGTCTCGGCGTGCACGACACGGTAGTAGGCCCGGACGAACCCCGGCTGGGAGATCTCGAACGGGCAGTAGCCGGCCGTGCCGCCCTGCGCCGTACCCCACTTGAGGCTGCGCCAGGTGCGCCCGTCCAGCGAGTACTGCAGGACCAGGGGCTCGTCCCAGCACCAGTTGGCCGTCATCCCGCCCGTCGCCTTGACCGTGCCGTACTCGTCCAGCGCGATCTTGACACCGGTGAAGGCGAACTTCTGCGGCACGGCGATCTCGGCCCGCTCGTACGGCAGGTCAGTGAGGTACACCGACGGCCGTACGTGCGTGTAGACCCCGGTCGAGGAGGTGGCCTTGGCCGCGTAGGCGAAGGTGCCGTCGGCCCTGGCCCCGGCACCGCCCATCAGCCGCTGCACGGTGTGGTTCGAGGCGTCCGGCTCCTGCGGCGTGGACACCACGGGCGCGCCCGCGAAGGGCTTCCAGCCGTCGGCGGTCAGGCGCTCGACCTTGCCGGTCACGTTGACGTCGGTGCCGTAGTGCACGCGGCGCTTGTCCAGGTCGGCGCTGATCCGGTACCGCGTCTTGGCGACCGCCACCTCGGGTACTTCCAGGCCGTCGTGCTCCGGGTCGAAGACCTCGGCCGGCGGCCGGTCGATCGTGACCCTGCCGCCGCGGATCGCCGCGTTCGGGGTGACCGGCAGCGAGAAGTCGCCCTTGGCGTCGGTGACGGCGGAGGCGCGGGTCGAGTGCCAGTTGGGGCCGTAGAGGTCCAGCGCCACATTGACCTTGACGCCGGCGCGGGCGGGCGTACGGGCCCCGGTGGACGGGTCGTACGTCGTCGCCTGGCCGGTCAGGACGACCTGGCGGTGGTCGTAGTCGGTGCTGGTGCGGTCGAAGGCGACCCGGGTCACGGTGGTGTGCTGCTTGTAGCGGAACTTGCCACCGGTCCAGCGCTGCATGGTCCCGCCGGGCAGCCGGTACTCGACGGCGAGCGGGTAGTCCCCGAAGGCGGTGCCCTCGGGAAGCTTCAGCGGCGCGTTCGTGAGCCAGCCGTCGGCCCGGTCGTCGTCTTCACGGGTGTGCGGGCTCAGCTCCTCGGTGGTGAGGAGCACGGCGGCGTCCGGGGCCGTGGAGGCGAGGACGCTCACCTTCACGTGGAGCGCGTTGTACGGCAGCCCGATGTCGAGCCGGCCGTCGTCGCGCGTGGTGGTGAAGAAGTTCACGGTCTGCACGGTCCGCGCGGTCTGCGCGTAGGCGGACGGTGCGGTCACCAGGGCGGGGGCAGCGACACCCGCCGAGAGAACGAATACAGCCGCGGCACGCACGAGGGCGCGCGGCAGCGTGCGCGTAGAGCGCATCAAAAGGGACCCCCCACAGGTCATGGAACGGCGCACCGGTTCGCGGGTCGCCGAGCGCGATGGGGCGTAGGTGCCGGATCGCGTGGCGCAACGATAACTGGCGCCCCATCAGGGGGTGCTAGCGGGTGCTCTCGATCGCAAGGCCGCCACATGGGCGCGGACCTTGTCCGGGGGCAGTGGCGTGGGGCGGGCTGGGGTTGGCCATGGGGTGGGCGTCGCCACTAAGCTCAGTGTCAGCCATGGATCGATGGTTCCGATCTCGTTGCTGAGACCCCCGTACGGTGTTGGCGCACCTGCGGGGGTCGCATTGTTTCTGGGAGTCGACAGGTCGGGTTCGGAGTGCACGATCCGGTACAGCACGCTGACCGAGGGGCCGTCCCCGTACAGCGGCTCGCCCAGGGCCGCGAAGGCCGCCGTCTGACCGAGCGCGAAGACGTCTGTCGCGGGAGTGAGTTCGCCGCCGGACGCCTGCTCGGGAGCCATGTACTGGGGCGTGCCGATGGTGGTGCCCGTCGCCGTGTGCGAGCTGATGCCCGAGGCGAGCGAGATGCCGAAGTCGATCACCCGTGGCCCGTCGGCGGCCAGCAGCACGTTCGACGGCTTCAGGTCCCGGTGCACGATTCCCGCACCGTGAATGGCCTGCAGCGCCTCGGCGACACCCGCCATCAGCCACAGCACCGCCGGCACCGGCAGCGGTCCACGCCGGGCGACGGCCTCGGCCAGGGACGGCCCGGGGACGTACAGCGTCGCCGGCCAGGGTGGTACGCCGTCCGCGTCGGCACCGATCAGCTCGGCGGTGTACGCGCCCCGGACCCGCTGAGCCGCCTTGATCTCCCGCCGGAACCGCCGCCGGAAGGCCAGGTCGTCGGCCAGCTCCGGCCGCACGACCTTGATCGCCACCGGTCGGCCGCCCGGCGTGTGCGACAGGTAGACCCGCCCCATGCCGCCGGTGCCGAGCCGAGCGGCGAGGCGGTACCCCGCCACGACGGTCGGATCGTCCGCCTGCAGTGGCTGGAACACCTCGGTCGCGTTGTCCATCTGTACTCGTCCCCCTGAATCCCCTGGTCAGCCGTTGGGTTGACCGCTGACGGCAGCCTAAGCGGGAGGGCGGGAGCAGGTTTCTTAACGGGGTCGGGGTGGGCCGGGACCGTGGGTGTCGGGTGGGTCCGCCCTCTTTCCGAGTGTGGCTCCCGGAGCCGGGCCCTCAAGGGCGCTCCTTCGTCGCGTCGGCTTCGCCGATTCCGCTGCGCTCCACCCTTGACCGCCCGCCTCCGTCCGCCTTTTCACACTCGGAGGGCGGCCCGGGGGTGGGGTCCCACGCCCAGCGGTATTTGTGCGTGGGGCCAGAAGTAGTAGCGCCAGATCGAGCCGCAAGGTACGGAGAGGCGGTGCCGCGGGCCGGTGGACTATTCCTCTGAGAGCCGTGCCATGTCGGACACCGGTCCGAGGTGGCCGAGCTTGTCGGGGTTGGATACGGCGTGGATCGCCCGAATCACACCGTCGACGATGTCGAGCTCGACCACGTTGACCACCCGGCCCTCGGGGTCGTACGTCACGGCCCCCGGGCGGCTGTTGACCCAGGCCGGACGGAGATCGGCCCCGAGGCTCCGGATCCGGCGGAACCCACCGACGAGCAGCTGCCCGACGCGCTGCGGCTCAGCTACCGGATTCCTGGTCGCCCGCGCCTTACCGCCGCCGTCACCGTAGTACACGACATCGGGCGCGAGCATGCCGAGCAGCGCGTCGAGGTCGCCGCCCTCGGCCGCCTCGAAGAATTTGCGGGCGAGCTCGTCGCCCTCGGCCCGCTGGGCGGGGGGCGGCACGCTGTCCGCGTCCGGCCCAGCCGCGGCGATGCGCTTCTTGGCGCGGGCGAAGATCTGGCGGCAGTTCGCCTCGGACTTCCCGGTGGTCCGCGCCACGTCCGGGTAGTCGTACCCGAACACCTCGCGCAGCATGAACACCGCCCGCTCCACCGGGGAGAGAGCCTCCAGCAGTACGAGGAAGGCCATGGACAGCGAGTCGGCCAGCTCGGCGTGCTCGACCGGTCCGGGCCGGTCGTTGGTCACGACGACCGGTTCGGGCAGCCAGTTCCCCACGTAGGTCTCCCTCCGTACTCGTGCCGAGCTCAGGTGGTTGATCCCCAACCGCGTCACAGCCGTGGTCAGGTACGCCTTTGGTGCGGAGATCGCGGTGCCCGCCTGCTGCGCCCGGGTCAGGCCGAGGAAGGCGTCCTGGACGAGGTCCTCAGCGTCGCCCACCGACCCGGTCATCCCATAGGCGATGGAGAACATCAGCGGTCGATAGCCGGCCTCGTCCGTCAGATCCGTTGCTCCCGACATGGGACCCCTCCCCCAACTCGCGGACGGCGGTGCTCAGTCCAAGCGCGCCGCCCCGCCTGCCCATTCCAAGATCCACAGGATGCCCAGAGGGTATCCGAGGGGCTTCGGTCGACCGTCACCGTACGGCGCGGAGACGCACGTCACATCAGCCCCTGTCACAGGCTGCGGGGGTGCCCTGTCTTAGAGGGCGACAGCGAACAGCAGGAACAAGGAGTGCACGATGAACGCTCGACTGAACTTCATGACCAGCCCCGTCGCCGCCAAGGCTATGAAGCACATCGTCGCCGCGAGCAGGGCGCTCGCGGAGTCGACCGTTCCGGCCTCCACCCGGGAACTGGTGATGCTCCGCGCCAGCCAGATCAACGGCTGTGCCGGATGCATCGACATGCACACCAAGGACGCCGCGCACGCCGGGGAGAGCGCGGTACGTCTCAACCTGGTCGTGGCCTGGCGCGAGGCCACGGTGTTCACCGACGCCGAACGCGCCGCCCTGGAGCTGACCGAAGAGGGCACCCGCATCGCCGACGCGGCCGGCGGGGTCTCGGACGCGGTCTGGGCGAACGCGGCCAAGTACTACGACGAGGACCAGCTCGCCGACCTGGTGGCCCAGATCGCCATCATCAACGCCTTCAACCGCGGAAACGTCATGATCCAGCAGCCCGCGGGCGACTACCAGCCCGGCCAGCACGGCTGACGATCCGCCCGTCACGCGACCGCCCGACCCCGGCTCCCCGAGCCGCCACCATGCAAGGACACATCCCATGAACCTCGCCCTGTGGATCACCGCCGGACTGCTCGCCGCCGCCTACCTGCTCGGCGGCGCTTTCAAGGTGATCACGCCCAGGGAGAAGATCGCCGCCAGTGGCCCCAGCGCCCGCTGGGCCGAGGACTTCAGCGCCGGCGCCATCAAAACCATCGGAGCCCTCGAGGTGCTGGCCGCGGTGGGCCTGGTCCTGCCCGGCGTGCTCGGCACCGCGCCGGTTCTGGTCCCGCTGGCGGCCCTCGGCCTGGTGCTGATGATGACCGGCGCGGCGATCACCCGCATACGGCGTCACGAGACCACATTCATGGTGGTGGACCTGGTCTACCTCGTCCTGGCCGCCTTCGTGGTGTGGGGCCGCTTCGGCCCCGAGTCCTTCACGGGCTGACCGGGGCATGGTCCGGCTACACCCCGCTGCGTTCAGCGCGCTTCCGGAACTCAGCAACACGCTTCCCGCCTTCAGCAGACCGTTCTCGGCGTTGACCGACAAACGTTGCTGACTCTCGGCGCCGGAGTGAGGGCGGACCCACCAGAAGCTCGCGGTCCCGGTCAGGGACGGTCCGGGAAAGCCCGCATCGGGGGGCGTCAACGTCCGGCCCACCCCGCACCCACGGTCCCGGCTACGCACGGTCCGGCAAAGAAGCCCGCGTCCACAGGAACCCACGTCCACCCCGTCCCGGCGAGGAAGCGCCGTCCCCTCGGCCGGGAGCCACTTCATGTGCTCGACGCGACGCGGTGAGTGAGCGGTGCCCGAGGATGCATCGGGTCGGGGCGAGCGGGTAGCTGCTCGGTGAGAGGACCCTGATCGTGAAGTACAGCGACTGGATGCTCACCGTCACCGAACGCGGGAACGCCTCCACCCGGCTGGACCGGCGCCATCCCGACGGCGCGGCCTGGACCCGTGGGAACGACGTGCGGCCGCTCGTGCACGGCGCGGCGTACTTCGCCGAACTGCTCGCGGCCGTACGGGCGCAGCGCTCCGGAGACCTCCTGCTGTTCACCGACTGGCGTGGCGACCCCGACGAACGCCTCGACGGCGAGGGCTCCGAAGTCGGCCGGGTCCTGTGCGAGGCGGCGGAGCGCGGGGTGATCGTGAAAGGCCTGCTGTGGCGGTCCCACCTGGATAAGCTGCAGTTCAGCGAGGCCGAGAACCGCCACCTGGGCGAGGAGCTGGAGGACGTCGGCGCCGAGTGCCTGCTCGACATGCGGGTACGTCCCGGCGGCTCGCACCACCAGAAGCTCGTGGTGCTGCGCCATCCCGGCCGTCCGGACCTCGACGTCGCGTACATCGGCGGCATCGACCTGTGCCACAGCCGCAACGACGACGCCGCCCACCACGGTGACCCCCAGGCGGTGCCCTTCGCGTCCGCGTACGGGCGGCGGCCGCCCTGGCACGACGTGCAGCTTGCCGTCCGCGGCCCGGCGGTCGGTGACCTCGAAGCAGTCTTCCGCGAACGCTGGGAGGACCCCTCGCCCCTGACCCGCAGCCCGATGGTCCGGGTCCGCGAACTCGCGCACCACGAGGACACCGAGGCCGATCCCCTGCCGCCCCAGTTGCCCGACCCCGGTCCTCGCGGCACCCACACCGTGCAGGTGCTGCGCACGTACCCCAACCGGCTGCTGCGCGGCTATCCCTTCGCCCCCGACGGCGAACGCAGCGTCGCACGCGGTTACCTCAAGGCCCTGCGGCGGGCGCGGTCGCTCATCTACCTGGAGGACCAGTACCTGTGGTCGCCGAAAGTCGTCGGGTTCTTCGGCCGTGCGCTCCGGGAGAACCCCGGTCTGCGGCTGATCGCCGTCATCCCCACCCTGCCCGAGCAGGACGGGCGGATCACGCTGCCGATGAACCTGGTCGGACGCGTCGCGGCCCTCGACGAGCTGCGCCGGGCGGGCGGTGCCCGGGTGGCCGTGTACGGGTTGGAGAACCCCGAGGGGGACCCCGTGTACGTGCACGCCAAGGTGTGCGTGATCGACGACGTGTGGGCGACGGTCGGCTCCGACAACATCAACCTCCGTTCCTGGACGCACGATTCGGAGCTCAGCTGCGTGGTCCTGGACGACGGCGTCGACGGGCGACCGCCGCCCGACCCCGGCGGACTCGGGGACCAGGCCCGCCGCTTCGCGCGTGACCTGCGGCTGGAGCTCTTCCGCGAGCACCTGGACGCGGCGGAAGCCGGCTCGCCGCATGCGCCGGACTCGCCGCACCCGCCGGACGATCTGTGCGATCCGGTGAAGGCCTTCGACGTCTCTTCCGCGCGGGCCGCCGCGCTGGACGACTGGTACGAGGGCGGTCGCCGCGGCCCCAGGCCGCCCGGCCGGCTGCGCGCCTACCGGCCGCCGGACATGTCCCGCCTCACCCGCGGCCTCGCCATGCCGCTCTACCGCCTCCTGGTCGACCCGGACGGCCGCCCCGCCAGGCTCCGGCGGCACAACGCCTACTGACGCCCAGGCGAAGAAGCCCGCGTCCACAGGAGCGTCGCCCACGTCCAGGCCGTCACCCAGACCGCGCCGACCAGGAGGGCCGCCAGGGCCGGGGGGAGGGAGGGCGGGGGCGCGCCCAGGGACGGAGCCAGGCCGGCCGCGCGGGCTCCGAAGCCGAGGACGCCTGCCGCGATCATGGCGATGCCCGCCCAGGACACGGCCGCCGTGCCCCACCGGACATACCGGTTCCGCAGTGGCCGCAGGAGCAGCAGCGCGAGCAGGGCCATCGCCAGCCCGAGTCCCGCGTTGCCGAGCTGGGCGAGGGCGACGTCGGCGACCTTCTCGTACGACTCCGGGGGCGCCGGGAAGCCCGGCATGCCCAGCTCGCCCCGGCGCGCGAGGTCGACCTTGCTCAGGGTGTACGCCAGCGCGCCTCCACACGCGGTGAGCGCGGCGATCCGGGGGGCTGTCTTCGATCGGGTCATGACACAAGTCTGTGAGCGGGCGACCGCCCCCGGCCTCCTCCGCCGGTACGGTCCGCCTCCGCTGTACGGGGGAGAACCCCACCCCTCTTCGGCCAGGCTGCCGCATGGGATCAACGAACGCCGTCAACGAGGCTTCACCCATGACGAGTTACGTGAACAAGACGCTCCTGGCCGGCCTCTCCGTCGCCGCCCTCGCGACTTTCGCCGCAGTCCCGGCCACAGAGGCCCACGCCGCTCCCACCCTCGCCTGGGAGAAGTGCGAGAAGGGCGCCCCCGGCCAGGAGTGCGCCACGCTGCTCGTGCCCCTCGATCACGCCGACCCCGACGGCCGGCAGATCGAGATCGCCGTCTCCCGCCTCCCCAGCACCCGCCCCGACGCCCGGCGCGGCACGCTCGTCGTGATCCCCGGCGGGCCCGGCGGTTCCGGAGTCCAGCGCCTCACCGCGAAGGGCCCGGCGTTGCAGAACGCCACAGCGGGGGCGTACGACCTCGTCGCCATGGACCCGCGCGGTATCGGCGGCAGTACGAAGGCGAGTTGCGGGCTCGCGCCCGAAGACCGGTACCTCTACACCCTCCGCTCCTGGCCCGCCCCCGACGGCGACATCTCCGAGAACGTCGCCCGCTCCCGCCGCATCGCCGAGGCCTGCGACCGCAACGGCGGTGACGAGCTGCGCAGCTTCACCACCGAGAACCAGGCCCGGGACCTCGACCGTTTCCGCCAGGCCCTCGGCGAGGAGAAGATCTCCGCCTGGGGCACGTCGTACGGGACGTACGTCGGCGCCGTCTACGCCCAGAAGTACCCCCAGCACACCGACCGCTGGGTCCTCGACTCCAGCAACGACCCGAACCCCCGGCGCGTCGCCCGGGGCTGGCTCGCGACCATGGCCCAGGGCGCCGACGACCGCTTCCCCGACTTCGCGGCCTGGGCCGCCCACCCCGACCGCGCCAAGGACGGCCTGCGGCTCGCGCAGCGCCCCGAGGACGTACGGCCGCTGGTCATCGCCCTCGCGGCGCGCCTGGACCGTACGCCCAAAGCGTCGACCCTGCCCGGGTCGACCCAGCCCGGTCTCCCCCTCACCGGCAACATGCTGCGCCAGTCCCTCCAGAACGCCCTGTACGCCGACGGCGCCTTCCCCGCCTTCGCCCGTCTCGTCCAAGGCGCCAAGGACCCGGCCGCCACGCCCGTCCTCACCCCGGACATCGCCTACGCCCTGCCGGACACCGACGCGGCCGTCGCCGTCGCGGTCATCTGCAACGACGTGAAGTGGCCCACCTCCGTCCCCGCCCACCGCCGCGCCGTTCTCGCCGACCGCGCCGCGCACCCGCTGACGGCGGGCATGCCGGTGAACATCACCCCCTGCTCGTTCTGGAAGAACAAGCCGACCTCCAAGCCGACCCGGATCACCTCCGACGGCCCGTCCAACATCCTGATGATCCAGAGCCTGCGCGACCCGTCCACCCCCCACAGCGTCGGCCTGAAGATGCGCCGGGCCCTCGGCGACCGCGCCCGGCTCGTCTCGGTGGAGCAGGGCGGCCACGGCATGTATCTGACCAACGGCAACGCCTGCGGCGACCGTGCCGTGACGGACTTTCTGACGACCGGCGTACGCCCGTACGAGGACACGTACTGCGCGAGCTGACGCAACGAAGCCCCGGAGTCGAAGGTTCCGGGGCTTCACGCATCCGGCGGAGCGCGTTCAGAAATTCACTACCGAAAGTATTCAAATCGCCACTTAACGTGATTGTGTGTGATCGTTTCTGCATGTTCCTCTCATGCGCATGCGTACTAGAACGAAGACCGCCCTCGCGGCTGCGGTCTCAGCAGCCCTGGCGATCGCAGGGCCCCTGTCCGTCTCGGCCCACTCCGCACCGAGCCCGTCGGGCAGCCCGACGCTGGCCCCGCTCCACACGTCCCCCTCGCCCAGGGTCATCCCGGGCCAGTACATCGTCACCCTGAAGGCGGGCCAGAACAGCACCACCATGGCGCAGAAGGTGCCGGGCGTGAAGCCGCTCTTCACCTACAGCTCGGTCATCTCCGGCTACGCGGCCAAGCTCTCGACCGCGCAGCTGGACGCGGTCCGCAAGATGCCCGGCGTCGCCGCCGTCGAGCAGGACGCCAGGGTCAGCGTCGCACCGGTGAAGACCGATGCGACCGCCGAGCGGCTCGTCGCCTCCAGCTGGGGCCTGGACCGGATCGACCAGCCCTACCTGCCGCTGAACAACCAGTTCAGCGTCACCAACTCCGGCAAGGGCGCCACCGCCTACATCCTCGACACCGGCCTTGAGTTCGGGCACTCCGAGTTCGGCGGCCGGGCGCTCCAGGGCTTCGACGCGATCGGCGACGGCCGCAACGGCGCCGACTGCAACGGTCACGGCACCCATGTCGGCGGCACCGTCGCCGGTGCGACGTACGGCGTGGCCCGCGAGGCCAACGTCGTCAGCGTCCGCGTCCTGAACTGCCAGGGCCAGGGCTCCTGGTCCGGCATCCTCGCCGGCTTCGACTGGGTGGCCCAGAACGCCGTCCAGCCCGCCGTCCTCAACGGCTCGCTCGGCGGCCCCCGCAACCAGGCCGTCAACGACGCCGCCACGGCGCTGTCGAACCGTGGCATCCTGCCGGTGCTCGCCGCAGGCAACGAAGCCCAGGACGCCTGCAACGTCTCGCCCGCCAGCGCCGACAACGTCCTGACGGTCGGCGCCATCAACCACCTGGACGAGGAGGCCGACTTCTCCAACTTCGGTTCGTGCCTCGACCTCTACGCGCCGGGCACGACCATCCAGTCCGCCAAGCTCGGCGGCGGCACCACCGCCCTGAACGGTACGTCCATGGCGTCCCCGCACGTCGCCGGCGTCGCCGTCCTCGCCAAGGCCGCGAACCCGTCGGCCAGCCCGGCGGCCGTCGCGAACTGGATCCTTAACCAGACCGTCAAGGGCGAACTGACCGTCTCGAAGGGCTCCCCGAACATGCTGCTCCAGACCGGCGGCCTGTAACCCCTCACACCCTCTGGCCCGCCTCGCACACCGGGGCGGGCCAGAGCCGCGCCGCGCCTACCGTACGGACGTGAGCCCGGCGACGAAGACGGCCCAGGCGGCGGCGCGGAAGGCGAGGTGCGGGCCGTCAGGGTTCTTGGAGTCGCGGACGGGGACGACGCCGGGGTGGTCGTCGGAGACTTCGAGGCAGTTACCGCCCTCGCCGCCGCTGTACGTGGACTTGCGCCAGGTGGCGACCTCCAGGCAGTCGCCACCGCTGGCGCCGCTGTAGCTGGACTTGTGCCAGACCGCCGTGGTCAGGTCGTACTCAGGGCTCTTGATCTTCATGGGCGTAATCCTCCGCCACTGACTCGATCAGGGCCAGGGATTCTTGGGGTGACAGTGCGCTGGCCCGCAGCAAATCGTAGGTGAGTTCGTAGCGGGCGACACTGGCCGGGTCGTCTTCCAGTCGTCCTGTGTTCAGTACTTCCAACCAGGCGAGCGGTGGGGCGTCCTCGAAGGACATCAGCTTGAGCGCCCCGTTCATCGCTGCATGCGCGCCCCCCGAGAACGGCAGCACCTGCACAATCACCCTCCGACGCCGGATCAGCGCCGCGATATGGCCCAGCGCCTCGGCCATCACCTCAGCCCCGCCAACCTCCCTGCGCAGTACAGCCTCATCAAGAACCGCCCACACCATCGGTTTTGTTGGATCGTCGAGAAGCCGCGTGCGATCGAGCCTGCCCTCCATCAGTTTCTCGATCTCCGACTCCAGCGCCGTGGGCTTGTAAGCCCAGAACACCTCCCGTGCGTACGCCTCTGTCTGCAGCAACCCCGGGATCAGCAGCGGTGCGTACTCCTTGATCCGCTCCGCGATCGCCTCGGCGTCCGCCGCCTCCGCGAAGTGGTCGGGGTACTTCGACTGGTTCGCGGCGCCACAGTTGCGCTCGAAGAAGTCGCCCGTTCCCAACATCTTGTCGAGTTGGATCGCAATGTCTGGCGGAATGCGACGCGTTCCGTTCTCCATCGCGCCGATGTAGGACCCGCTCACGAAGAGTGGTTCCCCGCAAGCCTCCTGGCTCAGGCCGGCCTTCTCGCGCGCGTGGCGCAGTTCGGCGCCGATCAAGGCGCGGGGGTTGGAGGACGGGTCGAGGTCCTTGCGTCCGGGCATGGCAACTCCCTCTCGTACAGGTGGGATTGTTGGGCCTCCGATCTGTTCAGGCTAGCCTCGCAGCGGACACGCTGTGTGAGGAACGAGAAACACTCGGTGTGGAGGTAGATGCAGATGACGATGACCGCGAGTGAGCGCCTGCGGGCCGTTGAGGACGTCGTGGCGCAGCTCAGGTCCGAGCTCGGGGCGGCCGGGGTCACCCTGCCGTCGCTGCGGATGGATCCGGTGTCGGCGGCGGGCTCGGACCCGTACCCGCTCGTCGAGTTGGGGCGCTGCAACCTGGACACCGCGCTACGGCTCGTCGCCGTGCTGCACCACGCCCGTAAATGAGGACTCGTCTGCTAGACCGACACCGGGTCCCTCGTCGGGGCTTCGGGCGCTGACGGGTCTCCGGCGTCCACGTCGACGTCGAAGTCGGCGAGGAGCTGCTTGCTGAAGCCGAAGAAGTACGTGGCCGCGAAACCGGTCACGTACCCGACGAGGAGCCCGCCGGCGTAGATCGCAACCGTCTCCGCCAGGCCCTTGTTGCCGTCGAGGAGCGGGAAGAGCGCCCAGCCGGACGGGCCGATGGCCGTCGAGCCGACGTGGTCGCCGAGCATGTTGAACAGCCCGATGAAGCCGCCTCCGAAGGCGCCGCCGACGCAGGCGGTGACGAAGGGGCGGCCGAGGGGGAGCGAGACGCCGTAGATCAGGGGCTCGCCCACGCCCAGCAGACCCGCTGGGAGGGCGGACTTGATCGTGCGGCGGATGGATCGGTTGCGGGACAGCCGGACGTACACCGCCATGGCCGCGCCGACCTGGCCCGCGCCGGCCATCGCGAGGATGGGGAGCAGGACCGTACTGCCCTGCTGCTCGATGAGGGTGGTGTGGATGGGGATGAGGGCCTGGTGCAGGCCGAGCATCACCAGCGGGAGGAAGAGTCCGCCGAGGACGAATCCGGCGCCCGCGCCCGCGTGGGCGAGGAGCCAGTCGGCGAAGGTGCCGATGGCGGTGGAGACCTCGCCGGCGACGTACATGAGGCCGTAGATCGTGACCAGGCCGGAGACCAGGACGGTCAGGGTCGGGGTGACGAGCACGTCGAGGGTGCCGGGCACCCAGCGGCGGCACCACTTCTCCACGTACACCGCGAGGACCGCCGCGCCGAGCGCACCGAGGACGCCGCCCTGGCCGGGGGAGAGGGACTGGCCGAACGCCTCCGTCTTCGCCACGCCCGGGAAGACGATGATCGCGGCGACCGCGCCGCCGAGGATCGGTGTGCCGCCGAACTCCTTCGCCGTGTTGTAGCCGACGAAGACCGCGATCAGCGCCATGAAGCCGGAGGCGACGGCGGCGAGGGCGGGGGTGACGGAGGGGAGCCAGCGGAGGTTGACGAGCAGGCCGTTGAGGCCGGCGATGATGCCGCAGCCGATGAGGGCGGGGATCAGCGGGACGAAGATGTTCGCGACGCGGCGCAGGAGCTGTTTGAGCGGGGTCTGGTTCCTGGCCTTCTGGGCGGCCTTGAGGGCGGCGCCGGTGGCGGCGAGGTCGTCGGCGGTGGGGGGTGTGGTGCTGAGGAGCGCCTCGAACGCGGTGGTGACCTTGGCGACGGCGGCGGGGCCGAGGACGACTTGGTACGTGTCGTCGTCGACGACGCCGAGGACGCCGGGGAGGGCGCGGATGGCGTCGTCCTGGACGAGGGAGCGGTCGCGGAGGCCGAGGCGGAGGCGGGTCATGCAGTGGGCGACGGTGGTGACGTTGTCGGCGCCGCCGAGGAGGGGGAGGAGGGTGGTGGCGGTTCTGCGTGCGTCTTCCATGTGGGGGCCTTGCTGTGCGGGGGTTCGTGGGTGCCGGGGCCTTATCGGCGCCCGGCGTCGTGGGCGTTGTGCCCACCCGTCCCGCCCTGCGGGACGATTGCCCCCAACGCGGTACGCAAATGGCCCCCCGACTCCGTCAGGAGTTCGTCCGCCCGGTCTGCGTCAACGTCCGCCAGGAGCATCAGGATCGCCGTCTTCACCTCGCCGTCGGCCGCTGTGAGCGCCCTTTCGATCTGGGCGTCGGTCGCGTCCGTTGCCAGGGCGACGATCCTTCGGGAGCGGGCGCGGAGTTTGTCGTTGGAGGCGCGGACGTCGACCATCAGGTTTCCGTAGGTCTTGCCGAGGCGGATCATCGTGATGGTCGAGATCATGTTGAGGACCAGCTTCTGGGCCGTGCCCGCCTTCAGCCGGGTCGAGCCGGTGAGGAGTTCGGGGCCGACGACGATCTCCAGGCCGTGGTCGGCGGCGGCGGCGAGGGGGCTGTCGGCGTTGCAGGACAGGCCGATGGTCAGCGCGCCCTGGGCGCGGGCGTGTTCGACGGCGCCCAGCGCGTACGGCGTGCGGCCCGAGGCGGAGACGCCGACGACGGTGTCGTCGGGGGTCAGTTTCAGCGCGTCGAGGTCTTCGGCGGCCAGGTCCTTGGAGTCCTCGGCGCCCTCGACGGAGGTGACGAGGGCCGTCGGGCCGCCCGCGATCAGGCCGACGACCTGGGAGGGGTCGGTGTTGAAGGTGGGCGGGCACTCGCTGGCGTCGAGGACGCCGAGGCGGCCGGCGGTCCCGGCGCCGGCGTAGACGAGGCGGCCGCCTCTGGCCATGCGCTCGGCGGTGGCGTCGATCGCGGCGGCGATGGCGGGGAGTTGCGCGGCGACGGCGGAGGGGACGGTCTGGTCCTCGCCGTTCATCAGCCGGGCGATGTCTTCCGTGGGCAGTTGGTCGATCTCCGCCAGTTCGGGGCGGAAGGCCTCGGTGGTGAGCGAGGCGAGTTCGGCGCGCAGTTCGGAGTACCTGGTCATGGCTCTTTCGGCGGCTTGGCGGCTCGGGGTCCCGCGGCTCGGGGCTCAGCGGGTGCGGGGGGCGTGGCGGTGCGCGAGCGCTTCGTAGGAGGCGGCGAGGGCCGGGGCGGCCGTCTCGTACGTCCGCTGGGTCACGCCCGTGAACAGGCAGTCGACGACGAGGAGTTGGCTCGTACGGGACGACATCGCCGCCGGGCGCAGCTCGCTCTCGCGGGCGGTGGAGGTGGTGAGTATGTGGTCGGCGTACTGCGAGACCGGCCCGTCCGGGCGGCCGGTGATCGCGACCGTGGTGGCGCCGTGGTCGAAGGCGGCGCGCAGGGGTTCGATGACGTCGCCGGTCGAGCCGGAGTGGGTGATGGCGATGGCGACGTCTCCGGAGCGGAGCTGGACGGCGTTGGTGACGGCGAGGTGCGGGTCGCTGTGCGCGTGCGCGAGCAGGCCGATGCGCAGGAGCTTCTGGCCGAGGTCCTGGGCCACGAGGCCGGAGGCGCCGACGCCGTAGATGTCGATACGGCGGGCGGTGGCGAGGGCGGCGACGGCCGCGCCGAGCTGCACGGTGTCCAGGTTGGCGGCGGTGTCGGCGAGGGTCTGCTGCTCGTCGTAGGCGAGTTTGGCGACGACGTCGGCGATCGGGTCGTCGACGGCTATGTCGGCGGTGACGGAGGGGGCGCGGCCGGACTGCTGCTGGGCGGCGAGACCGGCGAGGGCGAGGCGGAGGTCGCGGTAGCCGGGGTAGCCGAGGAGGCGGGCGGTGCGGACGACCGTCGCCTCGCTCGTGCCGGTGAGTTCGGCGAGGCCGGTGACGGTGAGGGCGGCGCAGCCGGCCGGGTCGGCGGCGACGGCCTCGGCGACGCGCTGCATGGAGCGGGTCATGGACGGCGCGAGGGTGCGGACCTTGGCGGCGAGGGCGGCGGGGGCGGGGGGCGCGTCGGTTGTGCTCTGGCCTTGGGGCGGGTGGGGGGTGCTGCTTCGCGGGCCCTGCTTGCCGTGGGAGGCCTGGGGGCGGCTTTGGGGGCCTTGGGGGCCGACGGCGGCGGCGAGGGGCGCGGGGGCGGGGTGTCTGCTTCCCGCCACCGAGCCTGCCACTGAACCCGGCACCGAGCCCGGTACCGAACCCGGTACCGAACCCGGCATCGAGCCCGCCGACGCGGTGAAAATTTCCTTCACGTCATCCGTCACACTTGAAAGATATTTTCGGCCCTTCAGAGGCGTCAACCCCTGTGCCGCCACCAGGGAGACAATGGACCCATGAACGCCGTAGACCCCCTGGAGCAGGCCCTGCACGCCGCCCGCGCCCTGGTCCTCGCCGACCTCGTGGCCCGCGACGTCGCCCAGGCCGAGGTCGTGACCCTTGTCGAGGACGCGGTGACCCACCGCCGCTGGTGGGTCGAGCAGTGGCCGGAAGGCCTTGAGTACGTCGCCGGGCTGGTCGCCCAAGACGTACAGGACGCGCTGCTGGAGAAGTACGGCCGCTGGCCGCTGTGTCCGGTCTGTTCGTCGGGCGATCCCCACTCCCTCGACGTCGAACCCGAGCTGGGCCCGAATCCGCACTGGGTCTGCGGCAAACAGGGCGTGGTCGTGGCCCCGGTCGGTGGCCTGCGGTGACGGTCTACGTCGATCCTCCGCAGTGGCCCGGACACGGCCGCATGTGGTCCCACCTGGTCAGCGACGTGTCCTTCGACGAGCTCCACGCCTTCGCCGCCGGCATTGGCGCCCCGGCCCGCGCCTTCGACCGGGACCACTACGACCTGCCGTCGGAGCGGTACGGGGACGCGGTGGCGGCCGGGGCGGTGGAGGTCAGCTCCAAGGAACTCCTGCGGCGGCTGAGGGAGGCGGGCCTGCGGCGGCCGAAGAATCCCCGGAAGAATTCTGGGCGGCCTGTCGATCCGGGGGTCTCCCGTTCGACGCAAGGGTGAGAGGCGGGGACAGTCCCCGTCCGCACCGACCGAGGAGTCACCATGCCGCGTTTCATGACGCTGGTCCGTATCGACGAGAACGAACTCCACGCCGGTCCCCCTCCCGGGGAGGACTTTGACAAGCGCATGGGCGCGCTGTTCGAGGAGATCACCAAGGCGGGGGTCATGCTGGACACGGCCGGTCTGAAGCCGACCTCCGAGAGCACCCGGGTCATCTGGTCCGGCGGCAAGATCGGCTACACCGACGGGCCGTTCACCGAGACCAAGGAGGTCGTCGGCGGCTACTGCATCATCCAGGCGAAGGACAAGGCCGAGGCGCTGGAGTGGGCGAAGCGGTTTCTGGAGATCCACCCGGCGGAGTGGAAGGTCACCTGCGAGGTCCGCGAGATCGAAGAGCCCGGAGCCTGACCGTTTGCGGGGGTGGGGCGCGGCTGCTCTGATGGGCGGCCGTGACGGATGAAGAACGGGCGACGGAACCGTCGGAGCGGGCCTCGGAGCGGGAGTCGCAGCGGGCGACGCGCGCGGTCGAGGCGGTGTTCCGGATCGAGTCCGCACGGATCATCGCCGGGGTCGCCCGCATCGTGCGGGACGTCGGCATCGCCGAGGAGATCGCGCAGGACGCGCTGGTCGCCGCGCTGGAGCGGTGGCCGGAGACGGGCGTCCCGGAGAGACCGGGAGCCTGGCTCATGGCCACCGCCAAACACCGCGCGATCGACCTCGTACGCCGCAAGGAGACGTACGCGCGGAAGCTGGCGGAGGTCGGGCGGACCCTGGAGGACGTACCGCCGCCGCCCGAGCCGTCGGAGCCGGACGACATCGACGACGACCTGCTGCGGCTGATCTTCACGGCGTGCCATCCGGTGCTGTCGACGGAGGCGAGGGTCGCGCTCACGCTGCGGCTGCTGGGCGGGCTGACGACGGAGGAGATCGCGCGGGCGTTCCTCGCGCCGGAGGCGACGGTGGCGCAGCGCGTCGTGCGCGCGAAGCGGACGCTGGCGAAGGCGGCGGTGCCGTACGAGGTGCCGTACGGCGAGGACCGCGCCGCGCGTCTCTCGTCGGTCCTGGAGGTCATCTACCTGATCTTCAACGAGGGTTACGCGGCCACGGCCGGGGACGACCTGCTCCGCCCGGCGCTGTGCGAGGACGCGCTGCGGCTGGCGCGGGTCCTGCAGGGGCTGATGCCCGAGGAGGGCGAAGTGCACGGCCTGGCCTCGCTCCTGGAGTTCCAGGCGTCCCGGACGACGACCCGCACGGGCCCCGACGGCGAGCCGGTCCTGCTCGCCGACCAGAACCGCGCCCGCTGGAACCGCCTGCTGATCCGCCGCGGCTTCGACGCGCTGCGTCGGGCGGGCGAGGGCCCGTACGCACTCCAGGCCGCGATCGCCGCATGCCACGCCCAGGCGGTCCGCTACGAGGACACGAACTGGTCGACGATCGCCTCCCTCTACGCCCGCCTGATGGCGCTCACCCCGTCCCCGGTGATCGAACTCAACCGCGCGGTCGCCGTCTCGATGGCTGAAGGCCCGGCGGCGGCCCTCCCCCTCGTCGACGCCCTGACCGACGAACCGGCCCTGAGGACCTACCACTTGCTCCCGAGCGTCCGCGGCGACCTGCTGGAACGCCTGGGCCGCGTCTCCGAGGCCCGTGCGGAATTCGCCCGCGCGGCGTCGCTTGCGCGCAACGCCCGCGAGCGTGAACTGCTGCTGGCGCGCGCGGAGGAGACGGCGCCGGGGCCCAGGGTCTGTCCGGCGGATCTTTGATCAGTCACGGCAGCCGTAAGTCGTGATCTTCGTGGTGGGATCAGCTCCGTCGGAGCGCAGGGCGGTGTTCAGGGCCTTGTACCGGCCATGCGCGGCTACGAAGGGCGCTTGAAGGTGAGGGTCAGCCCGCGCGTCCCCGTCACCTGCCCGCCTCCGATGAGCTGGATACCACCGGTCGCGGTCACCTGGAACGTGAGCTGTGCCTCGGCGAGCGGCAGGGCGCCGCCGCGCTCGGCCACGTCCGCGAAGACCTTCTGCAGGGCGTCGACCGTGTCCGCGAGGTTCTTGCGCAGGGGGCCCAGCGGCACCGGCCGCAGGGCGGTCTCCCGCTCGCCGCGCCGCCCGAAGACGCCCATCGTGGACTCTTCCTCGTCCGTCTCGGTCACCTCCACCCAGAACGGGAGGCTCTGCTCCTCGATGCCGTCGTTGCCGTCGTTGGCGATTCCGGTCATGGTGCGCCCCCTGAACTGCGGTGAACGGTACGGATTGTCAACTGTAGGGGTCAGTCGGGTCTGTCGGGGTCCGTCTCGGTGATCGCGTCGGCGAAGGCGCGGATGTGAGCCGTCTCGTGGCCCTTGCGCCAGACCAGGCCCAGAGCCGACGGGGGCAGACCGGTCACCGGGACGAAGGTCAGGGCGCGGGCACGGTTGCTGTGGGTGGCGGCCGTCGGACGGCACAGCAGCATCGCCCCGCGGTCGGCGGCTGCCAGGGTCAGCCCCTCCTGGAGGGTGGAGACCCGCGGGCCGGACGGGGTCAGACCCGGGGCGGCGGCCCGGCGCCAGTACGCGGGGGCCGGAGGGCCGATGTCGATCAGGGTGCAGTCGGCGAGCTCCTCGGCCGTGACGGACGTACGGGCCGCGAACGGGTGGGCCGTGGAGACCGCGAGGGTCTGCTGACGGCGGGAGAACACCGGCCCGAGCGTCAACTCCGGCTCCCGGACCGGCAGCAGCACGACGGCTGTGTCGACCTCGCCGCGGTGCAGCGCCCCGAACGGGTCGCACAGCGGGATCTCCGTGATCGTGGTCGCGCAGTGCGGGTGGCGCGTGTGCAAGGCGGAGACCGCGTCCACGAGATGGTCGTTGACCGTGGACTGGAAGCCGATGCGCAAGGTCCCCTCGACGCCCCGCGCCGCCGCCTTCGCCGCATCGAGGACGGCGCCCAGCCGTTCGTACGCCGGGCGCAGGTCCGTGAGGAACCGCTCGCCGAGCGGGGTCAGGCGCACGCGGCGGCTCGTGCGCTCGACCAGCGGGGCGCCGACGCGGTGTTCCAGGGAGCGCAGGAGCTGGCTGATGCGGCTCTGGGAGACGTAGAGGCGCTCGCCGGTACGGCCGAAGTGCAGCTCCTCGGAGAGGACGAGGAACGCCTCCAGCTCGCGGATGTCCACGCCTGTCTCCTTCGTGTCCTCCCGATCTACCTGATCGATGAGCCTCGCTCATAGAAGGATGAGAGAACGGCCGTTGTTCCGCCGGTGGCGTGCCGGTTGCCTTGAGGCATGGCACAGACCGAGAGCACGATCGAAGACATACCCGTACGCGCCCGCTCTGGGGGGCGGCTCGCCGTCGCCGTCGTGGCGCTCGCGACCTTCACCGTCGTCACCTCCGAGATGCTGCCCGTCGGGCTGCTCACCCCGATGGGCGCGGCGCTGGGGGTCTCCGAGGGCACGGCCGGACTCACCCTGACGATCACCGGGCTCGTCGCGGCCCTCTCCGCGCCGCTGGTCACCCCGCTGCTCGGGCGGCTCGACCGGCGGTGGGCGCTCGTCGCGCTGATGGGCGTGCTCGCGGCGGGGAATCTGCTGGCCGCCTGGTCGCCGTCGTTCGCGGTGATGGTCGCCGGGCGGGTGCTGGTCGGCGTGGGCATGGGCGGGGTGTGGGCGATCGCGGCGGGGCTCGCCGTACGGCTGGTGGCGCGGGAGTCCGTCGCCTCGGCGACCGCGCTGATCTTCAGCGGGATCGCGGTGGCGTCGGTGCTCGGGGTGCCGGCGGGCACGTACCTCGGCGAACTGGCCTCCTGGCGTGCCGCGTTCGTGGCCGGCGCCGGTCTCGCGCTGCTCGTCGGGGCGGCGCTGGCCGTGCTGCTGCCGCCGCTGCCCGCCGAGCGGGCCGTGCGGCTCGGGGGTGTGGCGCGGCTGCTGGGCCACCCGGCGCTGCGGACGGGCCTGGCGGTGGTGGCGCTGCTGGTGACGGGGCACTTCGCCGCGTACACGTACGTGCGCCCGGTCCTGGAGGAGGTCTCCGGGGTGGGCGCGGGCCTGATCGGGACCCTGCTGCTGGTGTACGGCGTCGCGGGCGTCGTGGGCAACTTCGCGGCGGGAGCCGGGGCGGGCCGCTCGCCGCGCGGGACGCTGCTCGTCATCGCCTCGACGCTGGCGGCGACGGTGCTGCTGATCCCGGTGGTGGGCGGGTCGGTGGTGACGGCTGTGGTGCTGCTCGTGGTGTGGGGGCTGGCGTACGGGGGTGTGTCGGTGAGCACGCAGGCGTGGGTGATGGCAGCGGTGCCTGAGGACCGGGAGGCGGGGGCTGCGCTGTTCGCGGGGGTGTTCAACGCGGCCATTGCGCTGGGGGCGTTGGTGGGAGGACTGGCGGCGGACGCGGCGGGGGTGGCGGCCGTGATGGGGGTGGGCGGTGTGCTCGCGGTGGGCGCGCTGGTCGTGACGGCCACCCCTAGATCTTGCACTTAGTTCAAGTGGTGGGCTAACGTTCCTCTTGAACAAAGTGCAAGCCGTTGATGAGGGGAAAACCATGTCGCAGTCGCAGGAGAAGCTCGCCGAGGTCGTCGAGGCCACCGCAGGAAAGTTCGGCATCCCGGGGGTCTCGGTCGGCGTCTGGGTGGACGGCCAGGAGGTCTACGCCGCCCACGGCGTGACAAGCCTGGCCAACCCCCTCCCCGTGGACCGCGACACGCTGTTCCAGATCGGCTCGATCACCAAGGCGTACACCGCTACCGCCCTGATGCGCCTGGTCGCCGACGGCCGCGTCGACCTCGACGCGCCGGTCCGCCGCTACGTACCCGAGCTCGCCCTCTCCGACGAGCGGGCCGCAGCGGAGATGACCGTACTCAACCTGCTCAACCACACCGCCGGCCTCGACTGGAACGTCATCGTCGACACCGGCGACGGCGACGACGCCCTCGCCGCCTTCGTGGCCAAGATGGCCGACCTGGAGCAGCTCACGCCGCCCGGCACCCGCGCCTCCTACAGCCAGGCCGGCTACAACCTGGCCGGCCGGATCATCGAGAACGTCACCGGCGAGACGTACGAACGGGCCGTCGCCCAGCTCCTGTTCTGGCCCCTCGGACTCGCGAACACCTTCTTCGGCACCGCGGACGTGATGACCCGCCGGTTCGCCGTCGGCCACAACGCCGACGAGAACGGCGACCTCTCCGTCGCGTCGGCCTGGCGGCTCGCCCGCGGCAACAACCCCGGCGGCGGCCTCGCCGCCTCGGCGGCCGACCTGCTCCGCATGGGCCGCTTCCACCTCGGCGACGGCACCACCGAAAACGGCGAGCGGATCCTGCCCGCCGAGGCGCTGCGCCGCATGCAGGAGCCCACGGCCGAACTGCGGGCCAGCAGCCTCGGCGACGCCTTCGGTATCTGCTGGTTCCTGCGCGACGTGGACGGCGTCCGCACGGTCGGCAGCGGCGGATCGGCGAACGGCCAGTTCGCCGAACTGCTCCTGGTACCGGAGCGGAACTTCGCCGTCGCCGTGATGTCCAACGCCGGCCCCGAGGGCATCCCGTGCAACCAGGCCGTCGTCCGCTGGGCGCTGGAGCACTACCTCGGTGTGGTGGACAAGGACCCCGAGCCGATGCCCTTCGACGCGGCGCGGGCCGAGGAGATCGTCGGCCGGTACGACATCGACGCGATGACGATCACCATCGCGGCCGACGGCGGCGAGCTGACACTCGGGGCCGGCATCAAGCCGGAGATCCGGGCCGCGGCCGAGACCGAAATCCCGGCGGACCACGAGCCGGCGCCCATGGGGCTGCTGCCCGGCGATGGGGACGAGTACATCGTCACCGGCGGCGGCCTGAAGGGACAGCGCGGCTTCTTCACCCGCGACGACAGCGGCACGATCACCGGCATCGACCTCGCGGGCCGGCTCTTCAGCCGGGTGCCGCAGGCGTAGGCCGCCGCGTGCCGCGTCAGGGGGCCGGCCGCCCGTCCACCAGCTCGGTGTCGTCGCTGCTGCGCTCCGCCGCCCGCGCGCCCGCCACGACCCGCGAGCGGGAGGCATGCAGACGCAGCGAGAGCGCCACGGCGGCCAGCGCGACGACCGTCATCGCCCCGCCCGCCCAGGCCGTCGCGGGGAAGCCGAGGCCGGCGTCGATGACGGTGCCGCCCAGCCAGGGGCCGCCGGTGTTGCCGAGGTTGAAGGCGGCGGTCGTCGTGGCGCCCGCCAGGGTGGGGGCGGCGCCCGCGACGTTGAACATACGGGCGTTCAGGGCCGGGGCCGTGTAGAACGCCGAGACGCCCAACAGGAACGACAGCACGACCACCGCGACCGGGCTGGACGCGAACAGCGCCAGCGCGGCCAGGAAGACCGTGGAGGCCGTGATGCCGCTCAGCAGCACCCCGAAGAGGTGGGCGTCGGCGACCCGGCCACCGATCGTCGTACCGATCAGTGCGCCGACACCGAACAGGCCGAGCACCGCCGAGACCCAGCGGGCGTCGAGACCGGCCACCTCCGTCAGGAGCGGAGCGAGGTACGAGAATGCGCAGAACACGCCGCCCGCCGCCAGCGCCGTGATCACGATCGACAACCAGACCTGGCGGTCGCGATAGATCGCCAGCTCACCCTTGAGCTCCGGCCTGCGCTCCGGAAGCGGGATGTGCGGGATCTTGGCCAGGATGCCCACCAGCGCGATCGCGGACGCCGCGCCGACCGCCCAGAACGCCGACCGCCAGCCCAGGTGCTCACCGAGGAACGCCCCCGCCGGGACGCCCAGCACATTGGCGATGGACAGCCCGCCGATCATGACGGCCATCGCCCGGGCGCGCGTGTTGAACGGCACGGTCGCGATGGCGACGGCCGCGCCGACCGCCCAGAAACCGGCGCAGGCGAGCGCGCTGACCACCCGGGACGCGAAGAGGATCTCGTAGGTCGGAGCGAGCGCACCGGCGACCTGGCCGAGGCCGAAGACGGTGATCAGCGTGATCAGGGTCGTCTTGCGGGGCAGCCGCAGCGTCGCCACGGCCAACAGCGGGGCGCCGACGACCATGCCGATCGCGAACGCGGAGATGAGGAGACCGGCGCGGGGGATCGACACGTTCATGTCGTCCGCGATGGTCGGCAGCAGGCCGGAGAGCATGAACTCGCTCGTGCCGAGCGCGAAGACGGAGAGGCCGAGGATGTAGACGGCCAGAGGCATACGGGGGCGTGCGGGGGTGGGGGTGCGCTCGGCGGAGGAAGGCGGCATGACATGTGCCAACACCCGGCTTGATCCTGGCATTCCCCGGCCCGGGGGTGCGTACAGCCCGTACGGCTGTTCTCCTTCCCAGGCCGGTGGGGCCGCGCCATCATGA
The DNA here is from genome assembly GCF_055639315.1 of Streptomyces sp. NPDC039465. Taxonomy (NCBI): domain Bacteria; kingdom Bacillati; phylum Actinomycetota; class Actinomycetes; order Kitasatosporales; family Streptomycetaceae; genus Streptomyces; species Streptomyces sp. NPDC039465. The sequence continues at coordinate 460,123 of NZ_JBVKAP010000007.1, read as the reverse complement.
CGGCCAGGAACACCCGGAGCCGGGGGGTGCGCGGTGCGGACGATGCGTGTGTACGCGGTGTTACTGGCCCTGGCCCTCACGGGGGCCGCGGGCTGCAACGACGAGGGGGCGCCGGGGGCCGACGGCGCGGGGCCGAGCGCGCGGGCCTCGGCGACCGGAACGCCGACGTGGCGCCCGCCCACCGGCGACGACAGCCCACGGCCCGGCGGCCCCGACGACGAGGGCATCTCCTTCCTGCCGCCCGGGCCCGGCGCACCCAACACGGAGAAGGCCCCCGACCCCGAGAGCGTCTACGACCTCCTGCGCGAGCGGCCCCGCGACTGCGGCGCGGCCCGGCGCGAGATCCCCGACGCCCCGGAGGACTACGAGCAGACCACGCACTCCGAGCCGGAGGCCTGGGACGTCGTACGCGGCCTCGCCGAGGCGTGCATGGCCGTCCAGGGCAAGGGCGGCAGCTGGCAGGCGGCGGCGCGGGCGTACGAGGCGGTGCCGGGCGGCCGTCCGGCCACGTGCAAGGGCCGCGCGGCGTACGAAGTCCTGGGCCGCCTGCTGCGCTGGCACCGCGAGCACCCCGGCGCCACGACGACGCTCCGCAAGCCGCCGGGCGGGGCCGGGACGGCCGCGTGCCAGTGGCGCATCGTCCGCCTGAACGCGGGCGGGGACGCGGTGGCGCGCCCCGGGGAGACGGTGGAGGTGGAGCTGCGGGGCACCTTCTTCGACTACGGCGACGCGTACAAGGGGGTGATCGTCCACCTGGGCGGCGCGTACGTGGCCACGGAGGACATGCGGATGTCGGGCGATCGCCTGACGCTCACCTTCCTGGTCCCGGAGGGCACATCGCCGGGCCGCCGCACGGTCCGCGTCTACGCGACGGGCCCGGCGGCGGGCCAGCGAACCCTGACGATCGAGCCCCCCGACGGCCCCGACCCGTCCCCGACGGCCCCGCCCCCGTCCCCGACGGATCCGGAACCCTCGCCCCCGTCCCCGACGGATCCGGACCCTTCGGCCCCGGACCCGACATGACGCGCCGCCGCACACGCCGACCCGGGCTGCCCCCGGCGGCGGGGGCGCCTGCGGGCGCCGGGGGCGAAGCGGGTCCGGCCGCGCGGCCGGGCGGCCCGGCCACGGCGCCTGCCGCGCCGGGAGGTGAGCCGGCCCCGGCCGCCTCCGGCGGCAGGGGGAGCGATGCGGCTGCTTCCGGCAGTCAGGGCCCGGAGGGTGGTCCAGCGACGGGGGCGCCTGCTCGTCCCGGGGGCGACGCGGGTCCGGGGGCCGACCCGGCGCCCGGTGGTCGAGCGGCGGGGGTGCCTGCGGACCCCGGAGGCGACCCGGGTCCGGCCGCGCGGCCGGGCGGCCCGGCCACGGCGCCTGCCGCGGCTGGCGCGGACGCGTCGCCGGGTTCTCCCGCCGGGAGAGCCCCCGTCCCGGGCGCGGATGCCTCCGCGTCGGGACGCGTCCCCGCGGCGCGTACGAGCCCGGGCCCGCCCGCGCCGGGAGGCGAGCCGGCCCCGCCCGCCTCCGGCAGCCCGGCCGCGCGGCCGGACCCTGCCCCGCCGCCCGACGACACCCCCGCCCCCGGCCGCCTCGCCGAATTGCTTGGAACCTTCGGGTCGCTCCTGTCCCTGTTCACCGCCGTCTTGTTCTACTTCGGGTGGGCCAGTACCGACGCCGAGACCAAGGCCCTCGGGCTGCGGGACAACCTCTTCCGGCTGTCCACCGCCGACTACCTCCTGCGCAGTGTCAACGCGCTCTACCTGCCCGTGCTCGTCGCGGCCGCCCTCGCCTTCGGGGCATACGCCGGGCATCGGCGGGTGCCGGAGGCGGTGGTGCGGGGGATGCGGTGGGCGTGGGTGGGGGCCCTCGCGGCCGTGGGGGTGTATCCGGTCGCGCCCGGTGTGGGGGAGGTCGTCGTGCCGCTCGCCGTGCTCGTCGGGGTGCTGCTCACCGCGTACGCGCGGAGCCGGGACGCACCCCGGCCGCGGCTGTGGGCGCTCGCGCTGCTCGTCGCCGTGGTCGCACTGTTCTGGTCGGTGTACGCCTACGCCGGGATCGTCGGGCGGGGGCGGGCGGCCGACACCGCGCGGAGTGTGGCCGGCGGGCTGCCCGCCGTCGTCGTGTTCAGCGAGAAGGACCTGCTGATCCGCGGCGGCGGGAGCTGTCTGTCCCTGGTCACGGAGAAGGGCAGCCCGTACCGCTACCGGTACGCCGGGCTGCGGCTCTTCCACGTCTCCGGGGACCGGCTCTATCTCGTACCCCGGCACTGGGCGCCCTGGGACGGCACCCTGCACATCCTGGAGGACAAGGGCGCCGGGCTGCGGGTCGAGTACGTCAGCGGGAAGGCGTACCGCTCACGCGAGTGTCCCTAGCTTCCCAGCCGCGCCAGCTCCGCCGTGAGGTTGCGGCGCGCGGCCGCCTCCCAGTGCTCGGCGCCGTACGGGGTGCGGAACAGCCGCGGCAGCGCGAGGAGTTGGCGCAGCACCGCCGCCCGGCCGCTCCGGAACGCCTCGTCGGGGACGAAGCCGTACTCCTCCCGCACCGCCGCCACGTACCCCCCGTACGTATCCGCGTCGGTCGCCAGGATCGCCAGGTCCGCGTCGCACAGCACCTCGCCGTCGGCGTCCCCGGCGGCCGGGTCGTGCGTGACAGTGAGCCGGACCAGGCGGGCCACCTCGGCGGTCTTGGCCGGCGGCAGGCCCGCCTCGGGCAGGGCGCGTTCGGCGAGGGCGGCGCTGCGTTCCTCGTTCTCCGAGCGGTCCGGCCGGTAGACGGCGTCGTGGAACCAGGCGCCGAGCTGAACCACCGCCAAGTCCTTCGCGTACGGGGCGAGTTCGTCGATCCGGTCGAGGACCGCCCGCAGGTGGGACGTCGTGTGGTAGCGGCGCTGCGGCTCCGCCCAGCGGGCCAGCAGGTTCTCGCCGTACGGCAAGGGGTCCGGGCCCGGCGCGTGGCCCCGCGCCGTCAGCAGGGTTGCCGTCCAGCGGTGCAGGAGGTCTTCGTCGGCTGCCATGGTGCCCATTGTGGGTCAGAAGTTGCCGTAGTTGACCTGCCAAGTGGGCAGGCCCATGCGCCGCCACACCGCCACCACCCGGTCGCGGTCGTCCAGCGAGACCCGGACCGCGTACCGATGGCGCACATGCGCGTCGAACAGTTCGGCCTTGACGATGTCGTCGCTGCGGCCGTCGCCGGACGCGCGCATCCACAGCTCGTCATAGGGCACCTCGTGCCGCTGGAGCCAGGCCTCGGTCAGTTCCCGGTGGTCCTCGCTACGGCCGGACAGCAGCACGATCGTGTCCCGCTCGGTGTGCTGGAAGGCGCGCAGCGCGTGCCGTACGGACACATTGAGCAGGTCGAGGTCGCAGCGCGTGAAGTCGTACGGGCCACGGTCGCCGCGCAGGGCGAGCGTGCCGTCGATGTCGCACAGGACGGCCGACGGGAGCGCCGGGTCGGGCACGTACGGCACGGCGGCGGGCCGGTCGTTCAGCCAGGCATCGGTGAGCCGCCAGCCGCCCTGGGTGGCCTTGGCGTGCTTGTCGGCGAGGATCCGGATGATCTCCTCGCCGACCGCCCGCTCCCGGGCGGCGTCGCGGCGCACGCACTCGTCGACGGGCACGTCGGTGAAATCGTGCACGGCGAAGGTGACGTCGAGGCCGGTGACGGCCGCCTTCAGGCGCTTGGGTATGTGCGGGGTGAGGTGGGTGTTGTCGACGACGACGTCGAAGCCGTCGTCGACGGCGGTGCGGACGGCCGCGTCCTGGATGGCGAGCACGGTCTGCTCATGGGCGCGGGAGCGGCCCCGCTCGGGCGCCGGTACGTCGAGCATGGCCCGCAGGTCGTCCAGGTTGACGCGACGCATGCGCCCCTCGGCGGCGGCCTGGAGCTCACGCGCGGCGGTCGTCTTGCCGGACGCGGGCAGCCCGGTCATGACGTGTACTACGGGCACGGGTCGGTTCTCCTTGTTGGTGATCGGTTCTCTGTCATCGGTCGTCGGTGATCGGTCGTCTGTCAGCTGACGTCTGTCATCCGCCATCGGTCGAACGGCATCTGTCAGCCGTCATCGGTCGGCCGACATCTGAAATCTGTCATCTGTCATCCGTCAGCTGCCGTCTGCCGTCTGCGATCCGTCACTCGTCGTCGGTCGCGAACGGATCGGACGCCTCCGGCCGCACGGAACGGTACGCGAGCAGCTTCGTCGGTCGGCCGTCCAGGCGCAGGAACAGCGCCGACCGGATCCGCGAGTCCGGCAGCTCCCGGGCCGCGCGGGCGAACGCGCCCCGGTCACCCGCGAGGTGGGCGAGTGACGCGTACGCTTCGTCGACGGCCCGTTCCCGGCTCGTCGTCGCCTCGTCGAGCCGTACGATCACCTCCCGCACCCACGCGTCGAACTCGTCCGGCACCTGCTCCAGGAGCGCGTCCAGCGGCTTGCCGCCGTGGGCTTCGAGGTCGGCGGCCGAGCAGCCGAGGCCTTGCGTGAGCTGCTTGGCCGGCAGCCCCGCGAACCGCTGGATGCCGTGGCTTCGCCAGATGTCCCGCTCGGTGACGCCGGTCAGGACCTTGTGGAGCCGTACGTACTCGGCGATCTTCGCCTTGGCACGCACCCCGGAGGCGAAGCGCAGCACGAAGCCCTCGGCGTCGGTGCCGGTCGCCTTCCCGCCGTCGGGGAGGGTGTTCGACGCGGTCAGCGCGAGCAGCTCGGCGAGCGGCATGGCGGGCCGGACCGTGACGACGGACCCGATCTGCCCCCAGTGCCCGGCCGCCTCGGTGAGCGGCAGCTCGGTGCCGTCCCGGCCGAAGGCGGCGAGCAGCACCAGGTCGCGGCGGTCGCCGTAGTCCACGACGATGCGGTTCTGCGGGTACAGGATCTCCGCGAGGTACGTCACGCCGGGTGTGAGCGCGGAGGTGTCCCGGCCGTCGAGGTGGCGCTGCGCCCAGGTGGCCTGGGTGCTGATGAAGGACCCCTTGGAGGCGACGCGCCAGGCCCCGGCGTAGTGGAAGATCACGGCAAGGCTGCCGTCGACCTTGTCGTACACCTCGAACGGCTCGTCCGGCAGGGCGGGCGCGTACGGCTGACCGGCCTCGTGCTCGCCGACGTTGAAGAACTTCGGCAGCGGCAGCGCGACGATCTCGCCGGTGGTGTCGTCGGCGACGAGACCACGGCAGCGGATGGTGACCTGGTTCCAGATCCGTTCGTACTGGCAGGTGCGGGTGTAGGTGTAGATCGACAGCGGCAGCTCGGGGTGTGCCTTGCGGGTGACGTGCCCGGCGTCGAGCGCGGCGGCGAGTTCACCGTGAGGCAGCAGTTCGTGGAGAGTCAGGTGGGCCTGGCTCATCGGTTCCTCCTGGTCGGGGAGGTGCATCCTCTCGCGCGGGGACGGCGCCCGGACAGCGATTTAGCCGGGGCCCGGGCGCGACGACGATGTCCCCGCCCTGGTCGAGGCGGCCGACGAGGAGGCCCCCGAGCGCGCTGCGGCTGTGCAGGACGGCGCGGCCCGCGCGAACCGTCGTCAGCAGGCCCGCGCCGCGTAGGGCGGCGGTGTGTGCCGAGACGGTGGCCTTGCTGACGCCGAGTCGGCGGGCGAGCCCGCTGGTGGTGTGCGCCTCCCCGCTGTTGAGCAGGAGCAGGATCTCCAGCCGGGTCCTGCCGAGGACCCCGGCGAGCGCGTCCTCGGTGGCGCCGGGCCCGTACGGCGTGAGGGGCAGCCCGTCCCCGGCGGGGTACGTGACCACGACGGGTCCGCCCGGGGGTTCGGCGACGACCGGATGGGCGGTCCAGTGGAAGGTGGGCAGCAGGAGCAGCCCGCGACCGGCCGTGGTGACGTCCCGCCCGGCGGGCGCGGGGAACTCCCAGGTGTCGCCGTGCAGGCGGCCGCCGGGCACCAGGCCGGCGAGTACGGCCCCGATGCCGTGTTCGGCCACCGCCACGGCCTGGCGGGCGAACTCCGCCCGATGCAGATCCTGCACCACCGGCCACACGGGCCTCAGGACAGTCTCGAAGGCGGCGTGCTGCGCCCGGCACAGGACGTCCCACGCGTCGGCGTCCCCGCGATGGAGCCCACGTACCCAGGGGGAGGGGCGGTGGTGGGGGCCGTGGACGCGCCGGAGTTCGGTACGGACGATGTCGGGCGGCGTGGACCGTACGGCGTCGAGACCGGCGGCGAGGGAGTCGCTGAACTCGTCCAGGAAGCGCGGGGCCGTACGGGCGGGGACGAGGTCGGCGAGCGGTTCGACGGCGGGCGGCAGGGACCGCAGGACGCGTCGGCGCCAGCGCCCGTGCAGCAGCGGGTCGTCGCCGTGGGTCAGCTTCATGAACACGGCGTTCAGCTCTTGCAGGGGCGCGGGGCGGGGCGCGAAGCGCACGCGGGCGAGGTCGGTGCCGGTGAACCGAATCCGGATCAGTGCTCTCTCCCCCTGTGGGCGTCGGCTGTGACGCAAGCTGTGACGCAAGCTGTAAGGCCAGGGCCTCAACGATCGCGGACTGTGTCCGTCCGCAGCCAGCATGCCGTCATGACTACACGACGCACGCTGTTCAAGTCGGCCGCCGCGGCTGGGGTGTTGCTCACGACGACGGGGACCGCGCACGCCCGCCCGTCACACACCCAACCGTCTCGCGACCTGGTCCTGCGCCTGCCGGCGCCGACCGGCCCGTACCCCCTCGGCGCCACCACCCTGCACCTGACCGACCGCACCCGCCCGGACCCCTGGAAGCCGGAGCTGCCCTCCCGCGAGCTGATGCTCACCGTCCTCTACCCGGCCCGCACCGTCCACGGCCACCCGACCGCCCCCCACATGACCCCTGGCGCCGCCGCCCTCGTCCCGCACATCGACGCCGTCCACCTCCACCGCGAGCTACCGACGAGCGGCGTGAACTGGGCCGCCACCCCGACCCATGCCCACCTCGACGCCCCCGCGCTCCCCGGCCGCCACCCGGTGCTCCTCTACACCCCCGGCGGCGGCGACTCCCGTACGTTCGGTACGGGGCTCGCGGAGGACCTGGCGAGCCACGGGTACGTGGTGGTGAGCGTCGACCACCCGGGCGAGACGACCGAGGTCGAGTTCCCGGACGGCCGGATCGTCACCACGGAGCTGCGGGGGAACCCGAAGGAGGATGCCGCGCTCTTCCACCGGATGATCGACGCGCGCCTGGCCGACGTGGCCTATGTCTTGGACGAACTGCCGTCGCTGCTCGCCGGGTTGGGCATCCGGTCCGGCGGCCGTATCGGCATCTACGGCCACTCCGCCGGCGGTACGGCCGCTGCCCAGACCCTGCACGACGACCCCCGCGTCCGGGCGGCCGTCAACCTGGAGGGCTACCTCGATGACCCGTCCGGGGCCCTCTTCCCCATCGCCCGTGACTGCGTGACCCGCCCCCTGCTGCTCCTGGGCACGGACGGCTTCCGCGACGCCCGCTTCGACCGCTCCTGGTCGGCGGCCCGGGGCCACGTCCGCATCCGCCGCCTGAACGGCGCCGACCACTGGGTCTTCACGGACTACGCGGCGTTCGCCCCGCAGTTGCAGGCAGCGGGCCTGATGACCCCTGCGGAACGGGCCGGCTTCGTGGGCCCGATCGCCCCGGCCCGGTCGATCCCCTGGGTCCGGTCAGCGGTCCGCTCCTTCTTCAGGACCGCCCTGCCCACCCGCCTTTGAGGGCCTCGACGAACGGCACCCAGGCGGGGGCGGTGAGGAGGAGGGCGGGGAGGTGGGGGGCCTTGGAGTCCCGTACGGGGACGAGGCCGGGGAGGTTGTCGGCGACCTCTAGGCAGTTGCCGCCCGATGAGTTGCTGTAGCTGCTCTTGCGCCAGCGGGCGGCGCCGGGGAAGCCTTCGGCGACTTCGACGCAGTCGCCGCCGGACGAGTTGCTGTAGCTGCTCTTACGCCAGGTCGCGGCGCTCAAATCCACCCGGGTGCTTGCCATTTCGGTAGACCTCTGCCGCTTCCTCGATCAAGGAGAGGGACGCCTCCGGCGGCAGAGCGGCGCCCCTGAGCAGATCGTACGACCTCCGATAGAGCTTCACGAGGGCCGGATCGTCCACGGTGTCGCCATGGTGCTGGGACTCCGTGTAGACCAGGGGAGGAGCATCGGGGAACGTCAGCGTCATGACGTTGCCGGTCAGGAGCGCATGCGCGCTGCTGTTCCACGGAAGGATCTGTGTAAGGACCCGCCCGCGTCGCGCCAAGTCGGCGACGTGGTCCAGCTGCTCGACCATCAGGTCGGACGGCATGACCGGCAGATGCAGGAGCGACTCGTTGAGGATGACCCAGTACTCCGGCTTCCTCGGGTCCTCGAAGAGCTTGGCCCGTGCCACACGGCCCTCGACCTTCTCGTCCGTCTTCTCCGGGGGCTCCGGCAGGCGTTCCGCCGTGATCACCGCCCGTGCGTAGGCAGCCGTCTGCAAAAGCCCCGGAAAGACGGTCGGGCACCACTCCTCGATCGTCTCGGCGCGTTTCTCCGCGTCCAGCACGCGCTCGAAGTACTCGGCGTGACCCCGCCTCTTCGCCTTCTGGACGTCCTCACAACGGCGCTCGAAGAACCCGTCCGTCTTCATCACCCGGTCCACGTGCTGGGCCAGCGCCTCCGGCATACGGCGGGTGCCGCGTTCGATCTCGCTGAGGTAGCTGACCCCGTAGAAGCTGCCTTCCACCGCGTCCTGGAGCGTCAGCCCCGCCGCCTCGCGTTTCCAGCGGAGCTCCTTCCCGTAGAACTCCGGGACGCTCGCCGAGCCGTCAATGTCCTTGCGCGCAGCCACCTTCGGCCGCCTTCCACACTTCGTACCGTGGAGGCAGAAGCCCTTCCACCGTACGGACGTGAACCTCACTGTGTGATGTATTCGTCACACACCGCACCGGAAGGCTTACCCCCACATGACCGAGCACGACCTCGACGCCCACTCCTGCTTCGTTGCCCTTCGCGGGGCCCTCGCCGAGCACGGGATCACGCTGCCGTCACTTGGCGTCGATCTCGTGACGTACGCGGCGCGGTCCGCAGAGCCGCCGTTGATCGGCTTGGGCAACTGCAATGTCGCTACGGCCCGTCGGCTGGTGGATGTGCTGCGGAAGGCGGCGGATCGGTGAGGCCACTGACGTTCGATCTGCTGGCGATGCCCAAGTCGGTCGCGGGGGTACGGGACACGCTGCGGGACTACGTGGGCGGGCCGTGCCCGGATCTTCAGCTGTGTGTGAGTGAGCTGGTGACCAACGTGATCACGCACGTCGGCGAGGGGACCCCGGTCAACGTGCGTATCGCGGCGACGGGTGACGGGCGTACGAGGGTGGAGGTCACCGACCCCGACCCCCGCGCGTGGCCGGTGCTGCGCCGGGCGACGGACGCGGACGAGTCGGGGCGGGGGCTGGCGCTGTTGGACGCGGTGGCGGTGCGGTGGGGGGTGAATCAGGGGCCCGGCAGCAAGACGGTCTGGTGCGAGCTGCGGGACCTTTGAGGCCCGGCCCGGCCCTGGCGGCGCTCCCCGTCAACCCGCCGTTGCTGTGGGTGCTGCTTGCGTGGTGACCGCTTCTTCGCCTCCCGGTCACCGTGTGCCGTTGGAGTCGGTGGGCGGGCGCTCTTTTAACCGTGGCCGTTCGCCCGCGCCTCTCGGGGCCCGCTGGTTCGGTCAGCCGTTCTCGCCGTAGTTCATGAACCAGTGCGTGTCGAAAAAGCGGGCCATCGTGAAGGGGTGGTGCGGATCGACGAGGATGCGGCAGACGAACTCCGCTGCCTGGCAGTCGAAGGGGACGTCCTCGCCGTCGAAGGACCGGATCACGACGGGCCAACGGTCGGGGTCGTCGCCGTCGGCCCTCCAGCAGTACAAGTTCTCGTGCTCCGTGGCCGCCCAGATGAGCAGGCCGTCCTCCCTGAGATGTGTCCACGGCTCCTGGTTCAGGTCCAGGAATCCGTCGAAGGCGCCTTCGCCGAACGTCTCGACCATGCGCTTGTAGTCGCTCGGCAGCGCGGTGCCCAGGCGCGACTCCACCTCCGCCCAGTCCACGTCAGGCCGCTGGGCGGGCTGGGTCCAGCCGGTGATCCGGACGAGCCGCTCCATCCAGTCGGCGTGCTCGTCCTCGCCCGGAGCGACCACCAAGGGTGCGGGCACCTTTCTGTGAGCGACCACCAGCACCGGCCGCGTGGCCCCCTCGGCGTCCCGCGCCGTACCCGTGCCGACCCACTGATCCCCGTAAGCCCACGCCCGTATCGTCACCGCCCGGTCATCGAAGGGGACGAGGAGAGCCGCGCCTTTCGACTCGTCGACCGTCGGGTCGGTGAAGCCGTCGAGGACGAGGGTGCGCGGGGCGCCGTACCTGTCGCCGAGCAGGTCGGTCAGGTCCTGCGGGTCCAAGTCGCTGGGAAGGTACAGGTGGCCGGTCCCCGAGCCGAGTTGGGCCAGCAGGTCGTTGACGGTCGCTTGAGTGAGCTCCATGACGGACAGTGAAGCGCACCGCACCGACAATCCTGGGGCCGCTCGGCACACCGGTGGAGATCGAGATCGAGATCGGGCTCAGCGGCACTTTTCTTTACCGCAACTACTCACACCGTGATGCCCGGGGACACTCGCTCGACGCTGCGGCAGTACGGCAGTCCGTGCAGCGGCTCCGCGGCGAGGAAGCGGGTGATCAAGTCGGCGACTTCCGCTGTCCGTTCCAGGATGAGCATGTGGTCGGCGTCGCGGACCTCCGCGTGCCAGCTGTCGGCACACGCCGCCGCCATCTGGCGGCACAGCTCCGGGGTGGTGAACGAGTCGTACTCGCCGGTCACGGTCAGGACCGGTGCACGAGGCGGCTGGCTGGTGTCGAGAGCCTGATGGGTGAGCAGGCGCAGGGTGTTGGTATGCATCTGGTGCGCCTCCACCTCGGAGAGGTTGGTGATGCGGCGCAGCAGCAGTCTGCGGACGCGGGCGCCGTTGGGGATGTCTGCGAGGCGTTCTGGCGTCATGAGCAGGTCGACCGTCGCGTGCGCGTAAGTCTCCATATCTCCGGCAGCCAGGTGCTCCAGAGTGCGGCGCATCGCGGCCTGTGCGTGGTCGGGGATGACAGTCATCGTGCCGACCAGGACCATGCGCCCCACCCGGTCTGGGTAGCGCCGGGCGATCTCGTAGGCGATGGCGCTTCCGTAGGAGCCGGCGAGCACGTTGACCTGGCCGGCACCCCACTCATCGAGCATGTGGCAGACCGCGTCGGCGAGGAAGTCGACGCCGTGGGTTTCGGGCAGCAAGTCGGCTGCCCCCCAACCCGGGGGGTCGACGGTGAACACGTCCATGCTCCCGAGGAACACCTCTTCGCAGCGCCCCCAGGACTCCTTGCGCTGGAACGCACCGCCGATGAGCAGCACGGGTGGGAATCGAGGGGCGGATGCGCGGACCGCACGTGATTCGCAGGAGAAGCCCTGCCAATGATGTGCTCGCACAAGTGCCTCGCCCGGTGGCGGAGCGGTCTCGGCGGGGAGATGCGGCGTCTTGAGCGGCGTTCCGGAATAGATCACGCGCGGTAAACGATCTTGGAGGTCTGGAGACACGGTAGCGCCCCTCGAGCTCAGGGCCCCGCGGCTGATGTCAGAACCTGGTCGGCCGGGTGGGACCCCACCCGGCTCCCCGTCCCCGGGGCCCTTGCCCGTACTGCACCGCCGCTGACCGCGGCCGCTGAAGCGGCGGCCCTACCGCCCGCCCGCCACCCGCAGCACCGTGCCCGTCGTGTACGAGGCCTCGGGGGAGAGGAGCCACGCCACCGCGGCCGCGATCTCGGACGGGTCGGCGGCGCGGCGCAGGGGGATGTGGGGGGCCATCTTCGCCGGGCGGTCGGGGTCGCCCATGGCCGCGTGCATGTCGGTGTCGACAAGGCCGGGTGCGACCGCGTTCACGCGGATGCCGTGGGGGCCGAGTTCTTTGGAGAGGCCCAGGGTGAGGGTGTCGGTGGCCGCCTTGGTGGCCGCGTAGTGGACGAACTCTCCGGGGGAGCCGAGGGTGGCCGCGCCGGAGGAGATGTTGACGATGGCGCCCGTGCCGGCGGCGGTCATGTGGCGGGCCGCGCGGCGGCAGCACAGCAGGGTGCCGAGGACGTTGACGTCGACGACCCGGCGCAGGTCCTCCGTACGGGCGTCGGCGAGGGGGCCGAGCGGGCCGGTGACGCCGGCGTTGTTGACGAGGCCGGTCACCGTGCCCAGTTCGGCGACGGCGGTGTCGAAGAGGCGTTCCACGTCCGCCTCGGCGGAGATGTCGACGCGTACGGTCACACAGCGCGCCCCGGCGGCCCGTACCTCCGCCGCGGTCTTCTCGGCGGCGGCGGGGTCGGAGACGTACCCGAGGACGATGTCGTGGCCGTCGGCCGCCAGTCGTACGCAGATGGCCGCGCCGATGCCGCGGCTGCCGCCGGTGACGACGGTGACCGGACGTGAGGTCATGTGTGGCATGTGGCAGCTCCCCTGTCGACTGTCGACGATGATCAGCTACCAGGATCGCGTACCGGCATCTCGCCTTCAGCTGCTGGGCTGCGTACGCACCGGGAAGCCGGTCGGGCGGCCTTCGGCCTTGAGCCAGGGGAGTATCTGCTCCAGCGCGGCGACGGTCTGGCCGCGCTCGCCGCCGCCGTCGTGGAAGAGGATGGTGGGGCCGTTGGGGAGTTCGCTGCGGACGGTGTTCACGATGGCGTTCACGCCGGGCTTTTCGAAGTCCTTCGTGTCCACGTTCCAGCCCAGGGGCCGCATGCCCGCCTCCGCCGCGATCCGGCGGCTGGCGGGGGTGAAGGCGCCGCCCGGGGCGCGGTAGTACTCGACCTTGGCGCCGCCGCCGGCCGCGTCCTCGATCATCTTCTTCGCGTCGAGGATCTGCCGCTTCTGGTAGTCGACGGACTTCTTGTCCATCGAGGTGTCGTGGGTCATGGTGTGGTCGCAGAGCCGGTGTCCGTCCGCGACCACCTTCTTGACCAGGTCGGGGTGTTCCTTGGCCTGGGGGCCGATCATGCAGAAGACGGCTTTGGCGTTGTTCTCGCGGAGGACTTCCAGGACTTCGGGGGTCCAGCGGGGGTCGGGGCCGTCGTCGATGGTGATGTTGACGGTCCGGCCGCCTGCCTCGGAGTCGTGGGCGATGGTCTCCGGCACCTTCTGCGGGGGCTTCTCGGGGCCCCCGGGGGCCTTGGGGGCGGGGGTGCGTGACGTCGACTCCTGGGCGCCGTTGGCCGTTCCCGGGCCGGTGAGGATCACCGCGCCCCAGACGGCCGCGACGAGCGCGAGTGCCGATGCCACGATGGTTATGTGCGCGGTGTACTTCTTCCCTGCCATGTGTGCCCACTCCCCGCTGGCGCTTGACCGGTTCCCGGTGGGGAGGACGAGCGGGCGGGCGGGAAGGTTTCACCTTTCGCGGTGACACTGGCCATTCGGGACTTTCGTCCCTGATCCGTACGGTGTCAGGAGCGTTTCCGTGTCACAGAGGCGATCGGGGCGGAAATGGCGAAGGTGCCGACGATGCTCGCCACCATGATCATGCCCACGCCGATCACGAAGAGCCCGCTGCCGTCGTCCGACCAGTCGTAGTAGGCGGCGACGGTCAGACCGGCCGTGGTCCCGAACACGGCCGACGCAACCAACTGCCGGGACGCGGCCCAGCACACCGGCGCCAGCAGCGTCACCACCAGCCCGATCACCTGCCAGGCCTCGTACGGCCCGCTGACCGACCCGTCGGGGTGCACGTCACGGTGCTGATCCCAGCCCATCCAGGCGGCCCATGCCGCAACGGGCACGAGGGCCAGCAGCAAGAGGGAGAGATCGAGTTCAAGTCGTCTTGGGCGCATGCCCCAATCGTCGCGGCGCCACGCGGCCCTGGGGCAGCGTGCAGGTACTCATCTGCTTTTGAGTAGCCGGACACCGCGGCGGGTTCCGATGAGGGGGGCGAGGCCGAAACCTGACCCTGGGGAGAGATCACTTGTCGGCGGCCTGGAAGCCGCGCAGGCGCAGGCTGTTGCCGACCACGAAGACCGAGGAGAAGGCCATCGCGGCCCCCGCGATCATCGGGTTGAGCAGTCCGGCCGCGGCGAGCGGCAGGGCGGCCACGTTGTAGGCGAAGGCCCAGAAGAGGTTGGAGCGGATCGTGCCGAGCGTCTTGCGGGAGAGCCGGATGGCGTCCGCGGCGGCCCGCAGGTCGCCCCGTACGAGCGTCAGGTCGCCGGCCTCGATCGCCGCGTCCGTGCCCGTACCCATCGCGAGGCCCAGATCCGCCTGGGCGAGCGCGGCCGCGTCGTTGACACCGTCGCCGACCATGGCGACCGAACGGCCCTCGGCCTGAAGCCGCTTGACCACGTCGACCTTGTCCTGCGGCATGACCTCCGCGATGACCTTGTCGATGCCGACCTCGGCGGCGACCGCATCGGCGACGGCCTTGTTGTCGCCGGTGAGGAGGATCGGGGTGAGGCCGAGCGCGCGCAGCCGCCGGATGGCTTCGGGGCTGGTCTCCTTGACGGCGTCGGCGACCTCCAGGACCGCGCGGGCCCTGCCGTCCCAGGCGACCGCGATGGCCGTCTTCCCGGCCCGCTCGGCCGCGTCCTTCGCGGACTTCAGCGGCCGCGGCAGCTCCATGGCCCACTCTTCGAGGAGCTTCTCGCGGCCGACGAGGACGGCGTGGCCCTCGACGACGCCCTGCACGCCGAGACCGGGAACGTTGGCGAAGTCCTCGGGGGTGGGGAGCGTACCGACCCTGGCGGCGGCGCCGGTGGCGACGGCCTGGGCGATCGGGTGCTCGGAGGAGTGCTCCAGCGCGCCCGCGAGGCGCAGGACGTCGGTCTCGTCGACACCTTCGGCGGTGTGGACCGTGATGAGGGCCATCCGGCCGGTGGTGACCGTACCGGTCTTGTCCAGGACGATCGTGTCGACCTTGCGGGTGGTCTCCAGGACCTCCGGGCCCTTGATCAGGATGCCGAGCTGGGCGCCGCGGCCGGTGCCGACCAGGAGCGCGGTCGGCGTGGCAAGGCCCAGGGCGCAGGGGCAGGCGATGATCAGTACGGCGACGGCGGCGGTGAAGGCGGCCGTCAGACCGGAGCCGGTGCCGAGCCAGAAGCCGAGGGTGCCGAGCGCGAGGGCGATGACTACGGGTACGAAGACGGCGGAGATCTTGTCGGCGAGGCGCTGGGCGGCGGCCTTGCCGTTCTGGGCGTCCTCGACCAGCTTGGCCATGCGGGCGAGTTGGGTGTCCGCGCCGACGCGGGTGGCTTCGACGACCAGTCGGCCGCCGGCGTTCAGGGTGGCGCCGGTGACGGCGTCGCCGACGCCGACCTCCACGGGCACGGACTCGCCCGTGAGCATGGAGGCGTCCACCGCGGAGGAGCCCTCCACGACCGTGCCGTCGGTGGCGATCTTCTCGCCGGGGCGCACCAGGAAACGGTCGCCGACCTGGAGGTCCGCGGTCGCCACGGTGGCCTCCCGGCCGCCGCGCAGCACGGTCACCTCCTTCGCGCCCAGCTGCATCAGCGCCTTCAGCGCGGCGCCCGCCTTCCGCTTGGAACGGGCCTCGAAGTACCGGCCGGCCAGGATGAACGCGGTGACTCCGGCCGCCGCCTCCAGGTAGATGTTCCCGGCGCCGTCGGTACGGGCGATGGTGAACTCGAAGGGGTGCGTCATACCGGGCGTACCGGCCGTTCCGAAGAACAGCGCCCACAGCGACCACAGGAACGCGGCGATCGTGCCGACCGAGATCAGGGTGTCCATCGTCGCCGCGCCGTGCTTGGCGTTGGTCCAGGCGGCGCGGTGGAACGGCCAGGCGGCGTAGACGACGACCGGTGCGGCGAGGGTGAGGCTCAGCCACTGCCAGTACTGGATCTGGAGCGCCGGGACCATCGCCATCGCGATGACGGGGACGGCGAGGGCGACGGCGGTGATCAGACGCTGCTTCAGCGGCCGCAGGGCCTCGTAGGCCTTCTCCTCGTCCGTGGGGCCGTCGCCGTCGCCGCCGCCGCCGTCGTCGCGGGGGCGCTCGGGCCGCGGCTCCTCTGCGGTGTAGCCGGTGGCCTCGACGGTGGCGATCAGATCGGCGACCGAGATGTCCGCGTCAAAGGTGACCTTGGCCTTCTCGGTGGCGTAGTTGACGGTGGCCTCGACCCCGTCCATGCGGTTCAGCTTCTTCTCGATACGGGCCGCGCAGGAGGCGCAGGTCATGCCGCCGATGGCGAGCTCGACCTGGGCGGCGCCGGGGGTCGTCGTAGTCATCTGGCTGCCTTTCATTCGTCGGTGGGCGGCCGTGGGGATATACCCTCCGGGGGTATCAACTGAGGTCCATGTATACCCCCCGCTCGTATCGCACCGCAAGTGTTTCCCTTGGGTTGACTTGATACCCCCCAGGGGTATCGTGAGGTGCATCGAAGTAACGCCCAGGCCACATGCGGCCATGACCCATGCAGGGAGAGCAGCCATGAACACCGCAGTGAGGATCACCGCCTTCGCCGCCGCGATCGCCGCGACCTTCGGGGCCGGGTACGGAGTCGGCGCGGGCGTCGGCCCGGTCGGCAAGCCGGCGGAGGCCGAGCACGCCGGCCACACCGCGAAGGCGGGGGAGGCAGGGGAGGGCGCGGGCGGGCGCGCCGAAGGCGCGGGGTATGAGGGGAAGGTGCGTACGGCGGCGTTCACCGTCCGCGTCGGCGGGCAGGCGACCGGAGCCGGAGCCGGAGCCGGAGCCGGAACCGGAGTCGGAACCGGGGGTGCCGACGGCGGTGACGCGCACGGTGCGGCGGGGCGCTCACCCGCGTAGGCTGTTCATTGGACTAGACCTGTAGGCGTCATCCGATGGAGGAATGGGCTCGATGAGCAACCGTGCAGTGCTGGAGGTGATCGCTCTCGACGCCGAGGACGCGGTCGCGGCCCAGACCGGCGGGGCGGACCGCCTCGAACTGGTCACCGACATGGCGGCCGACGGGCTCACCCCGTCGACGGAGACGTTCGCGTCGATCCGTGCCGCGGTCGACATCCCCCTGCGCGTGATGCTCCGACTGACCGACGGCTTCGCGGCGGGAGACGTGGACGCGCTCGTCACCGCCGCCCGGGACCTGCGCGCGGCGGGCGCCGACGAGTTCGTCCTCGGCTTCCTCGACCCCGACGGCTCGCCGGACCTCGTCACGGTCGAACGGCTCGTCGCCGTCCTCGACGGCTGCCCCTGGACCTTCCACCGCGCCATCGACCGCGCCGCCGACCGTGACGCCCTGCGCAAGCAGCTCGCCGACCTGCCGGGCCTCGACACGTACCTCACCGCCGGCTCGCCCCACGGCGTCGACGACGGCCTGCACACCCTGGCCGCCGAGGCCGCCCGCCACGACGAGCCCGGCTACGAACCCCAGATCCTCGTCGGCGGCGGCCTGCGCCTGGACCACCTGCCCGCCCTGCGCGCGGCCGGCCTCACCGCCTTCCACATCGGCGGCGCGGCCCGCCCCCAGGGCTGGACCGCGCCGGTCTCCGCGGCCGCCGTCCGCACCTGGCGCGAGGCCGTCGACGCCTGAGCCGGCGTCCACAACCGGCGGTGTTCACCGCCCTGACCACCCTGGCCGACGCCGAAGTCGATCCGAACTGGGGCGTCTCGATCGACTCCACCATCGTTCGTGCCCATCAGCACGCTGCCGGAGCCCGTCAAAAGGGGCTCCGGCCGGCAAGCCGGACGATGACGCCCTCGCCGCTCGCGCAACAAACTGAAGCAGCGGCGCGGACTTCCCGGCCGCTACGGAGGCATCTTCATCCGGTCCGCGCGATGTCCGAACGCCTCAGCCTGCCAGGCGAACAGCCATCGCACTCAGAGCGATACCCACCGTCGCCCCCAACAGCAGGGCGGTGACAGCAGCTGGCCGGCCGACACCCTGCTCGTACGGAACACTCGGCACAACCTTGTGAAGAACAGGTGCCACCAGCAGGATGAGACCGAAGCCGACACCGAGGCGCCAGTACGTCCCGCCTGCACACGAAGCGCGAAAACGCCCCCCGCAGCCGCTCGGTTCCACTGCGAAGCCTGTCACCACGAGAAACAACGCGCTGGCATACACCGCGCCGAACAACATCGTTGTGCCGAAGTCGATGCGCCGCGTCGCTCTGCCAGAGCTGCCGCCTTCACCCGCCACGTCGCCCCCCAACACTCGTGGAAATCAAGCGTGTGGAGTCTAATGCCCCGCCTTCCGCGGACCCTATGGGCAGCCGGCTTGGGCCATCCGAGGTGCCCAGCCAGCCTCGCCCCGGCCGTCGGCGCCTACGCGAGCTGCGTCGGGAGTTCCGCCGCGTGCAGGACCGTCAGGCCCGACACCGCGCGGGTGAGAGCCACATACAGCCTGCGCAGGCCCGTGCGCTCGTCCGGTTCGCCGTCGACGACGGCGGCGGGCTCGTCGAGGACCACGTAGTCGTACTCCAGGCCCTTCGCCAGCGACGCCGGGACCAGCGTCAGACGCGCCTCGGCGGTGGTCTCCTCGCCCGGCGCGAGGCAGGACAGACCGGCCGCCGCCAGCGCCTCGCGCAGCGGGGCGATCCGGGCGTCGGCCGCGATCAGACCGATCGAGCCCTCGTGGCGCAGCGCCTCCCGGCACGCCGCCACGACCGCCGCGTCGAGCCCGGCGGCGTCCGCGACCGGCCGGATCTCCAGCGAGCCGGGGGTCTCACGGACCGAGGAGACCGGGGCAAGGCCCGGAGACATGTGGGGCAGCAGCCGGGACGCGTACGCGATGACCTCGCGGGGGACGCGGAAGCCCGCCGTCAGCTCCTCCACCGCCGCCTCCGGCTTGCCCAGATGGGTCAGCGCCTCCCGCCAGCTCTCCGTCGCCCACGGCGTGGTGCCCTGGGCCAGGTCGCCGAGGATCGTCGCCGAACCGGTCGTGCAGCGCCGCCCGACCGCCCGGTACTGCATGGGGGAGAGGTCCTGTGCCTCGTCGAGGACGACATGGCCCAGCGACTGGGTGCGTTGCACCAGATCGGTCGCCTCGTCGATCAGAACCGCGTCCGCAGGCGACCACTTCGCCGACTTCACGCTCCGGAACGGCTTCTGCCACAGCAGCAGCTTCTGCTCGTCCTCGGTGAGGATCCCCTCCGCGTGCGCGGCGAGGAACTCGGCGTCGCCCAGCAGCCGCAGCACCAGCTTCGCCGGATCCACCGGCGGCCACACCGCCTTCACCGCGGCCTTGACCGCCGCGTTGCGCGCCACCGCGTCCTGCACCCGGTCGTCCGGCGCCTCGCCCGCCTGCTCCATCCGCACCAGAACCGCGTGCGCGATGCGCTGCGGCAGGGCGTCGCGGGCCGCCCCGTAGCGGATGTCCCGGTCCAGCAACTCCCGTACGATCTCCTCCAGTTCGTACGCCGGGACGCGCCAGCGGCGCGAGCCGCGGACCACGACGAGCGGCTCGGTCGGCAGCGTGACGTGGGAGCGCACGGCCCGGCGCAGGACCTGCGCCATCCGCGCGTCGCCCTTGATCACCGCCGTCTGCGCGGAGTCCTCCCCGCGCACCTCGACATGGGCGACGAGCGAATCGACCGTCGCCTGCCGGACCTCCAACTCGCCGAGCGCGGGCAGGACCTGCTCGATGTAGTGGAGGAAGGACTCGTTCGGTCCGACGACGAGCGTGCCCGTGCGGGCGAGGCGCTCGCGGTGCGCGTACAGCAGATACGCCACCCGGTGCAGGCCCACGGCGGTCTTCCCGGTGCCGGGGCCGCCCTGGACGCAGACCGTGCCGGACAGGCCCGAGCGGACGATCTCGTCCTGCTCGGGCTGGATGGTGGCAACGATGTCCCGCATCGGGCCGACGCGCGGCCGCTCGATCTCCGCCTGGAGCAGCTTCGAGGTCTGTTCCGCCTCTGTCGGGTCGGTCAGGTGCTCGTCCTCGTACGCCGTGAGCTCGCCGCCGGTGTATCCGAAGCGCCGCCGCAGCCGCACGTCCTGCGGGTCCTTCTTCGACGCCCGGTAGAACGGCTGCGACACCGGCGCGCGCCAGTCGATCACCATCGGGTCGCCGTGGGCGTCATGGACGTGGCGACGGCCGATGTAGAAGCGCTGCCCCTCCTGCGTGGTCGGCAGGTAGTCGAGCCGGCCGAAGAACAGCGGGGTGTGCGACAGATCGGCGAGCGCCTTGATCCGTTCCTCGATCTGGGCGCCGAGCACAAGGGAGTTGACCCAGTTCGCGGTCACGTCCTTGATGTCGAGCGCCTCGACGTCCTCGCGCATGGCCCGCAGCGCGGCCCGTGAGGACGTGAGATGGGCGCGCTCGCGCGCGAGCGGGTTTTCGGGATCGGGCGCGGACACGGTGAAGCCTCCGGGTCGGGTACGCGGACACGTCGAGGTGGCCGCCGGTTTCCGACCGGACGGCGGCGCTCCCGGGGGAGGCGGGGGAAGGGGGGAGTCTAGCCTCGGGCCGCGGCGCCGGTCGAACCGTTTTCGCCGGGGTTTCGCCGGGAGTCGTACGGCCCGTATCCGACCCGTAGGGGATGCCCTATGCCTGGAGTCGTACGCGGCAGGGGCGGCGGTTCAGCCCCGGGGCCGACGCTTTCGGCGGCCCGGGAGCCGATCCTTGAGGACATGACCGCAGCCACCTTCACCCCCGCCCCCGCCCCTGCCACCCACCGCATGGGCAACGCCCTGCGCGCGATCAAGGTCTTCGCGGGCGCCGTCGTCAGCGTCGTCGTCCTCGGCGAGTACACCGAGGAGGCGGGCGTCCGCACCCGCCGCGACGACCACGGTCGCGGCGCCTGAGCACCGCGACAGCCGCTGCCGTCCGGCCGGCCGGACGCCTGAGCCCGCCCCCGGCCTTCCCGTGCCGCGACCGCGGCGACCGCTGGCCGGCCGCCTCCCGTAACAGGCCGACGCGCCTGGCCCGCCGCCTCCCGGAGCAGGCCGACGCGCCCAGCCGGCCGCCTCCCGGAGCAGGCCGACGTGCCTAGCCGGCCGCCTCCCGCAGCAGCTCGTCCGCGTCCATGATCCGGTACGCGTACCCCTGCTCGGCCAGGAACCGCTGCCGGTGCGCCGCGAAGTCCTGGTCGATCGTGTCCCGCGCCACCACCGAGTAGAAGTGCGCCTGGTGACCGTCCGCCTTCGGGCGCAGCACCCGGCCCAGGCGCTGTGCCTCCTCCTGCCGCGACCCGAACGTGCCCGACACCTGGATCGCGACCGTCGCCTCGGGCAGATCGATCGAGAAGTTCGCCACCTTCGAGACGACGAGGACGGAGATCTCGCCGTTGCGGAACGCGTCGAAGAGCTTCTCGCGCTGCGCGTTGGACGTCTCGCCCTTGATGACCGGCGCGTCCAGATGCTCACCGAGCTCGTCGAGCTGGTCGATGTACTGGCCGATGACGAGGATCTGCTGCCCGGCGAACTTCTTCACCAGCGCCTCGGTTACCTTCCGCTTCGTCGCGGTCGTCGCGCAGAAGCGGTACTTCTCCTCCGTCTCGGCGGTCGCGTAGGCCAGCCGCTCGGAGTCGGTGAGATTGACCCGGACCTCGACGCAGTCCGCCGGGGCGATGTAGCCCTGCGCCTCGATCTCCTTCCACGGCGCGTCGAACCGCTTGGGCCCGATGAGCGAGAAGACGTCCGACTCGCGGCCGTCCTCCCGTACGAGCGTCGCGGTCAGACCGAGCCGGCGGCGCGCCTGCAGGTCGGCGGTGAACTTGAACACCGGCGCGGGCAGCAGGTGCACCTCGTCGTAGACGATCAGCCCCCAGTCGCGGGAGTCGAACAGCTCCAGGTGCGGATAGACGCCCTTCCGCTTGGTGGTGAGGACCTGGTACGTGGCGATGGTGACGGGGCGGATCTCCTTCTTCGTCCCCGAGTACTCGCCGATCTCGTCCTCGGTCAGCGAGGTCCGCCGCACCAGCTCGCTCTTCCACTGCCGGGCCGAGACGGTGTTGGTGACCAGGATCAGCGTGGTGGCCTTCGCCTGCGCCATGGCACCCGCCCCGACCAGCGTCTTCCCGGCGCCGCAGGGCAGGACGACGACACCGGAGCCGCCGTGCCAGAAGCCGTCGACGGCCTGCTTCTGGTACGGCCGCAGCGCCCAGCCGTCCTCGGCCAGATCGATGCGGTGCGCCTCGCCGTCCACGTACCCGGCGAGGTCCTCGGCGGGCCAGCCCAGCTTCAGCAGCGTCTGCTTGATCTGCCCGCGCTCGGAGGGGTGCACGGCGACGGTGTCCGCGTCGAGCCGGGCTCCGACCAGCGGCTGGACCTTCCTGGAGCGGAGGATCTCCTCCAGGACCGGCCGGTCGGTGGTGGTCAGGACGAGGCCGTGGGTGGGGTGCTTGGCGAGGGTGAGCCGGCCGTAGCGGGCCATGGTCTCGGCGACGTCGACGAGCAGCGCGTGCGGCACGGGGTAGCGGGAGTACTCGACGAGCGCGTCGACGACCTGCTCGGCGTCATGCCCGGCGGCCCGGGCGTTCCACAGGCCGAGCGGGGTGACGCGGTAGGTGTGGATGTGCTCGGGGGCCCGCTCCAGCTCCGCGAAGGGAGCGATGGCACGACGGCACGCCTCGGCCTGCTCGTGGTCGACCTCGAGCAGGAGTGTCTTGTCGCTCTGGACGATCAGTGGTCCGTTCACGTACCTGGATTCCTTCCGCGCGGGCCAAACCTCCAGTGTGCCTCATGCCCGAGATATCAGATCTGGCTCTGGCCAGGGCCGCATGCCGGCCGCGGCTCGCCCGCGCACCCGGTCGACCAGGGCCAACGTGTCGACGGCACTCTCCGCGTCGCCGGTCTGGCGGAACAGATCGGCGGCGAGCTCCAGATTCTCCAGGGCCTCCGTGTTGCAGCCCTGCTGAAGAAGGGCAAACCCAAGCCTCCGGAGCTCGTCGGCCAGACCGTGATCGTCTTTGCCTTCCAGGAACGCTTCCAAGGCGAGGGTGTGCAGCCGTACGGCTTTGTGCCATTTCCCCTGCCGCTGGCGTACGAGGGCCATGTTGCCCAGGGTCATCGCCTCACCACGGCGGTCTCCCAGGCGCCGGAAGGTGCCCAGTGCCTCCTGCTGTGCGGTGAGAGCTGTTTCGAACTCTCCGGCAGCCGTCAGCGTGCCGGCGAAGTTCGACAGCTCGATCGCCCTCTCATGAGGCAGGAGCAGACCGTCGGACATGTCGAGCGCGCGCTTGTGCAGTTCCAGGGCCTGCTCGGCCCTGCCGTCGTCGCGCGTCGCCTTGGCGAGGCTGCCCAGAGCCTGGGCGTAACCGCGCAGGTCGCCCTCCTTCTGGAAGATCTTTGCGGCCTTGCGGAGGGCGCGGGAGGCCTCCTCGGCGCGGCCCAGCTCGGTCAGGGTCTCACCGGTGTTGCTCAGAGCGTGCGCCACTCCGATCCGGTCGCCGGCGCGCTTGAACAGCTGTGCGGCTTCGGTGTGGGCCGCCACGGCCTGTTCGAACTTGCGCTGCTCGTGGAGGGAGAGCCCAAGGTTGTTCAACGCACCGGCCAGGGCCTTTCGCTTCTTCAGCTTCCGGCCGATCTTGATGGCCTTGCCGTGCATGCGAACGGATTTGCGGAGCTTGCGCATGTCCCGAAGCACCACGCCGAGGGCACTCAGCAGAGCGGCCTCACGAAGAGGGTCCCGGAGCCTTCGACTGGACCGGATGCCCGCGGTCAGGACCCACCCGGCATCCTCCAGGTAGCGCATCTCCATCAGGAATTGTGAGACGGGCACCGCCAGGGCAACGCATATCAGGTCGTCGCCGGCCTTGTGAGTCCAGATGGCCGCCGCGACCAGGGAGTGACGCTCGAGTTCGAGCCACTGCAGTGCCGAGGCTCGATCGGCGAAGAGGGGCTCAGCGGTGGGCCGCGGTGCCACGGGGTCGAAGAGCGTTTCACAGGCCCGGGTGGCCATCTTGTGGAAGTGGGCCAGCAGGCGCATGAGGCCCTCGCCCCAGGAGTCGTCGCCCGACGTGAGCTGTTCCCTGGAGTAGAGGCGTACGAGACTGTGCTGCTGCCAGCGGCCGAACGGTTCTCGTGGCTCGACCAGGTGCCGGCGGTCCAGCTCGAGAAGGAGCCGTTCGGTTTCCTTGGTGCTCGCGCCGTACAGCTGTGCCGTGGCTTCGGTGGAGAAGTCCGGTCCGGGGTGCAGGGACATCAGCCGGAAGAGCTTGGCCTGGTCTTTGGTGAGCCTTCGGTACGACAGTTCGAAGGCCGCGGTCACGGCGCGCTTCTCCCGGCTCAGCACGGACAGCCTGGAGTGCGCGTCCTCGAGGTCCTGGCGGAGGTGGGACAGGGGCCGGGTCGGCACGTCCACGAGCAGGGACGCCAGGATGCGCAGGGCCAGCGGCAGACCGCCGCACAGTGCGACGATCCGGTCGGCCTCGCCGGCTTCGGCCGTCACCCGCGCGTCCTCGGGCAGGGCTTTGCCGATGGCGTCGTCCAGCAACTCCCGGCCCCCGTGCGTGGCCAACTCGCGCAGGGTCAGCGCCAGAGCATCCAGCTCCGCCAGGGAGTGCCGCGAGGTCAGAAGCGTGGCCGTGCTCCCGTCACTGGGAAGGAGATGGCGGATCTTGCCGGTGGCCGGTACGTCGTCCAGGACGACCAGGACCCGCCGCCCGGCAGCGGCCAGTGCGCCGAGCGCGGAACGGTAGATGAGCGCGCGTTCCTCGAGCCCGGGCGGGATGTGTTCCGGAGGGATGCCGAGCGCCCGCAGGAGGGTGCCGAGGGCCTGTTTCGGCGACACCTTGCGCTTCGCGTCGTAGCCGTGCAGGTCGACGAAGAGAACGCCCCCGGGGAACCAGCCCTCTTCCCGCAGAGCGCGGTGGGCGGCTTGGAGGACGAGTTCGGTCTTGCCCGTCCCGGCGAGCCCGGTCACGGCAACGGTGCCGGCCGTCTCGTCGGGCGCTGTCGGTGCCAAGGACGCGAGCACCTGTTCCAGCTGGGCGCGGCGGCCCGAGAAGGTGGCCGACTGCCGGGGAAGTCCGGCGAGCGCGGGGTCCGGGCGGTCCGGAAGCGTCAGGGTGACGGTCCGCCCCTGGACGACGACGCCGAAGAAGACTCCTCCGCTGATGTGGTTCTCGGTTCTGTCGGTCATTCGACGGCCTGCCGGTGCCGAGTGAGGGCCCTGTTGAAGGCGAGCACCTCCGCGGTGGTGAACATGCTCCGGGTCTCCTCGGTGACCACGTACCCCACCTCGCGCCAGGCATGGAGGAACGCGGGGTCCAGGCCCATGTCGGCCGCTTGCTCCGCCATGTCCAGCAGCATGGCGTCGAAGTACTCCTTGGTGAGAGGCGTGGGTTCGTCGGCGTCGGGGTCGAAGAAGAGGGGGTCGTCCGGTCCTGGCTCACGGCCGAACTTCTGCCGGAACAGATCCAGTTGGTGTTCCATCCCCTCCATCAACTTCTGTCCGCGGGGAGTGTCGGCCGAGATCCGCACCACGGAACTGCCGTCGGCGTTCCAGATACGCTCGACGGGACGGTCGAATCGTGGGCGCGTGGATGCCGTTCCGCCGGACTTCTTGCGGACTTTGTGCAGAACGGCCTTGCGCACGGCCTCACGTCGCTCGGCCAATCGCTCGTCCGACACCTCCTGTGTGCCGTCCGTGGCGTCGGCCGTGTCCGTCTCGTCGAACTCGGCAGCACTCTCGCGGGCGGCGGCGCTCAGGCCCATTCTGGTGTGCATGCCGATCCAGTCCAGCATGTCCGGGGTGATCGTCTCCGCCCGCGTGGACACCTCCGGAATCCCACGCTCGAAGGCCAGCCGCGGCAGGGCGAGACCGGGCGAACTGGTCCAGAGCAGGGCATCCGATGGGATCGGCTCGGTGAAGGCGGGCACGGCGAAGAGATGCCCGAGGGCTTCGGCGCAAGACATCTCCAGCTCAGGGGCGACAAGAAGGATGTCGAGCACCGGCACCAGCGTCGACGCCTCGTCCAAGGACATGGCCCATGCCGAGGCGTGTTCTCCCATGTCCTCCAGAAGCTCGCCAGGCTTCGCCATGAGCGCCGCGTACAAGGCCGGCAGCAGCATCGCGGATTCCTGTTCCACGGGCAGCCCCGCGTCATGGAACCGGCGCAGCCCGTCGCGGAGAACGGCCTGAGGTGTGTCATCGGCCCACGATTCCTCCTCCCCGTCCCAGAAGCGATTGATCCGCTCCTCCGCGTCCTCCGGCGGGTCGGGGAGCCGCTGATCCAGTGCCGGCCCAAAGACGGCACGGCTGCCCTGGAGGGCCGCCCCGGGCAGCAGCCGGCGGGGTACGCGGCGCTGGTCGAGTCCGGCCGCCTCAAGCCGGCCGGTGAGCGCCAGCATCAGTTCTCCGTCGTCCACCGGCAGCCCCAGCTCCTCGCTCGCCGAGACGGCCTCTCGTGCGAAGCGTTGGATGCCCTTCCCGTGGACGGTGCCGTGCAGGAGACGCAGCCAAGCGTCGCGCGCGTTGGCGAACTCGAACTCATCACTGAACGTTCCGGGCCAGGCCGTTCCCAGGAAGAGCGTGTCCAGCGGGTCGATCTTCTGGTACCAGTTCGGATCGGTCCCCTCCTGCTGGGCGTATCCCAGTGCCGCGTAACCGAACGCGTAGGCACCGGCCAAGCTGAGCTTCCCCGGTGAGTTCGAGCGCAACAGTCGCTCGAGCGCTTCCTCGCCGAGCGCTCGCGGGTCACCATCGCCGATGACTCCGTGTGAAGTGGCTGGGGCCACTTTCCGTGCCCGCTGTTCCCGCTTCTTTCTGGCTGCTTTGCCCACATCGCCCTCCCAGGGGAAAGGATGACGCACCGGAGTCGACTTGGTCTTCCAAGCGGCCTGAGAGACCGCGGTCAGGTATGTGCGCCCAGGTTTGATCGCTCGAAGATGAGTATGTGAGCGGTGGGGCGGGACGGGCCGGGGCGGTGGAATGGGGGCATGCGACGACGACCCGTGATGCGTGTACACCCTGACGTGGCCGCCGCTGCCGCCGCCCGGGAGGCGGCAGCGGCCGCGGCCGCCGGCGTGGCCGACCGGCGGTGGTGGGGGCCGCCGGTGGTGGCGACCGTGGGGGCGGTGGTGCTCGGGCATGTGGGGTCGGGTCCGCTGAGGGAGGGCGCGGACGCGCTCGGCTGGTGGGTGCCCGCCTATCTGGTGCCGCTCGTGCTGGTGGCGGTGAGCTGGTTCCTGCCGCGGACGGCGGGGCACCGCCGGGCCCGGGTCGGGCTCGGCTGGGCGGCCTGTGCGGTGGCGGCGCTGCACGCGTACGTGCTGATGGCCGTCGGCTGGGTGGTGCTGATCGTGATGCTGCTGACCGGGAACGTGACCGCCTAGAGCGCCTAGACCGCGTCGTCGGCGAGTTCGGCGACGCCGGTGATGCGGTGCAGGGGGTACGTACGGACCTCGTCCGCGGTGTGGTCGTACGCCGTCACGAAACCGCCCTCCACCCGGACCGGGGCGATCACGCGCTGGCTGGCGGCGCCGTCGGCGTTCACGTAGCCGATCCAGACCGCGGAGCCGGTCATCGCGGCCGCCTGGACGGTGGCCAGGGTGTCGGCGGGGCTCGTGCGGGGCAGCTCGCCGGGGGCGTGCGGCGGGGCCTGTGGGGCCTCCTTGCGTTCGACGGTGGAGGCGAGGTCACCGGCGCGGATCGCCCGTACCGCCGCGCCCAGGAGCGTCGCGTCGGGGGCGGGCGGGCCGTCCGGGACGGGGGCCGGGGCCGAGCGCGGCGGGGTGCGGTGGGCGTGCGCGCGGGTGATCAGCACATCGCCCTCGGCGGACTCCCCGGCCGGCGCGTACCCCATCGAGCGCAGCCCTTCGAGCAGCGTCGCGGGGTCGGTCTGCGCGGCGAGCACGGTCGGTGCGAGGCGGCGCAGCCGCAGGGGGACGGACCGCTTGTCGGCGAGGATCTCGCCGAGGACGGCGTCGTCGTCGCAGCGTACGTACGCGGAGGCGGCGCCGATTCGGAGGTGGCCGTGCTTGCGGGCCACGTCGTCGACGAGGTAGGCGAGCGGCTGCGGCACCGGCGTACGGGAGTGTGCGACGAGGAAGTCGTGCAGGTCGGACGCGGTCTGCCCGGCGTCGAGGGCGCGCCGTACGGACGCGGCGGTGAAGCGGTAGACGGTCGCCCCGCCCTTGGATTCCACGTCCGCGAGGACGGCAAGCATCTCGGCCAGCGGCCGCTCCAGCGGGCCGGGTGCCACCGCCGTCAGGTCGGCCTGGAGCAGGACGTGGTCGACGGGCTCGGGCAGCAGCGGTGCGATCGCCTCGGCGGCGAGCGCCGCGCGGGCGGTGAGTTCGGCCGGGGTGAGGGGCGCGGCCGGGGCGGCGGGGCCCGTCGTGTCCAGGCCGAGCAGCACGCGCGCGTGCGTCGACAGCGCGCCGCGGCCCGTGATCCCCAGATGCTCCGCCTCGGTCAGCGTCCAGGTGGCGATCCGGGCCCGCAGATCGGCGCCGGACTGGGCGGTGCCGCGCAGCGGGCGGTCCCACTGGAGGCGGGCGAGGACGGATTCGGGGTCGGCGGACGTGCCGGGCGGCAGGGTGCCTTGGAGGGTGAGGACGCGGTGGCGGACCTCCGGGGCCACACCGCGGTCCAGGTCCGGGCCGAGGGCCGACAGGGCGCGGCCCTTGGCGTCCTGGCCGCCGACCAGGCCCGGCGTACGGGTCGCGGAGAGCCAGGCCGTCGCCAGCCGGGCCCAGCGCGCGGCGGGGGGCAGCTCCAGCCAGGTGTCGGCGTCCGGCGTGGGCGCGTACCGCTCGTCCGCCTCGCCGTCGGAGGCCAACAGCCCTGCCGCGTAGGCAAGTTCGACCCAGAAGGCGGCCTCTTGCTCCGGCAGGTCCAGCGCCGTCGCGGTCCGCTTGAGGTCCCGTACGGACAGGCCCCCGGCGCGCAGCACGGCCGGGCCGCCTTCGTTCCACTCCCGCAGCAGCTCCTCGATGGTCGCGAGCGCCCGGTGGGCCTGGCCGGCCGCCGCGCTGTCCACAACCTGTGGACGGTACGTGCGCAGTTCCGCCACCGCCGGAGGCAGCGGCTCCGGCATGCGGTGCGCGCGCCCGGCGCGCAGATGGAGCGCGACCTCGCGCGGGAGCACCACCGTGCGCGGCGACGCGGGCAGCAGCAGGCCACGGTCGCGCAGCCAGCGCACCGGCGGCGCCGGATTCGCCGTCACCTCCCCGTACGGCGGCCCCCACACCAGCCGGTCGAGGACCGTCAGCGCGTCCGACGGCGCCGTGTCGAGGAGTTCACCCATCCGCCGGCGGTCCGTGAACAGCTCCGTCAACGCCGTGACCGCCGACACCGGGTCGTGTGTCGAGCCGAGGCCCGCCGTCGCGATGATCTCCTGGAGCCGGGTCGGGGACATTCCGGACGTGGCCTCCGCGACCGTCGGCCCGAGCCCGGTCGGCGACGGGTGCTGCGGCGACGGCGCGAGCAGTTCACGGGCCGTGCGCACCAGCCGCAGCCGCTCGTCGTCGCCCCACACCAGGGCCTGCTCCCGCAGCAGTTCCACCGCGCGCGGCAGCGCCGCCTCGATGGTCGCGTCGCCCTCGTCGCCGGTGAGCAGGTCGAGCAGGACGTCGTACGGCGCCGGGTCCGGCGCGACCGCCAGCGCCTCCGCGGTCTGCAGCGCGAACCGGTCGAGCCGCTCCAACGCCCGTACGACCGACGCGCGCGTGCCGGCGCGCGTGGCGAGCTGCGTCAGATCGTTCGGTACGGGCGACAGCAGATCGGGGCGGGCCCGCAGCAGCGCGGCCAGCCCGTCGTCGCCCCGCGCCCGCAGCGCCTCCGCGAGGGTGCGGGGCGCAGCCGCACCGCCAGATCCTTCGGGCACGTGCGCCTCCCGATTGCGCTCGCCGGTCCCCATCCGGACCACGTTAGCCCCTGCGCAGGCGCTACCGTCGGGACAGGCTGCTGTGGAGGGCACTGTGGGGATCGAGAGCGACCAGTTGGTCTTCGACTATCTGAGCCGGGTCGGTGACCTGGCACAGCAGCGCCAGCTGCCCGCGAACACGCGCATGCGGCTGGTTTCCGCGCTCCGCGACGAGATCGACCGGCGGCGGACGCAGACGGGCGCGGACAGTCCGGTGGCGGTGCGCCGGATCCTCGGGAGGCTGGGTACGCCGGACGAGGTCGTCGAGTCGGTGTCGGGGCCGTCGGGCGTGGTGCGGCCGGCGGTGCCGCGGCAGCGGGGTGGGGAGCCGGCCGCGCAGGAAGACTGGTGGAGCCTGGACGACGCGGAGTTGGACGCGGAGTTGGAGGTGCCGGGGTTTGTGGGCGGGGTGGAGGTGCCGGAGCTGCTGAAGCGGCCGTCGAAGGTGGCGGGCGCGGAGGTGGAGGCGGATTCGGATTCGGATTCGGACGAGGCGTCCGCCGAGGAGCCCGCCGCACCGAAACGGCGTCTTGGACGTCTCGGGCGCGTCGGGCGCGTCGCGAACCCGTTCCTCTTCCTCGCCGCGCTCCTCCTGCTCGGCGGCGCGGTCTTCGGCAACCTCCTGGCCCTCGCGGCGGGGTGGGCCCTCGCGTACGTCTCCCGCCGCCTGACGCGTACGGAGGCGAAATGGACGGTCCTCGGCCTGCCGGCCCTGGTCGCGGCGGCCTCCGCGATCTGGCTCTGGGGGCGCGTCACCGCGAAATGGGGCCCGCCGATTCCACCGGGGCCTGAGGCGCTGACGTCGGCGCTGTCGACGACGTGGCCGTGGTCGCTGAAGACGGCGGCGGTGGCGTCGGCGACGTTTCTGCTGTGGCGGGCGCGGAGGGGGTAGGGGGCGGGGGTCCGACGGGCGCGGGGGCCCACGGGCGCGGGGGAGGTCGGGGTGGGCCGGGTCCGAGGAGGCGCGGGCCGTCGGGGTGGGCCGGGTCCGAAAGGGCGCCGCCCACCGGGGTGTTGTGCCCACCCTCCCCCAGACTTCGTCCGGGGGCCCCCGCCCTGCGGGACGATTGCCCACAACGGTGCCGCCCGGCGGAGGCTTCGCCGACAACGGGTGCCGCCCACCGAACGGCGTGCCCTTCGCCCGCGCGGCGAAGCTGCCGCCCCCGCCGGGGGCCGGGTGCCGCCCGCTGAGGCGGCGTGTGCCTCCCCCGCGGCGCGAAGCTGCCGCGCCCGCGGGGCCCCGGGGGCTTCGCCCCCGGGCCGTCACTCCCACCAGCCCCCGGCAGGGTTTCGGGAAGGGGCGGTGTGGGGGAAATCCCCCACACCGGGCTACAGCTTCGCGTCAAGCTCCGTGAGGATCCGCGTCGCCGCCGTGTAGCCGATCCCCTGGATCCACAGTTCGTCGTCCACCCCGAACGCCTTCCCCGCCTTCACCGCCCCCAGGTTCCGCCACAGCCCGCTGCCCAGCGTCTGCGTCGCCTTCGCCTTCGACGGGTCGCCGTACGTCGAGTGGATGATGACGTCCGCGTCCGCGAGGTCGATCTTCTCCGGGCTCAGGTCGTAGGAGAAGCCGTCCTTCGCCTTGTCGACGATCGGCGGGCGGCCCAGGCCCGCGTCCTTCAGGATCGTCGAGATGTAGGCCTGGTGGCCGTAGAGGCGGATGTCCGCGCCCTCCATGAAGCGGACCACGTTGACCTTCGTCGCCGCCGCCTTCGCCGGGCCGCCCAGGGACTGGGTGACCTTCCGCGCCTGCGCGTCGTACGCGGCCGTGACCTTCGCGGCCTCCGTCTTCTTCCCCAGCGCGTCCGCGTGCAGCTGGAAGTTCTCCTTCCAGGGGTAGCCGGTCGTCTCCGTCATCACCGTCGGCGCGATCTTCTTCAGTTCCGCGTACTTGTCGCCGTGGCGGATCTTGCTCGTAAGGATGAGATCGGGCGCCAGCTCGGCGATCGCCTCCAGGTTCGGGTTCATCATCTCGCCGACGTCCTTGACGCCCTGGAGCTTCTCCTTGGGGAGGTAGCCAGGGAAGCCGTTCGCCGCGTCGACGTGCGTCGCGCCGACCGGCTTCACGCCCAGGGTGAGCGCGGAGTCCAGTTCGGCGGTGTCGAGGACGACGACCCGCTGCGGCGCGTCCTTGACGGTGACGTCACCCATCGCCGTCTTGACGACGTGCGTACGGCCCGACGGGCCCGCCGCCCCGTCGGACCCGCCGGACCCGCCGGACGACCCGCCGCAGCCCGTCAGCGCGAGCGCGGCGACGACGGCGAGGCCGCCCAGCCGGGCGGTCATCGAGTGCCTCATGGAGTAGGTCCTTCCGAAGGAGGGGCGAAGACACGAACAAGAACAGGAACAAGAACAGGAACAAGAACAGGAACAAGAACAGGAACAAGAACAGGACAGGTCAGCCGGACACGCTGTCCGCCGGCGCCGCCGCCACACCGTCCCCGTCCGCCCGCCACGGCGACCCCGGCACCACCAGCGGCGACCCCGTCACCGGATCCGGGATCACCACCGACTCCAAGCCGAAGACCTCCCGGACGAGTGACTCTGTGACGATCTCCGCCGGCGGGCCCTGCGCGACGACACGGCCCGACTTCATCGCGATCAGATGGTCGGCGTACCGCGCCGCCTGGTTCAGGTCGTGCAGCACCACGACGACCGTCCGGCCCCGGCCGTGGTTCAGCTGGCGTACGAGGTCGAGGACCTCCACCTGGTGCGAGATGTCCAGATAGGTCGTCGGCTCGTCGAGCAGCAGCAGGTCCGTCTCCTGCGCCAGCGCCATCGCGATCCACACGCGCTGCCGCTGCCCGCCGGAGAGTTCGTCCACCGGCCGCTCGGCCAGCGCGCTCACGTCCGTACGCTCCATCGCGTCGACGACGGCCCGCTCGTCCTCGTCCGACCACTGCTTCCACCACGCCTGGTGCGGCTGCCGGCCGCGTGACACCAGGTCGGCGACGGTGATCGCCTCCGGGGCGACGGGGGTCTGCGGCAGCAGGCCGATCGACTGGGCGATCTTCTTCGTGGGGATCTTCGCCAGCTCCTGCCCGTCGAGCAGGACCGCGCCGCTCTTCGGCTTCAGCAGCCGCCCGAGCGCCCGCAGAGTGGTCGACTTGCCGCAGGCGTTCGGGCCGACGATCACCGTGACCTTGCCGTCGGGGACGGCCAGGTCCAATTCGTCGACGACCACGCGGTCCTCGTACGCGAGCGTCAGCGCCCGCGCCGTCAGCCTGCTCACGCCTTACCTCCTGCGCCACGGCTCCGGATGATGAGCCAGATCAGATACGGGGCCCCGACCGCCGCCGTCAGCACACCCACCGGCAGCTCCGTCGGGGCGAAGAGCCTGCGGCCCAAGAGATCGGCGAGGACGACGATCACCGCGCCCATGAGGGCCGAGCTGAGCAGCGGGATCTGGGCCGTACGGGTCAGCCGGCGGGCCACCTGCGGGGCCAGCAGTGCCACGAAGTCGACCGGCCCCGCCACGCCGGTCGCGACGGACGCCAGGACCACACCGAGCAGGACGAGCCCGAGCCGTACGCGGCCGAGCCGGACGCCGAGCCCGGTGGCCGTGTCGTCGTCGAGGGAGACGTTCCGCTGGGCGCGGGCCGCCCACGCCACGGCCGGGAGCAGCACGAGCAATGACCAGCCGAGCGGCGCGGCCTCGTCCCAGCCGCGGCCGTTGAGGGAGCCCGTCATCCAGATCTGGGCCTGCTGGGCGACGAGGTAGTCGCCCTTCGTCATGAAGAGGGTCGTCACCGAACGCAGCGCGATCGCGAAGCCGATGCCGATGAGGACGAAGCGCGTGGCGTGCAGCCCGCCGCGCCAGGCGAAGACGTACACGAGGGCGGCGGCCGCGATCCCGCCGATGACGGAGAGGTACGGGAGGACGGCGAACGACGTGACGCCGAACGTCATCGCACCGACCGTCAGCGCGCCCGCGCCCTGGCTGATGCCGATGATGTCCGGGCTGGCGAGCGGATTGCGGGCGACGGTCTGGATGAGCGCGCCCGCGACACCGAAGGCGGCGCCGACGAGGAGGCCGACGACGAGCCGGGGCAGGCGCAGGGTGCCGACGACGAGTTCGGCGGAGGAGGGCCGGCCGAGGAGCACGTCGAGGACGTCGCCGGGGGCGACGAACCGCTCCCCGGCACAGAGGTACGCCACCGATCCGGCGGCCAGCACGACGGCGAGCGCGACCGCGACGACCGCGGCCCGCCGGTGCAGCAGAAAACTCCCCCGCCCGGCGCGCACCACCCCGTACCCACCGGGCCGGACCCCTCCCCGCGCCCGGACTCCGCGCACAGTCGCGTCGCTCACGCGGGCACCGCCTTCCTACGCACCAGGGTCACCAGGAACGGCACCCCGATCAGCGCTGTCATCACACCCGCCGGGACCTCGCTCGGGGGGAAGATCACGCGGCCGATCACGTCCGAGACCAGCAGCATCACCGGCCCGATCAGGGCCGCCATCGGCAGCACCCAGCGGTGGTCGCTGCCGACGATCGCGCGGGCGATGTGCGGGACCGCCAGGCCGATGAAGGCGATCGGGCCGGCCGCCGCCACGCCCGCGCCGGTCAGGACCGTCGCGCCGACGCCGCCCACGATCCGTACCGTCGCCACCCGCTGGCCCAGGCCCTTCGCCACGTCCTCGCCGAGCGCCAGGGCGTCCAGGCCGCGCGCCACGGAGAGCACCAGCACCGCGCCGAGCAGCAGGAACGGCCAGATCTGGCCCACCACGGCCGCCTCGCGCCCGGCCACCGACCCGATCTGCCAGAACCGGAACTCGTCCAGTGCCGACGCCTTCGTCGTCAGGATGCCGGTGGTCACCGACAGCAGCAGCGCGTTGATCGCCGCTCCGCCCAGGGCGAGCTTCACCGGCGTCGCCCCGCCCCGGCCGCTGGACGCGATGGCGTACACCGCGACCGACGCGACGGCCGCGCCCGCGAACGCGAACCAGACGTAGCCGGTGAGGGTGTGCACCCCCGCGAAGGCGATCGCCGCGACCACCCCGACCGAGGCGCCCTGGCTGATGCCGAGGATGCCCGGGTCGGCGATGGGGTTACGGGTGATGCCCTGGAGCGCCGTGCCCGCGAGGGCGAGGGCGGCGCCGACCATCAGGCCGATGAGGGTGCGGGGCACGCGCAGTTCACGGACGACCTGCGCGGCGTCGCTCTGCCCGCCGTGCAGGAGGGCGTCGAGCACCGCGGAGGGCGCGACGGCGCGGGCGCCGACGCCGAGGCTCAGCAGGATCGCGACCAGCAGGGCCACGACGGCCGCCGCGGTCGCGAGGACCCGTCGGGTGCGGAAGGGGGCGGCTGGCATCGAAACCCATCGAACGTGGCCGAGAACGTGACAAGAGGTTGGTAAGGCTTCGCTAAGTCTAAGCAGGGCCTGCGGCCGGCCTTCGGCCGCCCTTCGGCCGCCCTTCGGCCGCCCTTCGGCCGCCCTTCGGCCGCCCGACGACCGTCGCCCACGTCTCTGCCCATACCCCGGACGGCCAACCCCGGCCGGGTTACCGCCCCGGCACAATGGCCCCCATGCCTTCGCTCCCCGCCCTCCCGCTCACCGTCGGCTTCGACCTCGACATGACCCTGATCGACTCCCGGCCGGGCATCCACGCCGCGTACGTGGCCCTCGCCGCGGAGACCGGTGTGGTGATCGACGCCGATCTGGCGGTGACCCGGCTCGGGCCGCCGCTGGACTGGGAGCTCGCGCACTGGTTCCCGGCGGACGCCGTCCCGGCGATGGCCGACCGCTACCGGGAGATATATCCGCAGTACGCCATCGAGCCGTCTCCCGCCATGCCCGGTGCGAAGGATGCGATTCAAGCCGTTCATGACGCGGGCGGCCGGACCGTCGTCGTCACCGCCAAGCACGAACCGAACGCCAAACTGCACCTCAGCCACCTGGGCATCGAGCCGCACGCCGTCGTCGGCTGGCTGTGGGCCGAGGCCAAGGCGGAGGCGCTGCGCGAGTACGGCGCGGGCGTGTACGTGGGCGACCACACCGGGGATGTGCGCGGGGCGCGTACCGCCGGCGCGCTCTCGATCGCCGTATCGACCGGGCCGTGCGACGAGGCCGAGCTGCGCGCGGCGGGCGCCGATGTCGTCCTGCCCGATCTGACCGGGTTCCGGACCTGGCTGGAGGGCTACCAGGCCTACCGGCCCTGAAGCGCCGCCCCTCGCGCCTGGCGGCGCTGGGCCGCGATCGACCGCAGCACGCCCGCCGCGGCGATCAGGAAGCCGACGCCCATCAGCATGCAGACGGCGTACGCCACCGGCGGGAACGGGTCGGTCCCGAGGAACAGCGGGGCCACAGTGACCAATGTGGCCACCGCGCCGATGATGAAGACGATCGCTCCGGCACGGACGAGACCGTCTCCGGGCGCGGCGCTGTTCGAAGGGGTTTCACTACGCATTCAGCCAGGGTAGTTCCCCGGCCGGAGGAACAAACCAGCGACGTCTTGTCACCAGCTCCTGGACCATTAGCCTTGGTGCTTGGCGGGTCGGGCGACCCGCTGTAGTGCTATCCAGAGCCGAATTTCCGGCATCACCCATCGAGTACGAGGACGAGGACAGACGTGCCTACCGGCAAGGTCAAGTGGTTCAACAGCGAGAAGGGCTTCGGCTTTCTCTCCCGCGACGACGGCGGCGACGTCTTCGTCCACTCGTCGGTGCTCCCTGCCGGAGTCGAGGCCCTCAAGCCGGGCCAGCGCGTGGAATTCGGCGTGGTCGCCGGGCAGCGCGGTGACCAGGCGCTCTCGGTGACGGTCCTCGACCCGACTCCCTCCGTGGCGGCCGCGCAGCGCCGCAAGCCGGACGAACTGGCATCGATCGTCCAGGACCTGACGACGCTGCTGGAGAACATCACGCCGATGCTGGAGCGCGGCCGCTACCCCGACAAGGTGCACGGCAAGAAGATCGCGGGCCTGCTGCGGGCCGTCGCCGACCAGCTGGACGTGTAGCCCGTCGCCCGTACGGCCCAGTCGTACGGCCTCGAACGTACGAGCTGGCCGTACGCCGGGACCGGACGCCGGGTCGTATGACTCGGACCGGATGACCCGGCCCGTACGGCCTGATCCGTACGGCCTCATACGAACGACAGCGCGTCGCGGCCGAGGGGAGGTACCAGCCCCTCGGCCGCCGCGCGTGTCAGCAGCCCCCGCACCGCCGCGTAGCCGTCCTCGCCGAGGTCGGCCGTGAATTCATTGACGTAGAGACCAATGTGCTGATCGGCCACCATCGGGTCCATCTCCTGCGCGTGTTCCAGTACGTACGGCAGGGAGGCGGCCGGGTCGTCCCAGGCCATCCGGACCGAGGTGCGGGCCGCGTCGGCGAGTCGCCGCAGGGTCTCCTCGCCGAGCGAGCGCTTGGCGATGATCGCGCCGAGCGGGATGGGCAGGCCCGTGGTCCGCTCCCAGTGCTCGCCCATGTCCGCAAGACTGTGCAGCCCGTAATTCTGATAGGTGAACCTGGCCTCGTGGATGACGAGGCCCGCGTCGACCTTCCCGTCCCGGACGGCCGGCATGATCTCGTGGAACGGCATCACGACGACCCCGCCGACGCCCTCCGGGACCACGTCCGCCGCCCACAGCCGGAACAGCAGATACGCCGTCGACCGCTCGCTCGGCACGGCGACGGTCTTGCCGGTCAAGTCCACGCCGGGCTCGCGGGTGAGCACGAGCGGGCCGCAGCCACGGCCCAGGGCGCCGCCGCAGGGGAGCAGGGCGTACTCGTCCAGGACCCAGGGCAGGACCGCGTAGGAGACCTTCAGGATGTCGAACTCGCCGCGTTCGGCCATGCCGTTCGTGAGGTCGATGTCGGCGAAGGTGACGTCGATCTTGGGGGCGCCGGGGACCCGGCCGTGCGCCCAGGCGTCGAAGACGAAGGTGTCGTTCGGGCAGGGCGAGTAGGCGATCTTCAGGGCCTTCGGCGTCACTTCGCCTCCACGAAGACGGTCCGGCTGAGCAGCTGGAAGGTGTAGCGCAGGGAGTCCATCGCCTGGCCGATCCGCCAGGCGGCCCGGTCGCGCGGGCCGACCGCGTTGGAGACCGCGCGGATCTCGACGACGGGTACGCCGTGCGCGGCGGCGGCCTCGGCGACACCGAAGCCCTCCATCGCCTCGGCGGCGGCGCGGGGGTGACGTGCCGCCAGCTCGGCGGCGCGGGCGGCGGTGCCGGTGACGGTGGAGACGGTCAGGACGGGCGCGACGAGATGGCGCTGCCCGCCGTCGGCGAGGGCCCGCGCGATCCGTGCGGTCAGGTCGGCCGGGCAGGGGTGCGTGGAGCGCCCGAAACCGAGCTCCTCCACGGTCAGATAGCCGTCCTGGGTCTGCGCCCCGAGGTCGGCGGCGACGATCTCGTCGGAGACGACGACGGCCCCGAGCGGAGCCTGCGGCGCGAACCCGCCGGCGATCCCGGCGGAGATGACGAGGTCGTACGCGCCACTGCCCTGGGCCAGCGCGGTCGCGGCCCCGACGGCCGCGGCGGCGGGCCCGACCCCGGCGATGAGGACGTCCACGACGGCGTCCGTCTCGTTCGGGGGCGGCACCTCGCGCGAGGCGGTCCCGGGGGCGGGCGCGGCGACCGCGGCGTACGGGCCGCCGGGCGTCCGGGTGTCCGGCCCTCCGGAGGTCCCCGGCACGGGCAGCACACCCGCCCTGCGGCGCAGGACGAAGCCGCCCAGGAGTGGGATGTCACCCGAGCCCGGGCCGCCGAGGGAGGTGAGGCCGGCGGCGACGGAGTCCGCCTCCGCCGGTACGGCCGTCACCACGAGCGTCCGGAGAGTCAGGACGCCTTCTTCAGCTCGAAGTGCCAGATGCCGGTCAGCTTCTTGCCGCTGGTCTCGACGATGCTGATCTGCGCCTTGTTCGCCGTCTCGCCGGTCTGGCTGGAGAAGAAGGCGCTGGCCGGAATGGTCCGGTAGGTCTTCTTGTACGGCTCCTGCTCGGCCTGCTGGCCGCCGATGAAGAGCGTCCAGCCGTTCTCCGCGATCTCGGGGTCGACCCCGAAGCGGATCTTGTCGTCCATGGAGACCGTGAGGGTCTTCTCGGCCTTCTTGTTCAGGCAGGCCTGGATCTGCGACTCCTTGATGGCGTCGCCGTCGTTGTAGCAGGACGCCTCGGTGTGGACCGAGTCGCTGCCGACCGTCACGGTCGCGAGCGGCGTCGGCTTGTCGCAGGCGGAGAGCACGAGGAGCCCGGCGGAGACAGCGCCGAGGGCGGCGGCGGCCCGGCGGCGCCTGCCGGAGAAGTACGCAACGGTCATGGCCCGAAGGCTATCGGGCCAGGCGCCGGAGGGCGCACGGGGGGCGCCACCGTGTCCCGCCCGGCTCGTGCCACCCGGGCCCACGGGCCGCGCCCGGCTCACACCACGCGGGGCCGCGTCGGCTGCTCCGGGCCGGAGCCGTGGTGCGCGCCACGCCGGGCCGCCTTCAGCAGGCCCCGTACCGCGAGGAGCGCGCCCAGAGCCAGCAGGCCCGCCGCCACGCCCATGCCGAGGGAGCCGTTCAGCGGCAGGGCGATGCCGATCGCGCCGCCCACCACCCAGGACATCTGGAGCAGCGTCTCGGAGCGGGCGAACGCGGAGGTGCGCACCACCTCCGGGACGTCACGCTGGATCATCGCGTCCAGGGAGAGCTTGGACAGGGCCTGCGAGAGGCCCGCCGTCGCGCCGAGCACGGCCACCATCAGCCCGCCGAAGAACGCCGACGCGAGGACGGCCGCCGTCAGCGCCAGCGTCAGCATCGTGGCCACGATCAGCTCGGGGGCGCGGGCCCTGAGCCAGGAGCCGATCGCCGTGCCGCAGGCGTTGCCGACGCCCGCCGCGACGCCGACGATGCCCAGGGAGACCGCCGCGCTCTGCCCGCCCAGCGGGTGCTCGCGCAGCAGGAACGCCAGGAAGAAGATCAGGAAGCCGGAGAGGGCGCGGTGCGCGGCGTTCGCCTGGAGGCCGTGCAGGACGGACGGGCCGACCGTGCGCAGGCTGGGCTTCTGCTCGCCGTGGGTGAGCATGTGCGCCTTGCGCTCGCCCTTCGCCGAGTCGACCTTGTGCGGCATCGTGAACGCCCAGTACGTGCCCAGCAGGAACAGCGCGCACGCGCCGTACAGCGGCCAGGGTGGCCCGACCACCTGGAGGCCTGCCCCGATCGGGGCGGCGATGCCGGTGGCCAGCAGACCCGCGAGGGTGACGCGGGAATTCGCCTTGACGAGCGAGAAACCTGGTGGGAGCAGCCGGGGGACGACCGCGCTGCGTACGACGCCGTACGCCTTGGAGGCGACCAGGACCCCCAGCGCGGCCGGGTACAGCTCCAGGCCGCCGGTGGCGACCGCGCCGGACATGGTCAGGGCGAGGACGGCCCGGGTCAGCATCGCGCCGGCCATCGCGGCGCGGCGGCCGTGCGGGATGCGGTCCAGGAGCGGGCCGATGACGGGGGCGAGAAGGGTGAACGGCGCCATCGTGATGGCGAGGTAGAGAGCGACCCGGCCGCGGGCCTCGTCGGTGGGGACGGAGAAGAAGACCGTGGAGGCTAGCGCGACGGTGATCATGACGTCGCCGGCGCCGTTCACGGCGTGGAGTTCGATCAGTTTCCCGAGGCCCGACTCGCCCGCGCCATGGGCGTGGGTAGCTTTTCGGATACCTCGGGCCGTGCCGGTGAACGGCAGGTGCAGGGCGCGGCCGACCGTCCGGCCCGCTCTGCGGAGCGGCCCGGGGGCTTGGGACGACCTCGCGGCTGCCACCCCGTCATAGTGCCCCAACCCTCTCCCGCCCGAACCGCGATGCGGGCCACTTGGGACGGGCAGGTGGGCGGCGGGCTGCGGAGGGGGTAGCGTGCGTAGCGCGCCACCGGCGGAAGATCTCGGCCGCGCGCCTCTTCGGCATCCCGCAGAATGGATGACGTGAGGTGTGCCCGAGGGACGTCGGGCGCGGACGTCGATGCGGCCCCCTGGTCCGCTCCGCCCGCTGCCCGTACATCGCGAATCGGCCAGGCGCACCCGTGAGACGGCGTAGGAGAGAAGCGAGACCTGTGAGTGCTGCGACGACGCGAAGCCGTACCCCCGACCGCCTGTGCGCCGAGGCGGTAGACCTCGCCAGGGAGGCTGCCGAGGAGGCCGCCGCGCCCGGCGTCGTCGGCGAACATGTCGAGGTGGTCGCCGAGGGTGACCGGGTCGTCACGCACTTCTTCGAATGCAAGGAGCCGGGCTACCGCGGCTGGCGCTGGGCGGTGACCGTCACCCGCGCCTCCCGCGCGAAGGTGATCACCCTCGACGAGACCGTCCTGCTCCCGGGCCCCGACGCGCTCCTGGCGCCCGAGTGGGTGCCGTGGAGCGAGCGGCTGCGCCCCGGCGACCTCGGCCCGGGTGATCTGCTGCCCACCGAGGCCGACGACCTGCGCCTGGAGCCCGGCTACAGCGGCGAGGACGCCCCGCCGCCGAACTCCGCCGTCTCCGAGGAGATGGCCGAGCACCTCGACGTCGAGGACGCGGAGATCACCTCCCGTACGCCGTCCCGGGGCTCCATCGCCTCGGTCGCCGAGGAGCTCGGCATGCGGCGTGCCCGGGTGCTCTCCCGGTACGGGCTGCGCGTGGCCGCGGACCGCTGGGAAGAGGCGTTCGGCGAGAAGACGCCCATGGCCCAGGCCGCCCCGGCGACCTGCGCGTCCTGCGCCTTCCTGATGCCGCTCGCCGGCTCCCTGAAGCAGGCCTTCGGTGTCTGCGCCAACGAGTTCTCCCCGGCCGACGGGCGGGTCGTCTCCCTCGCGTACGGCTGCGGCGGCCACTCCGAGGCCGCGGTCATGCCGAAGCCGCCGCGCCCCGCCGCGCCGGTCCTGGACTCGATGGGCTCCGACGAGTTCGTGCTCCGCCCGCCCCGCGACAGCGGTTCGGTCCCGCCGGAGGCGGACGGCGCCTCGGAGGACCTCGGCCACTCCTGACCGGGCGCCCTGCGCGGTGACGGCCCGCCGCGGATCTATTTTTGAATGGTCCGCGACGGGTGGTTCCGACGGCGTTGAAGGGTACGCGCGCAGGCGCGGTACCTTTCGGCCGCGGCACGTCCCGTGCGGCCCGGACAGAGTGGAGTCACAGCGTGAGCGTCAGGACGACGACCGGTGGAGCCGACCCCTTCGGTACCGCCCGGCTGCGCCGGGGTGTCCTCGACGCCTGGGGCGCGAGCCCCGCGCGCTTCCGCGAGGACGCCAACGCCGAGGAAGATCTCGCCCTCGGCGGCTACCGCGACCGGCTTGTGGTCGAGCTGGCCCAGAACGCCTCCGACGCCGCCGGCCGCGCCGGGGTGACCGGCCGGCTGCGGCTCACCCTCCACCCGGCGGGGCCCGACACGCCCGCCGTGCTCGCCGCCGCCAACACCGGCGCCCCGCTGGACGCGACCGGTGTCGAGTCGCTGTCCACGCTGCGCGCCTCCGCCAAGCGGGAGAACGACACCGCCGCCGTGGGCCGCTTCGGCGTCGGCTTCGCTGCGGTCCTGGCCGTCAGCGACGAGCCCGCCGTCCTCGGCCGGCACGGCGGCGTCCGCTGGTCCCTCGCCGAAGCCTCCGAGCTGGCCCGCGAGGCCGCCCAGGCCAGCCCCGGCCTCGGTGACGAACTGCGCCGCCGCGACGGCCATGTGCCGCTGCTGCGGCTGCCGTTGCCCGCTGAGGGCACCGCCCCCGAGGGGTACGACACCGTCGTCGTACTGCCCCTGCGCGACCCGGCCGCCGTCGACCTGACCGAGCGGCTGCTGCGCTCCATCGACGACGCGCTGCTGCTCACCCTGCCCGGCCTCGCCGAGGTCGTCATCGAGACCGGCGACGGCGTCCGCGTCCTGCGCCGCTCCCAGCAGGGCTCCTACGTCCACATCGACGACAGCCTCGGCGGTACGAGCCGCTGGCGGACCGTCGCCCACGGCGGCGCCATCGAACCGGCCCTCCTCAAGGGCCGGCCCGTCGAGGAGCGGCTGCGCCCGCAATGGTCGGTGGTCTGGGCCGTGCCCGTCGACACCGAAGGCGCCCCCCTCACCCCCCGTACGGCGCCCGTCGTGCACGCCCCCACCCCCACCGACGAGCCGCTCGGCGTGCCCGCCCTGCTGATCGCCACGCTCCCGCTCGACACCACCCGCCGCCACCCCGCGCCCGGCCCGCTCACCGACTTCCTGGTGCAGCGCGCCGCCGACGCCTACGCCGAACTGCTGGCCGCCTGGGCGCCCGTGTCGTCCGCCACCATCGACCTCGTACCCGGCCCCCTCGGCAAGGGCGAGCTCGACGGGGCGCTGCGCGCGGCCGTCCTGGAGCGGCTCGGACGGGTCGCGTTCCTGGCCCCCGCCGCCCCCTCCGAGGAACTGCCCGCGCTGCGGCCGCTGGAGGCCGAGATCGTCGAGGGCGCGGGCGCCGACACCGTAGGGGTCCTCGCCGAGGTCCTGCCGACGCTGCTGCCCGCCGGCCTGGAACGCCGCGTCGAGCTGCGGACCCTCGGCGTCGGCCGGGTTCCGCTCACCGACGCGATCGACCGCCTCGCCGGCCTGGAGAAGGACCCCGACTGGTGGTGGCGGCTCTACGACAGCCTCGCCGGGGTCGACCCGGACCGGCTCACCGGCCTGCCCGT
This sequence comes from Streptomyces sp. NPDC039465, assembly GCF_055639315.1. NCBI lineage: Bacteria > Bacillati > Actinomycetota > Actinomycetes > Kitasatosporales > Streptomycetaceae > Streptomyces > Streptomyces sp. NPDC039465. The sequence goes on along the minus strand of NZ_JBVKAP010000007.1, from coordinate 416,869 downwards.
GCCGCTCGCCTCGGGCCGCACCACCATCGGCCCCCGGCAGATCCTCCTGCCGCTGCCCGAGACCCCGGCCGACCTGGCCCGGCTCGGCCTGAAGGTCGCCCACCAGGACGCCACCCATCCGCTCCTGGAGAAGCTGGGCGCCCTGCCCGCCACCCCGCGCGCGGTGTTGACGACCCCTCAGGTGCGGGCGGCGGTCGCCGCGTCCCTCGACGCCGGGGAGGTCTGGGACGAGGACGCCGACACCCTCGACGCAGAGGAGCTCGCCGAGACCGTCCTCGCGCTCGTCCGTGACGCCGGACTCGAACCGGGCGACGAGCCCTGGCTGGGCGCGCTCGCGCTGCCCGACGAGGACGGCGAACTCGCCCCGGCCGGTGAGCTCGTCCTGCCCGGCTCGCCCTTCGCCGCCGTCATGCGCGAGGGCGAACTCGCCCTGTGCGACGCCGAGCTGGCCGAACGCTGGGGTGAACAGCCCCTCGCCGCCTGCGGTGTCCTCGCCACCTTCGCCCTCGTCCGCGCCACCGACGTCGTCCTCGACCCGGACGAGCTGGAGCCCCGCGACAGCGACTTCGCCGAGCCCGACGACGCCGGTCTGCTCGACGCCGTCGACGTGTGGTGCGAGGACGTCCTCGACCGACTCCCCGACACGCCCGTACCGCCCGTGGCCACGGAGATCGTCGCCGTACGGGACCTGGACCTCGTCGACGACGACGCCTGGCCGCAGGCGCTCGCGATGCTGGCCCGGCCGCCGCTGCGGGACGCCCTCACCCAGCCCGTACGGATCCTGCTGCCCGACGGCACCACCGAGACCGTACGGCCCTACACCGCCTGGTGGCTGCGCGACCACCCCGTCCTGGACGGCCGCCGCCCCGCCGGTCTGCGCGCCGCGGGCACCGACCCGCTGCTGGCCGGTCTGTACGACTCCGCCGACGCGACCGGCTTCGAGGACGAGCAGGTCCTGCGGGCCCTCGGGGTACGGACGTCCGTCGCCGCCCTGCTGGACGAGCCGGGCGGCGCCGCCGAACTCCTCGGTCGGCTCGCCGACCCGGACCGAGAGGTGACCGGCGCCCAGCTGCACGCCCTCTACACCGCCCTCGCCGACCTGGACCCCGAGCAGGTCACCCTCCCCGACGAGCTGCGCGCGGTCGTGGACGGCGAGGTCCGGGTGGTGGACGCCGCGGACGCGGTGGTCGCCGACGCCCCCGACCTGCTGCCGCTCGCGGGCGGTCTGCCCCTCCTGCCGGTCTCGCCGACCCGCGCGGCGGACCTGGCCGACCTGTTCCAGGTCCGGCGCCTGGGCGAGACCGTGGAGGCGGAGGTCACCTCCCTCGGCGAGGAGCACGAGGTGCCGCCGTCGGTGCACGCCCTGCTCGGCCCGGCCACCCCCGAGGTGTACATCGAGCACGACGAACTGCGCGCGGGCGGCGTCGAACTGGACTGGCGCCGCACCCCGGACGGCGTCATCCACGCGGCCACCCTGGAGGGTGTCGCGGCGGGCCTGGCTTGGGCAGCGGGCCAGTGGCCCCGCCGCTTCGAGGTGGCGGCGCTGCTGGAAGACCCGTCGCGGACGGCGGAGCTGGCGCGGGACCGCTGGTTCGACTGAGCCGCGGAAGCCGGCGCTACGGGCGTACCGCGTCCGGCTCCCTGGTCGCAGCGGTCCGCTGCTGGGACATCCGCAGGGACGGCATGCGCCCGCCGGACGTGGGACGTGTGTAGCCGCCCCGGCGGATCGTTGCGGCGCTCCGTGAGCTGATGCCTCCGTGACCACCGCCCCTCTCGCCTTCGGGCGGGAGGGGGCGCTTCGTCATGTCGCAGGTTGCGCGCAACCAGGCCTCCGCCAACTGCCCTCGCAATTCCGCGCAACTGACGCCCACCGATGGACAACTCCCAGCATGCTGGTGCTCCACCCAGCGAGGACGGAGCACCCCATGACGCTCAGGTTCATCGGTACCACCAGCGAGCACGGCAACTGCCCCACCCTGTACGAGGTCGTCGAAACCGGGGACATTGTGGTCCAGGGCGACGAGCTCGCCGACGAGGAGCACCGGGCCCAGCTGCGGGATCTCGGGGTCAAAGAGACCGCCGTTGTCATCCCTCGCGAGCTCCTCACCCGTTTCGCCCCCAAGGAGTGACTGTGCCCACGCTGATGCCCTTCGAGGAGATCACCCACCTGTTCGGCGAGTTCCAGCACAGTGCTTTCCGCCTGGAGACCCGACGCGGGTACGCCACGGACCGGGCCGGTGCCCGCTTCCAGGCGTTCATGCGCGGCGTCGATCCGGCCCCGGAGCCGGATCATCCGTGGAACGTGAACGTTCGCCGGAAGGCCGAGCAGGGTGCCCGGTTCTCCCGGGTGCGGATCGTTGACGAGCCGCCCACCGACGGGCAGCGGTTCCTCATGGCGACCGCGGCCGGGAACGTAGAGGCGGGCGAAGACATCCGCATCATTTCCCGTGGCAAGGCGGAGGGCCTCAGCCTGCCTGCCTACGACTTCTGGCTCTTCGACTCCATCACCTTGGTGCGCATGCACATCGACGACACCGACACCACGACAGGCGTCGAGCTGGTGGAGGACCCCACCGAAGTACTTGCCGCATGCCGGGCCCGTGATGCCGCCCTGGCGGCTGCCGTGCCTTCTGCCGATGTGTGGGCAAGGGTACGTTCGTCCGTGTGACCACGGACTTCCAGAGCGGTCGAGAGGCCCTCGGCGCGCGCCTGAGCGAATTGCGCGCCGAGACCGGCTTGAACGGCAAGGAGTTCGCGGAGCGGCTCGGCTGGCAGCGCTCGAAGGTCTCCCGTCTCCAGAACGGCCGGCAGACCGCCACGGCTGATGACTTGGAGGCGTGGGCGAGCGCTTCGGGGCGCCCCGAAACCGCACCCGAGTTGCTGGCCCGGTTGCGGGGCCTGGAGTCTCAGCAACGGCACTGGCGCCGGCAGCTGGCCTCTGGTCATGCGCCCGTGCAGGATCGCTACGTCGTCGAGTACCGGCGAACTGCCACGATGCGCGGGTACGAGGCCACGGTCATTCCGGGCTTGTTCCAGACGCCGGAGTACGCCCGCCATCTCCTGGTGCAGAACGCGGATTTGATGAACTCACCCCGGGACACGGACGCCGCCGTGCAGGCCCGTATGCGCCGTCAAGAGGTCCTCTACGAGCCGGGCAAGCTGTTCCGTGTCCTGGTCTGGGAGGCCGCCCTGCACGCCGTGGTGGGCGCAACGGAGACCATGGTTGGTCAGCTCGACCGGCTCGTCGGGCTGATCGGCATGTCAACGGTGGAGCTCGGCATCGTCCCCCTCGGTGCCGGTATGGGTATCACGCCGAAGCACGGCTTCTGGATCTTTGACGAGGAGCGGGTCATCGTCGAGACGATCAACACGGAGCTGCAATATGACTCCGCTGACGACTTGGCGCTGTACGGGCGGGTGTGGGACCGGCTCGACCGGTCCGCCGCCTACGGGGCAGCGGCACACCGCCTGATTGCGCGCGCACGCCGCACGATTGCGGCGACCTGAGCAACCGTCGCCAATCGTCCGGTTGGCCTGCGCAATCCCGCGCAATTGGACGGACGGGCCACCGCATGCTTCCTACGGTGCTGGTCATGGCAACTCGCACCCGCAGGGGTCGGCCCTGCACGCCAGTTGGATCTGCATCACGCATGCAAGCCGGGCCGGATCGTCACCGCCTCCAGCGACGTGGCCCGCACCGCTCGCTGCGACCGCGCAAGACCGCCCGCGCCTTCCCTTATCCCCCTCGGGCGGAGGCGTTCGGATGAGCAGCCCGGGTATCGCAGTGAGTGAGGCCCCCAGCCCCGTGGTCCGCCCGTGCTTCTGCCATCGGAGGATCACGTGACCACACGTCACTCGGCCCGCCTCCTGGACGCGCCGACCCTCGAACGGCTCGCGGTCTCCACCTGGGTCGACGGGACCACGCTCTTCCCGCGCTGCTGCGTGCTCATCACCCTCGACCCACTCCGCCCAGGCGTGTCGCCCGACCGCACCCTTCCAGCGCTGCTCGCGCTCGCGCACGGGCTGCACCTCACACCGGCCGGAGAGCCCTCCGCGTACGCGGGTTGGCAGGTCTACATGAGCAACCTGGTCGTTGCCCTCGACTACGGCCACACCGACCACCTCATGGTCATCCCCTGGCCCCGTCCCGACTGGCAGACGACCGCCCGGGTCTCCCGGCGCGTCCACATCTCGCTCGGTCTCGACCCGCTGCCCGCTCGCCCGAGCAGGAAAGAGCGGGACTCCTACCTCGCCCGTACGTCGGCGACCGGCCGTCTGTGGACCGGCACCAGCCTCGTGCGCTGACTGATCGGAAGGAACCGACCATGCCCGCGAACACATGCGAGGAGTGCGGCACGCCCGTCGTCACGACATTGGTGGCCGCACGCGCCGATCGCGACATCTACGCCTGCGCGCAGCACCGCCGCGCACTGGCCGCGCCTGAAAGCGATGTGCTGACGCAGCTGGCCCAGCACCAAGACCTGGCCCGGCGCAGAGCGGCGCGCTGACCGAACTCCTGGCCGCTGGTGGCGCCGATGATCAGCGGCCAGGTTGCACCCCCTGAGCCCCCGTTCCGGCTGCTCATTCCCTGGCAGGACCGCAGCCGGAACGGGTCATGCACCACCCGTCCGAGAGAAGGGCACGGCACATGAGGATCACCGTACAGCGCTGGGCAGTCGCTGCCGGGAACGAAGAGAACTCTTCCGGTGAGACCGGCTCGGGTTCCGACGGCCAGGAGGGCAACCCCAGCCATGGTTGCGGCGACAGCAGCCGCTTCACGCAGTAGAGCATCGTGCGGGTGGTCCGCTCCGCGAGGCAGGCGGACCCCCGTCACCGAAGGGGAGACCTCATGGCGAAACTCGTGACGGGCTCGGGCCGGGTCACCGTGTTGCCGTTGCTGCACACGTGGCCGGATCAGCACTGCCTGTTCGCGTACACGACGACGGGAGTGTTCGGGGACACCGCGATCGTCGGGCACGTGCCCGTTCCCGGCATCCCGGACGTCGATCTGATGGACATCGCCGCACGCCACGAGCCGAGTCGGCTGTACGGCTCCGCGGGGGGCGAGAGGTTCGCCGCGGCCTGCTGGCTGATCTGTACCGGCTGGAGCGGTCGCACGGTGCCGAAGCCTGGCCGTCTGGAGATCGAGGACGCGGCCTGGTCGTTGGAGATGGAAGGGACGACGGAACTCGGGAGGATCATGTACGGCCATGAGCGGTTGCAGGCGGGACGCCTCACACTCGCCGACCCCGAGCTGATGGAGCAGGCGCGGGCGGTGCTGCCTGCCCTCCGTGGGACTCCGCTGCCCGCCTGACTCGCGGCCCCCACGTCGCCTACGCGAAACGCCCGGACGGGAAACCCCGGCCGGGCGTCTTCACCTGCGTTTTTGTGGCTATCGCACGTCGACGTAGTCGGCGGGCCCGGCCACCGCCGTCGTCGTGTCGGTCGCCGGGGACGTCAGGCGCCAGTAGCCGTCGTGCCAGGCCGCCAGCGTCGTCGTCACCTTGCCGGTGGACGGCGTGGTGAGCGTGCGGACCTTCGACCAGGTGGTCGTGCCGGCCTTCTTGAACTCCAGGGTGACCGGGCGGCCCGCGTACGGGACCTTCTTGCCGGACAGCCAGTCGGAGACCGTCAGCGTGCCGGAGGCCGTGAGCTGGCCGCCGCGGGCGACCGGCTCGGGGCCGGCGTCCGAGGTCAGCGCGGTCGGCCGCATGATGCGGGTGGTGCCGGCCGTGTGGTTGTCGACGAAGCCCGTGCCGTCGGCGGACTCGACGTACGCGGCGACGTTCCAGACGCCGGCCAGCGCGTTGTCGGCCAGCTCCGCCGGGGAGAGGCTCCCAAGGAAGGTGCACGTGGACGTCGTGGCGTCCGTCTTCGTGCAGCCGGACCGGTACATCCCGACGACCGCGGTGGGCCGCTCGTACGAGCCCCGGTAGAGGTACATGTCGCTGCCGCGGATCCCGGCCGGGTCGCTCGCGGTGAACTGGGCCTCCACATCGATCCAGTCGCGGCCGTAGGCGCCGTCGAGGACGATCGGCTTCCCGCCGTTGACGCTCACCCCGGACAGGGTGGTGGCGCCGGCCTGCTCGCTCGGCAGCGTGGTGGACCCCGGCCCCGCGAAGGCGCGGATCACCGTGGACCGGTTGGTGAAGCCGCGGCTGTCCTTGCCGGAGGCCCGCAGGGACACGAACCGCGCGGTGGCCGGGACGGTGAGTGCGGCGGAGGCCGAGGCCTCGGTGCCGGGGACCGTGAGCGCGGTCCAGGTGGCGCCGTCGTCCACGGAGTACTCCAGACCCGTCAGGGTCGCGGCGGTGTTCGCGTCGCGCGAGGCCGCCTTCGCGGAGATCGTGACCGGCGCGGTGCCGGCGGTGTTGTGGACGTCCAGGCCGGTCGTGTCGAAGGTGACGTCGACCAGTTCGCCGAGGGGCTGACCGACCGGTGTGGTGTTGGAGTACCCGTCGGAGGTGAAGGTCCACTCACGGGTCACCCGGGTCGACAGGCGCTTCTGGAGCCCGCTCCGGGTGGTCTCGTGCACCAGCTGGTACGGGGCGGCGTCGGCCGGCACGTCGACGCTCGTGCTCTGCGAGCTCGGCACGTTGCGCTGGTCGGTGAGGACCGTTCCGCGCGAGGTCAGCTTCACCGACTTGTAGGCGGCGCTGTCGGAGCCGACATTGCCGTCGGCGTCGCCGAAGGCGTTGTACTCGGCGATCCACATACGGTCGCGGGTGCGGCTGGTGCCGTACGGCGACTTGTCGGGGCCGAACGGCGCGCGGCCGATCGTCTCGGGCGCGCCGGTGCCGGTCAGGGTCCGGTCCGCGAGCTCCAGGCGGTGCCGTCCGTACTCCAGGGCCCGCCCGAAGGTCTGGCCCGGGGTGACGTACTCGGTGACCGTGCTCGGCATGTACACCGGCGCGTAGGTCTGCGGGTGGACGTCGCCCATCTTCGCGTACGAGTGGAGGTAGCCGGTCTGGTTGGTGGCCTGCGAACGCAGCGTCGTGGTGGTCTTCGCGAGGGAGCTCGTGACGACCTTCACCATCGCCGTGGTGGGCACCGTCCGCTGGAAGGTGTGCACCAGGTCGTAGACGTAAGGGGTGGGCTTGGAGACGCCCGAGCCGTACTTGGTGAGCTTGTCGTGCACGACGACGTTGACCCCGGTCACGCTCAGCGGGGTCACGAAGGTGCGGCCGCGGCCGCCCGCGTCGCCGAACGTGTCGCCCTTGGGCGTGGTCAGCCACACGGAGGCGGAGCTGCGGCGCGCGGCCGGGTCGTCGGGGACGATCCCGACCTCCTTGGCCGCGGCCTGGTCCCAGACGACCGACACCGGCGCGGAGCCGACGGTGAAGCCCTTGGCGAGCAGGTACGAGGGCTGCTGCCAGGAGGAGTAGCTGATGACGGCGAGGTACGTGCCGGCGGGCAGCGACGCGGTGCCCGTGAGGTGGTACTGGTCCGCGTTGACCTCGTACGACATCCACGTCGACAGGTTGTAGACGCGCATCAGCGAGCCCGCGGCGGCCGTGGAGTTGGCCACCGAGAACGTGACGGTCTGGTTGGCCGTGGCCGCGAAGGACTCCGCCGGGGCGCTCGACGTCGAGGCCATGCCCGTCTTCACCGTCGTGGACGGCACCGGCTTGCCCTGTCCGTGCGGCTGGACCTCCAGCTCGCCGCCGGTGTGCGCGAAGGCGTACCGGCCGGGCTGTTCGGCGCCGGGCGCCGGGAGGACCTGGAAGCCGGGCGCCGCGCTCTTCTTCCCGCCCGGGGTCAGTTCGAGGCGCTCGCCGGTGGCGAGCGTGGCGCCGGTCGGGGCGCCGGTGGCCTGCGCGGCGGCCGTCGGGCCCTCGGCGGCCTGTGCGCCTGCCGGCGCGATCAGGACGGCGGCCGCGGCCAGCGCGGACGCCAGGGCGCCCGTGGCGCCTTTTCGTGCAATTCCGGATATGCCGGTGTGCCGCATTTTTCGCGGATCTCCCCACCCTCAGCGACCTGCGGCGGAACTCCGCCCGCAGGTGTCACAGCGATCGCTGTGGGCACAGGGTAGAGCACCCTGGCCGCGGCCTTCACCGGGGATTTACGCGGGGAACTTCCGGTCCACCCAACGCCAGGCGAACTCCAGCAGCGCCGCCCCGGCCGCCGCGATCGCGACCGCCGCCCACGGCATCGTCGTCCCCACGAGCTTGAGCGCGAAGAAGTCCTGGAGCCAGGGCACGACCAGCACGAGCAGGAAGCCGCCGCCCATCGTCGCGACCAGGGCGATCCGCCACCACGTGTAGGGGCGGGCGATGATCGCCAGCACCCACATGGAGACCAGGAAGAGGGTGAGCGTCGCCGCGCTCGTCTCGGCGTCGAGCGCGCCGGGGCCGCTGTAGTGGGAGCGGGCCAGGAGGTACGTGGTGAAGGTGGTGGCGGCCGCGATGATGCCGCCGGGGATGGCGTACCGCATGACCCGGCGCACGAAGTGGGGCCGGGCACGCTCCTTGTTGGGGGCGAGGGCGAGGAAGAAGGCGGGGACGCCGATGGTCAGCGTGGACAGCAGGGTCAGATGCCGGGGCAGGAAGGGGTATTCGACCTGCGAGCAGACCACGAGGACGGCGAGGAGGACCGAGTAGACGGTCTTCGTCAGGAAGAGCGTGGCGACCCGGGTGATGTTGCCGATGACCCGGCGGCCCTCGGCGACCACCGAAGGCAGCGTGGCGAAGCTGTTGTTGAGCAGGACGATCTGGGCGACGGCCCGGGTCGCCTCGGAACCGGAGCCCATGGAGACGCCGATGTCGGCGTCCTTGAGAGCGAGGACGTCGTTGACGCCGTCGCCGGTCATGGCGACCGTGTGGCCGTGCGACTGGAGGGCGCCGACCATGTCCCGCTTCTGCTGCGGGGTGACCCGGCCGAAGACCGCGCCCTCGTCGAGGGCCTTGGCCATCCCGTCGCGTTCGGCGGGCAGGGTGCGGGCGTCGACGGTCCGCTCGGCGCCGGGCAGGCCGAGCTTCCCGGCGACGGCGCCGACGGAGACGGCGTTGTCGCCGGAGATGACCTTGGCGGCGACGTTCTGGTCCGCGAAGTAGGCCAGCGTGTCGGCGGCGTCGGGCCGCAGCCGCTGTTCGAGGACGACCAGCGCGGTGGCGCGGGCGTCGTGGGCGACGTCGGGGTGGTCCAGTTCGCGCCCGGAGCGGGCGAGCAGCAGCACGCGCAGGCCCTGCTCGTTGAGGTGGTCGATCTCGGCCAGCGTCGGGTCGTCGGCGTTCAGCAGCACGTCGGGGGCGCCGAGCAGCCAGGTGGACGTCTCGCCGTTGCCCTCGCTGAAGGCGGCGCCGCTGTACTTACGGGCCGAGGAGAACGGCAGCGACTCGGTGCAGCGCCAGTCCTCGCTGTCGGGGTAGGTGTCGATGATGGCTTGGAGGGAGGCGTTGGGCCGCGGGTCGGACTCGCCGAGGGCGCCCAGCACCTTCCGTACGTACGCCTCGTCGCTGCCGTTGAGGGGGCGCAGCTCGGTGACGTCCATGCCGCCCTCGGTGAGGGTGCCGGTCTTGTCGAGGCAGACCACGTCGACGCGGGCGAGGCCTTCGATGGCCGGGAGTTCCTGGACGAGGCACTGCTTGCGGCCGAGCCGGATGACACCGATCGCGAAGGCGACCGACGTGAGCAGGACGAGTCCCTCGGGGATCATCGGGACGATGCCGCCGACGGTCCGGGCGACGGAGTCCTTGAAGTTGGTGTCCTTCACGACGAGCTGGCTGATGATCAGGCCGATCGCGGTGGGGACCATCATCCAGGTGACGTATTTGAGGATGGTGGAGATGCCCGAGCGCAGCTCGGAGTGGACGAGGGTGAAGCGGGAGGCCTCCTCGGCGAGCTGGGCGGCGTAGGCCTCGCGGCCGACCTTGGTGGCGGTGAACGCGCCGCCGCCGGCGACCACGAACGACCCGGACATGACTGGGTCGCCGGGTTTCTTCAGGACGGGGTCGGCCTCGCCGGTGAGCAGCGACTCGTCGATCTCCAGGTTGTCGGCCTCGGCGAGCTCGCCGTCGACGACGACCTTGTCGCCGGGCCCGAGTTCGATGAGGTCGCCGAGCACGATCTCGGAGGTGGAGACGGCGCCGGAGACCCCGTCGCGGCGGACGGTGGGTTTGGCCTCGCCGATGACGGCGAGGCCGTCGAGGGTCTTCTTGGCGCGCAGTTCCTGGATGATGCCGATGCCGGTGTTGGCGATGATCACGAAGCCGAAGAGGCTGTCCTGGATCGGCGCGACGAAGAGCATGATCACCCACAGGACGCCGATGATGGCGTTGAAGCGGGTGAAGACGTTGCCGCGGATGATGTCGGCGGTGGACCGGCTGGAGCGGACGGGTACGTCGTTGACCTCACCGCGGGCGACGCGCTCGGCGATCTCGGCGGAGGTGAGCCCGCCGGGCCGGTGCACGACGGGCCGCTCCGGCCCGGCCGGCGCCCCGGCGGACGGCCCCGTGGGCTCACTGCCATCCGTGTCGATCTTCGCCCGCTGAGTCATGGTTCCGACGGTACGACCGGAGGGGCGCGTTCACCCCCCGAGCGGGCGGAAGATCAGACCGGGGTAGGACGGGAATGGTCCCCAGGCACTACGCGCGGTCGGACTCCGCCGCTCGGGCCTTGAGCGCCGCGTCGCGCTTGATCGCCGCGTCCCGCTTGCGTACGTACCAGATGCCGATGAGCCCGAGGCCGGCGCCGGCCAGGCAGGTCCACACCCACCAGGTGGCGTCGCGGTCGTCGAACCAGCCGTAGAAGGGGACCTGCACCAGGAAGAGGACGAACCACAGAATCGTGCCGCCGGTGATGGTGGCGACGACGGGCCCCTCCAGGGGCTCGGGCGCCTCGTGCGTGGGGGTCCATTTGGCCATGGCCCAAGTCTAGGCGGCCAGAAATGCGGTCTACGCGCGGAGATGGACTCGCCTTCGTTCATGTGTTCATACTGAAACGGTTTGCCTCAGGCGGGTTTCCTTCGTATGAACCGCCAAATGGACACCCATCTCCGCAGAGGAACCCCATGAGCACCACGGCCACCGCCAAGGCCACCTCCCCGGAGCCCAGCGTCCCTCAGGGCCCCGTCTCCGGCATCGACCGCTACTTCAAGATCTCCGAGCGCGGCTCAACCGTCGCCCGCGAGGTCCGCGGCGGCTTCGCCACCTTCTTCGCGATGGCCTACATCATCGTGCTGAACCCGATCATCCTCGGCAGCGCCAAGGACATGTACGGGCATCAGCTCGGCGGCGGCCAGCTCGTGACCGCGACCGTCCTCACCGCCGCCTTCTCGACGCTCCTCATGGGTGTCATCGGCAACGTCCCGATCGCGCTCGCCGCCGGCCTCGGCGTCAACACCGTCGTCGCGCTCCAGCTCGCGCCGCGGATGTCCTGGGCGGACGCGATGGGCATGGTCGTGCTCGCCGGTCTCGTCGTGATGCTGCTCGTCGCGACCGGTCTGCGCGAGCGGGTGATGAACGCCGTCCCGGTCGGCCTGCGCAAGGGCATCGCGATCGGCATCGGCCTCTTCATCATGCTCATCGGCCTGGTCGACTCCGGCTTCGTCTCCCGGATCCCGGACGCCGCCCACACCACCGTGCCGCTCCAGCTCGGCGCCGACGGCCACCTCGGCGGCTGGCCGGTCCTCGTCTTCATCCTGGGCACGCTGCTCACCCTCGCGCTGATCATCCGCAAGGTGGCCGGCGCGATCCTGATCTCCATCGTCGTGATGACGGTCGTCGCGATGGTGATCAATGCCGTCGCCAAGGTCCCGTCCTGGGGCCTGACCACCCCGAAGTGGCCCGGCAACCCGCTCGCCTCGCCCGACTTCGGGCTGGTCGGCGAGGTCAGCCTGTTCGGCGGCTTCGAGAAGGTCGGCCTGCTCACCGGCTGTCTCTTCGTCTTCACCGTCCTGCTGTCCTGCTTCTTCGACGCGATGGGCACCATCCTCGGCGTCGGCGACGAGGCCAAGCTGATCGACAAGGACGGCAACTTCCCCGGCATCAACAAGGTCCTGCTGGTGGACGGCCTCGCCGTCGCCTCCGGCGGCGCCACCTCCTCCTCGGCCACCACCTGCTTCGTGGAGTCCACGGCGGGCGTCGGCGAGGGGGCCCGTACGGGACTGGCGTCCGTCGTCACCGGCGCGCTGTTCTCCGTGGCGCTCTTCCTCACCCCGCTCGCCACGATGGTCCCGTCCCAGGCGGCCACCCCTGCGCTGCTCGCGGTCGGCTTCCTGATCCTGGCCGGGTCGATCAAGGAGATCGACTGGAGCGACTTCACGATCGCCGTCCCCGCGTTCCTGGCGATGGTGATGATGCCGTTCACGTACTCGATCACCAACGGCATCGGCATCGGCTTCATCGCCTTCGCCGTGCTGCGGCTGGCGACCGGCCGCGGCCGGGAGGTCCCGGCGGCGATGTACGTCGTCTCGGCGGTGTTCGTCTTCTACTACGCGATGCCGGCGCTCGGCCTCACGTAAGCGAACCCACACAGGCGGGCGGGCCCCCTGGGGCCTCACGCCTTCACACCCTCACGTCAGACCGTAGAACTTCTCGGTTTCGTCCACGGCGGTCTTGAACCGCTCGTCGAAGTCGTCGCACATGAGCGTCCGGACCACATAGTCCTGGACGCTCATTCCGCGTTTGGCGGCATGCCCCCGGAGCCGGTCGAGCAGCTCACCATCTATGCGCAGGCTGAGCACTGTCGATCCCATGCCTGTCAGGTTCGCCGCAGTCAGCGGCCGGATGCGTCACTTTCCGGACCCGGCTCACTCCTTCGGGTGATAGATCCGGAAGAAACCGGGCGGCGGCACATACCCATTGGTCTTTAGGGAGGGTAATGAGTTACCCTAAAGACATGCCAGACCTGTCCCACGGCGACGCCATCGACACCGCCGCCGTGAACTCCCTCCGCTCGGCCGTCATGCGTCTGAGCCGGCGCCTGAAGCACCAGCGCGTCGACGAGTCGCTGAGCCCCACCGAGATGTCGGTGCTCGGCACCCTCTCGATGTGCAGCTCCGCCACCCCCGGCGAGCTGGCCCGCAAGGAGCACGTCCAGCCGCCGTCGATGACCCGCATCGTCGCGCTGCTCGAAGCGAAGGGCCTGGTCCGGCTGGAGCCGCACCCCGACGACCGCCGGCAGAAGGTGGTCACCCAGACCGAGCGGGCCGAGGCCATGCTCGAAGAGTCCCGCCGCCGGCGGAACGCCTGGCTGGCCACCCTCGCCGAGGGCCTGGACGAGGACGAGTGGGCCAAGCTGCGTGCCGCCGCCCCCGTGCTGGAGAAGCTCGCACATCTGTCCTGACGTAAGACGCCAAGGAGGCGACCCCTTTTGAGTACGGGATCCGGAGCAGACTCCGCCCCCGCACCGACCGCACCTACTTCCATGTTCAGCTCGCTCAGGACCCGTAACTACCGGCTCTTCGCAAGCGGGCAAGTCGTCTCCAACACCGGCACCTGGATGCAGCGCATCGCCCAGGACTGGCTGGTCCTCAGCATCACCGGATCCGCGTCCGCGGTGGGCATCACCATCGCGCTGCAGTTCCTGCCGATGCTGCTCTTCGGGCTGTACGGCGGCGTCCTCGCCGACCGCCTGCCCAAGCGGCCGCTGCTGCTGTTCACCCAGTCCGCGATGGGCCTGGCCGGGATCGCCCTGGCCGTCCTCACCCTCAGCGGCCACGTCGAGGTCTGGCACGTCTACGCCACCGCCTTCGTCACCGGCCTCGTCACCGTCGTCGACAACCCCGCCCGGCAGGCGTTCGTCGCCGAGATGGTCGGCCCCAAGGACCTCGCCAACGCCGTCAGCCTCAACTCGGCCAACTTCCAGTCCGCGCGGCTCGTCGGTCCCGCCGTCGCCGGTGTCCTCATCACCGCCGTCGGCAGCGGCTACGCGTTCCTGCTCAACGGCCTGTCGTTCCTCGCGCCCGTCGTCGGCCTGCTGATGATGCGTACGTCCGAACTGCACAAGGTCGAGCGGACACCCCGCGGCAAGGGCCAGCTCAGGGAGGGCCTGAAGTACGTCTCCGCCCACCCCGAGCTGATCTGGCCCATAGTCCTCGTCGGCTTCATCGGCACCTTCGGGTTCAACTTCCCGATCTGGCTCTCCGCCTTCGTCGACGACGTCTTCCACGGCCAGGCCAGCACGTACGGGCTGCTCAACACCCTGATGGCGGCCGGCTCCCTGGCCGGCGCCCTGCTCGCCGCCCGCCGGGGCGCCTCCCGGCTGCGGCTGCTTGTCGGCGCGGCGGTGCTGTTCGGCCTGCTGGAGATCGTGACCGCGTTCGCGCCGTCCTTCTGGCTCTTCGCGGCGCTGATGGTCCCGATCGGCATGTTCGGTCTGACCGTCAACGTCACCGCGAACTCCAGCGTGCAGATGGCGACGGACCCCGCGATGCGGGGCCGGGTGATGAGCCTGTTCATGATGGTCTTCACCGGCGGCACGCCGCTCGGTGCCCCGCTCTTCGGCTGGATCACCGACACGTACGGCCCGCGCGTCGGCTTCGCCGCGGGCGGTCTGATCTCGCTGGCGGCGGCCGTCACCGTCGGTCTCGTCCTGGCCCGGGTGGGCGGCCTGAAGGTCGCGGTGGGCTGGCGCCGGGGGCATCCCGAGGTCCACTTCGTGGAGAAAAGGAAGCTGATATCCGCGGCATGAGGAAGCCGACATCTGCGGCATGAGGAAGCTGATGTCCGCGGCGTGAGCAGACTCGTGACCGAGGCATGATGACGGCGGCACCGGCCCCGGTCGGTGGTGGGCACAGGCTCTCCACCGGCGGGGCGGGTGCTGCCAGACTCGTGTCATGAGGCTTTTCGCTGCCGTACTGCCGCCCCCGGCGCAGCTGACCGAGGTGGGGCACGTCGTCGACCGGCTCAGGGGACTGCCCGGCGCGGACGGGCTGCGCTGGACCGGGCGGCCGGGCTGGCACTACACCCTGGCGTTCATGGGCGAGGTGGACGACGAGCTCCTGCCCGAACTCCATGAACGCCTCGCCCGCGCCGCCCACCGCACCGACCCCTTCCCCCTCCGCGTCCACGGCGGCGGGCACTTCGGCCGCCGGGCTCTGTGGGCGGGCGCGGCGGGCGGCCTCGACGAGATGCGCCTGCTCGCCGAACGCGCCGACGCCGCGGCCCGCCGCTCGGGCATCCCGATGGACGAGCACCGCCGCTACCAGGCCCACCTCACCCTCGCCCGCGGCCGCGACGACACCGACCTGCGGCCCTTCGTCGCCGCGCTCGACTCCTTCGAGGGCACCCGCTGGCAGGTCTCCGAGCTGGCGCTCGTGCGCAGCAACCTCCCCGTGCGGGGCGTGGCGGGGGAGCAGCCGCGGTACGAGACGGTCGGTTCCTGGCCGCTGAAGGGCGCGGGTTAACCTCGAAGGGTGGACCCGAAGACCCGAAACCGGATCATGGCCGGTGTGCTTGTACTGATGTTCGCGATCATCGCTGTGGCGGCGGCCGTCGGTCAGTAGGACCCTTGCCTGGAGTGGACTCGAAGCAGTTGGCTTGTGCTCCATGGAGTACACGCAGCTCGGACGCACCGGACTCAAGGTCAGCCGACTCGTTCTCGGCACGATGAACTTCGGTCCGCAGACCGACGAACCGACCAGCCACGCGATCATGGACGCCGCGCTCGACGCGGGTCTGAACTTCTTCGACACCGCCAATGTGTATGGGTGGGGCGAGAACAAGGGCCGGACCGAGGAGATCATCGGCGGCTGGTTCGCCCAGGGCGGCGGCCGCCGGGACAAGACCGTGCTGGCCACCAAGGTCTACGGCAACATGACGGGCGACGGCGAGCCGGTCTGGCCCAACCACGACAAGCTCTCGGCCCTCAACATCCGCCGGGGCGTCGAGGCCAGCCTCAAGCGGCTCCGTACCGACTACATCGACGTCTACCAGTTCCACCACATCGACCGTCTGACCCCGTTCGACGAGATCTGGCAGGCGATCGACGTCCTCATCCAGCAGGGCAAGATCCTCTATGCGGGATCCTCGAACTTCCCCGGCTACAAGATCGCCCAGGCCAACGAGGCCGCGGCGCGCCGGGGCATGGTCGGCTTGGTCAGCGAGCAGTGCCTGTACAACCTCGCCGAGCGGCGGGCCGAGATGGAGGTCATCCCGGCCGCCCAGGACTATGGCCTCGGTGTGATCCCGTGGTCCCCGCTCCACGGCGGCCTGCTCGGCGGAGTCATCAAGAAGGAGGTCGAGGGCGGCCGCCGCGCCTCCGGCCGGGCGGCGGACGCGCTGGCCGACCCGGTCGTACGGGCGCGGATCCAGGCGTACGAGGACCTGCTCGACAAGCACGGTCTCGCGCCGGGCGAGGCGGCGCTGGCCTGGCTGTTGACCCGGCCCGGCGTCACCGGCCCGATCGTCGGCCCGCGCACCCCCGAGCAGCTGGGGGGCGCGCTGCGCGCCCTGGAGCTGGAGCTCCCGGACGCGGTGCTGGCCGGCCTCGACGAGATCTTCCCCGGGCCCGGGCCGTCGCCGGAGGCCTTCGCCTGGTGAGTGGGCCGGCCTGGGCGGTTTGGACAGGCCGGCTTCGCTCGGGCGGGTGAGAGGGGCGTGGACAGCGGCGATGACGGTGCGTGTGCGTTTTGAATGCGTCACATGGCACTGAAAGGCATCTCCGCTGTCGTCCTGGCCGTCGCCCTCGCGACGGCCGCGCCCTCCCTCACCGCGCCCGCCCCCACGTCATCCCCCGTGAAGGCGAACCCGCCCGCCGTCCCGACGGTCTTGCTCGGTGACGCCTTCATCGGCGGCTACGGCATCGCGCCCGTCGACGAGACCCGGCTGCCGTGCGTACGGGCGCAGGAGAACCTGCCCGACGTCATCGAGGACCAGCTCGCCGACCAGGCGATCCTGCTGAACATCACCGCGGACGTCGCCTGCGCCGGGGCGCGGCTCAACCACGTCTGGGAAGAGCAGGACCTCGGCGGCGGCATGACCGCGCAGCCGCAGAAGAAGGTGCTGGCGAAGTCGACGGAGCTGGTGGTGGCCGGACTCGGGGCCAACACCGTCGGTCTGGGCCGGATCCTCAAGCAGTGCTCGGAGCGGCTGCGCGGTACGGAGGGGGCGCTGCTGCCGGACAAGGCGGTGAGCGCCCGCTCCAAGGCGACGGACTGTGCCGCGTACTTCACCCGTGGGGCGGGGAAGGCGTGGCTGGCGGCCCGGTTCGAGGAGACGGGGAAGGACCTCGACAAGCTGTTCTCGGAGATCGGCAGCGAGTCGCCGTCGGCCAAGGTGGTCCTGGTCGGCTATCCCCGGCTCGTACCGAAGGACACGAAGCTGTGCCGGGCGACGCTGCCGGACGGGGGCGGGAAGCCGCTGGCGGACGTGCCGGAGGCGGCGCTGTCCTTCCTCGACAGGAAGGTGCAGGCGCCGCTGAACACCCTCATGCGGCAGAAGGCGAAGCAGCACCACGCCCACTTCGTGGACCTGTACGCGGTGAGCGGGGCGTCCACCGCGTGCGACGGGTCGGACCGGGCGGTCGGCGGTCTGCTGGAGCAGTCGATGGTGACGCTGCTGCACCAGAAGCTGCCGTGGTTCCTCCAGGCGAACGAGACGGGCCGGGACACGTACGGCGACACGGTCGCGCAGTTCATCGCCCGCGAGGTGTACGGGCGGGGGCCGGCGTAGCCGCCCGGCTGAGGTCGGTCCTGCTCGGCGGTCAGGGGGCGCCGAGCCAGCTGGTGGCGTCGAGGCGGAAGGCGGTCTCGGGCGGTACGACCGTCCGCAGGCCGTCCTCGATCCCGGCGAGCCGGTCCGGACCGAGCGCGGCCGCCCACTGCCCGCGGAGGGCGTCGAAGATCGCGGCGGAGCGGGTGAGGACGTCGACGCCGCGCGGGGTGAGCCGGACGAGCTTGCGTCGCGCGTCGGCGGGGTCGTCGGCGCGCTCGGCGTAGGCGAGGGCGACGAGCCGGTCGACGGTCTTGCCCGCGGCCTGTTTGGAGACCCCGAGCCGGCGCCCGACGTCACTGGCCGTGGCGCCGGCGGGGCCGCCCGCGGCGATGGCCTGGAGGGCGAAGCCGTGGGCGGGGCGGACGTCGGGGTGGCCTTGGCGGGCGAGTTCGGCGTGGAGCCGGTCGATGAGGGTGCGGAAGCCGGCGAAGAGGAGCAGGGGCAGCTCGAAGCCGGGGGGTTCCGGAGAAACCCCCTTGCCGGGATCGACAACCTGGTTTACGTTTCTCGCATCGAACTGGTCAACCATGTTGTCGATCGTATCGCCCTTTCCGTACCGGACCTCTCTTGGAGCCGCCTTGTTCACCGACCACACCGTCGAGACCGCCCCGTCCGCCGCCCGCCGCGCGATGGAGGCGGTGACCACCAACTTCGGCCACCTCCCGCAGGCGGTCGCCCGCATGGCGGAGTCCCCGCACACGCTGGACGGCTTCCTGAAGCTGAGCGCGCTGTTCGAGCAGACGACGCTCGACCCGCACTCCCGCGAGACGGTGATCCTCACCGTCGCCACTCGCAACCAGTGCCACATCTGCATCCACCTCCACGAGGCGAAGCTGGCCAAGCTGGGCTCGGCGCCCGACGAGAACCGCCTTGAGGCGGTGGCCCGCTTCACGCACCAGGTGCTCGCGTCGGCGGGCGCGGTGAGCGACGAGGAACTGACGGCGTTCCTGTCGGCGGGGTACACCCGTCAGCAGGCGCTGGAGGTCGTGCTGGGTATCGGCGCGTACACGCTGTCGACGTTGGCGAACCGGCTTACTCGGTCGGCGTGAGCGTGCGCATCAGTTCCTCGGCCTCGGCCGAGCGGCCGGTCCGGGCGAGGAGCTCGGCCAGGCTGAGGGCGGCGTTGCGGTCGCCGTTCGCGGTCGCAGCGCGGAGCAGAGGTTCTGCCTCTTCGGTGTTTCCTGCCTTGGCGAGGGCCATGCCGAGGAACGTGGAGACCTGGGGGCCGGCATCGATGGCGCGGCGGAACAAGGCTGCCGACTCGTCGAAGCGGCCGTCGATGAAGGTCAGTCCGCCCAGCATGACAGCCGCACTGAGGTCACCCTTGGCGAGGAGGGGGCGTAGGACGTGCTCGGCCTCCTCCCTGCGGTCCGTCTCGATCAGCAGGGTGGCAAGCGTGAGGGCGACGTCACGCGCACCCCCGGGCAGCTCCCCCCGAAGCAGGTGCTCGGCCTCCTCATGGCGGCCGGAGGAGCGGAGAACCTTCGCAAGGGGGACCACCGCATGTGGGTCGGCGTCCATGTGCAGTGCCCGCAGTATCGGCTCGGCCTCGTCGTGGCGGCCCATGTCGATGAGCAGCAGGGCAAGTCGAAGGGGAGCTTCCGGGAGGTCCGACGCCACGGCCTCGCGGAGGAGGGACTCGGCCTCGCTGTGTCGGCCTGTGGTGGCGAGCAGGCCTGCGAGGGGAAGGACGGCTTCGGTGGTGCCATCGTCCACGGCCTGACGGAGATGAGGCTCGGCCTCGGCATGGCGGTCTCGGACGAGGAGGAAGGCCCCGAGCGCATAGGAGGCGGAGAAGTGTTTGTGCTCGAGGCCGGAGCGCAGCCACCTCTCGGCCTCCTCGACGCGTTTGTCCAGCGCGAAGACCAGGCCGAGTGCAGTCATCGCCTCGGCGCTCCCGGATTCGGCAAGAGAGCGGAACGCGCTCTCGGCGATGTGCGGTGCCTCCTCCCAAGCGCTGTACCCGATCGCCTGGCGATCGCCGTCGTCCGCCTCCCTCAGCGCCGCCTCCCACACCTCCTCCGGGACCGGCTCCTCCGCGTGGTCGACGAGGTAGTCGAACGGCAGCCACCGCCCGCCGTCCGCGGGCAGCAGCAGGCTCGTCACGCCGTGCCGGACCTTCCCGGCCCAGGTGAATGCCTCGTCCACGGGTTCCGGGCGGAGCAACTCCCCGCCCGCCTTGGCGAGATAGCGGCCGTGAAGTTCGACCAGCAGGTCAGGGGCGTACGGGCCGGTCAGGCCCGTACGACTCAGGTCGACGGCCGTGGCGACGAGTGCGGCGCCGCGTGGATGCCCGGTGGTCTTCCTGGCCCGGTCCCACTCGCTCCACAGGGCGGGTCCGGCGGCGACGTACTCCGCGATCCCGTACCGCTCGTGGTGGGCGAGCGCGTCGGCGACGCGGACGTCGTCGCAGGTTTCGGCTCGGGCCAGTTCGGCTTCCGACCAGAGGCGGTCCAGGTCGACGACCTCGGCGAGGCGGAGGACTTCCGCACCGACGGTACGGTCCCGGTCACCGCCGAAGGTGGTGTACTGCTTCAGCCGCATCGTCGCCACCACCGGCACCCCCAGATGCACCAGATCGCCCAGCACGTCCGGCTGGAGCCCGTCCGGCCCGAGGTAACGCTCGAGGTCGTCGAGCCAGAGGAGGCACGGCCCGGACGCGGTCTCGACGGCGTCCGGGATGAGCGCGAGCGCGGTGCTTGGCGGCGGGGCGATCACCCGGCGGGCCGGGTGGACCTCCCGTACCGCCTCGAACGCCGCCCGCGTCTTGCCGGCCGTCGAGTCGCCCACCACGACCGTCAGGCCAGGCCGGGTGATCCGCTCCCGCAGGCGCGCGTCGATGTCGCGGGGGACGTACGGCGGGAGCGTCGTGCCGTCGGTGCCGGGGCGGGCGCGGTGGGCGCCTGCCGCGAGGGCGTCCCAGTCGGCGGCCAGGGGCCAGCGGGCGGGATCGCGTAAGGGGCGGGGGAGTTGGTGGCGTGCGACGGAGTTGATCGTCACGTTGCCGATGGACCCGGCCTGGACGACGTTCTCCAGCGACCCGCCCGTGACGTTGTTCTCCCCCATGCCTTGCACGGTAGCGCGGCTCAGTCCACGGCGGCGTACGGTCCGCCCAAGCCCCATCCCTGGTGCATCGCCGTCGCGAAGGCCGCCGCCAGTTTGTGTTCGCCCGACGGGCCGGGGTGCGTGCCGTCGTACGTGTCCGTGTGGATGTCGTAGTCCCCCGGCGGGGAGGCGAGCAGCAGCGGCGAGCGGGCCGTGTCCAGGTCGGCGACCGTCTTGGCGAGGAGGTCGTTGAAGCGGTCGCACTCGGCGGCGAAGGGCGCGTCGGCCTCGGCCCGCACGTTGGGGATGACCGGCAGCATCACGGCCCGTACGTGCGGGTTCGCGGCGCGGGCCTGGTCGAGGAAGTGGCGGACGTTGGCGGCGGTTTGGCCGCTGTCGGTGTAGAAGCCGAGGTCTATCAGGCCCAGCGAGATCAGCAGCACGTCCGCCTCGGCCGCCGTCACCGCCGCGCCGATCAGCGGGGCCATGTGCAGCCAGCCCTCGCCCCAGCCGGCCAGGTGCCTGCGCGCCGGGGCCGGGAAGGCGGGGTCGGCGTAGGCATGGGAGACGGCCGCGTCGGCGGTCGTGTCGTACAGCTCGGTGCGCGGGCCCACGATCTCGTGCGGGCCGTCGGGGCAGCGGCCGAGGTGCTGCCACATCCGGTAGCGCCAGGTCCAGTCGCCGGCGCGTCCGATGGTCATGGAGTCGCCGACGAACATGAAACGCATGGGGTCATCATGGCGGAATGCCGCTGTGAGCTGCGACGTGATGCTGACCACGGCCTACCGTTGAGTCCATGCGAACGCTTCTGCACGTCTTCGGTGCCGCCGCCCTCGTTTTTCTGGCCGCCTCCCCCGCTGCCGCCGCCGACGACGACGTGGAGCGTTTCACCATCAAGGACCCGAGGGTCACCGAGTCCAGCGGGCTCGCCGCCAGCCGGCGCCACCCGGGCGTCTACTGGACGCACAACGACCAGGACGCGCCGCTGATCTACGGCATCGACGCGAAGACCGGCGAGACGGTCGCCACGCTCACCATGAAGGGCGTCGGCAAGCCCCGTGACATGGAGGCGATCTCGATCGGCCCCGACGGCGACATCTACGTCGGTGACATCGGCGACAACAAGGACGGCACCTGGGACCACGTCTGGATCTACCGCTTCCCCGAGCCGGAGCAGCTGCGGAACCAGACGGTCCAGGCCCGGCAGTACGACGTGAAGTACGCGGACGGGCCCCGCAACGCCGAGGCGCTGATGGTCCATCCGAAGACCGGGCGGGTCTACATCGCCAGCAAGAACGAGGACGGCGGCGGGCTGTACGAGGGGCCGGCGAAGCTCTCCACCTCCGGTACGAACGTCTTCCGCCGGATAGGGGAGGTGCCCTGGGTGACGGACGGGGCGTTCTCCCCGGACGGCACCGAGCTGACCCTGCGCAGCTACTTCAGCGCCCGCGCCTACGTGTGGCAGAACGGTCGCCTGGGCGCGGACCGTTCCGTACGGGCGCCGTTCCAGGGGCAGGCGGAGTCGGTGACGTACACGCCGGACGGGTCGGCGGTGATGTTCGGCACGGAGGGGGAGAGCAGTGAGGTGATACGGGTCGCGACGGAGCGCGCGGGGGCGACGCCTCCGGCGAAGCCGGGGCGGCCCGCGCCGGGGGACTCCACGGACGGCGGCGGGTCCGAGTCCGAGGGGTCCAAGGGGAGCTTCGCCCTCGGGGTCGTCGTCCTCGCCCTCGCCACCGCGCTCGTGGTCGGCGGCAAGCGGCTGCTGCGCCGCGGCTGACGTGCGCCGGCGGCCCCGCGCGCCGGGCGTTCACCAGCCAGTCGGCGTCGGCGGCGCCGCGCCGGGCGTTCGCCAGCGCGGTAACGTGCGTCGGCGGCCGCGACCGGGCGTTCACCAGCGCGCTGGCGGCGTCGGCGGCCCCGCGCCGGGCGTTCACCGGCGCGCTAGCCGGCGTCGGCGGCCCCGCGCCGGGCGTTCACCAGCGTCTCGAAGCCGTCGAGGAGCCGGTCGAGCCCGAAGGTGAACTGGTCGTCCTCGCGGGAGAAGGTGTCCTCCGCCAGCTCGGCCATCTGCGGATAGTCGCCCGACGCCATGGCCCGCTCCAGGAACGGGCGCTGGCCCTCCCAGAAGTCCTCGTCGCTGACGCCGGTCTCCTTGGCGGCCTCGGCCGTCTGGATCTCCATCCGGGCCATTCCGGTGACGAAGCTCTGGACCGTGACGATGACCGAGATCGTCTCGTGGTCGCTCAGCCCCATGCCGTGCTCGCCCTTGAGCCCCGACAGGCACAGCTCCAGGCCGCGCAGCGTGGACGGGCCGAGGACCGAGCGGGCTTCGTTGACCTTCAGCAGCCAGGGGTGGGCGCGGTAGAGCGCGAGATGGGTGCGGGCGAGCCGCTCGACGGTGGTGCGCCAGTGCGTCGGCGGCGGTGGCGCGTCGGTGAGGGACTCGCCCTGCACCCGGTCGAGCATCAGGTCGAGCAGCTCGGTCTTGCCGGGGACGTAGCGGTACAGAGACATCGTGCCGACGCCGAGCTCGGTCGACACGCGCCGCATCGACACCGCGTCCAGGCCCTCCGCGTCGGCGACGGCGACCGCCGCGGTGACGATCCGGTCGAGGGTCAGGCCGGGCTTGGGCCCGCGGCTGGGCCGCTCGCCGGTGCCCCAGAGGAGTTCCAGGCTGCTCGTCGTCATGGCCTCACTCTAAAACTGAGTACACCGTACCCATATCAAGGTACGGTGTACTCAGTTTCTCTGAGTGGAGGCACCATGCATGACCACGCGGTCCTCGCCGAGGGCCTGCGCAAGCGCTACGGCGGCCGGAAGAACACCGACGCCGTGGCCGCTCTCGACGGTTTCGATCTCGCCGTACGCTCCGGAACCGTCCACGGCCTGCTCGGCCCCAACGGCGCCGGAAAGACCACCGCCGTCCGCGTCCTGGCCACCCTGCTCCGCCACGACGGCGGCCGCGCCCTGGTCGCCGGCATCGACGTGGCCCGCGACCCCAGGGCCGTACGCCGCCGCATCGGGCTCGCCGGGCAGAACGCCGCCGTCGACGGACAGCTCACCGGACGGCAGAACCTCGACCTGTTCGGGCGGCTCTTCCACCTCGGCGCCCGCGGCGCCGCCCGGCGCGCCGCCGAACTCCTGGAGAAGTTCGACCTGGTGGACGCCGCCGACCGCGGCGTGCGCGAGTACAGCGGCGGCATGCGGCGCCGGCTCGACCTCGCCGCGTCGATGATCCTCGCCCCCGACGTGCTCTTCCTCGACGAGCCGACGACAGGACTCGACCCCCGCTCCCGGGGCGAGGTGTGGGACACCGTGCGGGCGTTGGTGGCCGGTGGCACGACGGTCCTGCTGACGACGCAGTACCTGGACGAGGCCGACCGGCTCGCCTCCCGCATCACCGTCGTCGACCACGGCCGGGCCATCGCCGACGACACCCCCGACGGGCTGAAGAACACCGTCGGCGCGGACCGGATCGAGGTCGTGGTCGCCGAAGCGGCCGACCTGCCCGCCGCCGTCAAGGCCGTCGCGCGGGTCGCCAACACCGAGCCCGGGACGGACGACGCCGAACGGCGCGTGCACGCGCCCGTCGACGACCGGGTGGCCGCCCTCACCGACGTGGCACGCACACTGCGGGACTCGGGGATCACGGTCGAGGACATCGGACTGCGCAGGCCGAGCCTGGACGACGTGTTCCTGCACCTGACCGGACACCGGACGGAGGCCGCCTGATGAGCACCGCCGAACTGACCGCGCCCCAGCGGAGGGGCCGGGCCTACTGGGCCGTCGCCGACTGCCTCTCGGTCGTACGCCGCACGATGCTCCACTACCGCCGCCAGCCCGTTGCGATCGTGTGGCGCCTCGGCTTCCCGATCGTCTCCGTCCTGCTGTACGGATTCGTCTTCGGCAGCGCCATGCGCGTACCGGGCGGCGGGGACTACAAGGAGTTCCTGATGCCGGGCATGTTCGCCATGACCATGGCCTTCGGCCTCATGAACACCGCCATCGCCGTCGTGACCGACGCCGGCAAGGGCGTCATCGACCGCTTCCGGTCCATGCCGATGGCCCCTTCGGCGGTCTCCTCCGGCCAGGGCGTCGCCGACCTCGTCGTGGCCGCGGCCGAACTCGCCCTGCTCGCCGCCACCGCCCTCGCCATCGGCTGGCGCTCCGACGGCGGCCTCATCGCCACCGTCACCGCCTTCGGGCTGCTGCTGTTCCTGCGCTTCAGCCTCATCTGGGTGGGCGTCTGGTGCGGTCTCGTCCTGCCGAACGCGGAGGCCGCGGGCGCGCTGTACGCGGTGATCTTCCCGCTCACCATGGTCTCCAGCGTCTATGTCTCGCCGACGCTGATGCCCGGCTGGCTGGCGCCCGTGGCCGCCTGGAACCCGGTGTCGTCGACCGTCACCGCGACCCGTGAGCTGTTCGGCAACCCGGGCGCGGGCGGCGGAAGCTGGGTCGAGCAGAACGCGGTTCTGATGGCCGTGGTCTGGCCGCTAATGATCACGGCGGTGTTCCTGCCGCTGGCGGTACGCCGGTTCCAGCGGCTCAGCAAGTGACACGGAAGCGGGGGCGGGTGGGCCCACGAGGGAAGAGCGGGCCCACCCGCACCCGGGCTCGTACGGCCTACGCCGGGCACTCCTTCCAGGCGAGCCGGTAGACGGTGTTGATCTCACCGTCCGTCGAGTCCATCGTGATGAAGCTGTTCACCTTCGCAGGGTCGGAGGACCCGGCGTTCACCCGCAGCTCGGTGTTGATGTTGAAGTTCCGTTTCACCCCGCACGGCGCCCACACCAGCTGCGCCCAGTCGGTCGTGTCGGTGGCCTGCCAGTTGGTGTCGAGGGGGCCGCTGTA
Source organism: Streptomyces sp. NPDC039465 (assembly GCF_055639315.1). Classification (NCBI taxonomy): domain Bacteria; kingdom Bacillati; phylum Actinomycetota; class Actinomycetes; order Kitasatosporales; family Streptomycetaceae; genus Streptomyces; species Streptomyces sp. NPDC039465. Next base: position 391,316 of record NZ_JBVKAP010000007.1, on the reverse strand, counting down.
GTGGTGGTTCCTGGCGGCCGTGTCCGGTGAACCCTGGAAGTAGTACGACGCCTTCTGCACCGCGCTCGCCCCGCGCGCCAGATGGGCGAAGCCGCGGTAGTCGGCGCTGGCGACGGCGTAGGTGAAGCCCTGCGGCACATGGACGATCAGATTGAGCTGGCAGTTCTTGCGGAAGTCGGTCGGCTTGGAGCCGGGGCCCACCTGCGCCAGATAGTCGCTGTAGGTGACGGTGAAGGCGGTGTTGTCGGGCGCGACGGCGACGGCCGCGGTGCCGGCCGGGCAGCCGGAGCCGTTCACCGTCGCGATCTCGATGACGATCTTGTCCGGAGGCGCGATGATCCGCGCGGTCGCCGGGGAGGCCGGCAGGGCGACGAGCGTCGAGGCGAGCGCCACGGTCGTGGCCGCGCCGGTGAGCAGTGCACCGGGCATGATGCTCCGATCGTTGTGTCGGTGGCCTTGCGGACATGTGGGGAGTCCAGCCGAACGACATGTTCAGCGGCCGACAGTTGAGGCCTGAACATGCCAACGTGACCGGTCCGGGCAGGTGCGATGCACCGGATCGCCAGTGATGCTAGGGACCACCTGGGCCGTGCGGTACGGCGGTTATCGGTCGCGCCCAGGACGGCCGAAAGAGGTCAGGACGGCCGGAAGGGGCCCCGCGCACCCGGTGCGCGAGACCCCTTCCGAAGGAGAGCGAGGTGGTGACGGCTTCCCTGTGGTTACAGCTTCTCGATGACGTAGTCCACGCAGGCCGTCAGCGCCTCGACGTCCGCCGGGTCGATCGCCGGGAACATCGCGATCCGCAGCTGGTTGCGGCCCAGCTTGCGGTACGGCTCGGTGTCCACGATGCCGTTGGCGCGCAGCGTCTTGGCCACCGCCGCCGCGTCGATGCCGTCCGCGAAGTCGATCGTGCCGATGACCTGCGAGCGCTTGGCCGGGTCGGTGACGAACGGCGTCGCGTACGACGACTTCTCCGCCCACGTGTACAGCCGCGACGAGGAGTCCGCCGTACGCGCGGTCGACCAGGCGAGACCGCCCTGGCCGTTGATCCACTTCAGCTGCTCGTTGAGCAGGAACAGCGTGGCCAGCGCCGGGGTGTTGTACGTCTGGTTCTTGAGCGAGTTGTCGATCGCCGTCGGCAGGCTGAAGAACTCAGGGATGTGCCGGCCCGACTCGTGGATCTTCTTCGCCCGCTCCAGCGCCGCCGGAGAGAAGGCGGCCAGCCACAGACCGCCGTCCGAGGCGAAGGACTTCTGCGGCGCGAAGTAGTAGACGTCGGTCTCGGTGATGTCGACCGGCAGACCGCCCGCGCCGGAGGTCGCGTCGACCAGCACCAGCGCGCCCTCGTCGGCGCCCGCGACCCGCTTCAGCGGGGCGGCGACACCGGTGGAGGTCTCGTTGTGCGTGAAGGCGTACACGTCGACGCCCGCCTCGGCGACCGGCTCGGGGTGCGTGCCCGGCTCGGAGGAGATCACCGACGGGTCGGCCAGCCACGGCGCGGCCTTGGCGGCCTTGGCGAACTTGGACGAGAACTCGCCGAAGTTCAGGTGCTGCGACTTCGTCTCGATCAGACCGTGGGTCGCGATGTCCCAGAAGGCGGTGGAGCCGCCGTTGCCGAGGATCACCTCGTAGCCCTCGGGCAGCGAGAAGAGGTCACGCACTCCGGCACGTACCTCGCCGACCAGGTTCTTGACCGGGGCCTGGCGGTGGGACGTGCCGAGCAGGGAGGTTCCGGTGGCCGCGAGGGCGTCCAGCGCCTCCGTACGCACCTTGGAGGGGCCCGCGCCGAAACGGCCGTCGGCGGGCTTGATGTCAGCGGGAATCTGGATCTCAGCCACGAGCGCGAGCGTAGTCCCTCCCGACAGGTGCCGGCCGCCGCCGTCCGCCCGATGAGACAGGGAGATGAGACAGGACGGTGCGACGGCCGGACACCTGACCGCGCCGGTCAGCGCAGGTGGACGGGGAGCTCCGCGAGATCGTTCTGGGTGACCACCGGCCTGCGGCGCAGCTTCTCGGCGGGCACCGCGAGCCGCAGCCCGGGGAAGCGCGCATACAGGGCGGGCAGCGCCACACCCGCCTCCAGACGGGACAGCGCCGCCCCCGGGCACACATGCGGCCCGTGCCCGAAGGAGATGTGCCGGTTCTCGGACGTACGGGTCACGTCGAAGACTCCGGCGCTCGGCCCGTGCGCCCGCTCGTCGCGGCCGATCGCCCCGTACGACACGATCAGCGCTTCACCCTGGGGGAGGACCTTCTCGCCGACCTGGACGTCCTCGGTGGCGAACCGGATCAGGACGTGCGAGGTCGGGGTGGAATAGCGCAGGGTCTCCTCCACCACCGCGTCCCAGCCCACCGCCCCGGAGCGGACCAGCGCGAGCTGCTCCGGATGGGTGGACAGATTCACCACCGCGTTGACGATCAGGGAGATCGTCGTCTCGTGACCGGCCGCCACCATCAGCTGGAGGGTGGAGACGATCTCCTCGTCGGTGAGCCGGTCGCCGCCGTCGGAGGCCAGGATCAGCGCGCTGGTCAGATCGTCGCCGGGCTCGGCGCGCCGGGCCGCGACGACCTTGCCCATCAGGGCGGCGAGCTCGCCGAGCGTGGCGAGGACCTCCGCCGGGGGCGTCTGGGTGGAGAAGAACTTGTCGAAGAGGACCTTGAGCCGGGGGTGGTCGGCCGGATCGAGACCCATGAGGTCGCTGATGACGTACATGGGCAGCGGGTAGGCGAACGCGGCCTTCAGGTCGACGGCGTCCCCGGCGGCCGCCCCCGCCGGCGTGTCCGCCCCGTCCAGCGCGTCCAGCAGGCCGTCCGTCAGCTCGGTGATCCGCTCCCGCATGAGCTCCACCCGGCGCGGGGTGAGCGCCTGCGCGACCAGGGTGCGCAGCCGGCGGTGGTCCTCGCCGTCGACGGTGAGCATGGACCGGCCGGGGTTGGCCAGACCGATCAGGGGCCAGTCGGGGGCTATCTCGCCGCGCTGCCAGGCACCCCACTGCCCGATGTCCTTCACGAGCCGCTTGTCGGTGAGGAGGCGGCGGGCCTCGGCGTGGTGCGTGACGGCGTAGCAGCGCACGCCGCCGGGCAGCTCCACCTCGGCGAGCGGGCCGGCGGCGCGCAGGGCGGCGCTCTCGGCGTCGAGGTCGGTGACGAACGGGTCGAGGGAGATCACGCGGGGCCTCCGATGGCGGGGGTGGGCGAGAACGTCACCGGCAGCTCCGTCAGCCCGCGCAGCCAGGGTGAGGGGCGGCGGGTGAGGGCCTCGGCGGGCACGGCGAGATCGACGTCGGGCAGCCGGTCGAGGAGGACCTCGATGCCCGTACGGGCGATGACCTCGGCGATCTCCTGGGCCGGGAAGGGGCAGCGGTGCTCGCCGTGCCCGAAGGAGAAGAAGGCGCTGTTGCCGCCGGTGAGGGTGGAGTTGTCGATGTGGACCTGCGGGTCGGAGTTGGCCGCGGCGATGCCGAGCAGCAGCAGGTCGCCCGCCTTGATGTGGTGGCCGCCCAGGCGGGTGTCGCGGGCGGCCCACCGCCCGGCCACGTTCTGGGTCGGGGTGTCCGCCCACAGCACTTCGTTCATCGCCTCGCCGACGCTGTGCCGCCCGCCGGACAGGGAGGCGGCGAACCGGTCGTCGGTGAGCATCAGCCGCAGCGAGTTGCCGATCCAGTCGGCGGTGGGCTGGTGCCCGGCGGCCATCATCACCATCAGGTCCTGGGCGATCTCGTCGACGCTGAAACCGGAGGTGTCCGCCAGCATCCGGGAGACCACGTCCTCGCCGGGCTCGGCCTGCTTGGCCGCGATGAGTTCGTACATCGATCCGGCCAGGTGCTGCTGCCCGGCGAGCGCGTGCTCCCGGCCGTCGATCATGTGGTTCATGGCGGTGACCAGGCCCGGCCCCCGGTCGTCGGGGAAGCCGTAGATCCTCGCCAGGACGCGTACGGGCAGCAGCATGGCGTACGCGCCGACGAGGTCGGTGCGGCCCGTGCCGCAGAACCCGTCGATGAGGGCGTCCGCGAACGTCTCGGCGTGGCGGCGCAGGGCGAACGGGTCGACGGCCTCCAGGGCGTGGCCGACCATGTGGGCGCGCTGCCGGTGCCGCTCGCCGACGGTGTAGAGGATCGACGCCTGCTTGCGGCCGATCATCGGGAGCAGCGGCCAGTCGTCGGGGATGCGGTCCCACTGGTTCCACAGGTCGGAGTCGCGGCTGAAGAGCACCGGGTCGCTGGTGACCTGGTGCAGCTCGCGGTAGTCGAGGACCAGCCAGGCGGGCACGTCGCCGTCGAGGACGACGGGGCAGACGGCTCCGTGGTCGCGGCGCATCTCCCGGTACAGCTCGGCGGGTTCGGTCTGGAACCGGGGCCCGGAGAGGGGGACGGGCGGCACGCTCATGCGGGAGGCTCCTGGGAGAGTTTCTGAAGGTGCTCGAGCAGGGTGATGAGGACGTACTTGCTGGAGGAGCGGTCCCGGGCGTCGCACTCCACCAGCGGCACCTCCTCGGGCAGGTCGAGCGCCTCGCGGATCTGGGCCTCGGTGTGGACGGGTCCGCCGAAGTCGTTGCAGGCCACGATGAACGGCGTGCCGTGGTGCTCCAGCCGGTCGATGGCGTACCACGAGTCGGCCAGGCGGCGGGTGTCGACGAGGACGACCGCGCCGAGCGTGCCGGCGAAGAGCCGGTCCCACAGGAACCAGAAGCGTTCCTGCCCGGGTGCGCCGAAGAGGTAGAGGACGTTGCGCGCGTCCAGGGTGATCCGGCCGAAGTCGAACGCCACCGTGGTGGCGGTCTTGGACCCCACCGCGCTGATGTCGTCGACCTCCTCGCCGGCGCGGGTCATCGTCTCCTCGGTGTTCAGCGGGCGGATCTCGCTGACCGAGCGGACGAGCGTGGTCTTGCCGACACCGAACCCGCCCACGACGACGATCTTGAGACCGTTGTCGGCGGTCGCCCGCAGGGCGGGCCGGTCAGAGGTTGCGGAGTCCAACGAGCACCTGTTCCAGGAGGTCGGGGTCGGGGAGGCAGTAGCCGCCGCGGGCCGTACGGGGATGGCGGGCGGCGATCCGGCCCGTACCGAGCAGGTCGGACAGCAGGATCCGCACGATGCTCACCGGCAGGGCGAGCTCCGCGGCGATCTCCACGACCGCCGTGGGGCGCCGGCACATCCGCAGGATCGCGGTGTGCTCGGACTGCATGCCCGCCACCGGCTCGGACTCGGCGACGACCAGGGTGACCAGGTCGAACGGGCTGTCCGGGCCGGAGCGGGAGCGGCCGCCGGTGAGGGTGTAGAGCCGGTCCGGTAACTCGTCCCTGGGGTTCCTCGGCGCGCGGCTCACGGGCGGCTCACGGGGTCCTGGGCTCGGCGGCGAGGTGTTCCCCGAGCTGTTCGACGAGTTCGCTCATGTTGTGCCCGATCAGGCCGACGTCGGAGTCCTCGTCGGCGACGACCGCCAGATGGGCCCCGTCACCGGCCTCCACGATGAGCAGGACACCGCCGTAGAACTCGGCCATCGCGGAGCGTACGCCGCCGGTGCCGTCGCCGAACTCCACGGACGCGCCGTGCGAGAGGCTCTGGATGCCGGCGGCGATCGCGGCCAGCTGGTCGGCCTGGTCGACGGAGAGCTCGGGCGTGCGGCAGAGCTTGAGGCCGTCCCGGGACAGGACGAGGGCGTGGCGGGCGCCGGGGGTGCGCTTGAGCAGGCCCTCCAGGAGCCAGTTGAGCTGCTCGACGGCGGTGCTGGTGGCGGCGGTGGTGCCGGTCATTCGGATGAGCTGCCTTCCGTGGGGATGTTCCGTACTGCCTGGCGGAAGCTGCTGAAGCGGGCCGCCCGGGTCTGCGGGTCGGCGGGGGCGGTGGGTGCGGCCTTGGGCCGTGGGGCGGTGTCGGGGTGGGCGGCGGCGAGGGTGCGGCCGCGGCGGCGCTTGGGCAGGCCGCTCTCCCCGAGCTCGATGCCGGGGGCGGAGGCGTGCTGAGGCTGGGCGGTGGGGGGTTCGGGGGTGCGCTCGTGGGCCTCCGGTGCGGCGGTGGTGGCCGCGGGCAGGGCGGGCGCCTCGGGCTCCGGGGCCGTACGGGCCTGTGGGGTGCGGGTGATCAGCTCCTGCGGGAGCATCACCAGCGCGCCGGTGCCACCGCGCGCGGAGGGCCGGAAGGAGACGGTCAGTCCGTGCTTGCGGGCCAGCCGGCCCACGACCGCGAGGCCGAGGCGGGTGCCGGAGAGGCCGGTGAGGTCGCCGCCCTGGGCGCTCACGGCCCGTTCGGCGCGGCGCAGTTGCACCTCGCTCATCACGAGCCCGCTGTCCTCGATGGTGACGACGACCCCGGCCGGGACCTCCTCGACGTACACATGGACCTCGGCGGTGGGCGGCGAGAACGTCGTGGCGTTGTCGAGGAGTTCGGCGAGCGCGTGCATGACACCCTCGGCCGCGTGCCCGGCGATGGCGACGTCGCTGGTGGAGTGGAGCCGTACCCGCTGATAGCCGCTGATCCGGCCCATCGCCCCGCGCAGGATCGACTCCATCACGATCGGCCGGGCCCAGCGGCGGCCCGAACGGGCCCCGGTGAGGACGGCGATGGAGTCGGCGAGCCGGCCGGCCTGGGCGGTGCGGTGGTCGAGGTGGAGGAGGTCGGTGAGGACGTCCTCGTCGCTGTGCCGGTGCTCCATCTCGCGCAGATCGGCGAGCATGCTGGTGGCCATCGCCTGCATCCGGCCGGCGGCGTTGGCGCAGGAGGCCACGGCGGCGGCGCGCAGCGTCTCGCTGCGGGCGGCCTCGGCGCGGGCCTCGGCGACGGAGCGGGCGGCCTCGGCGCGCACCTCGGCGACGGTGCGGCTGGTCTCGGCGGTGACCCGGAGGGTCTCGGCGTTGGCGTACTGCGCCTGGGACAGCAGCGCGGCGTTGTGGCGGCGCAGCCGTCGGGTGGTGTCGGCGGCGTACGCGAGGAGGGCCGCGGCGGCGGTGAGCAAGGCGGCCGCGCCGCCGCCGCCCCAGGCGATCGGGGTCCGCACGGTGTCGGGAGCGACGGAGACGGCTCCCGCGCACAGGAGGCCGGTGACGGCCGCCGAGATCAGCAGGGCCGGCCAGACGGGCCGGAGGGAGGAGCGCAAATCGTCCGTCCTCTGGAAGGTGAGTGCCTCTGGAAGATGGGTAACAGGAGCCGTCGATTCCCGATCAATTCGTGGTCACTATAGGAGAATTGACGATCACTGTGGGAAGCGGTTGTGACCTTTTTCTATGGTCGGAATCACGACACGGGCGGCGGCCACACCGGCCGCCCACGGCCGTTGGCATGCTGAACCCCATGGCGCAGCAGCGGAACACCCACACCGGGGACCTGGCACGGGCCCTGCGCACCGCCGTACGCGGCGACGTCGACTTCGGAGCCGCCGCCCGCGCGCTGACGACCATGGACGCTTCCAACTACCGCCGCGTCCCCCTCGGCGTCGTCGCCCCCCGCGACGCCGACGACCTCGCCGCCGCCCTCGCCGTCTGCCGCGACCACGACACCCCCGTCGTCCCCCGCGGCGCGGGCACCTCCATCGCCGGACAGGCCACCGGCACCGGAGTCGTCCTCGACCTCACCCGCCACATGGCCGCCGTCCTCGCCCTCGACCCGGACAGCCGCACCGCCGTCGTCCAGCCCGGAGTCGTCCTCGACACCCTCCGCGCCGCCGCCCGCCCCCACGGCCTCACCTTCGGCCCCGACCCCTCCACCCACAGCCGCTGCACCCTCGGCGGCATGATCGGCAACAACGCCTGCGGCGCCCACACCGTCGCCTGGGGCACCACCGCCGACAACATCGCCGCACTCGCCGTCACCACCTACGGCGGCGCGCGCCTGCGCCTCGGCCCCGGCTGGGCCGGCGCCCCCGAAGGCCTGCGCGACCTCGTCGACTCACACCTCGCCCTGCTGCGCACCGGCTACCCCCAGGGCCTGCCGCGCCGGATCTCCGGGTATGCCCTCGACGCCCTCCTGCCCGAACACGGCGCCGACACCGCCCGCGCCTTCTGCGGCAGCGAAGGGACCTGGGGCGTGGTCACCGAGGCGGTCGTACGGCTCGTCGAGACACCGCCCGCCCGCGCCCTCGCCGTCCTCGGCCACGCGGACGAGAGCGCCGCCGCCGAGGCCGCCGCCGGCCTGCTGCCGTACGGGCCGCTCACCGTCGAAGGCATGGCCCAGGACCTCGTACCCCACGCCACCGGCCTGCCACGGGGCGGCGCCTGGCTCTTCGTCGAGACCGGCGGCGCGACCCCGGCCGAAGCACACGCCCACGCCACCCGGCTGATCCGCGCCTCCGACGCCCTCGACGCCGCGATCGTCACCGACCCCGCCGCCCAGCGAACCCTGTGGCGCATCAGGGAGGACGCCGCCGGCACGGCGACCCGGATGCCCGACGGCACCGAAGCCTGGCCCGGCTGGGAGGACTGCGCCGTACCCCCCGCCGTCCTCGGCCCCTACCTGCGCGCCTTCCGCGCCCTGCTCGGCGAGTACGGCCTGCGCGGCGCCCCCTACGGCCACTTCGGCGACGGCTGCGTCCACGTCCGGATCGACTTCGACCTGCTGAGCGCGAGCGGCGTGGCACGCTTCCGTGCCTTCTCCCACGACCTCGCCGACCTCGTCGTCGCCCACGGCGGATCCCTCTCCGGCGAACACGGCGACGGGCAGGCCCGCGCCGAACTGCTGCCGAAGATGTACGGGCCCGACCTCGTCCAGCTCTTCGGCCGCGCCAAGGACGTGTGGGACCCGGCGGGCGGCCTCAACCCCGGCATGCTCGTGCGCCCCCACTCCCTCACCGACAACCTCCGCTTCGCCGTCCTGCCCCGCGAACCGGTCCCCGGCACCGCCTTCGCCTACCCCGGCGACGGCGGCAACTTCGCGGGCGCGGTCCGCCGCTGCGTCGGCGTCGCCAAATGCCGTGTCGCCGGGCCCAGTTCTGGTCCCGAGGTGATGTGCCCGTCCTTCCGGGCGACCGGCGAGGAACAGCACTCGACCCGGGGGCGGGCCCGGCTGCTCCACGAGATGCTCGCCGGAGAGATCGTCACGGACGGCTGGCGTTCCGAGGAGGTCCACGAGGCGCTGGACCTGTGCCTGTCGTGCAAGGGATGCCGCCGCGACTGCCCGGTCGGCGTCGACATGGCCACGTACAAGGCCGAATTCCTCCACCACTACTACGCGGGCCGCCGCCGCCCCGCCTCCCACCTGGTCATGGGCCGCCTGCCGCAGTGGCTGCGGGCGGCCGCGCCCCTGGCCCGGCCGCTGAACGCGGCGGCCAGGCAAGGCCCGCTGGCGGCCCTGGCCAAACGCCTGGCCGGTATCGCCCCTGAGCGCGACCTGCCCCGGCTCGCCCCGCGGACCTTCACCAGCTGGTTCGCGGCGCGCCCCCAGGCGCCCGGGACGCCGGGTCCCCTCCTGTGGCCCGACACGTTCACCAACCACCTGTCGCCCGAGGTCGGCAGGGCCGCCGTCCATGTCCTTGAGGCCGCCGGGACCGGCGTAAGCCTCCCGCCCGGCCGCGTCTGCTGCGGACTTACCTACGTCTCCACCGGCCAGCTCGACCGCGCCCGTACGGTCATGCGCCGCACCCTGGACACCCTCGGCCCCCACCTCGGCCGCCCGGTCGTCGTCCTCGAACCCTCCTGCGCGGCGGCCCTGCGCACCGACCTCCCGGAGTTGCTCGCCGACGACCCCCGCGCCCACCGGCTCGCCGCCTCCGTCCGCACCTTCGCCCAGGCCCTGGAGGAGTACGCCCCCGACTGGGCCCCGCCCCGCCTCGACCGCCCGGTCGCCGGCCAGACCCACTGCCACCAGCACGCCGTCCTCGGCGACGCCGCCGAGCGCCGACTGCGGGAGAAGGCGGGTCTGACGGGCGAGCTGAGCGGCGGCTGCTGCGGCCTCGCCGGCAACTTCGGCTTCGAACGCGGCCACTACGAGATCTCCGTGCGCTGCGCCGAGGACCAGCTCCTGCCGGCCGTACGGTCCGCCCCGCCGGACGCGGTGCTCCTCGCCGACGGCTTCTCCTGCCGCACCCAGCTCCAGGACCTCGGTCCCTACCGGGCCCGCCACCTGGCAGAGATGCTGGCAGAGGGGCTGGACGCCCCGGAGTGAAGCCCCACGGGGAGTGCAGTATCTTGGATCGACGGTGCATTGCATTGAACTGATCTTGGGAGTACTTCGGTGACGGTCGACGACTCGCGTACCGCGGCGGCGGTCACCACCGCCGCCCCCGGCCCGGCAGGCGGCCGCCCCGCGCACAGCACCCTCGGCTCCGGCACCCTCGGCTCCGTCACGCTCGTCGTCGCCGGCGGCCTCTCCGTACAGTTCGGCTCCGCCGTCGCCGTCCTCCTCATGCCCCGTGCGGGCGCCCTCGGCGTCGTCACCCTCCGGCTCGTCCTCGCCGCCCTCGTCCTCCTCCTCGTCTGCCGCCCCAAGGTGCGCGGATACACCCGCGCCGACTGGAGCACCGTCGTCGTCTTCGGCGCCGTCATGGCCGCGATGAACGTCTTCATCTACCAGGCCGTCGACCGCATCCCCCTCGGCGCCGCCGTCACCCTCGAAGTCCTCGGCCCGCTCGCCCTCTCCGTCCTCGCCTCCCGCCGACTGATCAACTTCCTGTGGGCCGGCCTCGCCCTCGGCGGCGTCGTCCTGCTCAGCGGCGGCGGCTTCGACCGGCTCGACCCCGTCGGCGCCGCCTTCGCGCTGGCCGCCGGCGCCATGTGGGCCACGTACATCGTCTTCAGCGCCCGCACTGGCCGCCGCTTCCCGCAGGCCGATGGCCTCGCCCTCGCCATGGCCGTCGGAGCCGTCCTCACCGTCCCGCTCGGCATCCTCGACGCCGGCGCCAAGCTGACCGTGCCCAGCACGATCGGGCTCGGCCTCGCGGTCGCGCTGCTCTCCTCCGTCCTGCCCTACACCCTCGAACTCCTCGCCCTGCGCCGCCTGCCCGCCCCCACCTTCGCCATCCTGATGAGCCTGGAACCCGCCATCGCCGCCGCCGCCGGATTCCTCGTCCTCCACCAGGCCCTGTCCGTGACCGACGCACTCGCCATCGCCCTGGTCATCGCGGCCAGCATGGGCGCCGTCCGCACCCAGGTGAAGCGCACGTCGGCGAAGTGACCGCCGGGGAGTCCGGGGTCAGTCCCGCTTCTCGCCCAGGGCTGCGCGCAGCCAGTCCAGGCTTCCGTGTTCCAGCAGCTCGTCGGCAAGGCGGCGGGCGGTTTCGGTGACGAGGCGGCCCCGGCTGTTGTCGATCCAACGCTGAGCGTTCTCGTAGCCCTGCGCCTTGTACTCGATGCCCTGCAGCATGCACTCCAGCTTGTCGGCATCCCGGGCGCAGACCGCCTCGGGAGACTCCTTCGCCTCGTACTCGGCGATCAGGTTCCGCACCGTGGAAGCCAGCCCTTCCGGCATGCCTGCCGTCTGGTCCGCGGTCACCTCCCGCGGATCGGCCGTGGGCGAGTATTTCCTCCCCAGGTAGTTCACATCCCCGGTACGGGTCTCCTGGGAGTCGTGCCAGACCGCGAGAAACGCCGCTCGTGCGGGGTCGGCGCCTTCGAGTTCGGCGATGATCGACGCGATCAGCGAGGTACGCCACGAATGCTCGGCGACGCTCTCCGGGTCGCGGACCCCAGCCATCCACCAGCCGGTGCGCCTGGTCTGCTTCAGCGTCCCCGCTTCGTACAGGAAGTTCGCCACCGCGGACAGGTCGTCAGCCACCGTCCGTCTCCTCTCACGCCTCGGCGAGGCGGATCGCGTACCGGATGCTCTCCAGCTCGCGGCGCGTGCGCGCCGACAGCTCGGAGCTATCCAACATCACGGGGAGACGGCCGCGTAGGGCGCGGCGTGCGGGAGCCGTCAGCTGGAGCAGGTTCGGCCGGGCGGCGATCAACGTCCAGAGAGTGTGCACGTTGAGGTCGAAGAACCCGTGCTGCGGCTTCAGTCCTCGGACCAGGTGGTGCATGAGCTTGTCGCCCTGCCAAGGCCCGGGATGCGGCGACGCGATGAAGTCGTCGGACAGTTCGACGTGGGGTGCCTCGCCGATCCAATACGCCCAGTAGTTCAGATTGGCCACTTCGCTTGCCTGATCCTCGTCGAGTGTGGCGCTGATGAAGTGCCGCATCCGGTCCCGGTCTCCCTGCCGGGCCGCAACGGCGGCGACGGAGCGGGCGTTGAGCCAGGTGGTGAGCCAGTCGTCCGGGCGTCCCGTTCGCTGATGGTGGGCCAGCCACTCGCCGGTGTCGGGCGCGGTGTCGTACCCCGCCAAGTAGAGGGCCTGGCGGCGGAGCAGGAATCGATCGGGACCACAGGAGTGCTCCACCGTGCGCCTCATGTGCGCGAAGAAGCGCCGACGGTCCGACTCCGGCAGTTCAGGCCCCTTGGGCACCGGTCCTCGGCGTGGCCGTGGTGGTTCCGGCAGCTGCCGCAGAGCCGTGGGCGGAACCCCGCTGAGAGGCCAGGCGAGCACCTCGACGAGATCGCGCTGCATCACCCATGCGCCGATCGGGTTGTTGTCCGTGGGTGTTCCCTCGGCGAGGGAGCTGGTGAGGAGCACATCAGTCTCCAAGGCCCGTTCAAGGGAGAGGAGCAGCGCGGGTGACGCACCCAGTCGCAGCAGCCTGTGGCGACAGGCCGCCACTTGGCCGACGGGTACGGCCGTGAGCGCGCGGCGACCGGACTCCCAGCCCGCGACGGTGTCGGAGGTGACGTGCAGGTGCTCGGCGAGAGCGTCTTGCGTGTGGCCGAGTTGCTCGCGGATGAGGCGGAAGACATAGCCGGAAACGATGCCGCGACGACCGCGTGAGGCCGATCCCTGACCGTCGGTCGGGGTGGGGCGCGGATTGCTTGGCATGGCATCCCCCTGGACCGTGGAACGGGTCGATCACCCGTACCCGTGGTCACTTCAAGCAGCGGTCCCAGCTTTCTACCGTCGTACTGCGTGACGACTTGCCACTCAGCGTAATGGAGGAAGCATGGCTGTGGACGACGTTGCACAGACGCCTTCGAGGGGTTCTGACTCGGGTGCCGGAGTGGGGAGGAAACCGCGTGCCTTCATCTACGACCGGCACGCCACACCGACCACCGCGGTCCTCGATCTCCGCATCGACCGGTGCCGCGCCCGCGCGGTCGGCCGCGGGTGGGAACTCGCCGGCATCTGGGTCGACTTGGGTGACGATGCCCTTGGCGACCATCGTCCCCAGTTCGACGCCTTGTGTCTGGCCATGAGGCAGGCCGAAGGGCCCAAGGTGTGCCTTGTGGACACCTTCGACCGGCTCAGCAGGGCCGCCGATCGCCAGGCGGGCATGCGTCGCGCGGTGGGATTGGCGGGCGGGTATTGCGAGACGGTCAATGGCGAGATCGACGGGGCTCGCGGGGGGACGCGGGGGTTGGCGACAGGCAAGCAGCCGACGAGCGCGGCCCAGGCTGCCTTCGGGCCGGGGGCAGGGCAAGGGGCCGCGGACTCCCGGGCATGCGATCGGTGCGGCGCGACAGAGACCTTGCGGGTCGTCGGTGTTCGAGACGGCCGGGATGTCCTTGCCTGCCGCAGTCATGCGGCCGCGCTCGCCGCTGAGCCCTCCGACGTTCTGGCCGCGCTGGCTTGGTACCAGAGCCAGCGAGGCGCCCGCCGCCTCTGACCACCCGTACCTCTGTCCCCGGCTGGCCGCGCCGGGAATTGTGGCCAGAAGTAAAGCAAGCATGCTTGCTTGTTTCCTTGGGCGCTGCCATGCTCCTCGGCACACACCGCCGTGTCCCGAGGGGAGCGCACCGTGTCCGACCCTGCCGTCGTCCTCGACGACCTGCGCAGCGAGAGCGAGGAACTCGACCAGCTGGTCGGGCAGCTGAGCCGGGAACGGTGGGCCACCCCCACCCCCGCCCCACGCTGGACCGTCGCCCACCAGATCGCCCACCTCGCCTGGACCGACCGCGCCGCGCTCCTCGCCGTCACCGATGCCGAGGGCTTCGCCGTCGAGACCCGGAAGGCGCTCGCCGCGCCCGAGCGGTTCGTCGACGAGGGCGCCGAGGAGGGGGCCTCGCTGCCGCCCGGTGAGCTGCTCGCGCGGTGGCGGAAGGGGCGTGAGCAGCTCCAGGACGCCCTGCGCGCCGCCCCGCCCGGCACCCGCTTCCCCTGGTACGGCCCGCCCATGAGCGCCGCCGCCATGGCCACCGCCCGCCTCATGGAGACCTGGGCCCACGGCCAGGACATCGCCGACGCCCTCGGTGCCGTACGCCAGCCGACCGCCCGGCTGCGCCACGTCGCCTGGATCGGCGTACGCGCCCGCGACTACGCCTACCTCGTACGCGGCCTGCCCGCGCCCACCGCACCCTTCCGAGTCGAACTCACCCCACCCGACGGAACGGGCCTGTGGACATACGGCCCCGAGGACGCCCCGCAGAAGATCACCGGCCCCGCCCTCGACTTCTGCCTCCTGGTCACCCAGCGCGCCCACCGCGACGACCTCGCCCTGCGCGCCGAAGGACGCGACGCCGACACCTGGCTCTCCATCGCCCAGGCCTTCGCCGGCCCGGCCGGCCCCGGACGCGCCCCGAAGGGAGCCGCATGAGCCTCCTGCGGATCGGGAACGCCTCCGGCTTCTACGGCGACCGCTTCGACGCCGTCCGCGAGATGCTCACCGGCGGCCGGCTCGACGTCCTCACCGGCGACTACCTCGCCGAACTCACCCTCCTCATCCTCGGCCGCGACCAGCTCAAGGACCCCGCCACCGGCTACGCCAAAACCTTCCTGCGGCAGATGGAGGAAGGCCTCGGCCTCGCCCACGAACGCGGCGTCAGAATCGTCACCAACGCCGGCGGGCTCAACCCCGCCGCCCTCGCCGACGCCCTGCGCGCCCTCGCCGCCCGCCTCGGCGTCCCCGTCCGCATCGCCCACGTCGAAGGCGACCGGCTGCCCGCCCCGGACGGGGTCCTCAGCGCCAACGCCTACCTCGGCGGCGGCGGGATCGCCGCCGCCCTCGCCGCCGGAGCCGACGTCGTCGTCACCGGCCGGGTCACCGACGCCGCGCTCGTCACCGGCCCCGCCCAGTGGTGGCACGGCTGGGGCCCCGAGGCGTACGACCAGCTCGCCGGCGCGGTCGTCGCCGGACACGTCCTGGAGTGCGGCACCCAGGCCACCGGCGGCAACTACGCCTTCTTCACCGGCCACGACGTCCGCCGCCCCGGCTTCCCGCTCGCCGAGATCCACGCCGACGGCAGCAGCGTCATCACCAAACACGACGGCACGGGCGGCCTCGTCGACACCGGCACCGTCACCGCGCAACTGCTGTACGAGACGGGCCCCGCGCGGTACGCCGGGCCCGACGTCACCGCCCGCCTCGACACCGTACGGCTCACCCAGGACGGGCCCGACCGGGTCAGGATCGACGGCGTACGCGGCGAAGCCCCGCCGCCCACCCTCAAGGCCGGGTTCAACCGCCTCGGCGGCTTCCGCAACGAAGTCGTCTTCGTCCTCACCGGCCTCGACATCGACGCCAAGGCCGCCCTCGTCCAAGGCCAGATCGAGGACGCCTTCGCCCGCGGCGCCTCCCGCCCGGCCGAGGTGCGCTGGGAACTCGCCCGGACCGACCGCGCCGACGCCGACACCGAGGAGACCGCCAGCGCCCTGCTCCGGCTCGTCGTGCGCGACCAGGACCCCGAGACGGTGGGACGCACCCTCAGCGGCGCGGCCGTCGAACTGGCCCTCGGCTCCTACCCCGGCTTCCACGTCACCGCCCCGCCCGGCAAGGGCGCGCCCTACGGCGTCTTCGAGGCCCGGTACGTGGACCGCTCGGCGGTCACCCACCTCGCCGTCCTCCCGGACGGGCGACGCGAACCGGTCCCCGAGCCGGTGCGCGTGCGCGAACTGGAGCCCGTACCGGAGCCCGGTCTGCCGCCGCCGCTGCCCGCCGGGCCCCTGCGGCGGGTCCCGCTCGGGCGGGTCGTGGGGGCGCGCAGCGGGGACAAGGGTGGGGACGCGAACGTGGGGGTGTGGGCGCGGACGGATGACGGCTGGCGGTGGCTCGCGAACGAACTGACAGTCGACCGACTCTGTCATCTGTTGCCTGAAATCCGTCAGCTGTCGGTCGTCCGACACGTACTGCCCAACCTCCGCGCCCTGAACTTCGTCATCACCGGCCTTCTCGGCGAGGGCGTCGCCTCCCAGGCCCGCTTCGACCCCCAGGCCAAGGCCCTCGGCGAGTGGCTGCGCGCCCGCGAACTCGACGTACCGGAGGTTCTCCTGTGACCGTGCTCGCCTCGGCCCTCGACACCGGCGGCGCCGACTACGCCGCCCACCGGGCCGCCCTCCTCGACAAACTGGCCGCGCTGGAAGCCGAACACGCCAAGGCGCTCGCCGGCGGCGGTGAGAAGTACACCGCCCGGCACCACGCCCGCGGCAAGCTTCTCGCCCGTGAGCGGATCGAACTGCTCCTCGACCCCGACACCCCGTTCCTGGAGCTGTCGCCGCTCGCCGCCTGGGGCAGCGCCTCCCCCGAGTACACAGTCGGCGCGTCGCTCGTCACCGGCATCGGTGTGGTGGAAGGCGTCGAGTGCCTGATCACCGCCAACGATCCGACCGTCCGCGGCGGCGCCTCCAACCCGTGGACGCTGAAGAAGGCGCTGCGCGCCAACGAGATCGCGTACGCCAACCGCCTCCCGGTGATCTCCCTCGTCGAGTCGGGCGGGGCCGATCTGCCGTCCCAGAAGGAGATCTTCATCCCGGGCGGGGCGCTCTTCCGCGACCTGACCCGGCTGTCCGCCGCCGGGATCCCCACGATCGCGGTCGTCTTCGGCAACTCCACGGCCGGTGGTGCGTACGTCCCCGGCATGTCCGACCACACCGTGATGATCGAGGAGCGGTCGAAGGTCTTTCTCGGCGGTCCGCCGCTGGTGAAGATGGCGACGGGGGAGGAGAGCGACGACGAGTCCCTCGGCGGCGCGCGGATGCACGCACACGTGTCCGGTCTCGCCGACCACTACGCCGTCGACGAGGCCGACGCGCTGCGCCAGGCCCGCCGGATCGTCGCCCGGCTCAACCACCGCAAGGCACACCCCGATCCGGGGCCCGCGCAGCCGCCGAAGTACGACGCGGAGGAGCTGCTGGGGATCGTGCCGGGGGATCTGCGGACGCCGTTCGATCCGCGTGAGGTGATCGCCCGGATCGTGGACGGTTCGGACTTCGACGAGTTCAAGGCGGCGTACGGGCCGAGTCTGGTGACGGGCTGGGCGTCGCTGCACGGCTATCCGGTCGGGATCCTGGCCAACGCGCAGGGCGTGCTGTTCAGCGCGGAGTCGCAGAAGGCCGCGCAGTTCATCCAGCTCGCCAACCAGCGGGACATTCCGCTGCTGTTCCTGCACAACACCACCGGCTACATGGTCGGCAAGGAGTACGAGCAGGGCGGCATCATCAAGCACGGCGCGATGATGATCAACGCGGTGGCCAATTCGAAGGTCCCGCATCTGTCGGTCCTGCTGGGCGCGAGCTACGGCGCCGGTCACTACGGCATGTGCGGCCGGGCCTACGACCCCCGTTTCCTCTTCGCCTGGCCCAGCGCCAAGTCGGCGGTGATGGGCCCGCAGCAGCTGGCCGGGGTGCTGTCGATCGTCGCCCGGGCGTCCGCGCAGGCCAAGGGGCAGCCGTACGACGAGGAGGCGGACGCCGGGCTGCGGGCGATGGTGGAGCAGCAGATCGAGTCCGAGTCACTGCCGATGTTCCTGTCGGGGCGGTTGTACGACGACGGGGTCATCGACCCCCGGGACACCCGCACGGTCCTCGGGCTGTGTCTGTCGGCGATCCACACGGCACCGGTCGAGGGCGCGCGGGGCGGCTTCGGCGTCTTCCGGATGTGAGGCACTGATGATCTCCACTGTTCTTGTCGCGAACCGGGGCGAGATCGCCTGCCGGGTCTTCCGTACCTGCCGTGAGCTGGGGCTCGCGACGGTGGCGGTGTATGCGGACGCGGACGCGTCGGCGCTGCACGTACGGGAGGCGGACGCCGCCGTACGGCTGCCGGGATCGACGCCCGCCGAGACGTATCTGCGCGGCGACCTGATCGTGAAGGCGGCGCTGGCGGCGGGCGCGGACGCGGTCCATCCGGGGTACGGATTCCTGTCGGAGAACGCCGAGTTCGCGGCGGCGGTGGCCGGCGCGGGGCTGGTGTGGATCGGTCCGCCGCCGGCCGCGATCGAGGCGATGGCGTCGAAGACGCGGGCGAAGGAGCTGATGGGCCTTGCCCCGCTCACGGACGTCACCGCGGCTGATCTGCCGGTGCTGGTGAAGGCGGCCGCGGGCGGCGGCGGGCGCGGCATGCGGATCGTACGGGAACTGTCCGCGCTGGAAGGGGAGTTGGCGGCGGCGCGGGCGGAGGCGCTGAGCGCGTTCGGGGACGGGGAGGTGTTCGTCGAGCCGTATGTGGAGGGCGGCCGCCATGTGGAGGTGCAGATCCTCGCCGACACGCACGGCACGGTCTGGGCGCTGGGGACGCGGGACTGTTCGCTCCAGCGGCGCCACCAGAAGGTGATCGAGGAGGCCCCGGCGCCAGGGCTCCCGGCCCCGCTCGTCGAAGAGCTGTACGAGCGTTCGCAGGCGGCCGCCAAGGCGGTCGGCTACGTGGGGGCGGGGACGGTGGAGTTCCTGGTCGCGGACGGCCGCGCGCACTTCCTGGAGATGAACACCCGGCTCCAGGTCGAGCACCCGGTGACCGAGGAGGTGTACGGGGTGGATCTGGTGGCGCTCCAGATCGCCGTCGCGGAGGGCGCGCGGCTGCCGGCCGATGCGCCGACGCCGAGCGGCCACGCCGTCGAGGCCCGCCTGTACGCGGAGGACCCGGCCACGGGCTGGACCCCGCAGACGGGCGTGCTGCACGCCCTGGAGTTCCCGAATCGGGGCGGGGCGGGCCTGGCCGATGCTGTCCGCGTCCGGGTCGACAGCGGCTACGCCTCCGGGGACGTCGTGCCGGTGCACTACGACGCCATGCTCGCCAAGGTCGTCGTGCACGCTCCGAGCCGCGCGGCGGCGGTGCGGAAGCTGGCGGACGTGCTGGAACGGGCCGCGGTGCACGGGCCGGTCACCAACCGGGACCTGCTCGTCGCCTCGTTGCGGCACGCCGACTTCCAGGACCCCGGCCGGCTCGACACCGGGTTCTACGGGCGGAACCTCGACGCGCTGGTCCGGCCCCGGGACGGTGAGGCGTACGCCGCCGTCGCCGCCGCCCTCGCGGACGCGGCCGACAGTGCCGGGCGGTTCGGGGGCGGGTGGCGCAACGTCCGCTCCCAGGACCAGGTCCGCACGTACGGCGTGCACGAGGTGCGTTACCGGCCCGTGCGCGGCGGCGGGTACACCGTCACCGCTCCCGAGGGTGTCCGTGCCGTAGCCGCCGCCCCCGACCGTGTACGTCTCGAAGTCGAGGGGGTGGTACGGGACTTCGCTGTCGCCCGGGACGGGGACGGCACCGTCCACGTCGGCCCGTACCGGCTCACCGCCGTGCCCCGGTTCACCGACCCTCGCGAGCGGGCCGCCCCCGGCTCCCTGCTCGCGCCCATGCCCGGCACGGTCGTCCGGGTCGCGGACGGTCTCGCCGTCGGCGCCCCGGTCGGCGCCGGGCAGCCGCTCCTCTGGCTGGAGGCCATGAAGATGGAGCACCGCATCACCGCCCCCGCCTCCGGCACGCTCACCGCGCTCCACGCCGTCCCCGGCCGTCAGGTCGAGGTCGGCGCCCTGCTCGCCGTCGTTCAGGAGGATCCGCAATGACCAGCCTCATCGAGTCGCCGGAGCACACCGCGCTCCGCGCCGCCGTCTCCGCCCTCGGCCACCGTCACGGCCGCGGCTTCGACCGGGCGGCCCTGTGGGCCGAGGCCGGCAAGCTCGGCTACCTCGGGGTCAACCTGCCCGAGGAGTACGGCGGCGGGGGCGGCGGTATGGCCGAGCTGTCCATCGTCCTGGAGGAGGCCGGCGCGGCCGGTGCGCCGCTGCTGATGATGGTGGTCTCGCCGGCCATCTGCGGCACCGTCATCTCCCGTTTCGGCACCGACGCGCAGAAGGCTGCCTGGCTGCCCGGTCTCGCCGACGGCAGCCGCACGATGGCGTTCGGCATCACCGAGCCCGACGCCGGTTCCAACTCGCACCGCATCACGACCACCGCGAACCGTACCGAGGACGGCTGGATACTCGACGGCCGTAAGGTCTTCGTCTCCGGTGTCGACATCGCCGACGCGACGCTCATCGTCGGCCGTACGTCCGACGCCCGTACCGGCAACCTCAAGGCCTGCCTCTTCATCGTGCCGCGCGACACCCCCGGCTTCGGGCGGCGGCAGATCGACATGGAGCTCCAGGCGCACGAGAAGCAGTTCGAGCTGACGCTCGACGAGGTGCACCTGCCGGCGGACGCGCTGGTGGGGGAAGAGGACGCGGGGCTGCTGCAGCTGTTCGCGGGGCTGAACCCGGAGCGGATCATGACGGCGGCGTTCGCGATCGGCATGGGGCGGTACGCGCTCGGCCGTGCGGTCGCGTACGCCAAGGAGCGGCAGGTGTGGAAGGTGCCGATCGGCGCCCACCAGGCCATTGCGCATCCCCTCGCCCAGGCGCACATCGAGCTGGAGCTGGCGCGGCTGATGATGCGGAAGGCGGCGGCGCTGTACGACGCCGGTGACGACATGGCCGCGGGGGAGGCGGCGAACATGGCGAAGTACGCGGCCGGTGAGGCGTGTGTGAAGGCGGTGGACCAGTCGGTGCACACCCTCGGCGGCAACGGTCTGACCAGGGAGTTCGGCCTCGCGTCGCTGATCACGGCGTCGCGGGTGGCGAGGATCGCGCCGGTCAGCCGGGAGATGATCCTCAACTTCGTCTCGCACCAGTCCCTGGGGCTGCCGAAGTCGTATTAGGTCTCCCCAACGCGGCCCGGCAGGGGCGATCCTGGCGTCCGACGATCCGATGCGAAGGGGCTGACCGTGATCCCGAAGGTGCACCGCAGCGCGTACGAGGACGTTCCCGCCGTCTCGCTCCCCATCCATGACGCCGTGCTGGGCCGGGCGGCCGAGTTCGGTGACACGCTCGCCCTGGTCGACGGGGCGGGCGGGGCGGCGCTGACGTACGCGCAGGTCGACGCGTTCCATCGGCGGATCGCCGCCGCCCTGGCCGACGCGGGGCTGCGCAAGGGCGATGTGCTGGCCCTGCACAGCCCCAACACCGTGCTGTATCCGGTGGTGTTCTACGGCGCCACGCGCGCGGGGGCGTCGGTGACGACCGTGCATCCGCTGGCGACGGCGGAGGAGTTCGCCAAGCAGCTGCGGGACTCTTCGGCCCGCTGGATCGTCACCGTCTCGCCGCTGCTGGAGTCGGCGCGGCGGGCGGCGGAGATGGTCGGCGGGATCGAGGAGATCTTCGTCTGCGACGAGGCGGAGGGGCACCGGTCGGTGCGGGACCTGATCGGGTCGACGGCGCCGGAGCCGGTGCTCGGCATCGACCCGGCCGAGGACGTGGCGGCGCTGCCGTACTCGTCGGGCACGACCGGGGTGCCGAAGGGGGTGATGCTCACGCACCGCTCGATCGCCACCAATCTGGCGCAGCTGTATCCGGCGATCCCGATGCGACCGGGCGACCGGATCCTCGCGGTGCTGCCGTTCTTCCACATCTACGGTCTGACGGCGCTGATGAACGCGCCGCTGCGGCACGGCGCGACGGTGGTCGTGCTGCCCCGGTTCGAGCTGGACCAGTTCCTCGGCGCGATCGAGAAGCACCGCATCAACGGCCTGTACGTGGCGCCGCCGATCGTGCTGGCGCTGGCCAAGCATCCGGCGGTGGCGCGCTACGACCTGTCGTCGCTGGAGTACGTCGTGAGCGCGGCGGCCCCGCTGGACGCGGCGCTGGCGCAGGCCTGTTCGGACCGGTTGAAGCTGCCGCCGGTGCGGCAGGCTTACGGCATGACGGAGCTGTCGCCGGGGACGCATGTGGTGCCGCTGGACGTGGAGCGGCCGCCGCCGGGGACGGTGGGCCTGCTGCTGCCGAACACGGAGATGCGGATCCTGTCCCTGGACGATCCGTCGGCGGACGCGGCGCCCGGTGAGGCGGGCGAGGTCGCCATCCGGGGGCCGCAGGTGATGAAGGGGTATCTGGGGCGTCCGGAGGCCACCGCGGAGATGATCGACGCGGAGGGCTGGGTGCACACGGGCGACGTCGGCCGGGTCGACGAGGACGGCTGGCTGTTCATCGTCGACCGCGTGAAGGAGCTCATCAAGTACAAGGGTTACCAGGTCGCGCCGGCCGAGCTGGAGGCGTTGCTGCTCACTCACGAGGGGGTGGCGGACGCGGCGGTGATCGGGGTGTACGACGAGGACGGCAACGAGGTGCCGAAGGCGTTCGTGGTGCGGCAGCCGACGGCGTCGCAGCTGAGCGAGGACGAGGTCATGGAGTTCGTCGCCGGGCGGGTGGCGCCGTACAAGAAGGTGCGCCGGGTGGAGTTCGTCGGGGCGGTGCCCCGGGCGGCGTCGGGGAAGATCCTGCGCCGTGAGCTGAGGGACCGGGAAGGGGAGCGGGAAGAGGTATGACAGCTGTCGTCACGCGCGCGTACGAGCGCGGTATCACCACCCTGACGCTGGACGCGCCGGAGAGCCGCAACGCGCTGTCGGCGCGTCTGGTGGCGGAGCTGGCGCAGGCGCTGGGGGAGTGCGGCGAGGACCCGGCGGTCCGGGCGGTGGTGCTGACCCACACGGGCGGCACGTTCAGCGCGGGCGCGGATCTGAAGGCGCCACCGAGCCCGTACGCGTTCGTGGCGCTGCTGCGGCGGATCGTGGAGCTGCCGAAGCCGGTGGTGGCGCGGGTGGCGGGGCATGTGCGGGCCGGCGGGCTCGGTCTGGTCGGGGCGTGCGATGTCGCGGTGGCGACGGCGGGGTCGGACTTCGCGCTGACGGAGGCCCGGATCGGGGTGGCGCCGGCGGTGATCTCGCTGACGCTGCTGCCGAAGGTGGACGCGCGGGCGGCGGCCCGCTACTACCTGACGGGGGAGCGGTTCGACGCGGCCGAGGCGGTGCGGATCGGTCTGCTGACGGCGCTCGACGACGCTTTCGAACCGGTCCTGGACGGGCTGCGCAAGGGGTCGCCGCAGGGGCTGGCCGAGTCCAAGCGCCTGGTCACGGCTAGGGTGCTGGCAGCCTTCGAGCGGGACGCGGAGGACCTGGTCCAGCGGTCCGCGTCGCTCTTCGCCTCGGCGGAGGCGCGCGAGGGGATGACAGCCTTCCTCGAACGACGGGACCCCGCATGGGTGTGGTGACCCCTCCCAAGCAGGACCGCAGCCGGGTGACCCGGCAGCGGCTCCTGGAGGCGGCCGTGGCCTGCCTGGCCGAGTACGGCTGGGCGGGCTCGACGGTGTCGGTGGTCGCCGAGCGGGCCGGGGTGTCGCGGGGCGCGGCGCAGCACCACTTTCCCACCAGGGAGGACCTGTTCACGGCGGCGGTCGAGTACGTCGCCGAGGAGCGCTCGCAGGCGCTGCGGACGCTGCCGCCGCAGGACCGGGCGGCGGTGGTGGCGGCCTTGGTGGACCTGTACACGGGGCCGCTGTTCCGGGCGGCGCTGCACCTGTGGGTGGCGGCCTCGAACGAGGAGCAGCTGCGGGCCCGGGTGACGGAGCTGGAGGCGCGGGTGGGGCGGGAGTCCCACCGCATCGCGGTGGAGCTGCTGGGCGCGGACGAGTCGGTGCCGGGGGTGCGGGAGACGGTGCAGGGGCTCCTCGACATGGCCCGGGGGCTGGGGCTCGCGACGCTGCTCACCGACGATTCGGCGCGCCGGGGGCGGGTGGTGGCGCAGTGGGCGGCGATCCTCGACGCGACGCTGGGGCGGAGCCCCGGCGTGTGACGTGGGTCACTTCAAATTCTCCTGTCGAGGCGTACGCTGGCCGCATGCTTTCGCTCGTACGCCGCCGCCACGTGGACTTCCTCCGCGTCGCGAGCATGGGCTGTCGTCGCTCCGTCTGACCCCGACGCCACTTTCCGTACGTCTCCTGTGGCCCCCGCCCCACCCTCGGCGGCCGCCCGGGAACCCGTATACCCCGCGGACGCATCATGACTGCTCAGACTGTTCAGCCCGTTCAGACGTACCACCAGCTCCCGATCATCGACCTGTCCGCCGCCGACCGCGGCCCGCAGGCCCGCCGGCTGCTCCATGCGCAGCTCCACAGCGCCGCCCATGACGTGGGCTTCTTCCAGCTCGTCGGGCACGGCGTCACCGACGCCGAGACCGAGGCGCTGCTCGGCGCCATGCGGGCCTTCTTCGCCCTGCCGGAGGCCGACCGGCTCGCGATCGACAACGTGAACTCGCCGCACTTCCGCGGCTACACCCGCACCGGGGACGAACGCACCGGCGGCTCCCGCGACTGGCGCGACCAGCTCGACATCGGCGCCGAGCGGCCCGCGCACGTGCCCGGCCCGGGCGAGCCCGCCTACTGGTGGCTCCAGGGCCCCAACCAGTGGCCGGCCGCGCTGCCGCAGCTGCGGACCGCCGCACTCAACTGGATCGAGCGGCTCAGCGGCGTCGCCGAGCGGCTCCTGCGCGAGCTGCTCGCCTCGATCGGGGCACCGGCCGGCTTCTACGACGACGCCTTCGGCGAGCGGGCCCACCCGCACCTGAAGATGGTCCGCTACCCCGGCAGCGCGGGCGACGGCGCCGACCAGGGCGTCGGCGCGCACAAGGACTACGGCTTCCTGACCCTGCTGCTCCAGGACCAGGTCGGCGGGCTCCAGGTGGAGCGTGAGGACGGCCGCTTCCACGACGTACCGCCGCTGCCCGGCGCGTTCGTCGTCAACCTGGGCGAGCTCCTGGAGGTCGCCACGGACGGCTATCTGCTGGCGACCAACCACCGCGTGGTGAGCCCGCCCGGAGCCACCGAGCGCTTCTCCGTGCCGTTCTTCTACAACCCGCGGCTCGACGCCCGGATCGAGCCGCTGCCCTTCCCGTACGCGGCACACGCGCCCGGCGTCACGGCCGACCCGGCGAACCCGCTGTTCGCCGAGTACGGCCGCAACGAACTCAAGGGCAAGCTGCGGGCCCACCCGCT
Source organism: Streptomyces sp. NPDC039465 (assembly GCF_055639315.1). Taxonomy (NCBI): domain Bacteria; kingdom Bacillati; phylum Actinomycetota; class Actinomycetes; order Kitasatosporales; family Streptomycetaceae; genus Streptomyces; species Streptomyces sp. NPDC039465. The sequence goes on along the minus strand of NZ_JBVKAP010000007.1, from coordinate 366,301 downwards.
GGTCGCCGCCCGGCACCACGCGGATCTGCTGCTCACCGAGCGGCAGCCCGCGCTGTCCCGCTAGGGCCCTCGGGTCAGCCCACGATGTCGTCGTAGCCGGCGATCTCGCGGGGGTTACGGGCCCCGGGGCCGACGTAGCGGGCCGAGGGGCGCACGAGCCGGCCGGTGCGCTTCTGCTCCAGGATGTGCGCCGACCAGCCCGCCGTACGGGCGCAGGTGAACATCGAGGTGAACATGTGTGCCGGGACCTCCGCGAAGTCCAGCACGATCGCCGCCCAGAACTCGACGTTGGTGGCAAGCACCCGGTCCGGGCGGCGGTTGTGCAGCTCCTCCAGGGCGGCCTTCTCCAGCGCCTCGGCGACCTCGAAGCGGGGCGCCGCCAGCTCGCGGGCCGTACGGCGCAGGACGCGGGCGCGCGGGTCCTCGGCGCGGTAGACGCGGTGACCGAAGCCCATCAGACGCTCGCCCTTGTCCAGGGCCTGGCGGACGTAGGCGGCGGCGTCGCCGGTCCGCTCGATCTCCTCGATCATGCCGAGGACGCGGGAGGGGGCACCGCCGTGCAGCGGGCCGGACATGGCGCCGACGGCCCCGGAGAGCGCGGCGGCCACGTCGGCGCCGGTGGAGGCGATGACCCGGGCGGTGAACGTGGAGGCGTTCATGCCGTGCTCGGCGGCCGACGTCCAGTAGGCGTCCACAGCCTTCACATGCCGCGGGTCCGGCTCCCCACGCCAGCGGATCATGAACCGCTCGACGACCGACTCGGCCTTGTCGATCTCGCTCTGCGGCACCATCGGCAGGCCCTGACCGCGGGCGGACTGCGCGACGTACGACAGGGCCATGACGGCGGCCCGGGCCAGGTCGTCACGGGCCTGCTCGGCGTCGATGTCGAGGAGCGGTTTCAGGCCCCACACGGGGGCGAGCATCGCGAGCGCGGACTGCACGTCGACGCGGATGTCCCCGGAGTGGACCGGGATCGGGAACGGCTCGGCCGGCGGCAGACCGGGGTTGAACGCCCCGTCGACCAGCAGGCCCCAGACGTTCCCGAAGGACACATGACCCACGAGGTCTTCGATGTCGACGCCCCGGTAGCGGAGGGCACCGCCCTCCTTGTCCGGTTCGGCGATCTCCGTTTCGAACGCGACGACTCCTTCGAGTCCGGGTACGAAGTCGGACATCAGGCGGCTCCTCAGATTCCAGACAAGCTCGGTCGGGCTGTGCGGGGGTGATGCCCCGTGCGGCGGGTTGCCACCCGCATCGCTTCGTAGGGAGGCCACAGTGGCCCAGCGGAGAGTTTGGCCGGTCCCGCCGATGCGGGGAAGCGTGACAACCGGCACACTCCGCCAATGCCTCCAAGGAGGGTTAGCGGCACTCCGTGCCGGGCAGACTGGGTCCGCGCTGCACCCGGTGCGCCCCCCGGCCCCGGCGCCGAGGGCCTCTGCGGCAGGATGGGGCTGTGACCGACGCCGATGCGCACACCGCGGACTCTGCCGATGCCCTCGATGGCTATGCCCTCGACCCCGCCGACATGCGTGAGCAGTACCGGACCCCTCAGCTGACCGTGGCGGACCTCGCGCCCTCGCCGGTCGAACAGTTCGCCCGCTGGTTCAAGGAGGCCGCGGCCGAGACCGTCGCCATCCACGAGCCGAACGCCATGGTCGTCTCCACCGCCACCCCCGACGGGCGGCCGTCGTCCCGTACGGTCCTGATGAAGCACTACGACGAGGCCGGCTTCGTCTTCTACACGAACTACAACTCCCGCAAGGGCCACGAGCTGGCCGCCAACGCGCACGTCTCGCTGCTCTTCCCCTGGCACCCGATCGCCCGCCAGGTGATCGTCACGGGCACGGCGACCCGCACCGGCCGCGACGAGACCGCCGCGTACTTCCGCACCCGCCCACACGGCTCCCAGCTGGGCGCCTGGGCCAGCCACCAGTCGACGGTGATCGGCACACGCGAGGAGCTCCTCGCCCGCTACGAGGAACTGCACGCCCGCTACCCCGAGGGCACGCACGTACCGGTACCGCCGGAGTGGGGCGGCTTCCGCGTCGTGCCGCAGACGGTGGAGTTCTGGCAGGGCCACGAGAACCGCCTGCACGACCGGCTGCGCTACGAGCGCACGGGCGAGGGCTGGACGGTGGAGCGCCTCTCGCCGTGACGGCGAGGGGGCGTCGGCGACGGCTGCGTACGGCGTACGTGCGTGGGCGTCCCCGCGCCTCTCGGCGTGACGGCGAGGGGCGTGGCGAAGGCTGCGTACGGCCCACGTGCGTGGGGTTCCCGTAGACCCGGGCGATGCGCGCTGCCGGGCCGGCACGAGCACCGCCCGCTTCGGCGCCTGCGCGGGCGCCTGCCCGGCCGGGAACGCCGGCGCGGCACGGGCGCGGCCAGGGCCTCGCCCTGAGAGCCGCTAGCGCCCCGCCAGATCCACCGCCGCCGCCACCCGCGCCGCCACGCTCTCCCCGTACGCCGCGTCCGGCCGCTCGAACGCCGGGCGCGCCGCCGAGCGCAGAAACGTCAGGACCCCCAGCGTCCGGCCCCGGCTGCGCAGCACCACGCACCGGGCGTACACCGCGTCCCGCGGCCAGCACCGGTCCGCCGCCCAGGCCTCGGCCGCCTCCGGCGCGGCGACCGGGGCGCCGGCCCGCACCGGGCCCGTACGGTCCACGGCCTGCAGCGCCGGATGGCCGGCCCGGTAGCGGACCGGGATCCCGCCGCCCATCACCGCGGTGACCGGACCCGGCGTACCGGCCGGTGTCGCCGCGACCCGCCGCAGTCGCTCCCCGGGCCCGCACAGATCCACCAGCGCGTGATCCGCGAACCCGGCCAGCGCGAAGTCGAGGTAACAGGCCGCCGCCTCCATCGGATCCTCGAACTCGGCCGCCGCCACCCCCGCCCGGTGCAGCTGGCTGAAGCGGAACCGCAGCCGGTCCGCGTCCTGCTGCGCGAGCCGTTCGTCGGTCACGTCCTGGAACATCCAGCCCACACCGAGCGGTACGGGCTCCTCGGCGAGCGGCGACGCGAGCCGTACGAACGCCGAACGCAGGCAGCGGCGCCGCTCGCCGTCGCCGGTCTTCAGGGTCACCCACACCTCGGCGGGCGCGCGGGGCGGGCCTTCGGCGAGGACATACTGCAGGGCGCTCTCCAGCTCCTCGACGCCCTGCGTGATCAGGTCTCCCAGGGGCCGCCCGAGCAGCGGGGTCCGCCCGGCGCCGAGGGCGAGGGCGGCGTGTCCGTTGACGACGGTCGGCCGCAGATCGACGTCGACGAGGACGACACCCCAGGCGGCGTCCTCGAACAGGGCCTCGCTCAGCGCGATGGACCGCTCCAGATCGATCTGCGCGTGCACCTCGCTGAACGCGCAGTACACCCCGGCGGGCCGCCCGTCCGCCCCGCGCACTCCGGCGGACTGGGTCCGTACGAGCACCCGCCCGCCGTCCTTGCGTACCAGCGCAAACTCATGCACCTGCCGTCCCGGCGCGTGCATGACCCCCATCAGCCGCCCATGCACCTCCTCGGCATCCTCACTCCGCACGGCCCACCCGTCGAACCCCCGCCGCCCGACGGCGTCCTTGGCGGTCCACCCGAGGATCCGCTCTGCCTCTCTGTTCCAGTGGGTGACGGCCCCGTCGGCGTCGAAGGCACAGAGCGCGGCATCCATACCGTCGAGCAACGCGGCCAACAGATCTCCCCCGGGAGACTCACCCCCGGGCCCGGCGTCTTGAGCGGTCTCGCTCCTGGTAGCACTCATCCCGGAACCCCCTGCAGGACGTGCGTCACACGTGCAGGTGCACGCGCAGCCAATTCAACTCGAACGTGACGCAGGACACAGCTGGTTCCCCGAAATCGTTTCATCCCGGAAACGAGGCGGAGGAAAAGGCGGGCGAATAAATCCCTTGAGCGGGCCCAGGGGTGCTGCCTAGGCTGTGGGTACACGCGAAAGGAGGTGATCCGGAAAAATGGTTTCTTTTCGGACTCGTGAGGTGACTGCGGGCTAACGGCCTGCCGTCGCACTCTGTGCACCTCGGCAGGCCGCCTGCCGAAACCCAAGCAGTCACCCGACCCGTGGGCCGCCGGTAAGTCCGGCCGGCTTTCCGCCGATTCGTACGGCGGGAACCAAGGCCCACGGGTCGTCTGCGTCTGTGCTCACACCGCGTGGACGGCCGGCGTCGCCTTCCGCCGCCTGCGCGAACGGGGCCGCCGGCCGGGGCTAGTGGCGGAAGAAGATCCGGTCGCGGTACTCGGACATCACGCGGCCGTTCCACTCGTGGCCGCCGTCCACGTTGCCGGAGCGCAGCAGGGGCGGTTCGATGCCGCGGCGGACCAGTTCCTCGGCTGCCGCTGCCATCGTCGCCTGCATCAGGGCGCTGGTGACCACCGTGGACGCCGGGGCGAACGGCGCCTCGATGCCCTCGTGAGTCAGTTCCGCGTCGCCGACCGCGATCTTGGAGTCGAGGACGATGTCGCAGTGGTCCTTGAGGTACGTCCCCGAGACGTGCCGCGACTTCGTCTCCGTCGCGTACGCCACCGACGTCACACCGATCACCGTGAGCCCCAGGGCCCGCGCGTTCATCGCCATCTCGACCGGCAGGGCGTTGCGCCCGGAGAGGGAGATGATGATCAGGAGGTCGCCGGCCGTCGCCGGGGAGGAGTCGAGGACCGCGCCCGCCAGGCCGTCCACCCGCTCCAGCGCGGAGCCCAGCGTCGCCGGCATCACGTCCACGCCGACCACGCCCGGCACGGCGAGCAGGTTCATCAGGGCCAGGCCGCCCGCCCGGTAGACGACGTCCTGCGCGGCGAGCGAGGAGTGTCCGGCGCCGAAGGCGAACAGCCGGCCACCGGCCACGACGGTGTCGGCGATCGCGGCGCCCGCGGCGGCGATCTCCGTCGCGTCCTCGTCACGGACCTTCTGCAGCAGACCGATCGCGGCGTCGAAGAACTGGTCGGCCAGCTTGCTGTCGCCCATGCCCGGAGCTCCTTCTCCTCGTACCCGCCCCCCGTGACGCCGATCACCGTGCGGTCTGGACCATTGCCCTGTCAATACCGGCTCCACCGTCAGTTCCCTCCGGCGCGGCACGGTTGTCAGCGGTATCCGGCAGAATTGGAACCAGGGCCACGCACGATTTCTCTCGAGGGGCACGTATGTCCGGACTGATCGACACCACGGAGATGTATCTCCGCACCATCCTCGAGCTCGAAGAAGAAGGCGTGGTCCCGATGCGCGCCCGAATCGCCGAGCGGCTCGACCAGAGCGGTCCGACGGTGAGCCAGACGGTGGCGCGCATGGAGCGCGACGGCCTGGTGGCCGTCGCCAGCGACCGGCACCTGGAGCTCACCGACGAGGGTCGCAAACTGGCCACGCGCGTGATGCGCAAGCACCGGCTCGCCGAGTGCCTGCTCGTCGACGTCATCGGCCTGGAGTGGGAGCAGGTCCACGCCGAGGCGTGCCGCTGGGAGCACGTGATGAGCGAGGCGGTGGAGCGGCGCGTCCTGGAGCTGCTGCGGCACCCGACGGAGTCGCCGTACGGCAACCCGATCCCGGGTCTTGAGGAGCTGGGCGAGAAGGCCGAGACGGAGTCCTTCCTGGACGACTCCATGGTCAGCCTGGCCGACCTGGACGCGGGTACGGAAGGCAAGACCGTGATCGTCCGCCGTATCGGCGAGCCGATCCAGACCGACGCCCAGCTCATGTACACGCTGCGCCGCGCGGGCGTGCAGCCCGGCTCCGTGGTCAGCGTGACCGAGTCGCCCGGTGGTGTGCTGGTCGGCAGCAGCGGTGAGGCCGCGGAGCTGGACGCCGACGTGGCCTCGCACGTCTTCGTCGCCAAGCGCTGAACCGGCCGCCGCGCCCGTTCTCGGCCTGCCCGTCTCCGCGCCTTCCGCGGAATCCCAGCGGTCCCGCCGCGTGCCGTGCCACGCTGGGCTGGGGCCGGGAGGGAGCGCTGCGATGAGCCCGTACGTACGACACGTTGACGAGCGACTCGGAAACGAGCGACTCCGCAACGAGCGACGCGGAGACGAGCGACGCGGAGACGAGCAAAGCCCCGGCGCCGATGGGCGCCGGGGCCTGTCCTCCCCTGTGCCGACCCGGAGCCCCGAGCTCCCAGGGTCGGCTCCCTCGGACCGTTTTCCCCGAGCGGCCCGCCTCCCGCTGAAAATCTCCCCTCGGCGCCGGGCGTCAATCATTGAGCGCGGTCACTCGAACGAGGGGTGTTACGCGGCAGACCCCCGTTTTCGAATGCAGGTTCGATAGTCTGGCGGGGTTCGACGACGCAAGGACAAGAGGGGGTGCCAGGGCACATGGTGCGACGGATCGACATCAACGGAACCGGCGGCGTACGCCTGGCTGCCTGGGAGTTCGCGGACCCGCCGAAGGGACACGGCGACGGTGAGCCGGCGCCCGGTGTCTTACTGCTGCACGGACTGATGGGCCGTGCCTCCCACTGGGCGCCCACCGCCCGGTGGCTCGCCGAGCGCCACCGCGCCGTCGCGCTCGACCAGCGGGGCCATGGCCGCAGCGACAAGCCCGCCGAGGGCCCCTTCACCCGCGAGGCCTACGTCGCCGACGCGGCCGCCGCCGTCGAGCAGCTCGGACTCGGCCCGGTCACCCTCATCGGCCACTCCATGGGCGCCCTGACGGCCTGGCAGCTCGCCGCCGAGCGACCGGACCTCGTGCGGGCGCTGATCATCTGCGACATGCGCGCCTCGGCCCTCGGCGCGGCCTCCCAGCGCGAGTGGGAGGACTGGTTCCGGTCGTGGCCGCTGCCGTTCGCCACGCTCGCGGACGTACGGAAGTGGTTCGGCGAGGACGACCCCTGGGTCGAGCGCCCCAACCCCGCGCGCGGTGCGTTCTTCGCCGAGGTCATGGCCGAGCGGACGGACGGCTGGCGCCCGGTCTTCTCCCGCGCCCAGATGCTGAAGGCCCGCGAGACCTGGGTCCACGACGCCCACTGGGAGTCGCTCGCGCAGGTCCGCTGCCCGACGCTGGTCGTCCGGGGCCTGGACGGCGAGTTGGGCCGCGCGGAGGCCCAGGAAATGGTCCGCGTCCTGCCCCACGGCCAGTACGCGGAGGTCCCCGACGCCGGCCATCTCGTCCACTACGACCGCCCGGACGCGTGGCGTTCGGCGATCGAACCCTTCCTGGACGGCGTCCTCACCTCCTGAACCCAGTGACCTCCTGAGCCTCTCTGACATCGATGCCACCAGGTGTCGTGCGGGTTTCTTTGCGGGGTCGGGGTGGGCCGGGGGTGGGGTCCCACGCGAGGCCTTGTTTCGCGCCTGGGGCTGGTGGGCGTCTGCGGGTCAGTGATGCGCGTGAGTGGAATGGGGCGGTGACGGCTCGGCTTAGCGGCGGACGGCCGTCTGTTGGCCTGGGCGCAGGCACTGGGTTGCTGCCCGGTGGTGGGCTGGTCCCGGGGTTGGCGAACAAAAACGCGCGCGGAATGAAGGCCCTCGCCAGATGGGCGCCTCTGGCGTCACAGAAGTCACGGCTTGACTACCGCCACCGCCGCTGGCCCGCCTCGACCAACCCCCGCCTGATCGTCAGCCAGAGATCGGCGCTCGACCCCGACCATCCCGCCGTCGGCAAGACCCTGCTCCGCGCCGACGTGCCCCAAGGGCTCACCCTGGTCGGCCTGCGCCAAGACCGCATCCTCAACGAGGCAGCCGAAACTGCAGACCCCCTCAGGCTGATGAGGCTCTTCGGGATCACAGAGAAGACCGCCATGCACTACGTCACCACCGCCCACCCCGAGCGCACGGCGAAGCTGCCCAGATGGCGCCTCAAGGCGCGGCCCGCTCGTTCACAGCGTGGAAGCTGGTGCGGGCCTCGGCATCGGCGCCGGGCGTCTTGGCAGTCTCAGTCGTGCCGGGCGAGCTTGACCGCGGAAACCAGCAGGATCACAGCCAGCACGGGGATGAGCACCGAGTCCGGGAACACACCGAGGAGCAGGCCGCCCAGCACAGCGCCGGCGATCGACCCTGCGGCCATGACCGTGGTGAAGCGGAGGTTCACGCCGAGGACGGCGAAGCTGCCGTCGCGGCTGTAGCGGGCGCAGGCCACCAGCATCGTCGGCAGCGACACCACCAGTGAGAGGCTTCCTCCGGTCTTGATGTCCTCCCCGAAGAGCAGCACGATCGTCGGAATCAGGAGCTCGCCGCCAGCGACGCCCATGATCGCCGCGACCAGGCCGATGCCGAAGCAGGCCACGACTCCGCAGGGCACCTGAGCCCACAGCGGCAGCGCGAGCTTGTCCAGGGTGGTGGTGTGGGTGACCATCAGGGCAGCCGCCATCAGCACCATCAGGGCGGCCTGGCCAGCCACTCCGTGCCCGCCCCCGCGCACTGCGAGTGGCAGCAGGTTGTCCCGGGCGAAGTCCACAGAGGCGACCACATCGTCCTCACCGCGGCATCGGGCCACAAGCGCCGGCCGCCGGTCGATCATGCCGTTCCACAGTGCTCTCGCCGACGCGTAATCCGGGTCCCGGGGGCGGACGAGGCGCCCGCGCAGCCGTGAGGCGAAGCGATCCAGGACGGGGCCGGAAAGACCGGTATGCCAGCCGTCGAGTAATCCGTATGGCGGCGGTCGTGCGGCGGCGGTCGTGGGGCAGGAGGAGGATCGGTCGGCAGGGGAGCCTCGCTGTGACACTTATGGAAGGGCGGAACCCATGCCGAAGTACCTCTTCAGGGCCAAGCTGACCGTGGACGGACTGAAAGGCCTGCGCGCGGAGGGTGCCATCGCTCGCCGCGAGGTCGTCGAGCGGATGGTGCAAAGCGTGGGCGGACGGCTGGAGTCGGTCTACTGGGCTTTCGGCGAGGACGACGTCTACGTCACGGCGGACCTGCCGGGCAACACCGCCGCCGCTGCCATTGGGATGACCACAACGGCGGCGGGCGGGGTCCGCACGAGCACGGTGGTGCTTCTGACGGCCGATGAGGTCGATGAGGCCACCCGACAGCAGGTGGAGTACCGGGCGCTCGGCGCCTGACGGGCCAGCGCTTACGTGGATGTGGAGGCGGCCGCCGCGCTTGCGAGGCTGGCCGGACTGGCGGCGTTGCGCGGAGCGGCACCCGGCAAGACTCGAAACTAAGGCTTGTCCCGCAAAAGATCTTCGAATCGAGCTGGATGGGTCGGCCGCTGTGGAACCCGTTCGTTTATCCGGCGAGGTTGAGGTTGTGCAGGCGGGCGATGCCGAGCATGGCGTGGTGGACGCCGTCGCCCTTGAGACGGCAGTCATGTCAAGATCATTTCACCGCGGCTGATCCCTCCAGCCCGTGAGGGCGGGGTCCGGACGCGAAGGCAAGGACGTCGCGGACCGCTTCGCGCAGGCTGCCGAAGTGACGATGCACGCCGTCCACCGCTGCAGGGGCGTTGACACCCCACACCGTCATCCCGGCACGGAGCCCGGACTCCACCCCGGAAGGGGCGTCTTCGATGACCAGACAGTCCTCCGGTTTGGCACCAAGTCGCGCGGCTGCCTGCAGATACGGCACCGGCGACGGCTTGCCTTCCGCCACGGCGGCCGCATCCACGAGGACCTCGGGGACTGGCAAGCCCGTCCGTGCGAAGCGTCCCCGCACCCGGTGCTCATAGTTCGAAGTCACCAGTGCCCAGGACCCGGGCTGCAGAGCACTCAGCAGCTCCGAGGCTCCGCCGAAGGCGGCATAAGCGCCGGAGCGGACGTCCTCGTCCTCCAGCTCGTGCAGTGCGGCAAGGCAATCCCCGGGGTCCTGGTCCGGAGCAACCTGCGCAAAGGTCTCCATCGGCCTCGTCCGCAGTGCCACCCGGTAGACCTCATCGGGGTCCAGTCCGTATCGCTCTGCCCACGTTCGCCAAACAAGGCGCGGATTGTCCACCGCGTCGATCAACGTGCCATCGACATCAAACAGGACATACCTCATCACACCAGACTGGCCGGGTTCACTGATCATGCTTCGATCACGCCATCAGGCCCTGAGCAGGCAGTTTGCGGGACAAGTCTTAGCGGCTGGCGTCCCCGGCTTCACCGCCCGCGCGGCCGGCCTGGCCCCGTCCCTGGGCGCGCCCCCTCCGTCGTGCCTGACGACGCGGGCTTCCTCGCGGTGTCGGGGCTCCTTGAAAATCCCCGGCGCTGCCCACCGCCATGGCTAGCCTGACGGTATGGAAGCAATTCTAGTCAGCGCGTGTCTGCGCGGGGTGCCATGCCGGTTCGACGGGCGTCACAAGGCGTCGTCGGAGATCGAGCAGGCAGTGGCCGGTCGTGAAGTCGTCTCCTTCTGTCCAGAGGTCGCGGGCGGGCTTACGACACCGCGGAGGCCTGCGGAGTTGGTGGGCGGCGACGGGCACGACGTGCTCGACGGGACGGCGCGGGTCGTTGAAGACACTGGGCGTGACGTGACAGCGGAGTTCGTGGACGGAGCACGGCGCGCACTCGCGGCGGCGCGTCACGGAGGCTGCACGGAGGCGCTGTTGATGCCGCGTAGTCCGTCGTGCGGACGAGGCGTGGTGTACGACGGGTCGTTCGCCGGGAAGCTGGTGCCGGGAGACGGGGTGACGGCGGCGCTGCTTGAGCGGAACGGGATCGCCGTGCGACCCGCGCCCGGCGTGTGAAGTCGTGACCAGCAGTGCCCGGTCCTCCAATGGAAGACTCCATGGCCGGCCCTTGCGGACCGCATCCGCACTCCCGCGCCGCAGTGCCTTTCACCAGGTTGCCGAACTGTCGCAGGCTCAGCCCGGTGAAAGGGACTGTCCAGGACGCGGGGCAGCCGTTAGCCGGGACCGTGGGTGTCGGGTGGGTCCGCCCTGGGTAACGGGCCGGACGTGGGCGACGCGCCTGACAACGCGGGTTTCTTTGCCGGACCGTGCGTAGCCGGGACTGTGGGTGTGGGACCCCACCCCCCGGCGCACCCCGACCGCCAAAGAAACGGCACCCCGCCGGGGCGTCCGGCTCAGGGGCGTACGAACGTCACGTCCGCCGCCCGCGCCACGACCTCCACCTCGTCGCCGAGCGCCCACTCGGCCACCCGCGACACCATCGCGGCCGGTACGGCATCGCTGATGCCGGGCGCGGCCGGGATGTCGTACGTGCCGTGGGCGTCGTGCGGCAGAACGACCCGGTAGTCCCGCTCCAGCGCCTCCCGGGCCGTCGCCGACACGCACATCTCCGACATCACCCCGCACACGGCGAGCGCCTTCACACCCGCTGCGTCGAGGACGTCGCCGAGGTCCGTCTCGTAGAAGCCGTCGTCCTCCGGCTTACGTATGACGTGGTCCCCCGGCTGCGGAGTCAGGAACAACTCCCAGCCGGGCGTGCCGGGTTCGTCGTCCGCCCCCGGCCCGCCGTCGTTCTGCAGATGCACCACCACCGCCCCGGCGCCGCGGGCCCGGACGATCAGGTCCTCGATGTTCTTTAGGAGCCGGTCGGCGCCGGGGACGACGTGGTCGCCGGAGACGAACGCGGTCTGCATGTCGACGACGAGGAGAGCGTGGACGGGGAGGGGGACGGGGACGGTCATTTCGGGCCACCTGTTCGATGAGTCGTGCGGAGCCTTCTGGACGGTGAGAAAGTACCGGCCGCTCAGCCCAGGAGGGTCGTGGCGAGGGCCCCGGCCACGTATGCGGCGCCGAGGCCGGCGAGGACGCTCACGAGGGCGTTGGCGGCGGCGAAGAACTTCGCGCCCGTCTCGGCCAAGCGCAGAGTCTCGAAGGAGTAGGTGGAGTACGTGCTCAGGGTCGCGCACAAGCCGGGGCCGATGAGGTGCTGGAGCGCCGGGGGGACGGTGGCGGCGGCGGTGGCGCCGGTGAGGAAGCCGAGGAGGGCGCAGGCGGTGACGTTGACGCTGAAGGTGCCCCAGGGGAAGACAGTGGCGTGGCGGGCCTGGACGGCCCGGTCGGTGAGGTACCGCAGCGGGGCGCCGGCGAGGGCGCCGAGGACGACCATCAGCCAGTTCATGCGACGGCCCGGCGGGTGAGTGCGGCGGCGGCCCAGACGGCGGCCAGCGCGGCGGCCAGGGTGGTGGAGACGTACAGGAGCGCTGTCGCGTGCCGACCACTGTCCAGCAGGCGTTGGGTGTCGATGGTGGCGGTGGAGAAGGTGGTGAAGCCGCCGAGGACGCCGGTGCCGAGGAAGGGGCGTACGAGGGGGTGGACGGTGAAGCGTTCGGTGATCAGGACCATGAGGAAGCCCATGGCGGCGCAGCCGGTGACGTTGGTCCAGAACGTGGTCCAGGGGAACGCGGTCGGCTCGGTGGGCCAGATCAGGGTGGCGCCGTAGCGGGCGCAGGCGCCGAGCGCGCCGCCGAGGGCGATGGCGCAGAGGATCGCGGCATGTTCGCGGGCGTGCGTGCGGCCGGGCTTGGGGGGCCAGGGGTCGATCGCGGTGTCGGGGTCGACGGGTTCGGCCGCCCAGCCGGTCGGCTTGGGAGCGGGGTGTTCCTCGGGGTCTTCACTGGTCACGTGGGTTCTCCTATCTGATCGGACGGCGGTCGCGGCCCAGGTGACGGTCCGATTCGAAGAGATTCGAAGATTTTTCCTCAGGGCGGTCACATCCGTGGGACGGGCTCCGTCAGTGAAGTGACGGTCCACACGGGGCCGGTACGGAAGAGGAGAGACCGACCATGCAGGCACGGATGAAGAACCCCGCGTACATCCTCCCCGACGGCCTCAAGGGCATCGGCAGCATCATGAAGGCGATCAGCCAGGGCGGTATCTCGAAGGAGCTGGAGGAGATCGTCGGGCTGCGCGTCAGCCAGATCAACGGCTGCAGCCCCTGCGTCCACGGCCATGTGCAGAACCTCGTGAAGGCGGGCGCCACCACTGAGCGGATCGCGGCGGTCGCGGCGTGGCGGCACGCGCCGTTCTTCACCGACGCCGAGCGGGCGGCGCTGCGGCTGTCCGAGGAGCTCACCCGGGTCGCCGACCGTTCCGACGAGGCGGTGTCGGACGAGCTGTGGGACGAGGTGGCCGACCACTTCGACGAGCGGGAGCTCTCCGCGCTGCTGCTGACCATCGGCCTGACCAACATGTTCAACCGGCTCAACGCGAGCATCAAGGAGCCCGCCGGCGTCACGTGGTAGCGAGCGGCCCGGAGTGGCGGCCCGCCCCCGGGCCGCCCCCGGACGGCACCGGGCCGCCACCCCGGCCGGGTGCTCAGCCCTTGCTGACCGCCGTCAGGATCTCCGGCAGTCGCCTCGCCACCTGCGGCGCGGCGACGCGCAGGCCCGCCCAGGCGATCAGGATGCCGTAGGCCGTGCCGACCGGCAGCAGCAGCGGGCGCCAGTCCGGGAGGTCCGCGGCGTGCAGGAAGATCGTGAGCGCGATCACCGGGGCGCACAGCAGAGCCGCCGCCAGCATGCCGCCGAAGATGGAGATCCAGGCGAGCCCGACCTGCCCCGGTGCCACGTTCTTGTAGCCGCTGTCCTGCGGGATGGAGTACGGGAAGCGGGCCGAGGCGACCGCGCCGGTCGCCAGCATCGCGCCGAGCAGGGCGAAGGAGAGTCCGAGCGCGTCGAGCAGCTGGGTCCAGTCGCCGAGGACGGCGGCGGTCAGGCCGGTGACCAGGGCCGCGTACGGCAGCGTGATCACCAGCAGGGCGTACGCCCGGGCGCGCAGCTCCACGAAGGCATCGCGCGGCGTGGAGATCGTCTGCGCCACCATCCAGAAGGCGGAGGTGTCCTGGCCGAACTGGTTGTACATCAGGATGCCGAGCATGCCTGCGGCGAAGCAGGCGAAGTAGATCGAGCCGGTGCCCTGGAGGGCGTTGAAAAGCGGCACGATCAGCCCGATGACCAGTGAGGTCACCCAGGCCGACTTGGTCTTCGGGTCGCGCAGGATGTAGCGCAGGCTGCGCTCCATCACCGTGCCCGTCCGGCCCTCGGGCAGCAGCTGCCACAGGCCTCGCGCGGACTCCTTGCGGGCCGGTTCGGCGGTCTGGAGCGTCGAGCCGTCGGGGGCGGTCATGAGCTTGACGAGGCTGCGCCGCCAGGCGTGCAGCAGCCAGAGGAGGGCGGCGGACGTCAGGAGGAGTTGGCCGCCGGCCTGCTCGTACGCGCCCTCGCTCGCGGAGTCGACGGCGCCGATGGCGGAGGCGGGCGGGATCCAGCCGACCACGTCCGCGACCGGTTCCAGCGGGGTCAGGCCGCCGGCCTGGCCGAGGCGCTGGGCGCCGAAGTTGACGATCTGGATGCCGACGGCGACGACCAGGCCGCTGAGTACGGCGAGGTCGCGGCCCTTGCGGGAGGTCAGCAGCCGGATGTTCCCCGCGGCGACGGCCCGGGCGAGTGCCACGCACGTCAGCAGCACCAGCGGCACGGCGAGCACGGCGGTGACCGTCGCGGCGGCGCCGTGGGCCAGGGAGATGCTCGCGCCGACGGCCAGGCAGAGGGTGAACAGCGGCCCGATGCCGACGAGGGAGGAGACCAGCAGGGCCCGTACGAGCGGTGCGGGCCGCAGCGGCAGCATGACCAGCCGGGTAGGGTCCAGGGTCTCGTCGCCGCTGGGGAAGAAGAGGGGCATGACCGCCCAGCCGAGGCCGGTGAGGCCGACGAGCAGCAGGGCGATGGCGTCGGCGTGGGCGTTGCCGCGCAGCAGGACCAGGGCGAGCAGCAGGGCCGCGGCGACGAGGAGGCCGCAGACGGCGGACAGGACGTAGGCGACGGTGCGGCCGGAGGACTGGCGCAGACCGTTGCGCAGCAGGGCCAGCTTGAGCCGTACGAAGACGGGAGTGAGGGCGGCGGTGTCGGCGCTCACCGGGCTCACCGGGCTCACCGGGATCGTCTGGCTCAGGCTCGGGCTCATCGGGCGGAACCGCCGAGCCAGTCGAGGCTGTGGCCGCCGTCCTGCCCGCCCGCGCCCACCAGTTCGAGGAAAGCGTTCTGCAGGGAAGGTGCCGAGCCGCGTACCTCCTCCAGGGTGCCCTGGGCGCGGATGTGCCCGGCGGCCATCACGGCGACCCAGTCGCACAGCGACTCCACCAGCTCCATGACGTGGCTGGAGAAGACGACGGTGGCGCCGGAGGCGGTGTAGCGCTCCAGGACGCCGCGGATGGTCTGGGCCGAGACGGGGTCGACGCCCTCGAACGGCTCGTCCAGGAAGAGGACCTGGGGATTGTGCAGCAGCGCGGCGGCGAGGCCGATCTTCTTGCGCATGCCGGTCGAGTAGTCGACGACCAGCTTGTGCTGGGCGCCGGCCAGGTCGAGCACGTCGAGGAGCTGTCCGGCCCGCTTGTCGACCTCGGCGCCGGGCAGCCCCCGCAGCCGCCCGGTGTACGCGAGGAGTTCGCGGCCCGAGAGCCGTTCGAAGAGCCGCAGCCCCTCCGGGAGGACGCCGATCCTGGCCTTGACCTCTGCGGGGTCGCTCCAGACGTCGTGTCCGGCGACCTCGATACGGCCCGCGTCGGGCCGGAGCAGGCCGGTGACCATGGAGAGGGTGGTGGTCTTGCCGGCGCCGTTGGGGCCGACGAGACCGATGAACTTGCCTGCCGGGAGGGTGAGATCGATGCCGGCGACCGCGATCTGCTGGCCGAATCTCTTCCAGAGCCCTTCGACACGAACGGCGGGCGGCGCCGTCTCCGGCGCTCCACCCGCCACGTCAACTTGCTGGTCCGGCATGGCTCCGACCTCAACCTTTCGATTGTCCCCGTGGTACGGGGCCAACCTTACGGTCGTCGGGTGCGGGCCGCCGCTGCCTCGCGTCCGCAGGCGTACGCCACCGGGCTGATCAGCTCTTCCACGTCCGGAAGCCATCGGTTGGCGGGGGTGGGGCGGCGTACCCACTGGACGGCGCCTTGGGTGCCGACGCGGGTGGGCGGGGCGGCGACGTAGTGGCCTTCGCCGCGGGTGATGAGGTCGATCGAGCTCGGTGCCCAGCCGAGCTTGCGGACCAGGTCGGGGACCTTGGCGGCGGCGCCGGGCAGGACGAAGAACAGCATCCGGCGGTCGGGGGTGCAGGTGACCGGGCCGAGGGTCAGCTCCATCCGCTCCATCCTGGCCAGGGCCAGGAATCCGGCGGACTCGGGCACGTCGAGGGTGTCGAAGGTGCGGCCGGTCGGCAGCAGGATCGACGCCTTGGGCTGCTTGCCCCACATCCGGCGGGCCCCGGCGCCGCTGCCCGTGGCCTGGGTCGCCCAGTCCGGCCTGGCCGGGTGGGCGCCCGGCGTGACACAGGAAGGGACGCCGCAGGAGCAGCGCTCAGCCCCGTCCACCGCCTCCAGCCAGGTGCCGGGGAACACGTCCCAGTGCCGCTCTTCCGCGTACCGCACGGCGCTGTCCAGCAGCTGCTCGCCTCGCTGCTTGGGGATCTGTGCGGCTTCCGTGACTCCGATGGTCTCTTCCACGAAGAACACAACTCCCGCCATCACCTCGGGTTACGGGCGTTACACGGCACGGCGAGGAGCAATCGATCCTGCATGCGGGGCGCATGGGTGCACGGGTGGGGGCGCGCGTGCGGTCGGGGAGCGGCGGTGGGGTAGCCAGATCCGGTGAGGCGTCGATGGGCCGATCCCGTCGTTGATCATCCGTACCGCCGGCCCGACCGGAGCCACCCGGAAGATCTGCAACCATCCGGTACGACCGGAGCCACCCGGAAGATCTGGAACGATCCGGAACCACCAGAGCCACCCGGAAGATCTGGAACAGACCGGTACCACCGGAACCATCCGCAGCGCCCGAACTTCCCGGAACGGGCGAACTTTCGGCATTGGTGCACACACATCTGCATTGACCGCATATTCACCGGGCAGTGATCACGCCAGTGATCGCGCACCGGCCTCAGGGGGTAGTCATGGCAGCCAGGCCTCTCGTCGCCCGTCAGCCCAACGAACGGCTGCAGGCGCTGATTCAGGAAGCCGGGTGCTCCAACGCCGGGCTTGCCCGGCGCGTCAACATGGTCGGCGCCGAGCGCGGCCTCGATCTGCGGTACGACAAGACGTCTGTGGCCCGCTGGCTCCGTGGCCAGCAACCGCGGGGCAGGGCGCCGGGAATCATCGCCGAGGCGCTCGGCCGGAAGCTCGGGCGCACGGTCACGATCGACGAGATCGGGATGGCGAACGGCAAGAACCTGGCCTCGGGTGTGGGGCTTCAGTTCTCGCCGACCGTGCTCGGCGCGATCGAGCAGGTCTGTGAGCTGTGGCGCAGTGACGTGGGGCGGCGGGACTTCCTGTCGGGGTCGACGGTCGCCGCGTCGGCGCTGGTGGAGCCGAGCCGGGACTGGCTGATCACGGCCGCGGACGCGCAGGTGGCGCGGGCGGCGGGGCCGGCCGGGGCGCGGGTGGGTGTCTCGGACGTCGAGGCGGTCATCGCGATGACGCAGGCGCTGGTGGACCTGGATCACCGGTTCGGCAGCGGTCATGTGCGGCCGGTGGTGGTCCACTACCTCAACAGTGTGGTGTCGGGGCTCCTTTCGGGGACGTACCGCGAATCGGTGGGGCGGCGGCTGTTCGCGGCGGTGGCGCGGCTGACCGAGCTGGCCGGCTACATGGCGGTGGACACGGGGCAGCCCGGCCTCGCGCAGCGGTACTACATCCAGGCGCTGCGGCTGGCTCAGGCGGCTGGGGACCGGGGATACGGCGGGTACGTCCTGGCGGCGTCCATGAGTCATCTGGCCGCGCAGCTGGGCAACCCCCGGGAGATCGCGCAGCTGGCGCGGGCAGCGCAGGAGGGCGCGCGGGGGCATGTGACCCCGCGCGCGGAGGCGATGTTCTTCGCGGCGGAGGCGCGGGGGCACGCGCTGCTCGGTGACGCGCGGATGTGCCAGGAGGTGGCGGGCCGGGCGCTGGCCGCGCTGGACCGGGCCGATCCGGAGGCGGGCGACGACCCGGTGTGGATCGCCCACTTCGACCACGCCTACCTCGCCGACGAACTGGCCCACTGCCACCGCGATCTGGGGCAGTCGGACGCGGCGGCGCGGGCGGCCAGGGACGCGGTCGAGGGGCATCCGCAGACGCGGGCGCGGCGGCGGGCGATCGGGATGGTCCTGCTGGCGTCGGCGCAGGTGCAGCAGCGTGAGGTGGAGCAGGCCTGCCACACGGGCACGCGCGCGCTGGAGCTGCTGGGGTCGCTGCGGTCGTCGCGGGGTGCGGAGTATCTGGACGATCTCCAGCAGCGGCTGGAGCCGTACGGGGACGAGCCGTCGGTACGGGAGTTCATGGCGAGGCTGGAGTTGCAGGCGGCGTAACAGCGGTCGTCGGCGGCGTCACCGCGGTACCGGATGCGGTCGGCGCGTGCCCCTTCGGGGTGCGCGCCGGCCGCTTTTTCGGTGCCGGACGCGGTGGGGTGGCCCCACGGCACCTGACAAATTGTTGAAGTGATCATTGCTGTCGCTTACAGCTATCAGCACTCTGGGCGCGCCCTCGGAAATGGAAGTTCATTTCCGAATCGTGAACTCACTGTCTGATGGGACCCCCATGAGCGCTCGCCCCTGGCTGATCGACATCCACCACCACGCCATGCCCGACACGTTCGCCCGGGCGCTCCCCAGCGGCGTACCGCTGCCCGGCGTGGACTATCCCGCCTGGACCGCCGACCGCAGCCTCGAGATCATGGACCGCAACGCCATCGCCGCGTCCGTGCTGTCCATCACCGCCCCCGGGATCTACTTCGGCGACCTCGCCGCCACCCGCCGCGTCGCCCGCGAGGTCAACGAGTCCTTCGCCGGGATCGTCGCCGAACACCCCACTCGCTTCGGCGCCTTCGCGGTCCTGCCGCTGCCGGACCCCGCCGCCTCCAAGGAGGAGCTCGCCTACGCCCTCGACGAGCTGAAGCTCGACGGCGTCGGGCTGTTCTCCAGCTACGGCGACCGCTACCTCGGCGACCCGGAGTTCGAGCCCGTCCTCGCCGAACTGGCCGAGCGCGGGGTGCCGGTGCACGTCCACCCGATGAGCCCGCCCGCCAAGGACGTACGCTCCTTCGACCTGCCGCCGTCGCTGTACGACTTCGTCTTCGAGACCACCCGTACCGTCGCCAGCCTGCTCTTCAACGGCGTCCTCGACCGGCTGCCGGACCTCAAGCTGATCCTCTCCCACGCCGGCGGCACCGTCCCGTTCCTCGCCAAGCGGCTCACCTACGGGCCCACCATCGGCGCCCACCTCAAGGACCGCCAGCCCGCCGACCTCATCGGCTCGCTGCGGCGGCTGTACTACGACACCGCCATGTCGGCCAACGAGTTCGCCCTGCCCGCCCTCGACCGGCTCGTCGACCCCACCCGGATCCTCTTCGGCACCGACTTCCCGTTCATGAAGCAGCCCGAGGTCGCCGAATCCGTCGCCGAGATCCTCGCCCACCCCGGCTGGAACGACCAGCAGCGCCTGCTCGTCGAGCGCGGCAACGCCCTGCGGCTCTTCCCCGGCCTCGCCCAGCGCCTCGCCGCCGAGGGGGGCGCGGCGTGAGCGGCGACGACCGGACCGGGCTGTGGCTGGGCACCCTGCTCGACGAGGCCGCCGCCCGGCGCCCCGACGGGATCGTCGTGATCGACCACCAGCTCGACGCCCTGCCCGACGCGCGCCGCAAGCTCTCCGTCGCCGAACTCGCCGGACATGCGGCCGAACTGGCCGCCCGGCTGTGGGCGGCGGGCGTACGCCCCGGCGACCACATCGCCCTGCACAAGAGCGCCAACTTCGACCTCTACCTGCTGGCCTGCGCGGCCGCCCGGATCGGGGCCGTACCCGCCCTGCTGTCGCCCGCGCTGGACCCGGCCACCGTCGCCGTCCTGCTGCGCCGCCTCGGCCGCCCCCATCTGCTCACCGACACCGCCAAGCTCACCGGCGACCTGGCCGGGCTCGACCTCGCCGAGCTCACCGACCGTGTGCTCATACCCGCCGGAAGCCACCCCGGGGCCGTCTCCCTGGCCGCCCTCGCCGGATCACCGGCCGTCGACGCCATACGGACCGCGCCCGACAGTCCCGCCCTGATGACCCACACCTCGGGCACCACCGGCATCCCCAAGCTCGTCGTCCACTCGGCCCGCTCCCTCCTCGGCCGGCTACGGCCCCAGGAACGGCTGGCCGCAGCGATCCGCGAGCCCGAACGCTGTCTGATCCACGTCTCGTTCGTCCACTCCCGGCTCTTCCTCGCCCTCGCCGTCATGCTGCCCCGCGGCATGCCCGCGATCGTGCTGCGCGACGGCGACCCCGAGCACGTCGCCGCGATCTGCGCCAAGACCGAGCCCGGACTCCTGGAGACCCACCCCAACAGCTTCATGGAGTGGGAGCACCTGGCCGACGACCCGCGCAGACCCTTCGCCCACGTCAAGTACTTCAGCTCCACCTTCGACGCCATCCACCCCGGCACCATCCGGCGCCTGCTCGCCGCCTCCGAGCGGCGCTTCCCGCTCTTCCACCAGCTGTACGGGCAGAGCGAGTGCGGGCCCGTCGCCGGCCGCTCCTACACCCGGCGCGGCGCCGACACCATCGACGGACGCTGCCTGGGCCACCCGCTGCCGGGCACCGCGCAGATCCGCGTGGTCGCCCGCGAAGGGGCCGAACCCGGCCCCGACACCCCCGGCCACATCGAGGTACGCACCCCCGGCCGGGCCCTGACCTACTACGGCGAGGACGAGCGGTACGCCCGGCAGGTCGACGGCGACTGGTGGCGGATGGGGGACGTCGGCCACCTCACCCCGCGCGGCTGCGTCCACCTCCTCGACCGCGAGGTCGACCTGATCCCCTCGCTGCGCTCCACGCTGGAGGCCGAGGACACCGTCCTGGCCCGGCTCCCCGAACTCATCGAGCTGGTCTTCGTCCCCGGCCCGGACCGCGAACCCGTACCGGTCCTGTGCACCCGCGACGACCTCCCGCTGGACCTCGACCGCTGGCGCGCCGCCGTGACCGACCTCCCCGCCGACCTGGCCCACCCCGTCCAGCTCCGGCTCACGGACCTGCCCCGCACGGCCACGTCCAAGATCCGCCGCCTGGAACTGGCGGAGCGCCTCAGCCGCGTCTGAACGGCCCCCTCAACGGCCCGTCACGGCCCGTCAAAAGAGCAAGAAAGGCTATTCGGCATGACCAGCAAAACAGCATCGGCCGGTCAGGAGAACGCGGCGGCCCCCGCCTCCTCCAGAGGCGGCGTCCGGCTGGCCGTCGCCTGGGCGACCAACTTCATGATCGGCCTGGCGCTCTACATGGTCACGCCGCTGATGCCGAGCATCGGCGACGACTACGGCCTCACCCCCAACGGCATGGGCCTCATGGCCACCAGCTTCTCCGTCGCCTACTTCCTCGCCGCGCTGCTCCTCGGCAGCCTCGCCGGGAAGATCGGGCAGCGCCGGATGCTGGTTCTCGCCATGGCCGTGTTCGCCCTCGCCAACATCGGCACCGCCCTCGCCCCGAGCTACACCTGGGTCGTCATCACCCGCGTGCTCTCCGGCGCCGCGGCCGGCGCCGCCAGCCCCACGCTGTACGCCCTCACCAGCCTGATGGCGCCGCCCGAGCGGCGGGCCCGCTGGATGGACGTGACCGTCTCCGGGCTGCTGTCCGCCCTGTGGGCGGGCGCCCCGATCGGGGCCGCGCTCGTCGACCACGTAGGCTGGCGGGCCATCTTCGGTGCCATGGGCGTCATCGCCGCCGCACTCGTCCTGGTGAATCTCAAGGCCTGGCCGACCGTCGTGCCCGCCCCCGAGGGCGCGACGGAGGGCACCTTCGCCAAGGGCTTCGCGGTCGTCGCCGTCTCCGTCTGCGGTCTGTGGGCCGCCGCCGTCTACGGCCTCTACACCTTCCTCGGTGTCGCCCTCGACCAGAGCTCCATGGACAGCGCCACCCCTTGGCTGCTGGCCGGCTGCGGTGTCGTCGGCCTGGTCGCCGTCGTGGTCAGCCGTATCGGCTCCGCGCCCGCCGCCCAATGACCCCCGGCGGGCGAGGGCGCTGCCGTCCCGGCGCCCCCGCCCGCCTCCGTTCGACCACCACCGAAGGGACGCAACGTACTCATGTCGAAGACCATCGTCGCGGGCGGCGGAATAGGCGGACTGGCCACGGCCGTGAGCCTGGCCGCCCGCGGGCACCGGGTCACCGTGCTCGAACGCCGCGACGAGTTCTCCGAATACGGCGCCGGGATCCAGCTCGGCCCCAACGCCTTCCACGCCCTCGACAGCCTCGGCATCGGCGACGCGGTCCGCGCCCGCGCCGTCTTCATCGACGCCCTCCAGCTCATGGACGGCACGACCGGCGACCCCGTCGTCCGGCTCCCGCTGACCGAGACGTACCGCGCGCGGTTCGGCAACCCGTACGCCGTCGTACGCCGCGCCGACCTCTACGAGCCCCTCCTGGACGCCTGCCGCGCCTCCGAGCTGATCGAACTGCGCACCGGCAGCGCCGTCGTCCGCTACGAACAGGACCACGCCCACGCCCACGCCGTCACCGCCGACGGCACCCGTCACACAGGCACCGCCGTCATCGGCGCGGACGGTATCCGCTCCACGATCCGGCAGCAGCTCATCGGCGACGGCGACCCCCGCGTCTCCGGCCACACCATCTACCGCTCGGTGATCCCGATGGAGAAGGTCCCCCCGGAGCTGCGCACCAACACCGTGACCCTGTGGGCCGGGCCCAAGTGGCACTTCGTCCACTACGCCATCGACGGCGGCGCCTCCCTCAACCTCGCCGCCACCCGGGACGACGCCGCCACCGAGGCGATCGCCGCCGTGCCCACGCCCCGCGACCACGTCCTCGGCGAGTTCCCCGGCATGAGCGAACGGGCCAGGGCCCTGCTGGAGCTCGGGGAGGAATGGCGGGCCTGGGTGCTGTGCGACCGCGACCCCGTGCGGGACTGGTCGTACGGCCGGGTGGCGCTGCTCGGCGACGCCGCGCACCCGATGCTTCAGTACGCCGCCCAGGGCGCCTGCATGGCGCTGGAGGACGCGGTCGTCCTCGGCGACATGCTCGAGGACCGGGACGCGGACGCCGTACCGCAGCGGCTGGAGAAGTACACCGCCGAACGGCGCGAACGCACCGCGAAGACCCAGTTCGTGGCGCGTGAGCTGGGACGGCGGATCTACCACCCGGAGGGGGAGGGAGCGTTGGAGCGCAACGCGACGCTCTCGGCCATGAACGAGGACGAGTTGCACGACACGGTCGCGTGGCTGCACGGCGGTCATGGCGTACGGGGGCTGTGACCGGGGCCGTGAACAGCGCCCGCGGGGGGCGTCCTGTTACAGGTCTCACACGCGTGTGCGGAGCCGTCGATACACCCGGTAGCGTGAACCGACGATTCCGTAGGTTGATGGGTAGGAGTCCCGGTGACGCAGAGCGGACAGGGTCAGGAGCCGCAGCTTCCCGCGGTGCGGCCCGCGCACGAAGGTGTCGTGCTGCCCTCGGACGGCAGTGGCCCCTGGGTGCCCGACGCGGCCGGCCCGGCCGGCGGGCAGCCGTGGGGCGGTGCCTGGGGGCCGGGCGGCCAGCAGCCGCCGGTCACGGGCGCCCAGCCGCTGCCGCCCGAGGCGGTGCCGGGGGTGACGGGCGCGGAGGCGACGCAGTACCTTCCGCCCGTGCCCGCGGCGCCGTCCGACGCGGAGGCGACGCAGTACCTGCCGTACGTGCCCCCGGCGGCGCCCCAGGCCGAGGCGACGCAGTACCTCCCGCCGGTGCACGCCGGTCCCATGCCCGGTCCCGTGCCCGGTCCCATGCCGGGGGCGACGCCCGGTCCGATGCCGATGCCCCCGGAGCGGCCCGAGGAGTCCACCCACTTCCTCGGGACCGGCCCGGTCACCCCGCCCCCGGTGGCGGGCGGCGACTCCGAGGCGACCCAGTACATACCACCCGTACCGGCACAGAACATCCCCGCGCCGCCGCCGGGCGCGCCGTTCGGCATCCGGCCCGGCACGCCGGACGAGCGGCAGCCGCCGCCGGAGTTCGACAGCCTCTTCCGCAGCGACTCCACCCAGCAGATGCCGGTGCCGCCCGTCCATCAGCAGCAGTACCAGCAGCATCAGGCGCCCCGACAGCAGCATCAGCAGCCCCGGCAGCCGCAGTTCCAGCAGCAGCCGTCGCAGCACTACGCGCCGCAGCAGGGCTACGACGACGAGCCCGAGCCGCGCCGCCGTAAGTCGCCCGTCGCGCTCATCGCCGCCGTGGTCATCGGCTGCACGATCGTCGGTCTTGGCGCGGGCGCCCTGCTCAACGGCGGGGACGAGGAAAAGGACAAGGGCACGGGACAGCCCGTGGCCAACAGCTCCCCGGCCGCGTCCGCCGCCCCGGAGAAGAAGCCCGTCGACCCGGCCGAGCCGCAGGCCCAGGCCCTCGACAAGCTCCTCGCGGACAGCAACAACAGCCGCGAGGCGGTGATCCGTTCGGTGGAGAACATCAAGAAGTGCGCCAACCTCGACCAGGCGGCCACCGATCTGCGCGGCGCCGCCGCGCAGCGCCGCAGCCTGGTGACCCGGCTCCAGGGCATCGCCGTCGACAAGCTCCCCGACCACGCGGCGCTCACCGCCTCGCTCAACAAGGCCTGGAACGCGTCGGCCACCGCGGACGACCACTACGCGGCCTGGGCGGTGCAGGTGAAGGGCAAGAAGGGCTGCAAGGACGGCAAGGCCCGCAACACCCCGCGCACCGCGCTGGCCCACAAGGCGAGCGGTGAGGCGACGGTGGCCAAGAAGAACGCGTCGAAGCGGTGGAACGCGATCGCGGAGAAGTACAGCCTGACCAAGCGCTCCTCGACCCAGCTCTGAGCGCGCGGGTCCGCTCCGGACACGCGAACGGGCCGGCCCCTCGGGGCCGGCCGTTCGTCGTTCTCCCCGGCTACGGGGCCCTGCGTACGGTGTCGCCGACGTCGACGAATCCGGGCCGCTGGGCCACCAGCCGTCCCTGGCGCACCACTTGGAAGGTCACCTCGTGGTTGACGAGCCGGGGCAGGCCGGGGACGCCGAGCATGTCCTCGTACCGCCAGCGCAGGTCCGGGGTGAGGCCGCCGGTGTCGACCTGGACGCCCTGGTCGAGGGCGCGCGCCACCTTGGCGGCGGTGACCGTGTCGGTGTCCAGGGTCTCGATCACCTTCTTGAGGACGGTGTAGGCGATCCAGGTGGTCTGCACGCCGGGGTCGGCGGGGTCGACGCGGTTGTCGACGAAGGCGTGCTCCTTGATCACCTTGCGCATCGGCTCCCAGCGCCGGTCGCCCGCCTCCGGGTACCAGCCGGTGACGAACGCCCCCTCGAAGACGCTGTTCGATCCGCCGGTGCGGTCCACCAGCTGCTGGCCGACGCTGCCGAGCACGGACGAGATCCGGACCTCGCGGTCGTCGGAGGGGAGCCGGCGGAAGGAGTCGAAGAAGTTCTGCGTCCGCTCGCCGAGGACGGCGGTGACGCAGCCGTGCTTCTTGCCCGCTTCGCTGCGCGCCTGCTCGGCCTGGGCGATGTACTCGCCGGCGTCCTCGACGGCCTTGATGTCGACGGCGGTGCGCCGGCTGGCCTTCTTCAGCCCGGAGTTGAGGAGGTCGGGCATCTTGTCGCCGCTGACCGTGTCGGGGCGGACGAGGGAGACCCGGCGGCACTGGTCGGCCAGCTGCATGCCGTGCCCGGCGATCAGCGCGGCCTGGCCGCCGTTGACCGGGTAGGAGAGGTAGCTGCTGAACTCCTCGTCGGTCGTGCCGTAGCCGCCGATGTACGGGATCCCGGCGACTTCGAGCGGGGCCATGAAGGCGCGGCCGTTCTGGCTGTACGAGCCGACGACGGCGGCCACCTTCTCCTGCACCGCGCGCCGGGCGCAGGCCGCGGCGCCCGCGGAGGTGTTCTGTTCGTTGCAGGTGAGGATGCGCAGTTCATGGCCGTCGATGCCGCCGTTGGCGTTGACCCAGCGGGCGTACGCCTGGGCCATGGCGGGCATTCCTGGCATATTGGTCGCTTTGGTGCCGTCGGGGGCCCAGGTCATCACCGTGACGGGCTCCCTGGAACCCCCCGTGGTGCCAGGGAGCCCGCCGCAGCCGGTGAGCAGGGAGGCCCCGGCCGCCACTGCCGTCGTCCACGCGATCAACGAGGTCACGGTCCTGGAAGGGCGGGGAATGGAGGAGCGTCGCCTACCGGTCATGGCCATGCACATTTCCGCCTCACGGGTAACGGCGAAGTGAGGGCGGTTCAACGCAGGGTGACGCCCCGGTGAATTACGGGGGCCGAGCGGGGCGTACGACAAGGGAACGTACGATCGAAACGTGCAAGGTTCGGTGAACTCTTCCCGTCGCGGCCGTCGCTCCTCCACCATGGGCGGCATGCCGCTCAATGACATGCCCTGGTGGCGCTGGCGCAGCAATGTGCGCTCGGCGCTGCACATGCTTTCCGACCCCACCTTCCACCAGGAGACCTGGCTGGCGGGCCATGAGGGGTACGGCGACGTCACCGACGCCGTCTACCGGCTGGTGGAGGACACCTGGCTGGACAGCTGGTCCGCGGAGAAGTACGTCGGGACGATCTTCCGCGACTCCGGCGAGGCCGCCCTGGTCGACGTGGCCGTGCTGCGGGTGCTGCGGATCATGCACCAGGTCGGTCCGGACGCGCCCGTCTCCGCGTACATGGAGCACCACGGCTGGCCGGAGGCCGTACGGGCCGCCCGTGAGGCGCACGTACGGATGGCGACGAGCGACGGGGACGACCCGGACGCGCCGCCGCGCTCGCTGGACGTCCTGCGGATCATGACCCGGTCCGCCTGACGGCCGCGAGGGGTCCGCGTGCCGGACGGGCGTCCGTCGGGTCCGCGCGGATATGGCATCCTGCGGGGATGACTGACCAGTACGTCCTCACGCTCTCCAGCCCGGACAAACAGGGCATTGTGCACGCCGTGTCGAGCTACCTCTTCATCACGGGATGCAACATCGAGGACAGTCAGCAGTTCGGAGACCGGAACACCGGTCTGTTCTTCATGCGGGTCCACTTCTCGGCCGAGGCGCCGGTGACCGTGGAGAAGCTGCGGGCCAGCTTCGCCGCCGTCGGCGACTCCTTCCAGATGGACTGGCAGATCCACCGGGCCGACGAGCGGATGCGCGTCGTGCTGATGGTGTCCAAGTTTGGCCACTGCCTCAACGACCTGCTGTTCCGCAGCCGGATCGGCGCGCTGCCGGTCGACATCGTGGCGGTCGTCTCCAACCACACCGACTTCGCCGAGCTCGTCGCCTCGTACGACATCCCCTTCCACCACATTCCGGTGACGAAGGACACCAAGGCGCAGGCGGAGGCCGAGCTCCTGGAGCTGGTCCGCGCGGAGAACGTCGAGCTGGTCGTCCTCGCCCGCTACATGCAGGTCCTCTCCGACGACCTGTGCAAGCAGCTGAGCGGCCGGATCATCAACATCCACCACTCCTTCCTGCCGAGCTTCAAGGGCGCCAGGCCCTACCACCAGGCCCACGCACGCGGCGTGAAGCTGATCGGCGCGACGGCCCACTACGTGACGGCCGACCTCGACGAGGGCCCGATCATCGAGCAGGAGGTCGAGCGCGTCGCCCATGACGTCACCCCCGACCAGCTCGTGGCGATCGGGCGTGACGTGGAGTGCCAGGCTCTCGCGCGCGCCGTGAAGTGGCACGCGGAGCACCGCATCCTCCTCAACGGCCGCCGCACGGTCGTCTTCACCTGAGCCACCGCCGCCCCGGCCCGCAGGCTGCGGGCCGGGGGGCCGGGCTACATCCGGCTCAGTGACGCCGCCGCGAACAGGACGTCCCTGATCGCCTCCCGGTCCCCGTCCTGGCCGGCCGCCGCTTCCTCCGGGGAGACATGGCCCGCGACCAGCTGGCAGAACTCCACGCCGTCCATCGCGACCTGGGCCACGGTGTGGTCGGGGGAGCCGACCGCCGCGGGCGAGTCCAGCGAGATGTACCAGTGGCCGCCGCCCGAGCCCTCGACCTCCAGATGGAGCGTGCGGCCCGGGGAGCCCGCCGTGACCAGCTGTTTGGCCGGGGCGGCCAAACCTGTGCGGCGCCGGTCGGCGAGGGCCGCCGGGAGCAGCCGGGCGGCCAGGTCGACCATGCCGTGCAGATGCGCGCCGCTGGGCGGGTCGTACGGATAGTCCACCGCGTTGGCGATGTCGTCGGCGTGCACCCAGCACTCGAAGGCCCGGTCGAGCAGGGAGTCCCGCAGCGGCAGCGCGAAGTCGCCGTATGAGACGGAGAGTTCGGCGACCCCGCGGCCCGCGAAGGAGACCGTGCGGATGAGGGTGTGGCTCTGGTCCCGCCACGGCGAGCGGACCGTGCGCGTCGGAGGGTAGTGCGCGTCCTTCCAGTACGCCTCGGTGCGCTCGGCCGGTGACCGCGGGGCGTACGACGCCGGGGCCGAAGACGCCGGCCCCGCGCCCAGCGGGTCGTCGAGGCCGAGCGCGGTCGCGACCATCCCGTCCACGGTCAGCAGGTGCCCCATCACCCCGGCGACGGTCGTGCGGCGGCTCACCTGCCGCTCGCCCTCGAACCATTTGAGCCGCACCGGCGCATGCCACTCCGCGTCGCCGATGTCGCGCAGCAGCGCGTCGAGCCGGGCGGTCTCGGAGTCGTACGGCGTGGCCCAGGAGGGCACCGGGATACGGGCCGGGCGACGGCCGAGGCAGTTCTCGAGGACCCGGGAGCGCAGCAGGGGATCGAGGTCGAGATCGCGCTCGGAGTGGAGCAGGCCCACGGCGTCCCGCAGCCGCAGCGCCTCGTCCGCGCAGGGCGCGCACTCGGTCAGATGCTCCTCGACCGCACGGGTCTCCTCGGCGGAGCAGGCGGACAGGGCCCAGGCGCCGAGCAGTGACTTGAGGACGCTGTGCGGAACGCGCGGCGCCACCTCGGCCGCGTGGTCGCTGTGTGCGGGCGCGCGCTCGACCGGCGCGCGCTCCTCGGGTGAGGCCGAGGGCGGTGCGACCGCGGGCGTGCCCGGAGCCTTGCCCGGCTCCGTGCTGGTCTCCGGGACCTGCGGCTCCTTGCCGGGCGTGCCCGAGAGGTCCGCCCAGTCGTCGGCGGCCGGCCTGGGTGCCGGTATGCGCGGCGCGCCCCGGATCTCGTCGTCGGGGCCGCGCTCGTCGGCCGGGCCGGTCACAGTGACCGTCCGTATCCGGGCGGCGAGGAGCCCTCCAGGGAGCGGGTGTTCGCGGTCGACAGCAGCTGGAGCCCCAGCCGCAGGCGCCGCCGCGCCTCGTCCTCGGTCACGCCGAGGTCGGCCGCGGTCTGGCGGTAGTCGCGGCGCTGGAAATACGCCAGCTCCAGCGCGGCCCGCAGTGGCGCGGGCATCGACGTCACGATGTAGTCGGCGCGGGCGGCGACGGAGGCCCGGCGGACCTTCTGCTCCAGCTCCTCCGCGGAGCCCTCGCCGGTCTCCTCGTACACCTCCGCCTCCGCCTGGCGCAGGCGGTGCACGGCCTGCCGTTGGGTGAGTTTGGCGACCCAGGAGCGCATGTTCCCCTGCTTCGGGTCGTATGCGTCGGGGTTCTCCCAGATGTAGCCGAACACCTCGCGGGTGACCTGGTCGGCTGCCGCGTCGTCGTCGAGGACGCGGTGCGCGAGGCTGTGCACGAGCGACGCGAACCGGTCGTAGAGCTCGCCGAGCGCGGCCGCCTCACCCCGCGCCAGCCGCTGCTGCATCCTGCGGTCCCAGCGCGGTGGTGTGTCCTTCGCCATGCGATGCCCTCCTGGCCCCTCCCGACCCGACTGCATCCGACTCCCTTCGAATGTAGTCCCCGTCACTGACAGAGCACGCCCCTTTACGACAAGTACGCCCTTCCGGGAAGGGCGATGGTAAGGAAATCGTCACTCCTGGCGAACGGGGTTTCGGCGGGGGCCGACCGGGCACGCGGGTGGGGAAGGACCGACTCCGGTTCCCGTGCGGTCCCACCCCCAAGAAAGGTCCGGACCCGTGACGCTCAACGTCGACGAAGCCGTGCAGGGCGCCTGGACCGTGGTGCGCATCGAGGGCGAATTGGACCTGGTGACCTCGCCGCTGGTCCGCAAGCGCGTCCATGACGCCGTCGCCGGC
The DNA here is from genome assembly GCF_055639315.1 of Streptomyces sp. NPDC039465. Lineage (NCBI taxonomy): Bacteria > Bacillati > Actinomycetota > Actinomycetes > Kitasatosporales > Streptomycetaceae > Streptomyces > Streptomyces sp. NPDC039465. The sequence continues at coordinate 336,429 of NZ_JBVKAP010000007.1, read as the reverse complement.
GGCCGCCACGACCTCGTGCTCGATCTCTCCGGTGTGCAGTTCTGCGACTCCAGCGGGGTCGGGGTGCTGGTCGCCTCGCGCCGCCTGATGCGTTCGTGCCGGGGCAGGCTGCGGCTGATCCTGCCCGCGCAGGGCGCGGTGGACGGATCGCACGTCAACAGGGTCCTCGCCGCCCTCGGGGTGCGCCGGCTCTTCGAGGTGTATCCCGATGTGGCCAGCGCGACGAGCCGGCAGCCGCAGCGCCTGTCCGCGTGACGCCCTCGCGTGAAAGGCGCGCCCAACGGGCGCGCGATCCGGTCCCGACGCCGTACGCTCCCGCCATGGACAGCGAGGAGTACGAGCGCAGGATCGCCCGCCGGTTCGCCACCTTCGACCAGGACCACAACGGCTGGATCGACCGTCAGGACTTCAACGCCGCGGCCGCCGCCGTGCTCGCGGCCTTCGGCATCGCCGCCCGGTCGGCCAAGGGGCAGGCGCTGTACAGCGGCGCGGAGGCGTTCTGGCAGGGCATGGCCGGGATCGCGGACGTCGACGGCGACCAGAAGGTCAACCGCGCGGAGTTCGTCACGGGAGCCGTGAAGCGGCTGCGGGACCAGCCGCAGAAGTTCGCGGAGATCGCCCGCCCGTTCCTGCACGCGGTCATCGACGTGGCGGCGGAGGGCGGCAGCGGGCTGACCCTCGCCTCCGCCGAGCGGGCGCTGACCGCGCTCGGTGTGGCCGAGCCGATCGCACCGCGCGTGGCGGCCGCGCTGGACGGTGACGGCGACGGCCGGATCACCGAGGAGGAGGTGCTGTCCGCCTTCGCCGCGTACTACGTGACCCCGCTGCCCGACGCGTAGGCCGGTCTCAGCCGGGCACCGAGAAGCGTTCACGCAGCTTGTACTTGAGGACCTTGCGCAGGGTGTCGTTGCGCGGCAGCGCGTCCACGATCTCCAGCTGTTCGGGGAGTTTGTGGACGGAGAGCCCCTCGGCGCGCAGGTAGGCGGTGAGGTCCGGGAGGGTGAGGGCGGGCGCGTCCGCGGGCTGTTCGACGACGGCGCAGACCCGTTCACCGCGGGCGGCGTCGGGCAGGCCGATCACCGCCACGTCGCCGACGGCGGGGTGGCGGTGGAGCATGTCCTCGATCTCCTTGGCCGAGATGTTCTCGCCCTTGCGGATGATGATGTCCTTGATCCGTCCGGTGAGGACGAGGTGGCCGCTGTCGGTGAGGTGGCCGACGTCGCCGGTGATGAGGAAGCCGTCCTCGTCGAAGGCCTCCGCGGTCTGGGCCGGGTCGAGGTATCCCTGGCAGACCGCCTCGCCCCGCAGCCGTACCTCTCCGTCGACGATCCGTATCTCCATCCCCTGCGGCGGCCGGCCCTCGGTGGTGGCGAGGTTCTCCGGGGTGTCGTCCGGGTCCCCCATGGTGATCATCGGGACCTCGGTCATGCCGTAGCCGTGGGTGAGCTGGCAGCCCATCTCCCGTACCACGGAGTGGTACAGCTCCGGCGGCTTCGGGGCGCCGCCGCCGGCCAGCAGGCGCAGGGTGGGGATGATCTTCTCGCCGGGCCGGGCGCGCTGTTCGGCGAGGAACATCGCGTAGAAGGCGGTGGAGCCGCCGGCCACCGTGACGCCGTGCCTGCGGTACGTCTCCAGCGCCTCGGGCAGGGCGAACTGCTCGAACATGACGGCCGGGAAGCCGTAGAGCAGCAGCATGACGGTGTAGTCGGGCCCGGCGATGTGGGCGTACGGGAAGGCCATTGAGCCGACGTCGTCGGGGGAGAGCCGCAGGGCGTGCGCGAGGCAGGAGCCGCCCGCGATCAGGGAACGGTCGGTGTGCAGCACGCCCTTGGGGTCGGAGGTCGTGCCGGAGGTCCAGTAGATCCAGCGGACGGAGGTGCCCTCGGCGGGCGGCGGGGGCAGGACGGCCGGGTCGCCGTCGGGCAGGGTGCCGTACGCCTCGAAGACTCCGCGCGCGCCGAGGCGGCGGGCCATGGCGGTGTGGTCGAAGCCGCGCCACTCGCCGGGGACGGCGAAGAACTCGGCCTGGGAGGCGCGTAGCGCGAAGCCGACCTCGCGGTCCCGGTAGAACGGGATGACGGGTGACTGGACGGCGCCGATCCGGGCCAGGGCGAAGGACAGCAGTGCCGTCTCGATGCGGGTGGGCAGCTGCCAGGCGACGACCGTGCCGGGCCGTACGCCGAGTCTGTGCAGGCCGGCGGCGACCCGTTCGGACCGCTGCCGCAGCTCACCGAAGGTGAGCACGCGGTCGTCCTGGAGGAGGACGGGCCGGTCGGGGGTGAGGGTGGCGCGGCGTTCGACGAGCTCCCAGAGCGTGCGGGAGGCGCCCAGGGCGTGTGCGGTGTCGGTCACGGCGGGTCCCCTCGTAGCCGAACGGAACTGACGGTCAGTCAGATGACGCGCAGAGCGTAGGCCGCCGCTCCTTGTCGGTCCAGAGGTGCGGGGCTAGCCTGCTTTCTGACGGGTCATCAGATTCGGAGCCTCCGGAGGGGACTCATGACCGAACTGCCGCGGATCATCAGCGTCGACGACCACGTGATCGAGCCGGCCCACCTCTTCGAGACCTGGCTCCCCGCGAAGTACCGCGACCGCGGCCCCAAGCCGCTCACCACCGGCATCGGGGAGCTCGCCTACGTCGGCGGGAAGTACCGGATCACCATGGACCCCGCCGGGCCCCCGGCCGACTGGTGGATCTACGAGGACCTGCACTTCCCGTACAAGCGCAACATCGCCGCCGTCGGCTTCGACCGCGACGACATGACCCTGGAAGGCATCACGCGCGCGGAGATGCGCCCCGGCTGCTGGGACCCCGCCGAGCGGCTCAAGGACATGGACCTCAACCACGTCGAGGCCTCCCTGTGCTTCCCCACCTTCCCCCGCTTCTGCGGCCAGACCTTCGCCGAGGCCCACGACAAGGAGGTCGCCCTCGCCTGCGTCCGCGCCTACAACGACTGGATGGTCGAGGAGTGGTGCGGCGACAGCGGCGGCCGGCTCATCCCGCTCTGCATCATCCCGCTGTGGGACATCGACCTGGCCGTCGCCGAGATCCGCCGCAACGCCGCCCGTGGCGTGAAGGCCGTGACCTTCTCGGAGATCCCCACCCACCTCGGACTGCCGTCCATCCACTCCGGGTACTGGGACCCGTTCTTCGCCGTCTGTCAGGAGACCGGCACGGTCGTCAACATGCACATCGGGTCCTCCTCCCAGATGCCCGCCGCCTCCCCCGACGCCCCGCCCGCCGTCCAGGCCTCGCTGTCCTTCAACAACGCGATGGCCTCGATGATGGACTTCCTCTTCTCCGGCGTCCTGGTGAAGTTCCCGAGCCTGAAGCTCGCCTACAGCGAGGGCCAGATGGGCTGGATCCCCTACGCCCTCGAACGCGCCGACGACGTCTGGGAGGAGCACCGCGCCTGGGGCGGCGTCCGCGACCTGATCCCCGAGCCGCCCTCGACGTACTACTACCGCCAGATCTTCTGCTGCTTCTTCCGCGACAAACACGGCATCGCCTCGCTGGACGTCGTCGGCCGCGACAACGCCACCTTCGAGACCGACTACCCCCACGTCGACTCGACCTTCCCGCACACCAAGGAGGTCGCCCTCGACCATGTGAAGGGCCTCGACGACGAGACCGTGTACAAGCTCATGCGGGGCAACGCCATCCGGATGCTTGGCCTGGACCTCGTCTGATGGACCTCGCGTACACGCCCGAGGAGGAGGCCTTCCGGGCCCGCCTGAGAGCCTGGCTGCGCGGCGCGCTGCCCGCCCTGCCCCCCAGGCCCGATCCGCTCGACTGGCCCGCCCGCCGCGCCTACGACACCACCTGGCAGCGCATGCTGTACGACGCCGGATACGGCGAGGTCCACTGGGACGCGCCCCCCACCCAGCGGTTGATCTTCCTGGAGGAGACCGAGCTCGCCGGGGCGCCCTACGTCGGCGCCAACTTCGTCGGACTGCTGCACGCCGGCCCCACCATCGCCGCCGAGGGCACCCCCGCGCAGCGGGAGCGCTGGCTGCCGCCGGTCCTGCGCGGCGAGGAGGTGTGGTGCCAGGGCTTCAGCGAACCCGGCGCCGGATCCGACCTCGCCGCCCTGCGTACGCGCGCGGTACGCGACGGAGACGCGTACGTCGTCACCGGATCGAAGATCTGGACCTCGCACGCCGAGGTCGCCGACTGGTGCGAACTGCTCGTCCGCACCGACCCGCAGGCCCCCAAACACCAGGGCATCACCTGGCTTGCCCTGCCCATGGACGCCCCCGGCATCACCGTACGGCCGCTACGCACCCTCGCCGGATCGGACGAGTTCGCCGAGGTCTTCCTCGACGAGGTCCGCGTGCCCGTCACCAACCGGGTCGGCGAGGAGAACGACGGCTGGCGCGTCACGATGGTCACCCTCTCCTTCGAGCGGGGCACCGCCTTCGTCGGCGAGGTCGTCGCCTGCCGCCGCGTACTGGCCGACCTCGCGCGCGTGGCGCGCAAGAACGGACGCTGGGACGACGACGTGCTGCGCCGCCGCCTCGGCCGGCTGAACGCAGAGTTCCGCGCGCTGTGGCGGCTCACCCAGTGGAACGTCAGCGAGGCGCAGGCGACCGGCGGGGTCCCGGGCACCGGCGGCTCCGTCTTCAAGCTCCGCTACTCGCACGCCCGTCAGGAGCTGTACGACACGGCCGCCGAGGTCCTCGGCCCCGACGCGCTGGACCTCGGCCGGGAGTGGACCCTCGACCGGCTCTCCTCGCTGTCGTACACCATCGCCGCCGGGACCTCCCAGATCCAGCAGAACATCGTCGCCGAGCGGATCCTCGGCCTGCCGAGGGGGCGCTGATGGACTTCCGGCTCACCGACGACCAGCGGGCCCTGCGCACGGGCGTACGGGAGCTGCTGGCGCGCCGCTTCGACCGCGAGGCGCTGCGGGCCGCGGTCGGCTCCGGCACCCTGGACCTTTCCCTGTGGCGGGAGCTCGGAGCGGCCGGGTTCTTCGCGCTGCGGCTGCCGGAGGAGGAGGGCGGCGTCGGGCTCGGTCTGCCCGAGGCGGTCCTCCTCTTCGAGGAGGCCGGACGGGCACTGCTGCCCGGGCCGCTGGTGGCGACCCATCTGGCGGCGGGGAGCGTACCGGGCGCGGCCGAGGGGGAGACCGTCGTGACCGCGGCCGACGGGCCGCTCGTGGAGTGGCTGGCCGAGGCGGACGTGGCCCAGGGCGACGTCTCCGGCGCCGTACCCGTCCGCTCCGTCGACCCCCTGACGCCCCTGCACCGCCTCCCGAACACCGGCGGCCCGGCCCGGCCGCCCGCGGCAGGCGTCCTGCTCACCGCCGCCGAACAGCTCGGCAGCGCCGCCCGCACCACCGACATGGCCGTGACCTATGCCCGTGAACGCGAGCAGTTCGGCCGGCCCATCGGCTCCTTCCAGGCCGTGAAACAGCTCTGCGCGGGGATGCTCGTACGGGTCGAGGTCGCCCGGGCCGCCGTGTACGCCGCGGCCGTGACCGAGGACACCGTCGACATCGCCGCGGCCAAGCTCCTCGCCGACGAGGCGGCGGTCCGCGGGGCCAGGAACTGTCTGCAGGTGCACGGCGGCATGGGGTTCACCTGGGAGGCCGATGTGCATCTGCACCTCAAACGGGCCTGGCTGCGCGCCGAGCGGTGGCTGCCCGCGGCACGCGCCGAGGAGATCGCGGCGGCGGCGCTCCTGGAGACCCCCTGACGGGGGACCGCGAACACCCCGAAGGGTGACGCGCGGTCACCGGCGGTCGATATCGGGTTGTGTCCTAAGCGGGGTCGTCACAGGCCGGAGTCGGGGCCGGGCTCGGGTACGCTCCGGGGATGCGAGTGGTTCGGAGGCCCGGTGCTCCCGGTGTTGCCCCTGCGGCGGCCCCGGACGCGGGAGTGCCCGCCGCTCGCCCCAACGGAAGGCGCCGTGCGCCCTCCTGTTCGACTCCCCGCAACGTGCGTCGCACAGTATGGACCACAAGTACTCCTTCGCGCTGGAATATGCCCGAAGCGCTTGTTGCGGTGACTGTACGTCAACCATGCTGTCTCACAAGGAAATCACATTCCGTGATGGCTGTGAGGCGCGAGGCGATGTGTCCGCCGGTTCGGATGGTGTGAGCGGTGCAGGTGCTTCAGGTTCAGTTGGAGGTCGGGCCAGACCCGGCAGAGGTGGGACGAGCTCGTCGATGGGCGCGTTCGAGGCTCGCCGGTTCAGGCATAGGGGATGACGAGCCGCTGGCCGAGACGCTGGTGCTGCTCATCTCCGAACTCGTCACCAACGCGGTGGTGCACACGGGCTGTCCGGCCGTGCTGCGGATGCTCTTCGGCGGCGCCCCCGACGCGGGGACCGTCCGGGTCGAGGTCGCCGACGCGAGCGCCCGCCCGCCGCTCCAGCGGCACGCCGAGGGCGACGACACCAACGGGCGGGGCCTCGCGCTGGTCGACGGTCTCGCCGACCGGTGGGGCTGGCAGGCCGAAGGCACCGGCAAGAGCATCTGGTGCGAGGTCGACCGGGGCGCGCCCGTGGTGACCGCACGGGTGCGCGAGCCGGGCGCGTACGAGCCCTCGTGCGCCGTCACACATCACGCGTAACGGCGAAATCCCCGACCAACGGTTGACGGGCCGTGTCCGGTTGATCACCCTTGGGTGAGCGATTCGTTGCGAGGGGACGACGAGGGCTTCGCCCTCGACGAGTGCGGGTCGCGGCGGGGTGGCGGCCGCCGTGCCGTGCTCGGGGTGCGCATGCGCGTGCCGCCACCCGTGAGAAGTCGCCGTGGGGGCTCAGAGGATCGCGACCGGGGCGACGGGCGTGCCCGTACCGCCCACGAACGGCTCGGGCATCGCCGAGAGCAGGAAGGCGTACCGGCCCTCCTGTGCACAGGCTGTGGACAGCTCTTCGAGATTCCAGTTCTGCCCCTGGAGCATCCCCATCTCCACGAGATCGAGGGCGTGCACGGGCAGCCAGAGGTTCTCGATCTCCGGCGGGAAGATCTCGAAGGTCAGGGTGTCGTTGGCGACGGCGGCCACATCGCGCGCGTGGAACCACTCGGGCGTCCGGATCGACAGCCCGGGGGAGGGGAACGCGTACGCGTGCTTGTCCCCGGCCAGATACTGCCGCACCTGCCCCGTCCGTACGAGCACGATGTCCCCGGCCCGGACCGAGACCCGGCCGAACTCCGCGGCCTCGTCCAGATCTTCGGGTGTGACGGCATGGTCCCCGGGCAGCCGGTCGAGCCCCTTGGCGGCGGCCACGTCGAGGAGCACACCGCGCGAGACGACGTGCCGGGCCTTGTCGATGCCGCTGAACGCGCTGCGGCCGTGCGGGGTGATCGAGTCGGCCGGGCGGCCGTTGTAGATCTTCCCCGAGTGCGAGACATGGGTGAGCGCGTCCCAGTGGGTGGCCGCCTGGAGCCCGAAGGTGACGGCGTCGTCGCTGGTGGCGACCGTACCGGGGCCGAACAGCTCCTGGTTGATCTGCACCATCACATGCAGGGGGTTGACCCGGCCCGGGATCATCCCGGTCTGCACCCCGTCCTGGGTCAGCGGGAGCGCGAGGGGGACCCGCAGGCCGCTGCGGACGGTGGCGGCCGCAGCCCTGACCACGTCGTCGGTGACCAGGTTGAGCGTGCCCCGCTCGTCCTCCTGGCCCCAACGGCCCCAGTTGTTGACGCGCTTGGCGATGTCGTGGAACGCGGCGGGAAGTGACATCCGGTCTCCTGGGTCTTGTGCTGGGGTGTCCGAGGGCCCATAAAATCTAACGGTCCGTCAGAAACTCCGGGAAGGGGCCGGGCGTGGGGAACTTCTTGGCAGGCAAGGTCGTCGCCGTCACCGGCGCGGGGCGGGGCATCGGCCGGGCCGTCGCGCTCGCCTGCGCCGCCGAGGGCGCGAAGGTCGTCGTCAACGACTACGGCGTCTCGATCGAGGGCGGCGAGCCGACGTCGGAGGTGGCGCTCGGCGTCGTCAAGGAGATCGAGGCGGCGGGCGGGGCGGCGGTCGCGGTCGCCGACGACATCTCCACGATGGCGGGCGGGCAGCGGGTCGTCGACGAGGCGCTGGAGCGGTACGGGCGGATCGACGGGGTCGTGTGCGTGGCGGGCATCCTGCGGGAACGGATGCTCTTCAACATGTCCGAGGAGGAGTGGGACCCGGTCGTCGCGACGCACCTGAAGGGCACGTTCACGGTCTTCCGGGCGGCCTCGGCGGTGATGCGCACACAGGGCTCGGGCACGCTGATCGGCTTCACCAGCGGCAACCACCAGGGCTCCGTGTCCCAGGCGAACTACTCGGCGGCCAAGGGCGGCATCATCTCCCTGGTCCGCTCGGCGGCCCTCGGCCTCCACAAGTACGGCGTCACGGCGAACGCGGTCGCGCCGGTCGCCCGCACCCGGATGTCCGCGAACGTCCCCATGGAACTGAAGGAGATCGGCGACCCGGAGGACGTCGCCGCCCTCGTCGTCTACCTCCTCTCGGACCGCGCCCACGCCGAACGCATCACGGGCCAGGTCTACACGATCGCCGGCCCCAAGATCGCGGTCTGGTCCCAGCCGAGGGAACTCCGCGCCGCCTACGGCGAGGCCCCCTGGACCCCCGAACGCATCGCGGACTTCCTCCCGGGGACGGTGGGGGTGGACCCGATGCCGATGCTCTCCCGCCTGGAGGAAATGGCCAGGGCGGCGGCGGATGGCGCGCGGCCGAACGGCTGAGGGGACGGGGGAATCAACCGCCCCACTACAGGAGGCGCACGTGGACTTCGGGTTCGGGAGTGACGAGCACGGCTTTCGGGAGGAGGCTCGCGCGTGGCTGCGGGCGCACCCGCCGGGGGACGATCCCCGCTGCTGGGAGCGGGAGCTCGGGGCGGGCGGGTGGATCGGGATCGGGTGGGGAGTCGAGGGGTACGGGAACCGGCGGGCCAGTCTCACCCAGCAGGTCGTCTGGGCCGAGGAGTACGCCCGCGCCGCCGCCCCCGCCCGCCTCGGCCACATCGGCGAGAACCTCCTCGCGCCGACCCTCCTCGCCCACGGCACCCGGGAGCAGCAGGACCGCTTCCTGCCCGGCGTCGCCCGCGGCGAGACGCTCTGGTGCCAGGGGTACAGCGAGCCCGGCGCCGGATCGGACCTCGCTGCCCTGCGGACCAGGGCCGTACGGGACGGGGCCGGGGCCTACCGCGTCACCGGGCAGAAGATTTGGACCTCCCTCGCCCTCGACGCCGACTGGTGCTTCGTCCTCGCACGGACCGAGGAAGGCTCCCGGCGCCACCACGGCCTCTCCTTCCTCCTCGTCCCCATGGACCAGCCGGGCCGGATCGACGTACGCCCCATCCGCCAGATGTCCGGCACCAGCGAGTTCAACGAGGTCTTCTTCGACGGCGCCCTCGCCCAGGCCCAGGACCTCGTCGGCGGCGAGGGCAACGGCTGGACCGTCGCCATGGGCCTGCTCGCCCTGGAGCGGGGCGTGTCCACGCTCGCCCAGCAGATCGGGTTCGAACAGGAGCTCCGCCAGGTCGTCCGGCTCGCCGTCGACAGCGGCGCCGTCCACGACCCCGTGCTCAAGGACCGCCTTGTCCGCCAGTGGGCCGAACTGCGCACCATGCGCTGGAACGCCCTGCGCACCCTCGGCGCCGCCGCCCCCGACGGCCCGGGACCCGACGGCGCGCCGAACGTGGCCAAGCTGCTGTGGGGCCGCTGGCACCAGCGCCTCGGCGAGCTGGCCATGCAGGTGAAGGGAGCCGGCGGCACCGCCGGGCCCGGCCCGTGGTCGGAGTCGTACGAACTCGACGAGCTGCAACGGCTGTTCCTGTTCAGCCGGGCCGACACCATCTACGGCGGCTCGGACGAGATCCAGCGCACCGTCATCGCCGAGCGGATACTCGGCCTACCGAAGGAGCCGCGATGAGAGGCGTCGTGTTCGACGGGACCCAGGTCCAGGTCGTCGACGACCTGGAGGTAGGCGATCCGGGCCCCGGCGAGGTCCTGGTCGAGATCGCCGCGGCCGGACTGTGCCACAGCGACCTGTCGGTGATCAACGGGACGATCCCCTTCCCCGCGCCGGTCGTCCTCGGCCACGAGGGCGCCGGCGTGGTCGCGGCGGTCGGGCCGGGCGTCACCCATGTCGCGCCCGGCGACCACGTGGCGCTGTCCACCCTCGCCAACTGCGGGGCGTGCGCGGACTGCGACCGCGGCCGGCCCACGATGTGCCGCAAGGCGATCGGGATGCCCCGCCGGCCCTTCAGCCGCGCCGGACGCCTGCTCCACCAGTTCGCGTCCAACTCCGCGTTCGCCGAGCGGACCGTCGTCAAGGCCGTCCAGGCCGTGAAGATCCCCGACGACATCCCGCTCACCTCCGCCGCGCTGATCGGCTGCGGCGTCCTCACCGGCGTCGGAGCCGTACTGAACCGGGCGAAGGTCGACCGCGGCGACACCGTCGTCGTCATCGGCACCGGCGGGATCGGCCTCAACGTCCTCCAGGGGGCCAGGATCGCCGCGGCCTCCACCGTCGTCGCCGTCGACACGAACCCGGCGAAGGAGGAGACGGCCCGGCGGTTCGGCGCCACGCACTTCCTGCCGTCCACCAAGGCCGTACGGGAGATCCTGCCGACCGGCGCCGACCACGTCTTCGAGTGCGTGGGCCACACCGGCCTGGTCCGGGAGGCCGTCGACCTCCTCGACCGGCACGGGCAGGCGATCCTGCTCGGCATGACCGCGCCGGCCGCCGAGGCGTCGTTCGCGCCCGCCGCGATGTTCCTGGACAAGTCCATCCTGGGCTGTCGGTACGGCAGTTCGCGCCCCCAGCGGGACATCGCGCTCTACGCCGACCTATACCGGGACGGGCGGCTCCTCCTTGACGAGCTGGTGACCGAGACGTACCCCGTGGAGGATTTCGCGAAGGCGGCGGACGACGCCCACCAGGGCCGGGTGGCCCGCGGTGTGCTCACCTTCTGACGCGTTCCGGCGGCCTTCCGGCGCGAAAACTCCGAGGCGGCCATGACCGTACGAGGCTACGGTCATGGCCATGTCCTACCGAGAGCTGGCCACCCGGCCCGTCCTGACCTGGGCCGCCGTCGTCGTCGCCGCCCGCATGCCCGTCGCCATGGCGCCTCTCGCACTGGTCTTCCTCGTCCGTGAGCGGCCCGGCGGCTACACCCTCGGCGCGGTACTCGCCGCGGTCTACGTCATCGGCGAGGTCATCGGCGCCCCGCTCCTCGGTACCCGGCTGCGGCCCGACCGGCCGCGCCCCCATGTGGCCGTCGGACTGGCCGCCGGTGCGGCCGGTTTCACTGGACTCGGCGTCCTGCCCGGCGCCCACCCCGTCGTCCTCGGAGCGTGCGCGTTCCTCGCCGGGTTCGCGCCTGCCTCCGCGCCCGGCGCGACGCGCGCCCTGCTCACCGGCATGGTCCCCGAACGGGCGGTCGCCCAGGCGCTGAGCCTGGAGTCGGTGCTCACCTTCGTCATCTGGGCGGCCGCGCCCGCGATCGCCACGAGCCTCGCGCTCGGCGCGGCCCCGTACGCGCCGCTGCTCCTCGCCGGCGCCATGATGGCGGTCTCCGTCGCCGGCCTGTGGGCGCTGCCCGCGGGCTGGCAGACGGGCGCGGACGACCTGAACGGGCAGTCGATGGGCCGCCTACTCGCCCGCGCCTGGCCGCTGTACGTGACCGGCGCGGCGAGCCTGTCCCTGCTGGCGCTGACCGAACTGATCCTGCCCGCGCTCCTGGAACAGCGGTCCATCGGCATCGGCTGGGCGGGACCGCTCCTCGCCGGGTTCTCGATCGCCTCGGCGGTGGGCGCGTTCGTGTACGGGCTGCGCAGCTGGCCGGGCCGGCTGCCCACGCAGAGCCTGGTGCTGCTCCTCGGTGTCTCCGCGGGCGTCACGCTCGTCGCCGTACTGCCGTGGACGGCCGTCATGGGCGCCGCGCTGGTCGCCGCCGGACTGCTCCAGGCACCCTCGAGCCTGGCCCGGAACCTGTCGCTCCGCGAGACGCTCCCCTCGAGCGCGCTGGCCGCCGGGTACTCGGTGATGTACGCGGCCGTCGGCGCCGGTTACGCGGCCACCGGCTCTCTCGCGGGCGGTCTGCTGCGCGTCGTGGCACCGTCCACGGCGATCCTGGTCGGCGTGGGACTCACCTTGCTCCTGGCGCTGATCGGGGCGGTGGGGGAGCGCCGCATGTCACCCGTGCGGGGCGCCGGTTCCGACCCCGCCGCGGACAGTGCCGCCTCGAAGACCCCCGCTGCGGAAGGTGCGGCGGTAGACCGTCGGCGGGACGCCGAGCGCAGCCTGTAGGTGCTGGCGCATCGACTGGGCCGTGCCGAAGCCGGCGTCCTGCGCGACCTGGTCGATCGAGAGGTCGCTGGACTCCAGCAGATGCCGGGCCCGTTCGACCCGCTGGGCGGTCAGCCACTGCCCGGGGCTCACGCCCACCTCCTCGCGGAAGCGGCGCGTGAAGGTCCGTACGCTCATCGCCTCCTGCTCGGCCAGATCGCGCAGCTGGATCGGCTCGTGCAGATGCGCGAGGGCCCAGGCGCGCGCGGTGGTGGTGGTGTGGGTGCCCGGCTCGGGGATCGGCCGCTCGATGTACTGGGCCTGGCCGCCGTCGCGGTGCGGGGGTACGACGGTCCGGCGGGCGACCTCGTTGGCGACGGCGGAGCCGTGGTCGCGGCGCACGATGTGCAGGCACAGGTCGATCCCGGCGGCGACGCCCGCCGAGGTGAGGACGTCGCCGTCGTCGATGAACAGCACGTCCGCGTCGACCTCGACGGCCGGGAACAGCCGCTGGAAGTGCTCGGCCGCCGCCCAGTGGGTGGTGGCCCGCCGCCCGTCGAGGTAGCCCGCAGCGGCGAGGACGTACCCGCCGGTGCAGATGGAGACCAGGCGCGTGCCCGGCCGGATGCGGGCCAGCGCCGCCGCCAGCGGGGCGGTCAGCCGCCCCTCCTCGTACACCGGCCCCAGTTCGTACGAGGCGGGGACGATGACCGTGTCCGCCGTGGCCAGGGCCTCCGGGCCGTGCTCGACCTGGATGGCGAAGTCGGCGTCCGTACGGACCGGTCCGGCGGTGGGCGCGCAGGTGACGATCTCGTACAAGCGGCGGCCCGCGGCGTCCTTGGCGCGGCCGAAGATGCGGTGGGGGATGCCGAGCTCGAACGGGAGCAGTCCGGTGAGGGCGAGGACCGCGATGCGGTGCGGGCGGTGGGGGCGGTGCTTGCGAGGTCCGGCCATGGCCCGATCCTAGCGAAAGCTGTCATTCGGGCCAGTGGTCGTGATCGGCCGCCGGCCCGAAGCTGTCTGTCGTGACCCAGACAACCGACTCCCGTACCGATCCGCCGTCCTCCCCGTCTTCCCCGGCTTCCTCGGCCGGCCGGCCGGCCCCGCGCGCCTCCCGTGTCCACCGCGCCTGGTTCGTCGCCGCCGTCGCTTTCGTCACGATCATCGGAGCGGCCGCCTTCCGTTCCCTGCCGGGTCTGCTCATCGACCCCCTGCACGGCGAGTTCGGCTGGTCACGCGGCACGATCGGGTTCGCCGTCTCGGTGAACCTCGCGCTGTACGGTCTGACGGCGCCGTTCGCCGCCGCCCTGATGGACCGCTTCGGCATCCGCAGGGTCGTCGCCGTCGCCCTGACGGTCATCGCGGTCGGCTCCGGGCTCTCCGTCTTCATGACCTCCTCCTGGCAGCTGATCACCTACTGGGGTCTGCTCGTCGGCCTCGGCACCGGCTCGATGGCGCTGGCGTTCACGGCGACCGTCACCAACCGCTGGTTCGCCGAACGGCGCGGTCTGGTCACCGGCATCCTGACCGCCGCCGGCGCCTCCGGTCAGCTCGTCTTCCTGCCGCTGCTCTCATGGATCGTGGCGAACCACGGCTGGCGGCCCGCCTCTGTCACGGTCGCCCTGTCCGCGCTCGCCGTCGTCCCCTTCGTCTGGCTGCTGCTGCGCGACCACCCGGCCGACGTGGGCCTCGCGCCGTACGGCGCCAAGGAGTTCGTACCCAAGCCGCAGCCCGTCACCGGCGCGGCCCGACGGGCCGTCACCGTCCTGTTCCAGGCCGCCCGCACCGGTCCGTTCTGGCTGCTCGCCGGCACCTTCGCGATCTGCGGCGCCTCCACCAACGGCCTGATCCAGACCCACTTCGTGCCGGCCGCCCACGACCACGGCATGCCCATCACGGCGGCGGCCTCGCTGCTCGCGGTCATCGGCGTCTTCGACGTCATCGGCACGATCGCCTCCGGCTGGTTCACCGACCGCTTCGAGGCCCGGCGGCTGCTCGCGGTCTACTACGCGCTGCGCGGGATCTCCCTGCTCTTCCTGCCGATGCTGCTCGCGCCGAGCGTCCACCCGCCGATGGTCTTCTTCATCGTCTTCTACGGCCTGGACTGGGTGGCGACGGTCCCGCCGACGATCGCCCTGTGCCGGGAGCACTACGGCGACGACTCGGCGATCGTCTTCGGCTGGGTCCTCGCCTCCCACCAGGTCGGTGCGGCGGTGGTCGCCTTCGCGGGCGGTGTGGCGCGGGACCTCTTCGGCTCGTACAACGTCGTCTGGTACGCCTCCGGGGCGCTGTGCGCGGCGGCGGCGCTGATGGCGCTGGTGATCCGCCGGCGGTCGGCGGCGGTGGCGTAACGGGGGGCGGTGTCGGACGCCCGTTCCGCCAGGGGGAAGATCGCTGGTGGGAGGGGTGATCGGGATGACGGGGACGAAGGCACGGCGCGCGAGCTCGGCGCCGTTTCTGCTGGCGATGTCGGTGCTGTTGGTCGGGGCCGTGCTGGTCGCCGAGGTGCTGGCCTTCACGGGACTCGACGAGGAGGCCTACCGGCGGCCGGAAGATCCGCCCATCTTCCTGGTGCAGATTCCCGCCATCGCCTGCTTCGGGCTGCCGTTCGCGGCCGTCGGCGCGCTCGTCACGCTGCTGGTGACCGTGGCCGGCGAGTGGCTCGGGCGACGCTTCACGGGCCGTGAGGTGTGGTGGTGGCTGCTGGTGCCGGCCGCCGTCGCCGCCGCCGTGCCGGCGGCCGCCGTGTACGCGATGTTCAGGTTCACGCTCGGGGAGGTGGTCGCCGGCTGGCTGCTGTTGACACTCGTCCAGTCCGTGGCGGCCCTGGTCGCCCATCTCGCGGGCGGTCAGCTGGCGCAGGGCCTCAGGCCGAAGTGGCAGGGGCGGGTGTACGGCGGCGGCGCGCTGGTCTCGGCCCTGATCTTCGCCCTCGGCACGGCGGTGTACGCCACCGGCCTCGTCGAGGCCTACCGTCCCCCGCACCTCGGCCAGATCGGGGTGACGGGCACCTGGACCAACAACGGCAAGGGCACCCTGCGCCTGGAGAAGGACGGCACCGCGCGGGCGGCCGGGGCGCCCCAGGACACCTGGCGCGGCGACACCCGCCACGAGGGATGCGTGGGCGAGGGCACCTGGCGCTACGAGCCCGCCAAGGACACCTGGAACCAGAAGCTCACCGTCTCGATCGGGAAGTGCTGGTTCGGTGCGTGGCGGGTGAGCGGCACGGAGGCGGACCCCAAGCTGGTCTACGAGGTTGGGGACCCGGACTCGCCGCAGTTCTTCGTCCTGACGCGCTGAGCGGCGTAGCGGTACGGGCTAGGGGGCGGGCTAGGCGCTGAAGCGGCCGAACCGCGCGTGGGTTCAGGCGCTGAAGCGGCCGAACCGTCCCCGGTGGAAGAGCAGCGGTTCGCCGTCGTCCTCGGCGCCCAGGGCCTCCACCCGTCCCACCACGATCAGATGGTCGCCGCCCGTGTGCACGGCCTGGATCGCGCAGTCGATCCACGCGGGCACTCCGGCCAGCCGGGGCGAGCCGGTGACGGGGGCGGGCCCGTGGTCCACTCCTGCGAACTTGTCCGCCCCGCTCACCGCGAACCCCAGGCACATCGCGCCCTGGTCGGCCCCCAGGACGTTCACGCAGAACACCCCGGCCCGGGCGATCCTCGGCCAGGTCGTCGATGTACGGGCGACCATGAACGCGACGAGCGGCGGGTCGAGCGACAGCGACGCGAAGGACTGGCAGGCGAACCCGGCCGGCCCCTCCTCGTCGTACGCGGTGATCACCGTGACCCCGCTCGCGAAGTTCCCGAGGACGCGTCGGAACTCGGCCGGGTCGACCGGCGGCCGTTCGTCCTCCCGTACCGCCCGCAGATCGGGGCGCGGGAGGGCCTCCACGCGCGCGTGGGCCGTCGGCGCACCGACCGAACTGAGGTAGCGGACGGCGGTGGCCGCCATCCCGGCGTGTCCCATCACCCTTCCATTGAAGCTGACGGTTCGTCAGATGGAAAGGGGTGCGGGGTGGTCGGCCGGTGGGCGTGTACGGTGACGTCGGGTAGGTATTGAACGCGTTCAATTACCGGGTGGGGTGGGGGCGAATGGCGAGATTCCGGGACGACTGGGCCGTCATGAGCAGCGTGCTGAGCGTCGCGGGATAGCTGTTTGTGGCGGCCGTCGTCGCGGCCTCCGTGATGGCGGACGCGCCGCCGTACGGCGTGACCGCCGGAGGCGTCGCCGCCGGGATCGGCCTGATCGCGCTCCTGGTGGCCATTCCCGTGGGTCTGCTGGTCGGCCTCGTCCACCTCTGCCTCGACAGCGCGCTGACCGTCGCGGTGGCCCGCCTCGCGGCCTACCTGGCCGGTCGCTTCGCACGGATCGTGTACTGGCTCTGCCGTATCGCGCTCCTCACCGGCACGGCGGCCCTCTACGCGATCCCGCTCGCCGGCGTGAGCGAGAAGGGCCGGCTCATGGCGTGGGCGTGGATCGCCGTCGGCGGGCTCCTGCCGGTGCTGGCGGTGGCCTGCGCCTCGTACCGCGAACCGCGTGGCGACGGCTGGGCCGTCCTGCGGATCAGCGGGGCGATGCTCGGGGGAGTGCTCGCGATCGCCCTTGCGGCGGCCGGGGCGGTGTACGCGCACGCCTATCGGCCTCCCCGGCTGTCGGCCGAGCAGTACGTGGGCGTCTGGCGGGACGCCCACGCGGGCCCGGCCGTCCTGCGGCTGGAACCGGGCGGCCGGGCCGTACTGCACCAGGTGCCCCAGGGGGAGGAGCCGGGCGGGCAGACGCCCGCGTGCACCGGCACCGGGACCTGGACGTTCCGGCCCGCCGACGACGGCCGAAGGGCCGGGGTCGACGTCCACGTCGAGGGCTGCCCGGGCGGTGGCGGCTGGGCGATCGCCGGGACCACCGGCGCCCTCGAGCTCTTCCTGGTGACGGGGGACGAGTTCGATCCGGGCCTGGAGATCCTGCGCAAGGACTAGCGTGGTGGTACACCGTCGGTCGCGAGCGCTTGGAGCAGCGGAAATGGGCACGTCCTCGTCGTCGTCCTTGTTCGTCAAAGTCTGCGGTCTGCGGACCGAGCGGGACGTGGACACCGCCGTCGAGGCGGGCGCGGACGCCATCGGGTTCGTCTTCGCCGAGAGCCCGCGGCGGATCGACGCCGGTACCGCGCGGCGCCTCGCCGAGCGGGTGCCCGAGGGGATCCTGACCGTCGGGGTCTTCCGCAACCAGCCGATCGAGGACGTACGGCAGTCGCTGGAGGCCACCGGGATGCGCGCCGTGCAGCTGCACGGGGAGGAGGACCTCGCCTTCTACGACGCGCTGCGGCCCGAGGGGCGCACGCTCATCCGCGGGGTCGCCGTGCGGGGCGAGGTGCCCGCTTACGGGGAGCGCGGCGAGGACATCCTGCTGCTCGACGCCCCCGTGCCGGGCGCGGGCGAGGTGTGGGACCACTCCGGCAAGCGGCTCCCGAACCCGGGGCAGCCCTGGCTCCTCGCCGGAGGCCTCGACCCGCGCAACGTCGCGGACGCCGTGCGCGCCGTACGGCCCTGGGGCGTGGATGTCTCCAGCGGCATCGAGATCAGCCGGGGCATGAAGAGCCCGGAGCTGATCACGGCCTTCGTGGCGGCGGCGCGCCGGGCCACGGCCGGGAACGGGGCCTAGAACCCCCGGTACTCGGGAGTGCGGCGCTCCACGAAGCTCGCCACGCCCTCGTTCGCGTCGCGCGTCGTCATCGTCGTCTCCACCGCCATCGCCTCCGCGGCGAACGCGGTGGCCCGGTCGGTGTCCAGGGAGGCATTCACCAGCTGCTTGGTGAGGGCGAGCGCGCGGGTCGGGCCCTGGGCCAGCCGCTCCGCCCACGCGCGGGCCGTCTTCTCCAACTCGCCCTCCGGTACGACCCGGTTGACCAGGCCCATGCGCTGCGCGTCGGCCGCCGGGAGCGCGTCGCCGAAGAACATCAGCTCCTTGGCGCGCTGCGGGCCGACCAGGCGCGGCAGCAGATACGCCCCGCCGCCGTCCGGCACCAGGCCGCGCCGGACGAACACCTCGATGAACGTGGCCGACTCCGCCGCCAGCACCAGGTCGCAGGCGAACGCGAGATGCGCCCCGATCCCGGCCGCGGTGCCGTTGACCGCCGCGATCACCGGCTTCTCACAGTCCAGTACGGCTCCGATCAGGCGCTGCGCCCCGAGCCGGATCGTCCGGGCGATGTCACCGGTCACCCGCTCCCGGCCGATGGACGGCGCGCCCCGCAGGTCGGCGCCGGCGCAGAAGCCCTTGCCGGTGGCGGTGAGGACGACCGCCCGCACGCCCGGGTCGGCGGAGGCGTCGGCGAGCAGCGCGATGAGCCGTTCGCGCTGGTCCCAGGTGACCGCGTTCATCGCCTCGGGACGGTTGAGGGTGATCCACGAGACGCCGTTGTCAGTGGCGTGCAGTACCAATGACTCGAGGGAGTTCGTGGATTCTTCGGGGGAGGAAGTCATGGTCCTGCGGCTCCGATTGAGGTGGCTGCGCTGCGGGTGGGAGCGCTGCGGATGGCTGCGATGTGGGTGGGAGCGATCGGGGTGGGGGCGGTCAGCGGCACACGGCGAGCGCGTCCAGCGCCACCGCGCCCTGGCCGCGCTCCAGCACCACCAGGGGATTGATGTCCAGCTCGGACAGGTCGCCGTCGAGTTCGAGCGCCATCCGCTGCACCCGCAGCACGACCTCCACCAGCGCGTCCACATCCGCCGGGGGCGCGCCCCGGACGCCGTCCAGAAGGGCCCGCCCGCGCAGTTCGGCGAGCATCGCCCGGGCCTGCTGCTCGCCGAAGGGCGGTACGCGTACGGCGGTGTCGGCGAGGACCTCGACCAGCACGCCGCCGAGTCCGACGGTCACCGTCGGGCCGAAAAGGGCGTCCTGCGTGACGCCCACGACCATCTCGACGCCCCGCTCGACCATCTGGCAGACGAGGATCCCGTCGAGGTCGACGCCTTCGTAGCGCGCGATGTCGGTCAGCTCGCGATAGGCGTCGCGGATCTGGCTGGCCGAGGTCAGCCCGATCTTGACCAGGCCCAGTTCGGTCTTGTGGGCGAGCTGGGCGCCGGACGCCTTCATCACCACCGGGTAGCCGACCAGACCGGCCGCCCGGACCGCCGCCGCGGCGCTGGTCACCAGCTGTTCGCGCGGTACGCGGATGCCGTAGGCGCGCAGGAGCTGCTTCGCCGCGTGTTCGCTCAGGCGGTGGCCCGGGCGCAGCAGTGCCTGCGCCTTGCGGAAGGACGGGGACGGCGTGCGCGGCGCCTCGTCGAAGGGGGAGTGGTAGCCCGTGGTGAACCGGCTGTGGTCCAGGTAGGCCTTGACGGCGGTGATGCAGTTGCCGAACGTACGGAAGGTGGCCACGCGCGACGATCCGAGGAGGGTCCGGCGGTAGGCGTCCTCCGTGCCGACCGGGGAGCCCCACACCACGCAGATCAGTTTGTCGGTGCTCTCCGCCGCGTCCACCAGGTCCTGCGCCAGCTTGTCGCTCATCGGCGGGAAGGGGCCGGTGATGGGGCAGATGAGGACGCCGACGGACGGGTCGGCGAGGATCGCGTCGATGATCTTGCGGCCGCGCCAGTCGCCGACCGGGTGGCCGCCGTTGTCGACGGGGTTGGCCACGCTCAGATAGTCGGGTATCCACCGGTGGAGCTCGTCCTGCTTGGCCTGGCTCAGGGCCGGCAGGGTGAGTCCGGCCGCCGTGGCCAGGTCGGAGAAGTGCGCGCCCGTGCCGCCCGAGATCGAATACACGACCACGCCCTCCGCGGCCGGTGGCCGGGCGCGGGCCAGCAGGGCGGCGGTGTCCTGGAGTTCGTCGAGACCGTCCACCCGGATGACGCCGAACTGCCGCATGGCCGCGTCGACGACCTGGTCGGCGCCGGTCAGCTTGCCGGTGTGTGAGGCGGCCATCCGGGCCCCGGCCTCGGTGCGGCCGACCTTCACCGTCACCACCGGCACGCCCCGGCGGGCGGCGCGGTCGGCGGCGAGGAGGAAGGAGCGGCCGTCCTTGAGGCCCTCGACGTAGCAGGCGATGGCCCCGACCTCGGGGCGCTCGGCGAAGTACGAGATGAAGTCGGCGGTCTCCAGATCGGCCTCGTTGCCGGTGGGCGCCCAGTGGGAGAGCCGTACGCCCAGCTCCTGCAGGGCGAAGACGGGGCGGCCCTGATGGCCGGACTGGGTGATCAGGGCGATCGCGGGGCCGTCCAGGTCGTCGCGGAACTCCTCGAAGGCGTTGAGGTTGGTGTTCGGGCCGAGCAGGCGCAGCCCCGACCGCCGCACGGCGGCGGACAGCCGGTCCTGGGCCTGCGCCCCGGCGGCACCGGTCTCGGCGAACCCGGAGGCGAAGGCCACGGCGAACTTCACCTTGGCCTCAGCGAGTTCTTCTATGACCGGAAGGGGGTCGGCGACCAGCAGGACGGCCAGGTCGACCGGGTCGGCGAGGTCGGCGACGGACGGGACGCAGTCGATGCCGAAGACGGAGGTACGGGTCGGGTGCACGGGGTGCAGCCGTGCCCCGACGCGCTCCGCCCAGGCGAGCAGCTGCTTGGTGATGCCGGTATTGGGACGGCCCTCGGTGTCGGAGGCCCCGACGACGGCCACGGACTCGGGCCGGAACAACCGGTCCAGGTCGGGAACGGGGGCGTAGAGGGGCCGGCCGCTGACGTCCTGGTCGCCCTCGGCCGCGGCCACGCCGTGGACGGCGGTTCCGGTCTGCTCTCCGCAGGCGACCACTCGGGCGCGGAGATCGGTGGTGAAGGTGCCGTGGGTTGATCCAAGCATCGTCCGCCCGCTCCTGCTCGTCCGGCAACACTTAACTGACGCATAGTCAGATTAGCGAACTGACGACATGTCAGGAACCGGTCGTGCAGGTAAAGGTGTTGTGCGTGAGCGCGCACAACCCTTCGCGTCACTCGAACGTCTTGCAATCGCACGGTGCTCTCCACCGTGCCTGACCGTTCTTCCTTGGGGGAAGTCACTTGTTCAGCCATACCGGCGCCGGCCGAGGTGCCCGTACCCGTACCCGAAAAGGCCGTGCCCTCGCCGTCGCTCTCGCGGTCCTGGCCGGGACCACCGCCGCCGGGGCCGTGACCGCCACCCCGGCCACGGCCGCCGAGACGCCGGCCGTGCCCCGGATCGTCTTCCATGAGACCGTGCGGGTCGACGGCATCCTCAGCAGCAGCCTGGTGACCGCCAACGCCGACGGCACCGACCGGCGCACCCTCGTCCCGACCGGGACCGGCCTGCCCAGGACCGACATCACCGGCGCGTCCTTCTCGCCCGACGGCCGCCGCATGGCCTTCATCAGCCAGGACGGCTACGCCGACGTCTGGGTGGCGAACGCCGACGGCACCGGGGCGCGTCCCGTCCTGATGGACGCCAACGAGCCCGACGGCTGGCTGCAGGGGCTCGACTGGGCGCCCGCGGGCGACAAGCTCTACCTGAGCTTCCGGGCCAAGCCCGGCCATGACCGGCTGCGGCTGATGCAGGTCAATCTGGACGGCACCGGCCTGAAGTACGTCTTCGACCAGCCCGAGCGGACCTGGGACGGCCAGCTCGACGTCGCCGCGGACGGGCGCCTGGCGTTCCTGCGCGGCAGCACGGTCCACCTCTACGACCCGCGCACCGGAGAAGCCCCCGAGGCCGTCACGCAGGGGCTGCACCCCAGCTTCTCGCCGGACGGCAAGAAGATCACCTTCGCCCGGTTCGAGGGCAGCTCGATGGACATCTTCGTCCGCGACCTGGCCACGGGCACGGAGACCCGGCTGACCCAGGGCGAGAGCGCGATGCTCCCCGAGTGGTCCCCGGACGGCGGCAGCATCATCTACATCTCCGGCGGCACACGCCAGCAGCTCACCGTCCACTCGGCGACCACCCCCGGGCCGGGCACCGTCCTCACCAAGGGCTCCGACGTGACGGTGGACGAGGCCGGCTGGGTCGTCCCCGCCGCCCCCGAGCCCCCCACGCCCCGCGGCGTCCCGCTCAATCGCGATCTCACCGGCGACGGGATCCCCGACCTGCTGGCCCGGGACGCGGCCGGGGTGCTGTGGCGGTTCGACGGCGACGGCAAGGGTGGCCTGAAGGCGCGGGTGAAGGCGGGGACGGGCTGGAAGCCGTACACGCTCACCCTCGCCGGGGACCTGAACGGCGACCGGCACGCCGACCTGCTCGCGCGGGACGCGGCCGGGGCGCTGTGGCGCTACGACGGCAACGGCAAGGGCGGTCTCAAGGCCCGCGTGAAGGTCGGCACCGGCTGGGGCGGCTACGAGCTGATCGCCGCCGGCGACCTGACCGGCGACAAGGTCCCCGACCTGTACGCGCGCGACGCGGCCGGGGTGCTGTGGCGGTTCGACGGTGACGGCAAGGGTGGGTTCAAGGCCCGGGTGAAGGCCGGTACGGGCTGGAAGCCGTACACGCTCACCGCGCCCGGTGACCTCACCGGCGACGGAGCCCCGGACCTGCTGGCCCGGGACGCCGCGGGCGACCTGTGGCGCTACGACGGCAACGGCAAGGGGGGTCTCAAGACCCGGGTGAAGATCGGCGTGGGCTGGAAGCCGTACCAGCTGACCGCGGCCGGCGACCTCAACGGCGACGCCGTGGGTGACCTGCTCGCGCGCGATGCGGCCGGGGTGCTGTGGCGGTTCGACGGCAACGGCAAGGGCGGTCTGAAGGCGAAGGTGAAGGCCGGTACGGGCTGGAGCGGGTTCAACGCCCTGGTCTGAGCGGGGCGGGCCGGGCGGTCAGGACTTCCTGGCCGTCCGCGCCAGCGCCGTGGCGATCTTCCGTGCGTCGATGGCCAGTTCGCGGAGCATGCCGCTGATCGGGTTGGTGAAACCGGTGAAGTACAGCCCCGCTGCTCCCGCCGGGCTGCGTCCGCCGTGCACCAGCGGGCGGCCGCGCTCGTCCAGCACGCCCAGGTGTCCCACCAGACCCTCCAGGGCCCGGTGGTAGCCGGTCGCGGCGATCACCGCGTCCGGGGCGAGGCACTCGCCGTCCGCGAGGACGACCTTGCCGTCCTCGAACGCCTCGACGGCCGCGACCGGTTCGACCCGCCCGGACTTCACCGCGGCGATTAACCCCACGTCCTGGACCGGCACGGCCCCCTGCCGCACTCGCGAGGCCAGCCCCGTGTCCGGGCGGGGCAGCCCGCGCGCCGACAGATCGGGCACGGAGATCCGGCCCAGCACGGCGCAGACCCGGTCCACGAACCACACCGGCAGTCTGCGCACCAGGATGCCACTGCGCTGCGCGGGCCAGCCGGCCGTGGAGCGGCGCACGATGTGCGGGACGGTACGGACCGCGAGCCGTACCCGCGCCGCCCCGCCCTCCACGAGATCGACGGCGATCTCGGCGCCGGTGTTGCCCACCCCGACGACCAGGACGTCCTTGCCGGCGTACGGGGAGGCGTTGCGGTAGGAGGAGGCGTGGAGCAACTCCCCTTCGTACGAGGGGAGGCCGGGCCACTTTGGGAGGCGGGGGGTGTGGTTGTAGCCGGTGGCGATCACGACCGCGCGTCCGGTCAGCCGACGTCCGCCGGTCGCGTGCAGGACCCACTCCGGGCCCTGGCTCCCGGGCCGCGGGGACGGCTCGGCCCGCTCGACGCGGGAGACCTCGACGCCCGTCACTATCTCCAGTTCGTGCAGGTCGGCGTAGGTTTCCAGATAGCGCACGACGTCGTCGCGGGACACCCAGCGGCCGGAGGAGCGGGGTATGGGCAGGCCCGGCAGCGCGGAGAGCCGTCGGGTGGTGTGCAGCCGCAGCCGGTCGTAGTGGCCGCGCCAGGACGCGCCGACGGCATCGGACTTCTCCAGGACGACGGCCCGTACGCCCCGTTGGCGCAGTGCAGCCGCGACGGCGAGGCCGCCGGGTCCCGCGCCGATCACATAGACGGGTCTGTCGTCGGTGGTTCTGTCCATGGATGCTCAGCGTAACGGCGTGCTCACTTGATGGGTCTCGGCCAAGAGGGGGTTCGGTTGCGAATCGATCACGCCCGCACGCCCCTTGCGCCGGGGGGCGCCATCCGCTGAACTGACGTACCGTCAGATGAGTGGTCGGATGAGTGGGAAGGTGTCCGGGATGCAGACCGTCTGGCTCACCGGCGGCGAGTGGCTCGCCGTCCTCCGTATCGGCCTCGGTCTGTGGTGGCTGGAGAGCTGGCGCCACAAGGACAAGAAGGGCTGGCTCGAGCGCGGTACGGGCATCGCCTGGGCCGCCGACGTGGCCGCCAAGCACAAGTGGCCCGCGGTCCGGGCCGGCTTCGACCGGGTGGTCGCACCCCGCCCGAAGGCCATGGCGTACGTCGTCGTCTACGCCGAACTCGCCCTGGGCCTCGGCCTGGTCGTCGGCTTCCTCACGCCCGTCGCACTCGTCGGCGGTCTGCTGCTCAATCTGCTCTACCTGACCCTGATGATCCACGACTGGGCCGAGCAGGGGCAGAACGCGATGATGGCGCTGATCTCCTTCGTCGCGCTGTTCGCCATATCCTGGCAGGCCTGGTCCCTCGACCACGCGATCGGGATCTTCTGATGACCGCCGTACCGGAGATCGACGCCTTCACCCGCACGTACTGGGACGCCGCCGCCGAGGGACGGCTGCTGATCAGGCGCTGCCGGGACTGCGCGCGCGCCCACCACTATCCGCGCGAGTTCTGCCCGTACTGCTGGAGCGAGAGCGTGGCCTGGGAGCGGGCGAGCGGCCGGGCCGCGCTCTACACGTGGTCGGTGGTCCACCGCAACGACCTGCCGCCGTTCGGCGCGCGGACGCCCTACACGGCCGCGGTCGTGGATCTGGCCGAGGGGCCGCGGATGATGACCGAGATCGTCGGGTGCGCGGAAGGGGACCTGCGGATCGGGATGGATCTGGAGGTCACCTTCCGGGAGGAGGGCCCGCAGGGCGTCGCCGTGCCCGTCTTCGGGCCGGCCGCGCGCTGAGGGCCCGGGCTCCCGTCACACCGTGAGCGGTACCGGGTGGATCTCGTCCGCCGCGTGCCCGGTCCGTTCATGGATGCGCTGGACGGCCTCCGCCGACGGCGCTTCGGACAGGCAGTAGACCGTCCCCGACTTCGGGTCCGCCCACGCGTTCTTGAAGTGCACGCCCTCGTCCTTCTCTATGGCGAGGTCCGCCTGGTGCGCTTCGTTGAGCTGCTCGGCCGTGATGCCCACCATGCCGTGATGGACGTCCATGTACGTGCCCATGGATTCCACACCTCCGGGGTGTCTGTTTCCTTCCCTCACTCCATGGTGCGCGCCGGGAGCGGCGGCGGCGCGGTGACCGCGTCCCAGGACGCCATCGCGCGCTCCGCGATCCGCTCCAGGTCCTCGCGCGAGGCGCCGTCGCGGGCCTGGACGGACATGCCCTGGACGACGGTCGTGTAGAAGGCGGCGACGGCGGCGGTGTCGGCCCCCTCGGTGAGGTCGCCGTCCCGTACGCCCTGCTCCAGGCGGTGGGTCAACTCCTCAAGACCGTTCCTGCGCCGCTGCGCCAAGTACTCCCGTACGGGGGCGTTCGCGTCGGAGCAGTTCGTCGCGGCCAGCACGATCATGCAGCCGGTGGGCCGGCCGCTCTCGGTGTAGGCGCGGGCGTTCGCCCGCAGCAGCGCCTCGACGGCGGCGCGGGCGGTGGGGGCCTCGGTGAGCGCGCGGGAGGAGGGGGCGCCCTCGGTGGCGTCGTACAGCGCCACGGATTCGCGGAACAGCTCCTCCTTGGAGCCGAACGCGGCGTAAAGGCTGGGGGAGTTGATGCCCATGGCGGTGGTGAGGTCGGTCATCGAGGTCGACTCGTAACCGTGCTGCCAGAACACCTCCATCGCACGTTCGAGGGCTGTCGTGCGGTCGAACTTCCGGGGGCGTCCGCGGCCGGCCATGCTCCCTCCTTTTTCTGTGTCGGTCATTAAATATATGCCTTGACGTGGCCGGGCGGCGCGTGATCTTATTTCTGTGCCGATCAACACAGAAATGGGGAGTGGCGTGAGCGAGCTCGCGGGCAAGGTCGTGCTGGTGACGGGTGGCAGCAGGGGGATCGGGGCGGCGGTCGCGCGCCGGCTGGCGGCGGAGGGCGCGGATGTCGCGCTCACCCACGCCAGCGCCTCCTCCAAGGCGAAGGCGCAGGAGGTCGTGGCCGAGATCGAGGCGCTGGGGCGGCGCGCGCTGGCGATCGAGGCCGACTCGGCGGATGCGCAGGCGGTCGAGGGCGCGGTCGAGCGGACGGTGGCCGAGCTCGGGCGGCTGGACATCTTGGTCAACAACGCCGGGATCGGCGTGTTCGGCCCGGTCGAGGACATCTCCCTGGAGGAGGTCGACCGGACGCTGGCGGTCAACGTCCGTGCCGTGTTCCTCGGCTCGCGGGCCGCGGTGGCGCATCTGCCGGAGGGCGGCCGGATCATCAGCATCGGCAGCAACCTCGCCGACCGCGTGCCGTTCGCCGGCAGCGTGCTCTACTCCATGAGCAAGTCGGCGCTCAGCGGCATGACGCGCGCCCTCGCCCGGGAGCTGGGCCCGCGCGGCATCACGGTCAATCTGGTCCAGCCCGGCTCCACGGACACGGACATGAACCCGGCGGACGGCGAACTGGCCGACACCCAGCGGAGTCTGACCGCCCTGGGCAGCTACCTGGACCCGGCCGAGATAGCGGCGACGGTCGCGTATCTGGCGGGCCCGGCCGGCCGGGGCGTCACGGGCGCGTCGTTCACGGTGGACTCGGGCACGAACGCCTGAGGGCGGGTCGGCGGCGGCGCCCCCGTCAGGGCCAGAGCAGCTGGCGCGTCCAGGCCTCGTCGTTCTTGACGTAGCGCAGCCGGATGTGGCGGCGGCGTTCGTCGCCCTGGAAGAACTCGACCTCGCGCGGCGCGAGGACGTACGTCGTCCAGGTCGCCGACCGGGCGTCCGGGTCCGCCTGGGCCCGCTCCCATGCCGCCTGGCTTGCCTGTCGCAGGGACTCGGGGGAGTCGAGGACCTCGCTCTGGTGGCCGACGAGGGCGGAGGCCAGCGCGCCCGTCGAGCGGACCCGCAGGTCGGCGTCGGCC
This sequence comes from Streptomyces sp. NPDC039465, assembly GCF_055639315.1. Classification (NCBI taxonomy): domain Bacteria; kingdom Bacillati; phylum Actinomycetota; class Actinomycetes; order Kitasatosporales; family Streptomycetaceae; genus Streptomyces; species Streptomyces sp. NPDC039465. The sequence continues at coordinate 309,161 of NZ_JBVKAP010000007.1, read as the reverse complement.
TCCTCGGGGGTGCCGGTGGTGACCTGGCCCCGGACCCGTATCTGGCGGCCCTGCGCGGGCCAGTAGAAGCCGAGCGCGGCCTCGGGGCGGGCGGCCAGCTGGCGGCCCTTCGCGCTGGTGGCGTGTGAGGCGAAGTGCCAGCCCCGCTCGTTGGCGCCGTGCAGCATCAGCGTCCGTACGTCCGGCCGGCCGTGCTCGTCGACGGTGGCCAGCGTCATGGTGTGCGGCTCGGTCTGCCCGGCTTCCGCGGCCGCCACGAACCACGCGTGGAACAGCGCGAGCGGTTCGTCGGGCGCGGCGGCCGGATCGAAGGAGGGCAGCTCCGTGTCCCACACCCGCAGCGAGCGGAGGGTCTGCTGAAAACGGGCCGCGAGGTCGTCACCGGATCCGGTCATGGGTCCCATCATCCCCGGCCCCCGGACGACCGCCGACGCGCGGCCGTCGACCGGCTGCGGGAGCTGCATGAACAGATCCGGCGCGAGGGGCCGTTCGTGGCCCACTCGACCCGCTTCCTCATCGAGGCGCGGAAACCGGGCCGGGAGCAGCCGGGCGGGGAGCCGCGCTGACCTCGTACGCCCCGTAGTCCCTGACCGGGATGGCGTGCGCCGCCTTCTGGATGTCGGCGCGGATCTTCTTCGCGATCAGGTTTCGCCAGGGCATCTTCGGCAGTGAGCGGATCATCAGCATCCGGAAGGCGATCTTGCGACGGGTGGGCAGGGTCATCTCTTCGACGAAGGACTCCGCGAACCGCTGGTTCAGCTCCACGCCGGGGCGCATCCGCTCCTCGTAGCGGGCGAAGGCGACCGTGTGGTCGCCGCCCGCCGCGGCCAGTTCGCCCGCCAGGGTGTGGGCGCCGATCAGCGCGAGGCCGGTGCCCTGCCCGGAGGCCGGGGAGGCGCAGTGCGCCGCGTCGCCGAGCAGCACGACCCGCCCCTTGGACCAGCGGTCCATCTCGACGAGCGCGATGGCGTCGAAGTAGAAGTCGTCGGCCGCCGCCGCGTCCGCGAGCATCCGCGGCACCTCCCAGCCGGCGTCCGCGAAGGTCTCCGCGAGGATCCGGCGTTGCGCGTCCGTGTCGCGGTGGTGGCAGGAGAGCTCGGGCGAGGCGAAGACGAAGGAGTTCTTGGCGTCGCTCTCGCCGGCCGGGCTGTAGGCGCAGACCAGCCGGCCGGGCAGGGCGTGGTACGTCTCCCACTGCTGGAGCCCCAGATGGTTGGGGGCGGTGAAGATCGAGACGTAGGCGCCCAGATGACGGGTGAACCGCTTCTCGTCGCCGAAGACCAGCCGCCGGGTGTTCGAGTGCATCCCGTCCGCGCCGACGACCAGGTCGAAGCGGCGGCGCAGCCCGCTCTCGAAGGTGACCAGCACGCCGTCGGCGTCCTCCGCCAGGGCGGCGATCGAGTCGCCGAAGAGGTACTCGACGTCGTCGCGGGTCCGCTCGTACAGGATCCGCGCCAGGTCGCCGCGCATGATCTCGTCGTCGCCCTCGGCCCGCCCGCCGAAGATCTCGGCGGGCAGGGCACCGATCGTCCGGCCGGTCTCGTCGACGTACGAACCGCCCTTCATGTCGGTGGAGTGGGCGCGCACGGCGTCGAGGATGCCCAGCCGGGCGCAGACCTCGATGGCGGTGCCGCGCAGATCGACCTTGTAGCCGCCGGAGCGCAGTTCCGGCGCGCGCTCGACGACGGTCGGCGTGAAGCCGTAGCGGTGCAGCGCGAGGGCGAGGGCGGGGCCCGCGACGGAGGCGCCGGAGATCAGAACGGTCCTGTTGCTCAGGGGGCGGGTCGTGCGGGGCATGGCAGGACTCCTTGGTCGGTGGGTGCGGGGCCTCTCCGGCCTCGCACACCTGACTATACGGATGTCCTACACGCGTGTCTATGACGCTTGTATAGATTCTTGCCCGAGGGTGGTCCCGCGGTCAGCCGCGGCCGAGCACCACCGTCCCCGAGGAGCAGAACCAGCCGCCCGTCCCCGACGCCACGGCAAGCTCCGGGAGGCTTCCGTCCGGGCGCCGCACCTGGAGTCCCGGGGCCTCCCCGCGTAGCTGCCGCACGGCCTCCACCAGCAGGAACAGCCCCCGCATCCCCGGATGGCAGGCCGAGAGTCCGCCGCCGTCGGTGTTGACCGGCAGCCGGCCCTTCTCCTCGATGAACGGCCCGCCCTCGCCCTTGGCGCAGAAGCCCAGGTCCTCCAGGGTCACCAGCGTCATGTAGGTGAAGGCGTCGTAGATCTCGGCGAAGTCGATGTCCTCGGGCCCCACCCCGGCCCGCTCGAAGGCGAGCCGGCCGCTGACCGCCGCCGGGGAGACCGTGAAGTCCTCCCACTGCGCCATCGCCGTGTGCGAGACGTGCTCGCCGGTGCCTAGGATCCAGACGGGCACCTTCGCCGTGTCCGGGACGTACTCCTCGGCGGCGAGCAGCACCGCGCAGCCGCCGTCGCTGCGGATGCAGCAGTGCAGCTTGGTGAACGGGTCGGCGATCATCGGCCCGGCCAGGACGTCGTCCACCGTGATGGGGTCGCGGAACATCGCCTCCGGGTTGAGCGCGGCGTTCGCCCGCGCCTGGACGGCCACCTCGGCGAGCTGCTCCAGGGTCGTGCCGTACTGGTGCATATGGCGGCGCGCGGCCATCGCGTACTTGGCGACGAGGGTGTGCCCGTGCGCCACCTCGAACTGCAGCGGCCCGCGCGCGCCGAAGGAGAGGTTGGAGGTGCGCCGCCCCGCCTTGATGTCGGCGCGGGCGGTCGAGCCGTACACCAGCAGGACCGCGTTGGCGTGCCCGGCGGCGATCGCGTCGGCCGCGTGGGCCGCCATGACCTCCCAGGTGGCGCCGCCCACGGCGGTGGAATCGACCCAGCGCGGTCGCAGCCCGAGGTACTCGGCGACCTCGACCGGCGCGAGCGTCCCGAGCCCGGCCGACGCCAGCCCGTCGATCACCGACCGGTCGATCCCGCTGTCGGCGAGCGCGCGCCGCGCGGCCTGGGCGTGCAGGGTGTAGGGGGTGGCCTCGTCGACCCGGCCGCAGTCCGAGAGGGATATGCCGACGACGGCGACCTGGCGCCGCCGGGAGGAAGTCCGTCGGGAGGAAGTCCGCGGGGTGGCAGTCATAAATCTGACGGTACATCAGATAATCTGGCGCGTATGCCCCACAGCAGCGCCGAAGACGTCGACGAGTACCTGGCCGAGGTCGTGGAGCCCGACCGGCTCACCGTCCTCGTGCGGCTGCGCGAACTGTGCCGTCTGGAGCTGAAGGGGTACGAGGAGGGGATGGCGTACGGCATGCCCGCCTACCGGCGGCCCGGCGGCGAACCCGAGATCGCCTTCGCGAACCAGCGGCAGTACATCTCCTTCTATCTGATGCGCCCCGACGTCCGGGAGGGCTTCGCGGACCAGCTCTCCGACCAGGACATGGGCATGGCCTGCCTGCGCTTCCGCCGGACCGAGAAGGTCGACTTCGCGCTCGTACGGGACCTGCTGCGGGCCACCGCCGCGGGCCCCGGCCAGGTCGGCTGATCCTCCCCGCCCCCGCCCCCGCCTCTGGGCATTTGGCCGGGCCCGCTCTAACATGACGGCCCGTCAGATACGGAGGGGAGCTCCATGGACGCCGCCTTCACCGCGGAGCAGGACGAGATCCGCCGCACCCTGCGCGAACTGCTCGCCAAACGGTCCTCACCCGGCGACGTCCGGGCGGCGGTCGCCACCGCCGACGGCTACGACCCCGCGCTCTGGACCCAGCTCTCCGAACGGCTCGGCCTGCCCGGCCTCGCCCTGCCCGAGGCGTACGGCGGCGTCGGCTGCACCACCGCCGACCTCGCCCTCGCCGCCGAGGAGACCGGCCGCGCCCTCACCCCCTCACCACTGCTCGCCACCTCCGTCCTCGCCGCCCCACTGATCACCGCGCTCGGCACCGAGGCCCAGCGGGCCGCGCTCCTGCCCCCGATCGCCGCCGGGACGCTCACCGCCACGCTCGCCGTCCCCGGCGGGCACCTCGCCACCGCCCTCGGCCTGACCGGCGACCCCGCCGAGGGGCAGTGGGCCGGCGGCGGCCGGGCGGGCGGTGTCCAGGCCCGGCCGGTGCGGGACGGCTGGCAGCTGTACGGGGAGGCCGCCCAGGTGCTCGACGGGCACAGCGCGAACCTGCTGCTCGTTGCCGCGCACACGGGAGGCTTCGCCCGCAGCCGCACCCTCCTCTTCCTCGTCCGCGCGGACACCCCGGGCCTGAGCCGGCAGCGGCAGACCACGCTGGACGTGACCAGGCCGCAGGCGACGATCGAACTACGCGACTGTGCCGGGGAGTTGCTGGGCGCCGACCCGGCCGACGTGCCCGGCGCGCTCGCCGCCACGGGCCGCACGGTGGCCACCGTCCTCGCTGCGGAGGCGGTCGGCGCGGCGGCCGCGGCGCTGGAGCGGACCGTCGAGTACGTCCGTACGCGCGAACAGTTCGGCCGGCCCATCGGCTCCTTCCAGGCCGTCAAACACCGCCTCGCCGATCTGTACGTCCAGCTCCAGGCGGCTCGCTCGGCGGCGTACTACGCGGCCTGGGACCCGGACGCCGGAGGTCTCGCCCTCGCTCAGGCCCTGGACGCGCTGCGGACCGTCACCGGCGAGGCGATCCAGCTCCACGGCGGCATCGGCTTCACCTGGGAGCACGAGGCGCATCTGTATTTCAAACGGGCCGCCGCCGACGAGCTGCTCTTCGGGCCGGTCCACCGGCTGCGCGCCCGCGCGGCCGAGGAGGCCGGCCTTTTCGCCGACGAGATGGTGGCTCCCTGATGTCAAAGGGATCACAGGGACCCCAGGGATCTCCGGGACCTCCGGGAATCCGGCTGATCCAGAAAGTCTCCTCCACCCGGGCCTTCGCGAAGATCGCCCCGCATGTCGTCCCGGCGATGGACCGCGCGGTGCACCGCCTCACCCGCGGCAAGGTCATGCTCAGCGCGCGGATGCTGCCCGGCCTCGTCCTGACCGCGCGCGGCGCGAAGTCGGGGCGGCCGCGCACCACCCCGCTGGCCTGCATGCCGGAGGCGGGCGGCAGCTGGATCCTGGTCGGCTCCAACTTCGGCCGTCCGGGGCACCCCGCGTGGACCGCGAACCTGCTCGCGCACCCGGACGCGCGGGTGAGCCTGCGCGGCGAGGAGTTCGGCGTACGGGCCGAGCTGCTGACCGGTGAGGAGCGGGCGCGGGCGTGGGCGGCGGTGCTGCACTTCTGGCCGCCGTACGCCACGTACCAGGCCCGGGTGGAGCGGGAGATCAGACTCTTCCGGCTGACGCGTACGGAGTGACGCCACGGCATGCGGATACGGGAACGCCGACGGCGGTCGCAAGGGTGAACCGCCGTCGGCGTGACAGGACTTGACGACGGGACGGACGTAAGGGGAGAGCCGTGGCAGGTGCGTCTGCACGCAGCGCTCTGGGGGGTGGGGCGTATGCCGGCGTTACTTCGTCGGCTTCTTGCCGGTGATGCCCAGATGGACCAACAGGGCCAGGTTCGGCTTGAGTTCGGCCTGCTTGACGCCCCAGGTCTGGAAGCCCTTCTGGTGCCCGGCGACCGCGGCCAGCATCGCGACCAGCGAGCCCGCCATCGCCGCGGGGCTGACGTCCTTGTCGACCTTGCCCTTGGACTGGAGCTCCTTCACCGCGTCCGTGAGGGAGTTGGTGACGGAGTTCAGGATCTTCATGCGGATCTTGTAGAACCGCTTGTCGCCCTCTGCGGCCCCCAGGTCCACCACGCGCAGGATCGCGTCGTGGCGGCGCCAGAAGTCCAGGAAGCCTTCGACGAGTTCCTCGGCGGTCTGCCAGCCGGCCTTGCCGATCCAGGCGCGGCCGGAGACCAATTCGGTCAACCCCGCGCCCTCCTTGGCCATTTCCTCGGCGATCTCGAGGACCGCGCCCTCGACGTCCGGGAAGTACTGGTAGAACGTCGCGGGTGAGGTACCCGCCTTCCGGGCCACGTCGATGACTTTGACGTCCCGGTACGGCGAGGAGCTGAGCATCTCGCTGAGGCAGTCGAGCAGCTTCTGCCGCGTCGCCTGACCGCGTCGACCGGCCACGCGGCCGTCGACGGTGCGTACTTGTCCTGTCATGCCGTCAGCTTACCGAGGGGTGATCGGCGCGCGATTCGGCCGACTGCAAATGGGGTGCACCCCGGTCCGCGGCCGCCGGATGTCCAGGCGCCACACCGTCACACCCCCATAAGGCTTATTAACAGCCTGTGGACAACTTCGGTGGACAACCCATGGAAACCCTGGACCGGGAACTCCATATGTGGCCGTTTGTTCGATTTGAGGGGCCTTTCCCTGCCTGCGTAGGACGATCCCCGCCGCTAACTTGACCGTGACGGGCACCACACCGACCCGTAACGACCCGCACCAGGGAAGGACGCCCATGGCCGCATTCGCAGAGGGCACACCCTGCTGGGTGGACGCGCAGCTGCCCGATCTCGAAGCGGGCAAGCGCTTCTACGGCGAGCTCTTCGGCTGGACGTACGACGAGGACGCCGGCGCGGCCTACGGCCACTACACCAACGCCTTCCGCGGCGGCCGGCGCGTCGCCGCCCTCGCCCCCAAGCGCGACGGCCGCCTCCCCACCACCTGGGGCGTCTACCTCGCCACCCCCGACGCCACCGCGCTCGCCGCCCGCATCGAGGCGGCCGGCGGCTCGATGGTGCGGACGCCCTTCCCCGTCGGCCCCTTCGGGACCATGGCGCTCGCCGCCGACCCCGGAGGCGCGGTCTTCGGCCTCTGGCAGCCCGGCAGCCACGCAGGCTTCGAGCTGCAGAACGCACCGGGATCCTTCTGCTGGACCGAGGTCTACACCCGCGACAAGGAGGCCGTCGACGCCTTCTACGCATCGGTCTTCGGCTACGAGACGCGGGACATCGACGCCGCGTTCGACGAGGACGCCGAGCCCATCGACTTCCGGGTCTGGTCCCCCAAGGGCAGCAAGGCGGCCGACGACACCGCGATCGGCGGCCGGAGCGTGATCACCAACGTCTTCCCCGCGGAGATGCCCAGCCACTTCCTCGTCTACTTCGCCGTCGAGGACTGCGACGCCACCGTCGAGACCGCCACCCGTCTGGGCGGTCGCGTCACCGAGCCGCCCTTCGACACCCCGTACGGCAGGATCGCCGCGCTCGTCGACAACCAGGGCGCCGCCTTCGCCGTCCTCGCCGAGCCGGAGCCGGAGCCGCTTGATCAGGGCGGCAGGGGCGAGTGATATGACCTGAGACACCCCGATCCGCCCCCGGGTTCGCCTCGGCCGCCTCGGACAGGAACAATCAGGGGGCGCGGGGCCGTACCCTCATGGCCCTACGGGGAGGTGGCAGGCAAGTGGAGCAGCTGACGCAGCACGACCCGAGGCGGATCGGACCCTTCGAGGTGCTGGGCCGGCTCGGTGCCGGCGGTATGGGCCTGGTCTATCTCGCACGCTCGGCCTCGGGTCGGCGCGTGGCGATCAAGACCGTAAGGACCGAGCTCGCCGAGGACCAGCTGTTCCGTGTCCGCTTCACCCGCGAGGTAGAGGCCGCGCGGGCGGTCTCCGGCTTCTACACGGCGGCCGTGGTCGACGCCGACCCGCGGGCCGCGGTGCCGTGGCTGGCGACCGCGTACGTCCCGGCGCCCTCGCTCGAGGAAATAGTGAATGAGTGCGGGCCACTGCCCGCCCAGGCCGTGCGCTGGCTGGCCGCGGGCGTCGCCGAGGCCCTCCAGTCCATCCACGGCGCGGGCCTCGTCCACCGCGACCTCAAGCCGTCGAACGTGCTCGTGGTCGAGGACGGGCCCCGGGTCATCGACTTCGGTATCGCCTCCGGCGTCTCCAACACCCGGCTGACCATGACGAACGTGGCCGTCGGCACACCCGCCTACATGTCGCCCGAGCAGGCGCGGGACTCGCGCAGCGTCACCGGCGCCAGCGACGTCTTCTCGCTGGGCTCGATGCTGGTGTTCGCGGCCACCGGACACGCGCCCTTCCACGGCGCGAACCCCGTCGAGACCGTCTTCATGCTGCTGCGCGAAGGGCCGGACCTGGAGGGGCTGCCCGACGAGCTGCGGCCGCTGATCGAGTCCTGCATGCAGATGGAGGTGGGGCTCCGGCCCACCCCCGCCGACCTGCAGGCCCAGCTCGCCCCGCACCTCTTCGGCTCCGGCAGCGACGACAGCGGGACCGCGTCCGCGTGGCTGCCCGCGCGGGCCACCGCCATGATCGAGGCGCGGCGCGGGGGCCGCCCCTCGGCCCCGCCGCCGGCGACCCCACCGACCCCGCCCAGACCGCCCCGCCCCGCCTGGCAGGGCGGCGAGGATCCGCGGACGGGCCAGGCGGCCCCCGGACCCGTACGGCTGGTCGGCGCCGCGGTGCCCATCGGACCCGGGCCCCGGGTCGCCGACACACGCGCCGCGATCGTGGCCGACGCGGGCCCGGCGACCGGCTGGATCCGCCGGCCCGGCGCCACCGAGCCCGCCCCCGCGCCCGGGACGCGCCCGCTGCCGTCCCCCGCCCAGGCGCCGGAGGCCGCACAGCCCCCCGCGCCCGCCGAGCCCGCCGAGCCCGCCGAGCCCGGCCCGTGGCGGCCGTGGCGGTTCCGGATGTCGAACGACGTCTGGGGCACCCCCGTCGTCGCGGGCGACCTGCTCTACGTCACCTCCTTCGAGGTCCACGCACTGGACGTGGCGACGGGGCGGCGGCAGTTCAAGACCCGGGACGTGGCCTGGTCGATGACGGTCGACGGCGGCCGGATCCACGCCTCCGACGGCCCGACCCTCTACGCCCTCGACGCGCTCGACGGCACCGAGCGCTGGCGGCTTCAGACCGACGCGTGGGCGTACTCCCTCAAGGCCGACCGCGGCACGGTCGTCACCGCCACCCGTGGCGGCGGTGTCCAGGGCTGGGAGGCGTCCAACGGCGCCAAGCTGTGGGAGATCACCGGAGCGCAGACCGACTTCGAGACCCCCGAGGCGGGGCCGGTGATCCACGGCTCCACGGTGTACGTGTGGCGGGACGCCCGCCTCCAGGCGCTCGACGCCCGCACGGGCGTGGAGCGCTGGTCGTACCCGATCGGCGACGCGGCCTCCTGCGGCGGCGTGCCCGTACGGGTCGCCCCGGCCGAGGACGGCTGTGCGTACGTCTCCGCCGGGACGCGGGTGCTCTGCGTCGACATCGCCTCCGGACACGTCCGCTGGCACTTCGAGGCCCCCGCGGTCTTCCTCTCCCCGCCCGCCTTCGCCCCCGGCCCGGCCGTGACCGGCGGCGGGGTCTACCTCGCCGACTACCTCGGCACGGTCTACGCCCTGGACGCGACCACCGGCAAGGACCGCTGGCGGATCGCCACCGAGTCCCGTCAGTCGATGGAACCGGTCCTCGTCGTCAACGGCAACGTCCACGTCGGCAGCGGCAGCGCGCTCTACACCCTCGACGCGGTCACCGGCACCCCCAAGTGGCGCTTCGCGGCGGGCGGCGATGTCATCGGCACCCCGGTCGTGGCCGACGGCCGCGTCCACTTCGGCTCCGCCGACCACGTCCTCTACACCCTCGACGCGAGCGGCGGCCAGCTCCGCTGGAAGCTCGCCACCGGCGGGGAGATCACCGGCTCGCCGGTGGCCAAGGGCGGGGTGGTCTACGCGTGCAGCAAGGACCGCTGCGTCTACGCCCTTGACGCGGTGAAGGGCACGGCGACCGGCCGCGGCGCCGGCGCCCGCCCGGCGGCCGGCTGACCCGGCGCGACTTTCGAAACGCCCTAGACCGGCCCGTCGCGGTCCCGCGGCGGGCGGGGCTCGTCCCAGGTCGGCGTGTCCATCGTCCGGGTCGGTTCCTGGGCGTGCGGGGGCGGCTCGTACGGGCCGGGAGGCGCCGGACGGTGTTCCAGGCGGTCCCGGCGGCGGGGGCGGCCCGACATGATCACGGCGGCCAGGAGCAGCAGCGCCCCGCCGCCGAAGGCGTTCGCCACGCCGTCGCCGATGCCCGTCCCGTCGGAGCCCACCGTCAGGCCTTCCTCGACCTGGCCGACGCGGACCATCCACAGGATGGTGAAGCCCAGCACGATCACGCCCGCGAGCGCCACCAGCAGGCGCGAGCGCAGGACGACGCCGATCAGGGTGATCGCGGCCGCGACGACGAACGGAAGCAGGATCGAGACCCACAGCTCCGATTTCACGTCCGTGATGCCGCTGAACAGGTCACCGATGCGGTAGTCGCGTCCGTGCCGGCCGTCGTACCAGGCGCGGAAGGGGCTCCACACGGCGGCCGCCGCTCCGACAAGGGCCACCACGGTGCCGATGACGTTCCGAATCATTCTCCGACGCTACGCCCGGGCCGTGCGGGCCGCCACGCGGGACGGAGGGGGCGCGGAGTATGAGAAGGTGTCGTGCGCCCGTCAAGAGCGGGCTTTCGGACACTCACTCAACGGGGGTTGAAATGAAGCTTCGCCATGTCCGCGCCGTCGCCGTCTTCGGCATCGCCCTGGTCGCGCTGACGGGCGCCCGCGGCTCCGGCGGTGGTGGCTGTGACAACCACAGCAGCTCCTCCAGCAGCTCCGGCGGGAGCTCCTCCTCGGGCAGCTCGTCCTCCGGCAACGACGGCAGCAGCAGCAGCTCCGGCGGCGTCTCCGTGCCCGGCGGCTCCGGCGCCAACAAGGCCGAGCGCGACGTCCGCATCGACGACTGCCTGATCACGCGGGACAAGCTCACCGTGAAGCTGACCGTCACCAACAACAGCTCCACCACCTACAAGTACGACGTCGGCGTCCAGTTCAAGGGCGAGATCGGCGGCCCCTCCGCCAACGTCGCCATCGCCAACGTCGACGACCTGCTCGTGCCGGCCAACTCCTCCAAGAGCACCGAGGCCAGCACCCCGTACACCGGCACCGGCGACGGCTCCGAGTACAAGAAGTGCCAGGTCATGAGCGCCAGCCGGGTCTCGGCGAGCTAACGCAGCCGAAAGCCCGCACTCCCCGCCCCGCGCCTGCCCGTAAACAGCTCCGCCTGCCGCTTCGGCGGCAGGTTCCCGAGCGCGATCAGGTGCCGGGCGTGGGCGAGCGCCTGCGCCCGCGCCGCCTCCTTGGCCGACCACACCGCCCGTACGGTCCCCTGCACCGCCTCCGTCGGATGGCCGGCGATCACGGCGGCGGCGTTCCTGGCCGCCTCCACCGCCCCGCCGGGCGGGGTCAGCTCGGACACCAGGCCCGTCTCGTACGCCCGCCGGGCCGAGATCCGCTCCGCCGTCCCCATCAGGGACATCCGGGCGACCTCACCGAACGGCATCCGCTGCGCCATGTAAACCGCCTCGTAGGCGCTGACCATGCCGTACGTCGTGTGCGGGTCGAAGAACGTCGCCTCCGTCGAGGCCACCACGAACTCCGCCTCGCCGAGCAGATAGAAGGCCCCGCCGCAGGCCATCCCCTCCACGGCCGCGATCACCGGCTTCCACAGGTCGTTCGCCTTGGGGCCGGCGGCGAGCAGCGGATCGTCGATCGAGTACGGCGAGGAGGGCTGCTCCACCACCGCCTCGCGGTCGATGCCCGTGCAGAAGGCCCGGGTGCCGGAGCCGGTGACGACCACCGCCCGTACCGTGTTGTCCCGCCTGAACTCACGCCAGATGTCGCCGAGTTGGGCGGCCATCTCCAGCGTGAGGGCGTTGTGCTTCGCCGGGCGGTCCAGGGTGACCAGCGCGACCCCCGACTCCTTGTCGCACTCCACCCGAACGCTCATGAGCGCTCCAGCAGCCAGCGCGGCACGCTCACCCCGTCGATCTCGGCGAAGACGACCCGCACCGTCGCACCGATCCGCAGCCGCGCCGGATCGACCGAATTGAGCGCCGCGTCCGGCGCGGCCACCACATTGCCGGCCAGCCGGATCTGCGGGGCGTCCACCAGCTCGACCAGGACCGCGTTGTACGGCGCCTGTGCGGCGTAGTCGGGCAGCAGCGGCGGGTGCGGGATCACATACGACCAGATCCGGCCGCGTCCGCTCATCCGGAGCCACCGGCTGTCGAAGGACTGGCAGCGCGGGCAGCACGGCCGGGGCGGGAACCGCGGCTCGCCGCAGTCCGGCGCGGCACAGGCCTGGATCCGCAGCTCCCCCTGGGCGGCGTACTCCCAGAAGGGGGCGCCGTCCTCGTCGATGACGGGTGCGAGCATCGTGAGCTCCTCACGCTCGAAGCAGGATCGCCGATGTGGGGACGCCCTCGCCTGCCGTGACCAGGCAGGTCGACGCGTCCGGGACCTGCGCGGTGCTGGTGCCGCGCAGCTGCTTCACGCCTTCGTTGATCAGGTTGAAGCCGTGGACGTACGCCTCGCTGAGTCCGCCGCCGCCGGTGTTGACCGGCAGCCGGCCGCCGATCTCCAGCGCGCCGCCCTCCGTGAAGGCGCCCCCCTCGCCGCGGGCGCAGAAGCCGTAGCCTTCCAGCGACAGCGGGATCAGCGGGGTGAACGCGTCGTAGATCTGGGCGACGTCCACGTCCTGGGGGCCGAAGTCGGCCTGCTTCCACAGTTGCCGGGCGGCGGTCCAGGCCGGGCCGGTGAGCGGGTCGTTGTTCCAGTAGTTGACCATGCCGTGGTGCTGAGCGGGCAGGCCCTGGGCGGCGGCGTGCACGTACACCGGCCGCTGCCGGCAGTCGCGGGCCCGCTCGGCAGAGACGATCACGCAGGCCAGCGCGCCGTCCGTCTCCAGGCAGTTGTCGAAGAGGCAGAGGGGCTCGCTGATCCAGCGGGCGGTCATGTACATCTCGCGGGTCAGCGGGCGCTCGTACATGATCGCGGCCGGGTTCTGGTTGGCGCGGTTGCGGCAGGCCAGGGCCACGTTGAAGAGGTGGTCGCGGGTGGCGCCGTACTCGTGCATGTAGCGGCGGGCGAGCATCCCGATCTCGTCGGAGGGGCGCAGCAGGCCGAACGGCCGGGTCCACTGGCCCGGGGTGGGGAGCTGGACCGCCGTGTTCTTCCACGGCCGGGGGCCCGAGCCGCGCTTGCGGGACCGCCAGGCCACGCCGACGCCGGCCTGGCCGGTGGCGACGGCGGCGGCGAGGTGTCCGACGGTGGCGCAGGAACCGCCGCCGCCGTAGCCGACCTTGGAGAAGAAGGTGATGTCGCCCGCGCCGATGGCCTTGGCGACCTCGACCTCGTCCGTCTCCTCCATGGTGTACGAGGCGAACGCGTCGACCTCCGAGGGGGCGATGCCCGCGTCGTCGAGCGCGGCGAGGATGGCCCGGCAGGCCAAGGTCTTCTCGGATTCAGGGAGTTGTTTCGCGAAGGGGGTCTGTCCTATGCCGACGATCGCGGTCGCGTCCTTGAGTCCTGGCACCGGCACCTCCGCGGTGGGTCGCTGCTGCTGACAGCGCGTCAGGCTACCGCTAATCTGACGGATAGTCAGCTAATCGGGAGGGGCGGAGATGCGCGGGGACCTGGAGTGGGGCTCGATCCCGAGGCTGGTGCGGTCGGCCGCCGAGCGGTACGGCCCGAGGGAGGCGGTCGTCGAGGGCCGCACCCGGATCACCTACGCGGAACTCGGCGAGCGCGTCGAGCGGGCCGCGGCCGCCTGTATGGCGGCGGGGGTGCGCCCGGGTGACCGCGTCGCCCTCTGGGCGCCCAACACCCTCGACTGGATCGTCTCCGCTCTCGGCGCGGTGACCGCCGGGGCGGTGCTCGTCCCGCTCAACACCCGCTTCAAGGGCGCGGAGGCGGCATACGTCCTCTCCCGCTCCCGCACCCGGCTGCTCTTCATCACGGGCACGTTCCTGGGCACGTCGTACGTCGCCTCGCTGCGCCGGTCCGGGGTCGAACTGCCCGACCTGGAGCAGGTGGTGGTCCTCGCGGACAGCGCTCCGGAGGACTACCGCACCTGGAAGGACTTCCTGTCGGGCGGGGACGCGATCGGCGCCGACGAGGTCAGGGCCCGGGCCGACGCCGTGGAGTCCGCCGCGCCCTCGGACATCATCTTCACCTCCGGCACCACCGGCCGGCCCAAGGGCGCGGTCATCACGCACGCCCAGACCCTGCGCTGCTACGGCGTCTGGAGCGAGCTGGCCGGGCTGCGGGAGGGCGACCGCTATCTGATCGTGAACCCGTTCTTCCACACCTTCGGCTACAAGGCGGGCATCATCGCCTGCCTGATGCGGGGCGCGGTGATGGTCCCGCAGCCGGTCTTCAACGTCGACACCGTCCTCGCCAACATCGCCGCCGAGCGGATCTCGGTGCTGCCCGGCCCGCCCACGCTCCACCAGTCGCTCCTGGACCACCCGGCCCGCGGAAGCCATGATCTGTCCGCCCTGCGGCTTGTCGTCACGGGCGCGGCGGTGGTGCCGCTCCAGCTGGTGGAACGCCTGCGGTCGGAGCTGGGGGTGGGGACGGTCCTCACGGCGTACGGTCTGTCCGAGGCGAGTGGCATCGTGACGATGTGCCGCCGCGGGGATCCCCCGGAGGTGATCGCGGCGACCTCGGGCCGGGCGATCCCGGACACGGAGATCCGTATCGAGAACGGCGAGGTGCTGGTCCGCGGCCACCATGTGATGGGCGGCTACTTCGAGGACCCGGAGGAGACGGCGAAGGTCCTGGACGCGGACGGCTGGCTGCACACGGGCGACGTGGGCGAGCTGGACGCGGCCGGCAATCTGCGGATCACGGACCGGATCAAGGACATGTTCATCGTCGGCGGCTTCAACGCCTACCCGGCGGAGATCGAGCAACTCCTCGGCATCCACCCCGAGATCGCGGACGTGGCCGTGATCGGGGTCCCGGACGCGCGCCTGGGCGAGGTGGGCAAGGCGTTCGCGGTCCGGCGGCCGGGGGCGACGCTCACCGCGGACGACCTGATCGCGTGGGCGCGGCGGGAGATGGCGAACTACAAGGTCCCGAGGGAGGTGGAGTTCGTCGCGGCGCTGCCCCGGAACGCGAGCGGGAAGGTGGTCAAGGGGGAGCTGCGCGACCGGTCCGCGCGGGGGACCGGCTGATCAGCGTGGGGCGACGGTCACGGCGTGGCCCGTGGCGTGGACGTTCGCGGCCGCGGAGGTCGCCGAACCCGCGGTGACCGCGACGGCGATGAGGGCGCCGAGGAGCAGGCGTCTGGCGCGGTTCATGCGATCCTCCGCAAGGACGGGTTGTTTCCGGACATGACTGACCCTAGGTGTCGGTCGGGCGAATGTTCGATGGTTGCCGTGTGTTCCGGACAACTTATGGCGGGTAAAAGACCGCGGCCGCGACGGCTCCCCCTCCGCGCCGCCGCGGCCGCACCCCGTGGGTGAAGGTCTTCGTCCCCCGTGTACGGCCTTACTTGGCCGGTTCGGTCGTCGCGTGGATGTTGTCCGTCGACGCGTCGCCCGTGCCGGCCTCGGGGGCCGCCGGGGCCGGGGCCGGGTTGGTGCCCGTGGCGTGGATGTTCTTGATGCCGATCTTCTCGGCGACGGCGTCGGTCGCCGGGGAGCCGGTGGCGTGGATGTTCTTCGTCTGGATCTGCTCGCCGCCGGTGCCGGTCGCGTTGGTGGTGTCGCTCATGGTGTTCTCCCGTTGGTGTCGTGCGTCAGACGCTGGGTTTGGGCAAGGCCCGCCCGGCTGTTCCCCCGTGGACGGCCGGACGGGCCTCTTGGGGCCGTTCACCCTAGTGCGTTGGAGCGACGGCCTCTCCAGTGACCC
This sequence comes from Streptomyces sp. NPDC039465, assembly GCF_055639315.1. Lineage (NCBI taxonomy): Bacteria > Bacillati > Actinomycetota > Actinomycetes > Kitasatosporales > Streptomycetaceae > Streptomyces > Streptomyces sp. NPDC039465. The sequence continues at coordinate 293,556 of NZ_JBVKAP010000007.1, read as the reverse complement.
GTCTGCCCCCCGACGCGACGGATCCTTGAAGAAAAGAATGCCGTGCGGCGATAAACGAACGATGAACGTCTGATTCGGGCGTCCGCCGGGGTCGGTCAGGCGGCCGCGACCGGCTTGAGCAGGGCACGGACCGCGTCGGCCTCGGGGGAGCCCAGCTCCTCGTAAATGCCGAGGGCCTCCTGCCAGCAGACCCGCGCGCGGCCGTTCTGCCCGATGCCGTCCAGGGCGCGGCCCAGGACCGTCAGGACGTTGCCCCGGCGCCATTCGCCGCCGATGCCGCGCAGGACGGTGAGCGCCATCTCGGCGTTGGCGGCGGCCTGCGCGTGCCGCAGGGCGGCGATGTCGACCTCGGCGAGGCGGAAGAGCGTCATGCCCTCCCACAGCCGCTGGCGGCTGTCGCGGAAGACGTCCAGGGCTTCGCGGAGCCGGTCGGCGGCGGCCGGGAGGCGTCCGCTCTGGGTGAGCGCGAGCCCCAGGGCGTAGCGGCCGTTGGCGCCCTTGAGTGCGTGGCCCATGGCGTCGTACATGTCGGTGCCCTGCTGGGCGAGGGTGACCGCGCTGTCCGTACGGCCCATGCCGAGGTGGATACGGGAGAGGTTGCACAGGGCGCTGGCCTCGCCGGCCTGGTCCTCGCAGCCGCGGAAGGCGTCGATGGCCTGGGTGAGGTGCTGTTCGCCGTCGTCCTGCCGGTTCTGGTAGATGGCGATGACGCCCCGGGTGTTCGCCGCCCAGCAGCAGGGGAGCGGGTCGCCGATCGCCTCGGCCTGGCCCATGGCCTCCCGGGCCTCCTGGTCGGCCTGGTCGAAGCGGCCCGAGACGTGGTGGACGTAGGCCAGGGTGACCGAGGCGCGGGCCTCCGCCCTGGTGTCGCCGGCCGCCCGCGCGGCCTCGCGCAGCCCGGCGGCCGCGGCTTCGTATTCCTTGGAGTTGGCGCCCGACTCGGCGAGGTCGAGGGAGGCCCACAGTAGGTCCACGGACCGGCGCAGGGTGGCCGCGGTCGTCGACTGGCGCACGCATGCGAGGAGGCAGTTGGCCTCGGCGTAGAGCCAGTCCTGGGCGGCGTGGCGGTCGGTGAAGGCCAGGCCGGGGTGGGTCGTCGGCTCCAGGTGGTCGACCAGACGGTCGCCCGGCCGCTCGATGGCGTAGACCCCCGCCGCCGTCGACAGATAGAAGTCGAGCAGCCGCGACAGCGCCGACTCCCGCTCGGCCGGGGGCTGTTCATCCCGCTCGGCGCAGGAGCGCGCGTAGAGGCGTACGAGGTCGTGGTAGCGGTAGCGCCCGGGGGCGGCCGACTCCAGGAGGGAGGTGTCGACCAGGCCCTCCAGGAGGTCCTCCGCGTCCCGCACCGGCAGGTCCAGGACCGCGGCGGCGGCCGCGAGGGAGATGTCGGGGCCGTCGGCGAGGCCGAGCAGGCGGAAGGCGCGGGCCTGGGCCGGCTCCAGCTGGCCGTAGCCGAGTTCGAAGGTGGCCTTCACGGCCAGGTCGCCGGCCTGGAGCTCGTCGAGGCGGCGCCTCTCGTCGGCGAGCTTGGCGGCCAGCACGGACACGGTCCAGGTGCGCCGGGCCGCCAGCCGCGAGGCCGCGATCCGGATGGCGAGCGGCAGGAAGCCGCAGGCGGCGACCACGTCGAGGGCGGCCTCGCGCTCGGCGGAGACCCGCTCCCTTCCGACGATCTTGGTGAAGAGCTGGAGAGCCTCCTCGGGGGACATCACATCGAGGTCCACGAGGTGCGCGCCGGCCAGGTCGACCATCCGGGTGCGGCTCGTGACCAGGGCCGCGCAGCCCGGTGTGCCCGGCAGCAGCGGCCTGATCTGGGCGGCGTCGCGGGCGTTGTCGAGCAGGACGAGGATGCGCCGGCCGTCGAGGGTGGAGCGGTAGAGCGCGGCCCGCTCGTCCAGGGAGTCCGGGATGGCCGCGTCCGGGGTGCCGAGCGCGCGCAGGAAGGAGCCGAGGACGGTCTCGGGCTCGGCGGCGCGGGCCCCGGCGCCCTGGAGGTCGACGTACAGCTGGCCGTCGGGGAAGTGCGGCCGGGCGTCGTGGGCGACGTGGACAGCGAGCGTGGTCTTGCCGACCCCGCCGATCCCGGCGAGGGCGGAGACGGCCATGACCGAGCCCTCGGCGGTGGCGAGCCGGTCGCCCAGCTCGCGGACGAAGGCGGCGCGGCCGGTGAAGTCGGAGACCGTGGCCGGGAGCTGGGCGGGGCGGTTGCGGCTGGGCGCGGGCGCGGCGGACGGTTCGACCGGGCGGGCCAGCTCGGCGTCGGCCTGGAGGATGCGCTGCTGGAGCCGGGCGAGCTCGGGGCGCGGGTCGACGCCGAGCTCGTCGGCGAGAAGGCGGCGGGTGTCGGCGTAGACGGCGAGGGCCTCGGCCTGCCGTCCGCTGCGGTACAGGGCCAGCATGAGGAGCTCGCGCAGCCGTTCGCGCAGGGGGTGCGCGGCGGTGAGGGCTGTGAGCTCGGAGACGGCCTCCGCGTGCGACCCGACCTCCAGGTCCAGGTCGAGGCGGGACTCCAGGATCTGGAGCCGCCACTCCTCAAGGCGGGCCCGCTGGGTCTCGGCGTACGGGCCGGGTACGGAGGCGAGCGGCTCGCCGTCCCAGAGGCCCAGCGACTTGTTGATGAGGACGCGGGCCTGGGTGCGGTCCCCGGCGGCGCGGGCCTTCTCCGCCTCGGCGACGAGCTCCTGCGCCACGTGCAGGTCGAGGGAGTCCGCGCGGGTGCGGATGGCGTAACCGCCGGACTCGCTGACCAGGACACCGGGGGCGAGGACCTTGCGTAGCCGCGAGGCGTACGTCCGGACCGCCGCGAGCGCCTGCGAGGGCGGTTCGTCGCCCCAGATGGCGTCGATCAGCTCGGAGGCGGTCGCCGTGCGGCCGTCGCGGAGCAGCAGCGCGGCCAGCAGGGCGCGCTGCTGCGGTGAGCCGGAGGGCAGGGCTTCGCCGTCCCGCCACGCGCGGACCGGGCCGAGCACACCGAAGCGCAGGTCACTTCTGTGACCTGTCAGCGGAGCCCGCTGCTCCGGTACGCGTGGCCCGTTGTCGCGGTCCATAGCTCCCCCTGCTCGCACCCCTGGTCCCTGGTCCCTGGTCTTGTCGCTGGTTTCGCCCCCGACAGTCTGCCTTGTCCGGAGCGGGCGCGTCAGCATCGGGTGACTCTCTGCACAAGGTCATGACAGGATCCGGCTACCACAGAGCTGACGGACCGTCAGATCGGCGCTACCGTGGAAGGCATGGAGACCTTCCCGAAGATCATCTCGGTGGACGACCACACGGTGGAGCCCCCCAACGTCTGGCGGGACCGGCTCCCGTCGAAGTACCACGACGTCGGACCCCGGATCGTCCGGGCGCCGCTGAAGGAAATGACCTTCCTCGGCGGCAAGTTCGCCCCGGTCATGGGCGCGAAGGGGGACGAAGGGCCGATCGGCGACTGGTGGGTGTACGAGGATCTGCACCGCCCCCTCACCCGCCTCGACACCGCCGTCGGGTACGACCGCGACGAGATCAAGCTCGAAGTGATCACGTACGAGCAGATGCGGCCCGGGTCCTACAGCGTGCCCGACCGGCTCGCGGACATGGACGTCAATCACGTCCAGTCCGCCCTGTGTTTCCCCACATTTCCCCGATTCTGCGGGCAGACATTCACCGAGGCCGGCGACCGCGAGCTCGGGCTGCTCGGGGTGCGCGCCTACAACGACTGGATGGTCGAGGAGTGGTGCGGGCCCCAGGCGCACGGCCGGCTCATCCCGCTCACCCTGATCCCGCTCTGGGACGCCGAGCTGGCGGCGGCCGAGGTGCGCCGCAACGCGGCCCGTGGCGTGCGGGCGGTCGCCTTCTCCGAGATACCGCCCCACCTGGGGCTTCCCTCGATCCACACCGACTACTGGGACCCCTTCCTGGCCGCCTGCGACGAGACCGGCACGGTCGTCGCCATGCACATCGGATCCTCGTCGAGGATGCCGTCGACATCGGCGGACGCGCCGCCCGCGGTCGGCTCCACAATCACCTTCGCCAACTGCTGCTTCTCGATGGTCGACTGGCTGATGAGCGGCAAGTTCGAGCGCTTCCCGAACCTCAAGGTCATGTACGCCGAGGGTCAGATCGGCTGGATTCCGTACATCCTCGAGCGCGCGGACGTCGTCTGGGAGGAGAACCGCGGCTGGGGCGGCGTCGCCGACAAGGTCCACCGGCCACCGTCCGAGCTCTTCGCCGGCCATGTCTTCGGCTGCTTCTTCGACGACGCCTTCGGGCTGCGGAACCTCGACGCCGTCGGGGTCGGCAACGTGCTGTACGAGACGGACTACCCGCACTCCGACTCGACCTGGCCCAAGTCCAAGGAGGTCGGCCAGGCGCAGATGGGGCACCTCGACCCGGAGGTGGTGGAGCGGATCGTGCGGGGCAACGCGATCGATCTGCTGGGTCTGACGGCGGACGGGCTGTGGGCGGCCTGACCCGCCTCTTCGTGGTGTGAGCCCGACCCCTTGTCTGATGGACCGTCAGCCACAACCATGGACCCCTCGCTGGTGACGACCCGTCAGGTTGAGGTGGGTGGGGTCCATGGTGATGTACGGGATGCAGCTCCCGGTCCAGTCGCAGAGCAGCCTCTACGCCGAGCCGTGGGAGGCCGGGGCCGGGCCCGGGGACCTCGTCGCGATCGCCGCGACCGCCGACCGCTGCGGCTTCGGCTATCTCGCCTGCTGCGACCATGTGGCGATACCCCGCAGGCTGGCGGGGGCCATGAGCACGGTCTGGTACGACCCTGTCGCCACCCTCTCCTTCCTCGCTGCCGCCACCTCGCGCGTCCGGCTGCTGAGTCATGTCGCCGTCGTGGGGCTGCGCCATCCGCTGGTCACCGCCAAGGCGTACGCCACCGTCGACCACCTCTCCGGGGGGCGGCTGGTCCTCGGGGTCGGGGCCGGGCACGTACAGGAGGAGTTCGACGCCGTCGGCGCCGACTTCGCCGGGCGCGGGGCCGTGCTCGACGAGACGATCGACGCGCTGAAGGCGGCCCTAGGGCCGGAGGAGTACCCCGCCTTCGCCGGGGAGCGGTTCGCCTTCAAGGACCTCGGGCAGCGGCCCCGGCCCGCCCAGGAGCGGGTGCCCGTCTGGGTCGGCGGCTCCTCGTCGGCCGCCGTGCGGCGCGCCGCGCTCAAGGGGGACGGCTGGCTGCCGCAGGGCGATCCCCGGGACCGGCTGCCGGGGCAGATCGCGCGGCTGCGGCGGCTGCGGGAGGAGGCGGGGGTGACCGATCCGCTCACCGTCGGCGCCATCACCGAGCCGCTGTACGTCGGCCAGGCGTCCTGGGACACCGGCCGGCGCACCCTGAGCGGCGCGCCGGAGGCCCTCGCCGAGTCGCTGCGGGCGTACGGCGCGATGGGTGTGCACCAGATCCAGGTGCGGTTCCGCTCCCGGAGCCGTACCGAACTGACCGATCAGATGGCGGCGTTCGCCGCCGATGTGGCTCCGCACCTTCAAGGCTAGGGAGTACGGCATGGGCAAGCTGGACGGGCGGGTCGTCGTCGTCACGGGCGCGGCGCGCGGACAGGGGGAGCAGGAGGCGCGGCTCTTCGCCGCCGAAGGGGCCAAGGTCGTCCTCACGGACGTGCTGGACGAGCAGGGCGAGGCGCTGGCGAAGGAGATCGGCGAGGACCGCGCGCGCTACATCCACCTCGACGTGACGAGCGAGGCGGACTGGGCGGCGGCCGTCGCCGCCGCCAAGGACGCCTTCGGGCCGATCACGGGCCTGGTGAACAACGCGGGGATCCTGCGCTTCAACGAGCTGGTGTCCACGCCGCTCGCCGAGTTCCAGGCGATCGTGCAGGTCAACCAGGTCGGCTGCTTCCTGGGGATACGGACGGTGGCGCCCGAGATCGAGGCGGCCGGCGGTGGCACGATCGTGAACACCGCGTCGTACACCGCGCTGACCGGCATGGCGGGCGTGGGCGCGTACGCCGCCACCAAGCACGCCGTCCTCGGGCTGACCCGGGTCGCGGCGGTCGAGCTGGCCGCGAAGGGCATCCGGGTCAACGCCGTCTGCCCGGGCGCCGTCGACACCCCGATGAGCCGGCCCGAGGGGGTCGAGCGCAGCGCGGTCGACGAGCTGTACCGCAAGCTCGTGCCGCTCGGGCGGGTCGGCGAGCCGGAGGAGGTGGCCGCCCTGGCCCTCTTCCTGAGCTGCGCGGACTCCTCGTACATCACGGGTCAGCCGTTCGTCATCGACGGCGGCTGGCTGGCCGGAGTCAGCCTCGTCTGACGCTTCGTCAGGTATTGACGGCCCCCGGGCGCGGTGCCACAGTCGACCCCATCGAGATCTGACGGCTCGTCAGAAATACCCGGAGGAGAAGACCTTGGAATTCGGGATCTTTGTTCAGGGATACGTCGGAAAGCGTGCCGAGACCGATCCCGAGGCGGAACACAAGGCGCTCATGGAGGAGACGGAGTACGTCATCCAGGCGGACCGGTCCGGCTTCAAGTACGCCTGGGCCTCCGAGCACCACTTCCTGGAGGAGTACTCCCACCTCTCGGCCAACGACGTCTACCTCGGGTACCTCGCCCACGCCACGGACCGCATCCACCTCGGCTCCGGCATCTTCAACCCGCTGGCCCCGGTCAACCACCCGGTCAAGGTCGCCGAGAAGGTCGCCATGCTCGACCACCTCTCCGGCGGGCGCTTCGAGTTCGGGTCGGGACGGGGGGCCGGCTCGCACGAGATCCTCGGCTTCATGCCGGGCATCACCGACATGAACCACACCAAGGAGATCTGGGAAGAGACCATCGCCGAGTTCCCCAAGATGTGGCTCCAGGACGAGTACGTCGGCTTCCAGGGCAAGCACTGGTCCCTGCCGCCGCGCAAGGTCCTGCCCAAGCCGTACGGGAAGTCCCACCCGGCGATGTGGTACGCGGCCGGATCACCGTCCTCGTACGCCATGGCCGGCAAGAAGGGCCTCGGCGTCCTCGGCTTCAGCGTGCAGAAGGTCTCCGACATGGAGTGGGTCGTCGACTCCTACAAGACCGCGGTCAAGGAGGCACAGGCGGTCGGCGACTTCGTCAACGACAACGTCATGGTGACCTCGACGGCGATCTGCGCCGAGACCCACCAGAAGGCCGTCGAGATCGCGGTCGGCGGCGGGCTGAACTACCTCCAGTCGCTGCTCTTCCGCTACCACGACACCTTCCCCCGGCCCGAGGGCATCCCGGAGTGGCCCGAGCTGCTGCCCGAGTACTCCGAGGAGATCATTGAGCTCCTCATCGCCGAGGAGCTGATGATCTGCGGCGACCCGGACGAGGTGCTGCGCCAGTGCAAGCGGTGGGAGCAGGCGGGCGCCGACCAGCTGTCGTTCGGGCTGCCGATCGGGGTCTCGTACGAGGACACCATGAACACGATCAAGCTCATCGGTGAGCACGTGATCCCCAAGATCGACACGGATCCCGTCCACCGCACCACCCGCTTCCGGCAGGCCGCGGGCGCCTGAGGGCGGGGCCGGGGCGCCTGCGGCGGGCTCTTCCCCACCCCGCCTTTTCCTGAACCGGGGCTCCGCCCCGGACCCGGGTGCCGGGTGCGGCCCGGTGGCCCGATTGCCTACAACCGGGGCGGGGTCTGCCCCCGTCGCAGCAACCCCCCGCCCACGGAAGGTTTTCGGGAAGTGGGGTCCCCCCACGCCCCTGGGCGTAGGGGCGGGGCGGGGGCTCACATCCCGCCCCCACGAGCGCGGGGCGGTGTCTTCCCGGACCGCCGCCTCGTACCGGCCCCGGCCGGAGGCCGTTCCGCGGCGGCCTCGGCCGGGGCACGCCCGCGTCCACGCGCAGAAAGGGACCGTCATGCTCGATCACCTGATCAAGGGCGCCACCGTCGTGGACGGCACCGGCGCCCCCGCCTTCACGGCCGACGTGGGGATCCGCGACGGGCGGATCGTCTTCGCCGAGGCCGGCGCGGCAGCCCGCACCACCGAGGACGCGTCCGGGCTGATCCTCACGCCCGGCTTCGTCGACCCGCACACCCACTACGACGCCCAGCTCTTCTGGGACCCCTTCGCCACCCCCTCCATGAACCACGGCGTCACCACCGTCGCCGGCGGCAACTGCGGCTTCACCCTCGCCCCGCTCCACCCGGACCGGCCCGAGGACGCCGACTACACCCGCCGCATGATGTCCAAGGTCGAGGGCATGGCGCTGGTCGCCCTGGAACAGGGCGCCCCCTGGAGCTGGCACAGCTTCGGCGAGTACCTCGACGCCCTCGAAGGCCGCATCGCCATCAACGCCGGGTTCATGGTGGGCCACTGCGCCCTGCGCCGGTACGTCATGGGCACCGACGCCGTCGGCGGGCAGCCCACCGCGGAGCAGCTGGAGCAGATGCTCGACCTCCTGCACGACGCGATGGACGCCGGCGCCTGGGGCCTGTCCACCACCCAGTCCGCCACCCACTCCGACGGCGACGGCAGGCCCGTCGCCTCCCGTCACGCGACCCCCGCCGAACTGATCGCCCTGTCGAAGGCGGTCGGCGAACACGAGGGCACCCAGATCGAGGCGATCCTCGCGGGCTGCCTCGACCAGTTCAGCGACGACGAGATCGACCTCTTCGTGGAGATGAGCGCCGCCGCCGGCCGGCCGCTCAACTGGAACGTCCTCACCATCGACGCCGCCGTGCCCGAACGCGTCCCGCGCCAGCTGATCCCCAGCGAACGCGCGCGCAAGGCCGGCGGCCGGATCGTCGCGCTCACCATGCCGATCCTCACCCCCATGAACATGTCCCTGGGCACCTTCTGCGCGCTCAACCTCATCCCCGGCTGGGGCGAGATCCTCGCCCTGCCCGTCCCCGAGCGGATCGCCAGGCTCCGTGACTCGGACGTGCGCGCCGAGATGCTGCGCCGCGCCGACTCCAAGGAGGCGGGCGTCTTCCGGCGCCTCGCGCACTTCGCCCGGTACGTCATCGGCGACACGTACTCACCGGCGAACGAGGGCCTCACCGGCCGGGTCGTCGCTGACATCGCCGCCGAACGCGGCCAGGACCCCTTCCACTGCCTCGTCGAGATCTGCGCCAACGACGAGCTGCGTACGGTCCTGTGGCCGATGCCCACTGACAACGACCCCGACTCCTGGGCGCTGCGCCGGGAGACCTGGGAGCACGAGGACGTGCTGCTCGGCGGCTCCGACGCCGGCGCGCACCTGGACCGGATGTGCGGCGCGCCGTACACCACCCGCTTCCTCGGGGACTGCCTGCGCGGCCGCAGGCTGGTGCCGCTGGAGCGGGCCGTACGGATGCTCACCGACGATCCGGCCCGGCTCTTCGGGCTGCGCGAGCGCGGCCGGATCGCCGAGGGCTTCCACGCGGACCTCGTCCTCTTCGACCCGGAGCGGATCGACGCGGGCCCGGCGACCCTCGTCCACGACCTGCCGGGGGACAGCCCCCGGCTCGACTCACGGGCTGTCGGAATCGTCTCCGTGCGGGTCAACGGCGTCGAGACGGTCCGGGACGACGAGGTGACCGGCGCGATCCCCGGCCGGGTGCTGCGCTCGGGCCGGGACACCAGGACGGTGAGCACCCGGTGAACGAACGGCTGAACGAGCGGCTGAACGAGCGGCTGTTCATCGGCGGCGAGTGGGTCGAGCCCGACGGCGGGCACTACGAGGTGATCAACCCCGCGACTGAGGAGACCGTAGGCCTCGCCCCCGAGGCGAGCCGGGCGCAGGTCCTCGCGGCCGCCGCCTGCGCCAAGGACGCCTTCGCCGCCTGGTCCCGTACGGCCCCCGAGGAGCGGGCCGCGATCCTCGACCGGGCGGCCGACCTCATGGCCCGCGACGCGGGGCCGAACACCGTCCTCGCCCAGGCCGAGACCGGCGCCACCACCGCCACCGCGCGCGGGATGCAGGTCGCGGTCGGGATCTCGCGGTTCCGGCGGTACGCGCGCGGCGCCCTGGAGCCGGTCGAGCAGGCGCTGCCGCCGCAGATCAACGAGGCCGGCCCGATGGGGAAGGCAGGAGTGTTCGGTGCCGTGGCGGTGCGGCGCCCGGTCGGCGTGGTCACCTGCATCACCTCGTACAACAACCCCTGGGCCAATCCGGCCGGCAAGGTCGCCCCGGCCCTCGCCATGGGCAACACGGTCGTGGTCAAACCCGCCCCGCAGGACCCGCTCTCCGTCTACGCGATGGCGCGCGCCCTCCAGGAGGCGGGCGCGCCGCCCGGGGTGGTCAACGTGGTCACCGGCTCCTCCCCGGCGGTCGGTGCGGCGGCGGTCGAGGCCCCCGAGGTGGACATGGTCTCCTTCACCGGCTCCACCGCCGTCGGGCAGCGCATCGGCGAGGTGTGCGGGCGCACGCTGAAGCGGCAGCTGATGGAGCTCGGCGGCAAGGGCGCGGCGCTCGTCTTCGACGACGCCGACCTCGACGCGGCGGTCATGGGCATCGGCACCACCTTCGCCTTCTACAGCGGCCAGATCTGCACGGCCCCGACGCGGGTGCTGGCCCAGCGCGGGATCTACCGGCAGCTGATCGAGAAGCTGACCGGCTACCTCGCGTACATGAAGGTCGGCGACCCGGCCGAGCCGGGGACCGTGGTCGGCCCGGTGATCTCGGCGGCGCACCGGGACCGGATCGAGTCGTACGTCGAGCTCGGCCGCAAGGAGGGCGCCCGGCTGGTCGCGGGCGGGGAGCGGCCGGCCGGCCTGGAGCGGGGGTTCTACGTCGCCCCGGCGCTCTTCGCGGACTGCACCCCCGACATGCGGATCGTGCGGGAGGAGATCTTCGGGCCGGTCGTGGTGGTGGTGCCCTTCGACGACGAGGAGGAGGGGATCGCGCTCGCCAACGACAGCGACTACGGCCTCCTCGACTACGTGTGGTCCGGCGACGTGGCGCGCGCCTTCCGGGTCGCGGGCCGGCTGCGGGCCGGCGGGGTCGGGGTGAACACCGTCGGCCGGAACATGGAGGCACCCTTCGGCGGCTTCAAGAAGAGCGGTGTGGGGCGGGATGTCGGCTCGTACGCGCTGCATGCGTACAGCGAGATCCAGGCGGTGGTGTGGCCGGGCTGAAAACGGCACGGGAAAATTTGAAAACGGACAAAACGGTCAGTGCTGCGGTTCCCGTATGTCGGACGGTTTCCCGGCTGCGCCTGTCGATCGGTCGGCGCGGCCGGTGGTCGATCTTTCAATCATCGACGGAGCCCTAGGGGTGCCTGGAAAAGCAAGGTGAAGATCGGTTCCGTATTCGGATTTCAAGCCTCCGGATAAGGAAACCGCAGCATTTAACGTCCTGTTCATGGTTCAGGTTGATGCGCAGCCCGGGGCTCGGCCCCAGGGTGGAGACACGGTAAGGGGCGTCCACGCCACGGGCGACACGCATGGCGTACGTACCAAAGGACTCGGCGGGAACTCCGTCGGGCTCATGGGGAGTGCCGTCATCGGCATCTCGACAGTCGCCCCCGTCTACTGTCTGACCTCCACGCTCGGCTCCACCGCGGGCGAGGTCGGACTGCAGATGCCCGCCATCTTCTTGGCCGGCTTCCTGCCGATGCTCCTGGTCGCCTTTGCGTACCGCGAGCTCAACCGCGCCATGCCCGACTGCGGCACCTCCTTCACCTGGACGGTGAAGGCCTTCGGCCCCAAGATCGGCTGGATGTGCGGCTGGGGTCTGGTGATCGCCACGATCATCGTGCTCTCCAACCTCGCGGGCGTCGCGACCTCCTACTTCTGGCTCCTCGCCGGGGAGATCTCGGGCAGCGCATACGTCGCCGGTCTCGACGACAACAAGGCCGTCCACATCCTGACCTGCCTCACGCTCATCGCCCTGGCCACCGCGGTCAGCTACCGCGGCATGACCGCCACCAAGGGCGTGCAGTACGCCCTCGTCGGCCTCCAGCTCGTCGTCCTCGTGGTCTTCGTCGCCATGGCCTTCCAGAAGGCGAGCAGCGGCGCCTTCGACACCGGCATCGACTTCTCCTGGTCCTGGATGAACCCGTTCGCGGTCCAGTCCTTCGCCGCCTTCACCGCCGGTCTGTCGCTCTCGATCTTCATGTACTGGGGCTGGGACGCCTGCCTGTCCACCAACGAGGAGACCTCGGGCTCGGCCAAGACCCCCGGCCGCGCCGCCCTGATCGCGATGGTCGTCCTCGTCGGCTCCTACCTGGCCACCGGCATCGCCGCCCAGATGGCGGTCGGCTCCGGCGACCAGGGCCTCGGCCTCGCCAACCCGGAGACCTCCGACAACGTCTTCGCCGCGCTGGCCGGCCCGGTCATGGGCCCCGTCCTCGGCATCACCCTCTTCGTCGCGGTCCTCGCATCCGCCGCGGCCAGCCTCCAGACCACGTTCATCCCGGTGGCCCGCACGGTCCTGGCGATGTCGACGTACGAGGCACTGCCGGCGTCCTTCGCCAAGGTCCACCCCCGCTTCAAGGTCCCCGGCAAGGCGACGGTCACCGCGGGCGTCGCGACCGGCGTCTTCTACGCGGCGATGACCCTGGTCAGCGAGAACGTCCTGGTCGACACGATCTACGCGCTCGGCCTGATGATCTGCTTCTACTACTCGCTCACCGCGTTCGCCTGCGCCTGGTACTTCCGCAAGGAGATCTTCCGCTCCGGCCGGGACCTCGTCTACAAGGGCCTCTTCCCGGTCCTCGGCGGCCTGATGCTGACCGCGGTCTTCGCCAAGACCCTCTACGACATGTGGGACCCGGCCTACGGCTCCGGCTCCTCGGTCCTCGGCGTCGGCTCGGTCTTCGTGATCGGTGTGGGCCTGCTGCTCCTCGGCGGCGTGATCATGCTGGTGATGCGCCGCCTCAGCCCCGCCTTCTTCCGCGGCGAGGTGCTCACCAAGGAGACGCCGTCCCTGGTCGTCACCGACTGACCGACGGACGCGCGGATGCCCCATGCCCGGACGGGGGCATGGGGCATCGTCGCGCCCGGATCCGTGCGGCCGCCGGTCAGGCCGGGCGCGGGGAGAGTTCCGCCATGGCGTTCCAGCCCTGGCCCGGGACCTCGACGTTGATGATCTCCGGGGTCGTGGCGATCGCGGGCGCCATCGCCTCCATGCCCGCCGCGAAGTGGGGCGACGCCACGTGGGCGGCGCCCGCCTCCGCGTCGGTGAAGGCCTCCAGGAGGACGAACCGGTTCGGGTCGTCGACGCTCCGCGACCAGTCGTAGAAGAGGTTGCCGGGCTCGGCGCGGGTCGCCGCGGTGAAGTCGGCGACCAGGTCGAGCCAGGTGTCGGCGTGGTCGGGGCGGACGGTGAAACGGACGGCGATGAAGATCATGGCGTCCACGCTGCCCCACCGCCCCGCCGTCCGCTAATTCAGCCGCCCGCCGATTCCGGCAGCGTCGGAAAACCGGGCACGCTCCGGGCCAGCGCCGCCCGCACCTGGCCCTGGCGCCGGCGGAACTCGGCCGTCGGCAGCGACACCGACAGGGCGTGCGCCCTCCCGTCGGCCCGCCCCGGCAGTGCCACCGCCAGACAGGTGTACGCGGGGTCCGCCTCGCCCACCGAGACCGCGACCCCCTCCCCGCGCACCCGCGCAAGCTCCGCCTCGAAGCGCTCCAGGCCGGTGATCGTCCGGTCGGTGAACCGGGGCATGCCGTGGTCCTCGAGATACCGCCGCCGCACCGCCCTCGGCAGCCCCGCCAGCAGCACCTTCCCGTGCGCGGTCGCGTGCGCCCGCGTCTCGGGGCCGGGCGCGAACGGGTGGGCCGTGTCTGTGACCGGCGCGGTCGAGTCGACCACGGTGATCAGCCCGTCCCGGTACGCCGTGAAATAGGCTTCCGCGCCGGCCAGCCGACGCAGCCGTCCGAGCGCCTCGCCGACCGGCGCCCCGAGGCCGTGGTGCCGCTGATGGGCCCGGTGCAGCCCGGGCACCCGCGGCCCCACCGCGAACCCCTCGCCCGTGCGGACCAGCAGCCCGCGCGCGACCAGCGGACCCGCCAGGTGGTACACGGTCGACAGCGAGCACCCCACCCGCCGCGCCAGCGCCTTCGCCGCGACCGGCCCCGGCGCGTCCCCGACGGCGTCGAGGATCTCCAGGGCACGGTCGACGGACTGCGGTCCGGGCGAGGGGCTGCTCATACCGTCGAGCCTACGGAACCGCCCAGGAACACCGGATTGGTGAACGCCACCAGCGGCCCCGGCAGGCCCGGTACCGCCGGGGACCGGCGGATCTCCGCGCGGACGTAGGTGGCGTAGGCGGGGGTCGTGCGCCACTCCACCGTGCCCTCGGACGCGGGCGGCAGCGGCGCCGTGTGCAGTGTGCCCTGGTCGGTGACGAGGCGGGCCGTGCAGTCCGGGGCGCCCATCACCGTCAGCCGGACCGTGACCGGGGTGTCCGGGGCCGCGTCGAGGCGCTCGCCGATGCCCGCCGTACGGCCCCGGCCGTCCGTCGCCGTGAACGACAGCGACACCGCCGAGGACTCGGCGACGTAACTGCGCCCCGCCCGCAGGCCCGCCAGGACCGCCGCCCGGGACAGGTCGTCGGCGAGGACGACCGTCTGCGGGGTGCCGACCCGGTCGGGGTCGCGGTGCGCGTCGCTGTTGCCCATCGCCGGGGTCCACCGGCCCCGGCCGAGCGCCGCGTCCCAGGCCTGGAGGGAGACCTCGTCGTCCGGGGTCCACGGGCCGTTCCAGACCTCCACCACATCCGCCTCGCCCATGCCGAACTTCCAGGCGCAGCCGATGCAGGTGGCGTGCGGGTGCGCCGGTACGACCAGGCCGCCGGCCCGCCGGATCTCCCTGGCGTAGCGGCCGAAACGGTTCTCCCGGGCGCGGTAGCGCCAGTCGACGAACGTCCCCGGGTCCGTGCCCAGCGCGAGGACATGGCCGTTGCGGGTGGTGACCTCCTCGCCGAGCAGGATCAGCAGGTCGTCCCCGGCGTGCGCGGCCCACGCCCCGTGGCCCGCATGGGTGTTGTGCTCGGTCGTGGTGAGGAAGTCGAGCCCCGCCGCACGGGCCAGCGCCGCCACCTCCGCCGGGGTCCTGCGCCCGTCGGAGTACACCGTGTGCAGATGGCAGTCGCCGCGGTACCAGTCCCGGCCCCGGCCCCGCGCCCGCTCCGGCGGATACACCGGCCGCACCACCGCCTCCGACGGCCCGAACCGCAGCGTGATCGTCACCGTGTACGCAAGACCCTGCGGCGCGACCGTGTACGGCCCCAGCGCGATCCGCCACGTCCCGGCCCGTACCGGCCCCGCCACATAGCCGGGCGTCGCCGCGTCCGAGCGCAGGAAGAACTCCGTCCGCGCCCCGCCCGACCAGCCCCGGAAGCCGCGCTCGTCGAAGACCCCGATGTCCAGGGCGTTGCCGGTCGTGCCGGCGGGCACGGCGGGGCGCTCGTACGTGTAGGCGACATGCAGCTCACGCACCCCGCTCGGCACCTCGACCGGGAGGTACACGAAGTCCGGGGAGCCGGGCGGCAGGGTGCCCCGGACGACTTCCGTCCGGTCACCCTCCCCAGGGGCCGCCTCGGCGAAGCTCACGGTTCCCAACGTAAGCGCGGATGCCGCGCCCGTCACCAGAAGTGCCCGTCTGCTCGTCATGCCCCCACTGTCGTGGCGGGCCGTGAACGACGGAACAACGCCTGCCGCATCTCTCGGAAATCCCCACCGCACGCCCTACCTTGCCCCTATGCGCATCGCGACCACGATCTTCCTCACCGACGAGACGATCTCGCCCGTCCGCCTCGCCCGAGAACTGGAGGCGCGCGGCTTCGCCGGGCTCTACCTCCCCGAGCACACCCACATCCCGGTCGAACGCGCCACCCCCTACCCGGCGGGCGGTGAGCTGCCGCCCGAATACGGCCGCACCCTCGACCCGTTCGTCGCCCTCGCCCAGGCCGCCGCCGTCACCGAAAGGCTCACCCTCGGCACCGGCATCACCCTCGTCGCCCAGCACGACCCGATCGACCTCGCCAAGCAGGTCGCGACCCTCGACCATCTCTCCGGCGGCCGCTTCACCCTCGGCATCGGCTTCGGCTGGAACAAGGAGGAAGCCGCCGACCACGGCGTGGAGTGGGCGAGCCGGCGCGAGCTCGGCCGCGACCGGATGGCGCTCATCCGCGCCCTGTGGGCGCCCGAACCGACCGCGTACGACGGGAAGTTCGGCTCCGTACGGGCCTCGTACGCCTTCCCGAAGCCGGTCAGCGGCCCCCGCACGCTCCTCGGGGGCGCCGCCGGGCCCAAGCTGTTCTCCCACATCGCGGAGTACGGGGACGGCTGGCTGCCGGTCGGCGGACGCGGGCTGAGCCAGTCCGTGCCCGTGCTGAGGGAGGTGTGGGAGAAGGCCGGACGCGACCCGGCGGCCCTCCAGGTCGTGCCGTACGCCGTGTTGCCGAACCCCGGCAAGCTCGCGCACTACGCGGGGCTCGGCATCGACGAGGTGGTGCTGCAGCTTCCGCCGGCCGGGGAGGCGGAGGTGCTGCGGGTCCTGGACGACTACGCCCAGTACCTCTGACGCCTCACCTCAGGGGCAGCTCCAGATGGGACGGGTCGGCCGCCGGGGAGGAGACCGTGAGCGTGGCGCGCGGCGCGTTGGCGTCGCCGTAGAAGGGGTCCCTGGTGTCGATGACCAGCATCAGGCGGTGCCCGGCGGGGACGTCGTAGCCGGTGGCCTGGAGCTCGATGTCGGCCGTCACCGCCACCCCGGGCTCGCCGTCGAGGCGGGTGAACGGCGCGTGCGTGACGATGTGCGCGCTGCCCGAGGGCGCCACGTCGAAGAGGTGCGCGACGAACGTCGAATGCTCCGCGCTCGGGGTGTAGGTGAGCCGCAGCCGGGGGACGCCTCGCAGGCCGGTGGTGACGGGCAGCGGGGCGGTCACCCACACCCCCGCGTCGGCGCGGCTGATGGCGCCGGTCGGATACACCTTCGGATTGCCGGCCATCTCGTCGTAGCCGGTCTGGATGATCTCGTCGGCGACGGTCGCCGGGGTGTCCACGCCGGTCTGGATGGACAGGCTCCAGCCGGTGTCCGGGCTGTCGGCGAGGGTGTGGTCCTCGGCCGCGCCGGGGGAGGCCAGATACAGCCGCTGGGTGGAGCCGGTGACGGCGGCCCAGGTCGGGCGCGACTCCAGGGCCTTGTTCCACATGATCTGGCTGACGACCTGGCCCTCGGTGTCGATGCCGTTGTCGTCGTCCTGGAGGTGGTGGCCGAACCACCGGTGGGCGTCGGTCCAGATGCGGTTGGGCAGCCCGACGATCCCGGTCATCTCCGGTCCGGAGTGGTCGCCGATCGACAGGTTGATGCGCTTGGGGCCGGTCAGCGCGTGGAACATCTTCAGCGTCTGGTTGGACGGGAAGAGCGTCTCGTGCCAGGCGTGCGCGAAGAAGATCGGCACCTGACGGCTGTTGAGCGCGGCGACATAGGTGTACGGCGAGCGCTCGGCCGCCCACTGGAGCGTCTCGTCCACGTTCCGGTCGGCCAGGACGTCGTCGAAGACCTGCTGGGTGCGCTTGCTCAGCCGGGCGTTCCGCGCCGCGCCGAGCAGCGTGCGGACCGCCTCCGTGTGCCGGGTGGTGTTCTCGTAGAAGGCCTCCCCCAGATCGCCCCAGGTCGACAGGGCCACCACGGCGTCCACCCGGTGGTCGTGGGCGGCGACCAGCTGGCTGATGCCGGAGCCGTAGGAGTCCCCGAGGAATCCGACCCGGGTCGGCTCGCAGCCGGTGCGCTCGATCAGGAAGTCCAGGGCCCTGCTGCCGTCCTCGATGTCCAGCGGCCCGCCCACCTCCACCTCGCCCTCGGAACGGCCGAAGCCGCGTGCCGTGTAGGCGAGGACGTGGTAGCCGCTGTACGCGAAGCGCGTCGCCTGCACCGCGTACGCCAGCCAGCCCAGGTCCGTCCACGGCGAGGGCATCACGATCGCGGGCCGGGCCCGGTCGCCGGTCAGATGCGTCCATAAGACGCCGTCGAGCAGGTCGCCGCCGGCCCCGGGGATCCGGACCGGGACCGGGGCGACCAGCGCGCGGGCCTCCGCGACCTCGGCGGCCCGGGCCGGGGCGAGAGGCGCGGTCTCGTCACCCGTGAGGGCGGCGAAGTACTGGGCGAGCGCGGCCTCGTCGAGTTCGGGGTAGAGGCTCTCCGGCTGCGAGCCCTGAACGGGAGAAGTCATGGCAGATCCATCCATTCCGTCGATGGGCGACATGGAAGGCATGCGAGGAGTTCCACTGCTCTGGGCCCGGAGCGGCATTCAGTATGGGTCGCGGAGTACGCAGACTTCTGCGGCTCTTCCGCACATTGGCCGGAACACGCCACCGGTTCCGCCGACGGACCGCGCTCGTATGCTCTGAAGAATGACAACTACCCCGACCGGGTCCCCGACCGGGCCGAACGCCCCCACGGCGAACGCCATGCGGCGCGCGCTCAAGCGCGCGCGGGACGGTGTCGCGCTCGACGTCACCGAGGCGGCGGTGCTGCTCCAGGCGCGCGGCTCGGATCTCGACGACCTCACCGCGTCCGCGGCCCGGGTGCGGGACGCGGGTCTGGCGGCGGCGGGCCGCCCCGGGGTCATCACGTACTCCAAGAGCGTCTTCATCCCGCTCACCCGGCTGTGCCGCGACCGGTGCCACTACTGCACCTTCGCCACCGTCCCCGGCAAGCTCCGCCGCGCCGGTCACGGGATGTTCATGTCGCCGGACGAGGTCCTGGACATCGCCCGGCGCGGCGCCGACCTGGGCTGCAAGGAAGCCCTCATCACCCTCGGCGACAAGCCGGAGGACCGCTGGCCCGAGGCCCGCGAATGGCTGGACGCGCACGGCTACGACGACACCATCGCGTACGTACGGGCCATGGCGATCCGGATCCTGGAGGAGACCGGGCTGCTGCCGCACCTCAACCCCGGGGTGATGACCTGGACCGACTTCCAGCGGCTCAAGCCCGTCGCGCCGAGCATGGGCATGATGCTGGAGACGACCGCCACCCGCCTGTGGTCCGAGCCGGGCGGCCCCCACCACGGCTCACCGGACAAGGAACCGGCCGTGCGGCTGCGCGTCCTGGAGGACGCCGGACGCTCCTCCGTCCCCTTCACCAGCGGGCTGCTCATCGGCATCGGCGAGACCTACGAGGAGCGCGCCGAGTCGCTCTTCGCGCTGCGCCGCACGGCCCGCTCGTACCACGGCATCCAGGAACTGATCATCCAGAACTTCCGCGCCAAGCCGGACACGGCGATGCGCGGCATGCCCGACGCGGAGCTGGACGACCTGGTCGCCACCGTCGCCGTCGCCCGGCACATCATGGGCCCCTCCGGCAATCTCCAGGCCCCGCCCAACCTCGTCGACGGCGAATACGTCCGGCTCATCGGCGCCGGCATCGACGACTGGGGCGGCGTCTCGCCGGTCACCATCGACCATGTGAACCCCGAGCAGCCCTGGCCGCAGATCGACGCCCTCGCCGAGCAGTCGGCGGCGGCCGGCTTCGAGCTGCGCGAACGGCTCTGCGTCTACCCCGAGTTCGTCCTGCGCGGCGAGCCCTGGCTCGACCCCCGCCTGCTGCCGCACGTCCGCGCGCTCGCCGACCCGGACACCGGCCTGGCCGTCCCGGACGCTCCCGTACGCGGCCTGCCCTGGCAGGAGCCGGACGAGGGCTTCACCGCCACCGGCCGGGTCGATCTGCACCGCACCATCGACACCGAGGGCCGTACGTCCGACCGGCGCGACGACTTCGACGAGGTGTACGGCGACTGGGAAGCCCTGCGCGAGCAGGCGGCGCCCGGCATGGTGCCGTCCCGGATCGACACCGACGTACGCTCCGCGCTCGCCACGGCCGCCGACGACCCCACCCGGCTC
Source organism: Streptomyces sp. NPDC039465 (assembly GCF_055639315.1). Lineage (NCBI taxonomy): Bacteria > Bacillati > Actinomycetota > Actinomycetes > Kitasatosporales > Streptomycetaceae > Streptomyces > Streptomyces sp. NPDC039465. The sequence continues at coordinate 273,823 of NZ_JBVKAP010000007.1, read as the reverse complement.
ACCGACGACGAGGCCCTCGCCCTGCTCCACGCGGACGGTCCCGCCCTCGACGCGCTGACCCGGATCGCCGACGACGTCCGCAGGGCGGCGGTCGGCGACGAGGTCACGTACATCGTCACGCGGAACATCAACTTCACCAACGTCTGCTACACCGGCTGCCGCTTCTGCGCCTTCGCGCAGCGCCGCACGGACGCCGACGCCTACACCCTCTCCCTGGACCAGGTCGCCGACCGCGCCCAGCAGGCGTGGGAGGTCGGCGCCGTCGAGGTGTGCATGCAGGGCGGCATCCACCCCGACCTGCCCGGCACGGCCTACTTCGACATCGCCCGGGCAGTGAAGGAGCGCGTGCCCGGCATGCATGTGCACGCCTTCTCCCCGATGGAGGTCGTCAACGGCGCGACCCGCACCGGCCTGTCGATCCGGGAGTGGCTGATCGCCGCCAAGGAGGCCGGACTCGACTCGATCCCGGGCACGGCAGCGGAGATCCTCGACGACGAGGTCCGCTGGGTCCTCACCAAGGGCAAGCTGCCGACGGCGACCTGGATCGAGGTGGTGAAGACCGCCCACGAGCTCGGCATCCGCTCCTCCTCCACGATGATGTACGGGCATGTGGACCAGCCCCGCCACTGGCTAAGCCACTTCCGCACGCTGGCCGCCATCCAGCAGGAGACCGGTGGCTTCACCGAGTTCGTGACGCTGCCGTTCATCCACACCAACGCGCCCGTCTACCTCGCCGGCATCGCCCGGCCGGGCCCGACCGACCGCGACAACCGCGCGGTGACGGCCATGGCCCGGCTGCTGCTCCATCCGCACATCCCCAACATCCAGACCAGCTGGGTGAAGCTGGGCACCGAGGGCGCGGCGGAGATGCTCCGCTCCGGCGCCAACGACCTCGGGGGGACGCTGATGGAGGAGACCATCTCCCGGATGGCGGGCTCCAGTTACGGCTCGTACCGCTCGGTCAAGGACCTCACCGCCATCGCCGACGCGGCGGGCTGCCCGTCCCGGCCGCGGACCACGCTCTACGGCGAGGTCCCGGCGGAACGGGTGGCGGCGGCCAGGGCCTCCGACGGGCATCTGCCGCAGCTGCTGCCGCTGGTGGACTAGTCCCTGGCCGGCATCCGGTCCTTGAGGGTGTAGCCGCCGGCGACGATCTTGTTGTCGGCGGCCGGGGCCATGCACGGGGTGAGCATGGGCTCGCCCTTGGCGGCGGCGGGCGCGATCCCGACGCGGGCCTTGTCCTTGCCCTTCCCCGGGACGTAGAAGCTCAGACCCATCCGGGGGTTCGCGTCCAGCTCGCTCAGCCATGGGTGGTCGGGGCTGCTGCGGACGAGGATCCCGGTCACGGTGGCGGTCGGGCCGCCGGTGCGCAGACAGTCGACCTTGAACTCTCCCCAGTGGGTGACGGCGGGTTTGCCGCCCCGCGCGGGGAAGGAGTGGGAGATACGGAAGGTGCCGCGGGAGCCCACGGAGAACGACGAATCGCCCTCGTAGCGGGTCCGGGCGTCGACGGCGACGCGGATCTCCTCGTCCCGGACGGGGTAGTCCAGCCGGCCCTCGCCCTTCAGGACGGACGTCGTGATCGCTGTCGGGGCAGGAGCCGGAGGCTCAGTGTGCGCGGGGGCCGCCACGGCGACCGGGGCCGCGACGGCGGCGACCAGCGCCAGCAGCGTGGCGGCCCGAAGGGTCGTCTTCAGCATGGTGGATCTCCGATCGAGAGGCGTGACTGCCCCCGATCGTGGCTGCGCTCGGGGCCGGGCCGCGTCAGCCGCCGGTGCCGTACGCCTCCGCCGCGCGGCGGAGCCGGGGTCGCCCCGGAGGCGTACGCGCGTACGGACGGGTCCATTACAGTGCGGCCAGACTTACGTTCCGCGGAGGGGGCGCAGTGACCACAGCAGCCACGGCCGTCTGGGGCCGTGCCGAGCAGCAGGACTTCCGGTCCCGGGTCCGGGGCTGCCTCCTCGGCGGGGCCGTCGGCGACGCCCTCGGGGCCGCGGTCGACCGTCTCACGCTGGAGGAGATCCGGGCCGCCCACGGCCCGGAAGGTCTCGCCGACCCCGCTCCCGCCTACGGCCGGCGCGGCGCCGTCACCGCCGCCACCCAGCTGACCCTGTTCACCGTCGACGGACTCATACGCGCCCAGGTCCGCCGCGACACCGGCGCCTGGCATCCGCCCACCGACGTCCACCGCGCCCATCTGCGCTGGGCGGCCACCCAGCGGGACTGGGGCCCCGACGAGCGCCGCAAGGACAACGGCTGGCTCGCCCGCGAGGAGTGGCTCTACGCCCGCCGCGACCCCGCCCGCGCCTGCCTCAGCGGCCTCGGCGACGAGATCCTCGGCACCCTCGACGCCCCCAAGAACCCCGGCGCCCGGGACTCCGGCGCCCTGGTCCGCTCGGCGCCCTTCGGGCTGCTCGTCGGCTGGGAGCCGCAGCTGGTGTGCCAGCTCGCCGTCGAGTGCGCCGCCCAGACCCACGGTCACCCCGCCGCGTATCTCTCGGCCGGGGCCTTCGCGGTGATCGTGCACGGGCTGGCCCGCGGCGAGACCGTGGACGGCTCCGTGCAGCGGGCCCTCGCCCAGCTGGCCCCGCGCCCCGGCCACGAGCCCGTCACCGAGGCGCTGCAGCAGGCCCTCGGTGCCGTACGGCAGGGCATCCCCGGCCCCGGCAGGATCGCCGCGCTCTGCGGCGGCGACCCCGCCCTCGCCGAACACACCCTGGCCGTCGCCGTCTACTGCGCCCTCGTCGGCGAGGACGTACGCCACGGTCTGCGGCTGGCCGTGAACCACGACGGGCCCTCCGCGGCGACCGGGGCGCTGACCGGTGCGCTGCTGGGGGCCCTGCACGGGGAGACCGCGCTGCCGCCGGCCTGGCTGGCCGACCTGGAGGGCCGCCCGACCGTCCTCGAACTCGCCGACGACTTCGCCATGGAGATGACCCAGGGCCCAGCCCTGCACGGCCCGGCCGCCTCGGCGCCGGGCTGGCTGGCCCGCTACCCGAGGGCCTGACCGTCCTTCTCGCCCGAGGGCGTCGGGGGCTTCGTGTAGAGGACGTCGCGGGCTTGTTCGGCGGCGCGAGCGATGCTTTCGGAGACGAAGTCGACGAAGCGGGCGATGTTTTCCAGGCGGGCCCCGGCGGGGGTTTGGGGGCCGAGGATGCCGACGCCCTGCCGTGCTGTGTCGACGAGGTGGGCGGTGGCACGTGCGCTGGCCATCATCGACTCGTACCAGACGTCGTCGTCGACGACATAGCGCTCGCGGCGGCGTTCGTCGCGCTCCCGGCGGATCAGGCCCTGGGCGTCGAGGAACGTGACCGCTTTGGAGACGGACGCCGGGCTGACCTGGAGGCGCTGGACGAGCTCCGACGCGGTGAGGCTGCCGGTGTCGGTGAGGGTGAGGCAGGCCAGCACCCGGGCCGTCATCTTGGGCATGCCGGACGCCATGAGGACGGTGGTGAACGTCTCCTCGTACTCACGCACGGCGTCGGCGTCGCGCCCGTGCGCCGGCTGGGGCACCTCCGACCCCCGGGGCGCGGCCTGCCTGCGGCGGTGGGCGCGGCGTTCGGTGGCGCGGTGGGCGAGGTCGGCGCGGTAGCCGGTGGGGCCGCCGTTGCGCATGACCTCGCGCGTGACGGTCGAGGTCGGGCGTTCGAGACGCCGGGCGATCTCCGCGTAGGCGAGGCCGTCGGCCAGTCCCAGCGCGATCTGCTGGCGTTCCTGCTGGGTGAGCCTGCCTCCCGGCATCGCGGGTCTCCTTCGCGTTCTGTGGTGTCTGCCTCGCCAGCATAGCGTTCACCCTCATTTCATTGCAACGAGCGAGGGTGGGGTTGTTGCGTTACCTTCAGGCCTGTTGCAACGAAATCTAGGCTTTCACCTGCGCTTTCTGCTTTCTCATGCAATGAGATGGTTGCGGAGCCTGTGAATGCAACGTAGCGTTTCTCTTGTCAGAAAGCAGCGGGCCGCAAGGGGCCGCGATACCGACGTAGGAGAGAACCACCATGCAGAAGTTCAACGCCCCCGCCCCGGTCTCGGCCGTCCTCGACATCCCCGCGGGACGCATCCAGCTCATCGCCGCCGACCGCACCGACGCCACCGTCGAGGTCCTGCCCGCGGACGCCGCCAAGAGCCGCGACGTCAAGACGGCGGAGCAGACCGAGGTCACCTACCGCGACGGCATCCTGCGGATCGCGGTCCCCGAGCCGAAGAACCGCATCCTCGGCGCCGTCGGATCCATCGAGGTCACCATCCAGCTGCCCACCGGCTCCCGCGTCGAGGCGAAGGCGGCCACCACCGAACTCCGCGGCGTCGGACGCCTCGGCGACGTCACCGTCGAGAGCGCGCACGGCACGGTCAAGCTCGACGAGACCGTCGGCGCCCGCCTCACCCTCCAGGCCGGCGACATCACCGTCGGCCGCCTGACCGGCCCCGCCGAGATCAGCACCCGGAAGGGCGACCTCCGCATCGCCGAGGCCGTCGGCGGCACGCTCACCCTCAAGACGGAGCACGGCGACATCACCGTCGGCGCCGCCCGCGGCGTCTCCGCCACCCTGAACGCCGGCACCGCCTACGGCCGCATCCACAACACCCTCAACAACACCGCCGGCCCCGCCGCCACCCTGAACATCGACGCCACCACCTCCTACGGCAACATCACCGCCCGCAGCCTCTAGGAGAACGTCAGTGACGGCGGAGGATCAGCGCATCAGCTCTCCCGCGTTCACCAGCAGCGACTGGCCCGTGATGGCGCGGGCCCGGTCCGAGGCGAGGAAGGCCGCTGCCTCCGCCACGTCGCCGTCGGTCGCCAGCTCCGGCAGGGCCATCCGCTCGGTGAGCCGCGCCAGCGCCTCCGCCTCCGGTACACCCTCGGTGTCCGCGGTGAACCGTACGTACGCCTGGACCGGCGGGCCCCACATCCAGCCCGGCAGCACGGTGTTGACCCGGATCCGGTGCGGGCCGAACTCCCGCGCCATCGAGTACATCGCCGAGGTCAGCGCGCCCTTCGACGCCGCGTACGCCGCCTGCCGGACCTGCGAGGGCGCGGCCACCGACGACTGGGTGCCGATGATGACCACCGATCCGCCCCGCTCCTTGAGCGCCGGCAGGCAGGCCCTGGTCATCCGCAGCGTCCCCAGCAGATTGACGTCAAGGACTCCCTGCCAGGTGGTGAGGTCCGCGTCTTCGATCCCGCCGAAGTACGAGTCCCAGGCGGCGACATGGACCACCGCGTCGATCCCGCCGAACCGCTCGACGGCCAGCACGGCCAGCGCCGTGCACTGGCCCTCGTCGGTGATGTCGGTGGCCAGATGGGCCGTGCGGCGCCCCTCCGGGTCGATCTCGTGGGCGGTCTTCACGAGATTGGCCTCGGTGCGCGCGCCGAGGACCGCGTTGCCGCCGTCCCGCACCACCGTCGCCGCGACCTGATGGCCGAGCCCGGCGCCGACCCCGGACACGACGACGGTCTTCCCCTGGAGCAGCATCCGGCGCCTCCCGACTCTGGCCAATCATCTGACGACCCGTCAGAGTAAGTCTCCGTCACCGACTTGGGAAGGGAATGAGTGGCCATGACGGAGGACACGCGAAGTGAGGTGTACGCGGAGCTGGCGGCGGTCGGCCCGTACGGCGTCCGCCCCGGCCACGCCCTGATCACCATGGTCGAACCGCATCCCGGCCAGGAGTACGCCTACAACCGCTGGTACGAGGACGACCACTACTACGCGGGCGCGATGGCCATGCCCTGGATATTCGCCGGACGCCGCTGGGTCGCCACCCGCGACCTCCAGGAGCTGCGCTACCCCGAGAAGTCCGCGATCACCCAGCCGGTCACCGCCGGTTGCTACCTCTCCACGTACTGGATCACCGAAGGCCGCTACGACGAGCACATGAAGTGGACCGTCGGCATCAACAAGCGGCTCAACCGGGACGGCCGGGTCCACCAGGCCCGTACCCATGTCTTCACCGCCTTCCAGGACCACGAGGCCACCGTCTACCGCGACGGCGCGGCCGGTCCGCGCGACATCCACGCGCTGGACCATCCGTACGCGGGCCTGGTCCTCCAGGTCGTCGACGCCCAGGACGCCGGGCGCCGGGCGGAGCTCCTGGAGTGGCTGCGCTCGCGCGAGCTGCCGCGGCTGCTGGCCGGCTCACCGGCCGCGGTGGTGACCGTCTTCCGCCCGACCCCGCTGCCCGGCGACCGGATGACCTACGTGAAGCAGGTCGAGGGGGTGGACACCAGGCTGACCCTGCTCTGGTTCTTGGAGAGCGATCCACGCGACTGCTGGGAGGCGCACTTCATCGGCCTCTCCGTGGGGGAGCGGGGGCGGGTGGAGCTGGTGGCGCCATTCATCCCGACGGTGCCGGGCACGGACCGCCACGTCGACCGTCTGCGGGCATAGCCGAGCCCCCTCGGCCAGGACGGCGGACCGGTCGAGAGGGCTTGTCGCTTGCTGTGCTGCGGTAGCCGAGCTAACGGAAGCGCTGTCAGGCACTGCTCCCGGTGCCTCGGACGACGTCGCTCAGGAAGGTGGACCACGCCTCTGCCGTGAGGCCGAGCGTGGCGCCGTGCGCGACCTTCGAATCGCGTACCAGCATCGTGGTGCTGTTCGCCGCCTTAACCTCCACGCAGTCTCCGTTGACCGCGGAGTAGGAGGACTTGGTCCAGTCCGTCAACGTGTGATGCCTGATCAGCATGGTGACTCCGATGGTTGTGCCGGGTTGCCGGGGGTGGTGACCCCAAGCGCTGCTGCCTCGACGCTACGCGGCAACATCGCTTGATACAGGGCCCCTTCACCCGTCCGGATGGCATAGCCCATCGAGTACTTTTCAGCCGTACTGGCTGAGGTGTATCGTGCGCGCCCCCATGTGAGGCGGGGAGTCATTCGACGTAGCTCTCCCTCACCTCGTAGATGAATTCCCGCGACTGTTCCGCACTGAGAGCCTTGGCGCGCAGGTGCTCGTACATGATCGCGTAGCTCTGAACGTCGTTGGCCTTCTCCAGGTACAGGTCACTGGTGACGCCTTCCAGGTAGACCACGCTGGCGTCCATGGTCTCCTGGAACTCGAGGATCGCGAACTTGCCATACATGCCGGGGTGGGCGCCGACCGAGTACGGCAGGACCTGGAGCGTCACATGCGGCTGCTCGCTCAGCCCGGCCAGGTGCTCCAGCTGATCGACCATGATCTGCCGATTGCCCACGACGCGTCGCAGCAGTGCCTCGTCGATGACCGCCCAGAAGCGCAGCGGGTTCACCGGGTCCTTCAGGCGGTCCTGGCGTTTGAGCCTGATCTGGATCCGCCGCTCGATCTCGCTGGGTGTGGCCTCGGGCCACATCCCCTCGATCACCGCCTGCGCGTACTCCCGGGTCTGCAGCAGACCGGGAACGATGAGCGACTCGTACACCCGTAGCGAGGCCGCGTCCGTCTCCAGGCCGATGTAGACGCTGTACGGGATGTCGCCGAACGCGTGCCACCAGCCCTGCTGGCGGGAGTCCTTCGCCATCTGCATCAGCGAATCGACGATGCGATGGTCCTCGACGTCGTACACCCCGCACAGATCGCGCACATCGCGCTGGCTGATGGAACGACGGCCGTTCTCCAGGCGGCTGATCTTCGACTGGGAGACCAGCAGGCGCTCGGCCACCTCCTCCGCCGTCATGCCCTTGAGCTCGCGAAGGCGGCGCAACTCCTGGCCCAAACGGCGTCGCCTGACGGTGGGATTGACATTGGACGCCACGGAAACTGCACCTCCGGCTGCTGGCTACTGCTGATACTGGCGTAGCTCTGCGTATCTACGTCTCAGCAGACTGCCACCAAAGGTGTGGGGCGCGCTGGGAAATGGCCACACGCGCGGGCGCGCGGGGCAGCCTGTGTGACTGCCCCGCGCGCCTGTGCGGCTCCCGAACCGGGTCTTGGGGACGACGACGGTACGGCGGTGCGGTGTGCCGGCTTGCTGGGGTGTGTGGAGCTGTGGAGCTGGGTGGAGCTGTCAGTGCGCGGCGACCCGGGCCATCGAGCCGTGACGCGACTGGGACGGCATCGGCACGGCCGCCTGACGGCCGCCGGTCGAGGCCTGGGTACGGCGCGGCTGCGCGGCCACACCGTTCTGGACGTCCATCACGGCGTGCGCCACGAGACCGCCCATGGGGTCGTGCCTGATCAGATCCCGGAGGCGGGAGCGCGACGAGCGCCCTTCGTTCCCGGGATACAGGTGCTTGCCGAGACCGACCGCGTGGGCCAGCGCGGCGAGCGCCGCGGTCCGCGGGTCCGGCGGTACGCCGGTGCGGATCGCACTGTCCAGCCGGGCCCTGATGTCCCGGCTGATGGCCGTGTCCGTCGCCTGGTAGCGAGTCGTCGGCAGCACTCCGCACATCTGGCCCGCCACGGCATGCACCATGCCGCACCGCTCCAGATGAGCGAGGTAAATCTGGCGGAGCCCCAGTCGGGGTCCACCGATCCAGTGGACGGCCCGTACCGGGCTGCCGCGCCTGCGCAGCAGTTCCAGTGCGGAGTCCAGAGTCGGATCTCCGGTCGGCCGTGGCATCACCACGGCGATACGATCCCCGTCAGGGGCTATCCGTCCTGCCAGAGCCAGCTCCACTAGCTGTGCTCCGGCCAGGCCGAGGTCGAGCGACTGCGGCTGCGCTGTGGTACCCGTGGCCGGGTCCAGAGCGAGCAGCAGAAGCTCCTCCGGAATTGTTCTGCGGCTCCTGCCCATCCATGCCTCCCCGCGTGGATGAATGACAGGGTGACCCCTCTCACATTGGTCTGTCGAGAGCGCCTGGGTGCTTTGTGCGGGAACCGTCAGCTATGTCGTTCTCGTCTAGCACGGGGGCCAAGCGCTCACACAGGACACTGAGAGATGGTTCGGACAGCGCGACCGGCAGTACGTCCGGCAGCAGCGAATTGATGACGCATGAAGGAGGCACGGTGGCGGGCGAGTCCCCCGACAAGTCGGAGCAGCAGAAGTCGTCGGGGGAGACGACTCCGGGCGGACGGGATCCGCGGGTCTCCGTGTTCCGTGAATCGGATTCCTCCCCGGCCGTGTCCACGACGGCGGTTCAGGTGGACCAGCCCACGGCCGTCTTCAAGGCCGTGTCCCCGCGCGCTCCGGAGCCGGAGCCGCAGCCTGAGCCGGAGGCCAAGGCTGACGTCGAGGCCGAGGCCGAGGTTGGTGCCAAGGCCGAGCCCGAGCCCGAGACCGACGACAAGCCGGAGGCCGCTGCCGAAGGTGACACACGGCTGCGTCAGGCGGTCGCCGCGTGGGTGAAGACGGCGGAGGACGAGGCCGAGGAGGCTGCCGAGCCCGCCGGTGAAACCGCTGGTGAGGCAGTGCAGGATCGTGCCGCCACGGAGGAGCCCGGCGAGCCCGCGGAGGCCGACGAGGCGCCTGGGGCCTCGGTGGCCGTCGAGACCCCCGTCGTGGCCGTCCCGGCCCCCGCCAAGAGCTCTGACGCACCCTCCGGGGCCGCGAAGGACGAGCCGAAGGCTCCCGCCAAGGAGGCGGCCGACGACGAGCCGGTCGACCAGCCGACGACGGTCTTCAAGGCCATCAAGCCGCCGGTCGTCGATCAGCCGACCACCGCCCTCAAGATCGTCACGCCGGACGAGGCGGCGGAGGCCCGGAAGTCCCCCGCCAAGCCGAAGGACCCGGACGAGGCGGCTCCTCGCCCCAGCACGTTCGTCCCGCTGCGGACCGACGACGCCCCGAAGGCGCCCGCCCCGAAGCCCGCCGGCCCGGCTCCCGTACGGATCTCGGCCCCGGCGCCCACGGAGGCCCCCGCCGCGCCCGCGGCGCACGTACCCGCCTCGCTCACCGAGGCCGAGCGGACCAAGCAGCAGCCGCTGCCGCCGCTGCCCCCGCTCGACCTGCTGGCCGAGCTGACCAACACCCCGCCCCCGCCGCAGACCCCGATCCGGACCGTGACGCGGCGGTTCAAGATCTGGACGCCCCTCGTCGTCCTGCTGCTGATCGTGTTCGCGGTCGCACAGGCCGTCCGGCCGCTGCCCACCCCCAAGCTGACCCTCACCGCCGCCCCCACGTTCACCTTCGAGGGCGGCGAGCTGAAGATGCCGTGGCCCGACGAGGGCCAGGGCGCGGTCGAGGTCGAGGGCGTCGGCAGCATGGGCACGTACGGCGCCCAGAAGCCCGCGCCGATCGCCAGCGTCGCCAAGACCATGACGGCGTACGTGATCCTGCGCGACCACCCGATCAAGGGGAAGGCGACCGGCCCCAAGATCGAGGTCGACGCCAAGGCCGGTGACGAGGCCAAGCGTCCCTCGGAGTCGACGGCCCCCATCAAGGAGGGCCAGAAGTACACCCAGAAGCAGCTCCTCCAGCTGCTGATGATCCCGTCGGGCAACAACGTGGCCCGGCTGCTGGCCCGTTGGGACGCCGGCAGCGAGGCGAAGTTCGTCGAGAAGATGAACGCTGCCGCCAAGGAGCTGGGCATGACCGGCTCGACGTACACGGACCCCAGCGGTCTGGAGAAGACGACCGTCTCCACCCCGCAGGACCAGCTGAAGCTGGGCAAGGCGGTCATGCAGTACGACGTGTTCCGCGAGATCGTGAACATGCCGAACCTCCGGGTCCCCGGCATCGACACCCAGATCGAGAACAACAACAACATCCTGCTGGAGCCGGGTGTCAGCGGCATCAAGACCGGCTCGTCCACCCCGGCCGGCGGCAATCTCCTCTGGGCCGCCGACACGGTCGTCGACGGCAAGAAGCGCCGGATCCTCGGCGTCGTGATGGGCGCCCAGAACGCCAGCGTCCTGCACGAGAAGCTCCAGCTGGCGATCGACAACAGCCTCAAGCTGATCCAGGCGGCCCAGAAGGACGTCACCTCCGCCTCGGTGGTGAAGAAGGGCCAGGTCGTCGGGCACATCGACGACGGCATGGGCGGACTGACCCCGGTCATCGCCACCAAGGACGTCAAGGCCGTCGGCTGGCCGGGTCTGAAGGTGGAGCTGACGCTGGACGGCGGCGGCAAGGCCGTCCCGCACGAGGCCAAGTCCGGCACGGTGGTCGGGGAGATCTCGATCGGCACGGGCACGGGCAAGGTCAGCTCGCCGGTCGCCCTCAAGAAGGATCTGATCGAGCCGGGCTTCGGCAAGAAGCTGACGCGCCTCGGCTGACGCGGCTGGGCGCCCCGGTCACCGGGGCGCCCAGCTGTTAGCGTTTCTTGATTCCGGCGTTTCTTGAATCCGGGGTTTCTTGGTTCCGGGCCGGCGACGGGGGTGCGAGGGGTGCAGCGCAGGGGTCGGGGACTACACGGAGAGAGCCGCAGTGACGACTGTTGACCCGACACGCGCCGAGCCGGGAGCGGGCCCGGACCGGGCGCCGGCCGCGCCGCGAATACAGCTCCCGGCCCCCAGGAACCCGGTGCCGCGGAGCCCGGGCCCTCGTCCGGCGGCCCGCCCGAAGCCGTTCCACCGGCGCAGGCGCTTCCCGGTCGCCGTCGCGACCGCGGTCGCCGCGCTGACGCACGTCCTCTGGTTCTACGTCTTCGCCAACAGTGGCGGCGACCTCGCCGCCCAGGACGCCTGGGCGGAGTTCGTCGGCCGGCACCCCGACTCCGCGTACAACCTCGCCTGGTACGGCGGCATGCACCCGGTCTCGTACAGCGTGGTGTCGCCGTACGTGATGTCCGTCCTCGGCGTCCGGACGACGATGATGGTCGCCGGCACGGTCTCGGCCGGGCTCGTCGCGCTGATCCTCGTCCGGGTGCGGGCCGTCCGCAATCCGCTGGCCTGCGCGCTCGCCGGGGTCTTCGCGCTGCTGTGCAACGCGCTGTCCGGCCGGGTCACCTTCGGCCTCGGCATGATGTTCGCGCTGGGCGCGGTCGCCGCCGTCTTCTGCTGGCCCTACCGGTGGCGGCACAAGCGCTGGGCGAAGGCCGCCGTCGCGGCGCCGCTGGCCGGTCTGGCCACGGCCGCGAGCCCGGTCGCCGGGCTGTTCCTCGGGGTCGTCGCCGCCGCGCTGTTCCTGCACAAGCGGCGCCCGGGGGCGTACGCGCTCGGGCTGGCCCCGGTCGTGGTGGTGGCGCTCTCCGCGTGGCTCTTCCCCTTCTCCGGGACGCAGCCGATGTCGCTGATGTCGACGAGCCTGCCGTTCCTCTTCGGGGCCCTGGTCGCCGTGCTCGTGCCGAAGCAGTGGCGTACGGTCCGCACCGCCGCGGCCGTCTACACGCTGGGCACCCTGCTGACGTGGGTGGTCGACTCGCAGATCGGGTCGAATGTGTCGCGGATGGCGATGCTGTTCGCGGGCGTGGTGCTGCTCGCCGCCCTGCCGTACGCCGTGCCGCGCTCACGCAGGTGGTACGCGCTGGTGCTGGCCTTCGCCGGGCTCAATTTCTGGATCGGCTTCAAGAGCGTCGACGACGTCGTACGGACCGCGCCGGACGCGTCCTGGGCGCGCGAGGCGGCGCCGCTGATCAACCAGCTTCAGGTGCGCGGCGCCGAGAAGGCACGGGTGGAGGTGGTCCCGGCGCGCAGCCACCGCGAGGCGTCGGCGCTGGCCCCGTACATCAATCTCGCCCGCGGCTGGAACCGGCAGGCGGACATGGAGCGCAACCCGGTCTTCTACGACGACACGCTCAGTGCCGCGGCCTACCAGGAGTGGCTGGCCCGCTGGGCCGTCCACTACGTCGTGCTGCCGACGGGCGCCCCGGACTCGGGCGCCGAGCAGGAGGCGAAACTCGTCGCGGAGGGCCTGCCGTATCTGCGCCAGATCTGGTCGGACGCCAACTGGCGGCTGTTCGAGGTCGCCAACCCGACCCCGCTCGCGGCCCCGCCTGCCAAGGTGGACCGGGCCGGTGCGAACGAGGTCACGATCCGGCTGGACGCGCCGGGCCGGGTCCTGATCCGTGTCCCGTACTCCCCCTGGCTCGCCCTCGTCGACGAGAACGGCAAGAAGCTGGAACCTCCGCAGGAGACGGAGGAGTCGAAGGCCCGCACGGACGACGAGCTGCCGAAGTCCTTCGCCAACGAGCACGGGTGCCTGCTGAAGGCGGAGGAAGACGCGGAAGGCGACGAATGGACCGAGCTCCTGGCCCCGAAACCGGGCGTCTACCGGCTCGCGGCCCCGTACAAGATCTTCCCGCGCGGCACGACCTGCCCGGAGGAGCTCCGCTGACCGGCTGACGCGCACGCAAAAAACCGGGGCCGCACCCAAAAGGGTGCGGCCCCGGCCACGTTTTTACGCGCGCTGTGTCAGCGTCAGGCGGCGACGATGTTCTCCGCCGTCGGGCCCTTCTGGCCCTGCGCGATGTCGAAGGTCACCTTCTGGCCTTCGAGCAGCTCGCGGAAGCCCTGGGCGGCGATGTTCGAGTAGTGGGCGAAGACGTCGGGGCCGCCGCCGTCCTGCTCGATGAAGCCGAAGCCCTTTTCAGCGTTGAACCACTTCACGGTGCCAGATGCCATGTCAAATCTCCTTTGGGGCAGAGCCCGGAGCCCACACTTTGCGGACTCCGCGTCGCCGTGATGATTGCCCCGACCGGAGAAACATCCGGAAATACGTTTTTGGGAACCACAACTGCAACTGGTATCGACAGTAGCACGGGGGGTGCGCCCCTGCCGGGTGAGGAATCTGACGTGAGTCGTTGCATGAGATTTCCTCACCGCGTGGCACACCAATTTTCTTACCTCGCGGCCGAAGAATTCTTAAGTCTCCGTTGAAGGTTTTCGAAAAAGTTCATCCCCGGCTCCGAGGCCGACGTGGGTGGGGTCGTCGCGGCGGACGGTGTATGCGCTGCTACCCCTGGCGCTTGACGAACGTCATGGGAACCGAGTTGCCGGGTGCCTGGATCAGGACGCGTGCCGGTATGAGGACCATCTTCTGCTTCCGGTTGCCGTCGCCGTCGGTGAAGTCGAGCTTGTAGACGTTGTACCCCAGGTACCAGCCGCCGTTGGCGCGCCCTTCGACCCACCCCGACACGCCGTCCGGGACGTCATAGGTGTTGGTCTGCTCGGTCATGGTCGTCCACTTGTTGGTGGTGGTGGTCGACTCGCTGTAGGTGAAGTTGAGCTCCGTGCCGGCCTTGCCGCCGCCCGGCCCACCAGGGGTCGTCAGTTCCGAGGTGACCTTTCCGCCGACGGACCAGCCGCTGGTCTGGCTGGTGTCCTGACCGACCGTGGCCTGGGTCTTGTAGGAGAACTGCGCCTTGCCCATCACTGCCGACCCAGTCAGCAAGTTCGGGTACGCCTTGTCGAGCACGCCGACGAAGCCGCACGGCATGGGCTCGCCACCGGGCTTGTGGCTGGGCTGGCCGCACATCGACTTGGCGTCCCAGTTGCTCAGCCAGGGCTCCCTGTCGTCGCTGCTGCTCCTGCGGATGTCGGGACCCTCGGTGGCAATCTCCGACGGGAGGTTGAATCGGCTGCCCAGCTTGCCCGGGACGTCAGAGAGGGCCTGGTCGTGCGGGTAGACCTTCTCGACGTCGTCGAGCTTGACCTCCCGCGAGTCCTGACCGCTGACCGGGTAGCCCTTGATGGCCTCCTTCTGGTTCAGGGGCGCGCTCCTGCTGATGAAGTCGAAGACTTCCTGTTCGGTCTTGAGGTACGTGTTGCCGTCCTCGGCGATGGCGGGCGTCGCCGTGCCGGCCAGCAGCGGCGCTGCCATGAGGGTGGACGCCGCAAGGAGCGTGGCACGCCTCCCCGTTCGGCGCGGCGCCTTGTGGTCAGGGATGGTGACGGGTGTGGTCATGTCCGTCTTCGCTTTCTTTCAGCAGGAGTTGTGGGGGGTCCGCCGCCCGCCATCCAGGCGCACAGGAGCGCAGCTGCGGCACGTTGGGGTAGCCAACGCAGGGAGGCGGAATCGCACCCGGCTTCGTCCCCCGGATGTGTGCCGGCGCTCTGGACGCCTCAGCAGCGGGTGCGGTCGTGGGTGAAAGCTATGAAGCTACTGTTGCGTTCGTCCGGGATTTTCGTAACAGAATTCACTCAGTCACCACTTGGCAGGTCGTAGCAGTGGCCCTGTCCTGTCAGGGAAGCCCCATGGTGGCGGTGTGGACGAACGCCGTCGGGAGAAAAATCGGGGTCTGGCGACCCGCCCGCTCACGCACCGCGCACGCACCGCTCACGCGAACGGCCCCGGACGAGACGTCCGAGGCCGAGCAGGAGCCCTCCCTGGGGGAGAAACCCCAGATCAGAGCGGTAACGCGTTGTGCCCCCGCCGCGCTCCGGTACCGGATCAGCCCCACGCGGGGGCAGCGAACATGCTGGCCGCGTTGTACCCCGAATGGGGGTAGGAGGCGCCCCAGCTCACGGCCTCGGGTTGGGTGCGGGGGAAGTCCGCAGCCACCAGCGTCGCCAGGTCGAAGTAGGCCTGGCGGGTCCGCGGCTTCATCTGTTCCAGATCGACCTCCGAGCCCGTGGCAAGGTGCTCATCGTAGGGAACCATCACGACGCCTCGGCAGCGGGCGCGGAAGTGGTCCACGACGTCGTTCACCCTCACGTTCTTGCTCTTCATGCGCGCCTCGGAGATCACGGTGATGCTCCGCTGGACGAGGTCCTCGTAATGATGCGCGTTGAGCCAGTCCAGGGTCGTGCTGGCGCTCGTGGCGCCGTCCACGCTGGGCGTGGCGACGACGATCAGCTGGTCCGCGAAATCCAGGATGCCCCGCATCGCGCTGTGCAGCAGACCGGTCCCCGAGTCGGTGAGAATGATCGGATAGTGCTGTCCGAGGCAGCCGACCACTTCTCGGTAGTCTTCGTCGTTGAACGCCGTGGAGAGCGCAGGGTCCGCCTCGTTGGCGAGGATCTCCAGTCCGCTCGGGGACTGGGAGGTGAAGCGCCGTACGGCCATGTAGTTGTCGATGTTCGGGATCTCGGCCACGAGGTCACGAATGGTGGCGCTGGTCTCGCAGCGCACGCGTCGGCTGAGTGTTCCCGCGTCCGGATTGGCGTCGATCGCGACGACCCGGTCCTGGCGCTCGGTGGCGAGGGTCGCGCCCAGGGCGGTCGTGGTGGTGGTCTTGCCGACTCCGCCCTTGAGGCTGATGACGGCGATCTTGTGGCACTGCACCACCGGAGTGCGGAGGATGGCCAACTTCTGCTCGCGCTCCCTTTCCGCCTTCCTTTCGCCGATGCGCAACCGGCTGAGGCTGCGACGGTCGCTGGGCTGGTTGCGCAGCAGACGGTCAGAGGAGAGCTCCACCGCAGCACTGCGACCCAGGAGCCCGGTACGACCTCCTCGGTCCGGACCAGCCCAGAGCGCCGGACTTTGGTGAGCCGGTGGGCCGTAGTGCTGCGGCATTCCGGGAGCGCCGTGCGGCACGTGCGCCCGGTTGGCATAGGTCCCCGGCAGGGGCTGCTCTGCACCGAGGCGGTGCGTGGCGGGCACCGAGTCGTGGTGCTCCGCTGCACTGTGCGGCAGGGGGGTCTCACCTGCGGCGTCCTGTGGCTCGTCGGCGGCGCCCGAGGCGGGAGGCGCGAGGCCGGGGCCGTCGGATGCCTCTCGTCTTCTGTCAGGCGCGGGACGGTCGACGGAGGTCTTGCGCTTTTTGGTCACGGTGCGTCCTTTCGAGTGAGTGAGAGTTCCGTCGGGCACCGGGTCGGCGGCGTGACGACGGCGGTGCTCCCCGGCCGGCGGTTGGGTCTGTGGGCCGGACCGGTCACGGGGGGCTTCTGCGCGGAGCAGACCGCCGCGGGGTACTGGACGGACCGGCGGCCTCCGGACGGCCCGGTTTCTGATCTGAGGTTCGGGCGAGCCGGCGTCATGGCGGCCGGTATCCCACCCAAGGTGAGGCGTAAGGCTTTCTGCAGGACGGAGCGCGGTAGGTACACCGTGCGCAGAAGGGAGGCCACGTACTCCGTGACCGGTTCGAGGCAGAACAGCCACTCCCGCGCGGTCCGTCGTGGGTTCCAAGAGGCGCAGCGGCCTTGGCGGAGTGCTGAGAGGCCTCGGCGGGTCGTCGCGGACGAGCGTGCCGTCTGGGGCGACCGTCAGACCAAGGGATATGAACTGCTCCACCGTCAGAACCTGTTTGTCCCCACGCAGGATGTGTGGGGACGGCTGCCAGGATGGGAGCCCTTCACTGCCGGGCCTGGCCGACGGCGCATACGTGGTGTGGCGGCGCTGATTGGCCTGCAGGGCTTGCTGGACCCCGGGCGGGACCTCGAGTCGGCTGCGCACGCGGAACCGTCCGGCCTTCAGGTTCTCGGTTCGCAGCAACTGCACTTTCAGCGGACCCACGAACGAATAGCGCTGTTGATCGGCGTACTCGCGCAGCTTCTGGACCAGCTCTTCGCCGAGCATGACCAGGCACGCGCTCTGCAGTTCGTGATCGACCGGACTCAGTTCGACTATGAAGCCGTTGGGCGCGATGGTGCAGTCCCGGTCCCAGATCCGGGCATTGATGTCGCACTCGCGTCTAAGAGCGCCGATGAATTCCATGGGCTGGACCGCAGACTTGAATACCTTGGCGAAGGGTCCGTTCACCAAGGCCTCGAAGCCTTGTTCGATCTTGTTGAGCGCCCCCATTGCTGCCTCCGGGTGCCGAGCTGCCGTGCTCGGTCAGATGAATGAGGTGTTGCTGATAGTAGTCATATAGCCACATTGTGTGACCTCACGCGGCGTGTCGCCGTAATTCACTGGATCGGGGGGCCGTGTCGGTCCTGGCCGGGATACTGGATGACTGCCGCGGCTTCGGCCGCGGAGCCTCCGGAGACGTCCACGACCTGGCCGCTCCTGCGGGAGGTGCAGCGGCCGGCCGGAGAAGCACCCCGGGCGAGATCGTCGACGCGATCCGCTATGTCGTGGACACCGGCTGCAAATGGCGGGCCTTACCTGCGGATTGGCCTGAGCCACCGCGTCACGACGCTCCCAGGCCGTCACGCAGCCGCCTGTTCACGTCAGATCAGACGGAACCGTCCCCTCGCCGAGGAAGAGCACTTCGACGCGCTCCCGGTCGGAGCACGCCCCGCCCGGGACAGGGGCGAGTCGCTCTACGCGGCCTTCGTTCTGGCTATCGCGATGGGGCTCCGCCGGGGAGAGCTGGTTGGGCTGAGGTGGTCGGATCTCGACCTGGAACACCGGGTGTTGCACGTCCGGCAGCAGACGCAGCGCCGTCGCGGGAAGCTCTACCAGGACGATCCCAAGAGCCGACGTCGGCGGGTCGTCCCGTTGCCCGCGCTGTGCATCGCCCCGATCCGGTGGCACCGGCGTCAGGTGGTGCAGTCAAACGGCCCGGAGCATGATCGCTCCGGGCCGTTTTCCCTTGTGCCCCCGGCAGGATTCGAACCTGCGACACCCGCTTTAGGAGAGCGGTGCTCTATCCCCTGAGCTACGAAGGCGGCGCGACTAGCGTAGCGGATGGCACCCCTGGGCCGACCGGGTGTCGTGGGGGTGCGCGGGTCCGCGTCGGGGCGGGGGTGGGGGAACCATCCGGTGGGTGGCCAGGTGGGCGGCCCGGTGGTCGTGGCGGAGGAGTCGTCGTATGAGCAGCAGCCCGGGTCCCGGGGCCGGTCGCAGCGCCAAGGAGATTGTGCTCACAGCCGCAGGTGAGCTGTTCGGGGCGCTGGACGCGCGGGCCGTCGACCGGTGGTTCTCGGAGGGGTTCGTCCAGCACGATCCGACCGTCGCGGACGGGCGCGAGGGGCTCAGGGCGATGCTCGGGATGCTGGGGAACGACTTCCGGTACGACGTGCACCGGGTGCTGGAGGACGGCGATCATGTCGCCCTCCACGTCACGTACGAAGGATTCGGGCCCGGGCCCATGGTCGCGTTCGACGTGTTCCGGGTCGAGGACGGGCTGATCGCCGAGCACTGGGACGCCCTGCAGCCGCTCACCAGCGACACCGTCAGTGGGCGGAGCGAGACCGACGGGCCCACCGAGGTCGTCGATCTCGACCGGACCGAGGCCAACCGCGCGCTGGTGACCGGCTTCGTGCAGGGCGTGCTCATGGGAGGGGGCCGGGACGTCACCGAGTTCATCGACGCGGACCGGTACCTCCAGCATGATCCCCACTTCGGCGACGGGCTTGAGGGGCTGCGGGCCGGGCTCGTCACCTTCGCCGGGCGCGGGCAGCGGATCGCGTACCGCGCGCTGCGCAAGACCGTCGCGCAGGGCAACTTCGTCCTGACCCTCGCCGACGGGGCGGTCGGGCCCGCCCCGAGCGTCTTCTACGACCTCTTCCGGGTGGAGGACGGCAGGATCGTCGAGCACTGGGACGTCATCCAGCCGATCCCGGAGACGCCCGCCCACGACCACGGCATGTTCTGACCGCCAGCCTGCGGTGCGGGCGCTCGATGGTCCGTACACCGATCTTGACGGGGGCAGGGTGGGCGCATAGCGTCGCCGCGGAAAGGTGGGGGCCGTGGAGATCGTTCGGAAGCTGACCGCGCCCGGCGCGCCCTTCGCCGTCACGGACGGCGTCTACGCCGAGGGGCCGCGCACGCTGCGCGAGTTCGTGGAGGCGACCTGGGCGTACGGCGAGCGGCCCTTCCTCGTCACGCGGGACGGGACCACGAGCTACGGCGAGTTCTTCGCCCGGGCCTGCGCGCTCGCCCGCCGCTTCACCGAGGTCCACGGTCTGCGCCCGGGCGACCGGGCCGTCGTCGCGATGCGCAACCACCCCGAGTGGCAGATCGCCTTCTGGGCGGCCCAGCTGGCGGGGCTGGTGGCGGTGCCGCTGAACGCCTGGTGGACCGAGGACGAGTTCACGTACGCCCTCGACGACTGCCGGCCCGGGATCCTCCTCGTCGACGGGGAGCGGGTGGCGCGCGTACGGCGTTGGGCAGCGCGGGCCCGGGTCCCCGGCATCGTCTTCCACGGGGAGGCCGAGCCCGGGTTCGAGGCGTACGACCAGCTGGGGCCCGCCGATCCCGCGCTCGGGCCGCCCGATGTGGACGTACGGCCCGAGGACGACGCCACGATCATCTACACCTCCGGCACGACCGGCCGGCCCAAGGGCGCCGTCGCCACCCACCTCGCGCAGGCCGGGGCCGCGATGAACCCGCGCTTCCAGGCCGCCGTGTCCGCTCTGCGGCGCGGGAAGGTGCCGGGCCTCGGCCCGGACCCCGTCTCCCTGACGACCTTCCCCTTCTTCCACGTCGCGGCCTTCACCTCCTTCTACGCCGTGATGGCGGCCGGCGGCAGCCTCGTCCTGATGCGTAAGTGGGACGCGGAAGAGGCTGTCGACCTGATCAGGGAGCACGGCGTCACGCACTACGCCGGAGTGCCCACCACCGCCCTCCAGCTGCTCGACACCGTCGAGGCGCGCGGGGAGCGGCTGGAGACGCTCAGCCATCTCAACACCGGCGGCGCCGCCGCCCCCGCCCGGCTCGTCGCCCAGGTCACCCGGCTCTTCGGCGACCGGGTCGAACCCCGCAACGGCTACGGCCTGACCGAGACCTGCGGCGGTGTGACGGCCAACTTCGGGCAGGAGTACCGCGATCATCCCGGCAGCGCCGGGCGCCCCACGCCCGTCACCGAGCTCCGGATAGACGCGCCCGGCGGCGGCGCCGACGGCGAGGTCGGGGAGCTGCTGCTGCGCGGTCAGTCGCTGGTGCGGGGCTACTGGCGCGACGAGGAGGCGACCCGGCGGGCCTTCACCGACGACAGCTGGTTCCGCACCGGTGACCTCGCCACCCTTGTCGACGGGCGGGTCAGCATCGTCGACCGGATCAAGGACATGGTGATCCGCGGCGGCGAGAACGTGTACTGCGTCGAGGTCGAGGCCGTCCTGCACGAGCATCCCGACGTCGTCGACGCGGCCGTGCTGGGCGTTCCGCACCCCGTGCTCGGTGAGGAGGTCGCCGCCGTCGTACGGCTGCGGCCGGGCGCCCGGGCCGGAGCGCCGGAGCTGCGGGCGCACGTGGGGGAGCGGCTCGCCGCGTTCAAGGTGCCCGCCCAGGTCCGCGTGCAGGAGGAGCCGCTGCCCCGGAACGCCACCGGGAAGATCCTCAAGCGGGAGCTGCGCGACAGCATGGTCGATGCCGGGCCGGCAGGGTCCGGGGCGGTCAGCTCCGGGTGACGCGCACCTGGTAGCCGTCTGAGTCGTCCTCGCCCAGGACCGCGATACGGATGCCGTTCTCCCGGTCCGTGAAGGTCTCGCCCGGCTGGTAGGGCGCGTCCGACAGCTCCGCGTGGACGTTGGGGCGGCGGGTGCAGCCGCCGCTGTCGCGGTCGCTGTCCGAGACGGTGATCGGCCCATGGCCGGTGTCCACGTCGGACTCCACGCGGTAGATCAGGACCCCGGGCTCGCACACGGCCTCGTCGTTGCCGTCCCGGGTGCGGACCTCGACCGCGTAACCGGCCCGGTCCGACAGCGGGACGACCGCCAGTTTGGGGCCGCCCTTCACCGCGAGCGGGGTGAGGGTGTACTCGCTGGCGCCGGTCTCCGACGCGCAGCCCACCTGTTCGTCGTCGATCCAGCCGAGCTTCCACTTGTGCCAGCCGAGCAGGTCGTTGTTGGCCCCCCAGTCCTCGGACATGATGTCCCAGTGCCCGACGGTCCCGCCGCCGTCCATGGTGTAGAGGTCGGGCAGCCCGAAGACATGGCCGTTCTCGTGCGGCAGGACGCGGTATCCGGTCTCGGCGTACGACCCCGAGCCGTCGTCCTGGCGGCTGTAGACGAACGAGGTGTTGGCGAGCGGCACCCCGTCCGCGTAGGGGGCGTCGTCGTTGCCGGAGAAGGTCACGGACAGCACGGTGTCCAGCGCCGAGGGGCCGGCATTGGGTGTGACCAGCACGTTGACCAGGTCGTAGGCGCTGAAGTCCACCTTCGGGTCGGCGGCCGTGACGAGGTCCTGCGCGAGCCTGCGGTAGCCCGGTTCGTACGGCGAGCCGCGCTCTATCCCGTACGCGGTGAACGGCATCGGCATCCGCAGCCACTCCGGCAGGGGCGCCTCGGGGACGTAGGTGAGCCGTCCGTACGAGCTGGTCCGGAACCACTCGGCGGTCTGCGGGAAGAACTCGTCGAACCGTCCCATCGCCGTGCCCTGGCCGGGGGCGTCGGGGAAGTCGACCATCAGGTTCAGGGCCCGGACGCGGCCGGTGGAGCGGGTGTAGCCGGGGGGTGTGGGGAGCCCCTCCGACATCTGGACGCCGAGCGCGGCGGCGATCCGGCAGGGGCCGAGCGGGCTGTGGCCCGCAGGGGACGAGGTCGGCCCGGCCGAGGCCTTGGTGGGCCCCGGGGTGCTGCTCGCGGTGGCCAGCGCGGCGATCGCCAGGGCTGTGGCCGCGCCGAGCGCGAGGGGTCTGCGTATCCGGCGGCGAGGTGGCTGCATGCGGTCGCCTTCGGTCCGCGGCAGCCGGCCGGGTCCGGACTGCGCTCACTGAGATCACCCTCTGCCGGGGGGTGCGGGCGCGCGCGCCGGGTGGCCCGATCGTGGGTTTTCCCCGCCGCACCGGAGTGACTCAGGTCACATCCGGTTCGGGAAATAACCGGGGAAGGAGTCCCCGTTTACGCCTGTGTCCCCGGGAAACGGGGAAACACTCCCCGGTTGGGGGATCCCCGAGAGGGGCGGATGGCTTCGGAGGGCGGAATCGTGGGCGAGACGGCGAACGGCGTGTGCGGCGCCCGGCGCGTTTCCCGGCCGCGGGCGGACGCCCTGCGCAACCGCGAGCGGATCGTCGGCGCGGCGCGCGAGATGTTCGTCGAGTTCGGCCCCGACGTGCCCTTCGACGAGATCGCCCGCCGGGCCGGGGTCGGCAACGCCACCCTCTACCGGCACTTCCCCGAGCGCGCTGCCCTCGTCCACGAGGTCGTCCTCTCGGTGATGTCCCGCACCACCGAGCTGGCGCGCGAGGCGGCCGAGGAGGAGGCCGATACCTTCGACGCGGTGCGCCGCTTCGCCCATGCCGCGGCCGACGAGCGGATCGGCGCCCTGTGCCCGATGCTCGCCGGCGTCTTCGACCTGGACCACCCCGAACTCCTCGTCGAACGCACGCGGTTGGAGGAGGCCGTCCAGGGCCTCTTCGACCGTGCGCAGCAGGCGGGCCGACTCCGCACCGACGTCGCCGTGGGGGATCTGCTCGTCGCCCTCTCGCAGCTGACCCGCCCGCTGCCGGGCACCGGCTGCCTCGTCATGGACCGTTTCGTCCACCGGCATCTCCAGCTCTTCCTGGACGGGCTCGAAACGCCGGCCCGGTCCGTACTCCCGGGTGCCGCCGCGACCCTGGAGGACCTGCGGCAGCCCTCGTAGCGGCTCCTCGTCTGTACGTCACGCCCAGCTGACCACCCGCATCTGACTTCCGTACGTCCGTTTTTCCCCACTCCGTACCGCTAGGTGGCTACCCCCATGTCAAAAATCGCCGAGACCCCCGTCGCCGACCCGAGTCGCTGGAAAGCGCTCGTCTTCATCGCCCTCGCCCAGCTGATGGTCGTGCTGGACGCGACGATCGTGAACATCGCGCTGCCCTCCGCCCAGCAGGACCTCGGGATCTCCGACGGCAACCGGCAGTGGGTCATCACCGCCTACGCCCTCGCCTTCGGCGGGCTGCTGCTCTTCGGCGGCCGGATAGCCGACCTCTGGGGCCGTAAGCGCACCTTCGTGGTCGGTCTGATCGGCTTCGCCGCCGCGTCCGCGCTCGGCGGTGCCGCCACCGGCGAGGCGATGATGCTCGGCGCCCGTGCCCTCCAGGGCGCCTTCGGCGCGCTGCTCGCCCCGGCCGCGCTCTCCCTGCTCGCCGTCATGTTCACCGACGCGCGCGAGCGGGCCAAGGCGTTCGGTATCTACGGCGCGATCGCCGGTGGCGGTGGCGCCGTCGGCCTGATCCTCGGTGGCGTGCTCACCGAGTACCTGGACTGGCGCTGGACGTTCTTCGTCAACATCCCCTTCGCCGTGGTCGCCGCCCTCGGCGCGTATTTCGTGATCCGCGAGCCGGCCGGCGGCCGCCACCGCGCCCCGCTCGACATCCCGGGCGTGGTCCTGTCCACCCTCGGTCTGGTGGCGCTGGTCTACGGCTTCACCCGCGCCGAGTCCGACGGCTGGTCGGACTCGATGACGGTCGGCATCTTCGTCGCGTCGGTGGTGCTGCTCGCCGGGTTCGTCGCGACCGAGGCGAAGGTCGCCTCGCCGCTGCTGCCGCTGCGTGTGCTCACCGAGCGCAACCGCGGCGGGGTCTACCTCTCGCTGGGTCTCGCGATCATCGCGATGTTCGGCCTGTTCCTCTTCCTGACCTACTACCTCCAGGTCGTGAAGGGATACTCGCCGGTCAAGACGGGCTTCGCCTTCCTGCCGATGATCGCGGGCATGATCGTGGGCTCCACGCAGATCGGCACGCGGCTGATGACCCGTGTCCCGCCGCGCTGGCTCATGGGCCCCGGATTCCTGAGCGCCGCGGTCGGCATGCTGCTTCTGACGCAGCTGGAGGTCGGCTCCTCCTACACCGGTCTGATCCTGCCGGCGCAGCTGCTGCTCGGCCTGGGCATGGGTACGGCGTTCATGCCGGCGATGTCGCTGTCCACGCACGGCGTGGACCCGCGGGACGCCGGTGTCGCCTCCGCGATGGTGAACACCTCGCAGCAGGTCGGCGGTGCGATCGGTACGGCCCTGCTGAACACGATCGCCGCGTCGGCGACCACCGCGTACCTCACCGACCACGCGGCCGCCGCGACCACCCCCGCGGCCCAGAAGCTGCTCCAGCTCCAGGGCATGGTCGAGGGCTACGCGGCCGCGATCTGGTGGGCGGTCGGCATCCTGGCGGTCTCCGCGGTCATCGCCGTCACCTTCATCAACACCGGGCGCCCCGGCGGCGGTGTGGTGGCGGGCTCGGGTACGGACGCCGAGTCCGAGGGCGCGGTGAAGATCCCCGTCGTCGCGCACTGAGTCGCCGAGGCCCTATGCCGGGTGTCCTGCCTGGTTCCGCGCCTGCCCTGGTTCCGTACCTGCCCTGGTTCCCTGAAGTCAGCGGAGCCAGGGCAGGTCCGCGTTCGGGTCCGTGGGCTGGAGCCCCTCGGCCATGACCCGCATGATCTCGCCGAGCTGCCCCACCTGCTCCGTGCTGAGCCGGTCGAACATCGCCTGCCGTACGGCCTCGACATGCCCCGGCGCCGTGCGCCGCAGCACCTCGAACCCCTCGTCCGTGAGGCAGGCGTTCTGGCCGCGCTTGTCGGAGGCGCAGTCCTCGCGGCGGACCCAGCCGTTCTTCTCCAGCCGTGCCACGGCGTGCGAGAGCCGTGAGCGGGTGATCTTGGTTTCCCTGGCCAGTTCGGTCATCCGCATCCGGCGGCGGGGAGCCTGGGAGAGCTGGACCAGCAGTCCGTAATAGATGTGCGGCATCCCGGCATCGCGCTGCAACTGGCGGTCGAGATGGTCCTCCAGGAGGGTGGTGGCATGGAGGTAGGCGCGCCAGACCCGCTGCTCCTCGTCGCTGAGCCAGCGGGGCGTGCCATGGGATGCGGTGGTCATGCGTCCAAGCTTACGGACCATTCTTGAAAGTTGAACAAGATGGCCCTAGGCTCGTCATGTCCGATGAGCTTGAAGATTCAAATACACGTGGCATGTGTACGTGATCCCAGGACTGAACCCAAGGACTGATCCAAGGACTCTGTGATGAGCGCTCCCCCGCGGATGCCCGCCCTCTATCTCTCCCACGGCGCCCCGCCGCTCGCCGACGACCCCGTCTGGCCCGGTCAGCTCGCCGCCTGGTCCGCTGCCCTGCCCCGCCCTGCGGCGATCCTGATGGTCTCCGCCCACTGGGAAGAGGCCCCGCTCGCTCTCGGCGCCACCGAGACCGTCCCCCTGGTGTACGACTTCTGGGGCTTCCCCGAGCACTACTACCGGGTCCGGTACGCGGCCCCCGGCGCGCCCGCGCTCGCCGATTCCGTACGCAAGCTGGTGCGCGGCCCCGGCACTCCGGTCCAGGACATCGAGGACCGGGGCCTGGATCACGGCGCGTACGTCCCGCTGGTCGAGATGTTCCCCACCGCCGACATTCCGGTGCTTCAGATCTCCATGCCGACCCTCGACCCGGGGCGGCTCATGGAGATCGGCCGCCGGCTCGCGCCACTGCGGGACGAGGGCGTGCTGATCGTGGGCAGCGGGTTCTTCACCCACAATCTCGCCGCGCTGCGGCACACCGGCCCGGCAGTGCCCGGCTGGTCGGCGGAGTTCGACGACTGGGGGCGGCGCGCGCTGGAGGCCGCCGACGTCGACGCGCTCCTCGACTTCGCGCACAAGTCTCCGGCGGGCGCGCTCGCCCACCCGCGGACCGAGCACTTCGCGCCACTCTTCGTGACCCTGGGCGCGGCGGACGCGGCCGGGGAGCTGGACGCGGGCCGCAGCGTCATCGACGGCTTCTGGATGGGCCTGGCCAAGCGCTCCGTCCAGTTCGGCGCGGCCGCCGCCCAGACGTTCCCGATCAGCGGAACACCGGGGGATTGAGGGCGATCGCGCGGGCCGCGGCGGCCAGGGCGACCCGGTCGCCCACATCGAGTGCGGTGTCGGTGAACTTGATCGTGTGGTCGTCGCCGTGCGCCGCCGCCTGCTCGAAGACCTCCTCGGCGGTGAGGCAGGTGGCCTTGTACGGCGCCGGCCTGCCGGGTGCGTACGCCGCCGTGACCGCCGCGCTCGCCGTCCACGCGGCCGCCAGGCTCGCCGCCCACAGCTCGCGGGGGAGTGCCGGCAGGGTCCGCAGGACGGCGTTGGGGGCGGTGGCCGCGTGCACGAGCATGACCGGCTCGCCGTGTCCATGGGTCGCGTACCGGTGGGTCGCCGCCGCGACGAGCTCGGTCAGCCGCTCCCGTGCGGCCTCCGGGTCGGGAGCGAGACCCCAGAGCGGGAACGCGGTCAGCTGGTCGAGACGGTCCCTGATCCCGCCCTCCTGGAGGGGTACGGGCCGTACGGCGTCCAGGGCGGTGGCCGCGTCCGGCGCGGGGGCGAGGGTCGTGAGGTCCGCCAGCGGCTGGTGGCGGGCGGCCCAGTAGCCGAGTGCGTGGGCCAGCTCGACGACCCGGGGTGCGGTCTCCTCGCCGTCCAGGAGCGTGCGTACGGCATGGCCCGTGCGGATCACCGGATGCGTGGCCCCGCCCGCGATACCGGGCAGCAGCCGCGGCCACCACCGCGCCAGCACCTCGCGCCAGGGCCGCTCGGCGGTCTCCCGCTCGAAGTAGCGCGCCCAGTCGGCGATCCGGGCCGGGTCGCCGAGCGCCTCACGCCAAGTGGCGTCGGTGACCGGCGTGTTGAGGGGTGGCATGTCCTCCAGCTTGGCGCGGTAGTGGTCCAGCCAGCGGTGGACGACCGGCGCCTGGCCGTGCCGTACCAGCGCTTCGACGGCCATGGGGCCGTGGTTGCTGAGCCAGCCGTTCCGCTCAGGCCCGGCGGCGTGCAGCCGCTCCAGCGCCTCGTCGAGGATGCCTGTCGTGTCCATGGAGGGGACTGTAGGAGCGGGGCGGGGTGGCCCGTAACGGGCTGTGGACCTAGGCGGGCCCGGCCTGGGACCTAGGGCGGAGGCCCGGCACGTCGGTTTCTCGTCCTGGTGGAGCCGGTTTCTCGTCCTGACGGACGGTTTCGGCGCCCGGATCGACAATTCGGACATCGCGAGCAACCGGACGGTGGCAGGGGGCGTCTTCCGGGTGGGAAGCGGGGTGTGGTCAGGGAGCTACGCAAGAGCCCCCGGAGCGCCTCCGCCCCCGGCCTGACCTGCACTTCTACGGGCCTCTGCGGCACCCGTCCGCCCCCGGCGGCGGTACAGGGTACTGCATGATCACGAAAATCGATGGGCGGCTTGGGAATTCTGTCCCGATTCCAGTCGTTGTTTCCGTCGGATGCAGGGCACCCGAAGGGTGTCGCGACCTACTCAGCAAGGGAGCACGCATGGCAACCCGTGCCGTCGCCCGCCAGTCCACCGCCACCGATGGAACCAGCCGGGCAAGCAGCGTTCGCGCCGTGGGCGGGGAGATCGCCGACCGCGACCTGGTCGGCATGTACCTCGACGAGATCGCGCGCACGCCCCTGCTCGACGCCGCCAAGGAGGTCGAGCTGTCGCAGACCATCGAGGCCGGTGTCTACGCCCAGCAGATCCTCGACAAGGAGGTCGACAGCGACGCGGGCGGGGCCAGCCGGGAAGAGCTGGAGGCACTCGCCGCCGAGGGGGAGCGTGCGAAGGACGTCTTCATCCGCTCCAACCTGCGGCTCGTCGTCGCCGTCGCCCGGCGCTACCCGCGCAGCGGTCTGCCCCTGCTCGACCTGATCCAGGAGGGCAACGCCGGCCTGGTGCGCGCGGTGGAGAAGTTCGACTACGCCAAGGGCTTCAAGTTCTCCACGTACGCGACCTGGTGGATCCGCCAGGCCATCACCCGCTCCATAGCCGACCAGTCCCGCACGATCCGGCTCCCCGTCCACCTGGTGGAGGAGCTGGGCCGCATCCGCCGCGTCCAGCGCGAGTTCAACCGTGAGAACGGCCGCGAGCCGGAGCCCGCGGAGGTCGCCGCGGAGCTCGGCACGACCCCGGAGCGGGTCCTGGACGTCCTGGACTGGGCGCGCGACCCGGTGTCGCTGAACATGTCCGTCGACGACGCCGGCGAGACGCAGTTCGGCGATCTGCTGGAGGACACCTCGGCGATCTCGCCCGAGCAGTCGGTTCTCTCGCTGCTGCGCCGCGAGGAGCTCGACGACCTGATCGGCAAGCTCGACCACCGCACGGCCTCCATCATCCGCATGCGCTACGGCATCGAGGACGGCCGCGAGCGCACGCTGACGGAGGTCGGCAAGGAGCACGGCCTCACGCGCGAGCGCATCCGCCAGATCGAGAAGCACGCGCTCCTCGAACTGAAGAAGATGGCCCGCGACACCGGCTTCGACGCCGTGGCGTGATGCGCCGGCCGCCGCACCACGTCCGGGCCTGGGCTCCCTCGGGGGAGCCCAGGCCCTTTTTTCGCGTACCGGCTACTCCCGCACGGCGTGGGCCAGGCGGTCCGCCAGCTCGCCCATGTACGTGATCAGTGACTCCGGGGCGTGGACCGTGAAGGCGCAGTCCATCATGGCCAGCCGCATCGACAGCCACTCCGCCGACTCCGTGGAGCGCGTCCGCAGGCGACAGGTGGTCGGGGATTCAGGCGCCAGCGGCAGATGGGCCGGGAGGCGGGCGGCGACGAACTCCGCGGGGGCGTGGAAGGTGACGTCGAGGTCGAGCTCCGGCTGGAGCCGGGACATCGAGTGCTTCAGGAAGCGAGCCGCGTCCCCCTTCGGCAGCTCCCGCGGGGTGTACCTCGCCCCCGTCGCGAACGGCTCGCTCACCCGGTCCAGCCGGAACGAACGCCAGTCCTCCCGCCCCATGTCGTACGCCACGAGGTACCACCGCCGCCCGGTCGACACCAGCCGGTACGGCTCGACCAGCCGCTTGGACTCCGTACCGTCCCCGGCCCGGTAGCCGAACCGCAGCCGCTCCCGGCCCGTGACCGTCGCCGCGATCGCCGTCAGCGTGTGCGGATCGACCGTCGCGCCGTCGCCCCGGGTCAGCGGGATCGTCGCGGCCTGCAACGTCGACACCCGGTGCCGCAGCCGCGACGGCAGCACCTGCTCCAGCTTCGCCAGCGCCCGTACGGACGCCTCCTCGATGCCCTCGATGGCGTGGCCCGCGCCGGCGCGCAGACCGACCGCGATCGCGACCGCCTCCTCGTCGTCGAGGAGCAGCGGCGGCATGGCCGTGCCCGCGACCAGCCGGTACCCGCCCACGGCACCCTTCGTCGCCTCGACCGGGTAGCCGAGGTCGCGCAGCCGGTCGATGTCCCGGCGGATCGTGCGCGGGCTGACCGCGAGCCGCTCGGCGAGCTCGCTGCCGGGCCACTCGCGCGGGGTCTGGAGGAGGGAGAGCAGGTTCAGGAGTCGCGCCGGGGTGTCCGTCATGTTCTCCAGGATGCCTGGGTATCTAGGACATGTCCTGGCCTATATGCCGCCTAAGTTCTTCCGCATGACCTCCTCCCCCTCCATCCAGGACGCCTCGTCCAAGGAACCCGACGTGCCCGGGCGCGCCGTTTCGACGGTCGTTTCGCCGACCGTTTCGCCCGCCGCGGACCGGCGTCGCTGGCTCGCCCTCGCGATCGTGATGACCGCCGCCTTCATGGACCTGGTCGACGTCACGATCGTGAACATCGCGATCCCCAGCATCGAGCGGAACCTCGGCGCCTCCTTCGGCGCGATCCAGTGGATCACCGCCGGGTACGCGCTCGCCTTCGCCGCGGGCCTGATCACCGGCGGTCGTCTCGGTGACATCTACGGCCGCAAGCGCCTCTTTCTCTTCGGGATAGCGGGCTTCACCCTCGCCTCCGCGCTCTGCGGCTTCGCCGCGAACCCGGAGATGCTGGTCGCCTCCCGCCTGCTCCAGGGCGCGATGGCGGCGATGATGGTCCCGCAGGTGCTGGCCATCGTCCACGTCACCTTCCCCGCCCATGAGCGCGGCAAGGTCTTCGGGCTCTTCGGTGCGATCGTCGGCTTGGGCGCGGTCTCCGGACCGCTGCTCGGCGCGCTGCTCACCCAGTGGAACCTCTTCGGCCTCGAATGGCGCCCGATCTTCCTGATCAACCTGCCGGTGGGCATCGCCGGTCTGATCCTGGGCAGGAAGTTCATCATCGAGTCCCGCGCCCCGAAGGCGCTCCGGCTCGACCTGGTCGGCGTCGTCCTGATCACGCTCGCCCTGCTGATGCTGATCTACCCCCTCACCCGCGGCCGTGAGCTGGGCTGGCCGCTCTGGGGCCACCTGTGCATGGCCGGCAGCGTCCTCGTCTTCGCCGCCTTCGTCGCGTACGAGAAGTACAAGACGAGGAAGGACGGCTCGCCGCTCGTCGAGCTGTCGCTGTTCAAGGTGAAGAGCTTCGCGGGCGGTATCGCGGTGCAGCTGACCTTCGGTGTCGTGATGGGCATCTTCTTCCTGGTCTGGACGCTGTACATGCAGATCGGCCTGGGCTGGAGCGCGCTGAAGGCCGGTCTGACCGGGGTGCCGTTCTCCCTGGCGGTGTCGGTCGCGGCGGGCATGTCGGTGCAGAAGCTGGTGCCGCGGTTCGGGCGCAAGGTGCTGCAGGCGGGTGCGCTGACACTCGCGGCCGGGCTGCTGCTCTACATCTGGGAGGCCGGCCGGTACGGCGCCTCGATCGCGCCGTGGCAGATGAGCCTGCCGCTGATCGTGATGGGTCTGGGGATGGGCCTGATCGTGGCCCCGCTGACGGACGCGGTGCTCTCGGAGGTGCCCCGCGAGCACGCCGGCTCGGCGTCCGGGCTCATCAACACGGTCGGTCAGATGGGCAACGCGCTGGGCCTGGGTCTGGTGTCGGTGGTCTTCTTCTCGGTCGTCGACGACATCCGGCCCGAAGGCGGCCCGGCCGCGAGGACGGCCGGTTTCACGGACGCCTTCCAGAGCTCGCTGTGGTGGGTCGTGGCGGTGCTCGGTCTGATCTTCGTGGTGATGTTCGCGCTCCCCGCGCGGCCGAAGCAGCACGCGGAGGCCGAGGCTGTGGAGTCAGAGACCGCGGAGCCGGAGATCGCGGAGTCCGAGGCTCTCGCCTCGGCCGAGGCCCGCAAACCGGCGCTCAGCCGCTGAGGCCGGCGCCGAGGACGCGAAGGCTCCGGAGGGGGCCCTGCGAGTGACACCGGAAGCCGTCTCCCCCACGGGAGGCGGCTTCCGGCTGTCCGCCTGTCAGCGGACTCGGGAGCGGTGTTCCATCGCCTCGCGGGCCGCGCGCTCCTCCACGTACACCTCGCACATGTGGCGGCCGTCCGGCGTCGCCGTGTGTTCGACCTCCCACAGGCTCAGCTCGCTGCCGTCCAGGAGCAGGAACGCGTGCTCGTAGAGCGTGAAGCCGGCCCTCGGGCTGCTGCCGCCCCGCACCGCGCAGTGGCGGCCGAACGCCTGCGTGATGTGGTGCGCGAAGGCGGAACGCAGCCGGGCCGCCGTCTCCTCGCCCGGCCGGTCCGCGTTCTCCGCGCGCCGCAGCACCCGGCGGGCGTGGTCCGCCGAATTGTCCGGCACGTACATCCGCGGCCGCGTCGGGATCGGCTTCGCCATCAGCCGGGCCAGCAGCCGCAGATCGCCGTCCAGGTCCAGGATCTGGTCCTGGTCCTGGTCCTGGTCCTGGTCCCGGATCTGGTCCCGGTCCCGGTCGAGGGGCTGTGCGCGGCCGGGAGCCTCCGTGCCGTCGCGGCCCCGCGCCGCCGCGCCCAGCGCCCCGCCGACGAGCGGCAGGCGGGACGCGGCGAGAGCGGCCTCCGACTCGTCCGTGTAGAGCTCGTGCTGCTCGGCGCCGTCGCGCCCGGTGTTGTGGACCAGCTCCCACAGCGTCAGCGACGTCCCGTCCAGGAGCAGATACGAGTGCTTGTACGTCGTGCGGTGCCGCGCCGCACTGTGGTGCGAGGCATGCAGCGAGCTGGAGTGCGCCAGAGCGGACTCCAGGCGCTCGACCGTGGTGTCGGGCAGGTCGAAGGAGTTGAGCGCCCGCCCGAGGAGTCGCTCAAGGTGCGTCTCAGTCGTCTCGTACGGATCAGCCGGATCGTACGGAGCGTTCGGATGGTTCAAGGGGTCTCCAGGCCGTCGCCGCATGTCACTTGGTGCTTGCTTAACGTAGTCCCTTGGTCTGACATCGCGTCCGGGGTTCGGCAAAACGAAGGGGGCGCTCGGGAAGTTCCCGTGCGCCCCCAACTCGCCGTAACCGTACGTCAGTCGAGGTGGTAGAGGTCGCGGTACGAGGGGAACGTCCCGCCCGCCCCCTCGACGCCTTCCGCCGACAGAACCGCCCGTACGATCGCCCTGGTCACCACGTCCGCACCCGCCTCGAGTACCGGGTTCAATGCCAAGAGACCCCCTTCCAGAGGCCGTTCGCCCGTCGCCAGTGCGAACACCGTGTCACCGTCGTTGAGCAGGTGCACCGGGCGCACGGCGCGCGCGATCCCATCGTGCGCCGTCCCGGCAAGCTTGTGCGCCTGTGCGCGGGTGAGGTCGGCGTCGGTGGCGACGACCGCGAGGGTCGTGTTCAGCGGCTGCGCCCCGTTCCGTTCCGCCGCCTCCGCGAGCCGCCGCCGGGCCGCCGCGTGGACCTCCGGCTCCGGGTACTCCGGGCGGCCGTCGAAATACCGCCCGTACAGCACGCCCGTCTCCGGATCAACCGCCGAACCCACCGCGTTGACCACCACCAGCGCCCCGACCGTCACCCCGGAATCCAGGACCGTGGACGCGGTGCCCACGCCGCCCTTCAGCCCGCCGACGACCGCGCCGGTCCCCGCCCCGACCGCGCCCGTCGGCACCGGCGCGCCGAGCTCCGTGGCCGCCGCGGCCTCCACCGCCGCGCGGCCCGTCGACGCGTCCGGCCGGGCCCGCCACTCGCCGCCCCGCCCGAGGTCGAACAGACAGGCCGCCGGGACGACGGGCACGACCTGCGACGGGTCCGGACCGACCCGGACCCCCCGCCCCCGCTCCTCCAGCCAGGCCATCACCCCCGCCGCCGCCTCCAGGCCGTACGCGCTGCCGCCGGTCAGCGTCACCGCCTCCACGCGCTGCACCAGATTCCGCGGATCGAGCGCGTCCGTCTCCCGGGTGCCGGGCCCGCCGCCGCGTACGTCGACGGCAGCGATCACCCCGCCCGGCGGCGCGAGGACGACGGTGGTACCGCTGAGCGCGCCCGGACCCGCCACGCGCGCGTGGCCGACCCGAAGGCCGGACACGTCCGTCAGTGCGTCGTTGATGGTCATGCCACCTGCGTATCACGCGGGCGGCACCGACCACTTGGGCTCCCTCACGCCATCGCCGCTTCTTCCCGCCGTCGCATACGGGCGGTCAGGGTCACCCCGGTGGCGACCGTCGCGGCCGCCACCAGTCCGGCCGCGAAGACGGCCCACCGGCCCGCGAACGAGCAGCACAGCACCGCCAGCGCGGAGACTGGCAGCACCATCTGCTGGGCGATGCCCACCTTGAAGTACCGGGCGTGCAGCCCCCACACCGTCAGCAGATAGATCGCCGTCGGGACGGTCACCGCGCTCGCCGCCGCCAGCGTCGAGATGTGCGCCTTACCGACGGTCTGCTCCACCGCGATCTCGATCCCCGCGCCGATCGCCGCCGCCGAGGTGAAGATCAAATAGTGGCCGTAGCCCCACAAGAACCCCTGCTTGTTCGATACGAGCCGGTCGTGCGCGGGCACCACGAAGTAGATCCACCAGGCCGCGAAGACGATCAGCAGCCCGCCCGCGGCGATCGGCAGCAGCTCGTCGAGGGCGTCGTTCTCGTCGATCCCGGACTTCACCGCGACCGTCGCCGCGGCGATTGTCTCGCCGAGGACGATGATCGTCAGCAGCCCGTACCGCTCGGCGATGTGATGCGGATGCCACTGCGTGGTCACGTCCTTCTCCGCGAACACCGGCACGGCCATCTCGGCCACCGCCATCCCCAGGAAGACCCACGGGCGTGCGCCCTCCGGCGTGAACAGCAGCGCCGTCCAGCCGACCTGGCACAGCATCACGCCGCCCGCGTAGCGCAGCGCAGTCGTCCGCTCCCCGCCGGAGGCATGCCGCGCCGCGCGCAGCCACTGGAAGACCAGCGCGAGCCGCATCACCAGATAGCCCAGCCATACGATCAGGAAGTCGTGGGCCTCGAAGGCCCGTGACACCCCGGCGGCGAGGATGAGCACACCGGCGATCTGGACGAGGGTGACCACCCGGTAGAGCGCGTCGTCGTTGTCGTACGCCGACGCGAACCACGTGAAGTTCATCCACGCCCACCAGATCGCGAAGAACACCATCGCGTAGTTGGCGATCCCCTCGCCCGTGTGGTGCTCGGCGACCGCGTGCACCAGCTGCGCCCCGGCCTGGGCCACGGCCACGACGAAGCAGAGGTCGAAGAAAAGCTCGAGCGGTGTGGCGGGCCGGTGCTCCTCGGTGCGGCTGCGGGAGACCAGTGGCCGCAGTGGGTGGGGCGGTGATGCGGGGTGGCGATGGTGATGGTGGCCCTGCCCTGATGAGGCACCGGGCCAGCTTCCGGGCGTGTGCGTCATATGCCCAGAACAGCAGAGCCGGGACGGACCGGCCGTCAGACGCGCGGCGCGCCATCCGAGGGACCGCCTCACCCCGCCGCAGCTCAAACGGGCTGAAACGGATCAGACCACCTTACGGTGACCGGGTGACCGAGCCACCGCAGCGCTCCACCGCCCCGTCGCCCGCCACACCGCCCGCCCCGGTCCACCCCGGGTCTGGTCGTCCTCGGCCTGTGGCTGCTGGTACCCGAAGGACCGCTG
Source organism: Streptomyces sp. NPDC039465 (assembly GCF_055639315.1). NCBI lineage: Bacteria > Bacillati > Actinomycetota > Actinomycetes > Kitasatosporales > Streptomycetaceae > Streptomyces > Streptomyces sp. NPDC039465. The sequence goes on along the minus strand of NZ_JBVKAP010000007.1, from coordinate 238,675 downwards.
AGCCGAAGGGCCGCTGGAACCCCGGCGTACCCTTGTCGTATGAGTACCGCCCCCGCTCCCGGACCGCGAGACGCGAAGCAGCCGAAGCCCCAGCCGAAGCTGATCTTCGACGATCCGCTGGACCAGCAATCCGCGGACGATACGGACCGTGGGTGGGGCGAGCGGCCTCCGGGCGGCGACAGCGCCGCCGATCTGGCGCGCTTCCTCGACGAGAAGCCGCCGCACCACCTCTGATGCCGGCCGACGCCGGCTAGGGGGTGGTGCCCCCGCCGCCACCGGTCCCGCCCGGGCCCGCCGTACCCGTGCCACCCGGGCCTCCCGCACCGCCGGCGCCGGCGACCGTACCCGCCTGCCGCTGCTCGGCCAGCAGGTCGCGGATCTCCTTCAGCACCTCGATCTCGCTGATCTCCAAGGTCTCCTGAACGCCTTGCTTCGCCCGCTCCAGGGCCGCCCGCCGGGCCAGGTACTTCGCCATGGGCAGGACCATCAGGAAGTAGACGACGGCCGCGGTGATCAGGAAGCTGAGGACCGCGCTGAGGACCAGGCCCCACATGATCGGGATGCCGGAGACCACCTCCCCGGCGGCGTTCACCTCGCAGGGGCCCTTGAGGCAGGACTGGTAGCTCTCCAGGTCCTTGGTGCCGAAGGCGCCGACCAGCGGATTGATGACGCCCTTCACCACCGAGTTCACGATGTTGGTGAAGGCGGCACCGATGACGACGGCCACCGCGAGATCGATCACGTTCCCGCGCATCAGGAAGGCTTTGAAGCCTGCCATCACGCTTTCCTTCTTCGAGCTCACCAGGGCGCCTTTCGTCACGTGTGCAGTTGGCTGAGCCATTAGGCCGCGCATGGCGCGGGGCAGTCCAATCCGTACGCACAGACCGATGACTTGACGGTGCGTCAGTACGAATCAGCACAAGACCACCGCCAGTCGCGAGGACACCCCCGCACCGGCCAGCGCCGTCGCCGTGGAGCGCGGCACCGACAGGACGACCAAGGCTCCGCCGTCCGGAGAAGTCTCGCGTGATTGCGGAACTCGGTCCACTCGAGCGCCCGTAGCCACCACGCGCGCCTCACTCGCCTCCCCCGTGGGCGAGTTGGCGGCGGCGATCACATCGACCCGGTCGCCAGGCCGCAACAGCCGTACGGTCGCGGCGTCCGCGATCCGTACCGGCGCCGCCACCATCCGCACCGGCCGTGGCCGGGACGCGGGCGCACCGGCGACCGCGGCCGAGGCGCTCGCCCTGGGCGGCCCCGCGGCGACCGAACCTCCCGGCAGGCCCTGCCCCATCGCCGCCAACGCGGCCGCGGTCATCGCCAGCCCCGCCGCCAGCGACCTGCGTCGGCGCCGCATGGCCCGCCGCAGCCGAAGCCGCTGCGCTCCACGGCGCACCCGCACCGGCGGGAACGCGGGGACGCCCCGCAGCCCGGGCACGGCCGAGGGAGAAGAGGAAGAGGGAGTGCAGGACGTCATCGCGAACACCGCCTGTCGAAAGGGGTTCCCGGCCTTTCCGGTCACCGCCCCACGACGATCCCGCACCCCGCCCGATCCCGCTCCGGCCTGTGCACTACCGGCCAGTTGTGGAAAACTCCCTCACCCACACAGGTGAGGGCCCGGGCAGGTGAGGCCCGGGCAGCCGCCCGCCCCCTACGGCAGCTCGATCCCCAGGTCCCAGCCGTCGTGTGCATGCGTGCACAGGCAGTCCCGGTCCACGGTCTCGGGCAGCGCGCCCACCGCGTCGAAGAGCACCTCACGCAGCCGCCCGACATTCGCGCCGAACACCTTCAGGACCTCGGTGTGCGAGACGCCCTCGCCGGTCTCGGCGCCCGCGTCCAGGTCCGTCACCAGCGCCATCGACGTGTAGCAGAGCCCCAGCTCACGGGCGAGGACGGCCTCCGGGTGCCCGGTCATGCCGACCACCGACCAGCCGGCCGCCGCGTGCCAGCGGGACTCGGCGCGGGTGGAGAAGCGGGGGCCCTCGATCACGACCATCGTGCCGCCGTCGACGGCGTCCCAGCCGCGCCCCCGGGCCGCCTTCAGCGCGACGCGCCGCCCGTCGGGGCAGTAGGGGTCGGCGAAGGTGGTGTGGACGACGTTCGGGACGCTCCCGTCCGGCAGCGGCTCCCCGTCGAAGAAGGTCTGCGCCCGGGACTTCGTACGGTCCACGAGCTGATCGGGGACGAGCAGCGTGCCGGGCCCGTACTCCGCCTGGAGGCCGCCCACTGCGCACGGTCCGAGCACCTGTCGTACGCCCACTGACCGCAGGGCCCACAGGTTGGCCCGGTAGTTGATCTTGTGTGGGGGCAGGGTGTGGCCGCGTCCGTGCCGGGGCAGGAACGCGACCTGCCGGCCGGCGACCTCCCCGATGAACAGTGAGTCGCTCGGGCTGCCGTACGGGGTGTCCACGGACACCTCCGTCACGTCCTCCAGGAAGGAGTAGAAGCCCGATCCCCCGATTACGCCTATGCCCGCGTACACCTGCGCGTTGGTCGCCATGACGGTCACCCTAACAACGGGCCGCGCGCCGGTGACCTGATGCCGAAGACCCCGCCGTCAGGAAACGGCGGGGTCCGGATGAGTCCGTGGAGTCGCTCAGGCGGCCGAGCTGGAGCCCGTGGACGCCGACGTCGAGGAGGACGAGGCGGCCGGCTTCGAGTCCGACGAGGACGACGAGCTGGAGTCCGAGGAGGCCGAGGAGGTCGTGGACGACTTCGACGACGACGCCGGCGAGCTGCTGGACGACGAGCCGCGGCTGTCGTTGCGGTAGAAGCCGGAGCCCTTGAAGACAATGCCGACCGCGGAGAACACCTTCTTCAGGCGTCCCTGGCAGCTCGGGCACTCCGTGAGGGCGTCATCGGTGAACTTCTGCACCGCCTCGAGGCCCTCGCCGCACTCGGTGCACTGGTACTGGTAGGTCGGCACTTGTCTTCCTCCTGGCACTCTGACTCGATGAGTGCTAACGACTGTCCATACTGACGTATTCCTGTGAATCAGTCCACCGTCACAGGGACGCGGTGACCGACACCACGTGCCGCGATCCGTCCGGCGGTCCGCCCGGCCGGGGCCGGGGCGAGGCGCGAACGCAGCGCCAGGAGGGTGGCCAGCGCCAGCGCGGTACCGACCAGGGGGACCAGGAATCCGGTGCTGGCGCCGTGGGCGTCGGCCAGCCGTCCGGCGACCGTCACGGCCGCCGCCTGGCCCAGGGCCACCGCGCCGGTGAGCCAGGTGAAGGCCTCGGTACGGGCGGAGGACGGCACCAGCGACTCGACCAGGGTGTAGCCGGTGATCAGGGCCGGTGCGATGCACAGGCCGACGACCAGGCCCAGCGCGCCGAGCAGCAGCACGGAGTGGACGGACCAGAGCAGCGAGGCGGCCACGGTCAGACCGGCGTAGCCGAGGATCAGACGGCGGCGGGGGCCGATCTTCCAGGCGATGGTGCCGCACGCGATGCCGGCGAGCATGTTGCCCGCGGCGAAGATCCCGTACAGCAGTCCGTTGGCGCCCGGGTTGCCGATCTCCTCGGTGAAGGCGGTCAGGGAGACCTGCATGCCGCCGAAGACCGAGCCGATGCCGAGGAAGGCGACGATCAGGACCCGGATGCCCGGGATGGACAGGGCGGAGGCGTGCCGTTCGGCGGTGGCCGAGGCGACCAGGCCGTGGGCGGGCTGGGTGGCGCGCTGGGCGGCGAAGAACAGGCCTCCGACCAGGGTGAGCACCGCCTCGGCGATCAGACCGGCCGCCGGGTGGACGCCGGTGCACAGGGCGGTGGCCAGGACCGGTCCGACGACGAAGGTGAACTCGTCGGTGACCGACTCCCAGGCGGCCGCGGTCGGCATCAGAGGGGAGCGCTCCAGCTTGGCCGCCCAGCGGGCCCGCACCATGGGGCCGATCTGCGGGACGGACGCGCCCGTGGGCACGGCGGCGGCGAACAGGGCCCACATGGGGGCGTCCGCGAGGGCCAGGGCCACCAGCGCGGAGACCGCGACGGTGTGGATGAGGACGCCCGGGACGAGCACGGCGCGCTGGCCGAAGCGGTCGGCGAGCTTGCCGCTCTGCGGGGCGAACAGCGCCATGGAGACACCGGTCGCGGCGGCGACAGCGCCCGCGCTGCCGTAGGAGCCGGTGGTGTGCTGCACGAGCAGGACGATGCCGATGGTCAGCATCGCGAACGGCTGCCGGGCCAGGAAGCCGGGCAACAGGAACGAGAGGGCGCCGGGGGTGCGCAGGAGTTGTCCGTACCCGGGGCGCTTCGCAGCGGACGTGGTGACCGTGGATGCCACGGTCCTTGCCTTTCTGCCGCCTGGTAGCGCTCCCCTGGGTGTCGGGAGCCGCCGAGAGCTGTCCTCTTGCGCGGAACTGCGGTAGATACCAGGCCCCACTGCGAGGGTGCCACGGCCGCCATACGGTCGCGCCAGCTCTGCGTCAGGCAGAGTTGGTCGATCAGTGTGCCTTCATGGTACAGGGGGTGGCGATGATCCGCCTGGGAAAACGCCAACCCCTTCCCTTGTGCACCTGTGATTAACCGGACGTCCGTTTGCCGACCAGGCCCTCCCAGAGGCCCTTGAGCCGCTTCACGCGCGCGTGCTCCCCCTCGCTCGCGGCGCTCGCGCCGCCGGTCCCCAGCCAGCCGGCGAGCTTGCCGCCCTGTCCGACCGCCCGCAGCCGCCGCTCGGCGGCGTCCCGGACCGGGTCCGTCGCCACGACCAGGAGCTCGTCCCTGCGCCGCAGCACGGTGGAGGGCGACGGTACGAAGCTCTTGCCGTCCCGTACGACCAGGGTGACCGCGGAGCCGGCCGGGAGCCGCAGCTCGGCCACCTCCACGCCGTGCATCTTGGACTTCTCGGGGATCGCGACGGACAGCAGATGCCCGCGCAGCCGCTCCAGGGGCGCCGATTCGACGCCGAGGTCGGCGGCCTCGGACGGGTCGCCGAGCCGCAGGGCCTTGGCCAGCCAGGGCAGGGTCGGCCCCTGGACCAGGGTGTAGACGACGACCAGCACGAAGACGATGTTGAAGACCCGCTGGCTGCCCTCGATCCCGGACACCATCGGGATCGTGGCCAGGATGATGGGCACGGCTCCGCGCAGGCCCGCCCAGGACATCAGGGCCTGCTCCTGCCAGGGGATGCGGAACGGCAGCAGACTGACCAGGACCTCCATGGGCCGCGCCACGACCGTCAGGACCAGGCCGATGATCACCGCCGGCCAGAAGTCGTTGGTCAGCTTGGACGGCGTGACGAGCAGACCGAGCAGGACGAACATGCCGATCTGGGCGATCCAGCCGAGTCCCTCGGCGAAGCCGCGGTTGGCGGGGGAGTGCGGCAGCTTCGCGTTGCCCAGCACCATCGCGGCCAGGTAGACGGCGAGGAAGCCGGAGCCGTGGGCCATCGCCGTGGTCGCGTACGCGACCACGGCGATGGCCATGACGGCGATCGGGTAGAGGCCGGAGGCGGGCAGCGCGACGTGCCGCAGGCCGAAGGCGCCGAGGAAGCCGACCGCGAGGCCGATGCTCGCCCCGATCGCCAGCTCCAGGGCGATCTTGCCGACCAGGACGTACCACTCGTCGACCGGTCCGACCGTGGAGAAGGCGACGACCAGGATCACGACGGGGGCGTCGTTGAAACCGGACTCGGCCTCCAGGACACCGGTGACCCGGGACGGCAGCGGCACCTTGCGCAGTACGGAGAAGACCGCCGCCGCGTCCGTCGAGGAGACGACCGCACCGATGATCAGCGCCTGCCGCCACTCCAGGCCCACGAGATAGTGGGCCCCGGCGGCGGTGATGCCCACGCTCACCGCGACGCCGACGGTCGACAGCACGACCGCCGCGGGCAACGCGGGTTTGATCTCCTTCCACTTGGTGCCCAGGCCACCCTCGGCCAGGATCACCACAAGAGCGGCATAGCCGATCACCTGCGTCAGCTCGGCGTTGTCGAAGGCGACGTTGCCGATGCCGTCCTGCCCTATGGCGACCCCGATCCCGAGGTACAGCAGAAGGCTGGGGAGCCCACTGCGGGACGAGATGCGCACCGCGGCGACGGCGACGAGCAGCACGAGCGAGCAGATGAGCAGGAGTTCATTGAGCTGGTGGACAGTCAGTGGCCGATCCCTTCTCCTCGTGCGGCCGGATCCTTTCGCCCAGCAGCCGGTACTTCGTTACCTTACCTAATCTTTAACGCTCTCTTGACGCGAGCGATCAATCGATCGGAAACCGAGCGAAGCTACGCAAGCGTGCTCCTTACTGACTCCGCGTCCGGGCCGGTGGAGCGCTGCGCCTATGGTTGCTCCAGCACTCCAGGACCACCCTGCCCCTCGAAGGACAGCGATGCCCTCCAACACGACCGCCCCCTCCGCCAAGAAGAAGGGGCGACGCGCCCGCCTGATCGTCATCGTTCTGGTGCTGGCGCTGGTCGCGGGCATCGGCTACGGCACCTTCTGGGGTGTCGACACGGTCCGGGCCTCGTATCCGCAGACCACCGGCACGCTCCAGCTGGCCGGCCTCTCGGCCCCGGTCGACGTGAAACGTGACGCGAACGGCGTCCCACAGATCTACGCCTCCACCGACGAGGACCTCTTCCGCGCCCAGGGCTACGTCCAGGCGCAGGACCGGTTCTGGGAGATGGACGTCCGCCGCCACATGACCTCGGGCCGGCTCTCCGAGATGTTCGGCAAGGAGCAGGTCGACACGGACGCGTTCCTGCGCACCCTGGGCTGGCGCCAGGTCGCCCAGCGGGAGTACGACACCAAGCTCTCGCCGCAGACCAAGAAGTACCTCCAGGCGTACGCGGCCGGTGTCAACGCCTATCTGGAGGGCAAGGAGGGCCGGGACGTCTCCGTCGAGTACGCCGCCCTCGCCTTCGCCAACGACTACAAGATCGAGCCCTGGACGCCGGTCGACTCCGTGGCCTGGCTCAAGGCGATGGCCTGGGACCTGCGCGGCAACATGGAGGACGAGATCGACCGGTCGCTCATGACCAGCCGGCTGAGCAACGCGCAGATCAAGCAGCTCTACCCGGCCTACCCGAGCGGCCTGCACAAGCCGATCCTCGACAAGGGCGGGGTCGACGGCGCCAAGGGCGAGTTCGACCCGGAGCGCTCCGGCTCCTCGGACGACTCCTCGGGCGCCGCCACTCGCGGCGGCCGGCCGAACACCCCCGGCGGCGCCGCGCAGGGCGTGCGGACCCAGCTGTCGGCGCTCTCCGAGAGCCTCGACAAGATCCCGGCCCTGCTCGGCCCCAGCGGCAACGGCATCGGGTCCAACTCCTGGGTCGTCTCGGGCAAGTACACGACCTCCGGCAAGCCGCTGCTCGCCAACGACCCGCACCTGGCGCCCCAGCTGCCCTCACTCTGGTACCAGATGGGCCTGCACTGCCGGCAGCGCAGTGCCACCTGCGGCTACGACGTCGCCGGCTACACCTTCTCCGGCATGCCCGGTGTGATAATCGGCCACAATCAGGACATCGCCTGGGGTCTGACCAACCTGGGCGCCGACGTCACCGACCTGTACCTGCAGAAGGTCTCCGACCGCGGCTACCAGTACGGCGGCAAGGAGGTGCCGTTCACCATCCGCGACGAGGTCATCAAGGTCGCCGGAGGCACCCCGCGCACCATCACCATCCGGTCGACCAACAACGGCCCCCTCGTCTCCGACCGCAGCAGTGAGCTGGAGAAGGTCGGCGAGAAGGCCCCGGTCAAGAACTCTGCCCCCGACCGCGGCGAGGGCTACGCGGTCGCCCTGCGCTGGACCGCGCTGGACCCGGGCAAGTCGATGGACGCGGTCTTCGGGCTCAACCGGGCCACGAACTTCGCCGAGTTCCGGGCCGCCGCCAAGGACTTCGAGGTCCCCTCGCAGAACCTGATCTACGCCGACGCCAAGGGCGCCGAGGGCCACATCGGCTACCAGGCCCCTGGCCGTATCCCGGTCCGCGCCGCCGGCCACGACGGCACGATGCCGGCGCCGGGCTGGGACCCCGCGTACACCTGGAAGGGCATGATCCCCTTCGAGGAGCTGCCCTACGAGCAGGACCCGAAGCGCGGCTACATCGTCACCGCCAACCAGGCCGTGATCGACGCGGAGAAGTACCCCTACCTCATCACCAAGGACTGGGGCTACGGCTCGCGCAGCCAGCGCATCAACGACCTGATCGAGTCGAAGACCAAGGACGGCGGCAAGATCTCGCCGGACGACATGCGGACCATGCAGATGGACAACCGCAGCGAGATCGCCACCCTGCTGAACCCGCTCCTGCTGAAGATCGACATCTCGGATCCGTACGTCCGCGAGGCGCAGAAGCTCCTTGAGGGCTGGGACTACACACAGGAGCCGGACTCGGCCGCCGCCGCGTACTTCAACGCGGTCTGGCGCAACGTCCTCAAGCTCGCCTTCGGCGACAAGCTGCCCAAGGAGCTGCGGGTCGAGGGCGACTGCATCAATGTGCGTCCGGCCGACTCGACCGGTCCGGTCGACGAGCAGAACAAGCTGGTACGCGAGTGCGGTGAGCGCGACCCCGACACCGCGCAGCCGGACGGCGGCGACCGGTGGTACGAGGTGGTCCGCCCGCTGCTGAAGGACGAGAAGAGCGAGTGGTGGAAGACCGCGCCCAGCCGCCGGGACGCGGGCTCCGAGACCCGTGACGAGCTGTTGAAGCGCGCCATGGAGGACGCCCGCTGGGAGCTGACCGCCAAGCTCGGCAAGGACGTCTCCACCTGGAGCTGGGGCCGGCTGCACCAGCTGAACCTGGACAACCAGACCCTCGGCAAGGAGGGCCCGAGCGCGCTTCGGACCATGCTCAACCGCGGCCCGTGGAACCTGGGCGGCGGCGAGGCCGCGGTCAACGCCACCGGCTGGAACGCGGCGGGCGGCTACGGGGTGATCTGGGTGCCGTCGATGCGGATGGTCGTCAACGTCGGCGACTGGGACAAGTCCCGCTGGATCAACCTGAGCGGCGCGTCGGGCCACGCCTACCACGCGAACTACACCGACCAGACCGATCTGTGGGCCCGCGGCGAGCTGCTCGACTGGGCCTACAGCCCGCGGGCGGTGGAGGCGGCCACCAAGGACAGCCTCCAGCTCACGCCGCGGAAGTAGGCGGCTCGAACCGGCGGACGCCCTCGGGTGTCACCACCGCGTGCACGGGGTGGTCGTGCGGCTCCTGAGGGATCCGCGTGACCACCTCGTTCGCGTACAGGAGCACGACCAGCTCCGGGACGACGCCCGCCCGGGCGAGCCGGTGCAGGACCCGGTCGTACGAGCCGCCGCCCCGGCCGAGCCGTACGCCCTCCTCGTCCACCGCCAGGCCGGGCAGGAGCACCGCGTCGGCCCGCAGGACGGCGTCCGGGCCGAGCCGGGGGCCGAGCGGCTCCAGCAGGCCTCGGGAGGCCTTCGCCAGCCGCTCGGGGCCTTCGTACACACCCCAGTCGAGGTCGTTGTCCGGCAGCAGCACGGGCAGCAGGACCCGGATGCCGCGGGTGCGCAGGGTCTCCAGCAACGCGCGCGTGCCCGGTTCCCGCCCCACCGACACATAGGCGGCCACGGTCCGGGCGTCCGCCAGCTCGTCGAGCTCCAGGGCCGTGCGGGCCAGCTGCTCCGCCGCCTCCTGGACGTCGTCGCCGGTCAGCGCGGCGCGGGCGGCGAGGAGTTGGCCCCGCAGTATGGCCTTGTCGGACATGTCGCCTGTCATGGGAAACTCACAAACCTCTCGTATGCGGCGTTATGCGAAGGAAGTTAACCGCAGCCTCAGGTTCACCACATTCCGACCGGATAGGGTGCACCGCATGACTCAGTCGCCCTTCAGGATCAGCAAGGCTGTCATCCCGGCCGCCGGCCTCGGAACCCGGTTCCTGCCGGCCACCAAGGCCACTCCCAAAGAGATGCTGCCTGTCGTCGACAAGCCCGCGATCCAGTACGTGGTCGAGGAGGCCGTCGGCGCCGGACTCACCGATGTCCTGATGGTCACCGGGCGCAACAAGCGGCCGCTGGAGGACCACTTCGACCGCAATTACGAGCTGGAGGAGGCCCTTCTCAAGAAGGGCGACCAGGACCGGCTCGCGAAGGTCCAGCAGTCCAGCGACCTCGCCACCATGCACTACGTGCGTCAGGGCGACCCCCGCGGCCTCGGCCACGCCGTCCTGTGCGCGGCCCCGCACGTCGGCGACCAGCCCTTCGCGGTCCTCCTCGGCGACGACCTCATCGACCCGCGCGACCCGCTGCTCTCCCGCATGGTCGAGGTCCAGGAGCGCGAGGGCGGCAGCGTCATCGCCCTGATGGAGGTCGAACCCGCCCAGATCGGGCTCTACGGCTGCGCCGCCGTCGAGGCCACCGTCGACTCCGACGTCGTCAAGGTGACGAACTTGGTGGAGAAGCCGGATCCGGGTGAGGCGCCCAGCAACTACGCCATCATCGGCCGGTATGTCCTGGATCCGGCGATCTTCGCGATACTGCGGGAGACCGAGCCGGGCCGCGGCGGCGAGATCCAGCTCACCGACGCGCTGCAGAAACTCGCCGCGGACGAGAAGGTCGGCGGCCCGGTGCACGGAGTCGTCTTCAAGGGCCGCCGCTATGACACCGGTGACCGTGGCGACTACCTGCGTGCCATTGTCAGACTGGCGTGCGAACGTGAAGACCTGGGCCCGGAGTTCCGGACCTGGCTTCGCAGTTACGTCACCGAGGAGATGTAGCACCTTGAGCAGCACGGCAGCATCGCCGTCCGCCGGCCTCTGGTCGGTCGACGAGCACCTGGACGACATTCTCGCCACGGTCAAGCCGCTCGACCCCATCGAGCTCCAGCTGCCCGAGGCCCAGGGCTGCGTCCTCGTGGAGGACGTCACGGTGCCGGTCGCGCTGCCGCCCTTCGACAACAGCTCCATGGACGGGTACGCGGTCCGGGTCGCCGACGTCGCCGGCGCCACGGAGGAGTACCCGGCCGTCCTCACCGTCGTCGGCGACGTCGCCGCCGGCAGCGACGGCCAGCTCGCCGTCGGCCCCGGGCAGGCGGCCCGCATCATGACCGGCGCGCCGCTGCCGCCCGGTGCCGAGGCCGTCGTCCCGGTCGAGTGGACCGACGGCGGCACGGGCGGGGGAGCGGCCACCACCATGCGCCCGGCCGGGGCCGCGCCCGAGGGCGCGAGCGGCGAGGTCCGGGTCCACCGCCCGGTCGAGGCCCGCTCCCACGTCCGCGCGCGCGGCAGCGACGTCCAGGCAGGCGACCTGGCGCTGATGGCCGGCACGGTCCTCGGCCCGCCCCAGATCGGGCTGCTCGCCGCGATCGGCCGCGGCACGGTCCGGGTCCGCCCCCGCCCGCGCGTCGTGGTCATCTCCACCGGCAGCGAACTGGTCCAGCCCGGCGACGAATTGGCCCAGGGCCAGATCTACGACTCCAACAGCTTCGCGCTGGCCGCCGCCGCCCGGGACGCCGGAGCCATCGCCTACCGGGTCGGCGCGGTCACCGACGATGCCGAGACCCTGCGCGCCGCCATCGAGGACCAGCTGCTCCGCGCCGACCTGCTGGTCACCACCGGCGGGGTCAGCGTCGGCGCGTACGACGTCGTCAAGGAGGCCCTGTCCTCCGTAGGCGACGAGGACGAGCCCGGCGGCGGCGTCGACTTCCGCAAGCTCGCCATGCAGCCCGGCAAGCCCCAGGGCTTCGGCTCGATCGGCCGCGACCACACCCCCCTGCTGGCCCTGCCCGGCAACCCCGTCTCCTCGTACGTCTCCTTCGAGCTGTTCGTACGCCCCGCGATCCGCGCCCTGATGGGCCGCGAGGATCTGCACCGGCCCCGCGCGCGTGCCGTGCTCAAGGCCGAGTCGGCGCTCACCTCCCCGGCCGGCAAGCGCCAGTTCCTGCGCGGGACGTACGACGCGCGGAGCGGCACGGTCACTCCGGTGGGCGGCACCGGCTCCCATCTGATCGCCGCCCTCGCGCACGCCGACGCGCTGCTCGTGGTCCCGGAGGACACGACGTCGGTCAAGCCGGGCGACGAGCTGGACGTGGTCCTGATCGGCTGAGAGGGGGCCGGTGGCGGTACGGTGTCTGGCGCTGTGCCTTCCGGGGGACGTCCCCCGGACCTCCGCTCGCCGAGCAGGCCGTGCGGGGAACCGGCGCCAGAACGCGAGGCGGAGTCCAGTTGAGTACGCAAGGCAGGCTGACCCACATCGACGACGCCGGGGCGGCCCGTATGGTCGACGTCTCCGGCAAGGACGTCACCGCCCGCACCGCGCGGGCCAGCGGCCGGGTCCTGGTCTCGCCGCGCGTGATCGAGCTGCTCCGGGGCGAGGGGGTCCCCAAAGGCGACGCCCTCGCCACCGCCCGGATCGCCGGGATCATGGGGGCCAAGCGCACCCCGGACCTGATCCCGCTCTGCCATCCCCTCGCCGTCTCCGGGGTGACCCTGGACCTCACCGTCGCCGACGACGCGGTGGAGATCACCGCGACCGTGAAGACGACGGACCGCACCGGCGTCGAGATGGAGGCGCTGACGGCCGTGTCGGTCGCCGCGCTGACCGTCGTGGACATGGTGAAGGCGGTCGACAAGGCCGCGGTGATCTCGGACGTCCGGGTCGAGAAGAAGACAGGCGGAAAGTCGGGCGACTGGAGCCGCGCGTGAACCCCGGACAGCACCGCGAAACGCACGCGGCGCCCGTGACGCACGCGGCGCCGGCGACGCACGAGACGCACGCAGCCCACGCGGCGCCGGAGAGTCACGCAGTCCACGGGACGCAATCAGCGCACCAGGCGCACGAGGCGCACGCAGCCCCCGCGGGGCACAGCGCCCACGCGCGCCACACCGCCCACGCGTCGCACAGCACGCACGCCACCCACGGTGAGCGCCCGGCCGGCGAGGGCACTCCGCCCGGCTCGTACCGCGCGCTCGTCGTCACCGCCTCCAACCGGGCCGCGGCCGGGGTGTACGAGGACAAGGGCGGCCCGGTCCTCGCCGAGGGGCTCGCCGCGCTCGGCTTCGCCGTCGACGGCCCGCAGGTGGTCCCCGACGGCGACCCGGTCGAGGCGGCGCTGCGGACCGCGGTGGACGCCGCGTACGACGTGGTGGTCACCACCGGCGGCACGGGCATCTCGCCCACCGATGCCACCCCCGACGTCACCCGCCGCGTCCTCGACTACGAGATCCCCGGCATCCCCGAGGCGATCCGCGCCTACGGCCGGGAGAAGGTCCCCACCGCCGCGCTCTCCCGCGGCCTCGCCGGGGTCGCCGGCCGCACCCTGATCGTCAACCTGCCGGGCTCGCCCGGCGGCGTGCGCGACGGTCTCGCCGCCCTGGAGCCGCTGCTGGTCCACGCGGTCGACCAGCTGCGCGGCGGCGACCACCCCAGACCGTCATGATCCCGTCCTGGCCCGTGGTCCTGGCGGACGGCGACGTCGTGCTGCGGCCGATAAAGCCGCGCGACCAGCGGGCCTGGCGCGAGGTGAACCGGCGCAACCGCGACTGGCTGCGCCCCTGGGAGGCGACCATCCCGCCGCCCGCGCCCGGCGGCCCGGTCGCCCAGCGGCCCACGTACCGGCAGATGGTCCGCCATCTGCGGGCCGAGGCCAACGCCGGCCGAATGCTGCCGTTCGTGATCGAGTACCAGGGCCGGCTCGTCGGCCAGATCACCGTGGCGGGGATCACATGGGGCTCGATGTGCTCGGGTCATGTCGGCTACTGGGTCGACCGGGACGTCGCGGGCCGTGGGGTGATGCCGACGGCGGTGGCGCTCGCCGTCGACCACTGCTTCCGCACGGTCGGGCTGCACCGGATGGAAGTCTGCATTCGCCCGGAGAACGGGCCCAGCCGGCGCGTTGTGGAGAAATTGGGATTCCGCGAGGAAGGCCTGCGCCCCCGCTACCTCCACATCGACGGCGCGTGGCGTGACCATCTTGTCTACGCGCTGACGGCGGAGGAGGTCCCCGACGGGCTGCTGCGCCGCTGGCACCGGGCCCGACCTGGGACCCCGCGCTAGACCATGCACTGACCCGCGAATGACATAAACGTTCGAATTAATTCATCGGTTGACCATCAACTGATCTGAAGAGTCATAAAAAAAGTCAGTGATATCAGCCAGATCGTGCGACACACCGGCTCAATTGGCCGATCCCCCTACGCAAACCCCTCTACGGTGTGAGGCGTGAGCAGCAGCGGCCTCATCTACGCAGTCATCGTCGGGGCCTGGGCCGCCTACTTGGTGCCGATGTGGCTCCGCAGGCAGGACGAGCTCAACGAGGCTCGTCCGACGGAACGCTTCAGCACCGCCATCCGGCTGCTGTCCGGACGGGCGGGCATGGAGCGCCGGTACGCCAAGGAGCTGCGGGAGCGCGACGCCGAGTCGGTTCCAGCCGTGGACCCGGACGCCGTGACGGACCGTTTGGACTCCGTCGACGTCCGGGCCTTCGCCGCGCCTCCGGACCACACGGAGGCGCGGATCGAGATCCCCGCGCCCGCCCCGGCCCGCCCCCGCCCGAACCGGGCCGCGGCCGAACGGGCCCGGCGCGGCAAGGTCCTGGCCCGCCGCCGGCGCACCACGGTCGTGCTCTTCCTCGCCTTCACGCTCGGCGCGATCGTCGCCGCGGTCGGCGGGCTCGCCTTCCTGTGGGCGCCCGCGATCCCGGCCGTGCTGCTGAGCGCGTACATCGTGCATCTGCGCGCCCAGGAGCGGCGCCGTTTCGTGTACGTGATGGACCGCCGCCGCGCCGAGGTGGCCGCCCAGCGGTTGCGCGAGAGCCGCTCGCGCCGCCCGGCCGACGCGTCGGAGCCGGACGGGGAGACGCCCCACCCGGAGCCCGAGCCCGCCCCCGTGGTCTCCCCGCAGGAGGCCGGCCGCCGTGCGCTGGTCGAGCAGACCGACCACGCGGAGTGGGTCGACCAGCAGCGCGAGCGCGGCCCGGCCCGTGGCGACAGCTGGGATCCCGTGCCGGTCCCGCTGCCCACGTACGTCACCGCCCCGGTGGCGCCCCGTGCGACCGGTGGTGTGGATGTGACGGACCCGGAGACCTGGAGCTCGGCCCGCTCCTCCACGGCCGACCCGACCCCGGCCCCCACTCCGCCGCCGGCCCGCCGTACCCCGCCGCCGCGCCGGACCCGCGACCACGGCCGCACGCCGCTCTTCGACCAGTACGAGGACGACGACAGGCCGCGCGCGGCCAACGAATGAGGCCCGGGGGCTGACCAGCGGGGTACGGATTTCCGACCACCCCGATCGGGATGCTAATGTTTCACACGTCGCAAGGGCCTGTGGCGCAGTCTGGTAGCGCACCTCGTTCGCATCGAGGGGGTCTGGGGTTCAAATCCCCACAGGTCCACCAGCGCACGACGAGATCCCGTCCGATCATCACGATCGGGCGGGATCTCGCGTTTCCGGCCCCGCGCGGGGCCGGAACACGCCTCACGGACCGGTGGGCAGGGGGATCTCGGCGAGGAGCGGCAGGATCGTCTCCTCCTCGAAGGTGAGGTGGGAGCGGAGTTCCTCGGTCATGCGGTCCAGTTCGGCGGTGAAGCGGCCGGGGTCCGCCGTGGCGAGGTCGGCGAGCAGGGCGAGGAGTTCGCCGTTGATGCGCGTGACCGTGGTGTGTTCGGCGCGCAGCCGGGCGAAGGCGTCGGCCAGGTGCGGATGGTGCTCGGCGAGGGCCGGGAACATATGGGTGTCCTCGCTGATGTGGTGGAACTCCAGGGACTCGCAGAACGCCAGGCAGTGCTGGCGGAGCTGGAGGCCGAGGCCGGGGGCCGGGGGTGCGCCCGGGCCGGTGTGGGCGGCGCGGGCGGCGAAGTGGGCCGTGGCCTCGGCGCGTACGTGATCGAGCTGGGCGCGCAGCCAGGCGTGGACCTCAAGGAGCTTGTCGGCCACGGTCCTGATCTCGCGCGGGGCGTCTGCCGGGGGATCGGCGCGCTCCAGGACGACGACCGGCAGCAGGCGGGTGGTGTTCCGCTGGTACTCGCCGTAGCCCGGTTCGGCGCGGACGACCTGGGCGAACAGCTCGGTGCGGCGGTCGCCTTCGGCGGGGACGGCGACCGCCTCGAACTCCTCGGTGCCGAGCTCCACGCGCACCAGGGGGTGGGCGAGGAGGTTGTGGTACCAGGCGGGGTGGTGCGGGGCGCCGGCCGCCGAGGCGACGATGAGGAGCAGGCCGTCGTGGCGGACGTAGCCGAGGGGGGTGGTGTGCTCGCGGCCCGAGCGGGCGCCGGTCGTGGTCAGCAGGAGCAGATCGCCGCCCTCGAAGGGGCCGCCGACCTGGCCGCCGTTGGCGCGGAACTCGTCGATCACGGACTGGTTGAACGAAGTGGGCATGGGTGTGCTGTCTCTCCGGACGCAAGAAAAAGGGGGAAGGGAGCTGCGCGCGCCGGGGTACGAGCTGGAGTGACGAGCTGTGCGTACGCGGGGGCGCGCCGAGGTCGGGCTCAGCCCGTGGTGTGTGAACTCATGACGTGGTCCCTGAGTGAAGGTGCTCGCCCGGCTGCCGATCTGCCCACTTCTCTTTGATCGGCGCCACGCGGCACGCGGACCATTACAACCACCCCCCGTTCCCCCTGTCAACGAACGATCTTCACCTCGCGGCTGTGTGCAAGGCGGGTGGCGTCCAGTCCGCATGGCGCAGGATCGCCCGGACGGCCACGGCCGAGGGGGTCAGCCGCATCGCCGCGTTCCGCAGACTCACGCCCAGGGGATGCGCGAGCTGCTGGCCCATCCGGCCCGCCCGGCGCGCCGCGAGAGCCACCGCCTGGCTGCGCGGGCGGCGCTCGGCGTCGTAACGAGCAAGGGCGGTACGGGAATCGGGCGCGGCGGACACGGCTGCCGCCAGGGTCGCCGCGTCCTCCAGGGCCTGGCAGGCGCCCTGCCCCAGATGCGGGGTCATCGCATGGGCGGCGTCGCCGAGCAGGGCGACCCGGCCGACGGTGAACGTGGGCAGGGGGGTGGCCAGTTCGGCCACGTCGTGGTGGAGGACGGCGGCCGGGTCGGTCGCCGCGAGGAGCTGCGGGATGGGGGCGTGCCAGCCGCCGAAGCGGCGCCGGAGCTCGGCGAGCGGGTGGGGGAAGCGCACCCCGGCCGGGGCGTTGAGCACCGCGTGCCACTCGGCGCGGCCGTCCGCGAACCTGATGTGGCCGAACTCCTCGCCCCGGCCCCAGGTCAGTTCGAAGTCGCCGGCCGCCTCGACGGCGTCGCGCGTGATCGCGCGCAGGACGGTGGAGCCGCTGTGGGACGGACCGGGGGCGTCGGGGAGAAGGGCCGTACGGACCCGGCTGCCGATGCCGTCGGCCGCCACGACCAGCTCGGCGTCCAGGGTGCCTTCGGTGGTGGTCACCCGGCCGGAATCGGGGTCGACGGAGAGGGCCTCGGCGATCCGCAGGGTCCCTTCGGGCAGCGGGTCGCGCAGCAGCCGGTGGAGCGTGGCGCGCGGGATGCCCACGATCGAGGAGCCCAGGGCGCGTTCGAGTGCCTCGCCGTCCATCCGGGCGAGCAGGCGGCCGGAGGGTGTGCGGGTCGCGCCAGTGAGCTGGCGGTGCGCCGCAGCGCGGATCCGCGGACCGACGCCGAGGGCGTCCAGGGCCCGCAGGCCGTTGGCCGCGAGCGAGATGCCCGCGCCCGCGTCGTCGAGGACCGGCGCGCGCTCGACGACGGTGACGCGCCAGCCGATGCGCAGGAGTCCAAGGGCCGCCGCGAGCCCGCCGATGCCGCCGCCGATGACCACCGCTGTTCCGGGGTGCACGGTCTCCTCCCATCCGCGGCCCGACAGCCGCACTCTTCTACACCTGTAGAAGGAGGTTACTGCCGCCTCCTACAGGTGTAGAAAGGTGGGGTGACCAAGGATCGCCGTACCGTCCTCGCCGACGCCGCCGTCGAGGTCCTCGCCGACGGCGGAATCCGGGCGCTCACCCACCGCGCCGTCGACGCCGCCGCGGGCATGCCCGCCGGGACCACCTCCGCCTACTTCCGAACCCGCGCCGCGCTGCTGACCGCGCTCGTACGGCGCCTGGTGGAGCGGGACCAGGCCGAGTTGGAGGCCGCCGGAAGTCAGGCGCCCGCCCCCGCCGACGCCGCCGAACTCACCGCGGCGCTCGTCGCCTTCAGCCGCGCCCGGCTGGTGGGGGAGGGGCGGCGGCGGTCGCTGGCGCGCTACGCCTGCGCGGTGGAGAGCGTGCACCATCCGGAGCTGCGGGAGATCATGACGCCCCGCGAGAACCGCGGCCGGGCGGCCGTCCGGGACTTCCTCGCCGGGCAGGGCGCCCCGGACCCGGAAGGACGCACGGTGACCCTGCTGGCCTGCGTCGACGGGCTCGTCTTCGAACGGCTCGTGGCGGGCGGCGACGACGTGGACGCGCAGGCCGTCGGACGGCTGGTCGCCGCCGCGCTCGGCTGACCTCACCGCCCCCGGAGCGCCTCAAGCAGCGTCCGGACGCCGAAACCCGTGCTGCCGTGCGGGACTTCGTCGTACGGGCCCTCGTCGTTGTAGGCCGGGCCGCCGATGTCGAGATGCGCCCAGGCGGTGGCCGTCGGGGCGAAGTCCTGGAGGAAGAGCGCCGCCTGGACGGTGTCGCCGTGGCGGGGGGAGCAGTTGACGCGGGGCCCGCGAGCCCAGCCGGGCCAGGCCACGCCCCTCGTAGACCGTGCAGCTCAGCCCGGCCGCCTGGGCGAGGCGCTCGACCCGCTGCGCGAACCGGGTCGGGGTTAGCACCCCCGGCGGGCAGTTGACGAGATCCCGGGCCAGGCACGTGCCGTCGGCGACGGCGAGCGCCTCGGCGAGGGCCAGGGGCTCGGCCGGGGAGCCGGAGGTGGCCACGATCACCACGGCCGACGGAGGGCCTGGTCTCTTCGAGCGGTACGCGTCGAAGCGGTACGAGGCGAGCGCCGCGCCCTCCGCCACTGCGCGGACCCGGTCGGTGGCCGGGACCGACCCGCTCTGCGCCAGGGCGAGATCGAGCCGGAGCGTACGGACCGGTCCCGCCGCCCGTACGGCCGCCGCCGCCGCGCGCCGGAACGTGGCCGCAGTCGCCGAACCGGCCGGGCCGAGACCGACGTTCAGGACCACCGAGCGGCCGTCGGACGACGGCTCGGCGACGACCTGCCCGGGCCGGGCGACGAACCCGCGCTGGTCAGCGAGCGGATCCCGGAGCAGGTCCGGGGCCGGGTCCTCGGGCTGCAGAACGCGGTCTCCATGACGGCGGTTCCGCTGGGGACCCTCGGCGCCGGCGTCCTGGTCGAGTGGATCGGGCTGTGCCAGACCGGCGCCCTGCTCGGGGTGGCCTGGGGCGTGGTGGCGCTCACCGTGGTGCTGCTGCCGGCCCTGCGCCCCCTCGACGCGGGCGGCGGCAGCGGATCGGAAGCCGGCGCCGAGGGCGCGTCCGCGTCCCCGGCAGGTCCGGCCGTCGCCGAGCCGTAGGCCCCGCCGGGCGGGCTCAGCCCAGCGGCTTGGCGAAGCAGCGGCTGTTGGAGTAGTCCCGGTAGAGGCCGAATTTCGCGCACGGCTCGTAGCCGCTGGAGGTGTACAGCGCGATCGCCTCCGGCTGCTGGTCGCCCGTCTCCAGCACCATCCGGATCCGGCCCGCGGCGCGCGCGTCGTCCTCCAGGGCCGCCAGGATGCGGCGGGCCAGGCCGAGACCGCGGGCCTCGGGGACCACGAACATGCGCTTCAGCTCGGCGTCGCCGTCCGAGTAACGCTCCTCGTTCTCGTCCTGGACACGCCAGCCGCCCGTGGCGACCGCCTGGCCCTCGGCGTCGTACGCCATGAGGTACAGGCCCGACGGCGGGGCGAACATCGCCGGGTCGAGTGGCGTGATGTCGCCCCCGTCGCCGTAGCGCGCGGCGTACTCGAGCTGCACCTGGTCGTTGAGCTTGACCGCGTCCGGGTGGTCGAAGGGCATCGGTCGTATATCCATGCGTAGTATCGTACATGTATGCACCCGCTGCTCCCGGAGGTAGGGTGCCGGGATGCTCACTGTCACGACCGCGAATGTAAATGGACTCCGCGCCGCAGCCAAGAAGGGCTTCGTGGAGTGGCTCGCCGCGACCGGCGCCGACGTGGTGTGCCTCCAGGAGGTACGGGCCGAGGCGGCGCAGCTCCCCGAGGAGGTGCGCACCCCCGAGGGCTGGTTCACCGTTCACGCCCCGGCGGCCGCCAAGGGGCGCGCGGGCGTCTCCCTCTACACCCGGCGCGAGCCCGACCAGGTGCGGATCGGCTTCGGGTCGTCCGAGTTCGACGGCAGCGGCCGGTACGTGGAGGCCGACCTGCCCGGCGTCACCGTCGCCAGCCTCTACCTCCCCTCCGGGGAGGTCGGCACCGAGCGGCAGGACGAGAAGATCCGTTTCATGGACGAGTTCCTCCCCTACCTCAAGGGGCTCAAGGAGCGCGCGGCCGCCGACGGCCGCGAGGTCCTGGTCTGCGGTGACTGGAACATCGCCCACCAGGAGGCTGACCTCAAGAACTGGCGGGCCAACAGGAAGTCCTCCGGCTTCCTGCCCGAGGAGCGCGCCTGGCTGACCCGCGTCTTCGACGAGGCCGGCTACGTCGACGTGGTCCGCGCCCTCCACCCGGACCAGGAAGGCCCGTATTCCTGGTGGTCCTACCGCGGCCGCGCCTTCGACAACGACACCGGCTGGCGCATCGACTACCAGGTCGCCACCCCCGGCCTCGCCGCCCGCGCGGTCAAGGCCTGGGTCGAGCGGGCCGCCAGCCACCCCGAGCGGTGGAGCGACCACGCCCCCGTCACCGCCGTTTACGAGCTCCAGGCGCAAGGTCCCGTGCGGTCATGACGAGGGCGTACGGAGGCGCACATGGCGCACGCCCCGGCGCGTTCAGCGGGCCTCGGCAGCGGTGATTCGGCCATTTCTCGCTGTGTGTCAATTGGCGTAGACCCAGCGGAGTTTGGTGCCGTACTACTGGGGCGACTGATCGAGTAGTTGCTCCAGGAAGCGCTTGGGGAGGCACCCATGCCTGGTGACGTCAAGCAGTACTGGGTCGTGGTGCTGGACATGGAAAACTCCAGTTCGCGCCCCGATCCGATCCTTGGTTCGCTGAACACCGCGATGCACGAGGTCGTCGAGGAGGCCCGGAAACGGGCCGGGTTGCCGGACGACGGCATAGCCGTCGAGGACCGCGGCGACGGCATGCTGATGATCTTTCCGGCGTCGGTGTCACCGATCGATCTGGTCGGCGGCTTCATCCGGGCTCTTGACGACGAGCTCAAGCAGCGGGCGGTCATCTACAGCGCCGCCCACGCCATGCGGTTCCGGGTCGCCGCCCACCTGGGCTTCGCCTCGTGGAACGGCCGGAGCTGGACCGGCGGCGCGGTCAACGACACCTGCGCCCTCGCCGAGGCCGGCCCGCTGCGCGGCGTCCTCGCCGCCGCCACCTCCGCGCGCATGGTCTTCGCCGTGTCCGACCAGATCTACCAGAGCCTCGTCCGGCACGGACATCTCTCCATCGACCCGGCCACGTACCTCCCGATGGCGTTTCGCACCAAGCACGGCGAGACCGTCAGCAGTTGGGTGACCGTGCCGGGCTACCCGGCCCCGCCCGGGCTGACCGGCGAGGAGCAGCAGCCCCCGGCCTCCGGCCCCGCGCCCGGCGCACCCGGGACGACCGGACTGCCTCCGGCTCCGGCCCCCGGCAGCGTCACCAACATCGTCAACGGCACGGTCCACGGCGACCTCGTCCAGGGCCACAAGATCGACACCATCAACTTCAACCGGCCGGGGCAGCCATGACCACCACCACGGGGGGAGCGCCGGCCGCCGGCGCGACCGGGGGACCGGCGGCCGGTCCGGCGGGCGGTACGGGGGGCACGCCGGGCGGCGCGGGGGGCAACCCCGCCCCGCCGCCCGGCGCCGCACCGCCCGCCACGGGGGACGGGGCGCAGGGAGCGCCGGCCGGAGCGGGGGCCACGGGGGCGGCGGGCGGCACGGGGGAGCCGCCCCGCTCGGGCCCCGGCTCCGCGCCCTTCGAGGCCACCGGCCAGATGGGCGAGGGCTCCCTGCGCCACGACCGGCTTCGCAACGCCTTCGCCAACGTGCAGGGCGATGTCGTCGGCGGGAACAAGTACATCCAGCTCATCAGCGGCACGCAGAAGCGGCTGCGCCCCCTCTCCCCGCTCCTGGAGGAGCGGGTGCGGTTCGCCTACGAGGAGCCGCCGGGCCTGGCCGACGCCCGGGAGGCGCTGTTCAGCCGCCACCTGCTGATCCTGCGCGGCGCCCCCGGCTACGGAAAGACCGCCATGGCGGTCCGGCTCCTCCAGGGCATGGGTGCCCTGACCAAGTACCACCTGGACAGCGATGTCGACTTCGCCTCGCTCGCCGACCATCTGGAGCGCGGCGGCGAGGGCATCGAGCGCGGCGTCTGCTTCCTGCTCGACCAGCCCTCCGACATCGCCTCCCTGCGCGGCGAGGTGTACGAGAAGGTGCAGGGCGCCCTCGCCCTCGCCGGGGCCTGGCTGGTCATCACCGTCGCCGGGACCGGAGTGACCGACGGCGAACTGCTCACCGCCGTCGTCGAGGTGACCGAACCGCCCGACCAGCGGGGCATCGTCGCCGCACATCTGCGCTGGCGCCTCGGCGACGCCGTACGCGACCGGATCCTGGCCCTGGCCGAGATCGGCAACCTGCTCGACGAGCTCCTCTCCGGCGACCCGGCGTGCCGGCAGGCCGCCGACCTGGCGGCCGCGATCAGCGAGGAGTACGAGACCGGACAGCTGGACCCGGAGCGGATCAAGGAGCGGCGGGCCCGCCTCGACGACGAGGACTTCGACATCTGGGTCGAGGGCCTCAAGGAGCCGGCCGTCCGCAGCCTCGCCCTCGCGCTGGCCGTGCTCAACGGACTGCCTCAGGAGTACATCGCCTCCGCCGCGCGCTCCCTGCGCGAACGGCTGGAGGACGACCGCCCCCATGTGCTGATGGCCGCGCCCGGCGGCGAGCCGCCCCGGCTCAAGGACCCCTTCGCCGCCCCGCGCCGCACCCAGCTGACCCGGCTGCGCGCACGGGACACCGCCAAGGAGGATGGCGAGCCGGGCCGGGCCCTGGAGTACAAGGACCCGTCCTACCCGCCGCGGGTCCTGCGGCACGCCTGGGCGCAGTACGAGATACAGGCCGAGCTCCTCGACTGGCTCGCCGAGCTGGTCGTCGACCCCGCCGAGGAGGTCCGGGTCTACGCGGCCGCCGCCCTTGGCGTGCTCGCCGCCGAGTCGTACACGTACCTCTGCGACCGGGTCTTCCACCGCTGGGCCGGCAGCGAGAGCCCCTACCAGCGGGACGCCGTCGCCTACGCGCTCCAGGTCGCCTCGGACGAGCCATGGATCGCCGAGCGGACGAACATCCTGGTGGAGGGGTGGTTCACGGATCGCGGCCGGCCGTACGTCCAGGCCACCGCGGCGCGGGTGCACGGCATGGGGGAGGACCTGGAGCGGGCGGTGGCAGCGCTCGACCGGCTCACCGTCGTCGACCGGGCGGCCGTCGCCGTCGCCGTCGGCCGCAGCTTCACCGACCTCCTCGCCCGGGACTCCGACGGCACGGGCCTGGTCCTGCGCACCCTCCACGCCCGCTCCGCGGACCACCGGGGGCGGCCCACGGCGCTGCTGGCCTTCCTCATCGTCGCGGCGCAGCTCGTGGTGGAGCGTGAGGAGTGGGGGACGGGCGGGACCGTGGAGAGCTGGCCCGCGCTGCTCCATCTCGCCCACCACCGCGAGGAGTTACGCGGCTCGTTCGTCGCGCTGTGGCGCGAGGCGCTGAACCAGGCCGACTTCGGCGGCGAGGCCCAGCAGGTGCTGCGCAACTGGGCGGCGCTGGCCGAACGGGACCCGGCGCTGCGGGAGATGTTCCAGCTGATGGTCGGGGCGGTCGCCTACGGAGACCCGAGGACCGGCCGGATCCTGCGGCGGTGCGCCGCCGACTGGACCGACCCGGAGGAGCTGGCGCCGCTGCCGCTCACCGCCGCGGTCGTCCATGCCCAGCTCGATCTCGAAAGGGTGTGACATGACGCTCTCGCTGATCCTCAACAACCGCCCCGTGCCCCGCGGGCAGCTGGGCACCCTGACCAACCTCCCGCCCAACTTCGCGGTCGTTTACGCCGTCGACGGCGGCGGCTGGGAGGTGGAGACGGCCAAGCACCGCACGATGACCCAGCGGATGCTGAACAAGAACAGGCTCTGCCACGTCGTCGACCTGGGCGACCACCGCCGTACCGCCAAGCTCACCAAGACGCCGCTGACCTGCAAGGACCAGGCCCACCGCTTCGAGGCGACGATCGACGTCGGGTTCAGGGTCCACGATCCGGTGGCGGTGGTGCGCAGCGCGCTGCCCGATGTGCTCACCGCCGTCTACCCGCCGCTGGTGAAGCGGCTGCGGCCGCACGCCGCCCAGTTCGACATCGACGAGGCCTTCGAGGCACAGGCCAGGATCAACGGCGCGCTGGCGCTGCCGATGGCGCTGCCCGAGGGCATCACCCTCTACTACTGCGACGTCCAGCTCGAACCGGACGAGGCGGCACGGGAGTTCATCCGCAGCCGGACCAAGGCGGGCCGGGACTCCGTCCTCGGCCGCATCGAGCACACCGCGTCCGTCGGCCACACCCGCCACGAGCAGATCATCGAGGACATCAAGCAGCAGGGCCGGATCCAGCGGGAGATGCAGGAGCGCGAGGCGCTCGCGGCCGTACGCCTCGACTTCCGCTCCATCGTGATGGAGCACCTGGCCAAGCACCCCGGCGACACCGAGAAGGCCATGGACCTGCTGATGCGCTGGGAGGAGAGCCAGCGCGGGCAGGCCCTCGACCTGGAGCAGCGCCAGGTCGAGATGGTCCGCTACATGATCGACAAGGGGATCGTGCGGGAGGTGGACCTGCCCGGCCTGCGCGACGGGGTCCTCGGCGCGAACGCCATGCTGGGCGGCGCGCTCACCGCCGGCACGGGCGCGGCCCCGGCGCTGCTCCCGCCGCCGCTCACCGCGCCGGTGGCCCAGCCCGCTCAGCAGGCCCCGGCCTCCTCGCCGGCCGGCCCGGGCGCCGCGTCCCCGCCCCCGCCGGCGACCGTGCCATGGGGCGGGACCCGGCCCGACACGGCTCCGTCCACGCAGCCCTCCGGCGACCCGGCACCCACGGTCCGCGACGCCCGCCCGGCGGCCGTCGGCCTCGCCCCGGTCTACGTCGTCCTCGACACCTCGCCCGCGGCGGCTCCCTGCGTCCCGCAACTGCGCGACGCCCTGCGGTCGTTGCAGTCGCTGCTGGCCAACAGCCCTGATGTGGCCTCGGCCGTACGGCTGTCGGTGCTGGCCTTCGCCGACACCGTGGACGTCCGGCTGCCGCTGACGCAGGTGTCCTGGCAGACCGGGGTCCCCGACCTCCAGCCGGGCATCGGCTGCCGCTACGAACCCGTCTTCCGCCGGCTCCTGGAGCTCGTACCGCTGGAGATGGAACGGCTCAAGCAGCAGGCCCGCGTGAACCGCCCCACCGTCTTCCTGCTCACGGCGGGCGACCCGGAGGACGGCGGCCAGTGGCAGGCCGCCCACCAGCGGCTGCTCCAGCACCACTACCGGCCGAACATCGTCTCCTGCGGCATCGGCCGGATCGACCGCCGCACGGTGGCGCGGATCGCCAGCCCGGCGGAGTTCGCCCTCGCGGCGGATCCGCACGCGGACCTCGCCGAGGCGGCGGCGCAGTTCTCGATGCTGCTCCAGAACACCGTGCTCCATCTGGGCCGCAGCGCCGTCGCGGGCTCCTCGGAGCTGAGCCTGCAGCGCCCGCAGGGGCTGAGCCCGGTCGACGGCGTCGACTAGCTCCGGGGCGGCCCCGACCCGAGCGTTCCACAGATCGCGTACAGATCGAGTAGAGAGAGTCGAGAGACATGGCCGAAACGCAAGGGCAGTTGCTGCCTGTGTACGTCCTGGCCGACGAGTCCGGTTCGATGCATCCGTACGTCGGCGATCTCAACGCCGGGCTCGCCTCGCTGCACCGGGCGCTGCTCGGCGAACCGATGGCCGCGGCCAAGGTCCGGTTCTCCGTGATCGGGTTCGCCAACAGCGTCACCGAGCGGCTGATACTCGCTGATCTGCGGGCCGAGAGTGAGCTGCCCCGGCTCACCGCGAGCGGCGGGACCAGCTACGAGGCCGCGTTCGCGGCGCTCCTGCGGCGTATCCCGCAGGACGTCGACACCCTCAAGAGCCAGGGCTACCGCGTGCACCGGCCCGCGGTGTTCTTCCTCAGCGACGGCCAGCCCAATTTCGGGGAGGCCTGGCAGGACCGACACCGTGAGCTCACCGACCGTTCGGTGACCAAGGCGGCGCCGAACATCATCGCCTGCGGGATCGGGCAGGCCCAGGCGGAGACGATGCTGAGCGTCGCCACCCAGGCGGAGTTCGCGTTCATCTCGGTGCCGGGCGCGCAGCTGGGCGAGTCCATCGCCCAGTTCTTCACCGCGCTCACCAAGAGCGTCGTGGAGTCGGGCAACGCGATGGCGTCCGGCAGCGCCGAGCTGGTGGTGGAGAAGCCGGAGGGCTTCCGCCTCGCGATCGACGAGGTGTGAGCGTGCCGAACTTCCCGTTCGGGAAGCGGCGGGAGCCGGAGCGGAAGGACCGCTCCGGCCCCCGGCCCGCGTCCGTGCCCCCGCCGAAGCCGCCGCCCCCGCTGCCCGCTGCCTCCTCACCCCCGGCGTACGAACCACCGCCGTACGAGCCCCCGCCGCCTTACGAGCCGCCGCCGTACGAGCCACCTCCGCCGTATGAACCACCGCCCTACGAGCCTCCGCCGTACGAGCCGCCAAAGAGCGGCCGCGAGGCGAAGGCGCCCACCCGGCCCTCCTCACCTTCCACTCCGTCCCCGCAGGTCCCTGCGGCCTCTCGGCCCCCCGGGGCCCAGGCCCCGCCGGAGCCGCGCCGCGAGAAGGGGGCGCGGCACGCCGGGCGGCCCTCGCCGGACCGGTGGGCGCGGATCGTGCTGGGCCGGCCGAGCCCGGAGTTCGAGCCGAAGCCGCCGCCGTCCGACCCGTACCGCCCCGACACGCTCTTCGACGGCTGGTCGACCCCGGCGATCACGGTCCGGCTCGCCTCCGTGCGCGGCGACGCGCACCGCTACGGCGGCCAGCCCCGCCAGGACGACATCGCGGTCGCGGTGCACGAGCGGACCGGCGCGGTGGTCTTCGCCGTCGCCGACGGGGTCTCGCAGGCGAAGCAGTCCCATGTGGGCGCGGCGCTGGCCTGCCGTACGGCCGTGCAGGACGTGATGCGGCAGCTCGACGGTGGCAAGGCGGAGGTGGACTGGCGGCGGACCGTGTCGGCGGCCGCGTACCAGCTGGTCATGCGGGTCACCGGGGGCGCCGAGGCGAGTGCGGAGCAGCGCAGGGAGGCGCAGAGCCTGCTGGCCACGACGCTGGTGACCGGCCTGGTCCAGCCCCTGGAGCGAGGCCAGCTCGGGGTCCATCTGGCGCACGTCGGCGACAGCGGCGCCTGGCTGCTGCACCGCGGCGCCTTCCACCCGCTGCTCGGCGGCAAGACCGAGCGGGAGGACGGGATCTTCTCGTCGTCCGTGCGGGCGCTGCCGTGGGTGCCGCCGCAGATCGAGGGCACGTTGTTCACCGTCCCGGAGGACGGGGCGCTGCTGGTGGGGACGGACGGCTTCGGCGATCCGCTGGGCGACGGCACCGGCATGGTCGGGCAGACCATCAAGCTGGAGCTGAACCGCCCGCCGCGTGAGCCGCGCGCGCTCGCCCAGCTCCTCGACTTCTCCCGGGAGACCTTCGACGACGACCGCACACTGCTGGCGATCTGGCCGCGCCACCGGCTGGAGGAGGCCGGCGGCGGCCCCGCCGGTACGGCGACGGGGACGGGTGGGGCGGTGGGATGAGCGGAGCGGCGCCGGGCGCGATGGACATCAGCAAGGTCGTCAAGGAGCGGAAGTTCAACTCCGGCGGGCAGGGTTCGGTCTGGGCGGTGAAGGACAGGACGATCAACGGAGTGTGGCCGGTGGCGTACAAGGAGTACCACCCGGCCACCCGCGGCCAGTTGAAGGCGGACGTGCTCGCCCAGATGGTCGCCTTCATGCCGGACCTGCCGCGCGGCACCGGGCAGTGGCTGGCGGAGTGCTCGGCCTGGCCGGCGGCGCTGGTCAAGGACGCGGCGGGGGTGAGCGGCTTCCTGATGCGGCAGATCCCGCCCGGCTTCTTCCGGGAGCTGAACTTCGAGCCGGGGGTGAAGAAGCCCGCCGGGTTCCAGTACCTGCTCAACAGCCCCGGCTATCTGAAGACGGCCGGGATCCCGCTCTCGCACCGGCATCGGTTCGAGCTGCTGCTCGACTTCGCCCGGATCCTTGGTCGGCTGCACTCCCTCGGGGTCGTGGTGGGCGACATGTCACCCAACAACGTGCTGTTCACGCTGGAGGGCACGCCCGCCTGCTTCCTCATCGACTGCGACGCCATGCTCCTGAACGGGCGGTGGGCGCTCCCGCCGGTGGAGACGCCGGGCTGGCAGCTGCGCCAGGGGGAGCGGCTGGGCAGCGCGCGCGGGGACGCGTACAAGTTCGGTCTGCTCGCCGCGCGGCTCTTTCACGGCGAACAGCACGGCGAGGACCTGGCGCCGCTGAAGCAGGCGGACGCGGCGGTGGGGGCGCTGGCCGAACGCAGCCTGTGGGCCGATCCCATGGCCCGGCCGACCCTGGAGGAGTGGGTGCCCGCCCTGGCGAACGCGGCGGCCACGGCGCCGACGACGGTGGGGGTGCCGCCCCCGCGCCGGCCCAGGGCCCAGACGCAGACCCAGACGACGCAGAGGCCGCGGCCGACTCCCACGCAGGCACAGGGGCTTACGGTGCCGGCGCCCCCGGTCGCCACCCAGCCGGCGTTCACCGCCTCCGCGCCGGCCAAGGGGCGGTTCGGCCGGTGGCTGGCCGGGCTGTTCGGGCTCGTGCTGGTGGCCGTGCTGTTCGGGCCCCAGGTCTACGAATGGGCGGGCGACGCGGTGGCCGGTGAGAGCGGGTTCGGCACCCGCAGCGCCTCCGAGGGCATGGGCAGCAGCGGGGGAGGGGGCGAGGGCAGCGCCACCCCCGCCTCCGTGGAGGGCCAGGCCCGCGCGCTGGACAGCCTGCTCAAACGGAACGAAGGCAACCGCGGCAGCGTGGTGGACGCGGTCCGGCTGATGACGTCCTGCCCCGGCGACTCCCGGCTCCGCGAGGCCAAGGGGGTCTTCGAGGACGCAGCGAAGGAGCGGGACGGTCTCGTACGGGATCTGTCGGCGCTGGACCTCCGGCTGCTGCCCTCGTCCACGACCTCGAACCTGAGCACGGGCTGGGAGGCCTCGGCCGACGCCGACCGGGCCTATGCCCGGGTGGCGGAGGAGATGATGAGCGGCTGCTCGGCCGAGGCGCTGCGCTCCTCCACACCGTGGCAGGAGGCGGCCGACGCCAGCGGCCGCGCCACCGCCGCGAAGAAGGACTTCGTGGCCGACTGGAATCCGCTGGCGCGGAAGTACGGACTGACCACCCTGACCGAGGGCGAGGTCTGATCCGCGGCAGCGCGTGAACGGCCTGCCGCCGGGCGCCCGCCGCGACGTCGGCTTCGCCGGGGCGAGCGGCGTCCCCGGCTGCTGCGGGCCGGGGCTGCTGGGTCGCCGGCCGGTGCCGGCAGGTGCACCCGCGCTGACCGCGGCCCGCCAGGGTCGCGTCGAACAGCGTCCGGCCCTCCGGCACGGTGATCGCCCGCGAGGCCGGAACGCCCGGGCTCCGAGGTGGCGTCAGGCCGCGCGGTGCGCGACCGCCTCCGAGGGGGCGTCAGGCCGCGCCGGTGCCGATCCGTTTCAGTTCGTCCGGGCGGTCGATGGTCAGCCGCTCCCGCCCCGTGGTCACCCAGCCGCGGCCGCGCCACTGCTCGAAGACGCGGCTGACGGTCCGGCGTGAGCTGAGGACGAGTCCGGCGAAGTCGTCCTGGGACAGCGGCAGGGCGATCAGTACGGAGCCGTTGCCCTCGGGGCGGCCGTACTCCGCGCCGAGTTCGAGCAGCAGCGCGGCGAGCCGGGCCTGCACCGCCTCGGACCCGGCCGCCGCGCGGTGGCCGTCCGCCTCGCGCAGCCGCGCGGAGAGCACCTGCTGGAGGGCGAGCGCGATGCCGGGAGCGGCCCGGGCGGCGTCGCGGAACGGCGCCGCGGCCAGCCACAGCGCCTCGACGCGGGTGAGCGCGGTGAGGGTGGCCGAGCGTGGCCCGCCGTCGAAGGCGGCCTGTTCGCCGAGGAGGTCCCCGGCGTTGCGGATGGCGAGGACGGCCTGGTAGCCGGCGGCGGAGTTGGCGGAGACCTTGACGCAGCCGCGCCGGACGACGAGGAGGTGGTCGGTGAGGTCGTACTGCCGTATCAGGGTGTCCTTGGCCGGGAATCCGACCGGTCGTCCGATGCGCAGCAGCGTGGCGCGGGCGTCTTCGTCGAGGAGGGACCAGAACGGCATCCGGCGGCCTGGCGGGCGACGGTGCGGTGCGCTGTCCATGGGCGCACTATAGCCACGGCGTACGCCGGTCAGACCTCAGCGCGCGCGGTCAATTACCTCTGCCTCGGCGGCATTTGACGGCGCCGAGGGTGACGGCTGCGACGCGTCCTCGCGCAGCCTGCGGTCCAGGGCCATGGACAGCTCCGCCTCCACCACGCTCTTGGCGAGCGGGCGCAGCCGGGCGATGTCCTCCTCCTGCGCGTGGGTGCGCAGCAGATCGGTGAAGAGCCCGGCGAGGGCGTCGGCGTGCTCGCGGACCCGGCGTCCGGCGGCCAGGACGGCGGCGAGCGGAACGCCTTCCTTGACGAGGGCGGCCGACACGTCGAGGAGGCGGCGGCTGATGTGGACGATCTCGTCGCCGTCGGTGGCGAGATAGCCGAGGTCGAGGGCGGACTTGAGGTTCTCGGGGGTGACCTCGCCCTCGAAGTAGTCGGCGAGTTCCTGGGGGGTGAGCCGGACGGGCTCCTCCTCGGTGGGGGCGCCCAGGCCCAGCACCTCGCTGACGTTCTTGCCGCTCTCGAAGGCGGTGTTGAGGTCGGCGATGCCGTTGAGGGTGTGGCCGCGCTCCAGGAGGGCGGCGATGGTGCGGAGTTTGGCCAGGTGGTGGGAGTCGTACCAAGCGATACGGCCTTCCCGGCGCGGGGGCTGGATCAGTCCGCGTTCGCGGTAGAAGCGCAGGGTGCGCACGGTGATGCCGGCCGCCTCGGCCAGCTCCTCCATGCGATATTCGCGTACGTCCGATCCTTCGTCCACACGGGCCAGCCTATGTTGTACCGCGAGTAACCTTCCCTCGCGTGACCCCTACCGCTCGGTAGACCCGTGCCCTACTCTCCCCATCGTGCCAGTGATTACTGGCGGAGTTTTGGGAGGCGGTATGGCGAAGCACGAGCACGTACGGGTGGCGGTGATCGGATCCGGATTCGGCGGCCTGGGCGCGGCGGTCCGGCTGCGCCGCGAAGGCATCACCGACTTCGTCGTCCTGGAGCGGGCCGACGCCGTCGGCGGCACATGGCGCGACAACAGCTACCCCGGGTGCGCCTGCGACGTGCCCTCGCATCTCTACTCCTTCTCCTTCGCGCCCAACCCCGACTGGCCGCGCACCTTCTCCGGCCAGCGGCACATCCGCGCGTACCTGGAGCATGTCACGGACACCTTCGGGCTCCGCCCCCACCTCCGGCTCAGCCACGAGGTGCGGATGATGCGCTGGGACGGCGACGCGCTGCGCTGGGAGATCGAGACCTCGAAGGGCTCCTTCAGCGCGGACGTGGTCGTCTCCGCGACCGGCCCGCTCTCCGACCCGAAGATCCCGGACGTGCCCGGCCTCGACGGCTTCCCCGGCAAGGTCTTCCACTCCGCCCGCTGGGACCACGACTACGACCTCACCGGCAAGCGCGTCGCCATGATCGGCACCGGCGCCTCCGCCATCCAGATCGTGCCCGCGATCCAGCCCACCGTCGGCCGGCTCACCCTCTTCCAGCGCACACCCCCCTGGGTCATGCGCCGCATGGACCGGCGCATCACCGGCGCCGAGCGCTGGCTCCACCGCACCCTGCCCTTCACCGGCACCGCCCGCCGCGGACTGCTCTGGGGCATCAGGGAGTTGCAGGTCAGCGCGTTCACCAAGCGCCCCGGCGTGCTCGGCCTGATCGAGAACCTCGCCAGGGCCAACCTCGCCAAGTCCATCAAGGACCCCGCGCTGCGCGCCAAGCTCACCCCGTCGTACCGCTTCGGATGCAAGCGCATCCTGCTCTCCGGCGAGTACTACCCCGCGCTCGCCCAGCCCAATGTGGACGTCGTCGCCTCCGGACTCCGCGAGGTCCGCGGCGCCACGGTCGTGGCCGCCGACGGCACCGAGACCGAGGTCGACGCGATCATCTTCGGCACCGGCTTCCACGTCACCGACATGCCGATCGCCGACCGCGTCGTCGGCGCCGAGGGCCTCACGCTCGCCGAGTCCTGGAAGGACGGCATGGAGTCGCTGCGCGGCGCCACCGCCGCCGGCTTCCCCAACTGGATGACGATCATCGGCCCCAACACCGGCCTCGGGAACTCCTCCATGATCCTCATGATCGAGTCCCAGCTGAACTACCTCGCCGACTACATGCGCCAGCTGACCGTCCTCGGCGGCCGGGTCGCGCTCGCCGCCCGCCCCTCCGCCGTCGGCGCCTGGAACCGCAAGGTCCAGTCCCGGATGGAACGCACCGTCTGGAAGTCCGGCGGCTGCGACAGCTGGTACCTCGACGCCAACGGCCGCAACACCACCCTGTGGCCCGGCACCACCGGAGAGTTCCGGCGCGAGACCCGCCAGGTCGACCTCGCCGAGTACGAGATCATCCGCCCCAAGGCGGCCCCGGCCACCGCCGAACACGCCCCGCGCGACACGGAGGCCGTCGCATGAGCCGTCTCACCGGACGCACCGGCGGCCCCGCCGCCACACCCCCGCAGCCCGCCCGGGAGCTGACCGCCGTCTCCGCCGACGGCTCACGCCTCCACGTCGAGGTGTACGGCCCCGAAGGCGCCCCGGCCGTCGTCCTCGCCCACGGCTGGACCTGCTCGATACAGTTCTGGGCCGCGCAGATCCGCGACCTCGCCACCGACCACCGCGTGATCGCCTACGACCAGCGCGGACACGGCCGCTCCCCGCTGCCGGGCCCCGGCGGCTACAGCACCGACGCCCTCGCCGACGACCTCGAAGCCGTCCTCGGCGCCAGCCTCGCCCCCGGCGAGAAGGCCGTCGTCGCCGGCCACTCCATGGGCGGCATGACGATCATGGCCGCGGCGGACCGGGCCGGCTTCCGCGAGCACGCCGTCGCCGTCCTGCTGTGCAGCACCGGCTCCGGCCGCCTGGTCGCCGAGTCCACCGTCGTACCACTGCGGCCGAGCCGGCTGCGGACCCGCCTGACCAAGGCGATCCTCGGCGCACGGGCACCCCTCGGGCCGGTCACCCCCCTCTCCAAGAAGGTGCTCAAGTACGCCACGATGGGACCGGGTGCCGCGCCCGATCGGGTCGAGGTCTGCGCCCGTATCGTGCACGCCTGCCCCAGGCCCTCCCGGGTCGCCTGGTCCCACGTCCTCGCCGGGCTCGACCTCGCGGCCGGCGTACGGGAACTGACCGTGCCGGCCGCCGTGATCGCCGGCACCGCCGACCGGCTCACCCCGCCCGTGCACGCACGCGCGCTCGCGGCCGAACTCCCCCAGTGCGTCGGCCTCGTCGAGCTGACCGGGACGGGACACATGACCCCGGTGGAGGCCCCCGAGGCCGTCACCGCCAAGATCCGTGACCTGGTGACGGCATACGCGAGGCCGGCCCGGACGAAGGAGGAAGCGGTATGACCAGGGTGAGCCTGGATGGACAGGTGGCGGTCGTCACCGGCGCGGCACGCGGGGTCGGGGAACTGCTCGCCCGCAAGCTCTCCGCACGCGGCGCGAAGATCGCGCTGGTCGGCCTGGAGCCGGACGAGCTCAAGCAGGTGGCCGGCCGGCTGCACACCGACAGCGACTGGTGGCACGCCGACGTCACCGACCACGAGGCGATGGCCCGGGTCGCGGCCGAGGTCAAGGAACGCTTCGGCAAGGTCGACATCGTCGTCGCCAACGCCGGCGTCGCCTCCGGCGGCCCCTTCGCCGACTCCGACCCGGTCGCCTGGCGGCGGGTCATCGAGGTCAATCTGATCGGCGGCGCCGTCACGTGCCGGGCGTTCCTGCCCGTCCTGATGGAGAGCCGGGGCTACTTCCTCCAGATCGCCTCCCTCGCCGCGATCACCCCCGCGCCGATGATGACCGCGTACTGCGCCTCCAAGTCGGGCGTCGAGGCCTTCGCGCACAGCCTGCGCGCCGAGGTCGCCTACAAGGGGGTCGGCGTCGGCGTCGGCTACCTGTCCTGGACCGACACCGACATGGTCCGCGGCGCCGACCAGGACGACGTGATGCGCGAGCTGCGGCAGCGGCTGCCCTGGCCGGCCAACCGCACCTACCCGCTGGGCCCAGCCGTCGACCGGATCGTCGCCGGCATCGAGCGCCGCTCGGCCCATGTGTACGCACAGTGGTGGCTGCGCGGGATGCAGGGGGTACGCGGCCACCTCCCCGGCCTCATCGCGAGCGTCGGCCGACGGGAGATGAAGCGGTTCGAACCGAGGCTGGCGAGCGTCTCCAAGGGCCTGGTCGGAGCGGGTGGCGCCGCCGACGAACAGGAGCGCTCGCACCCCGCGAAATGATCGAAATGCGTGCCCTGTGACCCCGTGCCACGCTGGTCGTGCCCAGGGGGCCGCATGCCCCGTTTCCCGCATGCTCACGAGGAGTGAACGTTCATGGGCATGGCAGACCAGTCCAAGGAGAAGGCGGCCCAGCTCAAGGAGCAGGCGAAGCGGAAGGCGGGGGGCGCCTCGCGGGGTGAGGAGTCGAAGCGGGCCACGCAGCGCGAGGAGAACGACCGCGAGACACGCAAGGCACAGCAGGAGGCGGAGGACAAGTTCCGCCAGAACTACGAGCTCTGACCTCTGGTACGAGCGACCGTACGGCCTGATGAGGGAGCCGCACCCGGGGCGCCGGGTGCGGCTCCTTTCCGTATCAGCCCGCGTCAGCCGCGGGGCGGCAGCGGTGGGCGGCGCCGGTCCGGCACGCCTGCGTAGCCCGGAGGCATCGCCGCCGGCTGTTCGCCCAGCAGCGAGAGCGCCAGCCGCACCGCGTCCTCCAGGTCGGTCCGGCGCCCCTCCGCCCAGTCCAGCGGCGTGCGCAGCACCTCCCGGTCCGGCTCCACACCGTGGTTCTCCACCGACCAGCCGTACGCGTCGAACCAGGCCGCGTTCATCGGCACCGTGATCACCGTGCCGTCCATCAGCCGGTGCCGCCCGGTCATCCCGACCACACCGCCCCAGGTCCGCTGGCCCACCACAGGCCCGAGCCCCAGCAGCCGGAACGCTGCCGTGATCATGTCGCCGTCCGAGGAGGTCGCCTCGTCGGCGAGCGCGACGACCGGCCCGCGCGGCGCGTTGGAGGCGTAACTGACCGGCTGCGCGTCCCGGGTGAGGTCCCAGCCGAGGATCTTGCGGGTGAGCTTCTCCACGACCAGCTCGCTGATGTGACCGCCCGCGTTGCCGCGCACGTCCACGATCAGCGCGGGCCGGGCGACCTCAAGGCGCAGATCGCGGTTGAACTGCGCCCAGCCCGAGCCGCCCATGTCGGGGATGTGCAGATAGCCGCACCGCCCGCCGCTCAGCTCCCGGACCACCTGACGGCGTTTGGCCACCCAGTCCTGGTAGCGCAGCGGCCGCTCGTCGATCAGCGGCACCACCGCGACCCGGCGGGCCCGGCCCTCGCCCTCGGCGGGCTCGAAGGTCAGCTCGACCGTCGTGCCGCCGGACGCGGCGAGCAGCGGGTACGGGCCGGTGACCGGGTCGACCGGACGGCCGTCGACATGGGTGAGGACCGCGCCTTCCCGGATGCCCGTACCGGCCAGCGGGGAGCGCGCCTTGGAGTCCGACGACTCGCCCGGCAGGATCCGCTTGACCATCCAGCCGCCGTCACGGCACACGAAGTTGGCGCCCAGCAGACCCATGGGTCGCTGGTAGTGCGGGGGGCCTTCGTTGCGCCGGCCCGCGGTGACATAGGCGTGCGAGGTGCCCAGCTCGCCGAGGACCTCCCGCAGCAGATCGGCGAACTCGTCCGGCGAGGCGACCCGTTCCACCAGCGGCCGGTACTGGTCGAGCACCCCCTGCCAGTCGATCCCGCACATGTGCGGCTCCCAGAAGAACGCCCGGATGACCCGGCCCGCCTCCTCGTACGTCTGGCGCCACTCGGCCGCCGGGTCCACCTGGTGCAGGATCCGCCGCAGGTCCAGATAGACCGTCGAGTCGCTGTCGCCCAACTCGGTGGCCGGCACCGCCCGCAGATCGCCCTCGTCGACCACGACGAGCCGGCTGCCGTCACCGCTCACCGCGAACCAGTCGAGATGGCCGACGAGTTCGGTCTTACGGGCCTTGGAGATGGTGAAGTGCTCCAGGGTGGGACGGCCGGAGGTGTCGGCCGGGTTGGCGAACGTCTCGCCGAGCGCCCCCGAGATCGGCCAGCGCAGCCACACAAGACCGCCGCCGCTGACCGGATGCAGCGCCGAGTACTTGGACGCGGCGACCGGGATCGGGGTGACCCGCTCCGCGAGCCCCTCCACCTCCACCAGCACCGCCCCGTCCCCGGTGTCCGCCTCGCCCGGGTCGAGCCCGCCCGCCGCCGGCCGCCCGTCCGGCAGCAGCGCGAACGGCGACGGCGTCGTCGAGGAGAGCGGTACGAGATACGGGCGGCAGCCCAGCGGGAAGGAGAGGTCGCCGGTGTGCACGTCGTACACCGGGTCGAAGCCGCGCCAGGACAGGAAGGCGAGATAGCGGCCGTCACGGGTGAAGACCGGGTTCTCGTCCTCGAAGCGTCCGTTGGTCACATCGACGACCGTCCGCTCGCCGGGCCCCGCGATCCGGGCCATCTTGATCTGCCGCAGCGACCGCCCCACACCCGGATGCGACCAGGTCAGCCACGTCCCGTCGGGGGAGAACGCGAGATCGCGCACCGGCCCGTTGACCGACCGGATCAGCTCCGTGACCTCTCCGGTGGACTCCTCCGTGGCGTCGAGCAGCAGCAGCCGCCCGTCGTGCGAGGCGAGCGCCAGCCGCTCGCCCTCCGCGTCCGACACCATCTCCTGGACCCGGCCCAGCTTCCCGGAGGCCAGCCGCCGCGTCTCACGGTCGCCGCTCGCCCGCGGCAGCGAGGCGATCTCGACGGCGTCCTCGCCGTCGGCGTCCGTGACATAGGCGACCTGGCCGCCGCTGCCGAGCATCTCCGGCAGCCGCACCCGCACCCCCGGCGTGTCGGTGATGGTCCGGGCGGGCCCGTCGCGGTGGGTGAGCCAGTACAGGCTGCCGCGCACCGCCACCGCACTGGCCCGGCCGGTCTCGTCGACCGCGAGCGCGTCCACATGGTTGGCCGCCGGCACCTGGTACGTACGCCGCCCCGCGCGCGGCCCGCCGAGCCGGACCTCAAGCCGGCGCGGAACCGAGTCCTCGGTCAGCGCGTCGACGATCCACAGCTCGCCCGCGCACTGGTAGACCACCCGCCGCCCGTCGCTGGCGGCATGCCGGGCGTAGAAGTCGGCGTGGTCGGTGTGGCGGCGCAGGTCGGAGCCGTCGTGACGGCAGGAGTAGAGATTGCCGACGCCCTCATGGTCGGAGAGGAACGCGATCCGGTCGCCGACGAACATGGGCGCGTCCAGGTGTCCGCCGAGGTCGGGCAGCAGCCGCTCGCCGTGCAGCCACAGCCGCCCCATGGCCCCGCCGCGGTACCGCTTCCAGGCCGCCGGTTCGTGCGGCGGCTTCCCGGTCAGCAGCAGCGTGCGCCGCTCCCCGTCGATGTCGGCGGCGGCCAGCGAGGAGACCGGCCCCCAGGGCAGTCTGCTGCCGGGGGAGCCGTCGGTGGGGACTTTGTACCCCCAGGAGAAGTGCGAGAAGGGCTGGCCGTGGGAGGAGACGGCGAGGATGTCGCCGTCCGGGGACCAGCCGCAGACCCGGGT
The DNA here is from genome assembly GCF_055639315.1 of Streptomyces sp. NPDC039465. NCBI lineage: Bacteria > Bacillati > Actinomycetota > Actinomycetes > Kitasatosporales > Streptomycetaceae > Streptomyces > Streptomyces sp. NPDC039465. The sequence continues at coordinate 200,706 of NZ_JBVKAP010000007.1, read as the reverse complement.
GTCCAGCGAGCCCCAGTAGCTGAGCCGGCGGGCCGGGCCGCCCTCGACCGGGGCGAGATGGATCTCGGGGTCGAGGCTGCGCCAGCTGGTGAAGGCGATGTGCCGGCCGTCGTTGGAGAACCGCGGGTGGCCCACCCGCGTCCGGTCGACCGTGACCCGCCACGCCCGGCCAGGGGTGTCGCCCTCGGGGACGAGGGGCGCGACCCACAGGTCATCCTCGGCCACGAAGCACAGCAAGTCGTCGTACAGATGCGGGAAGCGGAGATACGCGACGTCGTGACTCACTCCCCAATGCTTTCCGCGCGCAGGGGGGTCGGCAACTTGTGGCTCGGAAAAGGTGTGGCTCAGAACACATGCGAAACGTTGTCGTTTCGCTGTCGGCCGGGTTACCGTCGTGGTGTACGAAACCGTTTCGTTTCGGAGGCGCGTCATGGCAGGCAAGCTCACTCCCGAACGGGAGGCCGAACTCCACGCGGCGGTCCTCGACCTGCTCCGTGAAGTCGGCTACGAGGGCCTGACCATGGACGCGGTCGCCGCCCGTACGAAGTCCAGCAAGGCCACCCTCTACCGCCAGTGGGGGAGCAAGCCCGAGTTGGTCGCCCGGGCGCTGCGCTGCACCCAGCCCGTCTCCCTGAGCGAGATCGACACCGGCACCCTCCGCGGTGACTTCGCGGTCATGATCCAGCACTCCGACGACGACCAGATGGCCAAGGACGCCGCGCTCATGCGGGGTCTGGCCCACGCCGTCCACGAGAGCCCAGAGCTTCACCGGGCGCTCAAGGACCTCCTGATCGACCCAGAGATCACCGGCCTGCATGCGCTGCTGCAACGGGCCGTCGACCGGGGGGAGATCGCCCCGGACTGTCCGGCCCTCGACTTCGTGCCCCACATGCTCGTCGGAGCGTTCATCGCACTCCCGCTGATCGAGGAACGCTCCGTCGACCGGGCCTTCCTCTCCGACTTCATCGACGCCGTGGTCTTCCCCGCCCTCGGCGTCTGACACGACCGACCAGCACCACCGGTCAAAGCACCACCGGTCAAGCACCACGGACCAGCACCACCGGTCAAAGCACCACCGACCAGCACCACCGGTCAAGCACGACCGACCAGCACCACCGACGCGTCACCGCTCACGCCGTCGGGTCGGCTCCCCATGCCCTGTCCCGCCCACCAATGGGAGTACGCCCCCGTGGCCACGTTCCTCTACAAACTCGGCCGTCTGGCCTTCCGGCGCCGCCGGCTCGCCGCCCTGCTCTGGGTCGCGCTGCTCGCGCTCGCCGGAACCGGCGCCGCCACCGCGCCCGCCGCCACCACCAGCTCCTTCTCCATACCCGGCACGGAGGCCCAGAAGGCCTTCGACCTCCTCGAACAGCGCTTCCCGGAGGCCGCCGCCGACGGCGCCACCGCCCGGATCGTCTTCAAGGCCCCGCAGGGCCAGAAGATGACCGACGCGGCCAACAAGGCCAAGGTCGACAAGACCGTCGCCGAGCTGAAGACCGGCTCCGACCAGATCGCCTCCGTCACCGACCCGTACACCGCCAAGGCCGTCTCCCGCGACGGCTCCACCGCGTACGTCTCCGTCGCGTACAAGGTCAACGGCATGGAGCTCACCGACGCCACCCGCGAGGCGCTGGAGAAGGCCGGGCACCACGCCCAGGGCCAGGGACTGACCGTCGAGATCGGCGGTGACGCGCTCCAGGCCATGCCGGAAACCGGCTCCGGCGAGATCATCGGCGTGATCGTCGCGGGCATCGTCCTCGTCATCACCTTCGGCTCGCTGGTCGCCGCCGGCCTCCCGCTGCTCACCGCCATCATCGGCGTCGGCATCGGCGTCTCGACGATCACCGCGCTGGCGAGCGTCCTCGACCTCGGCTCGACCACCTCCACCCTCGCGATGATGATCGGCCTCGCCGTCGGCATCGACTACGCTCTGTTCATCGTCTCCCGCTACCGCGCCGAGCTCGCCGAGGGCCACGACCGCGAGGAGGCCGCCGGACGGGCCGTCGGCACGGCCGGCTCCGCCGTCGTCTTCGCCGGACTGACCGTCGTCATCGCCCTGGTCGGCCTCGCCGTCGTCAACATCCCGATGCTGACCAAGATGGGCTTCGCCGCCGCCGGCACGGTCGTCATCGCCGTCCTCATCGCGCTCACCCTCATACCGGCACTGCTCGGCTTCGCCGGGACGAAGGTCCTCGGCCGCAAGCAGCGCAAGGGCGGCGCGGTCAGCGACAAGCCCAACATAGGGACCCGCTGGGCCCGGTTCGTCCTGCGCCGCCCGGTGGCCGTACTGCTCGCCGGCGTGCTCGGCCTCGGTGCGATCGCCGTCCCCGCCGCCTCGCTGGAGATGGGCCTGCCCGACGACGGCTCTCAGCCCACCTCCACCACCCAGCGCCGCGCCTACGACCTGCTCTCCGACGGCTTCGGCCCCGGCTCGAACGGCCCCCTGGTGGTCGTGGTCGACGGAGACAAGGCCGCCGCCGACGCCACGGCCAAGACGATCAAGGGCCTGGAGGGCCACGTGTTCGTCAGCCCGCCGACCCTCAACAAGGCCGGCGACACCGCGATGATCACGGTCGTCCCCAAGGACCGCCCGTCCTCGGCCGCGACCGAAGAGCTGGTCCACGACATCCGCGACGCCGGCGGCGACGAGGTCCTGGTCACCGGCGCCACGGCGATGAACATCGACTTCTCGCAGAAGATGAACGACGCGCTGCTTCCCTACCTCGCGCTCGTCGTCGGACTCGCCTTCCTGCTCCTGATGGTCGTCTTCCGCTCGATCCTGGTCCCGCTCAAGGCAGCGCTCGGCTTCCTGCTCTCGGTGGTCGCCGCGCTCGGCGCGGTCGTCGCGGTCTTCCAGTGGGGCTGGCTCGGCGACCTCTTCGGCGTCGAACAGACCGGCCCGATCATGTCGATGATGCCGATCTTCATGGTGGGCGTGGTCTTCGGTCTCGCCATGGACTACGAGGTCTTCCTGGTCACCCGAATGCGCGAGGCGTATGTCCACGGGGAGCGCCCCGGCGAGGCGATCGTGACCGGCTTCCGCCACGGCGCCCGGGTGGTCACCGCCGCGGCCGTGATCATGATGGCCGTCTTCGCGGGCTTCATCGGCTCCAGCGAACAGATGGTGAAGATGATCGGCTTCGGCCTCGCGGTCGCCGTCCTCTTCGACGCCTTCGTGGTCCGCATGGCGATCGTCCCGGCCGTACTGGCACTGCTCGCCCACAAGGCCTGGTGGCTGCCGCGCTGGCTCGACCGTGCGCTGCCGAACGTGGACGTCGAGGGCGAGGGCCTGCGCGAACAACTCGGCGGCCCGGCGCCCGAGGACGACCGGGAGCTCGTCAAAGCCTGACGTCTGTCATCTGATGTCTGTCATCCGTCATCGGGCATCTGAAGCCTGATATCTGGCGGACGACCGTATGCCGTCACCGCGTCGTCATCGACGCCGTGACGGCATACGTGTGTTTGAGGAACCGCACCAGCGCGGAGGTGTCGAACTGCACCACCGCGACCCCGTCGTCCGTGTGGAACTCCACCACCGTCTGCACCCGGCCGCACGGCCAGATGTCGATGTCGTCGCGGTGGGTCGGGGCGCGTAGCCCGGATTCGAGCAGCTCGCGAGGGAAGCTCCACTCGCTTCCGCTGGGGAAGGCGAACCGTACGGCCGCCGGATCGGTGCCCGGGTCGTAGCGCAGGGAGACCGGGACGGCCCGGGAGAGGGGGGCGTCGGTGATGATCCGGCCCTTGGCGTGGTCTTCGACAGCGGGACTCTGGGCGGCGGCGGACATCGGCCGACTCCTCTTTTCGTCCTATTTGCCCTCCAATGTGCCACATTCTGGGCGCCGCGGCCTCCCCTGGCCACGCTTATCCCGCTCTTATTCGTGACCTTCTTGTTCTTGCAACCTCTTTGCAGAAGGCCGCATCATCGAACGGTTCCGCTTCCATCCCTCGAACCGGCCGAAAGCAGACCCCGCCATGCATGTCCCCGACGGATTCATCAACGCCCCCGTCTCCGTCGCCGCAGGCGTCGCCGCCGCGGGCGCCGTGGCCGTCGGCCTGAAGGGCGCCCGGCGGGAACTGGACGAAAAGACCGCCCCGCTCGCCGGCCTCGTCGCCGCGTTCATCTTCGCCGTGCAGATGCTGAACTTCCCCGTCGCCGCCGGCACCAGCGGCCACCTCCTCGGGGGCGCGCTCGCCGCCATCCTCGTGGGGCCGTACACCGGAGTGCTCTGCATCTCCGTCGTCCTGCTCATGCAGGGCATCCTCTTCGCCGACGGCGGCCTGACCGCGCTCGGCGTCAACATCACCGTCATGGGCGTCGTCACCGTCGTCGTCTCGTACGCCCTCTTCCGCGGCCTGGTGAAGGTGCTGCCGCGCACCCGCCGCTCCCTCACCGCCGCCTCCTTCGCCGCCGCGCTGGTCTCCGTACCGGCCTCGGCCGCCGCCTTCACCCTGCTCTACGCGATCGGCGGCACCACCCACGTCCCGGTCGGCAAGGTCCTCACCGCCATGGTCGGCGTCCACGTCCTCATCGGCATCGGCGAGGCGGTCATCACCATGCTCACCGTCGGCGCCGTCGTCGCCGTCCGCCCCGACCTCGTCTACGGCGCCCGTGGCCTGAGCGCCCCGCTCAAGCTGCGCGTCGGCGGCGAACTCGTCGACGCCGCCCCTGCCCCCCAGGCCCCCATCGCCGCCCGCTCCCCGAAGAAGCTGCTGCTCAGCGGCCTGGCCGCCGCCCTGCTGCTCGCCGGCTTCGTCTCCTTCTACGCCTCCGCCAGCCCCGACGGCCTGGAGAAGGTCGCCGCCGACCAGGGCATCGACAAGAACGTCGAGGACCACGCCGCCGCCGACTCCCCGCTCGCCGACTACGGCGTCAAGGGCATCGAGGCCCCGCGCCTCTCCGGCGGCCTCGCGGGCGTGATCGGCGTCGGCGCCACCGTCCTCGTCGGCGGCGGCGTCTTCTGGGCCGTCCGCCGCCGCCCCGCCGCGCAGGCGTCGGACTGACATGGGCGCGGGCCACACCCACCAGCTCTACCGCCACGGCGACTCGCTCCCGCACCGGCTGCCTCCGCACTGCAAGCTCGTCGCCGTGCTCGGCTTCGTGCTGGTCGTGGTCTCCACACCGCGCGAGGCGATGTGGGCCTTCGCGCTGTACGCCGTGCTGCTCGCCGCGGTCGCGGCCCTGGCCCGCATCCCGGCCGGCCTGCTCCTCAAGCGCCTCGCGATCGAGATCCCGTTCGTCGCCTTCGCGCTGCTCATGCCGTTCGTCGTGCCCGGCGAGCAGACCGAGGTCCTCGGCGTCCAGCTCAGCGTCCCGGGCCTCTGGGGCGCCTGGAACGTCCTCGCCAAGGGCACCCTCGGCGTCGCCGCCTCCGTCCTGCTCGCCGCCACCACCGAGCTGCGCGCCCTGCTCCTCGGCCTCCAGCGGCTCAGGCTCCCGCCGCTGCTGGTCCAGATCGCCTCCTTCATGATCCGCTACGGCGATGTGATCACCGACGAGATGCGGCGGATGTCGATCGCCCGCCGCTCCCGGGGCTTCGAGGCGAGCGGCGTACGGCATTGGGGCGTCCTTGCCAAGTCCGCCGGCGCGCTCTTCATCCGCTCGTACGAACGCGGGGAGCGGGTGCACCTGGCGATGGTGAGCCGCGGCTACACCGGGTCGATGCCGGTCATCGACGACGTGTCCGCGACCCGTACCCAGTGGGCGTACGCCGCCGCCCTCCCCGCCGCTGCCCTGCCGATCTGCCTGCTGGGATGGACCCTATGACCGACCCCCTCGCCACGACCGACTCACCCGACTCGCCGGCCTCACTGGCGGTGCGCGGGCTCGCGTACGCCTACCCCGACGGCCACCAGGCCCTCTTCGGCGTCGACCTCACCGTCGGCCGCGGCGAACGGGTCGCCCTGCTCGGCCCCAACGGCGCCGGCAAGACCACCCTCGTCCTGCACCTCAACGGCATCCTCACCGGCGGCGCGGGCACGGTCACCGTCGCGGGTCTGCCCGTCGCCAAGCAGCACCTCGCCGAGATCCGGCGCCGCGTCGGCATCGTCTTCCAGGACCCCGACGACCAGCTCTTCATGCCCACCGTCCGCGAGGACGTGGCCTTCGGTCCGGCCGCCGCCGGACTGCGCGGCGCCGACCTGGACGCCGTGGTGCGCCGCGCGCTGGAGCAGGTCGGCATGGCGGAGTTCGCCGACCGCCCCCCGCACCACCTCTCCTTCGGCCAGCGGCGCCGCGTCGCCGTCGCGACCGTCCTCGCCACCGAGCCGGAGATCCTCGTCCTCGACGAGCCCTCCTCCAACCTCGACCCCGCCTCCCGGCGGGAACTGGCCGACATCCTCCGCTCGCTCGACGTCACCGTCCTGATGGTCACCCACGACCTGCCGTACGCCTTGGAGCTCTGCCCCCGTTCGGTGATCCTCAGCGACGGCGTGATCGCCGCCGACGGGAGTACCCAGGACGTGTTGAGCGACCCCGAGCTGATGCGCCGCCACCGCCTGGAGCTGCCGTACGGCTTCGATCCACTGTCGGTGACCCCGGCCGCCCGGGGCTGAGGCACCCCCGGAATCCGTGCTTCGAAGCCCACGTTGCACCATGGGGTGGCACCGAACGGGTGCTGGGAAAGGGAGCGTGGAGCGTGGACGTCCGGGGCACGGTGGCGGCGGGATTCGAGCCGGTCAGGGACGCCTTCCTGCGCAACTTCGCCGAGGGCGGCGAGCGCGGCGCGGCCGTCGCCGTCTACCGCCACGGCACCAAGGTCGTCGACCTGTGGGCCGGCACGCGTGACGTCGACGGGAGCGCCCCCTGGGCCGTGGACACCGCGCAGATCGTCCGATCCGCCACCAAGGGCGTGGCCGCCGCGGTCCCGCTGCTGCTGCACCAGCGCGGCCAGCTCGACCTGGACGCCCCGGTCGGCACGTACTGGCCGGAGTTCAAGGCGGCAGGCAAGGACCGGGTGACCGTACGGCAGCTGCTGTCCCACCGCGCGGGCCTGCCCGTCCTGGACCGTCCGCTCACCCTCGCCGAGGCGATCGACCCCGAGGCGTCGGGCGCGGCCGTCGCCGCGCAGGCGCCGGTGTGGGAGCCCGGCACGGACCACGGCTACCACCCGCACACCTTCAGCTGGCTGCTGAGCGGCCTGGTCAAGCGGGTCACCGGCCGTTCCATAGGCCGCTGGGTGGCGGAGGAGATCGCCCGCCCCCTGGGCCTGGACCTATGGATCGGCCTCCCGGTGGACGAGGCCCACCGGGCCGGCCGCGTCGGGCCCGTCGAGGAGCCCGAGACCCCGCAGGGCCCCGGCCTCAAGCTCCGCCCCAAGCGCGCGGTCACCGAGGCGTACCGCGACCCGGCCTCCCTCACCCGCCGCGCCTTCGGCGCGATCGACCCCGCGCCCGACGAGAACGACCCCGCCTACCGTGCCGCCGAACTCCCCGGCTCCGCCGGTGTCTCCACCGCCCGCGCCCTGGCCCGCTTCTACGCGGCCACCATCGGCCCGGTCGACGGCCACCGCCTCTTCGCCCCGGCGACCCTCACCCTCGCCCGTACGGAGGAGTCCACCGGCCCGGACCGGATCCTCGTCGTCAACACCCGCTTCGGCCTGGGTTACATGCTGCACAGCACGGCCTCCCCGTTCCTCGCGCCCGGCTCGTTCGGCCACCCGGGCCGCGGCGGTTCGCTGGGGTTCGCCGACCCGGAGAGCGGGATCGCCTTCGGCTACGTCACTAACGGCATGCGCAAGACGGTCACGGCGGACCCGCGGGCGCAGGCGCTGGTACGGGCGGTCCGCTCGGCGATCTGACGGCGGCCCGGGGTCTGGTGACGGCGGAGGCCACGACGCCATGATCGCCCCATGAATCGTTTCGAGGGGTACGGCGTACTGATCACCGGCGCGGCACGCGGCATCGGCGAGGCCACCGCCCGCAGACTCGCCGCGGAGGGCGGGCGGATCCTGCTGACGGACATCGACGAGGACGCGGCGGCCCGCGCGGCCGAGTCCATCCCCGGGGCGCTTCCGCTGCGCTGCGACGTCGGCGACCGGGCGTCGGTCGAGGCGGCGGTGGCGTACGCGGCCGACCGCTTCGGCGGCCTCGACGTGCTCGTCAACAACGCCCTCGCGCGCGTGGCGCCGGACGCCGAACGGATCGAGGACGAGGGCGACGAGGGCTGGCGGCAGAACCTCGACGTGACCCTCATGGGCGCCTTCCGCTGCGCCCGCGCCGCGATGCCGCTGCTTGCGGCGTCGGGCCGGGGCGCGATCGTCAACATCGGCTCCGTCAACGCCGAACAGGACTTCGGCAACCACGCCTACAGCGCGGCCAAGGCGGGCCTCGCCTCCTTCACCCGCACCCTGGCGGGCGACGCGGCCCCGCGCGGCGTCCGCGTCAACCAGATCAACCCGGGCACTATCGCCACCCGCGCCTGGGAGGGCCGCGCCAAGGACCTCACCCGCCTCGCGGACCACGTCTACCCCCTCGGCCGCGTCGGCACCCCGGACGACATCGCCTCGGCGGTCGCCTTCCTGGCCTCCTCGGACGCCTCCTGGATCACGGGCACGACGCTGCGGGTGGACGGCGGGCTGCTGGCGGTGAACACGGGCTTCGCCTGGGCGATGAACGGGGTTCAGGAGTAGCGTTTCCGCCTCCGCCGCGCGGCGGAGGCGGTTGGTCCTGCCGGTCGATGGCCGGCTCCCCGGGGCGCAGAACGATGGGTGGGTACCCGCCTTCGTCGCCAAGGAACCGGCCATGACCACCCTCGCCGCCCCCCGCTGGACCCACTACGCCGCGCACGCCGTTCCGCTGGTCGTCCTGCCCTCCGGGCTCTGGCGGGTCGGCCTGGTGACCGGGGTCCCGGGGGTGCTGTTCGGGGCCCCGTACGACTGGGGGCCGTGGGAACGGCCGTACGTTCTCGCGCTCTCCGTCGTCTCCGAGGCGCTGGCCCTGCTCGCCTTCGCGCTCGTCCGTCCCTGGGGCGAGGTCGTGCCCCGCTGGGTGCCGCGCCTGCGGGGCCGCCGTATCCCTGTGACCCTGGTCGCGGTGCCCGCCGCGACCGGCGCCTTCCTGGTCACCGTGCTCTTCGCCTACGGCACCCTGAACCACTTCTTCCACTTCGTCCCGCCCCTGAACGACACCGGCGCCACCTTCCCGACCTCCGGCCCCGCCGCCTGGGCCCTGGTCATCTGCTACGCCCCTCTCCTGGCCTGGGGCCCCCTCGTGGCCGCGCTCACCGCGTCGTACGTTCGCCGCCGCCGCGTCCCGGTGACCCGCCACCTCTGAATGGCCCCACCGGCGTGCCCGCCCCGCCCGCCCCGCTTAGCGTCGTCATGCCGTGCCCGAAGTCAGTGAGAGGAACGTCCATGGCCGTCGTGGTGAGCATTGTGTGGCCCGAGATCACTCCCGAGGTGTACGACCAGTCGCGTGCCCGGGTGCGGTGGGAGGAGGAGCCTCCGGACGGGCTCGTGATGCATGCGAGCTGGTTCGAAGGGGGACTGCGGGTGATCGACGTGTGGGAGTCGCAGGACCAGTTCGAGCGGTTCATCGCCGGCCGGATCGGACCCGTGGTCCAGGGCGAGCTGGGTGTGGGCAGCGACCCGCAGGTGACCGTCTCCTCGCTCCACCGGCGCTTCGTCGCCCCGGGCGTCAGCGGCGCTGCCTAGCCCGGACCGGATCAGGCCGGCGGCTCCTCGTCGCGCGGCGCCGCGCCCAGCCCTCTCAGGAACACGTCCAGCCCCTCGGTGAACTCCCGTTCCGCCGTCACCCCACGCGCCGTGCGGGCCGTTTCCGACATGTAGGGGAAATCGGCCTCGGGCAGGGCCGCGATGGTGTCGGTGCCGTCGCCCGCCAGGGGGCCGAGGTGTTCGAGCTGGATGGCGCCGGTGACGTAACTGACCAGACCGCGCAGGGCGATGACCCGCCGCTCGCCGGTGATGCCGGCTTGGGTGAGGATCGCGAGGACGGTCTCCGACCAGCGCAGGCCGCTCGGTGAGCGGTGTCGGTGGGTGACGGTGAGGGGGACGGCAGCCGGGTGGGCGGCGACGGCCGTGCGGAGGCGGTCGGCCATGGTGGCGATCCGCTCGCGCCAGTCCGCCGAGGGCGGAGGCGGTGTGGTGTCGACCGCGCCGAGGACGAGGTCGACGACGAGCCCTTCGAGCTCCTCGCGGTCCTCCACGTACCGGTACAGGGCCATCGGGCTCATCCCGAGCTCCTTGGCGACCGTACGCATGGAGAGCCCGGCGAGGCCGTCGCGGTCGAGAACCGTCAGCGCGGCGGAGGCCAGTTGGCGGGGGGTGAGGGAGCGTGGGCGGGGCATGGCGATTGACAGCGTACGGTATACGCCTATGCTCGTAGGTGTACGGCGTACTCCTACGAAGGGAAGCGTCCCGATGCCTCCGTCCCACCTGCGCCTCGCCCCCGGATCCACCCTCCCCGCCCGCCCGTTCACGCCCGTCCTCGGCGAACCGGTCCCCGTCCCCGACCCGGACCGGCTCGTCCACCTCCAGTTCCGGCGCTTCGCCGGCTGCCCGGTCTGTCATCTCCACCTGCGGTCGGTGGTCACCCGCCACGACGAGATCGAGCGCGCCGGGATCCGCGAGGTCGTCGTCTTCCACTCACCCGCCGGCGAACTGCGCCCGCACGTCGAGCAGCTCCCCTTCGCCGTCGTCGCCGACCCGGCCAAGCGGCTGTACGCGGAGTTCGGTGTCGAGGCCGCGCCCCGCGCCCTGCTCGACCCGCGTGCGTGGGGGCCGGTCGTCCGGGCCTTGCTGGTCGGTACGGCGCAGATCCTGCGGGGTGGCGGGCACGCTCCGGCGCTGCGTCAGGAGCACGGCCGGCTCGGGCTGCCCGCGGACTTCCTCATCGGGACGGACGGGCGGATTCTCGCCGCCAAGTACGGCGCCCACATCAACGACCAGTGGTCCGTCGACGAACTCCTCACCCTCGCCGAGCGGGCCAAGGCCGCCGCCTCGACCGTCCACTGAACCTCAGGCGCCGGGCCGCCCCGCGCTCAACTCCCGTACAGCATCAGGGCGATTCCCGCCGCCATCAGCGCCGCCGCCGCGATCCGTGGCGTGCCGAAGCGCTCCTTGAAGAACAGCGCCCCGATCGCCGCGCCCACGATGACGGAGGACTCCCGCAGCGCCGCGATCGGGGCGAGCGCCGCCTTCGTCTGGGCCCACAGGACGAGCGCGTACGCCGAGACCGACAGGGCCGCGCCCACCGCGCCCCACGTCACGTACGGCCGCAGCTGGGCGACCAGCGCGCCCCTGCGGCGCGCCAGGGTGTACAGCGGGATCGCCGTGCCCTGGAGGAGCATCAGCCAGGCGATGTAGCCGAGCGCGGTGCCCGACGCGCGCACCCCGAGCCCGTCCAGGACCGAGTACGCGGCGATCGCCAGGCCCGTCCCGCCCGCCGCGAGGAGCGCCGGCCAGTGGGGGCGGACGCCCGGCCCTCCCCGGCTCCGGATGCCCCACACCGCGAGCCCGACCAGACCCGCGCACGCCACCGCCACGCCCGCCAGCTGAGGGCCGTCCGGGATCTCGTGGGCGAAGACCGCCGCGAGCCCGGTCACCGCGAGCGGGGCCGTGCCCCGCGCGATCGGGTACACCTGGCCGAAGTCGCCGAGGGTGAACGACCGCATCAGCAGGGCCATGTAGCCGACGTGCACCAGTGCGGAGGCGATCAGGTACGGCCACGCCTCCGGCGCCGGGAGCTGCACGAAGACGGCGGCGAGGGCCCCGATGAGGGTCCCGCCGCCGGATATGAGGGTGAAGGAGAGGAGCTGGTCCTTGATGTGATGGGCGATCGCGTTCCAGCTGGCGTGGGTGACAGCGGCCAGCAGCACGGCCGCCGCGACGACCGGCGTCACGCGCCACGCCCGGTCGGGGCTTCGGTGGTGGTCATGGCCCGCACGCTATCGGTGGTTGTACGGGCCATGGAGACCCCCGATGCGCCGGTCGCCCCTACCGCGCCTTCAGCACGGAGGCGACCACCGGCCCAGCCGCGTCGCCGCCGTGGCCGCCCGACTCGACCACCGCCGCGGCGGCGAGGTCGTCGGCGAAGGCGGTGAACCAGCTGTTGGAGGTGGCTTGGTTGTCGACCTCCGCCGAGCCGGTCTTGGCGCCCTTGAAGCCGCCCACCCCGGCCATCGCCGTACGGCCCGTGCCGTCGCCGGCGGTGGCGGTCGCGTTCATCATCTGCTTCAGCGCCCCGGCGATACGGCCGGGGAGCCGCTGCGCGGTGGCCAGTTCGCGGTCGTCCAGGTCCTGCGGGACGATGACCGGCTGCTTGAACGCGCCGGACTTGGCGGTGGCGGCGATGGACGCGACGTTGAGCGCGTTCATCTGGACCTTGCCCTGGCCTATGTACGAGGCGGCGGTCTCGCCGCCGGAGGAGGGCGGCACCTTCCCGTCGAAGGAGACGATGCCGGTCTGCCACTCCAGGCCGATGCCGAAGTACTTCCGGGCCGTGTCACCGAGGGCGGTGTTCTCGATGCCCTTGGTGTTGAGGGGGCCGATCGCCTTGATGAAGGCGGTGTTGCAGGAGCGGCGGAAGGAGGCCTCGAAAGTACCGTTGTCGATCTTGAAGTGGTCGAGGTTGCGGAAGGGGACGCCCTCCCACGAGACCGTCGCCGGACACTCCACCTTCGCGTCCGGGCCGGAGACGATCCCCTGGTCCATCATCATCGCGGCGGTCACGATCTTCATCGTGGAGCCGGGGGCCTGGGAGCCCATGAAGGCCGTGTTGTAGCCGTTCGCGGGGGTATTGGCGACCGCCCTTATCTCTCCGGTCGAGGGCTTGATCGCCACGACCGACGCCTTGCCGTACTTCTTCACGGCCTTCTCGGCGGCGGCCTGCACGCCGGCGTCCAGGGTCGTCCTCAGCTCGCCCGGCTTGCCCTTGGTGAGCGTGAGCAGGGTCGTGTCGGCCACAGTCTGCGAGCCGCTGTCGACGAAGGTCTCGACCCCGGGGGTGCCGGTCGTCTTCGCCCCGTACTTCTTGCGGAGCTCGTCCAGGATCGGGCCGAGGGAGGGGTACTTCTCCTTCGTCAGCTCGACGCCGCTGTGGTCGACGGCCTTGATCTCGGCCGTCTTCGCCGCCCCGGTCTTCAGGGTGGCGGTCTTCGTGAGCTTGGGGTGGATGACGGTCGGCTGCCAGTCCACCAGCGCCTTGCCGGTGGTCAGTCCGCGTACCACCGTCAGCGACGAGGAGTAGGCCAGCGGCTTCGAGACGCCCTTGTACGTCACGGTCGCGGCGACCGTGAACGGCACCCTGGTCCCGCTCGGCGTGCCGGGCGTGATGACCGCCTTCGAGACATGGGCCTGGGTCCGGAAGCCCTCGACCGCCGTCCCGGCGGCGCCAGAGTTGTTGGTGAGCTGCGCGGCCTTGTCGCTCTCGCCCGCGGCCCATGCGGCGAGGAACTCCTCGGCGGCCTGTTTCACCTCGTCCGGGGTCACCGGGCCGCTCTTCTTCGTCTCCGCGGACTTGGTGGACGTACCGCCGCCGTTACCGCTCAGCCCGTTCCACAGGTTGTAGCCCCCGTACCCCACCCCACCGGCGACGACCACGAACACCCCGCCGACGACGGCGACCTTCGCTCCGCTGCGCATGCTGTTCAGTTCCCTCCCCCAAGAGTGCACTTGAACATGTTCAAGTGCCTGACGGAGCGGACTCTACGCGACAGTAGTGACGAGAGGGGCGGTCGTTACCCGACCGTGGCCACCCCGCCCGTCACACCCAGGTGTCCAGCCACATCCGGGACCGCCAGGCGTCCATCGGGATTGCCTCGCCCGTGTACAGCGGCCAGAAGTAGATGAAGTTCCAGACGATCAGCAGCACCAGCACACCCGCGCCGACCGCGCCCACCGTGCGCCGGCGTTCGTCCGAGCCCGGTGGGCCGATGATCGCGCCGATCATCATCGACACGGCGAGACACAGGAACGGCACGAACACCACCGCGTAGAAGAGGAAGATCGTCCGCTCCTGGTAGAAGAACCACGGCAGCCAGCCCGCCGCGACCCCGCATGCGATCGCGCCCGCCCGCCAATCGCGCCGGAAGAACCACCGCCACAGCACGTAACACAGCGCGAAGCACGCCGCCCACCACAGCAGCGGCGTTCCGATCGCCAGGACCTCCCGGGCGCACTTCTCCGTCGCGTCGACCGGGCAGCCGTCCCGGCCCGGGGCCGGGTCCTCGTAGAAGTACGAGACCGGGCGGCCCAGGACGATCCAGCTCCAGGGGTTCGACTCGTAGGTGTGGCCTGAGGTGAGGTTGACGTGGAACTTGTAGACCTCGGTCTCGTAGTGCCACAGGCTGCGCAGCCAGTCCGGCAGCCATCCCCATGTCCCGCCGCCTCCGCCGGGCCGCTCGGCCCAGTCGCGGAAGTACCCCTTGTCCGAGGCGATCCAGCCGGTCCAGGAGGCGATGTACGTGACCACGGCGACCGGCACCACCGACACGAACGCCGGCACCAGATCCCGCTTGAGCACCGCCGCGTACGGGCTGATCGCACCGGCCGTCCGGCGCCCGCCCGCGTCCCACAGCACCGCCATGACCCCGAACGCGGCCATGATGTACAGCCCGTTCCACTTCGTCGCGAACGCCAGGCCCAGCATCACGCCCGCCGCGATCCGCCACGGCCGAAGGCCCAGCCGCAGTGTCTCGGCGACCTCCGCGTCCGGCCGCAGCAGGCCCTCCTCGTCCCGGGGCAGCGCCGCCGCCAGCCGCCGCCGGGCATGGTCACGGTCGATCAGCAGACAGCCGAACGCCGCGAGGACGAAGAACATCAGTACCTGATCGAGCAGCGCCGCGCGGCTCATCACGAAATGCAGTCCGTCCACGGCGAGCAGCAGACCGGCCAGACAGCCAAGGAACGTCGAGCGGAACAGCCGCCGCCCGATCCGGCACAGCATCAGCACCGACAGCGTGCCGAGCACCGCCACCATGAACCGCCAGCCGAACGGCGTGAAGCCGAACAGCTGTTCACCCAGGCCGATCACCCACTTGCCGACCGGCGGATGCACGACATAGCCCGGCTCGGTGGGGATCGCCACCGCGTCCGGGTTCGCCAGGATCGACTTGTCGACGTCCTTCGGCCACGCGCCCTCGTACCCCTGGTTGACCAGCGCCCAGGCGTCCTTGGCGTAGTACGTCTCGTCGAATATCACCGCCTTGGGGCTGCCCAGGTGCCAGAACCGCAGCAGCCCCGCCACCAGCGCCACCAGCAGCGGGCCGCCCCAGGCCGCGAGGCGCGTCAGCCGGTCCGCGCGCGACGGGGAGACCCCCAGCAGCGACCACATCCGCTCCGACGGCCGGGTGTACGGCGGTACGAGCCGCTCCCGCAGCCCGATCTCCGCGCGCGGCGCGTAGCCGTATCGGCGCAGGCGCTGCTGCCACGAAGGCGGCGAGTCCCCGGCGTCCTGTCCGTGCAGGGCCTCTGGCGCAGTACTGGTCACCGCGCCATCGTAGGGAACGCGTCTGTGCGAGTCGCCCGTCCGGGCTGCGAGGATGACCCATGTGACAGGAACGCTGGTACTCGCAGGGACCCCCATCGGTGACATCGCGGACGCCCCACCGCGGCTCGCCGCCGAGCTGGAGACGGCCGACATCGTCGCGGCCGAGGACACCCGCCGGCTGCGCGGGCTGACCCGGGCGCTCGGCATCCACACCACCGGCCGGGTCGTGTCGTACTTCGAGGGCAACGAGTCGGCGCGCACCCCTGAACTGGTCGAGGCCCTGGAGGGCGGCGCACGGGTCCTGCTGGTCACCGACGCGGGCATGCCGTCCGTCTCCGACCCCGGCTACCGCCTGGTCGCCGCCGCCGTGGAGAAGGACATCAAGGTCACCGCGGTGCCCGGCCCGTCCGCCGTGCTCACCGCGCTGGCCCTGTCCGGACTGCCCGTCGACCGCTTCTGCTTCGAGGGCTTCCTGCCACGCAAGGCAGGCGAGCGGCTCGGCAGGCTGCGCGAGGTCGCCGGCGAGCGGCGCACCCTCGTCTACTTCGAGGCCCCGCACCGGCTCGACGACACGCTCGCCGCGATGGCCGAGGTCTTCGGCGTGTCGCGGCGCGCCGCCGTCTGCCGCGAGCTCACCAAGACGTACGAGGAGGTCAAGCGCGGCGGCCTCGGCGAGCTCGCCGAGTGGGCGAAGGAGGGCGTACGCGGCGAGATCACCGTCGTCGTCGAGGGCGCCCCCGAGACCGGCCCCGAAGAGCTGGACGCCGACGAGCTGGTGCGCCGTGTGCGGGTGCGCGAGGAGGCGGGGGAGCGCCGTAAGGAGGCCATCGCGGCGGTCGCCGCCGAGGCGGGCCTGCCCAAGCGGGAGGTGTTCGACGCCGTGGTGGCGGCGAAGACCGCGGACCGGGAAGACCGCGGTCCGAAAGGCACCCGGGACCGGTAAAGGGCTAATCTGAAAAGAAGGCTTTGCCCGTGCGGTAGGCCTTTCGGCAACGGAAGACCCAAAAGAACTCCATGGTTCAACCGGCGCTGATGCGCTCCGGCCGAAATGGGCGTCCACTGGATCAGTGGAGAGGAGCTGGGATGAGTGAGATCACCGGCACATCCGTCGGCCACGAGTCGTACGCCTTCGCGTGCATGCGCTGCGGATACGGCTGGGAGCAGTCGTACGACATCGAGCACCACACCGACGCCGCTCGCCACGAACTGGTCGTCTACCGCACGAAGGGACAGCGGGTCCCCTCCCCGCTCTCCAACCCGACCTGTCTGAACTGCGGAAGCCATGTCGTCCGCATCATGCGGGCGGGTCAGGTCTCCGCCGTCCGGGAGTACATGGAACGGGCCGACGAGTCCTGGTCGTACCCGCCGGTCGCCACGGCCGGACCCATCGGCCAGAAGACGTCGGGCCGGCCCGCAGCCCCGGCCGAGGAACCCCCGGCCGAGCACCGCTGGCACCTCTCCGACCTGCTCCACCCCTTCAGAGAGCGCGGGTAACCCGATCGCGGCCCGCCGCGCCGTCCTCGTACGATCGGGGCCATGAGCTCGAAGGACGCCCCGCCGCCGCTGCCCGAACCGCTTCTGGTGCCGGTGGCGGATTCGCACACCCATCTGGACATGCAGAGCGGCTCGGTCGAGGAGGCCCTCGTCAAGGCCGCCGCCGTCGGTGTCACCACCGTCGTCCAGGTCGGCTGCGACCTCAAGGGCTCCCGCTGGGCGGCCGAGACCGCCGCCCAGTACGAGCAGGTCCACGCGGCCGTCGCCCTGCACCCCAACGAAGCGCCGCGCATCGTGCTCGGAGATCATGGGGGCACCTCCCAGCCCCCTGGGGCTGGGGGAGGCTGGTCGCGCCAGGGCGCCCGGGACGCGGGCGGGGACGCCGCCCTCGACGAGGCGCTCGCCGAGATCGACCGGCTCGCCGCCCTGCCGGAGGTCAAGGCCGTCGGCGAGACCGGCCTGGACTACTTCCGTACCGGCCCCGAGGGCATGGCCACCCAGGAGCGCTCCTTCCGCGCCCACATCGAGATCGCCAAGCGGCACGGCAAGGCGCTCGTCATCCACGACCGTGAGGCCCACGCCGACGTGCTGCGCGTCCTCGCCGAGGAGGGCGCCCCCGAGCGGACCGTCTTCCACTGCTACTCCGGCGACGCCGAGATGGCCGAGATCTGCGCCGCCCGCGGCTACTACATGTCCTTCGCCGGCAACGTCACCTTCAAGAACGCCCAGCCGCTGCGGGATGCGCTCGCCGTCGCCCCGCTGGAACTGGTCCTGGTCGAGACCGACGCGCCCTTCCTCACCCCCGCGCCCTACCGGGGGCGGCCGGGCGCCCCCTACCTGATCCCGGTCACCGTCCGGGCCATGGCCGCCGTCCGGGGCATCCACGAGGACACCCTCGCCGAGGCCATCGGCGCGAACACCGCGCGTGCGTTCGACTACTGACAAACCCCGACGATCACTGATACATAACAGCCACAGTCCGTAGTCGCGCTGCTTTGGAGAGTGACCGGGGCTCCGCTAGTGTCCCGGCCTCGTGAGCAACTCGCAGGGCAGTCACCGAGCCGTACGGTCCGGGCGTCGCGCCGCAAGGAGCGCGACCGATGTGGCCTTCGCGTCGTACGAGACCCAGGAGGCGGCGCTCGTACCGGGCCAGCCGGCCGCCCCCACCGGCGCCCCGACCGGGGCCACCACCGGCGGCCGCGCCGAGGCCCGGCGCGCCGCCCGCCGCCGCAGAGCAGGCCAGGGCCGCGGCCCCGAAGGGCTGCGGCGGCTCCTGCCGCAGGCCATGGTCGTCGTCGTCCTCGCCGGCGGCACCAGCGCCTTCGTCGCCAACGACAAAGCTGTCCGGCTCAGCGTCGACGGAGCCCCGCGCACCCTGCACACCTTCGCCGACGACGTCCGGGAGCTCCTCGACGACGAGGGCATCACCGTCGGCGACCACGACATCGTCGCCCCCGCCCCCGGCGCCGCCCTCGCCAGCGGCGACGTGATCGTCGTCCGCTACGGCCGCCCCGTCACCCTCACCCTCGACGGACACCGGCTCCGCGTCTGGACCACCGCCCGCACCGTCGACGGCGCCCTGCGCCAGCTCGGCATCCGCGCCGAAGGCGCCTACCTCTCCGTCTCCCGCTCCATGGAGATCACCCGCAAGGGCCTCACCCTCGACGTCCGCACCGAACGCACCGTGACCTTCATGGCCGACGGCCGCGAACGCACCATCCGCACCAACGCCGCCACCGTCCGCGAAGCCCTCGCCGAGGCCGGGATCACCCTCAGCGGCCAGGACACCACCTCCGTACCGCCCGACGCCTTCCCCCGCGACGGCCAGACCATCGCCGTCATGCGGATCACCGGCACCAAGGAGATCCGCGAGGAACCCATCCCGTACGCCACCGAGAAGACCCGCGACCCGGAGCTCTTCGCCGGCACCGAAGTCGTCGAACGCCAGGGCAGGCAGGGCGTACGCCGGGTCACCTACGCCCTGCGCACCGTCAACGGCGTCAGGCAGAAACCCCGCCGGATCGCCGAGGAGATCGTCCGCGAACCGGTCACCCAGAAGATCAGGGTCGGCACCAAACCGCTGCCCTCCTCCGTCGCCGGCGCCGACGGCCTCGACTGGAACGCCCTCGCCCAGTGCGAGTCCGGCGGCCGCCCCGGCGCCGTCGACCCCTCCGGCACCTACGGCGGCCTCTACCAGTTCGACCCCGGCACCTGGCGCGCCCTCGGCGGCACCGGCGTCGCCCAGAACGCGCCCGCCGCCGAACAGACCTTCCGGGCCAAGAAGCTCTACGTGCAGCGGGGGGCAAGTCCATGGCCGCACTGCGGCCGTAGGCTGTACCGGTGAGCACCACTGATCCCGACGTCCTCCTCGGCCCCGCCGACATCCGCGAACTCGCCGCCAAGCTGGGCGTACGCCCCACCAAGCAGCGCGGCCAGAACTTCGTCATCGACGCCAACACGGTCCGCCGTATCGTCCGCACCGCCGAGGTGCGCCCCGACGACGTCGTGGTCGAGGTCGGACCGGGCCTCGGGTCCCTGACCCTGGCGCTCCTGGAGGTCGCCGACCGGGTCACCGCAGTCGAGATCGACGACGTCCTCGCCGCGGCGCTGCCCTCGACGATCAACGCCCGCATCCCCGCGAAGGCCGACCGTTTCGCGCTGGTCCACACCGACGCCATGCACGTCCAGGAACTGCCCGGGCCGCCGCCCACCGCGCTCGTCGCCAACCTGCCCTACAACGTCGCCGTGCCCGTCCTGCTGCACATGCTCGACCGGTTCCCCACCATCGAGCGGACCCTCGTCATGGTCCAGGCCGAGGTCGCCGACCGGCTCGCCGCCCGGCCCGGCAACAAGGTCTACGGCGTCCCCTCCGTCAAGGCGAACTGGTACGCCGAGGTCAAGCGGGCCGGTGCCATCGGCCGCAACGTCTTCTGGCCCGCCCCCAACGTCGACTCCGGCCTCGTCTCCCTCGTGCGACGCACCGAACCCCTCAAGACCACCGCCACCAAGGCCGAGGTCTTCGCCGTCGTCGACGCCGCCTTCGCCCAGCGCCGCAAGACCCTGCGCGCCGCCCTCGCCGGCTGGGCCGGCTCCCCGGCCGCCGCCGAGGCCGCCCTGACCGCCGCCGGAGTCTCGCCCCAGGCCAGGGGAGAATCCCTCACGGTGGAGGAGTTCGCACGGATCGCGGAGGCGAAGCAGTGAGCGAGAGCGTGACGGTACGCGTACCGGCCAAGGTCAACGTCCAGCTGGCGGTCGGCGCCGCCCGCCCCGACGGCTTCCACGACCTCGCCAACGTCTTCCTCGCCGTCTCCCTCTACGACGAGGTGACGGTCACCGCCGCGGACGAGCTGACGATCACCTGCTCGGGCCCCGACGCCGACCAGGTCCCCCTGGACCGGACGAACCTCGCCGCGCGCGCCGCGCTCGCCCTCGCCGCCCGCCACGGCATCTCCCCGGACGTCCACCTCCACATCGCCAAGGACATCCCCGTCGCCGGCGGCATGGCCGGCGGCAGCGCCGACGGGGCGGGCGCCCTGCTCGCCTGCGACGCCTTCTGGGGCCTGGACACCCCCCGCGCCGAACTCCTCGACATCTGCGCCGAACTCGGCAGCGACGTGCCCTTCAGCCTGGCCGGCGGCGCCGCCCTCGGCACCGGCCGCGGCGAACACCTCACCGAACTGCCCGTCGGCGGCACCTTCCACTGGGTCTTCGCCGTCGCCGACGGCGGACTGTCCACCCCGGCCGTCTACGGCGAGTTCGACCGCCTCACCGCCGGCGTCGACGTCCCCGAGCCGGTCGCCTCCCCGGCCCTCCTCGACGCCCTGCGCACCGGCGACACCACCGCGCTGGCCGCCACCCTCGTCAACGACCTCCAGCCCGCCGCGCTCTCCCTGCGGCCCTCCCTCGCGGCCACCCTGGAGGCCGGGACGGCCGCCGGCGCGCTGGCCGGCCTCGTCTCCGGCTCGGGCCCCACCACCGCGTTCCTCACCAAGGATCCCGAAACGGCCGCCGCGGTCGCCGAGGCCCTGCTCGCCTCCGGCACCTGCCGCACCGCCCGCGTGGCCACCTCACCGGCACCCGGAGCCCACGTCCTGTAGGTACTCAGCTCTGGATCTGAGTACGTACGCGCTGACGCCCCCCGGGTACGGGACGCGACCGTACCCGTATGGGAACCAGCGTCTCAGAGCTCGCCGCGGCCACCCCGGCCACCCGCGACCGGTACGTCGACCTGCTGCGGGTCGCCTCGCTCGGCACGGTCGTCCTCGGCCACTGGCTGATGGCGGCCGTCACCGCCGACGGCGGCGTCGGCAACCTCCTCGCCGTCGTCCCCGAACTCCAGCTGCTGACCTGGGTACTCCAGGTCATGCCGGTGTTCTTCTTCGTCGGCGGCTTCTCGCACGCCCTCGCCCACCGCTCCCGGCCCCACTACGCCACCTTCCTGCGGGCCCGCCTCCAGCGGCTGCTGCGCCCCACCATGGTCTTCGTCCTGATCTGGGGCCTCGCCGCGCTCGCCGTCCAACTCCTCGGCGGGGACACGGGACTGACCGGGGTGGCGCTGCGGCTGGTGACCCAGCCGCTGTGGTTCATCGGCATCTACCTGGCGATGGTCGCGTTCACCCCGCCGCTGCTGCGGCTCCACCGGCGCTGCGGCTGGGGCGCGTTCGCCATGCTCGCCGCGGGCGCCGTCGCCGTGGACGTCCTGCGCTTCGCCTTCGACGCCCCCTACGTCGCCTTCCTCAACTTCGCCTTCGTCTGGCTCGCCGTGCACCAGCTCGGCTTCCTGCGCGCCGACGGCCGCATCCACAGGCCCGCGCTGCTGGCCGGCGCCGGGCTCCTGGGCGCGGCGGCGCTCGTCGCGCTCGGCCCGTACCCGCTGTCCATGGTCGGCATGCCCGGCGAGAAGGTCTCCAACATGGCCCCGCCCACCCTCGCCCTGCTCTGCCACGGCCTGTGGCTGGTCGGCGCCGTCGAACTCCTCCGCGGCCCGGGCACCCGCCTCGCCCGCCGCGCCGGAGTCTGGCGCACGGTCGTCGCCGCCAACGGCGTCGCCATGACCGCGTTCCTGTGGCACCTCACCGCGATGCTCGGCGTCTACGGCACGATGCTCGCCCTCGATCTGCCGCTCCCCGCCCCGGCCTCCACCGCCTGGTGGACCCAGCTCCCGGCACGGCTTCTGGCGGCGGCGGCCCTGACGGCCTTGCTGGTCGCGGCGTTCCGCCGCTTCGAGCGGCCGCGGGTAGGGACCCTTGGCCGGGACGCGACCGGCCTCCCGCCCGCCCGGTCCGGGCCCCTCGCCGCCCTCGGCGTCACCCTCGCCCTGTTCGGTGTGCTCGGGCTCTCCATGACCGGCTTCGGCGGCCTCCTCGAAGGCCACTCCGCCCTGCTGATCGCCGTCCACGTCACCGCACCGGCCGCCGTCGCCCTGGCCCTCGCCGGCTGGCTGCTGGTCGAACGGGCCGGACGCGGACGGAACGGCTAGGGCGCCTTCGGCGCCGGGCAGCCGTGGCGTTTCGCCGAGGCGTTCGCGAAGCGCTGGAGCGCGGCGCGCAGGGACGGATGGTCCAGGGCCAGGGAGGTGCCGAACCGCTCGCCGAGCGGCTCGACGCCGTACACCGCCCGCGCCCCGGCGCCCGGGCAGTCGGTGGTGAACACGTACCGGCCGTCCGGCCGGACGCCCGCACCCTGCTCCCGGGCGCGGTCCAGGTCGAAGCGGCGCTGCCCGGCGAAGGGGCCGTAGGACGCGGTGAACTCGTACAGCGCCGCGCCCTGCAGGCCGCCGAGCGTGCAGCCCTCGACCGGCTTCGGCACGGCCGCGGTCTCCACCGCCGTCCGCACACCCCAGCGCGCGGCCGTCGCCGCGTCCACCACACCCGCGCAGGTGCCGGAGACCCGGGCCACGGGACGGTAGTCCCACGGTGTCGCCGCCACCCCGACGTCCTTCACCGGCCGCCCCGGCTCCGCCGCGCAGCCGGTCCGCTCCGCGTACGCCGTCGCCGTCCGCGTCAGCACCGCCGTCAGCCGCTCCCGAGCCTCCGCCGCGTCGAAGTCGCCCCGGCCGAGGCGGGCGTCGATCGTCGCAAGGAGACCGTCGCCGGACTCACGGCCGCAGTCCAGGAGCAGCGAGGCGGACGCCTGGTCCCGCGAGCGCGTGTCCTGGTCCGGGTCGAACAGGAAGGAGCCCGTCCAGCCGTTGCCCAGCGGCGCCCCATAAGGGGCACTGGCGACGGTGACGTCGTCCTCGTCGGCGGCCCGGACGGACAGGACGATCCGGACGGGGCCGTCCTCGTCCCGGTCGGCCGCCCGCAGCTTGCACAGCCACACGCCGCCGTACCTCCCGCCCGACGACTCCACGTCGGCGCCGTCGAGAAGCGTGCGCACCTCATCGGCGGCCAGGTCCCCGTCGCACACCGAATCCAGCGCCCGGTCGTTGCGCCACGACTCGTACCCGCCCGACAGCCAGAACAGACCGCCCGCGACCGCCACGGCCCCCGCCGTGCCCGCGGCCGTGAGCCGCACCCGCCGCCGACGCCACCACCGCTCCCCGCTCACTTCCACACCTTTCCGAGAACCTTCACGCCACGGCAGCCGGACCCGGCCAGATAGCGGTCGAGGAGCGTGTCCACCCGCTTGTCCGCCCGGGCCTCCGCGCGCCTGTCCGCCGTGCCCGCCACACTCACCCGGTGCAGGCTCCGGCCCTCCGCGCACACCGCCTCGGCCCAGGCCACGCGGGTCAGAGAACGCCTGCCCTGGGGCGGCGCGCCGTCCTTCCCGACGGCCGCAAGCTCCGCCCCGTACTCCGTCCGCACCTCCCCGAGCGCCACGCCCCACCAGCTCGCCGACTCCACGGACACCAGCTGCTCCTCCCGGGACGGCGCCGCCGCCCACATCAGGCTCATCGAACAGCCGCGGGCCCACGCCGGGCTCCCGCCACGAGCGCCGTTCTCCGTCGGCCGCCAGTCCCCGGCCCCCAGATACGCGGACCGGAACCACCGGCACGTCGCCGGCAGCCCCTCCGGCTCCGGGCCGGGCTCCTCCGTGCGGGCCGGAGGCCGCGCGTCGCCCGGCTTCACCGCCGCACCGCCGCAGCCATACCGCTCCCGCACGTCCTCCGCCAACGCCTCGACGATCTCCCCGACCCGCTCGCTGCCCCGGTCGTCCACCTCGTCGGTCACCGACGCATGCACCCGGAAACGCGTCACCGGCCGGGCGTACCCCGGCAGCCCCTTCGGGCAGGACACCGTCAGCGCCACGTCCGCCCGCTCATGGTCCTCGGCCCACTCCGGGAGATCCTCGTACGGCGAGCGCCCCACGACGTCGTCCTGCCGCACGCCCTCCAGCGGGGCGTCCAGCACCGGCACCGCCGTCACCTGGAGCGACGGGCCGTCGTCGCCGCCCAGGTCACAGGCGACCAGCCCGCGCGGCCCGGCGCCCGTCCGCAGCTCCCACCACCCGTCCCCGTCCAGCACGGCCCGTACCGCGGAGGCCGGCAGCACCCCGCCGCACGCCCGCGCCAGCACGTCGTCGTCGTGGCCCTCCCGCAGCTCCGCGCGGACGGCCACACCTCCGGCCACCAGCACCGCCACCAGACCCACTCCGGTCGCCTGCGGCAGCCACCGATGCCTCCGGAACCGCGCCCACACCGACTCGGCCATCCCTGTCCCCCGGTCCTCGTACGCGGCCTCGAATGATCGCGCACGCTATCGCACCGCCCACGGCGTCTACTCTGGTATGTCGATCCATCCCCCGGTACAGGAGTGAAATGGCCGTCAACCTGGTCAATGTCGAGGCAGTCAGCAAGGTGTACGGCACACGTGCCCTGCTCGACGGTGTCTCCCTCGGCGTCTCCGAGGGCGACCGGATCGGCGTCGTCGGCCGCAACGGCGACGGCAAGACCACCCTTATCCGGATGCTCGCCCGGCTCGAAGAGGCCGACAGCGGCCGCGTCACCCACAGCGGCGGGCTGCGCCTGGACGTGCTCACCCAGCACGACTCCCTCGACCCGAAGGCCACCGTCCGGCACGAGGTCATCGGCGACCTCGCCGACCACGAGTGGGCCGGCAGCGCCAAGATCCGCGACGTGCTCACCGGACTCTTCGGCGGGCTCGGCCTGCCCGGCTTCGAGCACGGCCTCGACACCGTCATCGGCCCGCTGTCCGGCGGCGAGCGCCGCCGGATCGCGCTGGCGAAGCTGCTCATCGCCGACCAGGACCTGATCGTCCTCGACGAGCCGACCAACCACCTCGACGTCGAAGGCATCGCCTGGCTCGCCCAGCACCTCCAGAACCGCAGGTCCGCGCTGGTGTGCGTGACCCACGACCGGTGGTTCCTCGACCAGGTCTGCACCCGCATGTGGGACGTGCAGCGCGGCACCGTCCACGAGTACGAGGGCGGCTACTCCGACTACGTCTTCGCCCGCGCCGAGCGGGAGCGCATCGCCGCCACCGAGGAGGCCAAGCGGCAGAACCTGATGCGCAAGGAGCTCGCCTGGCTGCGGCGCGGCGCCCCCGCCCGTACCTCCAAGCCCCGCTACCGCATCGAGGCCGCCAACGAACTCATCGCCGACGTGCCGCCGCCGCGCGACACCAGCGAGCTGATGAAGTTCGCCAACGCCCGGCTCGGCAAGACCGTCTTCGACCTCGAGGACGTCACCGTCACCGCCGGACCCAAGACCCTGCTGCGGCATCTGACCTGGCAGCTCGGCCCCGGCGACCGGATCGGCCTGGTCGGCGTCAACGGCGCCGGCAAGACCTCCCTGCTGCGCGCCCTCGCGGACGCGGCCCGCACCCAGGGCGAGGCCCAGCCCGCGAGCGGGAAGATCGTCGTCGGCAAGACCGTCCGCCTCGCCTACCTCTCCCAGGACGTCACCGAACTCCCCGCCACGCTGCGGGTCCTGGAGGCCGTCCAGCAGATCCGCGACCGGGTCGACCTCGGCAAGGGCCGGGAGATGACCGCCGGTCAGCTCTGCGAGCAGTTCGGCTTCACCAAGGAGAAGCAGTGGACACCGGTCGGCGACCTGTCCGGTGGTGAGCGCCGCCGCCTCCAGCTGCTGCGGCTGCTGATGGACGAGCCGAACGTGCTCTTCCTCGACGAGCCCACCAACGACCTCGACATCGAGACCCTGACCCAGCTGGAGGACCTCCTCGACGGCTGGCCCGGCTCGATGGTCGTCATCTCCCACGACCGGTTCTTCATCGAGCGCACCACGGACAAGACGTTCGCCCTGCTCGGCGACGCCACGCTGCGGATGCTGCCGCGCGGCATCGAGGAGTATCTGGAGCGCCGCCAGAAGATGATCGAGGCGGCCGCCCCGGCCCCCGTGGCCGCGCCCGTCAAGGAGAAGTCGGCCGGCGACGCCCGCGCCGCGAAGAAGGAGCTGCAGAAGATCGAGCGTCAGCTCGACAAGGTCGCCGACAAGGAGACCAAGCTGCACGCGCAAATCGCCGAAAACGCCACGGACTTCGAAAAGGTGGCGAAGCTGGATGCGGAGCTCCGTGAATTGGCGGGCGAGCGCGAGGAATTGGAGATGCGCTGGCTGGAGCTGGCCGAAGACGCGTAGAGAACGCGTGCAGGCGCCGTAACGAAGGCATTACGGGCCGGTCCTCCCTTGGGAACAGGGGCGGACCGGCCACTTTTACGCCACGGGACGGGTGGTAGAAAGAAGCCTCGCTCGAGTCAGTAAAACTGCGGGATCGTCGGCCGATGCGGGCCGGGAACCGCATGAAGGGGGAAAAGCGCTGATGACTCAGCCACCCAGCAACCAGCCGCCGGGGGGCTTCGGCGCGCCTCAGGACCAGCCGCCGCAGCCGCCGCAGATGCCGCCGGTCCCGCCGACCGTCCCGCAGATGCCGCCGCAGGCCCCGCCCGCCGCGCCGCCCACCCAGCCCGGTTACGGCTATCCGCAGCAGCCGCAGCCCGGTTACGGCTACCCGCAGCAGCCCGGCCCGTACGGCCAGCCGCAGCAGCCGGGCCCCTACGGCCAGCAGCCCGGCCCGTACGCCGGCCACCCCACCGCCCCCATGCAGCCGCAGTACCCCGGCGCGCCCACCCCGCCCGGTGGCGGCGGCCCGTTCAAGGGCAAGACCGGTGTCATCATCGCGGCGGCCGTGGCGGCCGCCCTCGTCATCGGCGGCGGCACCTGGTTCGCGCTCAGCGGCGACGAGGGCGAGAAGCCCCCGATCGCCGGACCGAGCGGCAGCGCCGCGCCGAGCGCGTCCGCCTCCGTCGACCAGGGCGACGGCAGCGGCAGCAACGGCCGCCCCGCCGAGGACGACCTCAACGCCGGGCGCAAGCCGGGCGAGGCGAAGGTCAACTGGCTGCTGAAGAACGATGTCGACCTGCCGCGCAACGGCGCCGACGTGTTCGGCCCGTGGATCGTCGGCGACGTCGTCGTCAAGGGCATGTACAAGGGCCTGGCGGGCTACGGCCTCGCCGACGGCAAGCAGCGCTGGACGCTGCCGCTGACGACCGAGCTGTGTGCCGCCGCGCCCACGCCCACCGCCGCTGGCTCGACCGTCATCGGCGTCAAGGACTCCACGGCCGAGCGCGCCAAGTGCACCGTGCTCCAGCAGGTCGACCTCAAGACCGGCAAGGCCGGCTGGAAGAAGGACGTCCCCAAGGGCACCGGCTTCAGCTCCCTGTCCGACATCACCCTCGCCATCAGCGGCAACACCGTGACGGCGGCCGGTACGAACAACTCGTACGGCTACTCCCTCACCGACGGCGCCCAGCTCTTCACCAAGCCCGCCAGCGGCTGCCAGCCGTTCGCCTTCGCGGGCGGAGCCAAGCTCATCGCCGCCGCCAGCTGCCCCACCGGCAACATCGACAAGGCCCAGCACCAGGTCAGCGAGGTCGACCCGAAGACCGGCAAGCCGAAGTGGACCTACAAGCTGGCCCCCAACTGGGAGGTCGACAAGGTCTACTCGGTGAGCCCGCTGGTCATCTCGGCGATCCAGCGCGACGAGAGCAACCAGAAGAAGTGGAGCGTCATCGCGCTCAAGGACAACGGCACCCCGCGCTCCACGATCCAGGGCGGCAAGGACAAGTTCGCCCCCAAGTGCGGCGGTTCGTTCATCGTCTTCGGTCAGAACCTCGAAGGCTGCACCGGCCTCGCGGTCGACGCCGGCACGCTCTACATGGCGACCGAGCCGGACTCCAGCGGCCTCGCCCGCACCAACGAGGTCGTCGCGTTCGACCTGAACACCGGCAAGCCCAAGTGGCGCGCCAAGGCCCCCGCCGAGCGCATGGTCACGCCGCTGCGCATGGAGGGCTCGGAGGTGCTGCTCTACATCGACGCCTCGTACAACAAGGGCGGTGCGGTCGCCACGCTCGCGCCGACGGGCGGCGCGCCGAAGATCGTGCTCCAGCACCCTGAGGCGACGGCCGAGATCGAGAACTCCTTCTTCGGTGCGAAGTACGCCTACGGCAACGGCACCTTCGTGGTGGCGAGCGACCGTGTGAGCGCGCGCAACGACACCGAGGAGAAGGAGACGAAGACGATGATGGCCTTCTCGAAGTGACAGAGCAGCAGCCCCCGCAGCCGACGTACGGGCCGTACGGCAGCCTGAACCCGCACGGCGGCTCAGCCCCCGCCGCGCCCCAGCCCGCCTACGGCTACCCGCAGGCACCGCAGCCCCAGGCTGCGGAGCCCGCGGCCCCGCAGGCACCCGAGCCCGTGGCCGCACAGCCCGCCGCGCCCGCCCCCGCTCCGGCCCCGGTGCCGGAGCCGGGGTACGGCTACCCGCAGCCGCAGGCCCCGCAGCCCCAGGCCCCGCAGCCGCCGCAGCCCGGCTACGGGTACCCGCAGGCCGAGGCGCAGCCCCAGCCCGGGTACGGCTACCCGCACCCGCAGGCCGCCGCTCCCGCCGCGGGGCCCGCCTACGACCCGTTCCCGGGTCTGCGGCAGGACCCGGCCGCGGGGCCGGTCGACCTGGAGCCGGAGCCCGCTCCCGGGCCCGAGCGGCGCCGGCGCCGCCCCTTCGCGGTGATCGCCGCGGTCGTGGCGGCGCTGCTCGTCGTCTCCGGCGGCACGTGGTACGCCCTGAACATGGACGGCGGCGACGGCCCGGCCGACGCCAAGCCGTCGCAGTCGGCGGCGCCGACCGCCCCGCCGGGGCCGGACACCGCTGCGGCCGACAAGATCAACCAGAGCCGCACCACCACCGACGCCAAGATGCTGTGGCTGCGCCGCGGTGGCGTGGACCTGCCGCGCAACGGCGCGGACGTCTTCGGCCCGTGGTTCTCCAAGGGCACCGTCACCACTGCCATGTACCGCACGGTCACCTCTGTCTCCGCGACGACCGGCAAGGTCAAGTGGAGCCTGCCGCTCGACAGCGAGGTCTGCCAGGCGGCCGCGCACCGCTCCGGTACGTACATCGCCATCGCCACCAAGGAAGGCCCCGGCGCGACGGGCGACTGCCGGCGGGTGCGCGGGATCGATCTGGCGACCGGCAAGCAGCTCTGGGAGCACAAGGTCCCCGACGACGAGATGGGGGAGGGCATCGACTCCGGCCTCTCCATGGCGGTCACCCGCACCACCCTCGTCGTCGGCCGGTCGAACTTCATCACCGGCTACAAGATCGCCGACGGCAAGCAGATCTTCGGCCGCACGAGCACCGGCAACTGCCAGCCGTACCGCTGGGCCGGCGGCCCCCGGCTGCTGGCCGTCCTGAACTGCCCCGGCGGCGAGGCGGGGAAGGCCCGCCAGGAGCAGGTCCAGGAGCTGGACCCGGACACCGGCAAGCCGCGCTGGACCCACCAGCTGCCCGCCGGTGACCAGGTCAGGAGGGTCTTCTCGGTGAAGCCGGTGGTGCTCGCCCTGCACAACGCGACCACGGAGAAGTACAGCTTCCTCGCCCTCGACAAGAACGGCAAGAAGCGCTCCTCGGCCCCGCTCACCAACGAGTACCGGCACGGCTGCAGCCAGCGGGTCGCCGAGGCGACCAACGTCGACAGCTGCCAGGTCGCCGCGAACACCGGCCATCTCTACATGGCCACGGAGCCCGCCGCGAACGGTGCCAACCAGATCGTCGTCATCGACCTCGACAACGGCAAGGTCAAGCGGCGGATCGCCGCGCCCGCCGGACGGGTCATGATGCCGATGGAGGTGACCGACGCCGGTCTACTGGTACGCCTGGAGGCGACCGGCAAGCTGGGCGGCGCGGTCGCCCTCGCTCCCTTCTCGTCCGGCGCTCCGAAGGTCCTGCTCCAGCTCCCCGCGGCGACGGCGCCCCTGGAGCGCGGGTTCAAGTCGCCGATCGTCGCGTACGACAACGACCGCTACACCCTCGTGAACGGGACGGTCGCCGCCGACAGCGACGCCGAGGAGCGTACGAAGGAGACCCTGATGGCCTTCGGCAAGTGACCGCGTCCGGGCCCTGCCGGGCATCGGGCACCGACTTCCTTACCCCTTCCGAGACTTCAGAGGTACGTACGTCATGACGCAGCCGCCTCCGCCCCCGCCGAACCAGCCGCCCGGGCCGCCGCCGGGCGGCGGTTTCGGCGCGCCGCAGGACCCCCCGCCCGGTGGTTTCGGCGCGCCCACGCCGGCGCCGCAGCAGCCCCCGTACGGCTATCCGCAGGCCCCGCAGACTCCGCCGCCCGCGCAGCCGCCGCAGCAGCCGTACGGCTACCCGCAGCAGCAGCCGCCCCAGGCGCAGCCGCCCTACGGCCAGCCGCCCCAGCCCCAGCAGCCCTACGGCTATCCGCAGCAGCAGCAGCCGCCGTACGCCTACCCGACGGCGCCGATGCCCGCGGCCGGCGGCCCCGGCGGCGGCAAGAAGCTGTCGGCGCAGATGCAGATCATCATCGCCGCGGCGGTCGCGGTCGTCCTGATCGTCGCCGGCGGTGTCTGGTACGCCACCTCCGGTGACGACCCGGACAAGCCGGCGGACCCCAAGAACACCGCGGGCGCCACCAACGGCGGCAACGGCCTCGGTGGCAACGGCAAGGAGAAGCCGCCGGCCAACATCCAGGCCAAGGTCGCCTTCCAGCTGCCGCAGCCCAAGGTCACCGACATCACCGACGTCGCCGGCTCCTGGGTCACCGACAAGGCGTATGTGAAGACCGGCGTCGATTCCGTCGTCGGCTACGACATCGCCAAGGGCACCCCGCTGTGGACGGCCAAGCTGCCCGGCCAGGTCTGCGCCACCACCAAGCACGTCTCCAAGGACTTCAAGACGGCGATCGTCTTCGAGGCCACCAAGCGCGTCCCGCCGCGCAACTACCAGCCGTGCACCGAGGTCGGCGTCCTCGACCTGCTCACCGGCAAGCTGGTCTGGAGCAAGTCGCTGACCAGCCCGCAGTCCGGTGACGACAAGGTCCGCTTCAGCGAGGTGACGCTCAGCGGCACCACCGTCGCGGCCGGCGGCACCGACGGCGGCGCCGCCTTCGACCTGGCCACCGGCGCCCCGCGCTGGAAGCCCCAGGCGAACGCCGAGAACTGCTACGACATGGGCTACGGCGGCGGCGAGGCGCTCGTCGCGGCCCGCAAGTGCGGCCCGTACGACACCCAGTACGTCACCATCCAGAGCCTGAACCCGACCACCGGCGCGCCGGTGTCGCAGTTCAAGATGCCGACGGGTGTGAAGTACGCGTCGATCGTCTCCACCAAGCCGCTGGTCGTCGCCGCCGACGTCGGTGACACCGCCGGTGACGGCAGCGGCATCTCGGACTTCTTCTCGATCGACGAGAAGACCGGCAAGCTGAAGGCGAAGATCTCGGCGCCGGGCGACCGGTTCGCGGCCCGCTGCCGCGCCACCGAGGTCGAGACCTGCAACAAGGTCGTCGTCGGCAACGGCCGGATCTATCTGCCGACCGAGGACCACGAGGGCTCCGGCGAGTACGGAGACACCAACGAGATCGTGTCCTTCGACCTCGCCACCGGCAAGCCGACCTCCGACAAGGCCGACGCGGGCGACCGCTACTCGATGTTCCCGCTGCGCATGGACGGCGGCAACATCATCGCCTACAAGACCCCGCCCTACGACAAGGGCGGCCAGATCGTCTCCATCGACGGCGGCACCTTCAAGCAGACGGTGCTTCTGGAGAACCCGGCGGAGGAGTCGGTCCGCAAGGCGGAGAACAGTTTCTCGATCGACTACGCGGAGATCCTCTTCTCGGGCGGCCGGCTGTTCCTGTCGGAGACGATGCTGAGCAAGCCCCGGGCCGGTGCCACGGACCGGGAGTACCTGGCGCTGTCGTACTCGACCAACTGACGCGGCGCGCGTGAGCGGCCCGGCGCACCGAAGTGACTCGGTGCGCCGGGCCGCTGCCGTTTGCAACTGGCCCTGATTGGCGAAGAATTCGGCATTCTGGGGGGCTTCTGGCACGTAAGGGGCGCGCGGCGTCGAACAAGCGTGTAGCTTGCCGGGTCAGTAGGAGCTGGGAGGCCGGGGGGCCGACTCCAGGGGGATTTGGGGGTTTGCTCGATGGGCGTGCGGCTCATGGTGGTCGACGACCACCGACTGCTCGCGGAGGCGCTTGCCTCGGCACTGAAACTGCGTGGGCACCGGGTGCTCGCGGCGGCGGCCCCGACGGCGGGTGCGGCCGAGCTGGTGGTGAGCCGTGCGCCGGAGGTGTGTCTGTTCGGTACGGCGACCCCGGCCGCGGCGGGCGTCTTCGACCCCGTGGTGCGGATCAAACGGGACCGACCGCAGGTGGCCGTCGTGGTCCTCGGCCCGGTGCCGTCGCCGCGCGGTATCGCGGCGGCGTTCGCGGCCGGCGCGTCCGGTTACGTCCGCCACGACGAGCGGATCGAGGGCGTCGAGCGGGCCATGATGAAGGCCCGCTCCGGTGAGGCGGCGGTTGCCCCGCAGCTGCTGCAGGGCGCGTTCACCGAGCTGCTGAACCCGGCGGCGCAGCCCGACGACGAGGGCCAGCGGCTGCTGCGGATGCTCACCCCGCGCGAGGTGGAGGTGCTGGTCCGGGTCGCGGAGGGCGAGGACACCCGCCTCATCGCGGCCGGTATGGGCATCGCCCCGAGCACGGCCCGTACGCATGTCCAGCGGGTGCTGATGAAGCTGGGCGTCGGCTCGCGGCTGGAGGCGGCCGCGCTGGCGGCCCGTACGGGCCTGCTGGACCGGGCCGCGTCGGTGCCGTCGCAGCCCGGTCCCCGATAGCGCCACGACGCCCGGCCGCCGCGGCGGCCGGGCGAGACCGTTGAGGTTCTTTGTTCGATCGTGATCGGCACGAGGCCCGAAACCGCCCTTGGGGCGCCGCATTCCACCGTTGACGCACCTGTTCACTTATGATTTCTTGTGTGCGTTTCTGTTGGTGGTCGTGAGGGGGCTCCGCGTGAAGAAGACCTCGACCAAGCTCGCCGACGGCCGCGAGCTGCTCTACTACGACCTGCGCGACGACACCGTCCGCGACGCCGTCGACCGCCGCCCCCTGGACGCGATCACCACCGCCTCCGAGATCCGGCACGACCCGCTGCTCGGTGACGCCGTCGCCATCGCCTCGCACCGCCAGGGCCGCACCTACCACCCGCCGGCCGACGAGTGCCCGCTGTGCCCCTCCGCGGACGGGCGGCAGAGCGAGATCCCCGACAGCGACTACGAGGTCGTCGTCTTCGAGAACCGTTTCCCCTCCCTCGCCGGCGACACCGGCCGCTGCGAGGTCGTCTGCTTCACCCCCGACCACGACGCCTCCTTCGCCGGCCTCACCGAGGAGCGGGCCGCGCTCGTCCTCGCCGCCTGGACCGACCGCACCACCGAACTCGCCGCCCTGCCGCAGGTCGAGCAGGTGTTCTGCTTCGAGAACCGGGGCGCCGAGATCGGCGTCACCCTCGGCCATCCGCACGGCCAGATCTACGCCTACCCCTTCACCACCCCGCGCACCGCGCTGATGCAGCGCTCGGCCGCCGCGCACCGCGCCCGCACCGGCCGCAACCTCTTCGACGACGTCGTGGCTCGCGAACGCGCCGACTCCGTCCGGGTGGTTCTTCAGGGCGAGCACTGGATCGCGTTCGTTCCCTACGCCGCCCACTGGCCGTACGAGATCCACCTCCACCCCCTGCGCCGCGTCCCGGACCTGCGGGCCCTGGACGAGGCGGCCCGCGCGGAGTTCCCACAGATCTATCTGGAACTCTTGAGGCGCTTCGACCGGATCTTCGGCGAGGGCCGGTCCCCGACTCCGTACATCGCCGCGTGGCACCAGGCGCCGTTCCCTGCCGAAGGACGCGACGAGTTCGGGCTCCACCTCGAGCTTTTCACCGTTCGCCGAACGTCCGGCAAGCTGAAGTACCTCGCGGGTTCCGAGTCCGGCATGAGCGTCTTCGTCAACGACGTGCCGCCGGAGGCCGCGGCCCGACGACTGCGAGAGGTAGCGAGCTGATGAGATATCTGGTGACGGGCGGGGCCGGCTACGTCGGCGGGGTGGTCGCCGCCCATCTGCTGGAGGCGGGACACGAGGTCACCGTCCTCGACGACCTCTCCACGGGCTTCCGCGAAGGCGTCCCAGCGGGCGCCGCGTTCATCGAGGGCCGCATCCAGGACGCCGCCCGCTGGCTCGACTCCTCCTACGACGGCGTCCTCCACTTCGCCGCCTTCTCGCAGGTCGGCGAGTCCGTCGTCGACCCCGAGAAGTACTGGGTGAACAACGTCGGCGGCACCACCGCCCTGCTCGCCGCCATGCGGGACGCCGGGGTGCGACGGCTCGTCTTCTCCTCGACCGCCGCCACCTACGGGGAGCCGCGCTCCGTCCCCGTCACGGAGACCGACCCGACGCTCCCCACCAACCCCTACGGCGCCTCCAAACTCGCCGTCGACCACATGATCACCGGCGAGGCCCGCGCCCACGGCCTGGCCGCCGCCTCACTGCGCTACTTCAACGTCGCCGGGGCGTATGGCAGCTGCGGCGAGCGCCACGACCCCGAGTCGCACCTCATCCCGCTCGTCCTCCAGGTCGCCCTCGGCCGCAGGGACGCCATCTCCGTCTACGGCGACGACTACCCCACCCCCGACGGCACCTGCGTCCGCGACTACATCCACGTCGCCGACCTCGCCGAGGCCCATCTGCTCGCCCTGGACGCGGTCACCCCCGGCGACCACCTGATCTGCAACCTCGGCAACGGCAACGGCTTCTCGGTCCGCGAGGTCGTCGAGACGGCGCGCAAGGTGACCGGTCACGCCGTACCGGAGGTGATCGCCCCCCGCCGCGCCGGAGACCCGGCCGTCCTCGTCGCCTCCGCCGAGGCCGCCCGCGAACGGCTCGGCTGGGTCCCCTCCCGGCCTGACCTCGCGGAGATCATCGGCGACGCCTGGGCCTTCGCCCGGCGCACCGCCGCCCGGGAGAGTGCCGGATGAGGGTCGCCGGGGAGTTCGCGGAGCTCTACGGGGCCGCGCCCGAGGGCGTCTGGGCCGCCCCCGGCCGGGTCAACCTGATCGGTGAGTACACCGACTTCAACGACGGCTTCGTGCTCCCGCTGGCCCTGCCGCACACCGCGGTCGCCGCCGTCTCCCGGCGCGACGACGGTGTGCTGCGGGTCCACTCCGCCGAGTCCCCCGAGGGCGTGATCCAGCTGGATCTGGCCACGCTCACTCCTCGCGCGTCCGCCGGCTGGGCCGCGTACCCGGCGGGGGTCCTGTGGGCGCTGCGGGAGGCCGGCCATCCGGTCACCGGCGCCGACATCCACCTCTCCTCGACCGTGCCGACCGGCGCCGGGCTCTCCTCATCGGCCGCGCTCGAAGTGGTGGTCGCCCTCGCCCTCGACGAGCTGTACGGGCTCGGGCTCACCCGGCCCGAGCTGGCCCTGATCGCCCAGCGCGCCGAGAACGATTTCGTGGGCGTGCCGTGCGGCGTCATGGACCAGATGGCGGCGGCGTGCTGCGTGGCGGGCCACGCGCTCCACCTCGACACCCGTGATCTGTCCTGGCGGCAGGTGCCCTTCGACCTCGCCGCCCACGGGCTGCGGCTCCTGGTCGTGGACACCCGCGTGAAGCACGCGCTCGGCGACGGCGCGTACGGCGAGCGGCGCGCCGGGTGTGAAGCCGGTGCGCGGGCGCTCGGCGTGCGCACGCTGCGTGAACTGGATGGCGTGCAACTGTCCGTGGTGCTCGCGCAGTTGACTGACGAAACGGTTCGCCGCTATGTCCGTCATGTCGTCACGGACAACGCACGCGTCCGCCGCACGGTCGCCCTCCTCGACGCCGGGGACCCCCGCGCGGTGGGTCCGCTGCTCACCGAAGGCCACGCCTCACTGCGCGACGATCTCCGGGTCTCCTGCCCCGAACTCGACCTCGCCGTGACGGCCGCGAACGCGGCGGGGGCCCTCGGCGCCCGCATGACCGGCGGTGGCTTCGGCGGCTCCGTGATCGTCCTCACCGGCGAAGACGCCGCCGACGAGGTGGCTTCCGCGGTCGGAAAGGCCTTCGCCGCCGCCGGGTTCACCGCCCCCGGAATCTTCCCCGCCATCCCCTCGCAGGGAGCCCGCCGGCTCTGAACGAGCCCCGAATGTCGACATGAAATGTCGACTTCTGTCGCACCCCCGCACTCCCGCCCCACAGGGCCCGACGTGGGCGACCAGTTCCCCGATTCGGCTTCCCCCGCCGCCGCCCGCCCGTACCCTGATGCACAGCGCCGGTGGGGGCCGGTGCTGATCAGGGGACGAGACGGTCGGGTACGGCGTCCGGGGCGGGGTAACAGTCACTGCGCGGCGGCGGCCGTGCGACCGAGGGACCCCTCACTCTCCAGGCGCCGTACCCGCTCCGCTCCGTTTCTGACACTTGGGGGTGTCCGTGGTCCGTATCCGGGTTCTCGTGGTGGATGATCACCGCATCTTCGCCGAGTCGCTCGCCGCCGCCCTCGCGGCCGAGCCCGACGTGGACGTCTCGGCGGCGGGCAGCGGCCCCGCCGCCCTGCGCTGCCTGGAGCGGGCGGCGGCCGAGGGCCGCAGATTCGACGTGATGCTCGTCGACGCCGATCTCGGGGCCGCCGCCGCCCCTGCGGTGGCCCGCCCCGTCCCCGACGGCCCGGACCCGCTGGTCGACGGCATCTCGCTGGTCGCCGGGGTCCGCTCCGGCCAGCCCGCCGTGCGCATGGTGGTACTCGCCGAGAAGGACGACCCGCGCCGCGCCGCCCTCGCCCTCCAGGCCGGCGCCTCCGGCTGGGTCGCCAAGGACTGCTCCCTGCAGCGGCTGCTCACGGTGATACGGGGCGTGCTGCGCGACGAGACCCACCTGCCGCCCGCCCTGCTCACCGGCGTCCTGCGGGAGCTGACCGCGGCCCGCAAGCACCGCACCGAGAGCGAGCAGCTGGTCGAGTCGCTGACCCCGCGCGAGCGCGAGGTGCTGCGCTGCATGGTCGCGGGCCTGGGCCGCAAGGCGGTCGCCGAGCGGCTCTTCCTCTCCCCGCACACCGTCCGCACACATATGCAGAACGTGCTGGGGAAGCTCGGCGTCCACTCCACCCTGGCGGCGGTCGCCCTGGCCCGCCGGGCCGGTGTCGGCCCCGCCGAATCAGCCGGGGACGTTGTCGAACGGGGCGGTCAACTGGCGTAGCAGGGCGGCCAGTTCACCGCGCTGTGTACGGGACAGCTCGGCCAGGATCGCGCGCTCCTGGGCGAGCAGCCCGGCGAGCGCCTGGTCCGCCCGGTCGCGCCCCTCGGGGGTCAGCCGCACCAGCACACCCCGGCGGTCGCTCGGGTCGGGCAGCCGCTCCACCAGACCCTTCTTGGCCAGGCGGTCGATCCGGTTGGTCATCGTGCCGGAGGTGACCAGCGTCTGGGTCAGCAGCTGGCCGGGGGAGAGCTGGTAGGGGGCGCCGGCCCGGCGCAGCGACGTGAGGACGTCGAACTCCCAGGGCTCCAGATTGTGCTCGGAGAAGGCGAGGCGCCGGGCCCGGTCGAGGTGGCGGGCAAGACGCGAGACGCGGCTGAGCACCTCGAGCGGTTCCACGTCGAGGTCGGGGCGCTCACGGCGCCATGCTGCGACCAGTCGATCGACCTCGTCCTCCATGACGATCAGTGTAGAGGGTCTGTCGATATGAAGTCTCTTGACGTCAAGATATATTCTGCTTGACGATTGGGAAGGACCGGGCCGGAACCTCGTTCCGCTTTTGCGTTCCGTTCCAGCAAGGGGGCTCGAACATGTATTCCGTACCAACCTGGGATCCACAGCAGTATCTCCGGCACTCCGGACACCGCACCAGGCCCTTCCTCGATCTTCTCGGCCGGATACCGGACCTCCCCGGCGACGCCGCCCGGGCCGCCGGTCGCGCCGCGGACGTCAGGCCCGCCCGCATCGCCGACCTCGGCTGCGGCCCCGGCAATGTCACCGCACTCCTCGCGGACCGCTGGCCGGACGCCCACATCACCGGTTTCGACCTGTCACCCGAAATGCTGGAACAGGCCGAGAAACACTACGCCGGCACCACATTCGGCGGAGGCTGGCTGGACTTCCGCCCTGCCGACGCCGCCCACTGGACCCCCGACGAACCGTACGACCTGATCATCTCCAACGCCGCCCTCCAGTGGGTCCCCAACCACCCGGAGTCTTTCCCGCTCTGGCTCGACAAACTCACCCCCGGCGGCACCCTCGCCTTCCAGGTACCCGGAAATTTCACCTCACCCAGCCACGCCCTGCTCGGCGAACTCTGCGACACACCCCAATGGCACAGCCGCCTCGCCGACCAGGGCCGCCGCTTCGTCCACATCCTCGAACCCGCCGACTACCTGACCCGCCTCACCGACCTCGGCTGCCAGGTGGACGTCTGGGAAACCACCTACTCCCAGCTCCTGTCCGGCGAAGATCCTGTACTCGACTGGGTCAAGGGCACCGCACTGCGCCCCGTACTCACGGCTCTGGAGGGCGACGACGAGGCGATCGAAACATTCCTTAACCAGTACCGCACCCTCCTCCGCCAGGCCTACCCGCCCGGTCGGCACGGCACCGTCTTCCCCTTCCGAAGGATCTTCGCCGTGGCGAGGAAGCCATAAGCAGCAGCGCGGCCGGCGGCACCACCCCCACCAGGGGCCCACCGCCGGCCGCACCTCGCACCCAGCTCAGATCTTCCAGCCGGCTCAGTTCTTCCGGTGACCTATCAGCTCTTCCGGTGACCTATCAGCCGCGGCTTCTGCTCCAGACCGTCCAGACCGTGCCACGCCAGATTCACCAGATGCGCCGCGACCTCCGCCTTCTTCGGCTTACGGACGTCCAGCCACCACTGGCCGGTCAGCGCCACACTCCCCACCAGCGCCTGCGCGTACAGCGGCGCCAGCTTCGGATCGAACCCCCGGGCCTTGAACTCAAGACCCAGAATGTCCTCGACCTGCGTGGCGATATCGCTGATCAGCGACGCGAACGTACCCGTCGACTGGGCCACCGGCGAATCCCGGACCAGGATCCGGAACCCGTCCGTGTAGTTCTCGATGTAGTCCAGCAGCGCGAACGCCGCCTGCTCCAGCAGCTCCCGCGGATGCCCGGCCGTCAACGCACCCGTCACCCCGTCCAGCAGCTGACGCATCTCCCGGTCGACCACGACCGCGTACAGCCCCTCCTTGCCGCCGAAGTGCTCGTACACCACCGGCTTCGACACCCCGGCCTTCGCCGCGATCTCCTCCACCGACGTGCCCTCGAAACCCTTCTCGGCGAAGAGCGTCCGGCCGATGTCCAGCAGTTGCTCACGGCGCTCCGCGCCCGTCATCCGCACCCGGCGGCCACGCCGGGGCTTGTCGCTGCTGTTCGTACCGCCGTCGATCGCCACATCCTCAATCATGCCGCGTTCGCGGACTCGCTCCGGCGCCGGGCGGCGATCCGGGACTTGTCGGGCCACCGCACATCGTGCGCCCAGCCCGCCAGCTCGAACCAGCGGATCAGCCGCGCACTCGAATCCACCTGCCCCCGCAGCACCCCGTGCCGCGCCGACGTCGGATCCGCGTGGTGCAGGTTGTGCCACGACTCACCGCACGACAGCACCGCCAGCCACCACACGTTCCCCGACCGGTCCCGCGACTTGAACGGACGCTTCCCCACCGCGTGACAGATCGAATTGATCGACCACGTCACATGGTGCAGGAGCGCCACCCGCACCAAAGAACCCCAGAAGAACGCCGTGAACGCGCCCCACCACGACATCGTCACCAGACCGCCGATCAGCGGCGGCAGCGCCAGCGACAGCGCCGTCCACAGCACGAACTGCCGCGAAATCGCCCGAATGGCCGGATCCTTGATCAGGTCCGGGGCGTACTTGTGCTGCGGAGTCTGCTCCTCGTCGAACATCCAGCCGATGTGCGCCCACCACAGGCCCTTCATCAGCGCCGGAACCGTCTCCCCGTACCGCCACGGCGAATGCGGGTCACCCTCCGCGTCCGAGAACCTGTGGTGCTTACGGTGATCCGCCACCCAGCGCACCAGCGGCCCCTCCACCGCCAGCGACCCCATGATCGCCAACGCGATCCGCAGCGGACGTTTCGCCTTGAACGCGCCATGCGTGAAATAGCGGTGGAAGCCGATCGTGATGCCATGGCAGCCGATGTAGTACATCGCCACCAGCAGACCAAGATCCAGCCAGCTCACGCCCCACCCCCAGGCCAGCGGCACCGCCGCGAGCAGGGCCAGGAACGGCACCGTGATGAACAGCAGCAGCGTGATCTGCTCGATCGAACGCTTGTTGTCCCCGCCGAGTGTCGCGGAGGGGAGATCCGGGGCGGGTTCGAGCACGTCGGAGCTTGTGGTCATGGGTGTCCCCTGGGGGGTGAAGGAAAGTGGATGGACGCGCGGCTACGCTCCCGTAACCTACGGCGACGTAAGTATCGCAGCGCCCAGGCTCGCGGCAAGAGGGCCAAGGACTGCGCCGCGAAAATGGACACCTATCCTGGGTGCGTCGGACAGCGCGGTCCGCAAGCCTCCAGAACCCCTCCAGACGTGCTCAAACGCTGCAAGGAGCCGCACCTGTGAGCAGTGCCGACCAGACCCCCGCCGCCAACGCCGAGCTGCGATCCGATATCCGCCGACTGGGCGATCTGCTGGGCGAGACCCTCGTCCGGCAGGAAGGACCCGAGCTCCTCGAACTCGTCGAGAAGGTCCGCCGGCTCACCCGCGAGGACGGCGAAGCCGCAGCCGAGCTGCTCGGCGACACCGACCTGGAGACCGCCGCGCGCCTCGTCCGCGCCTTCTCCACCTACTTCCACCTCGCCAACGTCACCGAGCAGGTCCACCGCGGCCGCGAGATGCGCGAGAAGCGCGCCGCCGAAGGCGGCCTCCTCGCCCGCACCGCCGACATGCTCAAGGACGGCGACCCCGAGCACGTCCGCGAAACGGTCAAGAACCTCAACGTCCGGCCCGTCTTCACCGCACACCCCACCGAAGCCGCCCGGCGCTCCGTGCTCAACAAGCTCCGCCGCATCGCCGCACTCCTGGAAACCCCGGTCATCGAAGCCGACCGGCGCCGCCACGACCTGCGCCTCGCCGAGAACATCGACCTCATCTGGCAGACCGACGAACTCCGCGTCGTCCGTCCCGAGCCCGCCGACGAGGCCCGCAACGCCATCTACTACCTCGACGAGCTCCACGCCGGAGCCGTCGGCGACGTCCTCGAAGACCTCACCGCCGAGCTCCAGCGCGTCGGCATCGAGATCCCGGCCGGCACCCGCCCCCTCACCTTCGGCACCTGGATCGGCGGCGACCGCGACGGCAACCCCAACGTCACCCCCCAGGTGACCTGGGACGTCCTGATCCTCCAGCACGAACACGGCATCACCGACGCCCTCGAAGCCATCGACGAGCTGCGCGGACTGCTCTCCAACTCCATCCGCTACACCGGCGCCACCGAGGAGCTCCTCAGCTCCCTCCAGGCCGACCTCGAGCGACTCC
The DNA here is from genome assembly GCF_055639315.1 of Streptomyces sp. NPDC039465. Lineage (NCBI taxonomy): Bacteria > Bacillati > Actinomycetota > Actinomycetes > Kitasatosporales > Streptomycetaceae > Streptomyces > Streptomyces sp. NPDC039465. The sequence goes on along the minus strand of NZ_JBVKAP010000007.1, from coordinate 158,962 downwards.
CCGAGATCAGCCCCCGCTACAAGCGCCTCAACGCCGAAGAGCCCTACCGCCTCAAGGCCACCTGCATCCGCCAGAAGCTGGTCAACACCCGCGAGCGGCTCGCCCACGGCACCCCCCACCAGGAAGGCCGCGACTACCTCGGCACCGCCGGACTCGTCGAGGACCTCGCCCTCCTGCAGACCTCCCTGCGCGAGCACCGCGGCGGCATCGTCGCCGACGGACGCCTCGACCGCACCATCCGCACCCTCAGCGCCTTCGGCCTCCAGCTCGCCACCATGGACGTCCGCGAACACGCCGACGCCCACCACCACGCGCTCGGCCAGCTCTTCGACCGCCTCGGCGAGGAGTCCTGGCGCTACGCCGACATGCCCCGCGACTACCGGCAGAAGCTCCTCGCCAAGGAGCTGCGCTCCCGCCGCCCCCTCGCGCCCACCCCGGCCCCCCTCGACCCGGCCGGCCAGAAGACCCTCGGCGTCTTCCACACCATCAAGGAAGCCTTCGAGCGCTTCGGCCCCGAAGTCATCGAGTCCTACATCATCTCCATGTGCCAGGGTGCCGACGACGTCTTCGCCGCCACCGTCCTCGCCCGCGAAGCCGGCCTCGTCGACCTCCACGCCGGCTGGGCCAAGATCGGCATCGTGCCCCTCCTGGAGACCACCGACGAGCTCAAGGCCGCCGACGTCATCCTCGACGGCATGCTCGCCGACCCCTCCTACCGCCGCCTCGTCTCCCTGCGCGGCGACGTCCAAGAGGTCATGCTCGGCTACTCCGACTCCTCCAAGTTCGGCGGCATCACCACCAGCCAGTGGGAGATCCACCGCGCCCAGCGGCGCCTGCGCGACGTCGCCCACCGCTACGGCGTACGCCTGCGCCTCTTCCACGGCCGCGGCGGCACCGTCGGCCGCGGCGGCGGCCCCTCCCACACCGCGATCCTCGCCCAGCCCTGGGGCACCCTCGAAGGCGAGATCAAGGTCACCGAACAGGGCGAGGTCATCTCCGACAAGTACCTCATCCCCTCCCTGGCCCGGGAGAACTTGGAACTGACCGTCGCCGCCACCCTCCAGGCCTCCGCCCTGCACACCTCCCCCCGCCAGTCCGGCGAAGCCCTCGCCCGCTGGGACGCGGCCATGGACACCGTCTCCGACGCCGCCCACGCCGCCTACCGCAGGCTCGTCGAAGACCCCGACCTGCCCGCGTACTTCTTCGCCTCCACCCCCGTCGACCAGCTCGCCGAACTCCACCTCGGCTCCCGCCCCTCCCGGCGCCCCGACTCCGGCGCCGGCCTCGACGGGCTCCGCGCCATCCCGTGGGTCTTCGGCTGGACCCAGTCCCGCCAGATCGTCCCCGGCTGGTACGGCGTCGGCTCCGGCCTCAAGGCGCTGCGCGAAGCCGGCCTCGACCCGGTCCTCGGCGAGATGTACGGCCAGTGGCACTTCTTCCGCAACTTCCTCTCCAACGTCGAAATGACGCTGGCCAAGACCGACCTGCGGATCGCCCGCCACTACGTCGACACCCTCGTCCCCGACCACCTCAAGCACGTCTTCGACACCATCGAGGCCGAACACGCCCTCACCGTCGCCGAAGTCCTCAAGATCACCGGAGGCGAGAAGCTCCTCGACTCCCACCCGGTCCTCCAGCAGACCTTCGCCATCCGCGACGCCTACCTGGACCCCATCTCCTACCTCCAGGTCGCCCTCCTCGCCCGCCAGCGCACCGCCGCCGAACGCGGCGAGGAAGCCGACCCCCTGCTCTCCAGGGCCCTGCTCCTCACCGTCAACGGCGTCGCCGCCGGCCTGCGCAACACCGGCTGACCCCGACCGACCCCGCACACGACAGTGCCCCCGCCGGAACACTCCGACGGGGGCACTGCCTTACGCGAATCAGTGCTGCTGAGCCTTACGACGCCGCATCACCAGGAAGCCACCGACACCCGCGAGGGCGACGGCGACGGTGGCGAGCACACCCACCGGCGCACCGGCGCCCGTCTCGGCGAGATCACCGGAACCGCCACCCTGACCGGACGGGGCCGCCGACGGCGCCGACGACTCGCCGCCACCCGGCTGCTCCGACGCCGGAGCCGACGGCTCCGAACCAGGCTTGCCCGGCGCGGACGGCTCACCCGGCTTCGACGGCTCCGAACCAGGCTTCGAGGGCTCCGAACCCGGCTTGGACGGCTCCGACTTCTGCGGCTCGCAGTCCGTCTTGAAGACCTTGTGCTTCGCCCGGCCGTTCTCGCCCTCGAAGTTCCAGAACAGCTTGTACTGCCCGTCGGGCAGCGTCATCTCCGGCGTACGACCGTGACCGGAACCGTCCAACGACAGCGAACCGGCCTTCACCGTCGCGCCCTTGTCCAGCTCGTTGTTGGCCCAGGCCTCGATGTGCCAGTCCACCTTCTGGCCCGCGTCGAAGTTGAAGGCGTCGAGGTAGAAGGAGCAGACCTTGGGGACGTTCCGGCGGTCCTCCACGCCGGTCTTCGCGTCATGGATCTTCACGGTGCCGTTGTCGCCCTTGGGCTTGGGCGTGGCATGAGCGGAGGAAGTCAGCAGCAGCGGCACGGACATGGCCGTGACCAGGGCAGCACTGACGGAAACACGGATGCGCATGGGCAGTCCAACGTGAGAAGTGAGGGATGCCGTGGGGGGCGGCTCAGCCTCCCACGCACCCCACGCACCACCCAAACCCACGGCGATAACAATCGGGTGAATCTCAGGTTCCGCTACGCGCCCCGAGCTCCGACACGACTCTTCGAGCCCCGACGCAAGCCCCCCGCGCCCCCGACACGCCTCTCACAACGCGAAGAACGTCCCCACCAACACCGAACCACCCACCGCGGCCACACCCCACGCCACCCGAGGCAACCGCATCCCCCCACCGATCACCAGCGACGCCAGCAACAACGCCCCACCCAACGGCAGCCACGCGTGCAAACCCCCCGCCCAGCCCGTCCGCAGCGCCTCCTTCGTCCCCGGCTTCACCACCACCGGCAACGACTGCCCCTTCTGCACCGCCACAGAACTCGCGATCGTCACATCCGTACGAGCCCCACCAACCTCCGGCGCAAACCGGCCCGTACAGACCTCCTCACCACACCCCGCCACCGAAAACGTCCCGTGCTCACGGCCCTTCGACAACACCACATGCTGCGCCGAACCCCACGACGACCAGACACCCGCCACCACCAACAACACGGCCACCAACGCCATGGCGAGACTGCGGGCAAGGGGGACGAGGTCACTCCGCTTCATGAGCGGGGATCGTACAGGCGTACCCCTCAGGAGTTGTACGTGGACTGCGCCCGCTCCAACCCCTCGATGACCAACGCCTCCACCGCATCCGCCGCCCGGTCCACGAAATACCCGAGCTCCTTGCGCTCCGCCGACGAAAAATCCTTCAGCACGAAATCCGCCACCTGCATCCGCCCCGGCGGACGCCCGATCCCGAACCGCACCCGGTGGTACTCCGCACCCATCGCCTTCGTCATCGACTTCAGACCGTTGTGACCGTTGTCCCCGCCACCCAGCTTCAGCCGCAGCGCCCCGTAATCAATGTCCAACTCGTCATGAACCGCCACCACATGCGCCGTCGGCACCTTGTAGAAATCCCGCAACGCCGTCACCGGCCCACCCGACAAATTCATGTACGACATCGGCTTCGCCAGCACCACCCGACGATTCGCCGGACCCACAGGCCCCACACGCCCCTCGACCACCTGCGCCTGTGCCTTCTGCGCCCGCTTGAACTTGCCGCCGATCCGCTCCGCCAGCAGATCCACCACCATGAAGCCGACATTGTGCCGATTACCGGCATACTCCGGACCCGGATTACCGAGGCCCACGATCAGCCAGGGGGCGTTCGCGTCGGTCGTCATGTGCGTCACGTCTCCTCGAATGCGTACACGTACAGAGAAACGGGGTGGCGGGCCGCAGCCCACCACCCCGTCACATCAAGCAGAGCCTACGGCTCAGGCCTCGGCACCCTCAGCGCCCTCGGCACCCTCACCCTCGGCAGCCGGCTCCTCGGCCTGCGCGGCCAGAACCTGCAGCACCACGGCGTCGGCGTCCGTCACCAGGGTCACGCCCTTCGGAAGGGTCAGGTCCTTGGCGAGCAGCGAAGCACCGGCCTCCAGGCCCTCGACCGACACGGTCACGGCCTCCGGCAGGTGGGTGGCCTCAGCCTCGACGGAGACCGTGTTCAGCACGTGCTCCAGCAGGTTGCCACCGGCCTTCAGCTCACCCTCGGCCTGCACCGGAACCTCGACGGTGACCTTCTCGCCACGCTTCACCAGCAGCAGGTCGACGTGCTCCAGGAAGCCCTTCAGCGGGTCACGCTGCACAGCCTTCGGGATCGCCAGCTCGTTCGACTTGCCGTCGATGTCCAGGGACAGCAGAACGTTCGGCGTACGCAGCGCCAGCAGCAGCTCGTGACCCGGCAGGGTCAGGTGCAGCGGGTCGGTACCGTGACCGTACAGAACACCGGGAACCTTGTTGTCGCGGCGGATACGGCGGGCAGCACCCTTGCCGAACTCGGAACGGGTCGCGGCGGAGATCTTCACCTCGGACATATGCACTCCTCGTAAGCAGTAACGAATGTGGCTGAGTCACCCGGCCACGACTGGCCTGCTACGAAGAGCGCGTCGATAACGGACCGCCGCACCCATGGGTACGGCCTCCCTCGCCGAGCAACCTCGCCAGTCTACGCGGAAGGCCGCGAGCGACCCAATTGGATCACCCGCGGCCTTCTCGGCTTGAGGAACTGATCAGCCCTGCTCCTCGAAGAGGCTCGTCACCGAACCGTCCTCGAACACCTCACGCACCGCACGCGCGATCGTCGGCGCGATCGACAGCACCGTGATCTTGTCCAGCTCCAGCGAGCTCGGGTCCGGCAGCGTGTCCGTGAACACGAACTCGCTCACCTTCGAATTCTTCAGCCGGTCCGCGGCCGGACCCGACAGCACACCGTGCGTCGCCGTCACGATGACGTCCTCCGCACCATGCGCGAAGAGCGCCTCAGCCGCCGCGCAGATCGTGCCACCCGTGTCGATCATGTCGTCGACCAGGACACACACCCGGCCCTCGACCTCACCGACGACCTCGTGCACGGTCACCTGGTTCGCCACGTCCTTGTCACGACGCTTGTGCACGATCGCCAGCGGCGCGTCCAGCCGGTCGCACCAACGGTCGGCCACCCGCACCCGGCCGGCGTCCGGAGACACGATCGTCAGCTTCGACCGGTCCACCTTCGCACCCACGTAGTCCGCCAGGACCGGGAGCGCCGACAGATGGTCCACCGGACCGTCGAAGAAGCCCTGGATCTGGTCCGTGTGCAGATCGACCGTGAGGATCCGGTCGGCACCCGCCGTCTTCAGCAGATCCGCGATCAGACGCGCCGAGATCGGCTCACGGCCACGGTGCTTCTTGTCCTGGCGGGCATAGCCGTACGACGGAATGATCACGGTGATGCTCCGGGCCGACGCCCGCTTCAGCGCATCGAGCATGATCAGCTGTTCCATGATCCACTTATTGATCGGAGCCGTGTGACTCTGGATCAAGAAGCAGTCCGCGCCACGCGCCGACTCCTGGAAGCGGACGTAGATCTCACCGTTCGCGAAGTCGAAAGCCTTGGTCGGCACGAGGCCGACACCCAGCTGATGGGCGACCTCCTCGGCCAGCTCGGGGTGGGCGCGGCCGGAGAAGAGCATCAGCTTCTTCTCGCCGGTCGTCTTGATCCCGGTCACAGCACTGTCTCCTCAGACGTGTTCTCTGGCCGCGGGTCCCTCGAGCGCGAGCCAGCCGACTGTACGGACCCGGGGATGGCACCCCGGACCCCGAGCCGAATTAATGTGCACGTATCACGGTACGCCCAGTTCGGCGCACCTGTTTTCGGTCAGTCTTCGCCGTTGGCCTGTTCAGCCGCGACCTGGGCCGCCTGAGCGGCCGCGCTTCCAGGCCGCTTCCGGGCCACCCAACCCTCGATATTCCGCTGCTGGCCACGGGCGACGGCGAGCGAGCCGGGCGGCACATCCTTGGTGATCACGGAGCCCGCCGCGGTGTACGCGCCGTCCCCGACCGTGACAGGAGCCACAAACATGTTGTCCGAGCCGGTCCGGCAGTGGGAACCGATCGTCGTGTGGTGCTTCTTCTCGCCGTCGTAGTTCACAAAGACACTCGCGGCACCGATGTTCGAGTGATCACCGATCGTCGCGTCACCCACGTACGACAGATGCGGCACCTTCGTACCCTCACCGATCGACGCGTTCTTCGTCTCCACGTACGTACCGATCTTGCCCTTGGCACCCAGCCGCGTCCCCGGCCGCAGATACGCGAACGGACCCACCGACGCGTCCTCGCCGATCACCGCGGAATCGGCGACCGTGTTGTCCACCCGCGCCCCACGGCCCACCGTCGTGTCCTTCAGCCGGCTGTTCGGACCCACCTCGGCGTCCTCGGCGATGTGCGTGGCGCCGAGCAGCTGCGTACCGGGGTGGATCACCGCGTCCCGCTCGAACGTCACCGTCACGTCCACCAGCACCGACGCCGGATCCACGACCGTCACACCCGCCGTCATCGCCGCCGTCAGCAGCCGCTCGTTCAGCAGCCGCCGGGCCTCCGCGAGCTGCACACGGTTGTTGATCCCCAGGATCTCCCGATGATCACCCGCGACCGACGCACCCACCCGGTGCCCCGCCTCCCGCAGGATCCCCAGGACATCGGTGAGGTACTCCTCGCCCTGGCTGTTGTCCGTACGCACCTTGCCGAGCGCATCGGCGAGCAGCCGCCCGTCGAAGGCGAAGACCCCGGAATTGATCTCCCGGATCTCCCGCTGCTCGGCCGAGGCGTCCTTGTGCTCGACGATCGCCGTGACGGCCCCGGAGGCGTCCCGCACGATCCGGCCGTACCCCGTGGAGTCCGGCACCTCGGCGGTCAGCACGGTGACGGCGTTGCCATCACCGGAGTGCGTGGCGGCGAGGCTCTTGAGCGTCTCACCGGACAGCAGGGGCGTGTCACCACACACGACGACGACGGTCCCCTCGGGCGCCTGCCCCAGCTCTTCGAGGGCCATACGAACGGCGTGACCGGTGCCGTTCTGCTCGTACTGGACGGCGGTGCGGGTGCCCTCGTAGTACGCGTCGAGATGCCCCTTGACCTGCTCACGGGCGTGCCCGACGACCACGACGAGGTGCTCGGGGTCGAGCTCACGGGCTGCGGAAACGACGTGTCCGACGAGCGAGCGCCCGCAGATCTCGTGCAGGACCTTGGGGGTCTTCGACTTCATGCGGGTGCCCTCACCCGCTGCGAGGACGACGACGGCTGCCGGGCGGTTGGCGCTCACGGGAATGCCCTTCGGCTTCGGGTGGTGGACATCCGCAGGATACCGGGGGGTTCCGGGGGAGAAATGAGTGCGGGTCCCGACCGAGGAGGTCAGGACCCGAACCAAGAAGCTCCCCTGCCAGGACTCGAACCTGGAACAAATCATCCAAAGTGACCCGTGTTGCCGATTACACCACAGGGGATGGCTTCCCAGGTCAAAACGGACAATTTTTTAGTCCTCTGACCTGGCGGCCTCCACTATGCCGTACCAGGACCCCTCGATGCGACGGTAGAGCTCGGCGCTCTGCCGGACTTTGACGACGAGGCAGCCTCGATAGTCCTCGCCGGTGTTTTTGCGGACCGTCTTGGGGTTGTGTTTCTTGAGCGTGGTCTTGTTGAAGGCGCCGCGATCCGCCCCTACGAGACTTGCCCAGTACTGCTCGGCGCCCTCGACGTCGGCGTTCTCGTGGATCATCACGCAGTACCGGACAAGTTCCCGTTCCACCCCGATGAGATCGAGCCAGGCGAGGAAGATCTGGATCATCCCGGGGTCGCTGTTGACGAACGCTACGTTCTCCCTGCGGTCGTAGGGCTTGTCCTTACTTCCCTCCGCCCAGTAGAGGCCCACGCCCAGAAGGAACAGCTCGCGGTCCGAGAGGCTGCCGACCTCGCGCGCGGCGGTGCGCTTGGTCGCCTGCCGCTCCTCCTCGCGCCGCTTCAGCGTGGCCTCCCACCCGCGCCTGGCGATCTCCGACGCCTCCTCGCGGGTCCGTTTCCGCTCCGGCTTCGGCAGATCCCTCACCCACAGCGAGATCGAACTCTTCGAGCACCCCAGCTCCATCTGGATCTGGTCGTACGTCTTTCCCTCCCGCCGGAGCTCCCGCGCCCGCTCCCTTAGGTCGTCCTTCGCGTTCGGGCGCTTCGTCCACTCCGGGGCCGGTTCGCCGGTCAGGAGGCGGTTGAGGATGTCGTTGTTGTCGATCAGTAGGCGGTCGCGGATCTGGCGGCGGCTGAGGCCTTCGCGGCGCAGGGCTACGGCCTGGCGGCGCAGGCCCTCGAAGTCGGCGTATTTGCCGGTGGCAGTCGTCATGGGCATACCGTCGTCCGGAATCCGGACGTCCGGCTCGAAAGCGCAGTCGATTCAGTTGTTCGGGGGATAACCGCCCGTTTCGATGGCGAATCGCCATGTTCCGTGCTCCCGCACTCCCCGGAAAATCGCTCGCGGCCGCCCGTAGTCTGGGAGACATGACCACAACGGGGGCACACCAGGACGCGGCGGGCGTGGCCGCCCGTGGCTGGTGGTGGTGGGAGCGGCGGCGGAGTGTCGCGTTGGACGTGGGGCTTGGCCTGGTGTCCGCGCTGGAGTGTGCGCTGCAGGGGGTCGGGTTCGCCGATCGGGCCGGGGTGCCGGTGCCGGTGGGGGTGTTGTTCGGGCTGGTCGTCGGGGCCGTGTTGGTGGTGCGGCGGCGGTGGCCGATCGTCGTCGTTCTCGTGTCGATCGCGGTGACGCCGGCCGAGATGGGTTATCTGATGGGCATCGTCGGGCTGTACACGCTCGCGGCGTCCGAGGTGCCTCGGCGGATCATTGCCGCGCTCGCGGGGATGTCGATGGTCGCGGTGATGATCGTGACGTTCGTGCGGTTGCGGCAGGACATGGCGGAGGCGGATTTCGACGCCTCCGCGTGGTACGTCCCGTTGGTGTCGGTGATCATGACGCTGGGGCTGAACGCGCCGCCTGTGCTGTTCGGTCTGTACATAGGGGCGCGGCGGCGGCTGATGGAGAGTCTGCGGGAGCGGGCGGACAGTCTTGAGCAGGAGCTGTCGCTGTTGGCGGACCGGGCTGAGCAGCGGGCTCAGTGGGCGCGGCAGGAGGAGCGGACGCGGATCGCGCGGGAGATGCATGACGTGGTCGCGCATCGGGTGAGTCTGATGGTGGTGCATGCGGCGGCGTTGCAGGCGGTGGCGTTGAGGGATCCGCAGAAGGCGGTGAAGAACGCGGCTCTGGTGGGTGACATGGGGCGTCAGGCGTTGACGGAGCTGCGGGAGATGTTGGGGGTGCTGCGGGAGGACGCGGCGCCGGTGGGGCAGGTGCGGGCGGTGGCTCCGGTGCCGTTGGCGGCGGTGGGGGTGGCCGCGGCTGCGGCTGCTCAGGCTGCGGCGGATGCGGGTGGGGGGTCCGAGGGGCCGTGTTTGGAGCATGTGGCGGAGCTGGTGGAGCAGTCGCGGCAGGCGGGCACGGTGGTGGAGCTGGTGGTGATGGGGGAGGTGCGGGCGTATGCGCCGGAGGTGGAGCAGACGGCGTACCGGGTGGTGCAGGAGGCGCTGACGAATGTGCACAAGCATGCGGCGGGCGCGAAGGTGATCGTCCGGCTGGCGCACCGTGAGGCGGAGGTGGCGATGCAGGTGGAGAACGGTCCGTCGGACGGGGCGGTGGCGGATGCGGGTCTGCCGAGTGGGGGTAATGGTCTGGTGGGGATGCGGGAGCGGGTGACGGCTCTCGGTGGGGTGTTTGTGTCGGGTCCGACGGATGCGGGTGGTTTCCGGGTGTCGGCGGTGTTGCCGACGGGCCGCGCTGCCTGAGCCTAGGGGCTGGCCTGGGTCAGGGGGAGACCAGGCGGGTGGGGCGGGCTCCGGTGATCAGGGTGGCGAGGGCGGCGTCGATGGTGTTGCCGAGGTACCAGTCGCCGGTGTGGTCGAGGCTGTAGACGCGGCCTTGGGTGTCGATGGCGAGGACGGCTTGGTGGTCGCCCTCTTCGCCGAGCGGGGCGATGTCGGTGTCGAGGGCGCGTCCGAGGTCGGCGAGGGTGCGGGCGAGGTGGAGCCCGGCGAGTGGGTCGATGTGGAGGGTGGCGGGGGCTATTTCGCGGCCGGGGCCGGGGGCGGTGATGTGGAGTCCGCCGAATTCGGCCCAGGCTTCGACGGCGGCGGGGAAGAGGGTGTGGCGGTGGCCGGCGGGGGAGACGTGGGCGCGCAGGGTGTCGGCCCAGTGTTCGGCCTGTTTGATGTCCCAGCGGCCGGGCTGCCAGCCGGCTTCGCGTAGGGCGGCGTCGACGGCTACGGGGAAGCGGGTGGTGTTGAGGTCGGGCATGAGGGGGCGGTCAGCCGTTCTGGGCGGTGGGGTCGACGGGGCGGACGCCGAAGTGGGCGAGCATGGCCGTGCAGGAGCGGCAGGGGGCGGCGTAGCTGCCGTGGAGGGGGTCGCCGTCCTCGCGGATGCGCCGGGCGGTGAGTTTGGCGTGTTTGAGGGAGCGGCGGGCTTCGCTGTGGGTGAGGGGTTTGCGCTGGGCGCGTTTGGAGCGGCTTGCTTCGGTGGCGGTGAGGTGGCGGGAGAGCAGGATGGCTTCGGGGCAGCGGCCGGTGAAGCGTTCGCGTTGGCCGCTGGTGAGGGTGTCCAGGAAGTCCTGGACGAGGGGGTGCAGCGGGGGCGGGTGTTCGCCGCGTCCGGCGGTGCAGGTGAGGGTTTCGCCGCGTACGGAGAGTGCTGCTCCCACGGTGGGGAGGATGCCGTCGCGGCGTTGACGCAGTAAGGGGGCGCGGTTGGGTTCGGCGCTGCTCCAGCTGAGGCGTGGATCGCCTCCGGTATTCGTCGTACCGGTCGGTGCTGCGTACATGGTGCTGTCTTCCCCTCCTACGCAATCCCCCGAGTTGCGGTTACAGCCTGCCAAATGGGGTGGGTCGTGTGGAAGCTGGGGCTCTGAAACGTGTCGTGGGTGTGTCGTGGGGGTGGTGTGGGGGCGTCTTTGGGTCACGTGGCTGTGACGGTTGGTCACGGTGGAAGTGGGCTGGGACCGGGTGGCGGGGCACCGCATAGGCTGTGCGGAACCAGCCAGACGTAGCAGGGGGTCATCCGCCATGACGACAGGTCGGCTCGGGCTTGGGGCACCTCCCGGCCCCCAGGGCCGGGGGAATGCCGCGCCACCGAACGCGGCCTACGCCGGGCAGGTCGTGCACTTCCCGGATCCGGTCCGGGCGTCCCGGCATCCTAGAGGGGTGCGGGTGGACGAGAACGGCTATCCGGATTTCTCGCCGTACGCGCGGGCCGCCGCCGAGATCGCCGATCCTCCGGAGGGGTTCGGTGTGGACGAGTTGCGGCTCACGGATTACGTGTCGGCGAATGCGGCGCAGCATGCGGCGGGCCATGAGCTGTGGGACACGGTGGCGCCGGTGGCGACGCCGCACGGCTGGACGTGGCATCACGCGGCGGGGTCGCGCCGGATGGAGTTGGTGCCGGTCGAGGTGAAGGCGTTGCTGCGGCACCACGGTGGCGTGGCGACGGCTGCGGTGGATCAGGGGAAGCGGGGTACGCGGCCTCTTCAGGAGACGCGGCCCGCGCATTTCGGTCTGCCGAAGGGGTCGGTGTCCGTCTCCGAGCAGCAGTTGCTCGGGGTGGAGGAAGATCTGGGGTACCGGCTGCCGGGTGCGTACCGCTCGTTCCTGAAGGCGGCGGGTGGCTGTGCCCCGGTGGGTGTGGCGCTCGATGCCGAGCTGGGGCTGCTGGTGGACCAGCCGTTCTTCACGGTGCGCGAGGAGGCGGCGGTCAATGACCTGGTGTACGTCAACAAGTGTCTGCGTGATCATCTGACGAAGGACTATCTGGGCGTCGGTTTCGTCCAGGGCGGGATCCTCGCGGTGAAGGTGAAGGGCGGGGACATCGGCTCGGTGTGGTTCTGTGCGTATGACGATGCGCGGGATCAGGACGGGTGGAGTGTGCAGGAGCGCGTGGAGCGGTTGTTGCTGCCGTGCGGTGCGGACTTCGACGAGTTCTTGCAGCGGCTGGCGGGGAGTCCGCCGGAGCTGGAGACGGTGGCGAACCTGATGGTTGACGGCGGCTTCGCGCGTGCTGTCCCGGTTTCGGACGAGGGGTGAGCGCCCGATGGTGACCTTCGCGCAGGCGCAGGAGCGCGCGGAAGAGTGGATCAACGGCGATGTGCCCGTGTATCAGCACCGGGAGGTGCGGGTGCGGGAGTTCGAGCTGGGGTTCGTGGTGTGGGCGGAGGACCGTGAGGACGGTCCGACGTCGGACGGTGGCCGGCAGCGGCTGGTGATCGCTCGGGACAGCGGCGAGGCGTCGTTGTGGCCGGGGTTGCCGGTGGGTGAGGTGATTCGCCGGTATGAGGAGGAGTACGGGGTGGCGCAGGAGGCGTCGGAGCCTGTGGCGGCGGCGCCGGAGCGGATCGATCTGAATCAGACGTCGTTCTTGCTGAGCCCGCCGGAGTGGTTGCAGGAGGCGGCGGACAAGCTGGGGATTCCGGACGCGCGCAAGGGCGAGTCCGCGGAGTCCTCGCCCGCGCCCTCGCCCGCGCCCGCTCCCTTGTCGTCCGAGCCGGGCGTTGCGCCTGCTGTGCCCGCCGCGCCTGCTGTGGCGTCGGTGAACGCGTCGCAGGCGGCCGGGAGTTCGTCGGACCAGTCCGCGCCGTGGGAGCCGGCTTCGTCGTCGGGGGCCTCTTGGCCGAGTGCCGGGGCCGGTGGTCCGGAGCACGAGCCGACGGCGTCCGAGGGGGTGCCGCCGCGTGCGCCGTGGGCGGATGCGAACGCCTCGGACGACGACAGTGGTTCCGTACCGCTGCCGGCGACGGTGTTCGCGCCGCCGCTGTCCGGTACGGACGACGAGGACACTCCGCCGCCGGCGGTGGGTGCGGATGCTCCGACGGCCTTGATATCGGGCGGGAGCCAGCTCCCGAAGACGGCGGTGGCTCCTGCCCTGCGCCCGGACGCCCCGGCGCCGGCCCCGGCCCCGGGTGCCCCTGGGGCCTCTGGTGCTTCCTTCCCGCCCGGAGCCCCGGCCGCTCCCGCCGATCCGTTCGCCGTGCCCGGCGCGGGGGCGACGCCTCCGCCCGCGCGGGATCCGTTCGCCGCGCCCGCGGGCGGGTCCGCGGACATCGCGGACGCCGCGACCAGCAAGGCCGCGCTGCCGCCGAGGGCCGGGCGGGGGAGTGGGGCGACCACTCCGCCGCCGCCGGCTCCGCCCGGTGTTCCGGGTGCGCCCGGTGGTGGGGGCGTGCAGCACGCGGCGACGATGCTGGCGCATCCGGGTCCGGCCGGTCCTGGTACTCCGCCGCCGCCTCCGGCTCCCCCCGGTGCCCCTGGCGCTCCCGCTGCTCCTGGTGCGCCCGGCGCTCCCGGGGGCGGGGTGCACCATGCCGCGACGATGCTGGCGCATCCGGGTCAGGTCGGGCCCGGTGCGCCGCCGCCGCCGGCTCCGCCCGGTGTTCCGGGTGCGCCCGGTGGTGGGGGCGTGCAGCACGCGGCGACGATGCTCGCCCACCCGGGCCCCGGTGGTCCGGGGACGCCGCCGCCTCCGGCTCCCCCGGGTGCGCCCGGGGCTCCCGGTGGCGGGATGCAGCACGCGGCGACGATGCTGGCGCATCCGGGCCCGGGTGGTCCGGGTACCCCGCCGCCTCCGGCGCCCGCACCGGCGCCCGCCCCCGGCCCTGTGCCCGGTCCCGCGTACGGGTATCCGCAGCAGCCGACCGGTCAGCCGACCGTCGGCCCCGGCTATCAGGCCGTGCTGCGCTACCGCGCGCCGGACGGGTCCGAGCAGCAGCTCATCCGCCGTTCGGCGCCGGGCACTCCGCATCCGGAGTGGCAGATCTTCCATGAGCTGCGCGCCATGAACATCCCGCCGGACCAGGTGCTTGAGCTGCACACCGAGCTGGAGTCGTGTGAGCTGCCGGGTGGTTACTGCGCCCGGATGATCCGGGAGACGTGGCCGCAGGCGCGGATCACCAGCATCGCGCCGTACGGCCGGGACCATGCGGGCCGTCAGCAGGGTATGCGTCAGCTGCTCACGCACCAGGGGGAGTTGCACCAGGTCGCGGACGGTCCGGCGCGGCCGGCTCCGGTGCGGGCGCCGCTGCCGCAGGTGCAGCCCGCGCCGCCGGTGCCGCCGGAGGCGATCGCGCAGGAGCTGGCGGGCGCGTTCGGGCCGGGGATCTGCCGGTTCGACCAGCGGGCGGTGTCCCGTCAGGGCGTGCCGGAGATGGTGGCTCGTACGCTCGTGTGGGCGGGGCTTCCGGCGGACTTCGGGCCGTTCTTCTGGGCGCAGCCGGCCCAGCCGGTGGTGCCGACGCTGGCCGAGCTGGCCGCGCAGCGGCAGGTGCAGCCGGCGGCGGACGCGGGCTCGTATCTCGTTGTCGGTTCGGACTTCGGCCGGGCGATCTGTGTGCAGTACGGCACGGCGCACATCGTGGCGGTGCCGGTGGAGGCCGGTCCGGGTGGTCAGCCGGTGGCGCCGCAGTTCGTGAACAGCGGTCTGCCGGAGTTCACGCGGTCGATGGCGCTGCTGGGGCGGATGTGGCGGCTGCGGTTCGGGCTCAATCCGGAGCAGGCGGGGCGCTGGACCGTGGACTTCCAGGCGCAGCTGGCGATGGTGGATCCGGCGGCGCTGGCGTCGCCGGAGAGCTGGTGGTCCGTACTGCTGGAGCAGATGTGGGACGGGCTGCTGTGAGCTGAGCCTGTGGAGGAACGTGTACGAACGTGCACGAACGGCGGTGCCCCGGTCTGGATTCAGGCCGGGGCACCGCCGTTTCTGTCCGCAATTGCCGCATCCTTGACCGAGGAAGGGTCCATCGTGAGAGGAGCCGACAGGGATGAGTTCGGAAGCGACATCGCATGGCTTCGCCGTCGTCCGCCGCCGCGGCTACGGCTATCGCGCGGAGCAGGTGGACTGCCGGGTCGCTGACCTCTCCGCGGAGCGTGACACGGCGTGGGAGCGGGCGGCGCGGCTCACCGTCCTGGCGAAGGAGATGGAGGAGGAGGCGGCGCGGCTGCGGGCGGTGGTCGCGGCGCTGGCTCCGCAGCGGTACGAGTCCCTGGGCAGCCGGGCCCAGCACATCCTGGTCCTCGTGGAGGACGAGGCGGACGCGGTCCGGGCGGGGGCGGCCGAGCAGGCGCAGGCCCTGTGGGACGCGGCCGAGCTGGCGGGGCGTCAGGCCAAGGACGCGGCGCGCGCCGACGCGGACGCGGTCCGGGCGGAGGCGGAGGAGTGGGCGCGTGAGGTGCTGCGGTCGGCCGGGGCGGAGGCGGATGCGGTACGGGGAGCGGCCCGCGCCGACGCCGAGCGGGAGCGGGGCGAGGCGCAGGAGGAGCTGGAGGCGACGCGCCGCCGGATCGACGAGCTGCTCGCCGCGGACGAGGCGGAGCGGGCCGAGCGGCTGGAGGAGCTGGAGCATGAACTCGCCGAGCGGGAGGCGGCGCTGGAGGCCCGGCACGCGGAGCTGACGGGCTATGCGGAGGCGCGGCTGTCGGAGGTGAAGCGGGACTTCGCCGAGCTGGAGGAGAGCGTCCGGCACGGCCAGGAGGACGCCGACGCCCGCGCGGAGGAGCTGCTGTCGGCGGCCCGGGCGCAGCGGGAGCGGATTGAGCGGGACACGGAACGGGTGCTCCGGGAGCACGCGGAGGCCCGGGAGGAGCTCCAGGCCCACATGGAACACGTCCGCAGCAGTCTGGCGGCGCTCACCGGGCGGGCGGCGGCGGTGGAGACGGAGGACGAGGAGTCCTGAGGGTACGGCTCGTCGGTTCCTCCGTCCCGCTCGCCGACGTCTGGTCGGGGGCGCCGTCGAGGGCCTCCTCGGTGAGGACGGGGAAGCGGCGCGGGGCGAGGGTGAGCAGGGCGATGAGCGCCAGGGCGGCGGCGGCCGCCGCGCCCACGTACACGTACTCCACGGCCGCGTCGACGGCCCGCCGTACCGGTTCGGAGGCGGTGCCGTCGGTGAGGGTGCGGGCGAGGGAGTCGAAGTCGTCGCCGCCGCCGAGCCGGGCGGCCAGGACGCCGTTGGCGACGGCTCCGAAGAGCGCGGCGCCGACGCTCTGGCCGACCTGGCGGCAGAAGAGGACAGAGGCGGTGGTGGTGCCCCGCTCGGACCAGGGCACGGTCGACTGGACGCCGACGATCAGCGGCAGCTGGAACAGGCCGAGCGACGCGCCGAGCAGCAGCATGATCAGGGTGGGCTGCCAGGGCTCCCCGGGGAACGGCAGGAACGGGAAGGCCAGCAAGGTCAGCAGCGACAGGGTGATGCCGATGACGGCGGTGAGCCGGAAGCCGATGCGGGTGTAGAGACGGCTGGAGAACGCCGCGCTCACCGGCCACGTCAGGGTCATCGCGGAGAGGACGAAACCGGCCGCGATCGGTCCGAGGCCGAGGACGGCCTGGGCGTAGGTGGGCAGGAAGACGGTGGGGGCGACCATCAGCAGGCCCAGGGCGCCGAGGGCGAGGTTGACGGCGGCGATGGTGCGGCGGCGCCATGTCCAGCCGGGGATGATCGGCTCGGCGGCGCGCCGTTCGATGACGACGGTGAGCGCGGCGGCCACGGCGGCGGCGCCGAAGAGGCCGAGGGAGGGCGCGGAGAGCCAGGGCCAGGCGACGCCGCCCTGGACGAGCGCGGTGAGCAGCAGGGTGCCGGTGACGAAGATGGCGAGCGCCCCGAGCCAGTCGACCTTGGGCCTGCGGCGGCCCTCCCGTGCGGCCCGTTCTCCCGTACGCGAGCCGTCCCGGCCTCCGGCGCCCGTACGCGCGCTGCCCCCAGCCTCCCGGGCCGGTTCCACCAGGTGGCGGGCGATCAGCCACAGGGCCAGCGCGCCCACCGGCACGTTGATCAGGAAGATCCAGCGCCAGTCGGCGTAGCCGGCGAGCAGGCCGCCCGCCGCCGGGCCCGCGACCGAGGCCGTGGCCCAGACCGAGGAGAGCCGGGCCTGTATCTTCGGGCGTTCCTTGAGGGGGTAGAGGTCGGACGCGAGGGTCTGCACGGTGCCCTGGAGCGCGCCGCCGCCCAAGCCCTGGACGATGCGGAACGTGATCAGGGACGGCATGTTCCAGGCGGCCGCGCACAGCACCGAGCCGATCAGGAAGAGGATGATCCCGGCGATCAGGACCGGCTTGCGGCCGAAGGTGTCGGAGAGTTTGCCGTAGACCGGGAGGGTCACCGTCACGGCGAGGAGATAGCCGGAGAAGAGCCAGGAGAAGACGGCGAGTCCGCCCAGATCGCCGACGATCTGGGGGACGGCGGTGGAGACGATGGTGCCGTCGAGGGCGGCGAGCGCCATGCCGAGCATGAGGGCCGCGACGACCGGCCCGCGCCCGCGAGGGGCGGTGGACGGTGACGCGGCAGCCTCGGTCGCTTCGCTCACCGGGATTCCTTTCCCTATGCATGTATCGCGCCCGGGACAGCCTCTCACTTGCACCTCACCCTGCGGGAGGGGGCAGAGTCCTGGGAGTGGGGGTCGGCCCAGGGGTGGAGAGCCCTTAGGGGGTCCTCCCTCATCCGGACCGGGGGCGGGTCGTCCCGCCGGAGGAGGTGATGGCCGAAACCGGTCCTTACCTTGGTCTTACGGGGCAGGGGAGAGCCCCGGCACCGACCCGGGGGGTGGGGAAAACCCCAGGGTGAAGAGTGCGCTGCGCACCAGCGCGTCAGCCCCGTCGCCCCGACAGACTCGAAACAGATCCGGACAACAGATCCGGCCCCACGCACACCGCTTTCGGTGAAATAGGAGACATACCGTGACTTCGGCTGTGACCATTCCCAGGCACGGGGGTACTGGAGAGCGTACGGCCGTCGCCGCGCGGGCTCGGCAGGTCGTCAAGGCGTACGGCTCCGGGGAGACCCGCGTCGTGGCCCTCGACCATGTCGATGTGGACATCGCCCGTGGCCAGTTCACCGCGATCATGGGTCCGTCGGGGTCCGGCAAGTCGACGCTGATGCACTGCCTGGCCGGTCTGGACTCCGTGACCGGCGGTCAGATCTTTCTCGACGAGACCGAGATCACCGGTCTCAGGGACAAGAAGCTGACCCAGCTGCGCCGGGACCGGATCGGCTTCATCTTCCAGGCGTTCAATCTGCTGCCGACGCTGAACGCGCTGGAGAACATCACGCTGCCGATGGACATAGCCGGCCGTAAGGCGGATCAGGCCTGGCTGAACCGGGTCGTGCAGACCGTCGGGCTCGGCGAGCGCCTCAAGCACCGCCCCAACCAGCTCTCCGGCGGCCAGCAGCAGCGGGTCGCCGTGGCCCGCGCGCTCGCCGCCCGGCCCGAGATCATCTTCGGTGACGAGCCCACCGGAAACCTGGACTCCCGCGCGGGCGCCGAAGTCCTCGGCTTCCTGCGCCAGTCGGTGGACGAGCTCGGCCAGACCATCGTCATGGTCACCCACGATCCGGTGGCCGCCTCCTACGCGGACCGGGTGCTCTACCTCGCCGACGGGCGGATCGTGGACGAGATGTACCGGCCGACCGCCGAAGCCGTGCTCGACCGCATGAAGGACTTCGACGCGCGCGGGCGGACCTCATGAGCGTGCTCAGAACCTCGCTGCGCAACTTCCTCGCCCACAAGGGCCGGATGGCGCTCTCCGCCGTGGCCGTGGTGCTCTCGGTGGCATTCGTGTCGGGCACGCTCGTCTTCACCGACACCATGAACACCACCTTCGACAAGCTGTTCGCGGCGACCGCGCCCGATGTCACCGTCAGCCCGAAGACGGCCGGGAGCGACGACGAGACCCCGCAGACCGGCCGCCCCGAGACCCTCCCGGCCTCGCTCGTAGGCCAGGTGGAGCGGGCCGAGGGCGTCAGGGCCGCCGAGGGCGCCGTCGTCTCGATGAGCGTCACCGTCGTGAACGCCGACGGCAAGAACGTCGGCCCCACCAGCGGCGCGCCCACCATCGCCGGCAACTGGACCCGTAACGACCTGCGGTCGATGGAGATCACCTCCGGCCACGCCCCGCACGGCCCCACCGACGTGATGGTCGACGCCGACACCGCCGAGAAGCACGGCCTGAAGCTCGGCGGCGAGCTGCGCACCATCGCCGTCACCGGCGACTTCAAGGCGAAGATTTCCGGCATCGTCTCCTTCAAGGTCACCAACCCGGGTGCCGCCGTCGTCTACTTCGACACCGCCACCGCCCAGCGTGAACTGCTCGGCAAGGAGGGCCTGTTCACCAATGTCGCGGTGGAGGCCGCGCCCGGTGTCAGCGACGAGACGCTGAAGCGGAACGTCGCCGCCGCCTTGGACGGCCCGTACACACTCCAGACCCAGCAGGAGGCCGCGGACGCCGGCCGGGAGGACGTCGGCTCGTTCCTGGACGTGATGAAGTACGCGATGCTCGGCTTCGCCGGGATCGCCTTCCTCGTCGGCATCTTCCTCATCGTCAACACCTTCTCGATGCTGGTGGCCCAGCGCACCCGCGAGATCGGTCTCATGCGGGCCATCGGATCGAGCCGTAAGCAGGTCAACCGCTCGGTCCTGGTCGAGGCGCTGCTGCTCGGCGTCGTGGGATCCGTCGCCGGCGTGGCCGCCGGGGTGGGGCTCGCCGTCGGTCTGATGGAGCTCATGTCGTCCATGGGCATGGAGCTGTCCACGCAGGACCTGACCGTGAAGTGGACCACCCCGGCCGTCGGTCTGGGCCTCGGTGTCGTCGTCACCGTCCTCGCCGCGTACATCCCGGCCCGCCGGGCCGGCAAGGTCTCCCCGATGGCGGCCCTCCGCGACGCCGGAACGCCCGCCGACGGCAAGGCCGGTCTGGTCCGGGGCGTGCTCGGCCTGGTCCTCACCGCCGGCGGGGCCGCGGCGCTGTGGACCGCCACGCAGGCCGAGAAGGCCGGTGTGGGCTCGCTCTGGCTCGGCCTCGGCGTCGTCCTGACCCTGATCGGCTTCATCGTCGTCGGCCCGCTGCTCGCGGGCGCGGTGGTCCGGGCCATCAGCGTGCTCGTGCTGCGGATGTTCGGGCCCGTGGGGCGGATGGCCGAGCGCAACGCGCTGCGCAACCCGCGCCGTACGGGAGCGACCGGCGCGGCCCTGATGATCGGTCTGGCGCTGGTGGCGTGCCTGTCGGTGGTCGGCTCGTCGATGGTCGCCTCGGCCACCGAGGAGCTGGACCGGTCGGTCGGCGCGGACTTCATCATCCAGTCCTCCAACGGCCAGCCGATCATGCCGCAGGCGCAGCGGGCGGTGGAGAAGACGGCCGGGCTCGACCATGTCACCGAGTACAAGTGGCTGAACGTCACCGTCACGGCGCCCGGCGGCAAGCCGGAGAAGGACGGCCTGACCGCCGCCGACCCGACCTACGTGCAGGACCTGCGGCGCGCGATGGTCGACGGCGAACTGTCCGCCGCGTACGGCGAGAACGCCATGTCCGTCGGCGACGACTACGCCACCAAGCACGGGGTGAAGGTCGGTGACACGCTCACGGTCGGCTTCCCCGGCGGCCGGACGGCGAAGCTCAAGGTCGCGGCGATCACCTCCGACGAGGGCAATGTCGACAAGGGCGCGATGTACACCAGCATCACGACCGCGGCGCGGTACCTCCCCGCCGACCGGATGCCCCAGAACATGATCATGTTCGCGACGGCGCAGGACGGCAAGGAGAGCGAGAGCTACGAGGCGCTCAAGAAGTCCCTCGCCGCCTACCCGCAGTACAAGGTGCAGAACCAGGCCGACTTCAAGCAGGACCTGAAGGACCAGGTCGGCCAGCTCCTCAACATCGTCTACGGGCTGCTGGCGCTGGCGATCATCGTCGCGGTGCTCGGTGTCGTGAACACGCTGGCCCTGTCGGTGGTGGAGCGGACCCGGGAGATCGGGCTGATGCGGGCGATCGGTCTGTCGCGGCGCCAGCTGCGCCGGATGATCCGTCTGGAGTCCGTCGTCATCGCCCTGTTCGGCGCGCTGCTCGGGCTCGGGCTGGGCATGGGCTGGGGCACCTCCGCGCAGCGGCTCCTCGCCCTGGAGGGCCTGGGTGTGCTGGAGATCCCCTGGCCGACGATCCTGACGGTCTTCGTGGGGTCGGCGTTCGTGGGCCTGTTCGCCGCGCTGGTCCCGGCGTTCCGGGCCGGGCGGATGAACGTCCTGGGCGCCATCGCCACGGACTGAGCGCTCCGCGGGAAGTCGAGTGCGTCATCCGCGCGCCGGCGGGGGTTGGTCGCGCAGTTCCCCGCGCCCCATTGGGGGGGATCCCGCACCGCGCTTCGACAAGACCGCTTGGCCCGGACCGGCGCGGACCGGTTCCGTAGGATTGGGTCTCGGCCCCGGTGAGCATCCTCCATGCTCACCGGGGCCGTTCTCATGCCCGATCCCGTGCCCGCGTCACCGGCGCCGCAGCACCACGTAGCCGCCCGCCTCGCCCTCCAGGGCCCAGCGGGCCTCCGGGTGCAGCCGCTTGGCGTACGCCACCGGATCGTCGAGGTCTTCGTTGCCCAGCGCGATGAACTGCGGGGTGATGCCGCGGGTGTCGCCGATCCAGAAGACCCGGCAGCGTGCGGTCAGCCGGGCGATCGGGCCGACGTTCGCCTCGACGGTGGCGCCGTCGGGGATCCGGTCGAGCAGCGCCTTCGCCGCCGCGACCCGCGCGGGCGGGCGGTAGGCCTCCGGCTTCGTGAGCATCGACAGCGGCAGCGAGGTCGTCAGGGCGAGCGCGACCGCCGCCGCGCAGGCCGGCAGGTGCGTCGCGTACGTCCGCAGCCACGGGCGCGGGCTGCGGCGCGAGATGTCCACGGCGTCGGCGAGGGCGAGCAGCAGGACGGGCATGAGGACGGCGTTGTAGTGCCAGTCCGTGGACCAGTAGTGGTCGTCGGCGGAGAGGAACCGCCAGCCCAGGGTGGGCAGGGCGGCAAGGAGCAGCGGGGAACGCAGGGCGAGCAGGCCGGTGGTGGGCAGCAGCAGCCACAGCAGGGTCCTGGTCTTGGTCTCCAGGCCGGTGGTGAGGGGGTTGCCCGTGCCGTCGAGCTTGCTCCAGTAGTCGTACGCCTCGGTGGTGTTGAACGCCGGGATCAGCACGGTCAGCGTCAGCAGGGTCGCCAGGATCCCGAAGGCGGCGGTGCCGATCGCGTAGGGCAGTACCCGCGGCCCGGACCGGCGCGCCCGCCAGGCCACCACCAGCGCGAGCGCGGCGACGGTGGCGCCGAGGTCCTCCTTGACCAGGACCAGCGGCAGCGCCCACAGCAGGGCGGCCCGCCACCGCCCGCGCAGGACGGCCTCCAGGGAGAACGCGATCAGTGGGACGGCGAAGGCGATCTCGTGGAAGTCGAAGTCGACGGCCCGCTGGACGCCCCAGGACAGCCCGTACGCCACCCCCAGGGCGGGGCCCCCGCCCCGGCCGAGGAGCCGGGTGGCCGCCCTCGTGACGGGGATCGCCGACAGCGCGAACAGGGCGGCCTGGGCGACGAGGAGGGTGACGGGGGTGGGGAAGAGCCGGTAGGCGGGGGCGAGCAGCGCGGTCACCGGGCTGAAGTGGTCGCCGAGGATGTGCGTGCCGGGCCCTTTGAGGTCGGCGACGGGGGCCTGGAGGTGGGCGTAGGCGCGGACGGCCTGCTCGAAGATGCCCAGGTCCCAGGAGCGGGTGGCCAGGGCGTGGTGGCGCAGCACGGACAGGGTCGCGTAGGCGGCGAAGAGCAGCGCGGCGAGGGCGTACGGGTACGTGTCGCGCCGGCGCCGCACGGGCGGCGCCGGGGGGTGTGCCGGGGCGGGGCCCGGCTCGGGTATCGCGCCGTTGCCGTCGCCGTCGTCTGCGTCGGTGACCGGTCCGGTGGTCGGCCCGGTTCCGGGCGGGTCGAGCAGGGCTCCTCGTATGCCGGTGTCCTTCACGTCAGCGCCGCCCGGGCGGCGTGCCCGACGGGCTGCCGGTGGTCGGGGCCTCCGTGGTGGGGGTGACGCTCGCCTCGCCGCCCGGGGTCGTCGGCGGCGGCGAGGACTGGGGCGGGGACACGGTCGCCGACCCGGCCGGCGGCGAGGTCGGTGTCACTGCGGGCGGGATCGACGGGGACACCGAAGCGGACGGCTCCCGCGGCTCCGAGGGGGACGGGGAGGGCGAGGGCGTGTCCGAGACCCCGGACGCGGGCAGCGCCGGCCCGTTCGTCTCCCGCAGCGAGACGGCCGCGCCCGTGCCCGCCAGGACGCACACCACGCACGCGGCGGCGGCCGCGACCCGGCGGGCCCGGCGCCGCATCCCGCGGACGGTGACCTGCGCGGCCGGCACGGGCACGATCCGCCGCCCGCCGGCCGCGGCGGCCCGCTTGAGGGCGCGGGCCAGCGGGTCGTCCCCGGAGGGACGGAGCTCGGGCTCAGACACGGTGGTCCTCCTCGGGGGTCAGCTGGGGTGCGAGGGCGGCGCGGGCGCGGAAGAGATGGGTCTTGACCGTGCCGGCCGAGACCCCGGTCTCGGCGGCTATCTGCTCGACGGTCAGGTCGCACACGTAGTGCAGGACGGCGACCCGCCGCTGCCGGTCGGGCAGCGTGCGCAGCGCCGCGACCAGGGCGACCGTGTCCGGGTCGGGCGGGGGCGCCGAGGCGTCCTGGGCGGCCCCGTGCCGCCGCCACGCCTCCACGGCCCGGCCCCGGCGCCGCCAGCGGCTGACCGCGAGCCGCCAGGCCACCGTCCGGATCCACGCCTCGGGCCCGGCGGCCCGGGACAGCTTGGCGCGCCGCCCCCAGGCCCGTACGAACGCCTCCTGGACGACGTCCTGCGCCTCGTGGAGGTCGCCCGTCATCAGATAGACCTGCCCCACCAGCTGCGTGACGGAGTGAGCGTAGAACTCCTCGAACTCCTCGACGGTCAATGCGGTCTCCTGGTGGTCGGACAGGTCTCATGGTCTGTACGCCTGGGCGGGGCGATTCGGTTGACACGGTGGCGCGAGAGGTCTGGGCGTAGTCTGGGAACCCCCGGCCCGTACGACGTGTCGGGCGGTTCGCGTTGCCCAGCGCTGACCGAGATGCCCAGTTCGGCCACCCCGGATGGAACACCCATGAGCCTGCACGGTCTGCTCGACGCCGTCGTACGAGACGCGGCCCTCGCCGAAGCGGTGAAGGCCGCCGCCGACGGCAACCGTATGCACGTCGACCTGGTCGGCCCGCCGGCGGCCCGCCCCTTCGCGGTGGCGGCGCTGGCCCGGGAGGCCGGGCGGCCGGTGCTCGCCGTGACCGCGACCGGCCGGGAGGCCGAGGACCTGGCGGCGGCGCTGCGCGGCCTGCTCGACCCGGACACGGTCGTGGACTACCCCTCCTGGGAGACGCTGCCGCACGAGCGGCTCTCGCCCCGCTCCGACACCGTCGGCCGCCGGCTCGCGGTGCTGCGCCGGCTCTCCCACCCGTCGCCGGACGACCCGGCCGCCGGTCCCGTGTCGGTGGTCGTGGCGCCCGTACGGTCGGTGCTCCAGCCGCAGGTCAAGGGGCTCGGCGAGCTGGAGCCGGTGGCACTGCGGACCGGTCAGCAGGCCGATCTGAACGAGATCGTGGAGGGGCTGGTGGCGGCCGCGTACGCGCGCGTGGAGCTGGTCGAGAAGCGCGGCGAGTTCGCGGTGCGCGGCGGGATCCTGGACGTGTTCCCGCCCACCGAGGAGCATCCGCTGCGGATCGAGTTCTGGGGCGACGACGTCGAGGAGATCCGTTACTTCAAGGTCGCCGACCAGCGGTCCCTTGAGATCGCCGAGCACGGCCTGTGGGCGCCACCCTGCCGGGAGCTGCTGCTGACGGACTCGGTGAAGGAGCGGGCCGCCGCGCTCGCCGAGGCCCACCCCGAGCTGGGCGAACTCCTCGGCAAGATCGCCGAGGGGATCGCCGTCGAGGGCATGGAGTCCCTCGCGCCGGTCCTGGTGGACGACATGGAGCTGCTGCTCGACGTGCTGCCGGCGGGTTCGATGGCGGTGGTCTGCGACCCGGAGCGGGTGCGGACGAGGGCGGCGGACCTCGTCGCGACGAGCCAGGAGTTCCTGCAGGCGTCCTGGGCGGCCACGGCCGGCGGCGGCCAGGCCCCGATCGACGTCGGCGCGGCGTCGCTGTGGGGGATCGCGGACGTACGGGACCGGGCGCGCGAGCTCGGCATGATGTGGTGGTCCGTCTCGCCCTTCGCAGTCGATGAGGAGCTCGACGCCGACACTCTCAAGCTCGGGATGCACGCCCCGGAGTCGTACCGCGGCGACACCGCCCGGGCGCTCGCCGACACCAAGGGCTGGCTCGCCGACGGCTGGCGGACCGTGTTCGTGACGGAGGCGCACGGCCCGGCGGCCCGTACGGTCGAGGTCCTCGGCGGCGAGGGCATCCCGGCCCGGCTCGACGCCGACCTCGGGGAGCTGTCCCCGGCACTGGTGCACGTGGCGTGCGGCTCGATCGACTACGGCTTCGTCGACCCGGCGCTGAAGCTGGCCGTGCTGACCGAGACGGACCTGTCAGGCCAGAAGGCGGCCGGCAAGGACGGGCAGCGGATGCCGACCCGGCGCCGCAAGCAGATCGACCCGCTGACCCTGGAGGTCGGCGACTACATCGTGCACGAGCAGCACGGCGTCGGCCGGTACATCGAGATGGTGCAGCGGACCGTGCAGGGCGCGACCCGCGAGTACCTGCTGGTGGAGTACGCGCCGGCCAAGCGCGGCCAGCCCGGCGACCGGCTGTACATCCCCACCGACCAGCTGGAGCAGGTCACCAAGTACGTCGGCGGGGAGGCCCCGACCCTGCACCGGCTCGGCGGCGCCGACTGGACGAAGACGAAGGCGCGCGCCAAGAAGGCCGTCAAGGAGATCGCCGCCGACCTGATCAAGCTCTACAGCGCCCGGATGGCGGCGCCCGGCCATGCCTTCGCCCCGGACACGCCCTGGCAGCGGGAGCTGGAGGACGCCTTCCCGTACGCGGAGACCCCCGACCAGCTCTCCACGATCGCCGAGGTCAAGGACGACATGGAGAAGACGGTCCCCATGGACCGGCTGATCTGCGGCGACGTCGGCTACGGCAAGACCGAGATCGCGGTGCGGGCGGCGTTCAAGGCCGTCCAGGACGGCAAGCAGGTCGCCGTGCTCGTGCCGACGACGCTGCTGGTGCAGCAGCACTTCGGCACGTTCTCCGAGCGGTATTCGCAGTTCCCGGTCGTCACACGCGCGCTCAGCCGTTTCCAGTCGGACACCGAGGCGAAGGCGACGATGGAGGGGCTGCGGGACGGCTCGGTCGACGTCGTCATCGGCACGCACCGGCTGTTCTCGTCCGAGACGAAGTTCAAGGACCTCGGCCTGGTCATCGTCGACGAGGAGCAGCGCTTCGGTGTCGAGCACAAGGAGCAGCTGAAGAAGCTCCGCGCCAATGTGGACGTGCTGACGATGTCCGCCACCCCGATCCCGCGGACGCTGGAGATGGCGGTCACCGGCATCCGCGAGATGTCGACGATCACCACCCCGCCGGAGGAGCGGCACCCGGTTCTCACCTTCGTCGGCCCGTACGAGGAGAAGCAGATCGGTGCCGCGATCCGGCGTGAGCTGCTGCGCGAGGGCCAGGTCTTCTACATCCACAACCGGGTCGAGTCGATCGACCGGGCCGCGGCCCGGCTGCGGGAGATCGTGCCCGAGGCGCGGATCGCCACCGCCCACGGGCAGATGGGCGAGAGCCAGCTGGAGCAGGTCGTCGTCGACTTCTGGGAGAAGAAGTTCGACGTGCTGGTGTCGACGACGATCGTCGAGTCCGGCATCGACATCTCCAACGCCAACACCCTGATCGTCGAGCGCGGCGACAACTTCGGCCTGTCGCAGCTGCACCAGCTGCGCGGCCGGGTCGGCCGTGGCCGGGAGCGCGGCTACGCCTACTTCCTCTACCCGCCGGAGAAGCCGCTGACGGAGACCGCGCACGAGCGGCTCGCCACGATCGCCCAGCACACGGAGATGGGCGCGGGCATGTATGTGGCGATGAAGGACCTGGAGATCCGCGGCGCGGGCAATCTGCTCGGTGGCGAGCAGTCCGGTCACATCGCGGGCGTCGGCTTCGACCTGTACGTACGGATGGTCGGCGAGGCCGTCGCGGACTACCGCGCGTCCCTGGAGGGCGGTGTGGAGGAGGAGCCGCCGCTGGAGGTGAAGATCGAGCTGCCGGTCGACGCGCACGTCCCGCACGACTACGCGCCGGGCGAGCGGCTGCGTCTGCAGGCCTACCGCGCGATCGCCGCCGCCAACTCCGAGGACGACATCAAGGCGGTCCGCGAGGAGCTCACCGACCGCTACGGCAAGCTGCCGGAGCCGGTGGAGAACCTGCTTCTCGTCGCGGGTCTGCGGATGCTGGCGCGGGCGTGCGGCGTCGGCGAGATCGTCCTGCAGGGGCCGAACATCCGCTTCGCGCCGGTGGAGTTGCGGGAGTCGCAGGAGCTGCGGCTGAAGCGGCTGTACCCGCGTACGGTGATCAAGGCGCCGACGCACCAGATCCTGGTGCCGCGCCCGACGAGCGGCCAGATCGGCGGGAAGCCGGTGGTGGGCCGCGAACTGCTGGCGTGGACCGGGGAGTTCCTGACGACGATCCTGGGATCGTAGGTCTCGTAGGTC
Source organism: Streptomyces sp. NPDC039465 (assembly GCF_055639315.1). Lineage (NCBI taxonomy): Bacteria > Bacillati > Actinomycetota > Actinomycetes > Kitasatosporales > Streptomycetaceae > Streptomyces > Streptomyces sp. NPDC039465. Next base: position 131,391 of record NZ_JBVKAP010000007.1, on the reverse strand, counting down.
TTTTTGTAGGAGGAGCCCGGGGGCCGGCGCCGAGTGCGGCCGGCCCCCGGACCTTCCGTCAGAGCGTGTCGAGGTCGACGGCCCGGGCCATCGCGCGGTACCCGGCGTCGTTCGGGTGCAGATGGTCGCCGAAGTCGTACGCGGGCAGGAGGCGGCTCGTGCCCTTCGGGTCCAGCGCCCGGTCGAAGTCGATCACCGCGTCGTACGCGCCGGACGTGCGGATCCAGTCGTTGACCGCCTGGCGCTTGGCCTCGTTGGCCGGGGTGTAGTAGGACGAGCCCCCGACGGGGGTCAGGGTCGCGCCGATCACCTTGAGCCCCTTGGCGCGGGCCTGACGGATCAGCTCCTTGTGGCCCTCTATCAGCTTGTCGGCCGAGACCTCGGGGGTGGGGCCGCCGGGGAAGTCCCGCCAGCCGCTGCCGCCGATGTCGTTGAGGCCTTCCAGCACGATGACCGTGCGCACGCCCCGCTCGGTGAGGACGTCCTTCTTGAAGCGGGCGATGCCCTTCTCACCGGCCCACACCGTGTCGTTGGTGACCTGGTTGCCGCCGATCCCGTGGTTGAGGACGCTGCGCGGCTTCCCGGCGGCCGCGAGGCGCTCGGCCAGCTCGTCGGGGTAGCGGTTGTTCGTGTCCGTCGAGGAGCCCACGCCGTCGGTGATGGAGTCGCCGAAGGTCACGATCCCGTCCCCGCGTGCGGCCTTACCACCCGAGACCTCGACACCGGTGAGGTAGTACCAGGAGCTGCTGGTCTCCTGGAACGCCGCGGTGCCACCGTCGAAGCGGTGGTCTCCGCGCGCCCGGTAGCTCGTGGCGGCGGCGGCCGTGTGGAAGGTCGCGGGCCCGGTCGGCCCCGCCAGGTAGAGCGTGACGGTAACGGACTCGAGGGCCTTGGCCTTGAACGGCACGCCGTCGCTCAGCACCGTGCCGCCGGCCGGGATGGTGACGGACCGGCCCTTGCCGAAGGACAGCTGCCGTACGGAGCCCGCCTTCACCCCGGCGCCCTCGGTGGTGCGGGCGATCGTCGCTCCGGTGATCCGCAGCGGGGTCGTGCCGTAGCGGTTGGACAGTTCGATACGGGCCTTGGTGCCGCCGGTGGTGAGGCGGACGACCTGGCGGACGGTGTGGTCCGAGAAGCCCGCCTGAGACCAGTTGGGGCCGAAGGGTGCCGTCGGCGACTGCGGCGACGTCGCCCACCCGCCGCGCCACCCGCCGTCGCCGTGCGCGGCCGCGACAGCGACGGAGCCGCCGACCGGCTCTCCCGCGCCGAGGACCGGCAGCGCGGTCAGGGTGGCCGCGGCGAACAGCGCAACTCCCGTACGCCGTAAGGAAGTCCTGGAATTCATGGTCCCGCCCCTCGTTCTGTTCCGAATCCGATCGACACTGATCGTGTGCAAGCGATCAGTGACAAGTGATGATCGACTTCGGTTATTCCGTGAGGGCTACGGGTCTTCTGGCTTCAGGGCTTGAAGTGGCGGACGTACCGCTTCTGCCAGGGCGTCTCGACCGACTTCGCGTCGTAGTTGTCGCGGACGTACTGCACCGCCCGGGCGGCCGGGACCCCGTCGATGACGGCGAGGCAGGCCAGAGCGGTGCCGGTGCGGCCGCGGCCGCCGAAGCAGGCGACCTCGACGCGTTCGGTGGCCGCCCGGTCCCATGCCTCGCCGAGGATCGCGCGGGCCGTCGTCCGGTTGGTGGGGACCCAGAAGTCCGGCCAGTGGATCCAGACCGCCTCCCAGTCGACCTCCGGCGGCCGCTTGCCGAGCAGATAGACCGCGTAGTCCGGGTGCGGCCCGGGCGGCAGGGGCTCGCGCAGACCGCGCCCGCGGATGAGCCGGCCGGAGGGCAGAGGAAGGATCCCCGGGGTGGTCGGGTCCCAGGTGTCGCTCGTCATCGTGGTCCTCCGGGATCGCGAAGATGCTGATCGTCGTCCGTACTGAACAACAACCCGGCCAGGGCCCGGAATACTTCCGCCGGGTCCTGGCCGCCGACCGGCCCGGTCAGGTTGTGACTGAGCAGCAGCGTCGCGAAGCCGTGCGCCAGGGACCAGGCGGCGACCCCCGCGAGCCGCGCGTCGGGCCCGCGGCCTTCGACGGGCAGGCCGGCGACCCCGGCCCGGAGCCCCTCCGCGGCGCGGGCCTTCGCGGCCATCAGCTCCGGGTCGTCCGGCCGGTACAGATCGGGCTGGAACATCACCTGGAAATGGGCCGGATGCCCGACGGCGAAGCGTACGTACCGCACGCCCGCGTCCTTCAGGTCGTCCGCGTCGGCGAGGGTCCGGGCGAGGAGGTCGTAGCCCTCGGCGGCCACGGCCGTCAGCAGCCCGGCGCGGTCCTTGAAGTGGTGGGCGGGGGCGGCGTGCGAGACGCCCGCGCGGCGGGCGAGGTCGCGCAGGCTCAGGGCGGAGGGGCCGTCGGCGCGGATGACGTCGAGGGCGGCGCCGAGGACGGCCCGCCGCAGGTCGCCGTGGTGGTACGTACGCCGGTCCGGCTGCCGGTCCGTCTGCGGCTCCTCAGTCATGGGCTCACCCTATGCCTCACCGATGCCAAATCTAGTCATTGACAAGTTGGCGGGGCGGGCGCAATCTTGTCAGTGACAAGATGATTCGGTCGAGAAGGTCGACAAGACGGAGGTACCGCGGTGACCACCACGGATCCGGGACGTGTACGGCAGCTGTGGCATCTGCTGGAGCCCCTGCACGCCGTCGTCTACTACGCGCCGCAGGCCTTCGAGGAGGCCGCCGCGCTCGGCTACGCCACCGACGAGCGGTGGCCCAGCTACTTCGCCTGGCGGGCCGCCCCGCTGGGCGAGGCCGACGCAGGGCGGGTCGCCTCCGCCTTCTACAGCTTCCGGCCGGGCATGGTGGCGCGGTACGTGCCGGACGCCTGGCGGATCGCGGCCCCCGGCGACGTGCTCGCCGCCCGCTCGCGGGCCGTCGACCGCGTCTACCGGGACCTGCTGGGGGACGCGGTCGAGGGCCCCGCCCTCGCCGAGGCCGCCGTACTGGCCCGCCGCGCCGCCGAGGCCGCGGTCACCGCCGGGCGCCCCCTGGCCGCCGCCAACGCCGAGCTCGCCTGGCCCGAGCCCGCGCACCTCCTGCTCTGGCAGGCCGCCACGATCCTGCGCGAGCACCGCGGCGACGGCCATCTGGCTGCCCTGCTGCTCGCCGGGCTCGACCCGGTCGAAGCGCTGGTCTCCTTCGCGGCCGTCGGCGCGGCGCCGCGCGAAGTCTTCGCGAGCCGCGGCTGGAGCGAGGAGGAGTGGGCGGCCGCGCACGACCGGCTCGTCGCGCGCGGACTCCTGGCGCCCGACGGCACGGCGACCGAGGCCGGCCGGGCCCTGCGCGACGAGGTCGAACGGCGCACGGACACCCTGGCCGCGGGCCCCTGGGACGCCCTGGGCCCCGAGGACACCACTCGCCTCGCGGACCTGCTCGGCGAGCCCTGGCTCGCGGTCATCGGCTCGGGCCTGCTCCCGGCCGAGAACACCCTCGGCATCGGCAAGATCTGAGCGCGGGGCCACGGGTCCCGGGGCGGCCCGCGATCGCCGTACGGCCGGGGGCTGCCCGGGCCCAAGAACGGCACCGTCCGCGGAGGCGGGAACGCGCTCCGCGGACGGGTGTGAGGGGGAGCCGTCAGGTCGGGGGCTGGTCCCGCCGGTCGCGCATGCCGAGGCGGTCCTCCACCTGCTGCTGACCCTGATCGACCTTGTCCTCGTACTTGCCGCCGGTCCTCTCGTTCATCTTCCGTTCAGCGGCGTCGGACGCCTGGCCGGCCTTGTCCTGATGCTGGCCCAGCATGTCCTTGAGCTTGTCCATGATCCCCATGTGTGGCTCCTTCGGAAGGGGACATACAGCGCATTCGACGCTACGCGCCTCGCTCCGAATCCGCGCGCCGAAACCCAAGTGGTCTGGACCACGGGGGTGTCTGGCTAAGATCCCCCGGTGCCCACGTATCGAACGGCCGCCCCCGCCGCCCTCCTCGCCGCCGCCGTCCTCGCAACGTCCGCGTGCACGACGGAAGGCGGCTCCCCCGGCGGGGAGCGCGGGGCGCCGGCCGCACGCGGCTCCGCGCTCGCGGCCGTGGACACCCTCACCGTCAAGGGCCGCGCCCCCAGGACCGGCTACGCCCGCGAGGAGTTCGGCCGCGCCTGGACGGACGTCGACCGCAATGGCTGCGGCACCCGCGACGACATACTCAAGCGTGATCTGACCGGCGTCACCTTCAAGGACGGGCGGTGCAAGGTCGCCTCCGGAACCCTCGCCGAGGACCCGTACACCGGCCGGAGCGTCACCTTCACCCGAGGCCGCAGCAGGGTGGACATCGACCATGTCGTGGCCCTGTCGGACGCCTGGCAGAAGGGCGCGCACAAGTGGGACGCGGGAAAGCGGACGCGTTTCGCCAACGACCCGCTGAACCTCCTCGCCGTCGACTCCACCGCCAACCGCCGCAAAAGCGACGGCGACACCGCGACCTGGCTACCGCCCCACAAGGCCTATCGCTGCGCATATGTGGCCCGGCAGGTGGCGGTGAAGAGGAAGTACGGGGTGTGGGTGACCGCGAGTGAGCGGGACGCGATGAAGCGCGTGCTGGGCGGCTGCCCGCAACAGGCTTTGCCGTAGGACCCGTTGGCGGCGGGAAAATCCCTTGGGGTGTGGCGGAGGGCTGGCTAGCCTGCCCCGATGCACGTGAACATAACCACCCTCGCGGAGCGCCCGCAGCTCCAGGGCCCGCTGTGGCAGATGATCGACCTCTGGCCGGAGTTCATGCTCCACGACCCGATCGGCTGGGCGAACATCGGGCGCATCGTCGCCGAGCTGCCCGAGTACGTCCTGGTCGCCACCGACGCCGACGACAAGGTGGTGGCGCGGGCGTTCAGCGTCCCCTTCCAGCTCGGGGCGCAGGGGCGCGGGGAGTTGCCGGCCACGGGCTGGGACCAGGTGCTGCTGTGGGCCTTCTCGGATCTGCGGCACGGGCGCATCCCCGACACGGTGAGCGCCATCGAGGTCGCCGTCGACGAGGGCGTCCAGGGCACGGGGCTCTCGGCGCGGATGCTCGCCGCCATGCGGGACAACGCCCGGGCGCTCGGCTTCCGTGAGGTCGTCGCCCCGGTGCGGCCCAGCGCCAAGCACCGCGAACCGGGAACGTCCATCGAGGAGTACGCCTTCCGTACGCGCCCCGAGGACGGGCTGCCCTACGACCCGTGGCTGCGCGTCCACGTCCGCGCGGGCGCCACCGTCGAGGCGATCGCCCCGGCGTCGATGACGATCGCCGCCTCGGTGGGCCAGTGGCGGGAGTGGACGGGGCTGCCCTTCGACGTCGACGGGCCCGTCGAGGTGGAGGGTGCGCTGGTGCCGGTGCACTGCGAGGCGAGCCGCGGCTACGCGGTCTACGTCGAGCCGAACGTCTGGGTCCGCCACCGGCTGTGAACGCCCCGCGCCCGGGAGCGCCACCGAGGCGGTCTCCCGGGCCCCGGGTGCCGGGGCCGCACGTCGGCCCCTGCCGGAGCTGATCAGTTCAACAACGGTTCGGTACAACCCGGGAGCTGTTGTCGGCGTCGGTGTATAGGCTCGACTCCGCACCCGACTCACCGCCCAGGAGCAGGAATGTACGGCCCCGGCCCCGGCTTCGCACCCCCACCGCCCCGTCGCCCGTCGACAGGAGTGGTGGTCGTGCTGCGTGTCCTGTTCACGCTGGTGCCGCTGATCAGCATCGGTTTCCTGACCGGCGTCACGGCGATGCGCATCGCGTTCGTGACGCGTCGCGTCCGGGACTGGGTCTACTTCGTCGTGTCCGTCGTCGTCACGATCGGCTCCGTCGCGTCCTTCCCGGACGACACGGACAGCACGCAGATGGACATCGCCATGTCCGTCCTGCTGCTGAACGCCGCCGCGGCCGCCGCGTACTTCCTCTACGCCGACATCCGCCACCACGAGCGGCTCGGCGCCCACCCCGGCGCCCAGCAGCCCGGCCGGCCGCCGTTCAACCCGTACGCGACCACCCTGCCGCCGCAGGGCGGGGGTTACGCCCCGCCGCAGCGCCAGACCGCACCGCAGCTCCCGCCGCAGCCCCAGCCCCAGCCGTACACACCGGCCCCCGCGCCCGCCCCGGCTCCCGCGCCCGCCCCGGCTCCCGCGCCCGCCCCCGCACCGCCGTCGCAGTCCCCCCGGATCAACCAGGTCCGTGCCGAGCTCGACGAGCTCAGTGATCTCCTCCGCAAGGAAGAGGGGAAGTGACCGGACGGGTCGTCGGGGGCCGGTACGAGCTGTCGACGCTCATCGGCCAGGGCGGCATGGGCCAGGTCTGGACGGCCTACGACGGCCGGCTCGACCGCCGCGTCGCCGTCAAGCTCCTGCGGCCCGACCGCATGGCCGCCGCCACCGGCGCCGACGAGATGCGGCGCCGGTTCGTCCGGGAATGCCGGGTCACCGCACAGGTCGACCACCCCGGTCTGGTCACCGTCCACGACGCCGGCAGCGACGGCGAGGACCTCTACCTCGTCATGCAGTACGTCGAGGGCGCCGACCTCGCCGGCCATCTCGCCGAGCACAACCCCTACCCCTGGCCCTGGGCCGTCTCCGTCGCCGCCCAGCTCTGCGCCGTCCTCGCGGCCGTCCACGCCGTCCCGATCGTCCACCGCGACCTGAAGCCGCGCAATGTGATGGTGAAGCCGGACGGCACGGTCACCGTCCTCGACCTCGGCGTCGCCTCCGTCCTCGACACCGACACCACACGCCTCACCCACACCGGCTTCCCCATCGGCACCCCCGCCTACATGGCCCCCGAACAGGCGATGGGCGGTGCTGTCGGCCCGTACACCGACCTGTACGCGCTCGGCGTGACCCTCTACGAACTCCTCAGCGGCAACGTCCCCTTCGCCGGCTCCACGGTCCTTGGCGTCCTCCACCGCCATCTGTACGAAGCCCCGGTGCCTGTCCGCCAGCTGCGCCCCGAGATCCCCGAGGCGCTCGAAGCGCTCGTGCTGCGGCTGCTCGCCAAGGACCCGCAGCACCGGCCGGCCGGCGTCCAGGAGGTGTACGAGCACCTGCTGCCGCTGCTGCCCGCCCGCGGCACCCCGGCGGGACCGCTCGACCCGACCCGCCCCTTCCTGCGCCCCCACGCGCCCTGGCCCGACCGGGCCACCACCCCCGCGTCCGTACCGGCGCCACCGGCCACGCCCCCGGCCGGCGGCGGCCGCCCGGACGTCGCCGCCGCCGTCGACGAGGTCAAGCGCCTCCTCGGCGAGGGCAGCATCACCCAGGCCGTGGACATCCTCGGCCGCATCCTGCCGGCCGCGGCGGCCGAACACGGCGAACACTCCCCGGTCGTCCGGATCCTGCGCAAGCAGTACGCGACCACCCTCATGGACGACGGCCAGTACCGCCGCGCCCTGCCGGAGCTGCGCCGCCTCGCCGACGACCGGGCCGCCGAAGCGGGCTCGGCCGACCCGCAGACCCTCCAGTACCGCTACGACGCCGCGCTCTGCCTCGAACAGCTGGGGGAGACGGCCGCGGCCCTCGCCGAATACCGCGGCCTCCTGCCCTACCACCAGGCCCCGGGCGCCGACCCCGGCCGGGCCTTCGACATACGCCAGCGCATCGGGCAGCTGCTCCTCGCGACCGGCGACCACACCGCCGCCCAGCACCAGCTGCAGAACCTGCTCTACGACGCCGAGCGGACCTACGGCCCGTACCACCCCCTGCCCGGCGAACTGCGCCGCGCGCTGGAGCGCCAACGCCAGATGCGGGGCTAGGGCGTGTTCCGCCGGGGTCAGTCGACGCGGATGGCCAGCAGGCAGGCGTCGTCGTCGTGGCCCGAGCGTTCGTACCCCGCGGTGAGCCGGCCGATGACCGCCTCCGGCGCCATGCCGTCCATGGCGCCCAGCTCCCGCGTGAGGCGTTCGATGCCGTCGGTGATGTCCTCACCGCGGCGCTCGACCATGCCGTCCGTGTAGAGCAGCAGCAGATCGCCCGGACGCAGCGGGTACGACGACGTGTCGTACGCGTATCCGGGCAGCGCCCCCAGCAGCGGGCCGCGCTGATCGGTCGGCAGGGCGAAGGCGCTCCCTCCGCGCCGCAGCAGCGGGGCGGGGTGTCCGGCGTCCGCCCAGTGCAGCACCCGCTCCTCGTCGATGTGCCCGGCGATCACGGTCGCCGTCTCGCCCGAAGGGTCGCTGCACACCAGCTCGTTCAGCCAGGTCATGATCGCGCCGGGGGGTGAACCCGTCTGGGCGAGCCCCGCCAGCGCGTGCCGCTGCTGCGCCATCCGGGCAACGGCGTCGAGACCGTGGCCGCAGGCGTCCCCCATCGCCACGAGCACCCGGCCGTCCGGCAGCAGCCGGCACTTGTACCAGTCCCCGCCGACCGCGGCCTCCGACTCGGCCGGCAGATACGCGGCCGCCACCGTCAGTCCCACCGCGGCCAGCGCTTCGGAGTGCGTCGGCAGCAGCGCCTCGCGCAGCGACTCGGCGACCCGGCGCTCCGCGGCCGCCCGCTGGCGCAGCCGTTCCGTCTCCCGCTCGGTCTCGGCGAGCCGGCGCCGGCTGCGCATCTGCGGGGTCAGGTCGCGGGCGACCAGATGCAAGGCCCACGGCCGCCCGTCCGTACCGGCCACCGGACGCGCGAGCAGATCCAGCGTGCGTACCTCGCCGAGCACCAGGAAGCGGATCCGGGTCCAGGCGGGTTCCTCGCCCGCCAGCACGGCGGTGACGAACTCGCCGAAGGCCGTCATGTCCACCGGCAGCACGACGTCGCACAGCTCCTGCAAGGACCACGGAATGTGGGTCTCCACGCGGAAGATCCGCCCCAGCCCCTCCGACCAGGTCACCTTCCCCGACAGCAGATCCCAGTGGCCCCACCCCATCGACGCCAGGTGCTGCGCGTCGAGGGTGAGCAGCTCGGCCTGGCTGCGGACGGGACGCCAGGTCGCCAGCACCTCGTCGCCGCAGGACGCGGCGTAGTGGAGGAGCTGGGCGCGGTGCAGCCGGCCGTGCCGCTCCTCCGTGTAGTCCACGACGAGCCCGTCGAGGGCACGACCGGTCTTCAGCACGTCGGTCAGCGCGCCGAGCAGCCCGCTCGTGGCGGCACCGGGCCGGGCGGCCAGGAACCGCTGCCCCACCTGGCGGTCGGGGGCCTCCAGCCATTCGGCGGAACGGATGTGGTTGCCGGCCCGGATGACGAAGTCGGTGATCTGGTCGGCGTCGTCCCGTACGGGGGTCAGCAGCGCGGCGGAGACCGGGATGGCCGGCAGCGCGGCGCACACGCACGACCAGGGGGCGCGCGGCTCGATGCCCTCGTACGCCTGCCGGGCGCCATCGCCCTTTTCGCAGAGGCAGGTGAAGGAACGGGCGCCGCCGGGCTTGTGCGGCAGGGACAGCGTGTCGGCCTGGGCGGGGGAGGCGAGCGCCGCGGTCACGGCGGGCGGCTGCCGGGCCTCGGCCTTCCTCCGTACGTCCGCGCGAAGGGCGGCGACCTCCCGCTCGATGAGCGCTTTGAGGGAGGTCGCGTCGTCGGGCAGCGGAACGTTCATGGGACGCCTCGGGGAGACCTCGTGATCATGTCCCTACGAGCGTAGGCCGGGCCCCCAGGCCCCGCGAGCGCGGCGACGCGCTGGTGCGCGGCGGGGGCCCCGGGCGCCACGCCCCCCGCCGGGGCCGGTCCCGCACCGGTGGGCGGGACGGCCGCCCGAGGCAGCGGGTACGGCGTGACGGCGAGGGCCGTGTGCGCCGTCGCGCTCGGCGGTACGGGGTCGGCCCGCGAGCGCGGGCACGCGCCGCGGCCGGGCCGGCGCGCCCCCGCCCGCGCGCCCCCGCCCCCGCTTCCTCAGGCCCGCAGGAAGACCGAGTCCGAGACGCTGCCGAGGGGCCGCAGCGCGGCCGTGCCCGGGTTGTCGCGGCCCGGGGCGACCACGACCGCGCCCGGCGCCGCGAGCTGCGCCACCGCCGACAGGTCGTGGTCACCGTTGACGACGATCACGCCGTAGAGGCGGTCGTCCGCGGACGCCCGTACCGCCGGGTCGGTGAAGTCGCCCTGGATCACCCGGGAGGTGTCGCCGCCGCCCAGGGAGAGGTTGGCCCGGACGCGGTCCGCACGGGTCGGCGAGTCCGACAGCGGGTCGACGATGGTCAGCCGCGCGTCGATGTCGGCGTGCCGCAGCATCCGCTGCAGCGCGGCCGCGAAGAGGCCGTGCAGCGTGCCGATTTCCAGGACGTCGCCGTTCGGCGGCCGCAGCAGCGGCACCGTGGCGAGGCGTCCGCACACGTCGGACAGCGACCCGGCGAGGCTGCCGACGCCGAGCGCCTCCAGGGCGACCAGGTGCCGGTAGGCGACGGTGACGTCCCGGCGTGCGCGCCCGCCGTGCTCTCCGGCGAGGTCCCGCACCTCCCGCACCAGCGTGTCGAACTGCGCGGCCGTCGGCATCCGGTGACCGTCCCGGCCCGCCTGGTCGAGCAGCAGAGAGAGCCCGTACTGCTGCCGCCGCAGGTCGGAGACCTCGTGCTGGAGTGCGTCCAGGTCCGACTGGAAGGCGGAGGTGGCGCGCTCGAGGCGCTGGTCGAAGTTCTGCTCGACCATGGTGAACGCCGGCCGAAGAACCCGCTTCGCCAGCCGGTTGCTCAGAAGAGAGGGCATGGCGGGCAAGCTACGCCGATTCGACGGCCTTACGGGCCACGGACGCGTGGTGGTCGGGTGAAGTCTGGGTGTCTCCCAGGGGACGCGCGGCCGGTCCCGGCCGGCGCAGGGCAGGACGCCGCGCCGGCCGGCTACCGCCCGGCGCCGCGGCTCGGGGCGCTGCTCGGCATGCGGCAGCTCGGCAGTGGCCCGGTGACCCGCCGCCCATGTGCTTCGCGCGAAGCGCGCCGGGGCCGGGACCCGCCGCCGGGCCGTCGCCCGTACGCCGCCGTCCAGGCCAGGGTCAGCAGAGCCACCGCGGCAAGCCCCGCCCCGAGGCGCAGTCCGGGCGGGCGGAACGAGCAGTCCAGGATGGTGGCGCCGGTCGCCTCGGTGGCGATCAGGCCCAGATGACTGGATGCCGGCCGGCCGCCGCAGGTCCAGCCGGGGATGCGGGGCGCCGCCACGACGAGGAGACCGCGGGTGCCCGGGGGCAGTTCGGCGTGGACGCCCCGGGAGGTGACCCGGACCGAGACGGCGCCGGTCGCGCGCAGCCCGTCCACGGCCGCCGTGAGCCGGGCCCGGTCCAGGCAGCCGACCCGCTCGCCCGGGGCCGGGACCGCGCCGCGGCCGGTCAGGGTGACCGGTGTCCCGGCGGCGCGCTGCGGGCCGAGCGGCGCCATCGCGCCGCGCCGCCGCGGCAGTCCGCCCCGCAGCTCGGCCACCGGCCCGTCACCGAGCCGCGCGGTGCCGGTGAAGTCCGGTGCCCAGACGAAGACGTCGCTGCCGACCGGGCAGACACCGTCCGCGGGCAGGGTGTAGACGCGGGCGCCGAGCAGCAGCTCCTGGTTGCGGAACGGCGAGGGGCCGTACCGAAGACGCCCAGGACTGGGACGTACGGTCACCAGCGGGGGCACGGCGTCGGCCCGTACGACCTCCACGTCCCGGCCGCCGCCGGCCCGTACCCGCGCGCCGACCGAGAACACCGCGTCCGTGACCGGATTGTCCAGGCTCTGCAGGTTGCGGCCGTTCGACGTCCAGCCGCCGCCGAGGGCGGCCAGTGTCCGGGTGAGCACGTCCGGGGTGTGGCTGCTGTAGTACCCGGCGCCCTGACCGCCCATCAGCAGCGGGTCGTTGCCGGTGATCTGCTCGCGGCCCGGGTCGGTCCGGTACGCGGGCCAGCCGTCCGCCGCCGCCACCGCGGCCGCCCGTGTGGCGTGCCGGGCGTCCCACGCCGGGTAGTCGTCCATCCGGCCGAGGCGCTGCCGGTCGGCGTAGGCGGTGGTCGCCGCCGCCTGCCCGACGAGCGTCCCGCACAGCAGCACTGCCGCCACGGCCTCGTACCGTCCGCGCCGGGCCGCCACCAGCCCGCCCACCACCGCCACCAGCCCCGCACCGGCCAGCGGCAGTGTCCAGCCAGTCAGCAGCTCGCTGCCCGCGGCCTCGCACGCCGCGGCCAGGGCGAGCACCGCCGCCCCGCCGAGCAGCGCCCGCCGCCCGGGCCGGCCATGCGCGAGCCCGGTCCAGGCCGTCAGGACGACGATCCCGGCGAGGACGAACGTCTGCCGGTAGGGACTGCCGTTCGGGGTGGCGAACACATGCCACACCAGATGCGTCGGCCCCCACTGGAAGGAGACGGCGACGGTGACGGTCAGCCCGGTCCAGATCCACCGCTCCCGCCCGGGCACGTTCCGGTCGAAGGCGAGCGCGGCGGCGAGCAGCAGCGCGCCCGTGCCGAGGAAGAGCGCGGGGGTGGAGAAGCTGTACGTCGCCGGAAGCGTCCGGGCGAACACATCGGGCCAGCCGGCCGCCGCGAACTCCCGCCGCCAGCCCGGATAGGCGTGCCGGGAGCCGAGGAAGACCGGTACGAGCACGGGCGCGGCGAGCGCGACGCCGAGCAGGACCGTCCCGGTGGCGCGTACGACGGTCCGGGCCCTGGCCCGTACCGGCAGGTCGTCCGCGGCGGCGAGCCGCGCCAGCAGCACCAGCGCGGCGCCGAGGGTGGCCATGTACGCGGTGTAGAAGTTGGCGGTCCAGGCGAGGGCGACGACCACCGGTCCGAGCACCCGGTGCCGCCGCTGCCGTACCCACTCGCCGACCAGGCACAGCAGGGGGAAGGCGATCAGCCCGTCCAGCCACATCGGGTTGTACGACGCCTCGATGACCGCCCAGCCGCACAGCCCGTACGACGCCCCGAGCGCGGCGGCGCCCCACCAGGGCCCGGCCGGCCGCTGGCCGCGCAGCAGCGCCGTCATCGCGGCCGCGGCGGCCGCCATCTTCAGCAGCGTGACGACGTACACGGCGAGATCGATGTCGTCCCGGGGGAAGAGCCCGACCAGGAGCGCGAACGGGCTGGTCAGATAGGTTCCGAGGTCCGGCAGGAAGCTGGTGCCGTATCCGGAGCGCCAGTTCAGGAGCAGCCCGCCCTCGGCCCGCCCGTGCAGCAGGTCCCACAGCTGGGCGTGGTACGGCACGAACTGATTGCCCAGGTCGTTGACGCTGCGCGTCTTCGGCCCGAAGGGGAAGACTCGGGCGACGGCGTCACCGGCTCCCACCGCGAGCGCGGTGAGCAGTCCGGCCAGCGCGGCGGCACGGGGGGAATGGGAGCGCATGATGGTGCGAATATGCCAGTGCGGAAGGTGAAATGGGCCGCGCCGGAATGCAGTTCACGCGATGGTCGTCTGCTTGCCGACGGGGCGCCATGTGCCGAATCCGCCGCCGACATTCCCATCGGCTGTCGTTACCGGCGTGCTGATCTCGATTGTGATCCCGTGCTTCAACGAAGAGGAGATCATCGGCCGCTTCCACGACCATGTGACGGCGGAGCTCTCCCGTAGCGAGGGAGAATTCGAGCTGGTCTACGTGGACGACGGAAGCAACGACCGTACGCTCCCGATCCTGGAGGAGATCGCCTCCTCCGACCCGCGCGCCCGGTACGTCTCCTTCAGCCGCAACTTCGGCAAGGAGGCCGCCATGCTGGCCGGCCTCCAGCACGCCGACGGCGACGCGGTGATCATCATGGACGCCGACCTCCAGCACCCGCCGGAGCTCGTCCACCGCATGCTCGCGCTGCACGCCGAGGGCTACGACCAGGTCGTCGCCCGTCGCACCCGAACAGGCGACCGGGTCACCCGCACCCTGACCGCCCGCGCCTATTACTGGCTCATCAACCGCCTGGTCGACGTCGAACTCATGGACGGTGTCGGAGACTTCCGCCTCCTTTCCCGCCGCACGGTCGACGCGGTCCTGGAACTCACCGAGTACAACCGCTTCTCCAAGGGTCTTTTCGCCTGGGTCGGATTTCGTACCACCACATTTGAGTACGAGAATGCGGTACGCGAACAGGGCCGCTCCAAATGGACGTTCGGAAAGCTGCTCAACTACGGTCTCGACGGACTGCTTTCCTTCAACAACAAACCCTTGCGTGCCGCGCTCTACCTCGGCCTGCTGCTCGTCTCGCTCGCCACCGCCTACGCTGCCTGGATCGTCGGCGTCGCCCTGGTCAACGGCGTGGACACACCGGGCTACGTCACCCTCCTGGTGATCGTCACGGCGCTCGCCGGGGTCCAGATGGTGATGCTCGGACTGGTCGGGGAGTACGTCGGCCGTATCTACTACGAGGTGAAACGCCGCCCCCACTTCCTGGTGAAGGCGGCCAGCACCGGCGTGCCGCGCCAGCCGCGCCGGGAGGAGCTCGTACGACGGTGAGGACGGGTGAGGAGACGATGCGGACCCGGGGCCAGATCTTCCGCTTCGCGCTGGTGGGCGTCGTGAACACGGCCACGTACTACGCCCTCTACCTGCTGCTGAAGAACTGGCTGCCGTACGTGGCGGCCCATGCGGCCGCCTTCGTCCTGAGCATGGTCGGCTCGTTCTTCCTGACCACGTACGTCACCTACCGCACCCGCCCGACCTGGCGGAAGTTCCTCCTCTTCCCCCTGACGAACGCCACCAACTTCGTCGTCACCACCGCCGGCGTCTACGTCCTGGTCGACCTCGCGGGCCTCTCCGACCGGTACGCCCCCCTGCTCGCCGCGGCCGCCGCGATCCCCGTCACCTTCCTCGTCTCGCGAACGATCATGCTCCGGCCCGAGACCCCTCGAACGCGCGACTCGTTGGACGAAAACAGTGGCTTCGAAGTAGTGGCCCAGGCCACCACGACTGCCTACCATCGATCACCGCAAGGTCGTCCACACTGACGCACGACCGCCGGGAGGCTCCTTTGCACCGCCGCACCGCATACGCCCTCTCCGCCGCGCTGCTCGCCGCGGCCCCGCTGCTCACCGCCTGTGGCAGTGACGCCCACCCAGGAGCGGCGGCGGTCGTCGGGGGCGACCGGATCGAGGTGGCCACGCTCCAGGAGCAGGTGCGGGACGTGCGGACCGCCCAGGAGGCCTCCCCGCAGGCCGCTCAGCTGGTCAAGGCGACCGGCGACCTCAGCCGCGAGAAGCTCAACGTCATGATCTTCGACTTGATCGTGGAGCGCGTCGCCGACGACCACGGCGTGAGCGCCACCCGCAGGGAGATCCAGCAGACCCGCCAGGAAGCCGCGGACCAGAGTGGCGGCGAGGAGCAGCTGGCCGCCATGCTGCTCCAGTCGCAGGGCGTCGCCCCCGACCAGATCGACACGGCCGTCCGCCGCCAGGTCCTGATGAACAAGGTCGCCGCCAAGCTCGGCGTCGGCAACACCCCCGAGGGCCAGCGCAAGCTCGCCGAGGTCTTCGCCGCCGCGTCGAAGTCCCTCGACATCGACGTGAACCCCCGCTACGGCTCCTGGGACGACGAGAAGATCCAGCTCGGCACGTACACCGCGCCGTGGCTGCGGCAGCTCACCAAGCAGCCCCAGCCCGTGGAGGCCGGTGCGTAGCGGGACGTAGGGTCGAGGGGTGAACGCTGAAGCCCCCGTCGAGCCCGGCCGTATCGTCCTGCTCACCGCAAGCCACCGCGTCGCCCCCGGACTCCTGTCCTGGCCCGCGTGGCAGACCCTGCGCGCCGCCGACCGTGTGCTCTGCCCCGACCCGTCCCACCCGCAGCTGCCGTATCTGCGGGAGGCCGGGGTCGAGGCGGAGACCGTGATCCCGACCGCCCAGGAGCTCGTCGAGGCCTGCGCCGGCGGGCGGACCGTGGTCGTCGTCCCGTCTGGCGAGGGCGACCGGGCGCTCACGGACGGGCTCGCCAGGATGGCCGGCTCGGGCCGCGTCAGCATGCCCGACCTGGAGCTGCTCCCCGGCTCGTACGACCTGCCCGGCTCCCGGCTCCTCGACCTCGTCCAGGTCATGGACCGCATCCGCCGCGAATGCCCCTGGTCGTCGCAGCAGACCCACAAGGGCCTGGCCAAGTACGGCATCGAGGAGGCGTACGAACTCGTCGAGGCGATCGAGGACGGCGACCGCGACGAGCTGCGAGAGGAGCTCGGCGACGTCCTGCTCCAGGTCGTCTTCCACTCCCGCATCGCCGAGGAAGGCCGCGAGGAGGATGGCGCGGAGCCGTTCTCGATCGACGACGTCGCCGGCACGATCGTGGAGAAGCTGATCCACCGCCACCCGCACGTCTTCGGCGACGAACACGCGGAGACCCCGGAAGAGGTCAAGGAGCACTGGCTGCGTACGAAGGCCGCCGAGAAGCAGCGTGCCTCGGTGACGGACGGCGTGCCGCTCGGCCAGCCCGGCCTGGCCCTCGCCGCGAAGCTCGCCTCCCGCGTCCGCACGGCGGGCCTGCCGGTGGAGCTCCCCGCCGGCGACGGCATCGGCTACGAGCTCCTCGCGATGGCGGCCCGCGCGGAGGCGGAGGGCGTCGACCCCGAGGCGGCGCTGCGCGCCGCGGCCCGTACGTACCGCGACGCGATCAGGGCGGCGGAGGGCCACGCGGGTTAGTACGGTGGCCTCAGGGCCGTACGGGGGTGGGGAGCGATGGAGAACAACGTGTCGGGCGGTTCGGCGAGGAACGTCGTCCAGGCCGGTTCCATAAGCTCGGTCTCCTTCTACGCACAGGGCCATAACCACAGCCCCCTGCCGGACCCGTCCCACTGGCCCTTCCTGCGGGACGCCGTCCGGGTGGACCCCGGCGTCAAGGGCTCGGACGTCCTGCCCTACCTCTCCCGCGACCGCGGCCTGGACCTGGCTGGCCTGATCGCGTCCGGCGAGCACCCGCTTGTCCTGGTCACCGGCGCGCCCCTGACCGGGAAGACCTTCACGGCCTGGGCGGCCCTGCGCTACGCCCTCCCGGGCTACCGCGTCTGCGCCCCTTCGCCGGGCGCCGACCTCCGCGGCCTGCCAGACCTGATCCGCGCCCGCCCGGACGACGGCTACGCCCTGTGGCTCGACGACCTGACCCACCACCTCGGCGCCCACGGCCTCGACCACGGCCTCCTTGCCCAGCTCTCGGCTCTCGGCGTCCCGGTCGTCGCCACGATGTCCGACCAGGAATACGGCGAACACCGCTTCGGCTCGGCCGCCCACGCCCAACTCCTGCGCCGCGCACGCACGGTGGAACTGCCACGCGAGTGGAGCGAGACGGAGCTTCGGGGCCTTGCGGAGAGCCCGAACCCCCGGCACCGGGACGCGCTGAAGTGGCGGGGCGGGTCGGGGGTGACGGAGTTCCTGGCGGTGGGGCCGGAGCTGTGGAGCGAGTGGCAGTGGGCGAAGAGGAACCACCCGCTGGGGCATCTTGTGGTGAAGGCGGCGATCGACGTGGGACGGTGCGGCTACGTGGGCCCGATCCCTGAGGACGAGCTGTTCGACATGTGCAGGGACTACAAGGAGTACGACGCAGCCGTCGGCCGGGAGACCTTCGAGGACGCCCTTGCGTGGGCCACCAAGGCCAGACTTGGTGTCACCGGCCTGCTCGTGGCCGGGGGAGCGCAGGAGGCCTGGCAGGTGTACGGCTCCCTGGTGGCGGAAGCGGTGCGCGCACCTGACCTGCCGCGTGCGCCTTTCGGCGCGTGGATCCACGCGGCCCACGAGGGTGACGACACCGACCGGAGCGCAGTCCTGACAGCTGCCGTCGAGGCATACCGACCGGACGTCGAGCGGGGTAATGGCCGGGCCATGTACTCGCTCGCCCTGTTGCACGAGGACCACGACGAGGAGGAGGCGCTGCGCTGGTACCAGAAGGCGGCCGACACGGGACACGGGTACTCCCTCCTGCGGGTAGGTAACCAGCTGGCCGCGCAGGGCGAGTACACCGAGGCGCTCACCTACCTTCAGCGCGCCGCCGGGACCGGGGACCCGCACGCCGCCTCCCGCCTGGGGGAGTTCCTGCGTGACCGCGCCGAGCACTGGCTGCGCGTCGGCGTCGAGGGTGGCAGCGTCCGAGCGGCGTACGTGCTGGGGGACATGCTCGTCGGTACCGGCGCCACGGACGAGGCCTTGCACCTCTACCAGAAGGCGGCGAAGAACCAGTTCCTCAAAGAAACCGTCGCCGCCAGCCTCGGCACCCTCCTCCACCACACCGGCGACCTCAAGGAGGCCGAAGCCTGGTACCGCATCGGCGTCAAGGCCGGCGACCCCCGCGCCATGCGCAACCTTGCCGCCCTCCTCCGCCAGAAGGACGGCCCGAACGCCGACGAGGCCGACGCCCTCCTGCGCCGCGCCGCCGAAGAGGGGCAGGTTAACGTCGAGGAGTGAGCGAGACGCCCGTACCCCCACCCCCCGCCCCCGAGCTCTTCACCTGGGAGTTCGCCACCGACCCGTACCCGGCCTACGCCTGGCTTCGGGAGCACTCCCCGGTCCACCGGACCCGGCTGCCCAGTGGGGTCGAGGCGTGGCTCGTCACGCGGTACGGGGACGCCCGACAGGCGCTCGCTGATCAGCGGCTCAGTAAGAATCCGGCGCATCATGACGAGCCCGCGCACGCCAAGGGGAAGACCGGGATCCCCGGGGAGCGCAAGGCCGAGCTGATGACGCATCTGCTCAACATCGATCCGCCGGACCACACCCGGCTGCGGCGGCTCGTGTCGAAGGCGTTCACGCCCCGGCGGGTCGCCGAGTTCGCGCCGCGGGTGCAGGAGCTGACCGACCGGCTCATCGACGGGTTCATCGAGAAGGGGTCGGCCGACCTCATCCATGAGTTCGCCTTCCCTCTTCCCATCTACGCCATCTGCGACATGCTTGGCGTCCCGCCGGAGGACCAGGACGACTTCCGGGACTGGGCCGGGATGATGATCCGGCACGGCGGCGGGCCGCGCGGCGGGGTCGCGCGGTCGGTGAAGAAGATGCGGGGCTATCTCGCGGAGCTGATTCACCGTAAGCGGGAGAATCCGGGCGACGATCTGATCTCCGGGCTCATCAAGGCGTCCGACCACGGCGAGCACCTGACCGAGAACGAGGCCGCCGCCATGGCCTTCATCCTTCTCTTCGCCGGGTTCGAGACCACCGTCAACCTCATCGGCAACGGCGTCTACGCGCTGCTGCGCAACCCCGATCAGCGTGAGCGGCTCCAGCGGTCGCTCGCCGAGGGGGAGAGCGGGCTGCTGGAGACCGGTGTCGAGGAACTCCTGCGCTACGACGGGCCGGTGGAGCTCGCCACGTGGCGGTTCGCCACCGAGGCGTTGACCCTCGGGGGGCAGGAGATCCGGGCCGGCGATCCCGTACTGGTCGTGCTCGCCGCGGCCGACCGGGACCCCGAGCGGTTCGCCGAGCCGGACACGCTCGACCTCGCCCGCCGCGACAACCAGCATCTGGGGTACGGGCACGGCATCCACTACTGCCTCGGCGCGCCGCTCGCCCGCCTGGAGGGGCAGACCGCGCTCGCGACGCTGCTGACCAGGCTGCCGGATGTGCGACTTGGGGTTGATCCGGGTGATTTGCGGTGGCGTGGAGGGCTCATCATGCGTGGATTGCGCACGCTTCCGGTGGAGTTCACGCCCGCTTCCACACCCACCGGAAGCTGACACTCCGTCAAGACTGTGACTTTTATGTGATCTCCCCTGCATCGACTTGTGACTGACGTTCGAATGCCGCTACGTTCACCGTCAATCTCAACCGATGTCCCAGTAGTCACACGGAAGGTCCACCGCATGCGCTCCGGAAACGGACGGCACCGTAGACCCCGCCAGGCCCCCGCCATCGTTGTCGCCGCGGGGGTGACCGGCTCGGCCATCGCCCTCCCTCTGCTCGGCGCGGGCTCCGCGTCCGCCGCGGACTCCGTCACATGGGACAGGGTCGCCGAGTGCGAGTCCGGCGGGCTGTGGAGCGCCGACTTCGGCAACGGGCAGTACGGCGGCCTCCAGTTCACGCAGGCCACCTGGGAGCAGTACGGCGGCCTCGTCCACGCCCCGCGCGCCGACCTCGCCAGCCGCCCCCAGCAGATCGCGGTCGCCGAGAAGGCGCTCGCGGCGCAGGGCGTGGCGCCCTGGGCCACCTGCGCCCCGATCGCCGGGCTTACGGCCGGTGGCAGCGGGTCCGGCGCCGACGCGGGCGCCGGTGAGACCCTTCCGCTCCGCCCTGACGGCACCCCGGCCGAGCCCGGCCTCGACCCCGGCCAGGTGACCCCCAACGCTCCCATCGCCCCCGAGGCGCCCACGGCCCCCGCCACGCCCTCCGCTCCCGCCGGCACCGGGAAGCACCGGGGCACGCCCGCGCCGGACGAGACGGTCGATAACGGCACCGATACGGGCAATCCGGTCAACGAGCGCGAATCGGGCCGCCATGCCTCGCGGGGTGACGCCCCGACACGTGACGTGCCCCACACGGATGGTGCGACCGGTACGGGGCAGGAGGGGTCCGGGACCGGAGCGTCCGGTGACCCGGCGAACGAAAGCGGCGAAACCTCCAAGAACCCCGAAAGCCCTGAAACAACTGAAACTCCGGAAAGCGGCAAGCCGTCCGAAACGGGCGAAAGCCCCGACCGCGCCGACAACTCCGGTGCCACCGATACGGACAACAAGGACAACACGGGCAAGTCCTCCGGCGCGTACACCGTTCAGCCCGGCGACAACCTCTCCGTCATCGCGGACGAGCACGACCTCGACGGCGGCTGGACCGCGCTCTACGACGCCAACCGCCAGACCGTGGGCGCCGATCCGGACGTCATCCATCCTGGTCAGAGCCTCGACCTCGGCGGTGTGCTGGACGCCGGACAGGCCCAGAAGTAGAGGCGGTTCGCGGGCGTATGTCCGGTTCTGTGCAAGTGAGACATGGGTCTCTTTGCCCCAACTGGCGTGTCTCGCCCGCGAACTCCGTCCGCTGTCGCTCTCACCTGCGTAAACGACCGCTCCCGGAAGGCAAGTAGGGGCGTTTTCTCCCGGATGTGCCTCTTTGAACTTCCGGGAGGTCTGTGTCTACGGTCTTCACCGCTCGCCACCGCGGGCCTCGTCGACCGGTCCGCCGAATCCTGCCGCCGGACGACGGGAACAGTCGTCGCGTCATGCGCCGAAGGCAGGAGCGGGGGACCCAAGGTAAGTGCCGGACCCGGCCGTTGAGACAGACGGCCGACGCCCGGCTTGGGGTGAAGCCACGTGCTAGGACACGTGGCCGGGCACTCACAGCCCGAACCCGACAGCTCACCTCGTAGGCGTCGGTGAGGAGACGTTCCATGCTGTTTTCCGGCAAGGGCAAGCACCGCCGCCCCACGGTTCTCGACCGCACGACCCGTGTCGTCACGCTCGCCGGTGTCGCCGGCGCCGCGGTCGCCGCGCCGCTCATGACCGCCGGCACCGCCTCCGCCGCCACCGCCGCCGAGTGGGACCGCGTCGCGCAGTGCGAGTCCGGTGGCAACTGGTCCATCAACACCGGCAACGGCTACTACGGCGGTCTGCAGTTCTCCGCCTCCACCTGGGCCGCCTACGGTGGCACCGCCTTCGCGGCCACCGCCGACCAGGCCTCCAAGTCGCAGCAGATCCAGATAGCCGAGAAGGTCCTGGCCGGCCAGGGCAAGGGCGCCTGGCCGAGCTGTGGCGTGGGCCTGTCCAACGCCGCGTACAACGGCGGCGGCGAGAGCACCACCCAGGCCGCCCCGAAGCAGGAGCGCAAGGCCGAGCAGCCGACCACGCGCAGCGAGCAGCGCACCGCGCCGAAGGCCGCCCCCAAGGCCGAGGCGAAGAAGACCGTCACCACCCCGACCGGCAAGAAGGTCAAGAAGGGTGACGGCGAGTACAAGGTCGTCGCCGGCGACACCCTGAGCAAGATCGCCGAGGCGCACGGCGTCAAGGGCGGCTGGGCGAAGCTCTTCGAGCTGAACAAGGACATCGTCGAGGACGCCGACCTGATCTACCCGGGCCAGCAGCTCCACCTGAAGTGAGCCTTCCGGCTCCGGTGAGGTCGGGTCGGGCGCGGCCGCTCGCGTGAGCCCGACGACTCTCCCGCGGTGACCCGATGACCACCCCGGTCCGGCGCGTCTCCCCCGTACGCGCCGGGCCGGGGTTTCCCATGTGTGCGGAGCCTCGCACATCCCGGTTACCGAACGGTAGAACGTGCGCCGTTTGCCCCGTAAAGCAGGCGCTCGGGTCCTTTTTCGTCCCAGCGGGCGGGCGCCCGGCGGACCCCGGTGTCCGGGCCGGTTAGGCTCTTGTCGCAAGGACAGAGCGACCCTGCAATGGCCCTGCACCGCATGCGTCACATCTAGCGTCACATCCCAGAAGGAGATGCTCGTGCCGTCCATCGACGTCGTCGTAGCCCGGGAAATCCTGGACTCCCGAGGCAACCCCACGGTCGAGGTCGAGGTCGGCCTCGACGACGGCAGCACCGGCCGTGCTGCTGTTCCGTCCGGTGCCTCCACCGGAGCGTTCGAGGCCATTGAGCTCCGTGACGGAGACCCGAACCGCTACCAGGGCAAGGGCGTCGAAAAGGCCGTCCTCGCCGTCATCGAGCAGATCGGCCCGGAGCTCGTCGGCTACGACGCCACCGAGCAGCGCCTGATCGACCAGGCCATGTTCGACCTGGACGCCACCGACAACAAGGCGTCCCTCGGCGCCAACGCGATCCTCGGTGTCTCCCTCGCCGTCGCGCACGCCGCCTCCGAGGCCTCCGACCTCCCGCTCTTCCGCTACCTGGGCGGCCCGAACGCGCACCTGCTGCCCGTTCCGATGATGAACATCCTGAACGGCGGCTCGCACGCCGACTCCAACGTGGACATCCAGGAGTTCATGATCGCCCCGATCGGCGCGGAGTCCTTCTCCGAGGCCCTGCGCTGGGGCACCGAGGTCTACCACACCCTCAAGAAGGTCCTGAAGGACAAGGGTCTGTCCACCGGCCTCGGCGACGAGGGCGGCTTCGCCCCGAACCTCGACTCCAACCGCGACGCCCTCGACCTCATCGTCGAGGCGATCAAGCAGGCCGGCTACGCCCCCGGCAAGGACATCGCGCTCGCGCTCGACGTCGCCGCGTCCGAGTTCTACAAGGACGGCTCGTACCAGTTCGAGGGCAAGTCCCGCTCGGCCGCCGAGATGACCGAGTACTACGAGGAGCTCGTCTCCGCGTACCCGCTCGTCTCCATCGAGGACCCGCTGTTCGAGGACGACTGGGACGGCTGGAAGGTCATCACCGACAAGCTCGGCGCCAAGGTCCAGCTCGTCGGCGACGACCTGTTCGTCACCAACCCGGAGCGCCTGGCCCGCGGCATCGAGGACGGCGCCGCCAACGCGCTGCTCGTCAAGGTCAACCAGATCGGTTCGCTGACCGAGACCCTGGACGCCGTCGAGATGGCCCAGCGCAACGGCTTCAAGTGCATGATGTCCCACCGCTCCGGCGAGACCGAGGACGTCACCATCGCCGACCTGGCCGTCGCCACCAACTGCGGCCAGATCAAGACCGGCGCCCCGGCCCGCTCCGAGCGCGTCGCCAAGTACAACCAGCTGCTGCGCATCGAGGAGATCCTCGACGACGCCGCGGTGTACGCCGGCCGCTCGGCTTTCCCGCGGTTTCGCTCTGCGAACCAGTAGGCACAGCGCTCTGCGAACCAGTAGGCACAGCACGGGCTGAGCTTCCGGAAAGCCCGGTTACGTACGTCCCCGCACTCGGTCCCGTACCGTGTGCGGGGACGTACGCACGTAACAAAGGGGAGGCGGCAGACAGTGGCCCGGGACCGGTTCTCCACCGCGACCAGGATCCGGCTGCTCGGCGAGCAGACCGCGGCCCGCGTGTACCGCTCCCAGAACCGCAGACAGGCCCGCCGCTCCCGGCTCACCGGCCGCGCCGCCTTCCTGGCGCTGATCGTCTGCTCCCTGGTGGTGGCGCTCGCCTATCCGATGCGGCAGTACGTCTCCCAGCGCAACGAGATCGCCGAGCAGGAGCGGCGCGCCGCCGAGGCCGCCCGGCGGGTCGAGGAGCTGCGGGACGAGAAGGCCCGCCTCCAGGACCCGGCGTACGTCACCCGGCTCGCCCGCGAGCATCTCCACTACGTCTTTCCGGGCGAGACCGGTTTCACCGCGAACGACCCGGACCTGGCGCGTGAGCGCCGCGGCGACCAGGGCGCGACCGAGCGTTCCTGGTACTCCAACCTCTGGGACGGCATCGACACCGCCGACCGGCCGGACAAGTAGCCCGGACCGTACCCCGACCCTTCCCCCACGAGCCCCGACGAGAAGACAGACGCAGGCATGGAAACGCCCCCTCCGCAGACCGAACGCACCGAGCCCACCGAGGCGGACGTCGCGGCCTTCAAGGAGCAGCTCGGCCGCCCGCCGCGCGGGCTGCGCGCCATCGCGCACCGCTGTCCGTGCGGCAACCCGGACGTGGTCGAGACCGCGCCCCGGCTCCCGGACGGCACGCCGTTCCCCACGACGTACTACCTGACCTGCCCGCGCGCGGCCTCGGCGATCGGCACGCTGGAGGCGAACGGGGTGATGAAGGAGATGTCCGAACGTCTCCAGAGCGACCCCGAGCTGGCCGCCGCCTACCGCGCCGCCCACGAGGACTACATCGCGCGCCGGGACGCCATCGAGGTCCTGGAGGGCTTCCCGTCCGCCGGCGGTATGCCGGACCGGGTCAAGTGCCTGCACGTCCTGGTCGGCCACTCGCTGGCGGCCGGACCCGGCGTCAACCCGCTGGGCGACGAGGCGATCGCCATGCTGCCCGAGTGGTGGGCCAAGGGCCCCTGCGTCTCGCCGGTCACCGACAAGGAGGACGCCAAGTGACCCGGGTCGCGGGCATCGACTGCGGTACGAACTCCATCCGCCTCCTCGTCGCCGACGTCCACCCCGAGACGGGTGAGCTGATCGAGCTGGACCGGCGGATGACGATCGTCCGGCTCGGCCAGGGCGTCGACAAGACCGGCCGGCTCGCCCCCGAGGCGCTGGAGCGGACCTTCGCCGCCTGCCGTGAGTACGCCGCCGTCATCAAGGAACTGGGCGCCGAGCGGCTGCGTTTCGTCGCCACCTCCGCCTCGCGCGACGCCGAGAACCGCGACGACTTCGTCGCGGGCGTGGTGGAGATCCTGGGTGTCGAGCCCGAGGTCATCACCGGTGACCAGGAGGCCGAGTTCTCCTTCACCGGCGCCACCGGCGAACTGACGCGGGACCAGGGGGAGTACCTGGTCGTGGACATCGGCGGCGGCTCCACCGAGTTCGTCGTCGGCAACGAGCACGTGCGGGCCGCGCGCTCGGTCGACATCGGCTGCGTACGCCTCACCGAGCGCCACATCCGCAACGACCCGCCGACCGTGGGCGAGATCGCCGCGCTGCGGGCCGACATCAAGGCCGCCCTCGACCTGGCCGAGGAGACCGTCCCGCTGCGTGAGAAGCGCACGCTGGTCGGTCTCGCCGGCTCGGTGACGACGGTCGCCGGCCTCGCGCTGGAGCTCACCGCGTACGACTCGACGGCGATCCACCACGCCCGGATCTCCCGCGACCAGGTCGCCGAGGTCACCGGCCGGCTGCTCTCCTCCACCCATGACCAGCGGGCCGCCCTGCCGGTGATCCACCCGGGCCGGGTGGACGTCATCGCCGCCGGCGCGCTCGTCCTGCTGGAGATCATGGAGCGGACCGGGGCCGACGAGGTGGTCGTCAGCGAGCACGACATCCTCGACGGAATCGCTTATTCCGTGGCCTGAGGGCCGTTCGAAGGCGGTTTCCATGGTGCTCCGACGGGATCTCGTCGGAAAACTTCGTGAAGTTCTTCACAAGGAAAAGGGCCCTGACGGGTGCCACAACGGGGTTTCGGGCCCCCGAGGCACCCTGTCAGGGCTCTTTCGCACCTTCGCGGGACGGGCGTTGGGGTGTTTCGGCGGTGTGAACGCCAGGGGCGGTCCAGCATGGAAAAGGCCTCACAGGGCCAGCTCACAGGGGGTGAACAACGTCCGTCGTTACACCCTGGTTCCTCCGTCGCGCCATGACCTCGGTCACGTGGGCGGCGGAGTGTAGCAGAGGTCCCCCAAGAGCTTGTGAAGGGGCGCACGAGCGACCCCCCCGAGGGGGGTGGATACTCGATGGCATGAGCACCACGGAGCGTCCCAGGATCCTCGTAGTAGGCGGCGGGTACGTAGGCCTGTACGCAGCTCGGCGCATCCTCAAGAAGATGCGCTACGGCGAGGCGACCGTCACGGTCGTCGACCCGCGGTCGTACATGACGTACCAGCCCTTCCTCCCCGAAGCCGCCGCAGGCAGCATCTCGCCGCGCCACGTCGTCGTCCCGCTGCGACGCGTCGTGCGCGGAGCCGAGGTGCTCACCGGTCGCGTCACCACCATCGACCAGGACCGCAAGGTCGCCACGGTCGCGCCGCTCGTCGGCGAGGCCTACGACCTGCCGTTCGACTACCTGGTCATCGCGATGGGCGCGGTCTCCCGCACCTTCCCGATCCCCGGCCTCGCCGAGCAGGGCATCGGCATGAAGGGCGTGGAGGAGGCCATCGGCCTCCGCAACCACGTCCTGGAGCAGCTGGACAAGGCTGACTCGACGACCGACGAGGAGGTCCGCCGCAAGGCGCTGACCTTCGTCTTCGTGGGCGGCGGCTTCGCCGGTGCGGAGACCATCGGCGAGGTCGAGGACATGGCCCGCGACGCGGCGAAGTACTACACCAACGTGAAGCGCGAGGACATGCGCTTCATCCTCGTCGACGCCGCCGACAAGATCCTTCCCGAGGTGGGCCCGGAGCTGGGCCGCTGGGGCAAGGAGCACCTTGAGGCGCGTGGTGTCGAGATCTACCTCTCGACGTCGATGGACTCCTGCGTCGACGGCCACGTCGTGCTGAAGAACGGCCTTGAGGTCGACTCCAACACGATCGTGTGGACCGCCGGCGTCAAGCCGAACCCGGCGCTCTCCCGCTTCGGCCTCCCGCTCGGCCCGCGCGGTCACGTGGACGCCCAGCCGACCCTCCAGGTCACCGGCACCGACTACATCTGGACCGCCGGCGACAACGCCCAGGTCCCGGACCTCGCCGCCCGCAAGGCCGGCGTGGAGAACGCCTGGTGCCCGCCGAACGCCCAGCACGCGCTGCGCCAGGCGAAGGTCCTCGGCGACAACGTGGTCTCCGGCATGCGGGGCTTCCCGCAGAAGGAGTACAGCCACGCCAACAAGGGCGCGGTCGCGGGTCTCGGCCTGCACAAGGGCGTCGCGATGATCGTCATGGGCAAGATGAAGATCAAGCTCAAGGGCCGTCTCGCCTGGTACATGCACCGTGGCTACCACGGCATGGCCGTCCCGACCTGGAACCGCAAGATCCGCGTCTTCGCCGACTGGACCCTCGGCATGTTCCTCAAGCGTGAGGTCGTCTCCCTCGGTGCGATGGAGACGCCGCGCGAGGAGTTCTACGAGGCCGCCAAGCCGGCGCCGGCGCCCGCCGCGCAGTCGTCGGTTCCGGAGAAGGCCAAGGCCTCCTAGCCGACCCGTAGTACCCCGAGCAGTACCCCGCAAGGGCCGTCCGCCATCCGTGGTGCGGACGGCCCTTCGCGTGTTTTGCCGAGTCGTTGCGTGCCGCTGGGACTCCAACGGCTACCGACGGTGTTTACGTGGTGACGAGCATTGCTGGGGCACGACATCACGGAGGTGTGCACCATGGCCGACGCCGCGCTGCGGCTGACCACTCTTGCCGAGGATCTGCTGGGAGTTCCGCTCCCCGTGCGTCTGAGGGCCTGGGACGGCAGCGAGGCGGGACCCACCGGCGGCCCCGTCCTCATCATCAACCAGCGCCGGGCGCTGCGCCGACTGCTGTGGAAGCCGGGCGAGCTGGGCCTCGCACGGGCCTGGGTGGCCGG
The DNA here is from genome assembly GCF_055639315.1 of Streptomyces sp. NPDC039465. Taxonomy (NCBI): domain Bacteria; kingdom Bacillati; phylum Actinomycetota; class Actinomycetes; order Kitasatosporales; family Streptomycetaceae; genus Streptomyces; species Streptomyces sp. NPDC039465. Next base: position 103,661 of record NZ_JBVKAP010000007.1, on the reverse strand, counting down.
GGAGATCGACGTCGAGGGCGACCTCTACGACACCCTGGACCGGCTGGCCGGACTGATCTGGGAGCGCGGGAGCGACGACGCGGCTGTGCATCCCGTACGCGACCCCAAGCTGCGCGCCGCCGCGAAGGCGCTGGTGAAGCTGGCCGGCCCCTGGCCGCCGCCCGCGCCGCCGGCCGAGGAGATGCGCCGGCGCACCGGCCCGCTGCACACCAAGCGGCGCGACAAGGAGGCGATCAGCCACCACTACGACGTCGGCAACGACTTCTACGAGCTTGTCCTCGGGCCGTCGATGGTCTACTCCTGCGCCTACTGGTCCGAGAACGGCACGCTGGAGGAGGCGCAGCGCGACAAGCTCGACCTGATCTGCCGCAAGCTCGGTCTCAAGGAGGGCGACCGGCTCCTGGACGTCGGCTGCGGCTGGGGCTCGATGGCCATCCACGCGGCCAAGGAGTACGGCGCCGAGGTCGTCGGCGTCACCCTCTCTCGTGAGCAGGCCGCCTACGCCCGTAAGCGGATCGCCGAGGAAGGCCTGGCCGACCGGATCGAGATCCGCGTCCAGGACTACCGAGACGTCAAGGACGGGCCGTTCGACGCCATTTCGTCCATCGGGATGGCAGAGCATGTCGGCTCCGTGCGGTATCGCCAGTACGCCGACACGCTCTTCGCCCTCCTGAAGCCGGGCGGGCGGCTTCTCAACCACCAGATCGCCCGCCGCCCTGAACGGGACGAGGCCGCCTACAAGGTCGACGAGTTCATCGACGCGTACGTCTTCCCCGACGGGGAGCTCGCGCCGGTCGGACGGACCGTCACCCTCCTGGAGGAGGCCGGTCTGGAGGTGCGGGACGTCGAGGTCATCCGCGAGCACTACGCGCGCACCCTGCGCGAGTGGGTGGCCAATCTGGAGGCGCGCTGGAGCGAGGCGGTCCGGCTCTCCTCGCCCGGCCGGGCGAGGATCTGGCGGCTCTACATGGCCGCCTCCGCGGTCTCCTTCGAGCGCAACAGGATCGGTGTCAACCAGATCCTGGCCGTGAAGACACCCGAATCGGGGGTCTCGGGGGTGGCCTTGCGGCCGCGTGCCTGGACCGAGGGCGCGAAGGCCTAGCCCGGGGGTCGGTGCCGGGTACGGCGAAGGGCCGGGCTCCCTGTGCGGGGAGCCCGGCCCTGGCCGTCCGTACCGCTCGCTACTCGGCCTTGATCGCCGAGAGCATGTTCAGCCGCGCGGCGCTGCGGGCCGGCCACATCGCGGCCAGCACGCCCACCAGACCGGCGAGCAGCAGGCAGATGCCGATGGTGTCCCACGGCAGGACCAGCGCGTAGCCGGGCAGGCTGTCCTTGAAGGTCTGGCCGATCGCCCAGCCGAGGAACGCGCCGAGCCCGATGCCGACCACCGCGCCGAACAGCGAGATGACCACGGCCTCCAGACGGACCATCCGCTTCACCCGGCGCCGGTCGAGACCGATCGCCCGCAGCATGCCGATCTCCTGCTGCCGCTCGAACACCGACATCGCCAGGGTGTTGACGACACCGAGGACCGCGATGAGCAGGGCCATCGCCAGCAGGCCGTACATGATGTTCAGCATCATGTTGATGGCGCCGCCGAAGGTGTCCTTGATGTCCTTCTTGTCGAGGAAGGTGATCGCCGGGTTGTCGCCCAGGGAGGTGATCAGCGCCTTCTCGTTGGCCGCCGACTCGCCGCTCTCCATCTTCACGAAGATCTGCGCGATGTACGGCCGGACGTCATGGGCGTCGAGGATCTTCGCGTCGATCAGGACCGGCGAGACGAACTCGCTGTCCTTGACGATCGCGCCGACCGTCAGCTTGCCGGTCTTGTCGTCGCTGAACTTCACCGGCAGCGAGTCGCCGACCTTCCAGCCCTTCTTCTCGGCCGTCTTGTCGGCGACCGCGATCTTGCCCTCGGCGAGCGAGGCCAGGCTGCCGCTCTGCACGGTGAGGTTGAGGACCTTCTCGATCGCGCCCGGGGTGACACCGGAGGCCGACGCGAAGTCGCCCTTCAGCTCCAGGTATCCGGCCTGCTGCGGCGAGACCGCGCTCACGCCCGGCGCCTTCTCCAGCGCGGTCAGCGCCGTCTTGTCCAGGCCCTCGCCGCTGGCCATGGTGACCATGTAGTCGGCGCGGATCTGGTCCGTCGTCGTCTTGTCCAGGGCCGTGCCGACCGTGGCGCCGAGCACCGACAGACCGGTGACCAGCGTCAGGCCGATCGCCAGCGCGGAGGCGGTGGCGCCCGTACGACGCGGGTTGCGCACCGCGTTCTGGCCGGCGAGCTTGCCCGCCACCCCGAACGGGCCGGTGAGCAGCGGCCGTACCAGCGCGATGACCGGGCGGGACAGCAGCGGGATCAGCACGATCACACCGATGAGGGTGAGGAACGCGCCCGCGCCGATGGTCATCCGGCCGCTCTCGCCGCCGGCGCCCGCGCCCATCACGATCGCCGCCGCGCCGAGCGCGGTCAGCACGCCGCCGATGGAGTTGCGCAGCACCAGCGACTTGGTGGTGGCCACCGCATGGACGCTGCTCATCGCCGCGACCGGCGGGATCTTCGCGGCCCGGCGGCCGGGCAGCCAGGCGGCGAGCATCGTGATCAGTACGCCGACGGCGAGGGCCGCGATCATCGGGGTGGCGGTGAGGACGAGCGGACCGCCGGGGATCTTCATGCCGAACGCCGACATCCCGGAGCGCAGGGCGACCGCAAGGGCGACACCGAGGCCGAAGCCGACGGCCGAGGCGACCAGACCGACCACACCGGCCTCGGCCAGCACCGAGCGGGTGATCTGCCGGCGCGAGGCGCCGACGGCGCGCATCAGCGCCAGCTCCTTGGTGCGCTGGGCGACCAGCATGGTGAAGGTGTTGGAGATCAGGAAGACACCGACGAAGAGCGCGATACCGGCGAAGCCGAGCAGGACCTGCTTGAGGGTGCCGAGGCCGGCCTCGATCATCTCGGCCTGCTCGTCGGCGAGCTCCTGCCCGGTCCGGGCGTCGGCCTCCTTCGGCACCAGCGGCTTGACCTGGTCGAGGAGCGTGCCGGCGTCGGCGCCCTTGGCGGCGGCGACGGAGATCTCCTGGAAGTAGCCCGGCTTCAGGTACAGCTTCTGGGCGACGGACGTGTCGAACAGGACCAGGCTGCCGCCCGCGTTGACGGCGCCGTCCTCGGTGGTGAAGACACCGGAGAGGGTGTACTCCTTCACCGGGCCGTTGGTGGCGACCCGCACCGTGTCACCGGTCTTGTAGCCGCCCTTGTCGGCGGTCTCCTTGTCCAGGGCGATCTGGCCGGCCCGCACCGGGCCCGCGCCGGTGGTGAAGTCGTACGCCGGGTCCTTGCCGTCCTTGCCGGGGCTGAAGTTCGTGCCCTTGTTGGACCAGCCGGCACCGATCAGCTTGCCGTCCTTGTCCGGGACACCGGCGAAGCCGCTGACCCGGCCGGTGGCCTTCTCGACCCCGTCGAGCTGCCCGATCTTCGTCAGGGACTGCTGGGAGAGGCCGGGCACCGACTTGGGGTCGTTCGGGTCGGTGGCCAGGGTCACGGCGACCGCGACCTTGTCGTAGCTCTTGGCCGACTGGTTACGGAAGGCGCTGGAGAGGGTGTCGGTGAACACCAGGGTGCCGGAGACGAAGGCCACGCCGAGCATGACGGCGAGGACGGTCATCAGCAGCCTGGCCTTGTGCGCGAGCACATTGCGCAAGGCGGTACGGAACATGAGGAGTCAGTCCTGGGAGTGGGAGCCGGGAAGGATCGGAAGGGCCGGGCGGATCGGCGCGCGGATCAGCTCGTGCGGCCCTTGGCGTCGAAGGCCTTCATCCGGTCGAGGACACCGTCGGCGGTGGGGGAGAGCATCTCGTCCACGATGCTGCCGTCGGCGAGGAAGATCACGCGGTCCGCGTAGGAGGCGGCCACCGGGTCATGGGTGACCATGACGACGGTCTGGCCGAGTTCGCGGACGGAGTTGCGCAGGAAGCCCAGCACCTCGGCGCCGGAGCGCGAGTCCAGGTTTCCGGTCGGCTCGTCACCGAAGATGATCTCCGGCCGGGAGGCCAGGGCGCGGGCCACGGCCACGCGCTGCTGCTGACCGCCGGAGAGCTGCGCGGGCCGGTGGGAGAGCCGCCCGGACAGGCCGATCATGTCGATCACCCGCTCCACCCACTGCTTGTCCGGCTTACGGCCGGCGATGTCCATGGGGAGCGTGATGTTCTCCATCGCGGTCAGGGTCGGCAGCAGGTTGAAGGCCTGGAAGATGAAGCCGATCTTGTCCCGGCGCAGCTGCGTCAGCTGCTTGTCCTTGAGGGTGGACAGCTCGGTCTCGCCGATCCGCACGGAACCGCTGGTGAAGGAGTCCAGGCCGGCCACGCAGTGCATCAGCGTGGACTTGCCGGAGCCGGACGGGCCCATGATCGCGGTGAACTCGCCCTGCCGGAAGTCGACGCTGACCCGGTTGAGCGCGACCACCTGGGTCTCACCCTGTCCGTAGACCTTGGAAAGATCCTGGGCGCGGGCGGCCACCGCGGTGGCGCGGTGGGCGTAGGAGGTGGTGGTCACGGAAGCGACTCCTGTCACAGGTGCGGTGTCTGCAAGAACACCTCCATCCTCATCGCGGGATCCGCCCGGGGCGTCCGTCCGCGTGCCCGTTCCTGGGGCCCTCTGGAGTCGGACCGGGGGGCTCGCCCCTCCTCCTTTGGTATGACACCGACCCCGAGAGGCGACGACTTTCCGTCATTCCCTCGGGTACGCATTTGCGGCTGCGAGCCCGGCCATCCTCCGGGAGAACGCGCTCCACCAGCGCTGACGCACCCTCAGTCGTCAATAAAATAAGACAACATCGGGGCAGGGTTCCGCTGATCGGGGGATGCGTCCGGATAGGCTCATGTGCCAACGCAGAGCCGCGCGCCATGCCCGGATGGTGGAATGCAGACACGGCGAGCTTAAACCTCGCTGCCCTCGCGGGCGTGCCGGTTCAAGTCCGGCTCCGGGCACTCATGAGCCGGGCGGAAGATCGCCCGCAGCCGACCTGGACGCACTGCCCCGGCCCCGGGGCCCGTCCCCTCCTCCCGCCGCCGGTCATGATCGCGGAAAGATCCTCCCCGAGCACTAGGGAGATTCTTTTGCTTCCCTATTACTCTTGACGCAAGGCCGCGCAGTGCGGCCATGGAGGAGTGAGATGAGGAGCAGCAACCCGGTCTTCTCGCGACGGGGGTTCAGCCGCGACAACGGCTACGCCGGCTTCAACGCGCAGCAGCCGCAGGCCGGGGGCCCCGCCGTTGGAACCAACCCGTACGCGCAGGGCACGGCCAATCCGTACGCGGACGGGGCCACGAACCCGTACGCCACCAATCCCTACGCCCAGGACAGCCAGCTCGGCGCCCCCCAGCAGGTGCGCGGCAATGTGATGACGATCGACGACGTCGTGAGCCGTACGGCCATGACGCTCGGTACGGTCGTGCTCACCGCGGTCCTCTCCTGGATCCTGCTGCCGGTCGACCCGAGCAACCTCGGCAAGTCGTACGGCATCGGTATCGGTGCCGCGCTCGTCGCGCTGGTCCTGTCTCTCGTCCAGTCCTTCAAGCGCAAGCCGTCGCCGGCGATCATCCTGGCGTACGCGGCGTTCGAGGGCGTCTTCCTCGGCGTGATCTCCAGCGTGGTCTCCACGTACATCGCCGACGGTGTGGTGCCCCAGGCGGTGCTCGGCACGATGGCGGTCTTCGCCGGTGTGCTGTTCGCCTACAAGATGCGCTGGATCCGTGTCACCCGCCGCTTCTACGGCTTCGTGATCGCGGCCGTCATGGGCTTCATGCTCCTGATGGTGGCCAACCTCCTGTTCGCCCTCATCGGCGGCGGTGACGGTCTGGGCTTCCGCAGCGGTGGCCTCGGCATCCTCTTCGGTGTCATCGGCGTCATCCTCGGCGCCTGCATCCTGGCGCTGAACTTCAAGGAGGTCGAGGACGGCATCACCTACGGCGCCCCGCGCGAGGAGTCGTGGATCGCGGCCTTCGGTCTCACCGTCACGCTGGTGTGGATCTACCTGGAGATGCTGCGTCTGCTCTCGATCCTGCAGGGCGACGACTGACGCCTCCCACAGAGCGTCCGACGCTGACGAAGGGCCCGTCCGGCATCCGCCGGGCGGGCCCTTCGGGGTCGGGGGCTGGTGTCCTGGTCGTTCCTTGTCGCGGGCTAGAGCAGCTTTCGGGCCGCTCGCCTCAGGTCGTACTCGTGGATGATCGCCTTCGCGTGGCCGTACGCGAGGTTGTGCTCGCCCCGGAGCCAGCTGACCTTCTCCTCGAAGCGGAAGAGGGAGGGGCCTTCCTCGACGGCGCGGAGCCAGTCGGACACTTCACGACCGGTGCAATGGGGAATGCGGGCGAGCAGATTGCGATGGGTCTCTTCGGAGAAGACGTGGGACATCGGCGCCTCCGGACGCGTATTGCTTGCGTGGTGCGTTGAGTTCCGCATGCGTGAGTTCCTTCACGCCACCGTGCCTGAGCGTTCGCCCGTTGGCAACAGTGCGCGGGCGGCGCATAGGGTCACACCGTGCTTGATACGAGTGAACTGACCGCCGCCGCAGAGCGGTTCGCCGACCGCCTGCGGGCCGCCCCGCAGAGCCGCCTCCAGCGCGGCGCGGCCGCCGAAGGGCTCGCGCTGGCACGGGAGTTGGCGGTCAGGGCGCAGCGCATCGAGGAGCCCGGGACGGAGCCCCGGACGATGCCCGACGCGGGCGTGTTCGCGGTCGCGGACCAGCTTCTGGTCGCCGCGCACGATTGTGGCGAAGCACTGAGAACGGCCCCGGCCGGCTCCCAGGAGGAGCTGGACGAGGCCGTACGGGCGGTGCGGGAGGCGATGGCGCGGTCAGGGCTCTGAAGGCCCTGTAGGAGGCCCTGGGGGGCGCCTGAGGCCGTCTGCCGGACCTGAGGCCGTCTGCCGGGCCTACAGGGCTACAGGGACGCTATGACGCGGTCGGCGAGGATGTAGACGTTGTCGTCGCCGCGCTCGTCGGAGCCGCCGCAGGAGAACGTCAGGGCGTACGCGCCGGAGACGCCCGAACCGCCGAGCAGGACCGGAGTGCGGCCCGCCCGCAGCGCCTCGGCGAGACGTTCGGCGGTCTCGCGGTGGCCCGGGGTCATGCAGAGCGTGGTGCCGTCGGCGAAGACGTACACGTCGAGCGTGCCGAGCGGGCCGGGCCGTACGTCGGCGAGGGCCGTGCGCGTCTCGGCGAGCTCCTCCAGCCGGGCCACCGTCCGCTCGTGGTCGGTGACGACCGGGGTCTGGACCGGGACGAAGTCGGGGTGCGAGGGGTGGCGGCGGCGGGCCGCGGCGAGCTCGGGGGAGTCCTCGGCGAACTCGGCGTACTCGGCCGTCTCCGGCTGGTCCGCGAAGTCGGCGAGGTCCGCCAGCTCGGCCAGCTCCGCGAGCTCCGCCAGGTCGTCGAGGCGGCCGTCGGCGTCCGGGCCCATGGACTCCAGACCGGCCAGGTCGGCCTGGCGCGGCACGAAGTACGGGCCGCCGTCCTCGACCGGTCCGCCCAGACCGCTGAGCAGGGAGGGGGCGTCGGCCGCGTCCCGGGCCTCCTGCGCGGCCCAGAAGGCGCGCGCCTCGGCCAGCTCGCGCTCCCGCTCCTCGGCCAGGGCCTCGGCGACCGCGGCGCGGATCTCCTCGGCGGGGGTCACGGAGTCGGCGCCACGGGCGTGCGGCACGCTGACCGAACGGCCCGCCTCGGCGGCCTCCAGGTCGGCGCGCAGGGCGACGATCTGCTTGCGCAGCCCGTGGGCGGCGTGCAGGGCAGCGGCGCCCACGGCCGTGGCAGCGGCCGTGGTCAGCAGCAGGGCAAGAGGCATGGCGCTCACTGACGTACTCCCGGTTCCGAGTCGATCCCCCGACTTCCTACATCAGCTTGTCGTGGGCCTGCGCCCTCTGTCAGTGCATTACGTCACGAAATGGACAGGTATTTAGGCCTGGTGTTTAGCCCCGGAACTGCTGTGACCTGGGAAAACGTCTCTCCCCCGGGATGTAGGTCACATCCTGGGGGAGATTCGGTCACGGCTCGGACGCGGGGTGGTTAGCGCGAGAGCGTCAGGAGAGGCGCTCGATCACCATGGCCATGCCCTGACCACCGCCGACGCACATCGTCTCAAGACCGAACTGCTTGTCGTGGAACTGGAGGCTGTTGATCAGCGTGCCGGTGATCCGGGCGCCGGTCATGCCGAAGGGGTGGCCGACGGCGATGGCGCCGCCGTTGACGTTCAGCTTCTCCAGCGGGATGTTCAGGTCCCGGTAGGAGGGGATGACCTGGGCCGCGAAGGCCTCGTTGATCTCGAACAGGTCGATGTCGTCGACGGTCAGACCGGCCCGCTTGAGCGCCTGCTTGGACGCCTCCACCGGACCGAGGCCCATGATCTCCGGCGACAGGCCGGTGACACCGGTCGACACGATCCGGGCGAGCGGGGTGAGGCCGAGGTCCCGGGCCTTGGTGTCGCTCATGATGACGAGCGCGGCGGCGCCGTCGTTCAGCGGGCAGCAGTTCGCGGCGGTGACCAGACCGTCGGGGCGGAAGACGGGCTTGAGGCCCTGCACGCCCTCCAGGGTCACGCCGGCGCGCGGGCCGTCGTCCGCGGAGACGACGGTGCCGTCCGGCGTCGTGACCGGGGTGATCTCCCGCTCCCAGAAGCCGTTCTTGATGGCCGCCTCGGCGAGGTTCTGGGACCGCACGCCGAACTCGTCCATGTCCGCGCGGGTCACGCCCTTGAGCCGGGCCAGGTTCTCGGCGGTCTGGCCCATCGCGATGTACGCGTCCGGGATCAGGCCGTCCTCGCGCGGGTCGTGCCAGTCGGTGCCCTCCTGCTGGGCGCGCTCGGCGGTACGGGCCTCGGCCTCGGCGAAGAGGGGGTTGTGGGTGTCCGGCAGCCCGTCGCTGGAGCCCTTGACGCTACGGGACACCATCTCGACGCCCGCGGAGATGAAGACGTCGCCCTCGCCCGCCTTGATGGCGTGCAGCGCCATGCGGGAGGTCTGGAGGGAGGAGGAGCAGTAGCGGGTGATGGTGCAGCCCGGGAGGTGGTCCATCCCCATCTGCACGGAGACGATCCGCCCGAGGTTGTGCCCCTGCTCACCACCGGGCAGACCGCAGCCCAGCATCAGGTCGTCGATCTCCCGCGGGTCCAGCTCGGGCACCTTCGCGAGCGCGGCCTGAATGATCGTGGCGGTCAGATCGTCGGGCCGGACGTCCTTGAGGGAGCCCTTGAAGGCCCGGCCGATGGGGGAACGGGCGGCAGAGACGATCACGGCTTCGGGCATCACGGCTCCAAGGGGCGGGATTGCGGGACTGACTGGGAAGTTACCCGCACGTATCGCATTGGTCACGGTGCTGGGTGTGTGATGCGGGCCTCTTTTCTAAGCGAGCGCTCAGTGTGGTGCGGGCCCGGGACTCTCGGCCCCAAGCTACGACGCACCCCCCGCCCCCCGGCGGGTCTCCTCCTCCGTCGGGACCGGGGCTTCCGTCGTCGCGGGGAGACGGCGGCGACGGCGGTGCTTCAGGAGCGCCCACGGGGCACGCGCACCCGTCACCTCCGTGCCCGCCTCCGCCGCCGCCTCGGCCGCCGCCTTCGCCACCGGCAGCATGCCCTCCCGGCGGCCCGCCTCCAGCCGGTCCGCCTCCGGCCACAGACCCAGCACCGCGCACACCGTCGGCAGCACCGCCATCGCCGCCGTCGCATAGCCCTCGGCCGACGGGTGGTAGTTGTCCACCCCGAACATCTCCCGGGGGTTCGCCGCGAACTCCGGCCCCAGCAGATCTCCCAGCGACACCGTCCGCCCGCCCTGCTCCACCACCACGATCGTCTGCGCCGCCGCCAGCTGCCGCGACGCCCGCCGCGCCAGCCACCGCAGCGGCTGGTACACCGGCTCGATCGTGCCCAGATCCGGGCACGTACCGACCACCACCTCAGCCCCCGCCGTCCGCAGCCTGCGCACCGCCGCCGCCAGATACCGCACCGACTGCGTCGGCGGCATGCGATGCGTCACATCGTTCGCGCCGATCATCACCACACACACATCCGGCTGCCACGGCATCGCCTGCAGCAGCGACACCTGCCGCTCCAGATCGTCCGACCGCGCCCCCGGCAACGCCACGTTCCGCATCTCCACCGGCCGCTCCCCGACCGCCGCGAGACCCGACGCCAGCAGCGCCCCCGGCGTCTGACCCGCCCGGCGCACCCCTTGCCCCGCCGCCGTCGAATCACCCAGCAGGGCCAGCCGCAGCGGCTCCGCCGGCCCGTACCCCTTGCCGTAGAGGCCGTCCGCACCCGGCGGCAGCGGCGCCACACCGCCCCCCACCGACCGCTTCGCCAGTTGCATCTCCGCCAGCAGCACGCCGACCGCCGCGGCGCCCAGCAGCCCGATGCTCCCGCCGCCGTACGCCGCGCCCGCCGCGATCCGCCGTGCCACCCTCGCCCTCGACATAGGGGCCGCCACCTCCTCTTCGCCGTTCAAGAGCTAACTGCCCCGTAACCGCCTCCGACTACGCATACGCTGGCGGCACCATTACGGAGACCCCGGAGATTACGGTGCAATTCCACGACTCGATGATCAGCCTCGTCGGCAACACCCCGCTGGTGAAGCTCAACAGTGTGACGGAAGGCCTCCAGGCCACCGTCCTGGCCAAGGTCGAGTACTTCAACCCGGGCGGCTCGGTCAAGGACCGCATCGCCGTCCGCATGATCGAGGCGGCCGAAGAGAGCGGCGCGCTCAAGCCCGGCGGCACCATCGTCGAGCCCACGTCCGGCAACACCGGCGTCGGCCTCGCGATCGTGGCCCAGCAGAAGGGCTACAAGTGCATCTTCGTCTGCCCCGACAAGGTCTCGACCGACAAGATCAACGTGCTGCGGGCGTACGGCGCCGAAGTCGTCGTCTGCCCGACCGCCGTCGACCCCGAGCACCCCGACTCGTACTACAACGTCTCGGACCGGCTCGTCCGTGAAACCCCCGGTGCCTGGAAGCCCGACCAGTACTCGAACCCGAACAACCCCCGTTCGCACTACGAGACCACCGGCCCCGAGCTCTGGGAGCAGACAGACGGGAAGATCACCCACTTCGTCGCCGGCGTCGGCACCGGCGGCACGATCTCGGGCACCGGCAACTACCTCAAGGAGGTGTCCGGCGGCAAGGTCAAGGTCATCGGCGCCGACCCGGAGGGCTCCGTGTACTCCGGCGGCTCCGGCCGCCCGTACCTGGTCGAGGGCGTCGGCGAGGACTTCTGGCCGACCGCGTACGACCCGAACGTCACCGACGAGATCGTCGCCGTGTCCGACAAGGACTCCTTCCAGATGACCCGCCGCCTCGCCAAGGAGGAGGGCCTGCTCGTCGGCGGCTCCTGCGGCATGGCGGTCGTCGCGGCGCTGCGCGTCGCCGAAGGCCTCGGCCCCGACGACGTCGTCGTCGTCCTCCTGCCCGACTCCGGCCGCGGCTACCTGTCGAAGATCTTCAACGACGAATGGATGGCCGACTACGGCTTCCTGGAGGAGACCGGCTCCGCCACCGTCGGCGACGTCCTGCGCCACAAGGAAGGCGGCATGCCCTCCCTCGTCCACATGCACCCGGACGAGACGGTCGGTCAGGCCATCGAAGTACTCCGCGAATACGGCGTCTCCCAGATGCCCATCGTCAAGCCCGGCGCCGGCCACCCCGACGTCATGGCCGCCGAAGTCGTCGGCTCCGTCGTCGAACGCGAGCTCCTCGACGCCCTCTTCACCAAGCGCGCCGAGCTGGACGACGCGCTCGACAAGCACATGAGCCCGCCGCTGCCGCAGGTCGGCTCCGGCGAGCCGGTCGCCGACCTCATGTCCGTGCTCGGTGCGGCCGACGCGGCGATCGTGCTCGTCGAAGGCAAGCCCACCGGTGTGGTGAGCCGTCAGGACCTGCTCGCCTTCCTTGCCAAGGACGGCGCCAAGTAGGCGGGACGGACGTGGGGTTCGCGCAAACGGTACGAGCGCGACACGTACCCGCAGCACCCGCTTAACACGCGTCCGGCAGATTGATCCCTGTCGGCGTCACGGACCTCCGGAGCGGCTCCCGGACCTCCAACGACGCCCAGGACGCGGAGACCGGCCCTGACCCGGGCCCGTGTCCCCCACGGGAACCGCCGTCGTCCCGCCCCCCGGCAACGGGGGTGCGGCGGTTCCCGTGCTGCATTTTTTGAGGGCTCGGTTCGCCTCCGGGGCGCTTTCAGCGTGCTCCGACGGTCGATCGTGCTCGGCTGCTCGTTCCTCGCAGCCTCCGCGCGTTCTCCCTTTCGGCGCCCGCGCGCCCCTTCGGCTCACTCGCCAGGCGGTCGTGGGCGGCGTCAGGCAGGCGGTCGTGGGCGTCCTTAAGGCGGTCCTGTTAGCCGTCCGAGCCGGGCCGGCGCGGACGACCACCCCGGAACGCGTGGACGAAGTTCACGCCGACGATGCCGAGCCACGTCACGATCAGGCCCTCCAGATGCGCCTGATGCGCCGCGATCGCCGAAATCGGGACGGCGAGGACCAGCGAGATGATGCCGAAGCCATAGCGCTCGCCCCAGTTCTCGCCGCCCGGCTGCGGCGGGCGGCCGCCGCGCGCCACCACCAGCTGGTGCTCAGCCGTCTGACGCCGCACCTGGCGCTCCACGGCCCCGTCCAGACGCTGCTCGACCTTCTCCAGGAAGGACTCGATGAGCGCCGACTCGTACTCCGTACCCAGCTCACGGCGGGCCTGCAGCGTGGCGTCGAGGTCGGACTTCAGTTCGGTGTCGCGGGCATCCATGCCGTTACGGTACGGAGCCCGCCAGGGCGTTGTCAGTGGGGGTAACCCCCCACTCCGCGCCGTCCGTCCCCCGGACACTTCTTGCCCGGCTGCATATCCTCATGCAGAGTTTTGGGTGAGTGAATAGGACGAAGGGGGACGGCATGAGCGACAGCCCGGCCGGGCGGCTCCAGGAATTGTTCGAGGGGCACCGTCTGACACCGACGCAGCGCCGGATCGCCCACTGCATGGTGCGCCGGGCCGCCGACGTGCCGTTCCTGTCCAGTGTCGAACTGGCCGAGCTCGCCGGCGTCAGCCAGCCGTCCGTCACCCGCTTCGCGGTCGCCCTCGGCTTCGACGGCTACCCCGCGCTCCGCAAGCACCTACGCGAGGTCACCCCCGGCGAGCCCGCCGCGACCGCCGGGACCCCGTACAACGAGTACCAGCAGGCCGTCCAGGCCGAGATCGAGAACCTCCGCCACCTCTGCGAGCTGCTCGCCGACCCGGCGCCGGTCGAGCGGGCCGGGCGGCTGCTCGCCGCGTCCCGGCCGCTGCCGGTCCTCGGGCTGCGCGCGGCCTCCTCGCAGGCGCGTGGCTTCGCCTACTTCGCGGGCAAGGTCCACCCCGACGTACGGCTGCTCGACGAGGGCGGCTCGATGCTCACCGACCGGATCGACGTGGCCGTACGGGCCGGGGCCTCGGCGCTGCTCTGCTTCGCGCTGCCCCGCCACCCCAGGGAGGTCGTGGAGTCGCTGCAGTACGCCCGCTCGTCCGGGCTGACGGTGGTGACCGTCGCCGACTCGGCGTTCGCGCCGGTCGCCCGGCACAGCGATCTGCTCATCCCGGCGGCCGTCGGCACCGGCCTCGCCTTCGACACGGCCTGCGCGCCGATGCTGCTGGGCCGCGTGCTCCTGGAGGCCATGTGCGACGGCCTGCCGGACGCACAGGCGCGCCTGGAGGAGTTCGACGCGGGCGCGGCGGCGCGGGGCCTGTTCGTCGAGTAGGCCCGCACGCCGCGGCCGCCGCGGCTCAGACCTCCAGCTCGGACTCGATCTTCTTCAGCTGGTGGCGGGCCATCGCCAGATTCGCCCGGCCCTTGTCCAGCGCCAGGTAGAGGAAGAGCCCGCCCGTGCCCCGGCCCCTGAGCAGCCGGATCAGGTGGTACTGCCCGCCGAGGGTGATCAGGATGTCCTCGATCTCGTCGTTGAGGCCGAGCATCTCCATCGTGCGGACCTTGGCGCGGACCACATCGGTGTTCCCGGCGGCCGCGACCGCCAGGTCGAGGTCCTTGCCGCCGCCCGCGATGCCGAGCGCCATGCCGCTGGTGTAGTCGACGAGGGCGGCGCCGAGCGCGCCGTCGATCGCGGTGAGGGCTTCCTTGAGGGAGGTTTCGGTGTTGGCCATGGGTCTCGCACTTCCTTTTCGTCTGCCTGTGGCTCGTCTGCCTGTGGTTCGTCTGCCTGTTGTCCGGTGCTTTCCGTGGTGCGCGGCTGGGGTCAGGAGGGCTCCTTGCGTTCGAGGGCCCCGTCGACCAGCTCGCCGATCCGTGCGCTGGAGCGCCGGGCCTCCAGATGGAGCCGGCCCACATTGATCCGGGGCTCCGCGAGCAGCGTCAGCACCGCCGAGGCGCCCGCCGCGTAGGTGGCGACGTAGCCGTGTTCGCCCCGTACGAGCAGCTCGCGGAAGCCGCCCTGGCCGGTGGTCTCGGCGAGCCGCTGCGCGACCCCGAGCGCCGCCGCGGTCAGCGCGGCCACGGCCTCCGCCTCGGTGTCGACGGTGTTCTGGGCCAGGACCAGCCCGTCGGCGCTGGCCGCGAGCGCCCCCGTGAGCTGCGGCAGCCTGGCCCGCAGCCGTCTGAGCTCGCCGAGCACCTCGGCTTCTGCCGTCATCAGCTGTCTCCTTTCGGCACGCATGCGCAGGGCGCGCCTCATGACGGCGGACGGAGTGCCTGGAGGGCCGGGCGCGGGGTGGGGCGGTGGATCACAGATGTGCCTCCAGGGCGTCACGGAGCCTGCGGAGCAGGGCGATGTCCGGGTCGGCCGCCACCTCGCCCACCCAGGTGGGGAGCGCGGGCGGAGCCTCCGGCAGCGGGTCGAACGGGGTCTCGACGAGCCCGGCGGCCGCGAGCCGCCGTACGTCGAGCAGGGTGTGGAACGCCGGCCGGCCCAGGAGACGGGCGATGCCCGCCGGGGTGCGTACGCCGTCGGCCGCGGCGAGCAGGGTGCGCTGACGCAGGCTCACCGTCTGCCCGGGCGCGGCCGGGCGGGGCACCACGGGCGCGGTGTCGACCGCCGCGTACGGCCAGACGCTGTCGAGGAGTTCGCGGCGGCGCAGGGTCTCGCGCTCGACGGCCGCCGCGGAGACCGGCCGTACGGTCCCGAACCAGTGCCCGACCCCGTACCGGAACCGGGTCGGCCCGCTCGCCGGGGCCAGGGCGAAGAAGGCGGCGTCGAACACCGCGCCCAGGTGGCAGATCTCCAGCTCGCCGCCGCCGAGCCGGCCGCTGTCCACCAGGAAGCGGCCCACCGCGCTGCGGGCCCCGGCCCGGTCGACGGCCTCGTCCCAGCCCTCCTGGGGGAGCCGGCCGCCGGCGGTGAGCAGCACGTCCAGGCTCGGGGAGGCGGGGCTCTCGGCGTGCACGACCCGGCCGTCGACGAGGTAGAGGGTGCCGTGGTCGCGCAGCAGGGCGCCGGTGGCGCGCTCGGCGGCGAGACGGGCGAGCATGGGGGACACGGTCATCCGAGGACCAGTCTCTCGGCGAGGTCGCCCAGACGTATCCGGGCGAGGGCGAGGTTGCCGACGGAGCGGTCGAGCCACAGATGCAGGAAGACGCTGCTGTCGAAGGACGTCTCGACGAACCTGATGACGTGGTAGCCGCTGCGGGTGGTGACGATGACGTCCTCGACGGGCGGGCCCTTGGGTAACTCCTCGCCGTCGGACGCGGCCGCAAACGACTCGTACTCGGCGGCCGCGCGGGCCAGTTCGGCGGTCTCGGCGGCGGTCGTCTCGTGGTTGCCGACCGGCGAGTCCCCCGCGGTGCCGAGCGCGAGCCCGCTCGTCCAGTCGACCAGGGAGGCTCCGCGCGCGCCGGGCAGGGCCATGGCCTCGTGCAGGCACTCGTCGATTCCGGGCACGCGGGTTCCCCTCCCGATGAAGCGTGCGGCGTGTCGGCAGTGACGGTGACGTTACTCAACGTTTCTGCCGGGGAGGGGAGTTCTGGCAATTTCCATCGGAACATGCCCGGGAATGGTTGGATGCGGACCCCGCTCTCCGGGCCTATTCCTCGCCGTGCACCTTCAGCACGATCTTGTTGACCACCCACAGCCCGATGCCGATGGCCAGCAGGATTCCGGCCCGGATGTACACGTCCGCGGCGCGTTCGGCCAGCGGGCTGGCCAGGATCACCGACGTGATCGCGCCCAGTACGGGCAGAGCCGTCGGTGTCCGGAAGTGTGCGTGCGGCACCCGGTCCTTACGCAGCACGAGGACGGCCACGTTCACCACCGCGAAGACGCAGAGCAGCAGGAAGGCCGTGGTGTCACCGAGGCCTTCGATCTCACCCGTGGAGACCAGGGCGATGGCGATGAGGGTGACGAAGATGATGCCCGTCAGAGGCGTGCGGCGGCGCCTGAGGACCCGGCCCATGATGCGCGGCAGGACGCGCTCGTTGGCCAGGCCGTAGCAGAGCCGCGAGGCCATCATGATGTTGATGAGCGCGGAGTTGGTGACGGCGAACAGCGCGATCAGGGCGAAGAGCTTGGGCGGGAAGTCCACTCCGCCCGCCTTCACGACCTCAAGGAGCGGTCCGCTGGACTGCTCCAGCACCTCGTAGTCGACGAGCAGCGAGGACACCAGCGCGACCAGGACGTAGATCGTGCCGGTGATGGTGACGCCGAGGAAGATGGCCCGGGGGAACGCGCGGACCGGGTCATGGGTCTCCTCCGCCATGTTGACGGAGTCCTCGAAGCCGACGAAGGCGAAGAAGCCGAGCGCGGTCGCCCCGAGGATGCTGGTGATCAGCGCGTAGCCGGTGCCGGAAGCCTCGAACTCGCCCAGACGTGACGGCTCCCCGTCGCCGTTGATCACGGCCCAGGCGCCGATCCCCAGGATGATCACGAGGCCGGTGAGCTCCACGAGGGTCAGGACGACGTTGGTCTTCACCGACTCCGACACGCCGCGCAGCGCGAGCGAGGCGAGCGCGATGATGAAGACGATCGCGAGGAGGGTGGGCGGGATGGCGTCCGTGAACTCCTGGAAGTAGTCGCCGCTGAAGGCCCGCGCGGCGGCGCTCGCGGACGAGAGGCCGGAGCACATCACCATGAAGGCGACGATGAAGGTGATGAAGGGGACCTTGAACGCCTTCTGGGTGTAGAGCGCGGCGCCGGCCGCCTTGGGGTACTTGCCGACGAGCTCCACGTACGAGGCGGCTGTCAGCAGCGCCACCACGAAGCCGATCACGAACGGCAGCCAGAGCGCGCCGCCGACCTTTCCGGCGACCTTGCCCGTGGTGGCGTAGATGCCGGTGCCCAGGATGTCGCCGATGACGAAGAGGAGCAGCAGCTTCGGGCCGATGGCCCGCTTCAGGGGCGGCTGCTGCTCCGGTGCTTGCCCGGACGTGGACGCGGTGGTGGCCATGTGACACCTCTCCCGTTTGCCGATGGGAAGGTTCCTGCCCGGCGGACGGCCCGGGATGCCCGCCAGTCACCCGTACGGCCAGGTGAACGGCGGAGGTGTGCGGCGCCGTGGCTCAGCCGCCGCGGCGCTCGATCGAGGCGGCGACGTCGTCGAGGTCCTTGGTGATGGCCCTGCTGACGGCCTTGGCGCCGAGGCCCCCGAGCACCTTGGTGACCATCCCCATCGCGCCGCCGGGCGGGGTGGCCGTGAAGACCATCCGTACCATCGTCGCCTTGCCGTCGGATCCGGCGGGCCGCAGCGTGAACTCGGAGACGTAACGGGTGCGATGGGACTCGGCCTCCACCACATAGCGGTCGGGCGGGACGCTCGCAGTCACCCACATCTCCTCCGTGGCTTCCTTGCCGAGCATCCGCCGGGTCTCGCGCCATCGGGTGCCCACACCGAAGCCCCCCTCGGTGAGCACCTCGACCTTCTCCACCCCGCTGAGCACCCGCTCCATGCTCTGCAGGTCCGTCAGCGCCTCCCACACCGGCCCGGGAGGCGCCTGGATCAGTCGCTCGACGACGACGCTCTTGGTAGCCATGGATCCATGGAAGCACCGGGGTGTGACAACCGCCCGTGGTGCTGGGCCGGACCGGGACGTACCCGGACCGGGACCCCTACGGCCGCCGGGCCGACTGGTCGAGCAGCGCGTCCGGTTGGCCGCCGCCCGCCTCGGCGACGATCTCGTCGAGGCTCTGCGCGGCCCGTACGACCGAGAAACGGACGCTGCCGTCGGGGTCGAGCGTGAAGCCGTGGACGGCGGGTCGGGGCAGGCTGTTGTAGCCGTAGTGACTGGAGAAGTAGTACGCGCCGGTGTCGAGGACCGCGACCACGTCCCCCTGCTCCAGCAGGGGCAGCGGGCGGCCGGTGGCCAGCAGGTCGCCCGCGAAGCAGGCGGGCCCGGCCACGTCCTGGACGGTCTCCGAGCCGGACTTGGGCAGCCCCTTGGCGTCGTACGCGGCGATCCGCAGCGGCCACGAGCGCGGGTCGTGGACGGTACGGGTGGCGACCTGGACGCCCGCGTGGGTGACGGCGATCGGGCGGCCGCCGGAGCTCTTGGTGTACTCCACGCGCGCGAGGATCGTGCCGTGCTTGGCGAGCAGGGCCCGCCCGAACTCGGTGACCAGGGCGTACCGCCCGTCGAACAGCCCGGGCACGGTCTGCTTCAGCAGCCGCGCGTAGTCCGCGAAGGTCGGCGTCTGCTCCTCGGAGGCGAAGTTCACCGGCAGACCGCCGCCGATGTCCACGGTGTCGATCTGCTGCCGGCCCACGGCCGCGTTGATCTCCTCGGCGAGTTCGTACGCGGCCTGGACCCCGGACACCATCAGCGGCAGCGGCAGGCCCTGGGAGCCGGTGTGGGTGTGCAGGCGGGTCAGCCAGGGCCGCTCCGCGTAGGTCCGTACGACCTGGGCCCGGGCCCCCTCGTCGCGCAGCCCCACCCCGAACTTCGAGGTCGTGGTGGCCGTCGACAGCGCCCCGATGCTGCCGGCCCCGACCTGCGGATTGACCCGCAGGCCGAGCGGCGAGCGGGTGGGCGCGGAGGCCACCAGGGCGTCGATGCGGTCCAGCTCCTGGGGGTTGTCGGCGTTGACCGCGATCCCCAGGGCGAGGGCCTCGCGCAGTTCGGCCGGTGTCTTGGCGGGGGAGTCGAGGACCGTACGGCCCGGCGGGATCCCGGCGGCGCGGGCCAGCGCCAGCTCCCCGGGGCTGGCCACCTCGGCGCCGAGCCCGGCGTCGCGCAGCAGCCGGAGCACGGGCACGAGCGGGCACGCCTTCACGGCGAAGGCGTGCAGGACGGGTGCGTCGGTGATCTCCGCGAAGGCCTGGGTGAGCGCCGTGGCCGAGGCGCGGATACCGGCCACGTCGAGCAGAGCGGTGAGCGGGACGGCGGCGGGCAGGAGTCCTTGTTCGACGGCCGCGTGCACGGCCTGATCGCGACGGTCGGAAGCCATGTCGGCCAGCCAATCATCCGACGGAGA
Source organism: Streptomyces sp. NPDC039465 (assembly GCF_055639315.1). Classification (NCBI taxonomy): domain Bacteria; kingdom Bacillati; phylum Actinomycetota; class Actinomycetes; order Kitasatosporales; family Streptomycetaceae; genus Streptomyces; species Streptomyces sp. NPDC039465. The sequence goes on along the minus strand of NZ_JBVKAP010000007.1, from coordinate 84,251 downwards.
CCGCCGCAGCTGTTGACTGAAACTATTCACCCCAGCAATATGTGAATAACAGGATCAACAAAGGATTGTCGACGGAGGAGGCACCGCCATGTCAGGACCCCGCCCCGTACGGGCCCCGCGCGGTACGGAACTGAGCGCCCTGGGATGGCAGCAGGAGGCCGCCCTCCGCATGCTCCAGAACAACCTCGACCCCGAGGTCGCCGAGCACCCCGACAAGCTCGTCGTCTACGGCGGCACCGGCAAGGCCGCCCGCGACTGGCGCTCCTTCGACGCGATGGTGCGCACCCTGAAGACCCTCAAGCAGGACGAGACGATGCTCGTCCAGTCCGGCCGCCCCGTCGGCGTCATGCAGACCCACGAATGGGCGCCGCGCGTCCTCATCGCCAACTCCAACCTCGTCGGCGACTGGGCCAACTGGGAGGAGTTCCGGCGGCTGGAGCAGCTGGGCCTGACCATGTACGGCCAGATGACCGCCGGGTCATGGATCTACATCGGCACCCAGGGCATCCTCCAGGGCACGTACGAGACCTTCGCCGCCGTCGCCGCGAAGAAGTTCAACGGCACCCTCGCCGGGACGATCACCCTCACCGCCGGACTCGGCGGCATGGGCGGCGCCCAGCCGCTCGCCGTCACCATGAACGACGGCGTCGCCATCTGCATCGACTGCGACCCGCGCGCCATCGAGCGCCGGATCGAACACCGCTACCTCGACGTGAAGGCCGACAGCCTGGAGCACGCCCTCCAGCTCGCCGTCGAGGCCCGCGACGCCCGCCGCCCGCTCTCCATCGGCCTCCTCGGCAACGCCGCCGAGCTGCTGCCCCGCATGCTGGCCGAGAGCGCCCCGATCGACATCGTCACCGACCAGACCTCGGCCCACGACCCGCTGTCGTACCTCCCGATCGGCATCGACTTCGACGACATGGCCACGGCCGCGGCCAAGGACCCGGCGGGCTTCACCACCCGCGCCCGCGAATCCATGGCCAAGCACGTCGAGGCCATGGTCGGCTTCATGGACGCGGGCGCCGAGGTCTTCGACTACGGCAACTCGATCCGCGGCGAGGCCCAGCTGGCCGGCTACGACCGGGCCTTCGCCTTCCCCGGCTTCGTCCCCGCCTACATCCGCCCCCTCTTCTGCGAGGGCAAGGGCCCCTTCCGCTGGGCGGCCCTCTCCGGCGAGGCGTCCGACATCCACAAGACCGACAAGGCGATCCTCGACCTCTTCCCCGAGAACGAGTCCCTGCACCGCTGGATCAAGATGGCCGGCGAGCGCGTCCACTTCCAGGGCCTGCCCGCCCGCATCTGCTGGCTCGGCTACGGCGAGCGCGACCGCGCCGGCGAGCGCTTCAACGACATGGTGGCCTCCGGCGAGCTGGCCGCCCCGCTCGCGATCGGCCGCGACCACCTCGACTGCGGCTCCGTCGCCTCCCCGTACCGCGAGACCGAGGCCATGCTCGACGGCTCCGACGCGATCGCCGACTGGCCCCTCCTGAACGCCATGGTCAACGTCGCCTCGGGCGCCTCCTGGGTCTCCCTCCACCACGGCGGCGGCGTCGGCATGGGCCGCTCCATCCACGCGGGCCAGGTCACCGTCGCCGACGGCACCCCCCTCGCGGCCGAGAAGATCCGCCGCGTCCTGACGAACGACCCGGGCATGGGTGTGATCCGCCACGTGGACGCGGGCTACGACATCGCGGAGTCGGTCGCGGACGCGAAGGGCGTACGCGTCCCGATGCGCGAGGGTGACGAAGCGTGACCGGGGCCGACGACGGGCTTGTGGGCATTCGTTCCGCTGGGCAAGGGGGGCACCTCCCAGGCGAAGCTCTGGGGGCGGGTGGGCGCCACCTGGCGAAGCCGGGCCCAAGCTTCCACACCATGTGGGCAGAGCTCGCAGAAATCGGCCGCGACACCCACACCCGGGGCTACCGCCGCTACGCCTGGACCGGCCCCGACGCCGACTGCCGCACCTGGTTCCAGGAGCAGGCCGAGGCCCGCGGGCTGACCTACGAGACCGACCGCAACGGCAATCAGTGGGCCTGGCTCGGCGACCCCGCCCAGGGGGACGCCGTCGTCACCGGCTCGCACCTGGACTCCGTCCCCGACGGCGGCGCCTTCGACGGCCCCCTCGGCGTCGTGTCCGCCTTCGCCGCGCTCGACGAACTCCGCCGCCGCGGAGCGGAGTTCACCCACCCCCTCGCGCTCACCAACTTCGGTGACGAAGAAGGCGCGCGGTTCGGCCTCGCCTGCGTCGGATCCCGGCTCACCGCCGGGCAGCTGACCAAGGACAAGGCGTACGAACTGCGGGACGCCGACGGGATCACCCTCCCGGCGGCGATGGAGGCGGCCGGGTACGACCCGGCCGCCATCGGCCCCGACCCCGAGCGCCTCGCCCGCATCGGCGCCTTCGTCGAACTCCACGTCGAGCAGGGCCGCGCGCTCGACCTGAGCGGCGACGCCGTCGGCATCGCCTCCGCGATCTGGCCGCACGGCCGCTGGCGGTACGACTTCCACGGCGAGGCCAACCACGCCGGCACGACCCGGCTCGTCGACCGCCGTGACCCGATGCTGACGTACGCCGAGACCGTCCTCGCCGCCCGCCGCGAGGCCGAACTCGCCGGCGCCGTCGCCACCTTCGGCAAGATCTCCGTCGAGCCGAACGGCGTCAACGCCATCCCCTCCCTGGTCCGCGGCTGGCTCGACTCGCGCGCCGCCGACCAGACCACCCTCGACACCGTCACCGCCGGCATCGAGGCCGCCGCCCGCGACCACGCCCAGCGCCACGGCGTCGACCTGACCGTCGTCCGGGAGTCGTTCACCCCGGTGATCGAGTTCGAGCACGCCCTGCGCGACGAGCTGAACAAGATCCTCGGCGGGGCCGTCCCCGTGCTCGGCACCGGCGCGGGACACGACGCCGGTATTCTGTCCGGCTCCATCCCCACCGCCATGCTGTTCGTACGGAACCCCACAGGCGTCTCCCACTCCCCGGCCGAGTTCGCCGCCGAGGACGACTGCGTCGCCGGGGTCCTCGCACTCGCCGACGTACTGGAGGGGCTCGCGTGCAGGTGACGTACTGGCTGGAACACGCCTGGCTCGGCACACACGTCGAGCCGGGCGTGGCCCTGGAGGTGGCGGACGGCCGGATCGCCGCCGTACGGACCGGGGTCCCGTCCCCGCCGCCCGGCGCCGAGATCCTGCGCGGCCTGACCATCTCCGGCCTCGCCAACGCCCACAGCCACGCCTTCCACCGCGCCCTGCGCGGCACGGTCCAGGTCGGCTCCGGGACTTTCTGGACCTGGCGCGAGGTCATGTACAAGGTCGCCGCCCGGCTGACCCCGGACTCGTACCACGCGCTCGCCCGCGCCGTGTACGCCGAGATGGCACTCGCCGGCATCACCTCCGTAGGCGAATTCCACTACCTCCACCACGCCCCGGGCGGCACCCCTTACGCCGACCCGAACGCCATGGGCGAGGCCCTGATCGCGGCGGCCGGCGAGGCCGGCATCCGCATCACCCTGCTCGACACCGCCTATCTCTCCTCGGGCTTCGGCGAACCGCCCACCACCCCCCAGCTGCGCTTCTCCGACGGCACCGCCGAAGCGTGGGCAGAGCGGGCCGCACAGCTCAAGGAACGCGAGGGCGTACGGATCGGCGCCGCCGTCCACTCCGTACGGGCCGTCCCGGCCGACCAGCTGGCCACCGTCGCCCGATGGGCCGAGGACCGGCAGGCACCCCTGCACGTCCACCTCTCCGAGCAGACCGCCGAGAACGACGCCTGCCAGGCCGCCCACGGCCGCACCCCCACCCAGCTCCTCGCCGACCACGGCGTCCTGGGCCCGCGCACCACCGGCGTGCACAACACCCATCTCACCGACGCCGACATCGCCCTCCTCGGCACCACCACCACCGGCACCTGCATGTGCCCCACCACCGAACGCGACCTCGCGGACGGCATCGGCCCGGCGGTCGCCCTCCAGCGGGCCGGATCCCCGCTCTCGCTGGGCAGCGACAGCCACGCCGTCGTCGACCTCCTGGAGGAGGCGCGGGCGATGGAGCTCGACGAGCGGCTGCGCTCGCGCACCCGCGGCCACTGGACGGCCGCGGCCCTGCTGCGCGCCGCCACCGCCGACGGCCACGCCGCCCTCGGCCTGCCCGACGCGGGCCACCTGGAGGCCGGCGCGCTCGCCGACTTCACCACGATCGCGCTGGACTCCGTCAGGACAGCGGGACCGCAGCCGCGTCTGGCAGCTGAGACAGCGGTATTCGCCGCGTCGGCGGCAGATGTCCGGCACACCGTCGTGGCCGGCCGACACGTCGTACGGGACGGGCACCACGCGCTGATCCCGGACGTCCCGCGAGCACTGACGGACTCGATCGCCGCGCTGCACGACTGAAGGAGACGTTCCCCACCATGAACAGCGCCCCCGAGACCACGAACACCCCCGCGGCGACGCCCGGCCCCGCGACGGCGAACAGCGCCGTCGCGGCGGCGGCCACCGTCATCACCAACATCGCCAGTCTGGTCACCAACAACCCCTCCCTCGGTGACGGATCCCCTCTCGGCCTGATCCAGGACGCGGCCGTCGTCATCGACGGCGACCGTGTCGTCTGGGTCGGTGAATCAAGCAAAGCACCCGCCACTGACAATCGCGTCGACGCCGGCGGCAGGGCCGTGATCCCCGGCTTCGTCGACTCCCACTCCCACCTCGTCTTCGCGGGCGACCGCACCGCCGAGTTCAACGCCCGGATGTCCGGCCGCGCCTACAGCGCGGGCGGCATCCGTACGACGGTCGCCGCCACCCGCGCCGCCAGCGACGAGGCCCTGGAGGCCAACCTCACCCGCCACCTGGCCGAGGCGCTGCGTCAGGGCACGACCACCTTCGAGACCAAGTCGGGCTACGGCCTCACCGTCGAGGACGAGGCCCGCGCCCTGCGCATCGCGGCCCGCCACACCGAAGAGGTCACCTACCTCGGCGCGCACATCGTCTCCCCGGACTACGCCGACGACCCGGCGGCCTACGTCGCCCTGGTCACCGGCGAGATGCTGGAGGCGTGCGCGCCGTACGCCCGCTGGGTCGACGTCTTCTGCGAGAAGGGCGCGTTCGACGGCGACCAGGCCCGCGCGATCCTCACCGCCGGCCAGGCCAAGGGCCTGATCCCGCGCGTCCACGCCAACCAGCTCTCGTACGGTCCTGGCGTCCAGCTCGCCGTCGAACTCGACGCGGCCAGCGCCGACCACTGCACTCACCTCACCGACGCGGACGTGGACGCACTGGCCTCCGGCAACACCGTCGCCACGCTGCTGCCCGGCGCCGAGTTCTCCACCCGCGCCGAGTGGCCCGACGCCCGCCGCCTCCTGGACGCGGGCGTGACCGTCGCCCTGTCCACGGACTGCAACCCGGGCTCCTCCTACACCTCGTCCGTCCCCTTCTGCATCGCACTCGCGGTCCGCGACATGCGGATGACCCCCGACGAGGCCCTCTGGTCCGCCACGGCCGGCGGCGCGGCCGCCCTCCGCCGCCAGGACATCGGCCACCTGACCCCCGGCGCCCGTGCGGACCTGACCATCCTGGACGCCCCGTCACACGTCCACCTGGCCTACCGCCCGGGCGTCCCGCTGGTGAGCGAGGTCTGGCGGAAGGGGGAGCGGGTCACGCCCTGACGTCCTGCTGGCGCAGCTCCTTGACCACACGGCTCACCGTGGCGAAGTCGTCGTCGACGTGGAGCACGGTCAGGCCGTGGTGCACGGCGGTGGCACACAGCAGCAGGTCGATGGGGCCTGCGGAGCGGTGCTGCCCGTGTTGCGTCAGCTTGTACTGAGCCGTCTCGACCCAACGCCACGCGTTCTTCGGTACGGAGGCGGGACGGCACAGCGTGTCGATCAGGTCGGCGAGTTCGTCCCGATGGGCCGGGCCCGTTGCCGAGTAGAGAAATTCGGCTCGTGTCGGCTCACACAGATGGAACGCGCCCGCGCCGATGTAGGCCTCCCATGTGGTGATGGCCGTCGGCGTGCGGAACAAGTACCACAGCGCCGACGCGTCCAGCAGGTATGAGTTCACGTGCGCCCTGCCCGCCGGGCCTTTTTGGCTGCCTCGTGCGCGGCGGCTGCTTCGTCGAACTCGCCCCGCGCGCCGCGTGCCGCGAGGTCTTCCGCCGCCCTGATGCGCTCGATTCGTTCGACGTACTCGCGAAGGGCCGTGTTCACCGTCTCCTTCTTGGTGCGCGTCCCCATGAGCTTCATGGCGGCTTCCAGGAGAACCTCGTCGAGGTCGATCTGAGTGACGGCCATGGCGTCTCCCGCGATGTTGGTGATGTTTAACATCAATGTACATCGCCCTTACAGTCGCGGCAGCGGCCCGGTTCGTCGCTGCGGAACGCCCGGTCGCAGCCCTCGCAGGTCTGCATCGGGACCTGCTTGGGGCCCTCCGGCTCCGGCGGGAGTTCCGGCGGCAGCCACTCGCGGAGGCGGTGTTCCAGCAGCCGTCCCGGCCAGCGGATCGTCCCGGCCGGAAGCTCGCCCGCGAGGGTCCGGGCGGCGGCGGTCGGGGTGACCCCGCGCTCCAGCCAGCGCTGGACGCCGGGGGCGAGGCGCCGGACGTCGGTCTCCGAGAGCAGCAGCCGAGGGTCGTGCTGCCGCAGCCGGGCGAGGAGCGCGGCGGCGGGCTTCAGCTCGTCGGTGAGCTCGGGCAGCCGGGGCTTGGGCTCGGTACGCGTCTTGACGGGCCGCTCGACGGGCGGAGGTGCGGGGGCCTTCACCTGATCGGCTGCGTGCGGATGTTCGTACCACCGCGTACGGGTGACAATCCGCGACCCGCCCAGCCGCTCGACCTTGCGCTCCAGATAGCCCGCCGCCTCCAGCTCCCTGAGCGCCTTGGAGATCCGTGCCTCGCCCTCCGGGAAGCGGGCCGTCAGCACCTTTACGCCGATCAGGGCGCCGTCGGGCAGCGATTGGATGTACACCCCGATCCCGATCGCGCAGGCGGAGAGCTGCCGATGCTGGGCCAGATGGTTGCCGACGACGGTGAACTTCTCGTCGTGGCGATGCCGGACGTGGGTGACTCCGGCGACGGACGAACCGCCGCGCGCGGGCGTCCGCGCGCTAAACTGCGCAACAGTCATGGGGAAGGTGTTCGCTTCCTGATGATGAGGCCCTCGACCGGGATGCCAGTCCCGACCGGGGGCCGAAATCTTTTATGGAGTTTGGGAGTTGGCGCGACCGTACCGTGCCGACCAGGCGTTCTGCCACCTTGTCACCCGAACGTGTGAGACGTCTGGTTTGGGTAGGAGTGGTTTCACTCCCGTTCTTTGAACGGGGATGTCGTGGATCGTCGGTTCACACGCCACCGGGTCGCAGAATCCCGCGACCCAGGGCGGTGACGAACGAGGCCCAGGCGCCGGACTCGAAGACCAGTGCTGGTCCGGCGGGGTTCTTGCTGTCCCGGACGGGGACGACGGCGGGGAGGTTGTCGGCGACCTCGACGCAGTTCCCGCCGTCCGGGTTGCTGTACGAGCTCTTGCGCCAGGTGGCGCCGACGAGGAAGTCGTCGGAGACTTCGACGCACTGCCCGCCGTCCGCGTTGCTGTACGAGCTCTTGCGCCAGGTCACGTTGGTCAGATCGATGGCTCGCACGCTGCATCCTCCAACGTCTGCGTAATGAACTTCCGCGTATCGGACGGGGAAAGGGCCAGATCGCGGACCTGATCGTAACTGAGCTGGAGTCGCTCGACCGAGGCAGTTTCCTCGACCAGTTCGCCTGTGAGTGCGGTCTCCACCCAGGTCACCGTTCGGCCGTCGTTGAGCCGCAGGAACATCGCGTCGGTGTTCGACAGGGCGTAGAGCCCGACAGAGTGCCGTACGACCTGAATGGTGACGTTCCGGCGCTCCCCAACCGTCAGCAGGTGTTCCAACTGCTCGCGCCACGCTGCGGCATCCGCCAGCGGCGAGCGCAGCACCGTCTCGGACAGGATCGTGCGGAACGCCGGAGCGCTGTCTCCCGCCAGCAGCTCCCGTCGTCCTATCCGTGCCTCGACCTGGCGAGTCAGCTCCCCGCCCGTCGTGCCGCCTGCCGACAGTAGAGTCCGCGCGTACGCCTCGGTCTGAAGCAGGCCCGGCAGGACGCTTACGGCGTAGTGCCAGAGGCTCATCGCCTCCGCCTCCAGCATCATGTACCGCCGATAGCGTTCCTTGAACTGCGTCGGATCCCCCACCGCCAGCTCCCACAACGCCAGCAGCAACCCCGGCGTCCCGTAATGCTGGTCCAGCGCCTGGACAACCTCCGGGCCGCCCAGCGTCTCGCCGTTCTCCATCTTGCCGAACAGCGACCAGTCCCAGCCCAGCACCTCACCCAGCCGGCGCAGGCTCTCGCCCCGCTCGGTCCGCAGTAACCGGAGCTCCTCCGCGAAGCGCTTGCGCGGTTCCTGGCTCCGGCCCGTGATCACCCGTCTCGGTGGCATGGGTGTTCCTCCGTGGAAGGTGTGGAACTACCGGCGCGAGGTGGGGAAGTACGCCCGACTTCGGTCTTCGTTCCCTGTTCCCGGGGCCATTCTCGTAGCGCCCGGAACGCGCACGGTAGTCGAATTCCGGCGCCTCGCGCTGATGTTGGACGCAAGGAGCGGAATGGAGCGGAACGTATGGCGAGTGAAGGACAGGCTGCTGCCCCGGAGTGTGGGGACCAGGTCTACGACCCGGTCACCCGGCGCGTCGGGGAGTACCGAGGTGAAGCCGGGCCGTACGTGATGCTGCGCCCCCTCGGCGGCGGTCTTGAGTGGGAGGCCGACCCCGCGCAGCTCCGCCCGGCCACCCCCGCCGAGCGCCTGAGCGCCGGGGTGAAGGCCGCCAACGAGCGGGCCTTGCGGGCGGCCCGATGAGGCCCGAAGACTTCGACACCCCCCGCCCGCCGGCCCCCACCCCCGGCTGCCCGACCTGCCGCGCCCTTGCCGACCGACGCGAGGCGGCCCGCCTCCGCCGCGACGGCAGCGCGGAAACGGACGCCAACGTCCTCCTCCGCCGCCACCAGCGCTCGGCTCACTAGAGAGCCTCCAGCAGACGTGACCCGCTCAATTTCACCTGCGGAGGAAGACTTGCCGTCGCCAGGGGGTCGCAGCGTTCGCAGCGATTCCGATGGCCAGAGCGATTGCGGCAACAGCCCAACTGAAGGGGTCTGTGGCCGAGTTGGCCGTCCAGTCCCAGCAGTTGAGGAGGCGAAGGCTGAGGCCATGGGGATGACCCAACCGAGTTCCCAGGGAAGAAACTGATCGTCGGCAACGGAGGCTACGACGGCCCCCTTTGGTGACGACGAGAAAGGCATCGGACTCATGTCGACACGCTTCCGTGTGCCGGGCGAAACCCTCAGCCGTCTGGGGGCCCTGGAGTGGTTCAAGCTCAGCGCGGTGCCTCACCCGGACTACGGACACCTTCAAGTGCCCTATGTCGGCTGGTGGTTCGCCCAGCCCTCGCCTGAGAAGCTCCAGACCATCGAAGAGGCCGTCCGAACGGCACCGACCCAGGTGGACTGGCGCGTGGACACGTCCCGGCGGAACTGGCTCCTCGCTCCGGCGCGCATCCTGGGAGACGGTGCGAACCCGGCAGCCTCGCCCGCTTTCGACCAGCGCGTCGAGGAGGCAACCCGCGATCAGGAGTTCTGCGCTCAGGCTCTGGACGATCTCGACGCGATCATGCGAACCCTGGGCGAGCTCACCGCTGCGCGGGAGAACTCGCACTCAGTGAGGTTTTCTCAGTGGCGCGATTCTTCCCATCCCGTTTGGCGCTGATCGTCGCGATGACAGCTCCGTCGCTGACTGGGAGCGACATGTCAACGAGTAGCGCCCCTGCCATCGGGCAGGGCGTTGCTCGAGATGGTCTGTTTCAGGATGCCTTTTGGTCGGCGGGCTTCTCGATCTCGGTGGTCACCCGTGCCCCTCGGAAGAGCACCGGGAGCCACAGGAGACATGCCAGCAGGGGGACCGCGGCGTAGGTGGCCATGCCCACACTGGAGCCCAACCCGTCCATGAGCGCGCCGAGGACGAGATAGCCGATGCCGATGAGCGCCGACTCCACGAATGCGATCATCGACAGCAGGCTCGCCCGGTGGCGCGACGGCACTGCCTCGTTGAACACGTTGTCCACGAGCACGGCGGTGATCTCGGGAATCCCGGCCAGGACCAGGAACGCGGCGATGGTGACCCAGACAAGGCCGAGGCCGCTCAGGCCGAGCGCCACGGCGAGCGTCAGGAGAGACACCGGGACGATGACCCGATACCCGATGCGCCGGTCCGCGCGGTCCGACAGCAATGGAGTGAGCCCGCCAGCGAAGAATCCCGCCGCTATGACCACGCTGACCAATGCGGTGCCCGCTCCCTGATCGGAGAGGGTCTTCTGCGTAAAAATGATGTACGGCGTCAAAGTCGCATGCATCAATCCGGACACCACGACAAGCGTCACGAGCGCCGGCGTGGCGACCCGAAGCATCGCCCGCCATGCTGTGGCGTCGCCGTGCTCCTCGGCTCCGCCCTGCTCGTCCACCGCGTCCGCGCCGCGGATCTCGGGCACCCCTGACATCAGCACCACCATGGCCAGGACGAGGCACGCCGCCGAACCGACGTAGACGACTCCCCAGGAAATCTGCTGCAGTTGGCCGCCGAGGACGATGGCGGCTCCCGAGGTGACCGTCCCGAGCATGGTGAACCGGGACTTGATCTTGACGTAGCTGGCCGTTGCACCGCGACGCACGAGCAGGTCGTACAGCAGGGCGGTGTCCGAACCGGACACACATGCCATGCCCACGCCCTGCCCGATGAACAGCGCCAGGAACACCCAGTAGTTGGAGAACGCCACCTGACCGAGCAGACATCCAGCTATCAGCATCTGGCCGATCACGATGCTGGCACGCCTGCCGATTCGGTCGGCGATGACTCCCGTCGGCAACTCCGCAAGTCCACTGACCAGGTAGAGCAGTGTCTGCAGTAGGGCCACTTGCCCGACGGAGAAGCCGCGCTGATAAAGGAAGAGGACGAATACGCCGCGCTGGAAAAGCGTGTTGGCGAGCACGGCGTATACGTAGAACGGGCGCGTGACACTTCGTGCTGCATCGTCGACTGCAGCCGACCCGCCAAGGGCCTCCGTGGTGCCGGTCATGCTGCGGGCTCCCCCTGGTGACTCCGGTGATCATTAGTGTTGGGTCTCCGCCGCCGACCGGAACCTCCAGTCCATACTTCGTGCAGGAAATTGGGCCGGCCATCCGGGAACCGTTGCCACCCCCGCAACTACCTGGCCTTCCTCGGCCTCGCAGCCGCCCTCTGCTGCTACAAACGCCTCATCCGACTGACCACATAGGACACGGTCTAAGAGGTGATCGGCGATCGTGAGCGTTCCCCGTCCGTAGCTGGGGGGCGTCCTCGGTGAAGACTTTCAGCCGACGGATCTCGTGGCGGCCGTGACCGATCGTACGGGTCCTGTCCCAGATGGCAGCATGTTCACGTGACTGCCAACGGGGACGACCTACCGAAGCCTCAACGTGTTTCGAAGCTGGCCGAATTGGCGGATGCTCCGCTTTCGGCAGTGCTGCCGGAAGCGGAGCCGGTTCTGGCGGCCTCGCCTGCTGCGACGCGGACCGTGCCGCCGGATCCGAAGCAGGCGGACGAGGTGGCGGACGGGCGACGCGAGTTTGCGCGACTGCTGGGGGAGTTTCGACGCCACACGGTGCTGGTGCCCTTCGACGACCACGGGAGTCTGTGGACCGCGGACTTCAACGGGGTTCGGTGGATCTGCGCGTTCTCGGATGAGGAGGCGCTGGCGCGGTTCGCGGAGGTAAGGGGAGACACGACGCGCGAGTGGGCGTACAGGACGATTCTGGGCGCACGGCTACTGGATGTGATGGTGCCGATGCTGCCGGGACCGGGCGGGGTCGCGCTGGATGCGGGCAGTGCGACGGGGGTCCTGTTTCCGCCGGTGCGCGGGATCGTCCCGGATGAGGTGGCAGTGGATCTGGAGGGGGAGACGCGGTGAGTGGGAACGAGGCTGATCTCGCGGCGCCTGCGGCGGCGTTGGTGGAGATCGCGAAGGGCATCAATCTGGCGCATTCCGAGCTGAAGGATCTCGGGATGATCGGCGAGGCGTCGGCGGGTCGTGGGTTCTCGGATCTTGCTTTGTCGGGGCTGGAGTTGGGGCACGGCGGTCTGAGGTCGGAGTTCGAGACGTTCTGCGACCGGTGGGAGTGGGGGGTACGGGCGCTGACCCTGCGGGGAAACGGTTTTGCGCAGGGGGTGGGCCTGTCGGCGGGTTCGTTCGCGGAGCAGGAGCAGTACGTCAAGGACTCGTTCAAGATCGGGGTGAACTCGCTCAACGGGAATCCGCATCTGTCCGAGGGCGAGGTCAAGCAGATGCGCTGGGACACGGTCCGGGATCAGGACATGTGGGACAACGCGGACTGGAGCCGGGAGTCGTTCTCCGAGGCGCACGGAGAGGTGAAGCAGACCTGGAAGAACACGGCGTATGACGTCGAGGACTCGATGCTCGACTCGATGGAACGCTCGGGTGTGCTGGACCCGAAGCTGCGTGACGGGGTGGACGAGAGACTGAAGGACATGCTCGATCCCGACCAGGCGACCATCGATCAGGCCGAACAGCCGCGGTGGGGGGAGAGTCGCTGATGGTGGGCTGGGGTGGTCTGGTCGACAAGGGCATCGACAAGATCGGTGACGGGATCGACAAGGGCAAGGAGATCGTCGGTGAGGGCGTCGACTATGTGACCGACAAGGCCGGCGAGGGGCTGCGACGCTACGGCTACGACTCGGTGGCCGAAGTCGTCGAGGACTGGGGTGACGAGACGGCGTCCTCGCTCGGTGCGGAGGTCGGGGAGAAGCAGCTCGGGCAGACGGAGGAAGCGAACGAGCTGATCCACGGCAGGCCGGAGAAGATCGCCGAGACGGTGAAGAACCTGCGGGACTTCCGACTCGCGTTCGACCTGGTCGGCGGCGGGATGAAGAAGCTGGACTCCAGCCACTGGAAGGGTGAGGCGGCCAACGCCTTCCGGGACAAGTTCCAGACGCTGCCGACCGACTGGCTGCATGCGGCGGATGCCATGGAGGACGCGGCCAAGGCGCTGGAGACGTACTCCAAGGCGATCGTGAGCGCGCAGGGCAAGGCGCGTGAGGCGATCGCGCTGTATAAGGAGGGCGACAAGGACTCCAAGACGGCCGCTGACACGTTCAACAAGAAGGTCGACGCCTACAACGCCGCCCGCAGCGGCGACAGCCCGCTCCCTCATCCCGGGGAGTTCTCCGACCCGGGCAAGGCCAAGCGGCAACTCGCGCGGGAGAAGCTGAAGGAGGCCCGTACCGCGCGGAACGAGGCGGGCGAGGTTGCCAAGACCGCGGTGCGCGCTGCTCTGGCACACGCGCCCAAGGAGCCGACGGGCCGCGAGAGGGCCAAGCTCGAGCTGATGGACTACGGCCTGGGCCAGGGCATCGAGCTGGCCCACTTCGGCGGTGGTGTCATCAAGGGCACGGCGGGTCTGGTCAACTTCGTCCGCTCGGTCAACCCGGTGGATCCGTACAACCTGACCCACCCGGCGGACTACTACAAGGGCGTCAACATGACGCTCGCCGGCCTGGTGTCCACGGCGGCGAACCCGGACAGGGCGCTGAAGAACGCCTGGGACGCGGCGAAGGGGGACCCGGCGGAGTTCCTCGGACGGCTGGTGCCGGAGTTGCTCGGTACGAAGGGCGGCGGGGTCATCAAGGGCGGCCTACGCGCTGGCCTGGACGGCACCAAACACCTGCCCGGCGGGAACAAGCCGGGCGGCAGCCGCCCGGACCATGAGAAGGATCCGAATAGCAACGGCAAGCAGTGCAGCGAGACGCGGTGCAAGAACGACCCGATCGACATCGCCACAGGCCGGATGCTGCTGCCCCAGACGGACATCACCCTGCCCGGCTCGCTGCCCCTCGTCTTCCGGCGCACCTTCGACTCCTCGCGCCGTTCGGGTCGCTGGTTCGGCCCGGCGTGGTCGTCGACGGTGGATCAGCGGCTGGAGATCGATTCCGAGGGTGTGATCTTCAGCTGCGACGAGGGCAGCCTCCTCGCGTATCCGCACCCCGCCCCCGGGGTCCCGGTCATGCCCACGCACGGCCGGCAATGGCCGCTGGACCGGGTCGAGGACGGCTACACCATCACCGATCCCGGCACCGGCAGGGTCCGGCACTTCACCGATCACAGCGACGAGCTCGCGCTGCTGGCACAGATCGACGACCGCAACGGCCGCTGGATCACCTTCGAGCACGACGAGGCGGGCGCCCCGACGGCGATCGTCCACCACGGCGGCTACCACCTGAAGCTCACCACGAGCGAAGGCCGAGTGACGGCCCTCCATCTTGCGGGAGCGGCGGCGGACGGATCCGACCAGGAGATCCTGTGCTACGGCTACACAGACGGCCACCTGACCGAGGTCACCAACTCCTCAGGCCGCCCCCTGCGCTTCGGCTGTGACGAACACGGCCGCATCACCTCGTGGACCGACACCAACGGCAGCCGCTTCGACTACGTCTACGACGACCAGGACCGCTGCACCTACCAGTCGGGCACCAACGGACATCTCGAAGCCACGTTCACCTGGGACGATGTCGATCCGACGACCGGGCTCCGCATGACCACCCTCACCAACGGGCTGGGGCACACCGAGCGTCACCTGATCAACGATCGCGCCCAGGTCGTCGCCGAGATCGACGCGCTGGGCGCGGTCACCCGCTTCGAGTACGACCGCTACAACCGCCTGCTGTCACGGACGGACCCACTGGGCCACGTCAGCCGCGCCACCTATGACGAGCACGGCCGCGTGACGGTGCTGGAGCGCCCCGACGGACGGCAGGCGCGGGCCGAGTACGACGACAACGGACTGCCGATACGCATCGTCGGCACGGACGGCAACATCACGCGCCAGACCTTCGACGAGCGCGGCAACCGCACGTCGGTGACCGACCCTTCGGGCGCGACGACGGAATTCGCGTACGACCCGACCGGCCGGCTCACCTCGGTGACGGACCCGCTCGGCACCACCACTCGACTGCTCCTGGACCGCCGGGGTCTTCCCCTCGAGGTCACCGATCCGTTGGGTGCCACGACCCGCTACGAACACGATGCCTTCGGCCGTACGATCCGTGTCACCGACGCTCTCGGCGCGGTCACACAGCTGGAGTGGACGGTCGAGGGCCGACCGTCCCAGCGCACCGGACCCGACGGCACAGTGGAGTCCTGGACGTACGACGGCGAGGGCAACTGCCTCAGCCACACGGACGCGCTGGGCGGCACGACCCACTTCACTTACACCGACTTCGACCTGCTGACCTCCCGCACCGGCCCCGACAGTGTCCGCTACGAGTTCTTCCATGACTCGAACCTGCGGCTGACGCGGGTGACCAATCCGCAGGGTCTGACGTGGGACTACGCCTACGACGCGGCGGGCCGACTGGTCACGGAGACGGACTTCGACGACCGGACGCTGACGTACGCGTACGACGCATCCGGCCGCCTGACGTCCCGTACGAACGGTCTCGGCCAGTGCGTCCAACTCACGCAGAACGAGCTCGGCCAGGTGATCCGCAAGGAAGCTGAGGGCGGTGCGGTCACGACGTTCGCGTACGACATCTTCGACGAGCTCGCCGTGGCGACAGGCCCGGACGCGAGGCTGGAGCGTCTCCGGGACCGGTACGGCCGCCTCGTCTCCGAGACCGTGAACGGCCGTACTCTCTTCTTCACTCACGACGCGGTGGGGCGCCGAACCGGGCGGACGACTCCGGGCGGATCGACGAGCACATGGTCGTACGACGCGGCGGGTCGTCGAACGGAACTGAACTCCTCAGGCCGAACGTTGGCCTTCGCCCACGACGCACTCGGCCGGGAAACGGCCCGCCACATTGCCGACTTTGCCGTCCTGACCTCGTCGTACGACACGTTGGGCCGTCTCATCGCACAGGAGGTCACCGGCGGCACGGGCGGCCGCCTCCAGCACCGGGCCTACGCCTACCGCGCGGACGGAGCGATCGTCGGCATAAACGACGACCTCTCCGGCGCCCGCCGCTTCGACCTGGACGCGATTGGCCGTGTCACGGCCGTCCACGCGGGCGGTTGGACGGAGCGGTACGCCTACGACGACGCCGGCAACCAGACGGAGGCCTCCTGGCCTGCCACCCACCCGTCCCACTCCTCGACGGGCATGCGCACCTACCAGGGCACCCGCATCACCGGCGCGGGGTCCGTCCGCTACGAACACGACGGGCAAGGCCGGGTCGTTCTGCGCCAGAAGACTCGCCTGTCCAGGAAGCCGGACACCTGGCGCTACGAGTGGGATGAGGAGGACCGTCTCACCGCGGTGACGACACCGGACGGTACGGTCTGGCGGTACGCGTACGACCCGCTGGGCCGCCGCATCTCGAAGCGATCCCCGCTGGAGACGGTCCACTTCACCTGGGATGGCTCCACCCTCTGCGAGCAGAGCACCGAGGGCGTCACCCTCACCTGGGACCACGTAGGCCTGCGTCCACTGGCCCAGACGGAGCGCCGCACGGACTCCACCGACGAGCGTTTCTTCGCCATCGTCACCGATCTGATCGGCACTCCGACGGAACTCGTCGACGAATCAGGCACCTTGGCCTGGCGCACCCGCACCACGATCTGGGGCGCGACGACGTGGAACCGTGACGCTACGGCATATACCCCTCTGCGTTTCCCGGGCCAGTACTTCGACCCGGAATCGGGCCTGCACTACAACCACTTCCGCTATTACGACCCGGAATCGGCGCGATACCTCAGCCAGGACCCCCTAGGTCTAGTCCCCGCCCCGAACCCAGCAACGTATGTCAACAATCCGCAGACATGGAGCGACCCGCTCGGCTTGTCGCCCTGTCCACCTGGAGGCCCTGAAAAGCATCTTCCGCTGGATGCCCCACGCGGCGACGTCCTGTTCCCCGACCATGACGCAGCCCTCGCCGAAGTCATGCGCCGCTATGACATCGAGGATCCTTCATACCTTATGAGAATCGAGCAGTGGGGCAAGAACCCGAACTTGTACGGCCCCAAGGGTGAACCGTGGGAGCTGATACGGGCGATCGACTCCAAGGGAAATGAGCTGGAGTTCCATCACCATGCGAATGGGCACTACTTCAAGCACAAGGATCCAGAGCAGGAGCAGTGGTCGCTGCCTCACTATCATGGGCCCAAGGGGGAGCACATCTACTACGGCGACATGCAATCAGGATATGGGCTCAGGGGAGTGTCAAGAAATGCGGAATGAGTACTATTCCATCGCGGGACAGCCACGCTGGGATCCGACGGGGATCGGTTCAAAAATCTCATCCCTGGAGGGCCCCTTGGGTGACGTGGGTGCAGTGTGGGTGTTCTGCGATCCAGTCTCAGAAAGCGACGCTTGGGCCGCAACTTTGCCCCGCCTCCGCCAACAGAAAATCTTCACGTGGTCGGCAAAGCTTCGCCCGGGAGACTGGGAGCCGCCGGGTGAGGGTGACGAGCACTTCATTCTGTGGCGATCAGGGAAGCGCGCGGCCACCGATCAGTTCCAGGGACTGTCGCGCTATGAGTCCAGGTATCAGGTATTTTCGAACACGGCACCGACAGTGCGCGGCTTCATCGGCGACCTGGCCACTCGCAGCTCAGGATTTTCATGTGCCGTAGGGGGGCGCGATCAACCAAATAGCTCATGGATTCAGTCGGCGCAAGTCATGGAAACCCATTTCTCGCTCTCCAGGGATTTCGCGAACACAATTGATCTGGAGTCGCGCCGCAGGAGAATCGTCTCTCTCTATGTGAGATTTTCCATCGAGGCGGGTATTTTTCCTGTCATTCCGCTCAACAAGCATCCCTATGCGGGGTTCGTCCTTTTCTGTCCCGCGGAACTTTATCCAGAAGCCTTCCAGGACATGGCGAGAGACGCGAGGGTTCTCGAAGGTGGCGAGGCGGAATCTGAGATCACCAGCTTCCTCGGAAAGGGTGGAGATCTCGCCTACCTCTGATGGGGTCGTTTCCGTGAATGGATAAAGTCGAATGATTTCACCGTGGGTGACGCTGGAGGCGGCCGCGCCAAGGAGAGGCCGTTCGCCACCTCGGTGGGCGAGGTCCGTGAACTGGCCCCGATCTACAGCAGTGTGACTCCTGACCCCCGCCCTCGCCCGGCGGGGCCCGCGCGGACCGGCTGCCCGGCGTCACCGACGGCGTGCGGGGGATCATCGCCGGGATCGCTCCGATCTAGCGTCGGCCCGCGTCGAGCCGTCATGTCCCATTGGTCTCAGGATCACCCCCCATCACCCTCGTGCACACTCCTTCACGGGTCGGTCACAGAATGGCCCGGTTCCCCTGTCACCGAGTGATTTCCGCCGGTACCGTCCTGTAGCGGCAAGACTCAGGGGGAGACCGGGGGGTCCGAGTTGAGCGCTGTGCGCATTCGTGTCGTCATGCCCGGGGAGCTGAGCGACAGGGAGACAGAAGCCTGGCGGGAGCTGCGTGCCAAGTCCGGGGCACCCGCCAATCCCTTCATGGAGCCGGAGTTCACCCGGGCCGTGGCCGCCGTGCGGCCGCGGGCGCGGGTGGCCGTGTTGTGGGAGGACGGGGAGCCCGTCGGGTTCTTTCCGTACGAGAGGGGGGCGTTCGGGCACGGGCGGGCCATAGGGCTTGGGGTGTCCGACTGTCAGGGGGCCGTCCTGCGGCCGGGGCTGCGGACCTCGGCGCGGGCGTTGCTGCGGGCCTGCGCCCTCGCCGCCTGGGAGTTCGACAACCTGGAGGCCGGGCAGAGCACGTTCACGCCGGTGGCCGCCGAGCAGTTCGCCTCGCCCGTCATCGATATAGGGGAGGGCTACGCGGCGTACGAGGACGTGCTGCGCGCCCAGTCGCCCAAGTTCCTGCGGACCACCCTCGCCAAGGAGCGCAAGCTGGCCCGGCAGAGCGGCGGCGAGGTGCGGTTCGTCTTCGACGAACGGGACCCGAAGGCGCTCGCCACCCTCATGGAGTGGAAGTCCGCGCAGTACCGCAGGACCGGCCGCCGCGACCGGTTCGCCAAGGAGTGGATCACCACCCTCGTCCGGCGGCTGCACGAGCTGCGCGCGCCAAGCTGCTCCGGCGTGCTGTCCGTGCTGTACGTCGGCGACCGGCCGATCGCCGCCCACTTCGGGCTGCGCTCGGCGACCGTCCTGTCCTGCTGGTTCCCGGCGTACGACCCCGAGTACGCGAAGTTCTCGCCCGGCCTCATCCTGCACCTGCGGATGGCCGAGGCGGCGGCCGCCGCCGGGATCGGCATGCTCGACCTCGGGCGGGGCGACGCCGAGTACAAGGACGCGCTCAAGACCGGGGAGCTGAGCGTGTACGAGGGATCGGCGGTCCGGCCGGGGATAAGGGCCGGTCTCTACTGGCTCAGCCGGGAGCCCGCCCGCCGCACCCACAGCTTCGTCCGCAGCAGGCCCAAACTCGCCGGCTACGGACGCCAGGCGCTCAACCACATCGGCCGCATCCGGGGCAAGTGACCGGCCGCAACAGGCCGTACGGCGAGAAGAACAACACCGCCCGGCGGACCCGTCCGCACCGCGCCCGCACGGCACGTACGCCAGTTCTGGGGGGAACGCATGAAGAGCATGCACGTCGTCGAGATCGACCTCGACGCGCCCGACGGCGGGATCATCGCCTTCCGGGCCGGGCCCGGCGGGCCGCCCGTCGAGGCGGACACCGCCGGGGACCTCTACGCCCTCGTCCGCCTGCGCGGCCGGCCCGCCGCCACCGTCGTCGGGCACGTACCGGCCGGTGAGGACGCCGCCGCCACCGTCGCCGCCCTCGCCCGCGAGCGCCTGCGGGCCGCGCCGCCGCCCGTACCCGAGCCCCACGGCGACCTGCCCCGTACCAGCGTCGTCGTCGCCACCCGCGAACGCGCCGACCAGCTCGCCCGGGCCCTCGACTCGCTCCTCGACCAGGACCACCCCGACTACGAGATCGTCGTCGTCGACAATGCGCCCCTCACCGACGCCACCGAAGAGCTGGTCACACGCAAGTACCAGGGGCGCGTCCGGTACGTACGGGAGGACGTGCCCGGCCTCGCCGTCGCGCACAACCGCGGTCTTGCCGTCGCCGACGGCGCCGTCATCGCCTTCACCGACGACGACGTCGTCGCCGACCCGCAGTGGCTGACCGCGCTCACCGCGCCCTTCGCCCAGGACCCCAGGCTCGGCTGCGTCACCGGCCTGATCCTGCCCGCCCGGCTCACCACCCCGGCGCAGATCCTGCTCGAAAGCCACGGCGGCTTCGCCAAGGGCTTCGCGCCCCGCCACTACGACCCCGCCCGGCCGCCCGCCGACGAGCCGCTGTTCCCCTTCACGGCCGGCAGCTTCGGCTCCGGCGCCAACATGGCCTTCCGTACCACCGCCCTGCGGGCCGTCGGCGGCTTCGACCCGGCCACCGGCACCGGCACCCCCGCCAAGGGCGGCGACGACCTGTACGCCTTCGTCGCCGTCCTCGCCGCCGGGTTCCGGCTGCGGTACACCCCCGACGCCCTCGTCTGGCACCACCACCGCGAGACCTGGCAGGACCTGCGCAACCAGGCCTACGGCTACGGCGCCGGGCTCACCGCGTACCTCACCGCGCTGCTCGTACGTCGCCCTGCCCTGCTGCCCGCGCTGCTCGCCCGCCTCCCGCGCGGGCTCGTCCACGCCCGGAACATGACCGCGCGGCGCGAGGGCACCGGGCACGTCCCCGGCGCACACGCCGAGCAGCACCCCTGGCCGCGCAGCCTGTCGCGGCTGGAGCGGCGCGGCATGCTGTACGGCCCCCTCGGGTACGCCAAGTCCCGCCTGCGCACGCGTGGCACCCGCCTGCGCACGCGCGGCACCCGCCTGCGCACGCGCGGCACCAGATTCCGCCGGGAGGCGCGATGACCCCGGGAGGCGCGATGACTCCTCGTACTCCTCGTATCCCCGTGCTCCTCTACCACGCCGTGATGGAGGACCCGCCCGAGTGGATCGCCGAATTCACCGTCACGCCACGGCAGTTCGCGGTGCAGCTCGACGCGGTCGTGGCCAGCGGGCGTACCGCCGTGCCCATCAGCGTGCTCGCCGACCATCTGGCGGGCAGGGGCGAGCTGCCCGAGCGGCCGGTGGTACTGACCTTCGACGACGGCTTCGCCGATCTGCCGGGACCGACCGCCGAGGCGCTCGCCTCCCGCTCCCTGCCCGCCACCGCCTATCTGACGACCGGCGCGATCACCCCGGGCCGGGCCAGTCTGCTGCCGCCCGCGCCGATGATGGCGCTGGGGCAGGCGCCGCTCCTTGAGCAGTACGGCCTGGAGGTCGGCGGCCACACCGTCACCCATCCGCAGCTCGACACCCTGCCCGCCGGGGCCGTCCGCCGTGAGCTGAGGGAATCGAAGGCGGTTCTGGAAGACGTCCTCGGGCACGAGGTGGAGCATCTGGCCTACCCGCACGGCTACAACAGCCGGGCCGTGCGCCGGGCCGCCCTCGACGCCGGGTATGCCTCCGCGGTCGCCGTACGCCACGCCCTGAGCTCCCAGCGGGACGAGCCCTACCGCATCGCCCGGCTCATCCTGCGCCGCAGCCACACCGTCGCCGACATCGTGGCCTGGATGGAGGGGCGCGGCGCGAAGGCGGCGCCGTACCCCGACTCGCTGCCGACCGTCGGCTGGCGGCTCTACCGGCGGACGCGCGCGCTGGTGCGCGGAGTGGAGTTCGCGGGGTGATGAAGCGCGTGTCCGAGGAGCTCCAGGGCCGGGTGCCGCCGAACAGCGGGCCGCCGAGCAGTGTGTCGGCGGGCAGCGGGCCGGCGAGCAGCGTGCCGCCGGGGCCCGCGCGTGACGGCGGCGGCACGCCCCCGTCACGCGCGCGACGCACCGGCGTGCCCGATCTCGCCTGGCTGCCGCCCGCCCTGCTGCTGCTCGGCCTCGGCCTGTGGGTGTTCGCCCTGCCCCGGATCGACTTCCGCACCATGGGCGACTACGGGCTCCTGGACCGGCTGCCCGCCGCCTTCTACGCCTCCCTGCTCGTCCTCACCGCCGGGTTCCTGGTGTCGCTGCGGCGCGCCGGGACCTCGCCGGGCTGGCCGCTCGCCCACTGTGTCGCGCTGCTCGTCGCGCTTAAGGCGCCTCCGGCCGTGCTGTACGACTCCGTGCGCTACCCCTGGGCCTCCAAGCACGACGCCGTCGTCAACACCATCCTCGGCGCCGGTGAGCTGCGCCCGAACGCCGCCCTGTCCGGGAACATGTCCGCCTACGACCAGTGGCCGGGCTTCTTCACCCTCAACGCCGCCTTCGTCCGCGCCTTCGGCGTCGAGTCCACCGCCGTCTATCTCAACTGGGCGCCGATCGTCCTCGGTCTGATCACGCTGCCCGTGCTCGTGCTGATCTACCGCACCTTCACCGAGGACTGGCGGCTGGTGTGGACCGCCGTCTGGATCTTCCAGCTCGCCAACTGGGTGGGCCAGGACTATCTGGCGCCGCAGGGCTTCGCGTACGTCCTGCACCTGACCGTACTCGCCGTCGTGCTGCGGCACTTCGTACGGCCCGGCTCGGCGGGGCGGCTGCGCGACCGGGCGTATCTCGACCCGGCCGCGGCCGCCGTGCCGCCGCCGACCGGCCTCCGTCAGCGCGCGGTCTGTGTGGTGATCCTCGCCCCGCTGATCGCCGCGATCAACGCCGCGCACCAGCTGACACCGGTCATGCTCTGCGCCGCTCTGTTCGTCCTCAGCCTCACCCGTCGCTACCGCAACTACGGTCTGCTGGTCGTCGCCGGGCTGCTGATGCTGACCTGGGACCTCACGATGGGGCGGCCGCTGTTCCTGGAGACGCTCGGCACGCTGCGCGAGTCGATCGGCGAGCTGACCGAGAACTCCCGCGCCGGATACGCCGGCCAGCTCACCGGACCGGGCCCCGAGCTGGCCGGGCGGGCCAACATCGCCATGGTCCTCGCCGTCGTCGCGCTCGCCGGGATCGCCGTCCTCGGCCGCCGCCGGCTGACCCGCAGCGCGCTGCCTCTGCTGCTGGTCTCGATCGCGCCTGTCCCGCTCTTCGCGGTCAACGACTACGGCGGCGAAATGCTCTTCCGGGTCTACCTCTTCGGGCTGCCCGGGGCCGCGTTCTTCGCCGCGGCGGCGCTGGTGCCGGCCACCGCGGGCGCCCACCGCAGCCGCGGCGGGCTCGCCCGGCGCCGGACCGCGGCCGTCGCCCTGCCGGTCGTCCTCGTCGCCCTGGCGGCCGGTTTCCTGCCCTCGTACTACGGCAAGGAGACGATGTACTACACCCCGCCCGCCGAGACGCGGCTGGTCACCCGCGCCATCGACCGGCTGCCCAGGGACGGTCTCATCCTCGCCACCTCCGGCTCCTTCCCGCAGGCGCTGCACCGCTACGACCAGGTCGAGCACTGGTTCTTCGCCGAGCAGGAGCTGCCCGAGAACGAGAAGATGCTCGCCGACCCGGCCCGGTATCTCGCCGACGGGATCCCGCCCGGCACCACGGCCCATGTCGTCCTCACCCGGACCCAGGACATCTACACGGCGGGCGAGGGCCTGCTCCCGCCGGGCGGCTTCGCGACCCTGCGCGCGCGGCTGAAGGCCTCCCCGCTCTTCACGACCGTCGAGGAACACCCGTACGGAATCGTCCTCGCCTACACGCCGGCGCCCGCAGCGGTCCCGGCGCGCCCAGCTCCCGGAGCGACCCCAGCAGCCTCACCGGCCCCAGCTACCTCAGGCGGTACACCGTGAACATGGCCCAGAACCGGATCAGAGGAGCCGTCGCCGTCTCCGGGTGGGTGGCCCTCGCGGCGAGCCTGCTGCCCGGCGGCTCACCGCTGCGCTGGCTGCCCGTGCTGCTCTTCGTCTGCTTCGGACCCGGCCTCGCCCTGCTCCACCCCCAGCCGCTCGGGCTGCGCCCCGGCGCCCGTCTGGAGGCGTTCGCGCTGGCCGCGCCGATCAGCCTCTCCCTCGCCACGCTCACCGCCACCTCCCTCTTCCTGGTCGAGGCGTTCTCCGCGACCGCGTTCCTCATCCCGCTCGCCGCCTTCGCCACCGTCGTCGCCCTGATGCCCGGCCTGCCGCTGCCCGCCGCCACCCGCGGCGCCGTGGAGCGCACGCGTGTCAAACGCTCGGCCGGCGGTGGCCGATGAGCGGACGCCACGCCCCGCGCGGACGACTGCCGCACCGGCCGGCGTACACCGCCGCCGTGCTGGTCGCCGTCGCCGCGCTGATCGCCGGTCTTGGCCTATGGGCCACCCGCTCCGGCGGAGAGGGGGACGACGCCCGCCCCGCGGCGGGCGAGTTGCCCCGCAACGCCGTCTCCGGGAAGCCGCCCGAGGGGCCCTGCGCCCCCGACGCCAAGCTGGTGCCGCCGTGCGGGGCGTGGTGGGGCGCGTACATCCCGTACGACGCCGAAGGCTCCCTCACCGAGCCGGTCCACGCCTTCGAGAAGAAGATCGGCCGCCGGCTCGACCTCGTCTACACGTACCACGACATGTCCGGCAACGAGCTCGACGGAACGCTTCTCACCCCCGACGAGCAGGTCCTTGGCCGGGACCGGATGCTGATGCTCGCCTGGGAGTCCACGGTGTGGAAGGAGCCGCACCACGCCGGATACACCGAGACCCAGCTCGGCTGGAAGAACATCGCCTCCGGGCGGTACGACACCGAGATCCTCGACCCGCAGATCCGCCGCATCAAGGCCTACGGCAAACGCGTCTTCCTCTCCTTCGACCAGGAGGTCGACGCCCGGATCAAGGAGGGCGCCGGTACGCCCGCCGAGTACGTCGCCGCGTACCGCCACCTGCACGACCGGTTCAAGCGGCTCGGCGCCGACAACGTGGTCTGGGTGTGGACGGTCTCCGGCTATCTCGGCAGCGCGGCGCTGATGAAGCAGCTGTACCCCGGCGACGCCTACGTCGACTGGATCGGCATGGACCAGTACAACTACTTCGTCTGCCACGACACCACCGACTGGAAGGACTTCGACCGCAGCCAGCGGCCCACCTACGACTGGCTGCTGGCCAACGTCTCGGCGACGAAACCGGTCATGCTGGCGGAGTTCGCCACCGTCCCGGACCCGGCCGACGCCGACCGGCAGCGCGACTGGTACACCGCCATCCCGGAGGTGGTCCGCACCCTGCCGAAGGCCCGGGCGCTGGTCCACTGGAACCGCTCGGTCCCCGGCCGTGGCTGCGACCTGACCGTCAACGGCGGCCCTGGTCTGGAGGGATATCGCACGGCGGGACAGGACCGGTACTTCGCGCAGCCCGTCCCGAACCGATAGGCCGCCGGAGGGGGACGGGCGGCGGCCGATGAGTTTTCCCGCGATCGGCAGTCATAGTTCATGCGGGTAGTCGCAAGGACTGCCGAGAGCCGGACACGAGACACAGAGGAACCTCAGATGCGTACGCTGATCAGCACCGCCTTCATCTCCCTCGACGGCGTCATGGAGGCCCCGGGTGGCGAGCCCGGCTACCGCAACTCCGGGTGGACCTTCAAGGACGTCGAGTTCCTCCCCGAGGCCTACGAGATCAAGGACCGGGAGCAGAAGGAAGCCACCGCGATGCTGCTGGGCCGGACCAGCTACGAGGCGTTCAGCCCGGTGTGGCCCGGCATGGAGGAGTTCGCCGACTACAAGGTGATGCCGAAGTACGTCGTCTCCACCACCCTCACCGACGCCGACCTGGTGACGAACTGGGGCGAGACCACGATCCTGCGCTCACTCGACGACGTCGCCGCCCTGAAGGAGACCGACGGCGGCCCGATCATCATCCACGGCAGCGCCACCCTCAACCACGGCCTCTCGGACGCGGGCCTGATCGACCGCTACCACCTGCTCGTCTTCCCGCTCCTGCTCGGCGCGGGCAAGCGTCTCTTCAGCGCCACGGACAAGGACACCCAGAAGCTGAAGCTGATCGAGCACGAGACCTACGCCAACGGCCTGCAGAAGAACGTCTTCGACGTCGTCCGCTGACGGTTCGCCGTGCCAGGTTCGCCTACGTGTCGCCAAGAAGCACGGCCGCCCGGCTGTCCAACTCGGCCACGCCAGGTGTTGTGCCGTAGCGCGTGAGGCGTACGCGTAGGTCGGTAAGTGCGTCGCTGATCTTCACGGACCGTACGCCTTCGGCGCTGTCGAGGAAGTCGCCCCGCCAAGGTCACCATCTCCCAGGGAGTAGCCCACTACGTGAAGTGGCTCCGGGAAACCCCGGCCGCCCTTCCCGGCTGGCTGCGGGAGACCAGCGTCGCCTAGATGACCGGAGGCCGGCCCAGCCGGGTCAGGCGCCCGACCGTCCGCCAGCGGATCGGGCGCCGGGGGCCGCCGGACGTCCGGATGCCCTCGGTGAAGCCGGCGAACCAGGCCCGCAGCCCCGACAGCGATCTGGTGCGGGCCACGCTCAGCGCCAGCCACACGCCGAGGTAGAGGGGAACGAGCGGGGCGGGCAGATGCCGCTTGGCCAGCCAGACCCGGTTCCGGGCGGTCATGCGGTAGTACACCGCGTGCCGGGCGGGCGAGGTCTTCGGGTGCTGGAGGACCAGCTGAGGCTCGTACAGGACGTCCCAGCCGCGGTCGATCGCGCGCCAGGCCAGGTCGGTCTCCTCATGGGTGAAGAAGAAGGCGTCCGGCCAGCCCCCGGTCTCCTCCAGCATCGGCATCGACAGAGCATGACCGCCGCCGAGGAACGTCGTCACCAGGCCCCGCCGCATCGGATCCTTCGCCCGCAGGCGGGGCACGTGGCGGCGTTGGGTGGTACCGGTCTCGTCCGCGATCCGGAAGGAGACGATGCCCAGGCGGCCGTCGGCCTCGTACAGGTTCGCGATCCGCCGGAACACATCGGCCTTGACGAGCAGGCCGTCGTCGTCCAGATCCACCAGGACGTCCACGTCCCCGAAGTCCCTCAGCCGGCGCCAGGCGACGTTCCGGCCGCCGGACACCCCCAGGTTCTCGTCCAGCTCCACCGCGGTCACACCGTCCGGCAGACCCGCCAGGACCGTGCCGTTACCGACCACCACGATCCGCGTCGCGGACTCGTCCTGCTTGGCCACCGACTCCAGCAGCGCCAACAGCTCCGGCATCCGGTCGCCCATGGTCAGCACGGCGACACCCACACGCGGCCGGGCCACGACCACCACCACTTTCCTCAGCCGGCAACAGGTGAACGGCGAGGGTACCGCCGCCGGAGCTGACACCGGTCTCGGGAGCCATCGTTCGCCGTCGCCGCCGCACATGACCGTCACCCGCGCCCCGGCCCCGTACGTCCTGACCCCGTACGTCCCGCCCGCGCCCGACCCGCCGCCAGCGCCGCCACGGCCGTCACGCCGAGGCACACGAACACCGGCAGCGCGGCCGTGGCGAAGGCGTGTTGGGCCGCCCAGCCCGCGACCATCAGGAGCCAGACCGCGCACGCCGTCGCCCGCTCGCTCACCCCGAGCGCCCGTAGCGCCACCGCCACCAGGCCCAGGCACAGCGCCTGAAGGGCGAGCGGCAGCGCCCGCAGCACCCCCGCGGGGGAGTCCAGACCGGCCGCCTGCGCCAGGAAGTCGGCGAGCGGACCGGTCAGCGGGCCCGACGCCGGGTCGGGCCGGATCCCCAGCAGCAGCGGCGCGGTGTGCAGGGCCAGGAACGTCACCAGCAGTACGGACGAGACCAGCACCGGCCGTACGCGCTGGAGCGAGACGGCCGCGCTGTGCACGACGATCAGCAGGATGCCGGCGGTGAGCGTGATCGGCGGCAGCGCCTCGTGGAGCTGGACGCCGGACAGATGCCGCTCGGACAGGTCCTGCGCCCGGGACAGCGGGATCCAGAACAGGCCCGCCGACAGCGCGAGCAGCAGCCACAGCCAGCTGGTCAGCCAGCCCTCGTCGCTGTCGGCCTCGGCGCGCCCGATGGACCGCGGCGGCTCGGGGACGTACACCGGTATGCCGAACGCGGGCGTCGCCGTGTCGTGCGCGCCCCGTAGGTACGCGGTCTGGCGTGCCCAGTCGGTGCCGTAGATCTCCTCCGAGGACGCGGCGCGGCCCTCGGCGGCCCGGCGCGCCCAGCTCGTGCCGTACTCGGCCGCCGCTCCCTTGCGGGGGCGGCGCCGCCTCGGCTCCCGCCCGGCGAGCGCGGCGCGCAGCCCCGGCGCCGAGAGGACCGCCATCAGCGTCATCGAGCCGAGCATGGCCAGACCCGCGCCTGAGATGCCGTGCGGGCCGAGCAGGACGGTGGCGCTGCCCAGGACCAGCAGGCACATGGCGCCTTGGAGGACGGCGAGCATGCCCGTACGGCCCTGGACGCGCAGCACCCCGATGTACAGCTCGACGGCGACCCGGGGCAGCGCGGCCGCGGCGAGCAGCCGCAGCACCATCGTGCCGTGCTCGGCGTAGTCGGGGCCGAAGGGGGCGAGGATCTGCGGGGCGAAGACGATCAGGAAGGCGACGACGGGGACGAGCAGCAGCGCCATCCGGCGCAGCGCGCCCCGCACGCCCTGGGCGAGGCTGTCGGGGCTGTGGGAGGCGTGCGCGGTCAGTGAGGAGGCCATGTTGATGGCCATGAACTCCATCGTGCCGCCGACGGTGTACGCGGTGTAGAAGAAGGCGTTGTGGGCGGCGTCGAAGCGGACGGCGACCATCACCGGCAGCAGGTTGATCATGGCGAGACTGAAGAGCGCGCCGACCGAGTCCCCGGCCATGAAGCGGCCGATCTCCCGCATCGCGGGCGGTTCGCGGTCGTGGTCCGCGCGCGCCTGCCGGGGGATGAGCCGGCGGAAGACCAGCCAGGCCAGCGGCAGCACGGACAGCGCGATCGCCGCCGACCACGACACGAAGACGCCGAGGACGGGCAGGGCGGTGGCGCAGGCGACGAGCAGCAGCAGCTTCCCGACGGAGAAGACGGCGTTGCCGACGGGCACCCAGATGGCCCGGCGCAGCCCGGTCAGGACGCCGTCCTGGAGCGTGAGCAGCGCCCAGCCGACGCAGGACGCGGTGAAGAACAGCCCGGCGCTCAGCGTGCCGAGCGGCGCGTACGAGGGCCCCCACAGGTCGAGCGTGAGCAGGAAGGCGCCGCAGGCCAGGGCCACCACGACGGAGCTGACCAGGTAGATCCGGCGCACCAGCGACCCGGTGGCGCGCCCGGCCCGCGGTACGTACCGCACGACCGCGCCGATCATCGTGGTCGCCGTGATCGAGGCGAGCAGCCGCTGCGCGGCGATGGCGGCGGAGCCCTGCCCGACGGCCTCCTCGCTGTAGTAGCGGGCGGCGACCAGCCAGAAGCCGAGGCCGAGCGCCGCGGAGACGCCGGTGGACAGCATGAGCGCGTAGGCGTTGCGGAACATCGACTCGCTGCCGCCGTCCGCGTCCCGCGCCTTCGGCGCGTCCGGGTCCATGGCCGGTCTCTCCGGCTCGGCGCCGTCCCCGGCGTCCGGCTCGCGCAGCCGGACGGTCTCAGCCACCGTCCGGGCCCTGGGGCGTGGCGGGCTCGGCGCCGGAGGCGCGCAGGACCTCGATGACCTCCTCCGCGCGGCGCGGATCCACCGGCAGGGCGTGCCGGGCGAACCAGCGGGCCGCAGCGGGGGCGGGCGACGGTTCGGTGAAGGAGGCGGCGTAGTCGTCGAGCGGCGGATCGTAGAGGTAGCCGGTGGTGAGGCGGCGGCGGGCGAGCGCGGCGATGGCCGCGTCCCGGTCGGCGACCAGCAGCGGCACCCGGAACAGCGGCTGTACGGGGCCGGGGCCCGGCGCGCCCCAGGGGCTGTCCAGGAGCGTCGCCGTACCCGCCCGGTGGGCGGCGAGGGTGGTGTCCAGCCGGTCCAGGAGCCGGGTGGTGCGGCGGATCCGGCCGCGGCCGGGGGAGAGGCGGTAGTCGTGCATGTCGACGCGGACCCAGGAGTGGAAGGGCGCGAGGCCGGGCGCGGCCGTCACCGCCTGCTTGAGCTCTCCGGGACGCAGCGGCATCCGGATCTCGGCGCGCTCGTCCATCCCGAGCAGCCGCATGGTGGCGCGTGCGGCCCGTACGAGCCGCAGTCCGCGGACCGTGGCCTCGGCGTACGGGCGTACGAGATAGGCGAGTTCGGCCGGCAGCCGGGTCGGGTGGAGCAACTCGTCGCGGGCGGCGGCCAGTTCGGTGCGCAGTGCCGGGTCGGCGAAGGCGAGGAAGCCGCCGGTCTTGGCGCCGGTGTGCTTGGAGAGGCTGAAGACGGCCGCGTCGCCGTGGGTGCCGACGGGCCGGTCACCGCTCTCGCTGCCGATGGCGTGGGCGGCGTCCTCGAGGAGCGGGATGCCGAGCCGGTCGCAGTGGGCCCGCAGGCTCGGCGCCGGGTCGGGGTTCCCGTACAGATTGGTGGTGAGGACGGCGGACAGGCCCTGCCAGACGGACTCGGGCACCGCCGCGGCGTCGATGGAGCCGTCGCGCGCGTCCAGCGGGGCCTGCACCGGGCGCAGCCCCGCGGCGAGCACCACGAAGAAGATGACGTCGTCGTTGACGGGTGACATCAGCACCCGTCCTCCGGGCGCGCACCAGTGGCGCAGCGCCAGATAGAGACCGAAGCGGCAGGAGGGCACGTACAGGCACTCCCTGCCGAGCCGGCCCCGCATCAGGTGTTCCAGTTCCGCGTACGCAGAAACCATCAGATTCCCCCCTGATCCCCCGGGCTCAATGTGGCCCATTCCGGACTGCCCGTCAATAACGCGAAGGAGCCCGCCCCCGGTGCGGGGGCAGGCTCCTTCGACGGTGTGACGGTGCCCGGGGGACCGGGCGGTCCGGCTCACTCCTCCAGGGTCAGGCCCTTCCTGAGCCGCCCCAGGGTGCGGGAGAGCAGCCGCGACACATGCATCTGGGAGATGCCGAGTTCCTCGCCGATCTCGGACTGGGTCATCCCGGCGACGAAGCGCAGCGACAGGATCTGCCGGTCGCGCGCCGGCAGCGAGGCGATCATCGGCTTCAGCGACTCGATGTACTCGATGCCTTCGATGCCGTGGTCCTCGTAGCCGATGCGGTCGGCGAGGGCACCCTCGGAGTCGTCCTCCTCGGGCTGGGCGTCCAGGGAGCTGGCGGTGTAGGCGTTGCTCGCCGCCATGCCCTCGACGACCTCTTCACGGCTGATGCCGAGCTTCTCGGCGAGCTCGCCGACGGTCGGCGCGCGGTCGAGCTTCTGGGCGAGCTCGTCGCCCGCCTTGGCGAGGTCGAGACGGAGCTCCTGGAGCCGGCGCGGGACGCGCACGGACCACGAGGTGTCACGGAAGAAGCGCTTTATCTCGCCGACGATGGTCGGCATCGCGAACGTCGGGAACTCGACGCCGCGGCTGAGTTCGAAACGGTCGATGGCCTTGATGAGGCCGATCGTGCCGACCTGGATGATGTCCTCCATCGGCTCGCTGCGGGAGCGGAACCGAGTGGCGGCGAACTTCACCAGGGCCAGGTTGAGTTCGACGAGTGTGTTGCGGACGTACGCGTAGTCGTGCGTGCCCTCTTCGAGCCGTTCGAGGCGGGCGAAGAGCGTCTTCGACAGTGCCCGCGCGTCCAGCGGCTGCACTTCGTCGAACGGAGGGATCTCGGGGAGATCCGCAAGTTCGGGGGATACGGGCGGAGTTGCTGCCGACGGCGCGTGGTGGTGGGGGGTACGCGGGGCGTCGAGCCGGGGTGACATGGTCTCCTCCATCGTTCTCGGCATAAGGCAGCCGATGCCTTCCTTGCTGCGGTGTGCGGCGCCTCCGTGGCCGGCCGTGTTGGTTGTGTCCCTACTAGCCCTACCCGCTCGACATGGAGAGATGCAAGTGTTAAATGTCCGGATTGTCTTATTGTGTGGTGCTGCACCGGTGCCAGAACGTGTGAAGAAGGCGTAGTGTTCTCCGGACGTCAACGAAGTCCACGATCATCGGCGAAGAGGGGCGTACATGGACCGCGGCACGGTCGGATCGGCGAACCGGGGCCGACTTCTGGTCGAGGTCCGGACCCACGGAACGAGCGAGATCGTCACGCCGGTGGGTGAGCTCGATCACCACACCGCCGAACTGTTGCGTTCGCCACTTGAAACGGCGATCGCCGAAGGACGCTCACGCCTCGTCGTGGACTGTTCACGGCTCGAATTCTGCGACTCCACCGGGCTCAACGTCCTGCTGGGAGCCCGCCTGCAGGCCGAAGCCGCCGGGGGCGGGGTCCATCTCGCCGCGATGGGGCCGGTCGTTGCCAGGGTCTTCGAGATCACCGGAGCGGAGGCGGTCTTCACCGTCCATGACTCGCTCGAGGCGGCGCTCGCAGATTGAATGCGCGGGTCGCTGGGCACCCGCACTCCGAATCGAATTCGAGTCCTGATCAGTAATGGCGAACTGGTGAAGCGGTGAGGTGAAGCGCTGATGGACACCACCCGGGAGCACACGCCGAACGGCGCGGCCGACGGGCAGCTGCGCAGCCTCGCGCTGGGCAGTGCGAGCGGCATCGTTCCGCTGGCCCGGGACTTCACCCGGCAGGCGCTTTACGACTGGGGCTGGCTGCCGGCCGCCACCGCCGACCGCCGGGCTGCCGCGGAGGACGTCCTGCTCGTCGTCTCCGAACTCGTCACCAACGCCTGCCTGCACGCCGAGGGACCCGAGGAGCTGCGCGTCTCGTACACCGCCAAGGTGCTGCGGCTCGAAGTTACCGACCGGGGCGCCGGGTACCCTGCCCCCCGAACCCCGCACCGCGCCGGACGCCCGGGGGGCCACGGCATGTTCATCGTCCAACGGCTCTGCCTGGACTGGGGAGTTGTCCGTACGCCCGGAGCGCCGGGCAAGACCGTGTGGGCGGAGCTCGCCGCTCCGGCCTAGCCCGCCGCCGCACGGAAGCGGCCCGCGGGACTCGTTGAAAACGCGCCAACAGGGCGCGCTTCTTGTCTTCCTTCTACAAGACCCCAGGCGTACCTTGACGCCCAATCTGATGTGCCGTCAGTAACTACGGCGTGAGGGGTGCTTGAGGTGACGTACCGGAAGAGGACAGCTGTGGCCCTCGCGGCGGCAGCGGCGGGCTCGGTGGTACTGATGCCCGCCCCCGCGGCCCAGGCCGCCGTCGTCGACGTCAACTACGCCTGCGAGACGAAGATCGGCCCCAAGAGCGCGGTCTCGCCGGTCGACATCAGGGCCGTCAAGAGCGGCAGCGGCTACACGATCACCATGTCCTTCGACAAGGGCGTCTCCGACAGCCCGATCGAGCTGCCCCAAGGCGTCATGACCCCGCGTGCCGAGCTGATCCTCGGCGGCGCCGACAAGGGCACGGTCAAGGTCAAAGGCGTCCCCAACGCGGCCGCGATCCCGCCCAACACCCCCATCAAAATCGGGCAGTTGACGGGTACGTACACCCCCAAGGGGACCGGCAAGGTCACCTTCACCGCCGGGACGCTCATCGTCCACGCCCTCGGCATGGACGCGGCGACCTGCAAGCCCTCCAACAGTCCCAAGCCCTCCCTGGAGCTCGACGTCGTCAAGGCCGGCGGCACCGGCGGATCGGACGGCTCGGGCGGCTCGTCAGGCACGGCGGGCGCCGCCGGGGAGCTGCCCAAGACCGGCCCGCTCGACTCCGCGGCGGCGCTCGGCACCCTCGGCGGCACGGTGCTGCTGACCGGCGCGGCCGGGGTGCTCTGGCTGACCCGGCGCGGCCCGCGCCGGGCGAACTGACCCACCAGGAGGGCGCATGCCCGCGCGAGCCGTCCCCACCCGCGCCGCCACCGCGCTGCTCCGCGCTGTCCTCGCGGGCCTCGCGGTCCTGGCGGTCCTGGCGCCGACGGCGGCCGCGGCGGGGCCCGCCTGGACCGCCGCCCCCGAGACCGGGCAGGGCGGCACCCGACCGTACGTCTATCTGGAAGGCACACCCGGCACCGTGCTCCCGGACCGGCTCACGCTCACCAACCCGGACACCCGCCCCCTGACCGTACGGCTCCGGGCCACCGCCTGGACACGGCTCGCCGCGGAGACGGTGACCGTCCCGCCCCGCACCCGCGCCACGGTCCCGTTCTCCGTCACGGTCCCGGCTGACACCGCCCCCGGCGACCACCCCGGCACGCTCACCGCGAGCGCCGGCGGCCGCGCGATCACCGTACGGCTCCACCTGCGGGTCCGCGGCCCCGCCCTGGCGGCCGTCGGCGTCGAGGACGTCCGCGTCGACGCCGACTCCGGGACCATCCACTACACCCTGGTCAACCGCGGCAACACCACCCTCGCCCCGCGGCTCGCCGTGCGCGCCGACGGGCTCTTCGCCGCCCTGGACCGGCCCGCGCGCCCGCTGCCCCTGACCCTGCGCCCAGGCGAGCGCGTCGCCCGCACCGAGCCCTGGCCGG
Organism: Streptomyces sp. NPDC039465; assembly: GCF_055639315.1. Lineage (NCBI taxonomy): Bacteria > Bacillati > Actinomycetota > Actinomycetes > Kitasatosporales > Streptomycetaceae > Streptomyces > Streptomyces sp. NPDC039465. Next base: position 49,976 of record NZ_JBVKAP010000007.1, on the reverse strand, counting down.
GCGCCCCCGCCCTCGACACGGTCACCGTCCGGCTGACGGTCACGGCGTCCGGCGCGGCCGAGGCGCGCGCCGAGACCGGGGCGCTGTTCGTGACCTGGCCGGCTGCCTTGGGCACGGCGGCCGGACTCGCCGCGGCCGCGGTCGGGCTCACGCGGCTCACCCGGCTCGTACGGCCCGTACGGAGGGACAGGCGGCGCCCGGAGCCGGTGGCAGCCGACGTCCCGGAGCGGGATCTGGTGACGGCGGGAGGAGCACGCGGATGAACCGGCCGACCGGAGCCCGACTCCTGCGGGCGCTCCTGCTGCCCGTCCTGCTGCTGCCCGCGCTGCTGCTCCTGCCCGCCGGAAGCGCGTCCGCCGCCGACCCCGCACCCGCCGTGACCCTCTCCCAGCAGGAGGCGGGCAAGGGCGGGGAGATCACCGTCAGCGGCACCGGCTGGAAACCCGGCGCCCTGCTGATGCTGCTGATCTGCGGTCAGGCCGAGCCCGGCAAGGGCGTCATCGGCGGCACCAACTCCTGCGCCAACGCGATGGGCCGGGCCGCCACCGTCGACGCCAAGGGCGCCTTCAGCCAGAAAATGCCGGTGGCCGAGCCGCCCAAGCCCTGCCCCTGCGCCGTGCACGTCGCCGGGGTCACCGGGCAGCAGGACACCGTCGACGCCGCCTTCACCGTCGCCGGACATCCCGTCGCCCCGCTGCCGCGCCCGTCGGACGGTGGCCGGCTCGCGGTCCTGGCGACCGTACGGCTCGAAGGGTCGTCCGGCCTGCTCGTCTGGTTCGGCGCCCCCGCCGGCCGCGAGATCGTCTTCACCGTCGGCAACCTCGGCACGGCCCCGGTGAAGGACCCGGTCTTCCAGGTCGGCACCGCGCACGGCGTCTACGCCCCCCGCTGGGAGGAGCGGCAGTGGCGCGGCACCATCGAGCCGGGCAAGAAAGCGCTGGTCAAGCTGCCCGTCAAGCTGTCGGCCGGAGCCCACGGCGACTACCAGGTCTCCGTGAGGTACGCCGGGACCGTGCTGGTCGAGCAGCCCTGGGGAGTGGGGCGGCCGTGGGGCGTGACGCTCTTCTGGCTGCTGCTCGCGGTCGTCGTCCCGGCCGGGATCTTCCGCATCGGCATGGCGGTGGTGGACCGCGTACGGCCCCGCACCCCGCACCGCGGCGCCGCGCGCCACCGGAACCGGACGGGCCAGCCCCGGCCGGCCGAACGGCCGGACCCACCGGCCGCCACGGCCCCGACCACGGCCCTGCCGTGGTTCACCCCTGACTCCGCACCGTCAGAGAACCGACCGACGACGAAGGGACATTCGTGAGCACGCAACGGAGGATGAGCGCGGCCGGAGTCGCGCTGATGCTCGGCGGCGCGGGGATGATGCTGGCCGCGAGCCCCGCGCAGGCCGCCGAGGTCGCCTACAAGACCGAGTGCATTCCGCCCGCGATCTCCGGCATGCCGCCGGTGCAGGGCACCACCAAGGTGCTCATCACCGCACCGGCGGAGGCCAAGGTCGGCGACGAGGTCGAGGTGGTGTGGAAGACGGTCGAGGCCGCGTCCAAGAACCCCGACATCCTCGACCTGGAGAAGGACACGGTGAAGCCCACCGGTGTCGTCAAGCTCGGCGGCGCGGCGAGCGGCACCCTGGCCATGGAAGGGCCGCGGCAGAACCCGCCGATCCCGAAGAACAGCCCGATGAAGCTGCCCGACATGAAGGGCAAGCTGAAGCTGGAGAAGGCGGGCGAGATCACGCTGACGCCGGACAAGTACACGATCAACGTCTCGAAGCCGATGTCGACGGACACCAAGTGCTCGCCGAAGGAGACGGTCGCCGTCGGCGCGACGATCAAGGTCACGGCCGGCGGTGGCTCCTCGGGCGGTACGACGACCTCCGGCGGCACAACGAGCTCCGGGGGCAGCAGCTCCGGTGGTACGACGACGTCCGGTGGCAGCTCGTCGGGCGGTACGACGACCTCCGGCGGCACCACGACGTCGGGCGGCAGCAGCTCCGGCGGCAGCGGCGGGCAGACCGACTTCCCCGGCAAGGAGGTCGCGGTCCAGTTCTCCTGCCAGCAGCCCGGCCCGGCGAACATCACCTCCAAGGTGACCGTCAGCGCCAAGAAGAACGGTGGGAGCTACGACCTCACCGTCAAGACCGCCAAGGGCGTCATGAACAGCCCCGCCCCGCTGCCCGCCGGAGCGCTCAAGCCCTCCATGGCGGTCAAGCTCGGCGGCGCCGACAGCGGCACCGTCAAGGTCGACGGCCCCGCCAACCCGGCCCCGCTGGAGCAGGGCAAGCCGGTCGACCTGCCGGACATGAAGGGCACGTACAAGCCCGGAGCCACCGGCAAGTCGACCCTCAGCCCCGGCACCCTGACCATCAACGTCTCGCTCGGCGGCTCGCCGATCGTGATCCCCTGCCAGGTCAAGGGCGCCGTCCAGGCCTCCCTGGAGCTCGACACCAGCAAGCAGGACGGCGGCGCCGCGGGTGGCGGCGACACGACGACCGGCGGCGGCTCGGGCTCCGGCGGGGGCTCGGGCTCCGGCGGCGGACTGGCCAACACCGGCGCCGAGAACGACGGCGCCCTGCGCGCCCTCGCCCTGGTCGCGGGCACGGTGATCCTGCTCGGCGGCGCCGTGTTCACCTTCACCCCATGGGCCCGCCTGCGCCGCTGACGGACCCCACTGAGAAACACGACGAAGGGCCGCCGCACCGAACCCGGTGCGACGGCCCTTCGTGGCGTGTCAGGGGGTCAGTGGACCTCTCCCATGAGCGCCTGGACCTTCTTGCGGTACATCCAGATCGCGAAACCGGCCGCGACGGCGAGCAGCGCCTCCATCGCGATCACGGTCGTGCCGTTGAGGTCGACACCCGCGATGGCGAGCATGCCGGTGGTGCAGTCGCCCGCGGTCACCGCGAGGAACCAGACACCCAGCATCTGGCTGCCGTACTTCGCCGGGGCCATCTTCGTGGTCACGGAGAGGCCGACGGGGGAGAGGCAGAGCTCACCGATCGTCTGGATCATGTAGATCGACACCAGCCACATCGGGCTGACCTTCGTACCGTCACCGGCCATGCCCATCGGCACGACGAAGACGAAGAACGAGGCACCGACCAGGACCAGGGCCATCGCGAACTTCACGATGGTGTTCGGCTCCTGGTTCCTGCGGGCCAGCCACAGCCACAGCCAGGCGAAGACCGGGGCCAGCGCCATGACGTAGAGCGGGTTCAGGGACTGGTACCAGGTGGCCGGGAAGCCGATGCCGAAGATCTCGCCCGCGGTGTGCGTCTTGGCGAACGCCGACAGGGTCGAGCCGCCCTGGTCGTAGATCATCCAGAAGATGGCGGCGGCCACGAAGAACCAGATGTAGCCGTTCATCTTCGACTGCTCGGCGGACGACAGGTCCTTGTCGCGCTTGATCCGGGCGAGCACGGCGATCGGGATGATCAGACCGGCGAGGGTGATCGGGACCAGGGCCCAGTTCAGGGTGTACAGGCCCATGCCGACGACGGCGGCGTAGAAGACGGCGACGACGAGGGTCGCGCCGATCACCTTGACGAGGATGGCCTTGCGCTCCTCGGCGGTGATCGGGTTCGGGACGACGTTGCTCTTCGGGTTCAGGTGCTTCGTACCGATCAGGAACTGGGCCAGACCCAGCGCCATGCCGACACCGGCGAGCGCGAAGCCGTAGTGCCAGTTGACGCTCTCACCGACGGTGCCGATGACGAGCGGAGCGACGAAGGCACCCAGGTTGATGCCGACGTAGAAGAGCGTGAAGCCACCGTCGCGGCGCGGGTCCGTGGGGCCGTCGTACAGGTGGCCGACCAGCGTCGAGATGTTGGCCTTCAGCAGACCCGAACCGGCCGCGACCAGCGCGAGACCGACGAAGAACATCGCCTGGCCCGGCACGGCGAGCGCGAAGTGGCCCGTCATGATGACGGCGCCACCGATGGTGACGGTCTTGCGGGCGCCCCAGACGCGGTCACCGAACCAGCCGCCCGGCATGGCCATCAGATAGACCATGGACACGTAGACCGAGTAGATGGCCGTGGCCGTGGCCAGGTCCATGGCGAGGCCGCCGTCCATGAGGCCGGCCTTCTTCCCGTCCGGACCACCCGAGATCAGGTAGTACACGAGAAGGGCACGCATGCCGTAGTAGGAGAAGCGCTCCCACGTCTCGGTCATGAAGAGAGTGGCCAGGCCGCGGGGGTGGCCGAAGAAGGTCTTCTCGGAGCCGGTGGTACTGGCCGAGTCCTTCGTCAGGCTGGACGCCATGGTCGATCCTTGCTTGCTCGGGACGTGCCGCTTCGTGAGCTGTCACGCCCGGTGGGGGAGGCCGGCACCGGCCGGAGCGCTGATCCGCGTCCCGCACCGGGATCCACGCCCCTGACACATCCTCGCGTCACGGAGCCCGGCCCAGAGGTCTTTCACCGTGCGCAAGACTGGCAAAGCCGGCCTTGCGCACAAAAGAGACCCCTGGCCTACCGAAGTAGGCCAAAGGTCCCCGTTTAGTGCCTGACCACTCTACGTCACGACAGTGCCGGAAATGGAAGGACTTGAGAGATGGATCACAGGTATTGCTGGAGCCAACATCGCTAATTCCAAGGTGTACGTAGGGTTCTCACCCCTCTACCCCAGGCAAGGCGGATCACCCCACAGGCCGCGGACCGTGCGGACTACCATCACCCCATGACCCGTGTACTGCTCGCCGAGGACGACGCATCCATCTCGGAACCGCTGGCCCGCGCCCTGCGGAGAGAGGGATACGAGGTCGAGGTACGGGAGGACGGGCCCGCCGCCCTCGACACCGGCCTGCAGGGCGGAGTCGATCTCGTCGTGCTCGACCTGGGGCTGCCCGGCATGGACGGCCTGGAGGTCGCCCGGCGGCTGCGCGCGGAGGGGCACACGATCCCGATCCTGGTTCTGACGGCCCGTGCCGACGAGGTCGACACCGTTGTCGGCCTCGACGCCGGGGCCGACGACTACGTCACCAAGCCGTTCCGGCTCGCCGAACTCCTCGCCCGCGTCCGGGCCCTGCTCCGGCGCGGCGCCACCGAGCCCGCCCCGGCCCCCGCCACCCACGGCGTCCGGATCGACGTCGAGTCGCACCGCGCCTGGATGGGCGACGAGGAGCTCCAGCTGACGGCGAAGGAGTTCGACCTGCTGCGCGTCCTGGTCCGGGACGCGGGCCGGGTCGTCACCCGCGACCAGCTGATGCGGGAGGTCTGGGACACGACCTGGTGGTCGTCGACCAAGACGCTCGACATGCACATCTCCTGGCTCCGCAAGAAGCTCGGCGACGACGCGGCCAACCCGCGGTACATCGCGACCGTGCGCGGCGTGGGCTTCCGCTTCGAGAAGAGCTGAGCGCTCCGCGGGAAGCCGGGTGCGTCATCTGCGCGCCGGTGGGGGCTGGTCGACCAGTTCCCCACGCCCCTTTGGGGCGCGATCCCGCACCGCGCTTCGACAAGACCGCTTGGCGCCCGGGCCGGCTCCGGCCGGGGAGAGCACGCTCGGCGGGGGCCTAGGCTCGACGGGGAAGACCGTCACCCCCGCCCGGAGGACCGACCGTGCGCCGCAGGCTCATCAACTCCACGCTCGCCGTGGTGCTCGTCGTCATCGCCGTGTTCGGGGTCTCCCTCGTCATCGTCGAGACCCGCACCATCTCCTCCAGCGCCCAGGAGAGCGTCGACACCGAGGCCGTACGGCTGGCCAGCATCGTCGACAGCCGGCTCGTCGGCGGGGAGCCGGTCAACCCCGGCATCCTCACCGAGCAGAGCCGCGGGCCCGGCGCCAAGCGGTACGCGCTGATCACGATCCCCGGCCGGGCCCCGATCGAGATCGGCACCCGCCCCGAGGGCAGCGTGATCCGGGGCTCCGCCGACGGCGAGCGCGGGGTGACCGTCACCGTCGAGGAGTCCCGGTCCACGATCACCGCGGAGGTCGGCCGCACTCTGCTGATCATCGGCGCGGTGGCGCTGCTCGCCGTGATCGCGGCCGTCCTGCTCGCCGTGCGCCAGGCCAACAGACTCGCCTCCCCGCTCACCGACCTCGCCGAGACCGCCGAACGGCTCGGCTCCGGCGACCCACGGCCCCGGCACAAGAGGTACGGCGTGCCCGAGCTGGACCGGGTCGCCGACGTCCTCGACGCCTCCGCCGAGCGGATCGCCCGGATGCTCACCGCCGAACGCCGGCTCGCCGCGGACGCCTCGCACCAGCTCCGTACGCCGCTGACCGCGCTCTCCATGCGGCTGGAGGAGGTCTCGCTCACCGACGACCTGGCGACCGTCAAGGAGGAGGCGACGGTCGCGCTCACGCAGGTCGAGCGGCTCACCGACGTCGTGGAGCGGCTGCTCACCAACGCCCGCGATCCCCGGACCGGCTCCGCGGTCGCCTTCGACCTGGACGAGGTCATCAAGCAGCAGATCGAGGAGTGGCGGCCGGTCTACCGCAGCGCGGGCCGGGCGATCGTCCGCTCCGGGAAGGTCGGTCTGCGCGCGGTCGGCACCCCGGGCGCGGTCGCCCAGGTGCTCGCGGCGCTCATCGAGAACTCACTCATGCACGGAGGCGGCACGGTCGCCCTGCGTACCCGCGTCACCGGCAACCAGTCCGTGATCGAGGTCACCGACGAGGGGCCGGGCGTCCCGGCGGACCTCGGCGCGCGGATCTTCGAGCGGGCCATCAGTGGCCGCAACTCCACCGGCATCGGCCTCGCCGTCGCCCGTGACCTGGCCGAGGCGGACGGCGGGCGGCTGGAACTCCTCCAGCAGCAGCCGCCGGTCTTCGCGCTCTTCCTCAGCCGTGAGGTGCGCGGCCGGGACGAGGAGGAGCCCCGGACGGTCCGCTGAATCCGGGTGGGTACGGATGGATACGGGGTCAGCCGACCCGGTCTGGCTCGGCCGCCCGCGTGGCGGGGGTGCGCTGCTCCAGGAACGATTCAGCCGCCTGGACCGCCTCACGCGCGGGCAGCGCGCGGAAGACCCACGTGCGGTACGACCAGAAGCGGAACAGGGTCGCGATCCCGATGCCGAGGAACTTGAAGACGTTGCTCTGCAGCGGGGTGTCCCAGCCGAAGCCGTACGTCGCCGCGTAGAGCACCCCGTTCTGGATCACCAGACCGATGACGCTGAACAGGAAGAAGAGCGTCAGCTCCTTCGTCCGGCCGCTCTTGTCGCGGTCCCGGTACGTGAAGTAGCGGAAGCCCAGATAGTTGAAACCGATCGCGACGACCGTGGCGATGATGCTCGCCCGGACGACGGGGAGATCGGTGAGATGGCGTACGAGATTGAACACGCCGAGGTCCACCAGGAGCCCGACACCACCTACCGCGCCGAACTTGGCGAACTCGCGCGTGAGCTGATCAAGCCGCACACGCAGTGCGCTTCGTTCACTCATGGTGATTGCTCAGCCCGTCCGGTCGGTTGCGTCAACGGGGTCCCGTCAACCAAGCCATGCTAACCAGCCCCCCGCGCGCTCGCCTGAGGACGGGCTTAAACGCGTGGCGGACCTGTGACAAAGCACAGGATGTGGAGCGCCGCGACTCGGCGGATACCCTAAGAGGGTGACGTTCCCGGTAGTCGGCATGGTCGGCGGCGGCCAGCTCGCCCGTATGACCCACGAGGCGGGTATCCCCCTCGGCATCAAGTTCAAGCTCCTCAGCGACACCCCGCAGGACTCGGCGGCCCAGGTGGTCAGCGAGGTCGTCATCGGCGACCACCGCGACCTGGACACGCTGCGTGACTTTGCGCGCGGCTGCGATGTGATCACTTTCGATCACGAGCATGTCCCGACCGAACACCTGCGGGCCCTGGAGGCGGACGGCATTCCCGTCCGGCCGGGGCCCGACGCGTTGGTGCACGCCCAGGACAAGGGGGTGATGCGCGCCAAGCTCGACGAGATCGGTGCGCCCAGCCCCCGCCACCGCATCGTGAAGGACCCCGCCGACGCGGCGGCCTTCGCGGCGGAGGTGGGGGGTTTCCCCGTGATCCTGAAGACCGTGCGCGGCGGCTACGACGGCAAGGGGGTGTGGTTCGTACGCTCCGAGGAGGACGCCCGCGACCCCTTCCTCGCCGGTGTCCCGGTCCTCGCCGAGGAGAAGGTGGACTTCGTCCGCGAGCTCGCGGCGAACATCGTCCGCTCCCCGCACGGCCAGGCCGTCGCGTACCCCGTGGTCGAGTCCCGCCAGGTCGACGGTGTCTGCGACACCGTGATCGCCCCGGCGCCGGACCTCGACCCGCAGCTGGCGGGCCAGGCCCAGCAGCTGGCGCTGCGGGTGGCCAAGGAGCTCGGTGTCGTCGGCCACCTCGCCGTGGAGCTCTTCGAGACCACCGACGGCAGGATCCTCGTCAACGAACTGGCGATGCGCCCGCACAACTCCGGTCACTGGACCCAGGACGGCGCTGTGACCTCGCAGTTCGCCAACCACGTCCGGGCCGTCCTCGACCTTCCCCTGGGCGACCCGCGCCCCCGGGCGAAGTGGACGGTCATGTGCAATGTTCTGGGGGGCGACTACCCCGACATGTACGCCGCGTACCTGCACTGCATGGCCCGGGACCCCCAGCTCAAGATCCATATGTATGGCAAGGACGTGAAGCCCGGCCGCAAGGTGGGGCATGTCAACACCTACGGCGACGACCTCGACGACGTGCTGGAGCGCGCCCGTCACGCCGCCGGCTATCTGCGAGGAACGATCACCGAATGAGTCCTGTCGTTGGCATTGTCATGGGGTCGGACTCCGACTGGCCGGTCATGGAGGCCGCTGCCCAGGCCCTCGACGAGTTCGAGATCGCGTACGAGGTCGACGTCGTCTCCGCGCACCGGATGCCGCGCGAGATGGTCGCGTACGGCGAGCAGGCCGCGGGGCGCGGCCTCAAGGCGATCATCGCGGGCGCGGGCGGGGCGGCCCATCTGCCCGGCATGCTCGCCTCGGTCACCCCGCTGCCGGTGATCGGTGTCCCGGTCCCGCTGAAGTACCTGGACGGCATGGACTCGCTCCTGTCGATCGTCCAGATGCCGGCGGGCGTGCCGGTGGCGACGGTGTCCGTGGCGGGGGCCCGTAACGCCGGCCTGCTGGCGGCGAGGATCCTCGCGACCTCGGACGCGGACCTGCTGGCCCGCATGCAGGACTTCCAGCAGGAGCTGAACGAGCAGGCGACGGAGAAGGGCAAGCGGCTGCGGGCCAAGGTCGAGGGCTCGGCGGCGTTCGGCTTCGCCAAGTGACCCAGGAGCTCCTGGCTCAGGCGCGTGCCCTGCTGGCCGAGCACCCCGTGGTGGACGGCCACAACGACCTGCCGTGGGCGCTGCGCGAGCAGGTCCGCTACGACCTGGACCGCCGGGACGTCGCCGCGGACCAGACAGGACGGCTGCACACCGACCTCCCCCGGCTGCGGGCGGGCGGGGTCGGTGCGCAGTTCTGGTCGGTGTACGTACGCAGCGACCTCGCCGGCGACCAGGCGGTCAGCGCGACGCTGGAGCAGATCGACGCCGTCGACCAGCTCCTGGCCCGGTACGCGGCGGACCTGGCGCCCGCGCTCACCGCGGACGACATGGAGGCGGCGCGGGCGCAGGGCCGTATCGCCTCCCTGAAGGGCGCGGAGGGCGGCCACTCCATCGCCAACTCGCTGGCGACGCTGCGGGCGCTGTACGCGCTGGGCGTCCGCTACATGACCCTCACGCACAACGACAACATCGCGTGGGCGGACTCGGCGACGGACGAGCCGGGGGTGGGCGGCCTGTCCCCCTTCGGCCGCGAGGTCGTCCGAGAGATGAACCGCCTCGGCATGCTGGTGGACCTCTCGCACGTGGCGGCGACGACGATGCGGGACGCGCTGGCGACGACGGAAGCGCCGGTGATCTTCTCGCATTCGTCGGCGCGGGCGGTCTGCGACCACCCGAGGAACATCCCCGACGACGTGCTCGCGCAGCTCCCGGCGAACGGGGGTGTGGCGATGGCGACGTTCGTCCCGAAGTTCATCCTGCCGGAGGCGGTGGAATGGACCCACCGGGCGGACGAGAACATGCGCGCGCACGGCCTGCACCCCCTGGACACGACGGACCGCGCCATGGCGGTCCACCACGCCTTCGAGTCGTCCCACCCCCGCCCCCTGGCCACCCCTGCGACGGTCGCGGACCACCTCGACCACATGCGCGAGGTCGCGGGCATCGACCACATCGGCATCGGCGGCGACTACGACGGCACGGCCTTCACCCCGGCGGGCCTGGAGGACGTCTCCACGTACCCGACCCTGATCGCCGAACTCCTCTCCCGCGGCTGGTCCGACCACGACCTGGCAAAACTGACCTGGCACAACGCGGTCCGCGTCCTCCGCGACGCGGAGTCGACGGCGAGGGCGGTGGGGGCGGTCAGGGGACCGTCGAACGCGACGCTGGAGGAGCTGGACGGGTAGGGGGCGCGCGCGGCGCGAAGCTGCCGCGCCGGGGTACGGGGGTGGAGCCCCCGGGCGTCTGCCCTCCCCGCCCCCGGCCCCCCCCGCTCGCGGCGCGAAGCCGCCGACCCCGGGGCTACGGGACCGGAGTCCAGGGCCTCCCTCCGCCCACCCCCGCGGCGCGAAGCTGCCGCCCCCAGGTCCCGTCAGGGTTTCGGGGAGGGGCGGGGTGGGGGAGACACTGCCTCGCCGAGTGAGGCCGTCGGCTCACGCACGGCCCGCAGCAGCAGCCAGCCCACCGCCGGCACCGCGATCAGCGAGGCGAGAGCCGTGCGCAGGGACGTCGCGTCCGCGAGGAGGCCGAGCAGGGGGCCGAACAGGCCGCCGACGCCGACCGTCAGGCCCAGCGTGACTCCGGACGCGGTGCCGATCCGGCGCGGCAGATAGTCCTGGCCGAGCGTGACGTGCAGCGAGCCTGCACCCGCGGCCCCCAGGACGACACCCCCGAGCGGCGGCGGCTGCGCGCGGTCCTCCTCGACCAGCTGCGCGCCTCACCGCAGCAGCCGGTCCAGCTGCCGACGCCCACCGACCCGCGCCTCGCGGCCGTCTGCGCTCTGCTCGGCGAGGACCCCGCGGACCAGCGCACCCTGGCGGCCCTCGGCGCCGCGACCGGAGCCGGCGAACGCACCCTCAGCCGCCTCTTCCGCCGGGAACTGGGCATGACCTTCCCCCAGTGGCGCACCCAGCTGCGGCTCTACCACGCGCTGCGGATGCTCGCCGACGGCCTGCCGGTGACCACGGTCGCCCACCGCTGCGGCTGGTCGTCCACCAGCGCGTTCATCGACGTCTTCCGCCGGGCGTACGGCTACACGCCCGGCGCCCACCAGCGCCGCACCTGACGGACGGCCGACAGGGCTAGGCCCGCGGGCGGCCCATCGCGCGGTACGTCCAGCCCGCCTCGCGCCAGCGCGCGCCGTCCAGCGCGTTGCGTCCGTCCAGCACCACCGGCGACGCCACGACCTCGCACAGCTCCGCCGGGTCCAGCTCGCGGAATTCCCGCCACTCCGTCAGGTGCAGCACGATGTCCGCGCCCCGTACGGCCTCCAGGGCCGAGTCGGCGTAGCCCAGCGTGGGGAAGAGGCGGCGGGCGTTGTCCATGCCCTTCGGGTCGTAGACGGTGACCTGGCCGCCCTGGAGGTGGATCTGACCGGCCACGTTCAGCGCGGGCGAGTCCCGTACGTCGTCCGAGTCCGGCTTGAACGTCGCGCCGAGCACGGCCACCCGCTTGCCCAGGAAGGAGCCGTTGCCGAGCCCGTTGCCGAGCGCCTCACGCGCCATCTCGACCATCTGGCCGCGGCGCCGCATGTTGATGGAGTCGATCTCCCGCAGGAAGGTCAGCGCCTGGTCCACGCCCAGCTCACCGGCGCGCGCCATGAACGCGCGGATGTCCTTCGGCAGGCAGCCGCCGCCGAAGCCGATACCGGCCCGCAGGAACTTCGACCCGATCCGCTCGTCGTACCCGATCGCCTCCGCCAGCTTCGCCACATCGCCACCGGCCGCCTCGCAGACCTCCGCCATCGCGTTGATGAAGGAGATCTTGGTGGCGAGGAACGAGTTCGCGGAGGTCTTCACCAGCTCCGCGGTCGGGAAGTCCGTCACGACGAACGGCGACCCTTCCCCGACCGGCACGGCGTACACCTCGCGCAGCAGCTTCTCCGCGCGCTCGCTGGCCGTACCGACGACGATCCGGTCCGGGTGCAGAGTGTCCTGGACGGCGAAGCCCTCGCGCAGGAACTCCGGGTTCCAGGCGAGCTCCACGCCCTCGGCCGCCCGCTCGGCGAGGAGCGCGGCGAGCCGCTCGGCCGAGCCGACCGGCACGGTCGACTTGCCGACGACCAGCGCGCCGTCGCGCAGCACGGGCGCGAGGGAGGCGAAGGCCGAGTCGACGTACGACATGTCGCAGGCGTACTCACCGTGCTTCTGCGGTGTGTTCACACAGACGAAGTGGACGTCGCCGAAGGCGCCGACCTCCTCCCAGGAGGTGGTGAAGCGCAGGCGTCCCGTCGAGCCCTCGATCCCCGCGACGTGCTTGGCGAGCAGCTCCTCAAGGCCGGGCTCGAACATGGGGACCCGGCCCGAGGCCAGCATCTCGATCTTCTCGGGCACCACGTCGAGGCCGAGGACCTCGAAGCCCAGTTCCGCCATGGCCGCTGCGTGGGTGGCGCCGAGGTAACCGGTGCCGATCACAGTGATCTTCAGGGCCATGCGGTGCTCCAGGGGGTACGGGGGAGGAGTGCGCGGACGAGCATAGTCGGGCCCTGACCGGGGCAGATCAGCCGCGGGCTGCGGCTGTCAGCAAGCTCACGTATGCCTGGCGCACCGAAGCCCACTAAAATTTGGGTTACTTAACGGTAGTTAGCGTCTTTGGGGAGTGAGAGACCTTGGCGGGTTCCGCTGATTTCGACCTGTACCGCCCGTCCGAAGAGCACGACATGCTCCGGGACACCGTCCGCTCGCTCGCCGAGGCCAAGATCCTTCCGTACGCCGCCACGGTGGACGAGGAGGCCCGCTTCCCGCAGGAGGCGCTCGACGCGCTGGTCTCCTCCGACCTGCACGCCGTCCACGTCCCGGAGAGCTACGGCGGCGCCGGCGCCGACGCCCTCGCCACGGTCATCGTGATCGAGGAGGTGGCCCGCGTCTGCGCCTCCTCCTCCCTGATCCCGGCCGTGAACAAGCTCGGCTCCCTGCCGGTGATCCTCTCCGGCTCCGAGGAGCTGAAGAAGAAGTACCTGGGCCCGCTCGCCAAGGGCGACGCGATGTTCTCGTACTGCCTCTCCGAGCCGGACGCGGGCTCCGACGCCGCCGGCATGAAGACGAAGGCCGTCCGTGACGGTGACTTCTGGGTGCTCAACGGCGTCAAGCGCTGGATCACCAACGCCGGCGTCTCCGAGTACTACACGGTCATGGCCGTGACCGACCCGGAGAAGCGCTCGAAGGGCATCTCCGCCTTCGTCGTGGAGAAGGGCGACGAGGGCGTCTCCTTCGGCGCTCCGGAGAAGAAGCTCGGCATCAAGGGCTCCCCGACCCGCGAGGTCTACCTCGACAACGTCCGCATCCCCGCCGACCGCATGATCGGCGAGGAGGGCACCGGCTTCGCCACGGCGATGAAGACCCTGGACCACACCCGCATCACCATCGCGGCCCAGGCCCTCGGCATCGCGCAGGGCGCCCTCGACTACGCCAAGGGCTACGTCCAGGAGCGCAAGCAGTTCGGCAAGCCGATCGCCGACTTCCAGGGCGTGCAGTTCATGCTCGCCGACATGGCGATGAAGCTGGAGGCCGCCCGCCAGCTCACGTACTCGGCCGCCGCCAAGTCGGAGCGCCTCGACGGCGACCTCACCTTCTTCGGCGCCGCGGCCAAGTGCTTCGCCTCCGACGTCGCCATGGAGATCACCACGGACGCCGTCCAGCTGCTCGGCGGCTACGGCTACACCCGTGACTACCCGGTCGAGCGCATGATGCGCGACGCCAAGATCACCCAGATCTACGAGGGCACGAACCAGGTCCAGCGCATCGTCATGGCGCGCAACCTGCCGTAACCCCTCCCTCGCTTCGGTCAGGCCCCCGGCTCCACGCCGGGGGCCTTTCCGTTTCCCGCGGGCCGTCCGCACGGCCCTCGGCGGCGGTGTGTGTCCGGTAACGGACGTGGCCGGTGGAGGACACCGCGAAGGGGCGTCGGGGGTGGCCCGGACCTCTTAAGTTGATCAAGGCGGGGGCCGCTCCGAGAGTCCCGAAGGTGCCGGCCGGCGCGCTGTGCGGCCGTACGAGCCCCAGGGTCACCAGCCGGGCGAGACCGTCCGTGTCCGTGACAGCGGCAGGTCCAGGTCGGCGGCGACCCGCTGGCGGTCCACCGCCTCCGTGGAGCGAAGAACCGCCTCGTAGACGGCGCCGGTCGTCTCGTCGAGGCCCAGACTGCTCAGAGCTCTCGGACGTGGCACCCGTTTCCTCTCCTCTGGCGTCACTTCTCGGTGACGGTGACCTTCTCGTCGTTCTGGATCTGGCTCACCAGCTGCTTCACCTTCGGCATGTCCCACTTCAGGGAGCCCTGCGGCGCCGACCCCGAGATCGGGATGTTCATCGACGTACCGTCACCGCCGCTGATGCCCTTCATCGCGAAGAACATCTGACCCAGGTCGAAGAGCGACATGTCCTTGTCCACGATCAGCGTGTCCAGGCCCGCGCCCAGCGTCGGGTAGAGCGTGAACGGGTTGATGATCGTGCTCGGCGTCGCCGCCTGGTTCGCAAGGGCCGACAGGAACTTCTGCTGGTTCTTCGTCCGCGCCAGGTCCGACTCCGCGAACGCGTACCGCGTCCGGACGAAGGCCAGCGCCTGCTCGCCGTTGAGGGTCTGCTTGCCGGCCTGGAAGTCGGCGCCGGACTTCTTGTCCTTGAACGCCTTCGGGATGTCCATCTCGACACCGCCGAGCGCGTCCACGATGTTCGCGAAGCCCGCGAATCCGATCTCGGCGTAGTGGTCGATCCGCAGCCCGGTGTTGAACTCGACCGTGCGGACCAGCAGTTCCGGTCCGTCCATCGCGTACGCGGCGTTCAGCTTGGAGCCGCCGCGCGCCTGGTACTTCTTGCCGGACTCCGAGCCGACGAAGGACGGGATCGTCACCCAGGAGTCACGCGGCAGCGAGATCATGGTGTTGCCGCTGCCACAGGCGGCCAGGATCATCATCGAGTCGGTCCGCTTGCCCTCGGCGGAGCCGGTGTGCAGCTTCTTCTTCTCCTCGCTCGACATGCCCTCACGGCTGTCCGAGCCGACGATCAGATACGTCGTGCAGTCGCCCTCCTTGGGGCGCTCGATCACCTTCGCGAGGTCGACCTCGTTGCGCATCTGTGAGCTCGCCCACGCGTACGTACCGACGCCCCAGGCGAGCACCGCCGTCACGAGCACGATCGAGCCGACCTTGATCCGCTTGCGCCAGTCCGGGGCCGCCCCCGGGTAGGAGGGCTGCGGACCGCGCGGCGGCGGGACCGTGCCCCGGCCACCGCCGTGCCCGCCACCGGGTCCCTGGGGGGCGCCGTAGACCTGGCCCGTGTTGTACCCGCTGTCGTACCCCTCGTACGACGGGGCCGGCTGCTGCCCGTGGCCGTAACCGTCGTCGTACTGCGGAGGCTGCTGGGGGACCTGCGGGCGCTGCACATGGCGCATCACCCGAGCACCCTCAGGGTCCGCGCCGCCACCGCCGCGGCCATATCCGCGGTCACGTCCATCGGGCCAGTCATTCATGCGGATAGTGTGCAGGCCCCCTCCGCGCCGCTGACAGGGTGGGTGGGATATCGGGGCAGCCCTGTTGCGAAGCTGATGCAATGCGATCGGTAATGAACAGGAATGAATAGGGTGGAGGGCATGACAGATCAGGCTCCGCGCCAGGAGAGCGATATTCCGGGCAAGCCCACCTCGGCGGCCCGGACGACCCTCAGCCACATCATGACGGCGAACGAGACGAATCTCCTCGGTACGGTCCATGGTGGCGTGATCATGAAGCTGGTCGACGACGTGGCGGGCGCCGTCGCCGGACGCCACTCCGGCGGCCCCGCGGTCACCGCCTCCATGGACGAGATGGTCTTCCTGGAGCCCGTCAGGGTCGGCGACCTGGTGCACGTACGCGCCCAGTGCAACTGGACCGGCCGCTCCTCCATGGAGATCGGTGTACGGGTCCTCGCCGAGCGCTGGAACGAGTCGACGCCCCCCACCCAGGTCGGCAGCGCCTATCTCGTCTTCGCCGCCGTCGACGCCGACGGCAAGCCCCGGACCGTCCCGCCGGTCATCCCCGAGACCGACCAGGACAAGCGCCGCTATCAGGAGGCCCAGATCCGTCGCACGCACCGGCTCGCCCGGCGCCGCGCGATCAAGGAACTGCGTGAACGCCGCGCCGCCGAGGGTTACGAGGACTGACCGGTCTCCGTTGGCCCCTCGCGTCTACGAGGACTGACCCCGCGGCCCCTCGTTTCTACGAACACACCACCTGATCGCCGGTGACCGCGCCGAACTCGCCCTGCTGGGGATCCTGGGCTCGGACCGGCGTGACCCCCTTGAAGTCCGTCCCGGCCGTCACCTTCAGCGTCGCGCCCTGCCCGGTCACGGCCTTCATCTCGCACCCGGGCAGCGCCGTGGCCAGCGCCTTCGCCGAGCGGTCCCAGCTCGGGTCGTAGGCGACGACCGTGCGCGAGCGGATGGGGCCGCCGGCGTTCAGCGGGGCCTGGGTGGTGTTGAAGCCGGTCGCGCGCAGCGCGGTGTCGAGGCGGCGGCCGAGCCCGTCCGTGCGGGTGCCGTTGAAGACCTGCACCCGGATCTGCCGTGGTGACACGTCCACCAGCTTCGCGGTCCCCTGTCCGCGGGTGCCGTGCGGGGCGAGCGGCCGGTCGTCGCGCAGCGCCTGGAAGAGCTTGCGGGACTTCACCGGGTCCCACTTCACCGTCGAGCCGATCCCCTTCACCGCGTGGCTTACATCACCCACGGGCACGGAGGTGAACTCCGACGAGGCCGGGGTGAAGCCCCGCATGGCCTTGGCGAGGGCGAGCATCTGCTGCGTGCCGAAGCCCTGGTCGGCCCGGACCGAGTTCAGCATGGTCGTGGCCACCGCGCGGAACTTCACCGGGTTGAGCAGCACCCCGCCGCTGGTCAGCCGGTGGATCAGCGCGGCCAGGAACCGCTGCTGGCGCTGCATCCGCCCCAGGTCGGAGGCCCCGTCGACATGCCGGGAGCGGACGTACTGAAGCGCCTGGCCGCCGTTCAGCTGATGCGTGCCGGCCGGCAGGTCGATCCCGGAGTACTTGTCCTTCATCGGGCGCGCCGTACAGATCCGCACCCCGCCGACGGCGTCGACCGTCCGCATGAAGCTGGTGAAGTCGACCTCCAGATAGTGGTCGATCTTGACCCGGGTCATGTTCTCCACGGTCCGTACGGTCAGCGCCGGGCCGCCCTCGGCGTAGGCCGCGTTCAGCTTCACCGGATGGGCCTGGTGGTGCTTGCCGCTGGTGGCGTCGGTGTGCTCGGGCATCATGGCGTACGAGTCACGCGGCAGGCTCACGATGCTGGCGCGCTCCCGGTCCTCGGAGATGTGCACCAGTATCACCGTGTCGGTGCAGTGGCAGGGCGCCCCGCCCAGCCGGTACTTCTCCTTCTCCTCCGGGCTGATCTTGTCGCGCCCGTCGGTGCCGACGACCAGGATGTTGGTGCCGTGACCGGCCTCGGGCCGGTTCTTCATGTCCTTGAACGGGTCGATCCGGTCGATGCCGGTGTCCAGGCTGGTCACCACTGCGTGCCCGATGCCGCCCGCCGCGAGCACCAGCACCGACAGACCGGTCGCCATCCGCATGCCCCAGCGGGGCCGCCCGCCTCGTCTGGACCGCCGCGTCGCCGCCGGGGCGGTACGGGCGGCGGCCGGCCGGGGGCGGTGCGGGCGGGGCGGTGCGGGCACTGGGGGGACACCTCCGCTGGTGAGGGGAGAACCGTAAGAACCGTAGGCCCATACGATCAGCGGCAGAGTGCGCCGCCCCCGGCGGCGCGCGCCCGTGTCCCCCGTTCGCGGTAACGTGGCGACCGATGAACGCCAAGCCCCCTGTCTCCGTGATCATGCCGGTCCTCAATGAGGAGCGGCATCTGCGCAACTCGGTCCGTCACATCCTCGAGCAGGAGTACGACGGCGAGATGGAGGTGGTGATCGCGCTCGGTCCGTCCACGGACCGTACGGACGAGATCGCCGCCGAGCTCGTCCGCGAGGACCCCCGGGTCCACACCGTCCCCAACCCCACCGGGCGCACGCCCGCGGCCCTCAACGCCGCGATCAAGGCCTCGCGTCATCCGATCGTGGTCCGGGTCGACGGTCACGGCATGCTCTCGCCCAACTACATCGCCACCGCGGTCCGCCTCCTGGAGGAGACCGGCGCGCAGAACGTCGGCGGGATCATGCACGCCGAGGGCGAGAACGCCTGGGAGGACGCGGTCGCGGCCGCCATGACCTCCAAGATCGGCGTCGGCAACGCCGCCTTCCACACCGGCGGCGCGGCGGGCCCCGCCGAGACCGTCTACCTGGGTGTCTTCCGCCGCGAGGCGCTGGAGCAACAGGGCGGATACAACGAGGAGTTCATCCGCGCCCAGGACTGGGAGCTGAACTTCCGCATCCGCGAGGCGGGCGGCCTGATCTGGTTCTCGCCCGAGCTGCGGGTCCAGTACCGCCCCCGGCCGAGCGTCCGCGCCCTGGCCAAGCAGTACAAGGACTACGGCCGTTGGCGCCATGTGGTCGCCCGCTACCACCAGGGCTCCATCAATCTGCGCTACCTCGCCCCGCCGGCCGCGGTCTGCGCGATCGCCGCGGGTGTCGTGGTCGGTGCGACGCTCACCCCGCTCGGCTTCGTCGTCCCCGCGGGCTACCTCGCCGCGATCACGGCGGGCTCGGTCCCGGCCGGCAAGGGCCTGCCGCTGAAGGCACGGCTGCAGATCCCGGTGGCGCTCGCCACGATGCACATGTCGTGGGGGTACGGCTTCCTGACCAGCCCCCGCTCCCTGGCGAAGAAGGTCATCGCGAGCCGCCGCCCGGCGGTCAAGGCCACGGTCTGAGAGCACCTGCAACGAGAAGAGGCCGCCCGGTGCGTCACGCACCGGGCGGCCTCCTTCATGCGCTGCCGGGTCAGTCCTTGCCGTTCCAGCGGTACGTCTCGTACACGGGCATGCACGCGCTCTCGTCGGCGCCGTTGCTCGCCTCGACGCTCGAAGGCAGGTCGCCCGCCACCGGCTTCGGCTTGGCGAAGGTGTCACCCGCGCGCCAGTCCGCGCCGATCACCACCGTCAGCGCCTCCGCCTTCGCGTCGGCCCGGACCGAGGTCGGCGGGATGCCGAGGGCCGTCGCCACGGAGAGCGCGTCGGCCTTGCCCTGCGCGCCGTCCTTCTGCGCGTACCGCACCACCGTGTCCTTGCGCGGCTCCGCGCTCTGCGAGGCCGACGTCTGGGTGAAGCCCTTGCCGCGCAGGACCTCCTTCAGCCGGGTCGCCCGGCCCTTGACGGACACCTCGCCGTCGCCGCCCGTGCCGTTGACGACCGTGACACCGAGGGTGTTCGGCGCGGCCGCGGCCGGTCCGGCCGGTGTGGACGGCGCCGTCGAGGGCTTGGCGTCGGCGGGCTTGCCGTTCTTGTCGAAGGCGACGTCCTCACGGAGCATCGCCCACAGCTTGTCGGCGTCCTTCTCGACCGGCACCAGCCTGTTCTTGTTCTGCGACCACTCGACGGCCGGCATCGTCATCATCGTGATGCGATTGGTCGGCACGTCCTTGAGCTCCATGGCCACGTCGAACAGGCCCTTGACCGTGCCGATCTCCTCGGAGACCTGGAGCGCCTTCGTACCGGCCTCGGCCAGATCCATCAGGCGCCCGGTGTCCGTCCACACGCTCTGCGACTTCAGCGTGCGGATCATCGAGTTCATGTACATGTGCTGGGCCTTGGAACGGCCCTGGTCGCTGTAGAAGGCGTGCCGGGTACGCAGCCACTTGAGCGCGTCCTCGCCCTTGATGATGTTGTCGCCCTTGGGGAGCTTCAGACCGGAGCCGCCCTTGACCTGCCGTGTGGGCCGGTCCCAGACGCCGTGCTCCACACAGACCTTGACGCCGCCGATGGCGTCAGCCATCGACACCACACCCGCAAAGTCGATCATCATCCAGTGGTCGACGTAGACGCCGGTGATGCTCTCCCAGGTGGTGAGCGTGCAGCCCGGACCGCCCCGCTGGAGGGACTCGTTGATGGGGGAGAACGACGACCGGTACGTCTCGCCCTTGTCGTCCTTGCACTCCGGGACCTGGACCATCGTGTCCCGCGGAATGCTGATGACGGAGGCGTTCTTCCGGTCCGCCGATATGTGCAGCAGCATCTGCACGTCCGCAAGCGGTTTCGCGTCCTTGAGGTCCCGGCCGCCGCCGAGAGCGACGTTCTCCGCCTTGGCGCGGCTGTCGGAGCCGATCAGGAGGATATTGAGGGCGGTGTTGCCGTTGGCGTTCGGCTTCTTCACACCGCTGTCGCCACCGGCCCGCCCGCCGCTGCGGATATTGCTGTTGAGGTGCTGGTAGTACAGATATCCGGCGCCGGCCGTGCCGAGTATCAGCAGCGAGAGGACGATCGCGATCCAGCGGAATATCCGGCGCTTGCCGCTGCGCGCACGACGGCGCGGATTGCCGCGGCGACGGCCCCTGCTGCGGCCACCGCCACCGGGACCGCGGTCACCGCCGCCCCCACTGCCGCCCCGCCCGGAGCGGCCACCGCCGCCCGATCCCTCGCGCGGCGACGGCACGTCCCCCTCGGCGCCTTCGGCGTAGAGACTGTCGTCCCAGCCGAGGTCGCGGGCGCGCGAGACACGTTTCCGTGTCCCCTCCCCGCGCACGCTGCTCTGTCCCACCCCTGGATCCCCCTGTCGCTCAGATGTGTTCCATGATCCGGCATCTCCGGATCACTTGGCGCACACCTGCTTGTCGGCTTCCACCTTCTGCACACCTTCCGGGGCCTTCGCCGGTCCCGTGAGGGGCACCCCCGCACCCTTGAAGTCCGCGCCGAGCGTCAGGGTCATCGCCTGCAGACCCTCTGCGTTCTCCTTGCCCGGCTTGAGCGCCGTGGCCGGCAGACCCATCATGTCCGCGAGCTTGCGGGCCTGGTCCGCCTGGTTCGGCGCGTACTCGAGCGTCGTCTTCGCCACCTTCGCCGGGGCGTTGCTCTTGTTCGTCGACCGCGTCACGCCCATGTCGTTCTGCAGCCAGTTGATCGTCGACTGGGCCGCGCCCCGGGTGTCGCTGCCGTTGTAGACGTCGACGCGGACGGCGGAGGCCGTCGACCGCGGCCCCGTGAGCAGCGCGGCCTGCGCGCTCGCCTGGGCGTTCTTGGCGTCCTGCTCCTTCTTCTTCACCTCGGTGAGCGAGGTGTCGGAGCGCATCATCGCGAACAGCGGCTCGGACTTGGGCTCGTCGAGGACGACGGTCGCCGGGATCTTCTCGGCCGGATTGTCTATCACCGGCACGGTCGCGAAGGTGATGTTCTTCGGGTCGATCTTGCCCAGCTCCTGGGCGAGACCCGTGAGCTTCTTGATGCTGCCTATCCCCGAGTCAACCGTGAGCGCCTTGGTGGCGGCGTCCGCGAGCCCGTACATCTTGGTGGGGCTGGTCAGCGTCTCGCTCGACTTCATCTGCCGGATCATCGAACTGAGGAACTGCTGCTGGATCTTGATCCGGTCGAGGTCGCTCTTGTTGCCGAAGCTGGAGCGGGTACGGACGAAGGCCAGCGCCTGCTCGCCCTGGATGACCGACTCACCGGCCGGCAGCTTCAGATGCGACTTCTTGTCGTCGACCGGCTTGGCCAGGCAGACCTTGACGCCGCCGACGGCGGTGGTCAGCTCCTTGACCGCGTTGAAGTCGGCCATCATGAAGTGGTCGACCTGAAGGCCGGTGAGCTCCTTGACCGTACGCATGGTGCAGCCCGGGTCCCGGCCGTTCTGGCCGAGCGAGACGTTGAACCGCTGGCCCCGCTGGCCGGGGATGATTTTGGTGGAGCCGTCCGGCTGCTTGGTGGGGCAGTCCGGGATGTCGGCGATCATGTCGCGGGGGATGGAGAGCGCGGTCGCGTTCGTCCGGTCCTTGGAGACATGGAAGAGGATCGTGGTGTCGGCGTGGCCGGGGCTGTTCTTGTCGCCGTAGCCGCCGTTGCCGTCGCCGGTCCGCTTGTCCGTACCGATCACGAGGATGTTGACGGGCTGGTCCTTCTTGAAACCGCCGCTGCCCGCACCCGCGATGTCGACGGTCTGGATGTTCCCGTCGAAGTGCTCGTAGAGGGCGTACACCCCGATGGCGCCGGCCACGAGCGCGAAGGCCGTGACCCCGCCGGTCCACAGGAGCACCTTCTTCTTACGGGACTTCTGCGGCTTGCGCTTGCGGCGGCCCGCGCCGGGCGGCGGACCGTCCGAGCCGCCGCCGGACGGGCGGCGCCTGCGCTGGCCGGGGACCTCGGCGCTCCTGCCGCGGGAGCCGGGGACGTCGGAGGTTCTGCCGCGGCCGGACGCCGTGGAGGCGCCCGCGCCGCGCGACCGGGAAGCGGGCGACTGCCCAGCGGAATGGTCCAGTCGCAGTTCGTAACTACCGGTCTGCGGGTTGAGCACCCACTGGTCGGCGGGGTCGATCTCCTCCGCCCGTCCACGGCTGTGCGCGTCCACGGTTGCTTGAGTCCTCCGTCGGTGCCACGCGAGGCGCCTCCCCCGTCAGGCGCTCGGTCTTTCGATCCTGGAGTGCGCGACCAGACGGTCGGCGCACCGGATCGCGTCACACTATCCGCCCAGTTCAGCGTGGGGCGACGTCCGTGACAAATTCCACGCCCCTTACAACCGGGCATACCGCCCAAACCTTATGGAAGGGCCACCCCGGCTTGGTCATCGCTTTACGCGCAGGTGCCTTCTGCCGCGTTCCGCCCGGAGAACGTGGGCGACGGAGTGGAGTTCCACGCGCTGGAGGAGTCGGGTCTGCGTTCGGCTCCGCCCTCCGGGTCGACCTCGACCGGTGTGTCCTCCCGCAGCCGCTTGAAGAGGTCGTTCGCGGCAGGTTGCACCAATTCGTCCCGGTTCGGATTCCATGCATATGGTTTCCTCGGAACAGTCAGAAACTGCACCTTTTCAGTCGGTACGCTGCGCATCGAGCGCGCCAGTTCGTACAGATCCCGCAGCGAGTCCAGGCCCGGGTCGGTGGTCAGCGCCTTCGTCGCCGCGTCCAGGACCGGATAGAGCTTGGTCGGATTGAGCAGCACGCCATTGCTCTGCACCTTGTTGACCAGGGCTCCGAGGAACTGCTGCTGGCGGTCCATCCGCTCGGTGTCACTGCCGTTGCCCAGCGTCTTCCGGGCCCGTACGAACCCCAGCGCCTGCTCCCCGCGGAGCGTCTGACGTCCGGCCGGCAGCTTCAGATGCGCGTCGGCGTCGTTGACCGGCTCCTTGAGGCAGACCTCCACCCCGTCCACGGCGTCGACCATCTTCTTGAAGCCGTGGAAGTCGACGATCATGTGGTGATCGATCCGGATCCCGGTCATCTTCTCGACCGTACGGATCGTGCACGCCGCCCCACCGAACCCGAAGGCCCAGTTGAACTGGGCCCATTGCTCACGCGTGCGGGTCCCGTCGGCCTTGCGGCAGCTGGGGACCGTCACCATCAGGTCGCGCGGGATCGACATGGCCGTCGCGCTGCCGCGGTCTGCGGCCAGATGCACCAGGATCGTCGTGTCGGAGCGCTGGCTGTCCCCGTCGCGGCCGTACTTGGTGTTGCCGCTGCCCGAGCGGGTGTCGGAGCCGATCATCAGGATGTTCTGGGCCCCCTTCGCCACGGACGTGGGGCGCTCCTTCTCGTACCGCTCCAGTTCGGCGGCGGCCGTGGTGTCCGTGGTGATGTTGCCGTCGAGCTTGCGGTAGAGCCACCAGCCGACACCGGCCGCCGCGAGCAGCACGAAGGAGGTCCCGAGCGCGGCCCAACGCAGCCAGTACCGCCTGCGGTTGGCGGAGTCGTTGGACTCGGTGCTGTCCGCTTCCGGTTCGGGGGGCGTGCCAGCACTGTCCGTCACGTTCGGGGTCCGTCCTTCAAGGCGTCTTCGGGTACGTACCGCCGATCATGTACCGGAGCCGACCCCTGGGTCCGGGGACTCGGCAGGCGATTGCGCCGGACGGGTGGACTTCGGGGCGGCCGCGAAGTGGTGACGGACCGTGGTGGGGGTCCCGGTCCGTGAACCGGCCCACGGTCCGGGAACCCGTGCCGACGCTCACGCCTCACGCTCGCGTGTCGGTGACCCGCTCGCTCTCGATCCGCTTCGCCAGACCCTCCGGCGACAGCTGGTCGAGGTTCCGGCACAGCACCACCGAGGCCCCCGAGGCGAGCGGTGCGTACAGCCCGGCCGACAGCCCTTCCCAGGTGTCGTACGGGAGCCCCGACAGCAGCCGCGCGCCGGGCTCGAGGCCCCACGCCGAGGCATCCGCCCGGGCCCGCTCGACGAGCTGGGCGGCCGTCAGCCCGGCGCCCTCCACCCGCAGCGCCGCCGCGTCCGGGTCGACCGGTGCGAACGGCGCGAAGCGGTCGCCCTGGCTGGGCACTTCCACGGCGTAGTCGGCGAACCCGGCCGGCGGGGCCGGGAAGCGCCCGCCCAGCGGCCGCAGCGCGAGCGCGACCCGCTCGCCGGAGCAGGCCCGCGCGGCCTCCAGCGTGTCCGGACCGCTGACGACGAGATCGGCCTCGGCCGGATCGCCGCCCACCTCCGCGGTCACCCCGACCGACGCACAGGCGAGCAGCCACACGGCCGTCTGCCAGTGCGCGGGCAGCAGCAGCGCGAGCCGGTCGCCGGGACCGGCGGCGAGGTCGCCCTGGAGGAGGTTGGCGGTCTTGGCCACCCAATTGGCGAAAGTGGCCACGGACAATTCGACGCGCTCACCGGTGGCATCGTCGTAAAAGGTGACCAAGGGGCGGGCAGGGTCCGCGGCGAGCGCGGATCGCAGCAGGTCGGCGGGGGTGCGGTCGCTGGCATTCACCCGCGCAACAGTACGCGGCGGGCCCGCCCGGTACCCGCCGTACCGGTGACCCCGTCCACCGGTCGGACCGACTCCCCGTCAGTTTCCTGGCGTCGTTCCGACGGGCGGAACAACTCCGGTCCGCACACGATCAGTCCATGCGTGCCTACCTTGCCTCCGCCATCGGGGTCGCGTGCACCGCCGCCCTCGCCGTTCCGTTCGCGTCGCCCGCCGTGGCGGCCCCGCCCGCCGTACCGGTCGAGGCGGACGTCGTCCCGGGCTCCACCCAGTCCCTCCCGCTCGCCCCGCTCGGCCCCCGGGCGTCCGACCGCGTCGCCGGTTCCGCACAGCAGGGCCTGCCCCCGAGCGACGTCCGCCCGTTCTCGCTCGTCGGCGTCGTCTGGGACGACGCCACCGCCGAACTGCACGGCACAGTCCAGGTCCGTACCCGCCCGAGCGGCAGCCGCACCTGGTCCGGCTGGCAGGACCTCGAGACCCACAACCACGAGCACGCCGCCGACCCCGGCACCGCCGAAGGCGCCTCGGAGACCGTCCGCGGCGCCACGGCCCCGCTCTGGGTCGGCGCCTCGGACGCCGTCGAGATCCGCGTGCAGTCGGACGGCACCGCCGCCCTCCCCGGCGGCCTGCGCCTCGAACTCGTCGACCCGGGACAGGACCCCGTGGACGCGGTGGCGGCGGGCCCGCGCGGCGTCGTGGGCGACGACGACGACCGGGCTCCGGCGACGGGCCCCATGACGGCGGAACAGGCCGCCTCGTCCGCGGTCAACGCCGACCTCGCCCCGCTGGGCGCCACCACCATCCCCGCCCTCAGCAAGGCGGAGACGGAGTCCCGGCTGGTCGGCTTCGCCCAGCCGTACATCGGCCCACGGCCGAAGATCGTCACCCGCAAGGGCTGGGGAGCCGACGAGAAGCTCCGCGAGAAGAACTTCGCCTACACCAACTCGGTGAAGGCCGCCTTCGTGCACCACACGGTCACAGGCAACAACTACACCTGCAAGCAGGTCCCCTCACTCCTGCGCAGTATCTACCGCTACCACGTGGTGAGCAGCGGCTGGCGTGACATCGGCTACAACTTCGCCGTCGACAAATGCGGAAATATCTACGAAGGGCGCGCGGGTGGCGTCTCCAAGCCGGTACAGGGCGCGCATACGCGCGGCTTCAACGCCAACAGCATGGGCGTCGCCGTCCTCGGCACCTTCACCGCCAAGGCCCCGCCCACCGCGGCGGTCAACGCCATCGCCCGCCTGACGGCCTGGAAGCTGGGCCTGTACGGAGTCAACCCGCGCGGTACGACGTATCTCACGTCCGGCGGGGGCAACTTGTACAAGAAGGGGACGAAGGTGAAGCTCAAGACCATCTCCGGACACCGGGACGGATTCGCCACCGAGTGCCCCGGAAAACGGCTCTACAGCAAGCTCGGTACCGCCCGCACCGCATCCGCGACCCTCCAGGGACGAACGTGAGCGCCATGTCACGGGGAAGCGGTCGGAGCATGTTCCTGACGGTCTGCATACACTGGCCGGTCACATCGGTCATACGACCGCACCACGACCGGCCCCAGCAGGAAGCAGAGACGACAAGGTGACAGAAGCGATCCTCCTGGTCGGTGGCAAGGGCACGCGGCTGCGCCCGCTGACGGTGAACACACCGAAGCCCATGGTCCACGCGGCGGGCGTCCCGTTCCTCACGCACCAGCTGGCCCGTGCCCGGGCGGCCGGCGTCGAGCACATCGTGCTCGCGACGTCGTATTTGGCCGAGGTCTTCGAACCGCACTTCGGTGACGGCTCGGCACTGGGGCTGCACCTCGAATACGTCACCGAGGAGGAGCCGCTGGGCACCGGCGGCGCCATCCGCAACGTGGCCTCCCGGCTCCACTCCGGCCCCGACGACCCCGTACTGATCTTCAACGGCGACATCCTCACCGGACTCGACATCCGCGCGCTGGTCGCCACCCACGAGTCGTCCGGCGCCGACGTCTCGCTCCACCTCACCCGGGTCGAGGACCCGCGGGCCTTCGGCCTGGTCCCCACGGATCCCACGGGCCGGGTCACCGCCTTCCTGGAGAAGCCGCAGACCCCCGAGGAGATCGTCACCGACCAGATCAACGCCGGCGCGTACGTCTTCCGCCGCTCGGTGATCGACACCATCCCGGCCGGGCGGCCGGTCTCCGTCGAGCGCGAGACCTTCCCCGACCTGCTGGCCGCGGGCGCGCACCTCCAGGGCATGGTCGACTCCACGTACTGGCTCGACCTGGGCACGCCCCAGGCGTTCGTACGCGGCTCCGCCGACCTCGTCCAGGGCCGGGCACCCTCCCCGGCCGTCCCGGGCCGCTGCGGCGACCGTCTGGTCCTGCCGACGGCCACGGTGGCCCCGGACGCCAAGCTGACGGGCGGCACGGTCGTCGGCGAGGGCGCGACGATCGAGGCCGGCGCCCGGGTCACGGGCAGCACGATCCTGACCGGCGCGACGATCGAGGCCGGCGCCGTCATCACCGACTCCCTCATCGGCGCGGGCGCCCGCGTCGGCGCCCGTACGACGGTCACAGGCGCGGTCATCGGCGACGGCGCCCACGTCGGCGCGGACAACGAACTCCGCGACGGCGTACGAGTCTGGTGCGACGCCACCCTCCCGGACGGCTCGTTGCGTTTCTCGTCGGACCAGTAGGGACTCGTTCGACCACCTGGGGGAGGGTGGGCACAAACCCCACGACGGGCGGCGCCCTTGCTTGGACCGCCCCTGCCTGCACCTCCGCGGGCAGGGGTAAGCACCGTTACTCTCATTACGTGTCCGGCCGCTTCGCTCCCCGCCCCCCCACCCCCGGTGGCCCCGTCCGCATACCCGCCGCCAGGACCGCCCCCGCCCCCACCCCCTCCCGCACCCGCCGCTACACGCCCCCCGCCCCCCTCAACCTCGGCCTCACCCTCGGCCCCCTCCGCCGCGGCCCCGGCGACCCCACCTTCCAGACCACCGACGGCTCCGTGTGGCGCGCCTGCCGTACGCCCGAGGGCCCCGGCACGCTCCGTACCACCGCCTTCGCCGCCGAGGGCGAGGTCCACGCCGAAGCCTGGGGCCCCGGCGCCGACTGGCTGCTGGCTCAGCTGCCCGTCCTGCTCGGCGCGGAGGACGACCCGGACGCCTTCACCCCCCGCCACCGCCTCCTCGCCGCCACCCACCGCCGCTGCCCCGGCCTGCGGCTGGGCCGCACGGGACTGGTCCTGGAGTCGCTGATCCCCACGATCCTGGAGCAGAAGGTCACGACGGACGAGGCCTACCGCGCCTGGCGGCTGCTCGTACGCCGGTACGGCGAGCCCGCGCCCGGGCCGAACCCCCGGCTCCACGTCATGCCCGACCCCCGCACTTGGGCGATGATCCCGTCCTGGGAGTGGCACCGCGCCGGAGTCGACAACAAGCGCGCCTCGACGGTCCTGCGCGTGGTCAGGGTCGCCCGCCGGATGGAGGAGGCGGCCGCCATGGCGCCCGAGCAGGCGCAGGAACGCCTGGAGCTGATCCCCGGGATCGGCCCGTGGAGCTCCGCCGAAACCGTTCAGCGCAGCCACGGAGCCCCCGACGCCGTCTCCGTCGGCGACTACCACCTGCCGAGCATCGTCGGCTACGCCCTCGCGGGCGACCGAGACGCCGACGACGCGGCGATGCTGGAACTCCTTGAGCCGTACGCGGGCCAGCGCCACCGCGCCGCCCGCCTCATCCTCCTCAGCGGCCGCACCCCGCCGCGCCGCGCGCCCAGGATGACCCCGGGCAACATCGCCGCCCTCTGAGCCACGCCCAGGGGCTCAGCGCACGGGGGCTCACCGCACGGTGATGAAGTCCCCGGCCTCCCGAGCCGGCCGCTCCTTCGCCGGAGCCGCGGGCCGCCCGACGGCGACCGCGCCCATCGGGTCCCAGTGCGCCGGCAGGTCCAGCACGTCCCGTACGACGTCCCGGCAGAACATCGTCGAGGACACCCACGCCGACCCCAGCCGCTCCGCGGCCAGCGCGACCAGGAAGTTCTGCACCCCGGCACCCGCCGCCACGACGAACATCTCCCGCTCGGCGCCGTCCCGGCGCGGGTCGCCGTAGTGATGGGCGCCGTCCGTCACCAGGCACGGCACCACCAGATAGGGCGCCCTGCGCAGCACCTCACCGCGCCGCACCCGCTTGGCGATCGACTCCTCGGACTTGCCGTCCCGGCGCAGATCGGCGATCCACGCCTCCTTCATCGCGTCCAGCAGCCGCACCCGCGACTCCTCGGACTCCAGCAGCACGAACCGCCACGGCGTGGTGTGGTGCGGCGCGGGCGCGGTGAGGGCAGCCGCCACGGCCCGCCGGACGGCGCCGCCGTCGACGGGGTCGTCGGTGAACTCACGGACCGTACGCCGCTGCGTGACCGCTTCCCGGACCGCCTCGGAGGTCCCGAGGCGGAACATGTCGTCGTCGGCCACGCGGACCATCGCCCGCGCCCCGTCCTCGCCGCCCACCAGATGCGGCAGCCCGCGCACGACGGCGACCGGCAGTCCGGCCGCCTTGCCCTTCACCAGGTCCCCCGCGGCGGCCAGCTCGTCGGCGGTGGCGACGACGGTCGC
Source organism: Streptomyces sp. NPDC039465 (assembly GCF_055639315.1). NCBI lineage: Bacteria > Bacillati > Actinomycetota > Actinomycetes > Kitasatosporales > Streptomycetaceae > Streptomyces > Streptomyces sp. NPDC039465. The sequence goes on along the minus strand of NZ_JBVKAP010000007.1, from coordinate 20,430 downwards.
GCTGAGCGGGTTGCCGAACGCGTCCCGACCGCCGCGCAGATCGTCCAGGACCCGTACGCCCGCCGCGCCGATCGCCACATCGGTCAGGCCGTTGCGCCAGGGCCGCCCGAAGGTGTCCGTGACGACGACGCCGACGTCGACACCGAGGGTGTCCCGCAGCCCCGTACGGATCGCCCGGGCCGAGGCGTCCGGGTCCTCGGGCAGCAACAGCACCGTCCCGGCCGGGGTGTTGGAGGCGTCCACCCCGGCCGCGGCCATGACCAGACCCTGCCGGTTCTCCACGATCCGCAGCGCGCCGCGGCGCGCCACGACCCGTACGGTCTCGGCGTCGATCGCCGCCTCGCGGTCGTCCGCGGCGACGATCCGCCCCTCCGCCTTGCTGACGATCTTGGAGGTGACCAGGACGACGTCACCGTCGACGAGCCCCGGCTCGGTGCCCGCGATGAGCTTGGCCAGATCGTCACCGGCCCGGACCTCGGGCAGCCCGCCCAGGGCCCAGACCCGGTACGAGGGCGCCACCGCGACGCCCGTACCCCCGTCCGTGCCGACGCTCACGCCCGGACCTCCTCCGCGAGGGCCAGCGCCGCACGGGCCATCTCCGCCGTCGCGTCCAGGTCCGTCATCATCAGCGGCACGGCCCGGCAGCGGATCCCCGCCGCCTCGACCCGCTCCACCGTGCCCGCGTCGACCGTGTCGACGAGCCAGCCGTCCAGCAGCCCCGAGCCGTAGTGCTCGGCGACCGCCGCCGCCGTGGCTTCCACGCCCACCGCCGCCAGCACCTTGTCGGCCATGCCGCGCACCGGCGCGTCCCCGACGATGGGGGAGAGGCCGACGACCGGCACTCCGGCGGCGGCGACGGCCTCCCGGATGCCGGGCACGGCGAGGATCGTGCCGATGCTGACCACCGGGTTGGACGGCGGGAAGAGGATGAGGTCGGCCTCGGCGATCGCCTCCAGGACCCCGGGCGCCGGCTTGGCCTGCTCGGCGCCGACCGGCACGACGGCGTGCGCGTCGACGGAGGCCCGCAGCCTGACCCAGTACTCCTGGAAGTGCACGGCCTTGCGCTCGCCGTCGACGTCGATCGCGACATGGGTCTCGACCCGGTCGTCCGACATCGGCAGCAGCCGCACGCCCGGCTGCCAGCGTGCGCACAGCGCCTCGGTGACGGCGCTCAGCGGATAGCCGGCGCCGAGCATCTGCGTACGGACGATGTGCGTGGCGAAGTCCCGGTCGCCGAGCCCGAACCACTCGGGTCCGACGCCGTAGGCCGCGAGCTCCTCCTTCACGTGGAAGCTCTCGTCCGTGCGGCCCCAGCCCTGCTCCTCGTTGATGCCACCGCCGAGGGTGTACATCACCGTGTCGAGGTCGGGGCAGACCTTGAGTCCGAACAGATGGATGTCGTCACCGGTGTTGCCGATGACCGTGATGTCGGCGTCGGGGGCGGCCTGCTTGAGGCCACGCAGGAATCGGGCACCACCGATGCCGCCGGCCAGAACCACAATGCGCATGCACAGCAGTCTGTCAGGCGGGTACGACACCTCGGGCCGCCGGGGCGCACCGCGCGTGGTGCGTGGGCGGGTGCATCGGCATCTCGGTCAGGCCCGGGTAGTAGATGTGCAGACTGACGGCCGGTTCGAGCGAGTCGTTGACCACTTCGTGGACGTAGCCGGGCGCGAAGACCCGCTGCGCGCCGTCGCCGAGCCGGCGGTGCGCTCGTTCCGTACGTTCCGTCAGCTCGCCCTGGAGCATGGTGAGTACGCCGGAGGAGGCGCCGTGGTCGTGCAGTCCGCTGCGCTGGCCCGGCACCCAGGAGAGCAGCCAGATCTCGTAGCCGGGGCCGGTGCGCAGCCGGTGGTACCACCGGGTGGTGGCGTCGTACCGGACGAGCGGCTCCCACTGCGCGCGGTCGGCGGCGATGGAGCGGGCGAGTCCGACGAAGTCGGCCACGGTGGCGGGGTGCTGCTTGGCCGGCTGGAGGAGGTGCTGGACCTCGAGAAGGTCGCCGGCGATCTGAAGGTCGCTGTCGCTGTTCATGGGTGCGGTGGTTCCTCGGCAGAAACGAAGTAGTGCTGGGGTGTCGCAAGGGGGCGCGCGGGGTACGCGCGGGCGATGCAGTGATGCACGGGAATCGAAACGCTGGAGCGCTACGGCTTCATCGGCCGTGTGTGCGCATCAACAGCTGGAACAGCAACAGCAACAGCGGTCCTGGACAGCGCGGCGGAACCCACGGGCGTGGGTCGCGGAGGGCGCTGAGGTCGCTGGCATGGAATCAAAGGTGGCGGGCCCGGTACCCGACTGTCAACTCAATGCCCGGTTTGGCGGAAATGTTTCACCTCATCCGGTTACTGGGAGCGAAGAAAGGTTTGCTCAGGGTGGAGGCCGGAGACATGGCGCAGCAACCGCGCTCGCAAACCTCCGGCTTCCGCCGGGAGTGTCGTGGGGCGGCCATGATCACGCTCCGTGATCGCGGGCCGTGACCGTACTGTGATCCGAGTCGCTTCCCCGGCTCGATCGCAACAAGATCGCGAGCTCCGTCGTCCTCCCTTGTAGGGGCCTGTCGTGAGCCCTGTGAGGGGGTGCGGGAAGGAGCCGGTGGCATGTGTCGCGATTTTGGTGATTTGAACACTTTCCGCCTAGCTTTGGTTCCGCAGAGTGAATACCGGGTCCAATAGCAGATCTCGGCTTGACTCGCGCGGAGCTACGAACTTGTAATTTCACTCGTGTCGTTCAGCCGAAATCGGTGGCGGCAACATCACGGGGACGCAAAGACAGACGAGGGGCGCACATGACCGAGTTGTTCCAGGAACTGCTGGTCGAGGACGCGGACGAGGAACTCGGCTGGCAGGAGCGCGCACTCTGCGCCCAGACCGATCCCGAGTCCTTCTTCCCCGAGAAGGGCGGATCCACCCGAGAGGCAAAGAAGGTCTGTCTCGCCTGTGAAGTCCGTTCGGAATGCCTCGAGTACGCCCTGCAGAACGACGAGCGATTCGGAATCTGGGGCGGCCTGTCCGAACGTGAACGCCGCCGCCTGAAGAAGGCCGCTGTCTGATCGCCATCTGATCGCCGCCCGACCCACGCGCGATCAAAACGCACACATCTGACACATCTGTACGCAAGGAACGGTCCGCCCCTGTGCTCTGTCCACAGGCGGCGGACCGTTCTGCTGCCAGCCATTAGTGTGGGGCCCCGTCCCAGACGCTCCCACGCCCCCCGCGGGCGACCCCGGCCGGAGGGCCCGTACCTCGATGTCCGCCACCACGCCAGCGTTCGCACCCGCCCAGGCGCCCGAGTACCCGCGCCATGTCGTCACCGCCGTGCTCGTCTCCCACGACGGAGCCCGCTGGCTGCCCGACGCCCTCGCGGGACTCCTCGGCCAGGAACGCCCCGTACAGAACGTCATCGCCGCCGACACCGGTAGCGCCGACGACTCCGCGCGGCTGGTCACCGAAGCCATCGGCGACGAACGGGTCCTGCATCTGGCCCGGCGTACGGGATTCGGCGCCGCCGTCGACGAGGCCGCCCGCACCGCCCCGGTCCTCGGCCCCGACGACCTGCCCTATCTGAAGCGGCCCAGCGGCTGGGACCCGGTCAGCAGGACCTGGCGCGACGACGCCTACGACATGCCCGAACTCCCGCACGGCGAACCGGTCCAGTGGCTGTGGCTGCTCCACGACGACTGCGCGCCCGCCCCCGACGCCCTCGCCGAACTCCTGCGCGTCGCCGACTCCGACCCCGACGCCGCCGTCGTCGGACCCAAGCTGCGCGGCTGGTACGACCGCAAGCAGCTGCTCGAAGTCGGCGTCTCCATCGCCCGCAGCGGCCGCCGCTGGACCGGACTCGACCGCCGCGAACAGGACCAGGGCCAGCACGACCAGGTCCGAACCGTCCTCTCCGTCTCCAGCGCCGGCATGCTCATCCGCCGCGACGTCTTCGAAGCGCTCGGCGGCTTCGACCGGCGCCTGCCGCTCATGCGCGACGACGTCGACCTGTGCTGGCGCGCCCAGAGCGCCGGCCACCGCGTCCTCGTCGCCCCCGATGCCGTCCTGCGCCACGCCGAGGCCTCCGCGCGCGAGCGCCGCACCGTCGACTGCGCCGGCCGCTCGGTCACCAACCCACACCGCGTGGACAAGGCCGGCGCCGTCTACACCCTGCTCGCCAACGCGCGCGGCATCGCCCTCCCCTATGTACTGCTCCGCCTCGTCCTCGGCACCCTGCTGCGCACCCTCGCGTACCTGGTCGGCAAGGTGCCCGGGCAGGCCGTCGACGAAGTCATGGGCCTCTTCGGCGTCCTGCTGCGCCCGGAGCGGATCATCGCCGCCCGCCGCAGGCGAGCCAAGCCCGCCGTGCCCAACAGCGAGCTGCGCTCCCTCTTCCCACCGGCCGGCGCCACCATCCGCGCCACCGCCGAACAGATCGCCTCCAACTTCGGCGGCTCCGACACCGAATCGGGCGGCTCACGGCACGGCGCCGTCGAATCCGGCCCCGGCGGCGACGACGCCGACTACATGGAGATCGAGCAGTTCGCCCGGCTCAAGAAGATCGCCCGCAAGCCCGGCCCGGTCCTCTTCGCGCTGCTCCTCGTCGTCTCCGTCGTCGCCTGCCGCGGCCTCTTCGGCGGCGGCTCCCTCGCGGGCGGCGCCCTGCTGCCCGTACCCGACGACGTCTCGGGCCTGTGGAGCCGGTACGCCGACGGCTGGCACCCCAACGGCACCGGCGGCACCCAGTCCGCCCCGCCCTACCTCGCCGTACTCGCCGGCCTGTCCGCGCTGTTCCTCGGCTCCACCGGCTTCGCGCTCACCGTGCTCCTCGTCTGCTCGGTGCCCCTCGCCGGTCTCACCGCGTACTTCGCCTCCCGCTCGCTCGTCGAGTCCCGGCTGCTGCGCGCCTGGGGCGCCATCGCGTACGCCTTCCTGCCCGCCGCCACCGGCGCCCTCGCCACCGGCCGGCTCGGCACCGCCGTCCTCGCGATCACGCTCCCGCTGATCGCCCGCGCCGCCGTCGCCGCCCACGGGCTGCGCGGCGACGGACGCGGCAGCTGGCGCGCCACCTGGGCGTACACCCTCCTGCTCACCTTCACGATGGCGTTCACGCCGGTCGTCTGGCCGCTCGCCGTCGTCCTCGGCCTCGCCGTCCTCGCCCTGCGCCGCGACGACCTCACCGCCTACGGCCTGCGCTTCCTCGCCGCCGTCGGCACCCCCCTGCTCGTCCTCGCGCCCTGGTCGCTCTCCCTGCTGACCAGCCCGTCGGCGTTCCTGCGCGAAGCCGGTCTGACCTTCGGCACGGGCCCCGCCTCCGCACTCGACCTGCTCGGCATCAGCCCCGGCGGCCCCAAGGCCACCGGCGGGCTGATCCTGCTCGGCCTGGTCCTCGCCGGGCTCGCCGCGCTGCTGCGCGCGGAGCGGCAGTCCGCGGTCCGTACGGCCTGGGCCGCCGCCCTGGCCGGGCTCGTCCTCGCCGCCCTGATGAACGGCTCCGGCCCGGACGGCACCGGCTGGGCCGGACCCGCCACCCTCGTCTATGGACTCGCGCTCGTCGCCGCCGGCATGCTCGGCGCCGAAGGCGGCCGCACCCGCGTCGCCGCCCAGAGCTTCGGCTGGCGCCAGCCCGTCGCCGCCCTGATAGCCCTCGCCTGCGCCGCAGGCCCGCTCCTCGCCGCCGCCGGCTGGATGCTCGGCGGCGCGGACGGCCCCCTCAAGCGGCGCGACCCCGTACAGGTCCCGGCCTTCGTCGCCGAGGAGAGCGGCACCCGCGACCAGCCCCGCACCCTCGTCCTCGGCGGCACGTCGTCCGCCACGGTCTCGTACACCCTGGTCCGTGGCTCCGGCGCCCGCCTCGGCGACGCCGAACTCGCCGCGACCGGCGGCAGCGACCCCCGCCTCGACAAAGTCGTCGCCCACCTCGTCGCCGGCTCCGGCGCCGACCAGACCGACCAGCTCAGCGGCTTCGCGATCCGCTACGTCCTCGTACGGGACGGAGCGCCGCGCCAGATGAGCCGCGTCCTCGACGCCACCCCCGGCCTCAGCCGCCTCAGCCAGCTCGACGGCAGCGCCCTGTGGCGCGTCGACCGCCAGGTCGCCCGCGCCATGATCGTGCCCAAGCCGGACGCGTCCGGGAAGGCCGAACCGCTGCCCGTCGCCTCCGACCCGGTCGAGGCGCACACCGACATCCCGAAGGGACCCGAAGGCCGCGTCCTGCGGATCGCCGACCGCGCCGACGACGGCTGGCAGGCCACCCTCGACGGCAAGGCGCTGACCAAGACCACCGTCGACGGCTGGGCCCAGGGCTTCGAACTCCCCGCCGAAGGCGGCCGACTGGACCTGACGTACGACGAGCCGCTCACCCACACGGCCTGGATCTGGACCCAGACCGTCCTCGCGGTCGTCCTGGTCGTCATGGCCCTGCCCGGCCGCCGCCGCGAGATCGACGACGACCTGCCGGACGAGGAGGCCGCCATCCCCGTCCAGGCCATGGAGGGCGACGGCCGCCGGGCCCGCCGGCTCCGCGCCGCCGCCGAGGCCGAAGCGGCGGCCGCCGCGACGGCGACGGCGACCGCCACGGCGACCGCGACCGCCGAGCCGGACGCCGACCCGTACACCGCACAGCAGGCTGAGGTCCCGCAGCAGCCCTCGTACGGGGAGTGGGACGGGCAGAACTACCCGGCGTACGACCCGAACCAGCAGTACTACCAGCAGCCCGCGGACCAGTACCCGTACCAGCAGAGCCAGTACGAGGGTCAGTACGACGGCCAGCAGGATGGCTCATACAACGGCCAGTACGACGCGTACGGTCAGGGCCAACAGCAGCAAGACCAGCAGGGTCGATACCAGCAGCACTATGAGCAGCAGTACCAGGAGCCGCAGCAGCCGCCGCAGCCGCCGTACGCCGACGAATACGGACACGGGCACGGGTACGGCTACGAGACCGAGCAGCGTCCCGACGGGAGCAGCAACCAGTGAAGCGCACCACCCTCTCCCTGATCGCGGCCGCCACCGCCCTCGCCGCAGTCACCGGCTTCGCCGCCCTGACCGCCCCCGACGGCACCCAGGGCGCGGAGGCGAAGGCCCCGGCCCGGCTCCCCGTCGAGCGGACGAGCCTGCTCTGCCCGTCCCCGAGCAGCTCCGAGCTGGCGGAGACGGTGTACACCTCGTACACCCCCGCCGGGACCGGTGGGACCGCCGCATCGGACGGAAAGGGCGGCACGGGCGGTGAGACGGCCGCGGGCAAGGCCGAACTGAAGCCGTCCAACGCCACGTTGACCGACCCGGACACCAAGAAGAAGACCGACAAGGCGCCGGCCCCCGACAAGGCCACCCTCACTCTCAGCCAGCCCGGCAAGCCCGCCTCCGCCACGGCCAAGGGCGCCGGGGCCCCCGCCCTCGTCGGCTCCGCCTCCGGCCCGCTCGCCCCCGGCTGGACCACCCAGCAGACCACGGTCCAGGCCGCCGGCACGGCCCGCGGCCTGCTCGGCGTCAGCTGCACCGCCCCCGACACCGACTTCTGGTTCCCCGGCGCCTCCACCGCCAAGGAGCGCCAGGACTACGTCCACCTCACCAACCCCGACGACACCGCCGCCGTCGCCGACATCGAGCTGTACGGCCCCGAGGGCGTCCTCAAGTCCACGCTGAGCGAGGGCATTCCGGTGCCCGCCCGCTCCAGCGTCCCGGTCCTCCTCTCCACCCTGACCGCCGCGCCCCCCACCGCCGACCTGACCGTCCACGTCACCACCCGCACCGGCCGCGTGGGTGCGGTGGTCCGCTCCGCCGACGACAAGCTCGGCAGCGACTGGCTGCCCGCCTCCGCCGACCCGTCCGGCACGCTCGTCCTGCCCGGCATCCCCGCCGACGCCACGTCGGTGAAGCTGATCGCGTACGCCCCCGGGGACGACGACGCGGAGGTGAAGATCCAGCTCGCCGGGGCGACGGGCACGTTCACCCCGGCTGCCCAGCAGTCCGTGCACGTCAAGTCGGGCATGACGGCAGCCGTCGAGCTGAAGAACGTCACCCGCGGCGAGCCCGGCTCACTGCTGCTCACCCCGGCACGCAAGGAGCAGGCGACCCCGGTGGTGGCCGCGCTGCGGGTGATCCGCGGCACCGGCCAGAAGCAGGAGATCGCCTTCGTCCCCGCGACCGGACCGGTGGGCGCGCGGTCGGCCGTGGCCGACAACCGCTCCTCCGGCTCGACGCTCTCCCTGACCGCCCCGGCCGCCGCCGCCGAGGTCAAGGTCACGGCCTCGGCGGGCACCCAGGCCGGCGCGCCGGTGAGCAAGACGTACACGGTCAAGGCCGGGACGACCCTCGCGGTCGCCCCGCCGGTGCCCGCCGGGCTCAAGGGCTCGTACGCCCTGATCGTCGAGACGGTCTCGGGCGGCCCCGTGCACGCCTCGCGCATGCTGGCCGTACCGCAGGACGGCATCCCGATGTTCACGATCCAGCCGCTGCCCGACGACAAGGGCACGGTCGAGGTGCCCACCGCACGCCAGGACCTCACGGTCCTGGACTGAACCGGAGAGGCATACGGGGTTAGTTGTCCCCGTACCGCGGATCCACGGACTCGGGGGAGAGGCCGAGCAGCTCGGCGACCTGCTCGACCACCACCTCGTGGATGAGCAGCGCCCGCTCGTCGCGGTTCTTCGTACGGATCTCGATCGGCCGCCGGTAGACGACCACCCGCGCGGGCCGGTCCTTCCCGGCGGTGAGCGCGCTGCCCAGCGGCACCGAGTCCCCGCGCGGGTCGGGCACCTCCATCACGAGGAAGTCCACCTCGGCCAGCTGCGGCCAGTGCCGCTCCAGCCGCTCCACGGAGTCCTGCACCAGATCGCGGAAGGACTCGGCTCGGCTCAGCGAAAGGGGTACCTGCGGCGGCGCGACGGGCCCGCGCATACCGCGGCCGTGGCGGTCGCGGCGGCGGGGCCGTGGCTCGATCGGGCGGGGCGGTACGGGACTGTCCATCACTGACGCAGCGTAGCTCTCCCTGCGCCGCCCGACCCGAATGTCGTTAGTTGAGCATTCCGGCCAGGCACGGGCCCGAATCCGAACGCCCCGGCGATCGGCTCGCCGTCCGGGATTGACCGGATTCATACCGCCCGATGTCCGGATCGCTCACCTCCGGCCTCCGCCGGCCCCTCCTCCCATGCAGGTCAGGCCAGTTGCCCGGAGGGGCCCCGTGTCGGACGTCACACCGCGACACGGTGGAGTGACCTGGTGGAGAGTCGTCGCGGCCCGCTCAAGAGTGCGGTACCGTCCAACGTCGTGAGCCCTGTACGTCGCTGTTCGCGCACCGCGTGCGGCCGCCCTGCCGTCGCGACACTGACGTACGTCTATGCCGACTCGACTGCGGTCCTCGGCCCGCTCGCCACCTACGCCGAGCCCCACTGCTACGACCTGTGCGCCGAGCACAGCGAGCGCCTGACCGCGCCGCGTGGCTGGGAAGTCGTCCGGCTGACCGACGCATCGGGCCCGTCCCGGCCGAGCGGCGACGATCTGGAAGCCCTCGCCAACGCGGTACGGGAAGCGGCCCGCCCCCAGGAGCGCGCGGCGGAAGCCGGCGGCAAGGGCGGCGGACGCGGCGGCAGCCCGGTCGAGGCCGGCCGCCGAGGCCATCTGCGGGTCCTGCGCTCCCCCGACGCGTAGCCCCGGCACCCGGCGCCGGCGGGGAACGGTAGCTTGGGCGGTCCGAGACTTCAGGAGGGTTTGGACCGTGGCTGCTGATCTGTCGCAGATCGTGAAGGCGTACGACGTCCGCGGAGTGGTGCCGGATCAGTGGGACGAGCCGCTGGCGGAGCTGTTCGGCGCGGCGTTCGTGCAGGTGACCGGCGCGGACGCGATCGTCGTCGGGCACGACATGCGTCCCTCGTCGCCGGGCCTGTCGGGAGCGTTCGCGCGCGGCGCGGCGGCCCGGGGCGCGGACGTCACGATGATCGGCCTCTGCTCGACGGACCAGCTCTACTTCGCGTCGGGAAGCTTCGGCCTGCCGGGCGCGATGTTCACCGCCTCCCACAACCCGGCCCAGTACAACGGCATCAAGATGTGCCGTGCGGGCGCGGCGCCGGTCGGCCAGGACTCCGGCCTGTCGGAGATCCGGACCCTGGTCGAGTCCTGGACGTCGGCCCCCGAGCCGGCCGAGACTCCCGGCACGATCACCGAGCGGGACACCCTCAAGGACTACGCCGCCCACCTGAAGTCGCTGGTGGACGTGGCCTCCATCCGGCCGCTGAAGGTCGTGGTCGACGCGGGCAACGGCATGGGCGGCCACACGGTCCCGACCGTCTTCGAGGGTCTGGCGCTGGACCTGGTGCCGATGTTCTTCGAGCTGGACGGCACGTTCCCGAACCACGAGGCGAACCCGCTGGACCCGAAGAACATCGTCGACCTGCAGGCGCGGGTCCGCGCGGAGGGGGCCGACCTCGGTCTGGCCTTCGACGGCGACGCGGACCGCTGTTTCGTGGTGGACGAGCGCGGCGAGCCGGTCTCGCCGTCGGCGATCACGGCCCTGGTGGCGGCGCGTGAGCTGGCCAAGCACCCGGGCGGCACGATCATCCACAACCTGATCACGTCGTGGTCGGTCCCGGAGGTCGTACGGGAGAACGGCGGCGTCCCGGTCCGTACGCGGGTGGGGCACTCGTTCATCAAGGAGGAGATGGCCCGTACGGGAGCGGTCTTCGGCGGTGAGCACTCGGCGCACTACTACTTCCGTGACTTCTGGAACGCGGACACCGGCATGCTGGCGGCCCTGCATGTGCTGGCGGCTCTCGGCGGCCAGGACGGCCCGCTGTCGGAGCTGGTCGCCTCCTACGACCGCTACGCCGCCTCCGGCGAGATCAACTCGACCGTGGACGACCAGGCCGCCCGGATGGCAGCGGTCCGCGCCGCCTTCGAGTCCCGTCCCGAGGTCGAGATGGACACGCTGGACGGCCTCACCGTCACCGCCCCGACCTGGTGGTTCAACCTTCGCCCCTCCAACACGGAGCCCCTGCTGCGGCTGAACGCCGAGGCCCAGGACGAGGCGACGATGACCGCGATCCGCGACGAGGTCCTCTCCCTGGTCCGGGCGACGGGCTGAGTCCGGATCGCCTTTGACGCGGGATTCCTTCCGCGCGTCGGGCTGACTCCAGGGCCCCGCCACACGCCGCGCTGTTTCTGAGCCTTCCCGCGCGCGGCCGGGCCCGCCGGATTTCGGGCTGCGGGACCGGCTCCTCGGGACCGCGCCTGCCGCCGGCCGCCGGGGCCCGGCGTGGGCCTGCCCACCCTCCGGATCCGGGGCGAGCCCCCGTCCCCCTCCGCGCCGCCGGCCAACGCGGCCCCCGGGGTCCGGGGCCGAGCCCCGGTTTCGGGAAGGGGAGGGGTGGGGGATCGCCCTCGTCCACCCAAGCCGCGCCCCCCGCCCCCCGGCGGTAGGCTGACCTGGCCCAACCCCCAACACCACACACCCCGCCCGCACCCCGAAGGGACAACCCCCATGCCGCTCGAAGCCGGCCTCCTGGAGATCCTCGCCTGCCCCGCCTGCCACGCGCCCCTCAAGGACCGCACCGCAGCCGAGACCCCCGAGCTGATCTGCACCGGCACCGACTGCGGCCTGGCCTACCCCGTACGCGACGGCATCCCCGTACTCCTCGTCGACGAAGCCCGTCGCCCGGAGTGACCCACGTGGGCGCACGCCCGTTCACGTAACGCCCGTAACGTACGCGCGTAGACGCACGCCACAGGACAACCGGCGAAGGCGATCGGAGGCCCCACCCCCATGCTCGACGAGTCGCTGCTCGACGACCCGGACGCCCTCGCCCGGGCCGACCACCGTGGCCTCCTGCGCGGCGCCGCCGAAGCCGGCGCCCGCGTGCGCACCGCCGCCCGGCACGCCGCCGAAGCCGGCGTCGGCGAGCTCAGGCCCGAGGGCCGCCCCCGCGCCGTCCTCGTCGCGGGCACCGGCACCGCCGCCACCGGCGTCGCGGACCTGGTCACCGCCCTCGCGGGCGCGGCCGCCCCGGTGACCCGGCTGCACCCGACCGGCGTCGCCCCCGCCGCGGGGGCCCTGCGCTGGGAGCTCCCCGGCTGGGCCGGCTCCGTGGACCTCCTCCTCGTCGTCACGACGGACGGTTCCGAACCGGGCCTCGCCCTCCTCACCGAACAGGCCTACCGCCGCGGCGTCACCGTCGTCGCCGTCGCCCCCAGCCGCTCCCCGCTGACCGAATCGGTCGGCAACCACCACGGCCTCGTCGTCCCCATGGCGACCCCGCCGAACGAGCAGTACGACGAAACCCTCGAAACCCCCGCCGCCAGCCCCGGCGCGCTGTGGGCGCTGTTCACCCCCCTGCTCGCCCTCCTCGACCGGCTGGGCCTGGCCACCGCGCCCCCGGACGTCCTGGAGAAGGTCGCCGACCGCCTCGACCACACCGCCGAGCGCTGCGGCCCCGCCATCGCCACGCACAGCAACCCCGCCAAGGGCCTCGCCGCGGAGCTCACCGAGTCGCTGCCGCTGATCTGGACCGAGGGCGCGACCGCCGGTCCGGCCGGCCGCAGGTTCGCGGCCGTGCTCGCCGAGCTCGCGGGCCTGCCCGCGCTCGCCGCCGACCTCCCGGAGGCCCTCGCCGCGCACGGCGTCCTGCTCGCGAGCGACTTCGCGGCGGGCGCGGACCCGGACGACTTCTTCCGCGACCGGGTCGACGAGCCGCAGGCCCTGCGGACCCGTGTGGTCCTGCTCCGGGACCGCCCGGCCGAAGGCCTCACCGCCGCCCCGGCCGCCCGCGAACTGGCCCTCAGCCACGACACGGCCATCAGCGAGCTGGAGCCCGGGGAAGGCACCGAGCTCGAGGCCCTCGCCGAACTTGTCGCCATCACCGACTTCGCCGCGGTCTACCTCGCCCTCGCCTCCGCGGCCACAGCGGCAACACCGCGCACAGAGACCCCCGGCAGCCCCTCATGACCGTCGTCCCAGTCGCGGTCGTCGTGGTAGCAGCTCCGGTCGCCGTCACCGTCGCCGACGACCCAGCCGCCCTCGCCGTCCCGGTCACCGTCCCGGTCGCCGTCGCCGTCCTGCCCTGAGCCGAGCTCTCCGTCCGCCCGACTTCCCCGACCTCCCCCGACCTTCGCCGTCACGGACCCCCGGCCATCGGGCCCCTCCCAGGCCCTCCGCCCCCCGAGCCCCTCCCGCACCGAGGAAAGCTGGAACGCTTCATGGACCGCCTCTCCAACACCGTCCGCCCCTACGCCTGGGGCTCCACGACGGCCATCCCGGAACTCCTCGGCCTCGCCCCCTCCGGCGAGCCCCAGGCCGAGATGTGGATGGGCTCCCACCCGGGAGCGCCCTCGCAGACCGACCGCGGCCCCCTGAACGACGTCATCGCCGACAACCCCGTACGCGAGCTCGGCGCCCCCACCGTCGAGAAGTTCGGCCCGCACCTCCCCTTCCTCCTCAAGATCCTCGCCGCCGGCGCACCCCTCTCCCTCCAGGTCCACCCCGACATCGCGCAGGCCAAGGCCGGATACGCCGCCGAGGAAGCCGCGGGCCTCCCCATCGACGCGCCCGAGCGCAACTACAAGGACGCCAACCACAAGCCCGAGCTCATCTGCGCCCTCACCCCCTTCCGGGGCTTCTGCGGATTCCGCCCCCCGGTCGAGGCCGCCGACTCCCTCGCCGCCCTCGGCGTCGACTCGCTCAAGCCGTACGTGGACCTGCTCCACGCCCACCCGGAGGACGCCGCCCTGCGCGAGGTCCTCACCGCGATCCTCACCGCCGATCCGGAGGAGATGGCGGCCACCGTCACCGAGGCCGCCGCCGCGAGCGACCGGCTCGGCGGCGCCCACGCCCCGTACGCCGCCCTCGCCCACCACTTCCCCGGCGACCGCGGCGTCATCGCCGCGATGCTCCTCAACTACGTCGAACTCCAGCCCGGCGAGGCCCTCTTCCTCGGCGCCGGCGTCCCGCACGCCTACCTCAGCGGCCTCGGCGTCGAGATCATGGCCAACTCCGACAACGTCCTGCGCTGCGGTCTCACCCCCAAGCACGTCGACGTCCCCGAACTGCTCAAGGTCGTCCGCTTCGAGGCGGGCGACCCAGGGGTGCTCCGCCCCGAGGCCTCGCCGACGGGGGAGGAGGTCTACGAGACCCCGATCGACGAATTCCGCCTCAGCCGTTTCGTACGGGCCTCGGGCGCGGCCCCCACCGACGCCACCGCCCCCACCCCGCAGATCCTGCTCTGCACAGCAGGCGCCGTACGCGTCGGCGAGCTCGACCTCACCCCCGGACAATCCGCCTTCGTCCCGGCAGGCGAAAAGACCGAACTGTCCGGTACCGGTACGGTCTTCCGCGCCACAGTGGTGGCCTGACGTACCGTCCCCCGCGGCTGCTGCAACAATGTGCGGCCGTACGGCGGCCGCACGGCAGCGACACACCGAGGAAGGGACCTTCACCACCCATGAGCGCGTCAGGCGGAACCAAGGCGATCGTGGCGGCTCTCGCCGCCAACCTCGCGATCGCGGTAGCCAAGTTCGTGGCGTTCCTCTTCAGCGGTTCGTCCTCGATGCTCGCCGAGAGCGTGCACTCGCTCGCCGACTCCGGCAACCAAGGCCTGCTGCTCCTCGGCGGCAAGAAGGCCCAGCGCGAGGCGACCCCGCAGCACCCCTTCGGCTACGGCCGCGAGCGGTACATCTACGCCTTCCTCGTCTCCATCGTCCTCTTCTCCGTCGGTGGCATGTTTGCCATCTACGAGGGCTACGAGAAGATCAAGCACCCCCACGAGATCGAGGCCTGGTACTGGCCCGTCGGCGTGCTCGTCTTCGCGATCATCGCGGAGACCTTCTCCTTCCGGACCGCCATCAAGGAGTCCAACGCCCTGCGCGGCAACCTCTCCTGGAAGGAGTTCGTCCGCCGCGCCAAGGCGCCCGAGCTCCCCGTCGTCCTCCTGGAGGACCTCGGCGCGCTGGTCGGCCTGATCCTCGCCCTCGGTGGCGTCAGCCTGGCCCTCGCCACCGGCAACGGCGTCTGGGACGGCATCGGCACCCTCTGCATCGGTGTCCTCCTCATCATCATCGCGATCGTCCTCGCCGCCGAGACCAAGTCCCTGCTGCTCGGTGAGGCGGCCGGCGTCGACGAGGTGAAGAAGATCGAGGACGCGGTGGTCGACGGCCGGACCGTCACCCGCCTCATCCACATGCGCACGCTCCACCTCGGCCCGGAGGAGCTCCTCGTCGCCGCCAAGGTCGCCGTCCAGCACGACAACACCGCCGCCGAGGTCGCCTCCGCCATCAACGCCGCCGAGGACCGCATCCGCGCGGCCGTCCCGATCGCCCGGGTCATCTACCTCGAGCCGGACATCTACAGCGAGACGGCCGCCGCCTCCGGCATCAACCCGGCCAAGAACCCGGGCGGCCCCAGCCACTGACGGCCAAAGCCGTCCACGGGCCGCCGTCGCCCGTCCGGAACCGACCCACAGGGGCCCGAGGTCACCACGACCCGGGCCCCTTCCGCATGACCACTGTGGCCCGCTGCGCCGATCGGTGTAGATTCGTGACCGAGCCAGACGTCGCTGCTGATGGCGGTCGGGCGGTCCGCACGGACCGTCCGAGGGAGAGAGGGCCTCCGACGACTGCACTGCGGGACACCCGTGCACCTGCACGGAACACCCGGGCTTTCCCATGCCCGGCACCGCCGTGCCCGCGCCCGCCCGAACCCTCGAACCGACACAACGAGGAGCAGCCCAGTCATGACGACTGTCGCCAACCAGCAGGACTTCAAGGTCGCCGACCTTTCCCTGGCCGCCTTCGGCCGCAAGGAGATCACCCTCGCCGAGCACGAGATGCCCGGCCTGATGGCGATCCGCAAGGAGTACGCGGCCCAGCAGCCCCTCGCCGGCGCCCGCATCACCGGCTCCCTGCACATGACCGTGCAGACTGCCGTGCTCATCGAGACCCTGGTCGCCCTCGGCGCCGAGGTCCGCTGGGCCTCCTGCAACATCTTCTCCACCCAGGACCACGCGGCCGCCGCCATCGCCGTCGGCCCGAACGGCACCCCCGAGGCCCCCGCCGGCGTCCCGGTCTTCGCCTGGAAGGGCGAGACGCTGGAGGAGTACTGGTGGTGCACGGAGCAGGCTCTGACCTGGCCGAACAGCCCCACCGGCGGCCCGAACATGATCCTGGACGACGGCGGCGACGCCACCCTCCTCGTCCACAAGGGCGTCGAGTTCGAGAAGGCCGGCTCGGCCCCGGACCCCTCGACCGCGGACAGCGAGGAGTACGGCTACATCCTCCGTCTCCTGAACCGCACCCTCACCGAGAACCCGCAGAAGTGGACCCAGCTGGCGTCCGAGATCCGCGGTGTCACGGAGGAGACCACCACCGGTGTCCACCGCCTGTACGAGATGCAGCAGAGCGGTGACCTCCTCTTCCCGGCGATCAATGTGAACGACGCCGTGACGAAGTCGAAGTTCGACAACAAGTACGGCTGCCGCCACTCCCTGGTCGACGGCATCAACCGCGCCACCGACGTCCTCATCGGTGGCAAGGTCGCGGTCGTCTGCGGCTACGGCGACGTCGGCAAGGGCTGCGCGGAGTCCCTGCGGGGCCAGGGCGCCCGGGTGATCATCACGGAGATCGACCCGATCTGCGCGCTCCAGGCCGCGATGGACGGCTACCAGGTCACGACGCTGGACGAGGTCGTCGAGACCGCGGACCTGTTCATCACGACCACGGGCAACAAGGACATCATCATGGCCTCGGACATGGCCAAGATGAAGCACCAGGCGATCGTCGGCAACATCGGTCACTTCGACAACGAGATCGACATGGCGGGTCTGGCGAAGATCCCCGGCGTCGTGAAGGACGAGGTGAAGCCGCAGGTCCACACGTGGACGTTCCCCGACGGCAAGGTCATCATCGTGCTGTCGGAGGGCCGCCTGCTGAACCTCGGCAACGCCACCGGTCACCCGTCGTTCGTCATGTCGAACTCGTTCGCGGACCAGACGCTGGCCCAGATCGAGCTCTTCACGAAGCCGGAGCAGTACCCGACCGACGTCTACGTGCTGCCGAAGCACCTCGACGAGAAGGTCGCCCGGCTGCACCTCGACGCGCTCGGCGTGAAGCTGACGACGCTTCGCCCCGAGCAGGCGGCGTACATCGGCGTCCCGGTCGAGGGCCCGTTCAAGCCCGACCACTACCGCTACTGATCCTCCAGCGGCAGTAGCCGGCAGGTAGCAGGAAGTTCAGGCAGGCCCCCCGCACCCCCGTGTCGGGGGGCCTGCCCTGCTTCCTCACACCGACGCCCGCACCACCCGTCGTCGCCGGCCGCCAAACCGGCCACCGACCTCACCCGCCCCCGAGGACCCATGCCCCGCGGCCGTTATTCGCTTCACGATCCGCACGATCACACCCCCCTCGGCGAAGAACACTTCCACTGCGCCCCAGGCCCCTCCGGCTGGCGCTACGTCTCCCAGATCACCACCCCCTCCGGCGACCACGCCGGCTCCGTCGACCTCGCCCTCGACGACCTCGGCCGCCCCATCCGCCTCGAACTCCACGCCGCGAGCTGGCAGGTCCGAGGCGCCGCCCTCGAAGGCGTCACCTGGGTCCGTACCGACCCCACCGGCACCGAGGCCACAGAAGGCAATGTGCGCGCCCATGCCTTCACCGGCCGGTCCCCGGCGTTCCTCGTCGCGACATCCCGTTTGCTTCGACTCACCCCCGATTCCCCCGCGACCCGCGTAAGGCTCGTCGCCTTCACGGACCCGGTCCTCGCCCCCCTCACCGTCGACCAGTCGTGGGCCCTGATGAAGAGTGAAGCGCACGCCACTGACAACGGCCCCCTGATCGTGGACGAATACCAGGTCAGCGCCCTCGACACGGGCGAACAGCACACCGTCCACATCGCCGGTGACGTGGTCCTCTCGGCCCCCGGCATCGAGCTCGAAGCCCTCGAATCCCCGCCCTCGGTCTTTCCGTCGACGCCTGACGCCTGACGCCCGGGCGGACGCGCGACTAAGCGGGAGGCGCGAACCCCGTCGCGGGCGGAGGCGTCGGCGCCGCGTCCGGGGCGGGCCGAGCGGACGGAGTGGAGGGAGTGGACTGGGCGGCCGCCGGACTCCTGACCGAGGCCGGCGCCGGCGCCGCGAAGGGCCCACCGGCCACACCCGCCACGGAGTCCCGGCCCCACGCACCAGCCTCACCGGCCACACCCGCCACGGAGTCCCGGCCCCGCGCACCAGCCTCACCGAACGCCTTGCGCGCCTCCCGCGCCTGGCGCTCCTGCACGACACCGGCCAGATACGCCGCCGCGGGCACCCCCGCAGGCGGCGGAGTCCCGGTCCGCGCCACCACCTCGTCCGCCAGCCGCTCCGCCAGCGTCCGCCCCACCGCCGCGTCCAGCTGCCCCATCCGCGTCAGGTACTGCCGTATCGCGAGCCAGAGATCATCGGGCACGGCCGACAGATCCAACTCCGCGAACCGTCCCGCCAGCCACGGCGGTGGCGGCGGCACCGCCCGCCCCCGCGCCGCCGGCACCCGCTCCCGTACGACCAGCGTCCCGGCGAACACGTCACCGATGCGCCGCCCACGAGCCGAAACCAGCGACGCGATACAGGCGACCACCCCGAACGTCATCAGGATCTCCACCACCCCCATCGCGCCCCGCACCAACGCGTGCCGGAAACGAATCGGCCCTCCGTCGTCCCGCACCACCCGCAGCCCGCAGGCCAGCTTCCCGAGCGAACGACCGTGCGTCAGCGTCTCCACGGCGATCGGCGCCCCGACCAGCACCAGCAGGAAGGACGCGATCTGGACCGCCGTACGAGCCGCTTCGTCCAGCGAAGCCGTCGCGACCGTCAGGCCGATGGATATGAGGAGATACGCGGTCCACACCACGACGAGATCGAGAAGGATCGCCAGCGCACGACTGGGCAGCCTCGCCGGTTGCAACCCCAGGACGACGGCATCCCCCGTCACCACCCCGCTCATGACGCCCACCCTTCGTCGACCTTCCCGACCCCTCGAAACGCCAGTCTGCCAAGCTGGCCCGCAGCGCGCCGCAGCAGTACGGACCCGTCCGCATCCTGTCCCTGGAGCAGCAGCCGATCATGGACCTCGACGTCTACGTCACCGCCCACCACGCCGAGTGGGACCGCCTGGACCACCTCCTGCGCCGGAGCGGCCGCCTCACCGGTGCCGAGGCCGACGAACTCGTCTCCCTCTACCAGCGCACGGCGACGCACCTCTCGCTGATCCAGTCCAGCGCCCCGGACCCGATACTCACGGCCCGCCTCACCCAGCTCGTCGCCCGCGCCCGCGCCGCCGTCACGGGCACCCGCCGCGCCTCATGGCGCGACGCCGCCCGCTTCCTGACGTCCGGCTTCCCCGCCGCGGTGTACCGCTCCCGCCACTGGTGGATCCCCACGGCCGTCCTCTCCACCCTGGTCGCCGCGGTCATCGGCTGGTGGATCGGCACGCACCCCGAGGTCCAGGCGTCGATCGCCGCCCCGCAGGAGCTGCGCGAGATGACGCGACCGGGCGGCCAGTACGAGACGTACTACTCCAGCCACCCGGCGGCCTCCTTCGCCGCCCAGGTCTGGACGAACAACGCCCAGGCCGCCGCCACGTGCCTCGTCCTCGGCGCCTTCCTCTGTGTCCCGGTGATCTGGATCCTCTTCCTCAACATGCTCAACCTCGGCGTCGGCATCGGCCTGATGTCGTCGGCAGGACGCCTCGACACGTTCCTGGGCCTGGTCCTCCCGCACGGCCTGCTCGAACTGACCGCCGTCTTCGTCGCCGCCGGCACAGGGCTCCGCCTGGGCTGGACCGTGATCGACCCGGGCCCCCAGACCCGCCGCGCCGCCCTGGCCCAGCAAGGCCGCGCAGCCGTCGGCATGGCCATAGGCCTCGCCCTCGTCCTGTTCGTCTCGGGCCTGATCGAAGGCTTCGTGACCCCGTCAGGCCTTCCGACCTGGGCCCGCATCACCATCGGCATCGTCGCTGAGCTGGCGTTTCTCGCCTACGTCTACGTCCTCGGCGGCCGAGCGGCCCGGGCCGGCGACGCGGGCGACGTGGAGGAGCCCGACCGCAGCGCCGAGCTGCCGACCGCCGCCTGATGTGCGTACGACCCCTCTGACCTGCTAGTCTCCTCTTCGCCCGCAAGACCCGTTGACACGGGGCGCGTGGGGAGGTAGATTTTAACGGTTGCCTCGGACTGGACATGTTCGAAGGCCAGCAGCTAGAATCTCTCTCGCTCCGGTCGGAAATTGAATTTCCGAGGAGCCTCCTCCGATTCCTCATTCGAATCACGAAGCCGATTAGCTCGGCGGAAATGATTCTGATAGAGTTGGAATCGCCGGAAAGGGAAACGCGAAAGCGAAGAACAGACCGGCAGCCCGCTCCAGCGGGTGGCAGAAACGGAAAATGGATCTGCTAAACTGGAAACACGAAAGACCGAAGGGAAGCGCCCGGAGGAAAGCCCGAG